>CAKTFN010000001.1 GCA_934561055.1 uncultured Eubacteriales bacterium
TAAGTGACGAGGAAAAGAAAAGCCTTATAACTTATCTAATAAAGGAAATTCAGATATATCCTAATGGAGAGTCAGAGATGCCTTTGAAGTCGATAGAGTTTAATTTTCCGATATATCGTGATGGACAAGAGGTAAGGCGGCTCTTGTGGGAAAAAGGTAATACCGTTGAGACGGTAGCTCTCTTAACCCATCACAAACGGCCTTAATTGTAACTAATCACAACGGAGGTAATTATGGAAAAAATATATGCTGCTGATTATAATATTCATCCGGGGCATGACGTAACAACCGAACTTTCGTCACTTCTCAACGATTTGAGGAAAATCGAAAAGCAAAAGACAGTCATTTTTGAAAAAGGAACATATTATATTGACGGCGAAAAGTGCGAAAAGCATAAGCTGGTCATTACAAACACGGTCGGCAAAAAGGAATTTGAACCGGATGAAACTCCTCATATTAATGCCGTACCGTTTTATTTTGAGGGTATTTCAAATCTTGTGTTTGACGCAAACAATTCTGTTTTTGTTATTGACGGGAAGGTTACAAATATCGCTCTTGAAAACTGCAAAAACGTTGAGTTGAAAAATCTTGAAATTCGTCACGTCGCTCCCGATATGCATGAGTTGAAAGTCGTTGATAAAAGATTATGCAGCGTTGATTTTGAAATAGATGCCGAAAGCCGTTATATAGTTGAAAACAAAGAGCTTGTTTTCCTCGGAAAGGACTATAAGGCTGTTTCCGATAAGAAAGCGAAGCGAGCAAATTGGATAGGTCTGATACGTGAGGAAACACCCGAAAAAATCGAACGTGTTCTGCATCCGCTTTCTTCGTCGTGCCGTGTTGCAGACATCGGAAATAATCGTATTCGTGCCGTGTATCCCGCAACCTTCAGATTTAAAAAAGGCGACCGATTTTATGTCTACGATGTGAGAAGGCAGTACGCCGGCATATTCGTTAATAAATGCCGAAATATTTCACTTAAAAGTATTAGTCAGCGTTTTAATTATTCGCTCGCTTTGGTTGCTCAGGATACGGAAAACATTGACGCCGAAGACCTCGTTTTTGCACCGGAAAGCGGTTCTGCCAGAAAAATGGCGTCGGTTGCCGACTTCATTCAATTGTGCATGTGCAGGGGAAAAGTTTCTGTAAGAAACAGCGTTTTTGACGGGGCAGGGGATGATTGCCTTAATGTTCACGGTGTTCATTTCAAAATTGTTGATAAGACCGAAACCGAAATAACGGTTCGTTTTATGCATCCTCAAACGTTCGGATTTAATCCGCTTCGTTCCGGAGATACGATTGCGTTCATTGATCCGAAAACTCTCCTTGAGAAAGGTCAAACCGTAATTGAAAACTCGGAGATGATTGACGAGTATAATATAAAGCTCACATTAAGAAAAACCGATGATGCGGTTGTGGGCGATGTTATCGAAGACGTAAGTGCCTGTCCCGAACTTGATTTTGAAAATAACATTCTTAAAAAAATAATAACCAGGGGACTTTTGATCACTACGCGCGGAAAAGTCAAAATTAATAATAATCGATTTGTAAGCACATCAATGAGTTCAATTCTTCTTTCGGATGATGCAAAAAGTTGGTTTGAAAGCGGAATGTGTCGGGATGTTACAATTGAAAATAATATCATTGATTACTGCGGCCAAACACCGATACTGATAAAACCGGAAAACGCTGTCTATGAAGGTGCGGTTCATAAGAATATAAAAATAATCGGCAATGAATTTAAAGAATTTTCGGGCTTTTGCGTTTCGGCCGAATCAACGGATGAAATATTGATGAAGGGCAATAAGCTACCCGGCGACAAAAAAATCAAAGCCAAAAACTGTAATAATGTTTCAGTTGACTGAATAAAATCAAAAGGACAGCAGTTCATAAAAAACTGCTGTCCTTTGCTGTTGCGGATTTTATTTTGACGCAACTTTCTTAATTATTTCAACGACCGTTGTCAGAATGTGAACCATTGAGAGAATGATTGCTTTGATTTGAATTGAAAAATCATAATTAGAAAGAGTTTCGTTTATGTCCGAACTTGATATGTAAACAGGACTTGTTTTAGCTTTCGTGAGCGGTTTTGAAGCGTCGTAATTTGCAAGTTCGGTGTTGTCAACCGAAAAATTGAATCTTCTTGAATCGATTGAGAAAAGGGAATTGTCTTCAAGATAATAAATTGTAACAGTAAAGTTTGTCATACCTTTTTCCTTAACCGAACCGGTAATGGGAAGGCTGATCTTTTCGCCGATTGAAATTTTCTTTCCGGCAACGTTTTCAAACGCAATGTCCGAGCCTTCAACCTTGATTGAAACAAGTTCAATTCCGCTCTTCTTTGAAAGGTTTTCAATGATAAGAGCTGTGTCTTTTTCCGAAGCTCTGCCGTTAAGCGACTTGTCAAATTTTGCGTGAACACCGCATTTTGCGTTGTAAGTAGTTTCAAACTGCGGGAAATTTGCATCCGAGCGAACGTCGGTAAGATCCTTTGTGAGGAGGAGCTTGTCTGTGAGAGCGAGCGCATAGCTGTCAAATGCATACTGTGCGTGGAACTGACCTTCAATGTACCATGTGTTTTCCGGAAGATATCCGTATGCTGCGTCAACATTCATTCCGGGGGAAACGTGGTTGTGCGCTTTATTTGTGCAATTGACGAGAGGATCTTTAACGTCGGTTGTGTAACCGTTGCTGAAACGATAACCGTAATCGGCAACTTTTGCGCCCGAAGCGGTTTTAGTTGCAACAAGGCAGTCGCTGTTGACCGGAGAACCTGTTGCAGGGGTGATGTCCGTTCCGCAAACAATGTTAACATTAACGCCCTTGCTTCTTGCATATGAGAGATTTTCGTCAACATACGGCATTACATAGTAATGCGAATAGTCGGTATTTTTAATAATCGGTGCGAAGGCTGCCTGCCTTTCGGGTGTGTTGAGCTTTGAGGCCTTGATCTCCTCGTAATGATCGGTATCGACAAAATCCCAAAGACTTCCGAAGGGCAGAACGATATTATACATAAGTTCATCATTTTGAACAATTTTGTTGAGGAATCCGTTCGTTTTGTCGAGCTTTGCAAAGGCAATGAGCCATTCGTATTCGGCTTCCCACATATATTCGTCGCCGCCAAAGATTTCATAAAGCGGGTTGTTTGCATATTCATAAAATTCAAGGATTCTTGTGATGTCTGCGTGCATCTGACCTGAAATAATATCATATGCAATCTGAACACCGCCGATTGCCGGTGAATTCAAAACAGCGTTGTTGACGTAATCAAGGTTGAAGATAGTTTTAAGGTCGCTCGTTTTCATTCCGAGGAGTGAAGCGAGTTTTTCTGCCGCTTCGCCGCCTTTGTCAACAATCGAACAAAGGGAAATGAAAGTTCCGGTAGTCTGTCCGCCGTGACTTTCACTGAAAATATTGACCTTTTTTGCTCCGGTGTAATCAAGAACCGATTTAATATACTTGCCGAGATCGCGTGCGCAAAGAATTATTTCCTGACGCCAGTCTGTTGAAAACTGAAAAACGTTTTCCGCACCGATTTTTTTGCAGAGAATCGGTGTATATCTTTTTTCATGAATCGTTCCCTGAATATATTCGTTCGTTTCAAGGTTGTCATAGACATATTTCATGTTGCTTTCTTCGGGCTTTGTCGGCCATGCTCCGGTGTTATATTTCGGAGTTCCGTCCGGGTTGCGCTTCATTTCGTCAACGGCGCTGTTGACTGTTTTGCAAATCTGCTTATAAATTTTGTCGGGATTTTTGCTGACAAAATATTCAAGATTTGCGGCGGTAAGATACGGAATATCTTTGAGAGCCTTTGTGAGAATTCCGCCGATGTCGAGCCCCCAAACTTTGTGGTCGATATTTCCTTCGTCGTCAAACATAAAAATTTGAGACGAAGAATATCCCGAGTTGATGACAACGGGATAGCTTTCTTCTTTTGCGAACGCTGTCATCGGAACGGCCGTGACAAGCATTATCACCGCAAGAAAAATACTGATTAATTTTTTGTTCATTTCCATTACCCCATTCTGCGTCCGTAACGTATAACGGACAATCTTTTCTGAAACTTGTACATTTAAAAATATATTGTTTTAAAATTTTTCGACAAAATGTACAAATGTCTATCGTGCGTATTTTACAACTTTTTGGCGGGAAAGTCAATACAAATTATGACAAAATGTTGGATTAATTACAGAAGTGTTTTAAATGGTTGTCCGAAAATTCAAATGAACAATTAAAACTGGAAAAAACCCGGCAGGAATTTTCTGCCGGGTTTTAACCAGTTGTTATTTTCTTTTTAAAGTTCTGAGATACGCTTTGTGTTCATCGGTAACACGAAAACTTTCAATTGCTTTTTGAATCGTCTTGTTGTGTACCCAAACAGGAAGAACGTGTTTTTCAAGAAGGGGAACGGTTTTTTCATATTGCTTTGCAAGTGCCGTTGCAAAGAACCATGCCTGCATCATTTTCAGATAGTACTCATCGCTTTGAACAATGGCAACCGATTCAAGATATTCATCTTTAAAATCATCGTCAAGAAAATACGTCATAAGCATTTTCATTGCAAAGCGAAGGGTATATGTGTCGTCCGCTTTTATCCAAAGCAATATTTTTTCAAGCAAACGTTCTTTGTTCTTTTTGAAGCACTTCGGCGAAAAGCAGTCACAAACCGCCCAATTGGTTATGTACGGCAGAAAACGTTCCGTTTCAAAAACAGCCCTATCAAAATCTTTGAAAAGTTCAATCAGCATTGCATGAAGAAGATTTTCTTCGTGATATTCATGCGGAAGGGAAGCGAAAAAATCTTCGTATCCGCCTTCACGGAAGAGTTCTTTTGCAATTTTTCTGATTTCGGGAACTCTGACCCCGATAACACTTTTCTGATCAATTCCGGGAATCAGTTTGCTGTTAAAATCCCGGTACTTTTCATCTTGATTTTCAAAAAGCAATCTTACGGCTTTTTCTCTGAACGATTCCATTCGTCCGGAAATCAAAGCTTCATCGCAACGTCCCAGGCACCCCAAATTACGGTGCGAAGGTTGCCGATTTTATCTGCGTCGCCGATAACGTGAACGTTCTTTCCTTCAACGGCGAGCGGTGTCGGAATGTAGCCGACTGAAAGAATTACACTGTCGCCGTCAATCTTAAAGCTCTTTCCGCTCTTGTCTGTTGCAATGATTCCGTCGGGAAGAACCTCGCCGAGTTTTGTTTCAAGATAAACGGGAACTTTGTTCGTTTTGAAGAAATCGCGAAGGAAACTTGAGTTTGCAAGGCAGACGCCTTTGACCGCAACAAGGTCATCCTTCATTTCAACAATGACCGGTTTCTTTCCGTGGAGATAAAGGTCATACGCAATTTCGCAGCCGGTGAGACCTCCTCCGACGATTACAACTTTGTCTCCGACGGTCTTTTCGCCGAGGAGAAATTCGGTTGCATCCATTGCAAGCTCGGCTCCCTTAACGGGAATTTTTCTTGCCTTTGAGCCGGTTGCAACAATGATTTCATCTGCGCCGAGTGAGTTGATGTCCTTAACTTCGGTGTTGAGCTTGACGGTTATCGGAAGCTTTGCGATTTCGCGCTTGTACCATTCAATGAGGTCTCTGTCCTTCTCTTTGTATGACGGAGCGGCTGCGGCGATGAAAATTCCGCCGAGTTTGTCGCTCTTTTCGTAGATCGTGACTTTGTGGCCGCGAAGCGCAAGAACTCTTGCCGCTTCCATTCCGCCGATGCCTCCGCCGATTACGGCAATGTTCTTGATTTTTGAAGCTTTGACAATTTTATATTTTCCGCTCTGCATTGTCTGCGGATTAAGGGCGCAGCGGGCCATGTGAGCCGAATCGCTGAAGTCCTGGTCGTTTGCATGACCTTTATAATGAGCCATGTTGAAGCAACCGTTGTGGCAACAGATGCAGGGAAGAATATCTTCAAGTTTTCCGCTCATCAGTTTTGAAATCCAGGCCGGATCGGCAAGGAACTGACGGGCAACGCCCATTGCGTCAATTTTTCCTTCTTCAATTGCCTTTGCGGCAACGTCGGGTTCCATTCTTCCGGCGCAGACAACGGGAATGTCAACAAATTCACGGATATGAGCAACATCGTCGAGGTTGCAGTTTTGCGGCATGTACGCCGGCGGATGAGCCCAGTACCATGCGTCGTAAGTGCCGTTGTCGGCGTTGAGCATGTCATATCCGGCATCCTGAAGATACTTTGCGGCCTTTTCGCTTTCTTCCATGTCACGGCCGACTTCCGTGTAACCTTCCTCACCGGGAAGAGCACCGTAGCAGAAATCCTTTGTTTTTGAAAGAACCGAATAGCGAAGCGAAACCGGATAATCGTTTCCGCAGACAGCCTTGACGCGTTTTACTATTTCAACGGGGAAACGATAACGGTTTTCAAACGAGCCGCCGTATTCGTCGGTACGCTTGTTTGTATATTTCATTGTGAACTGGTCAATAAGATAGCCTTCGTGAACGGCGTGAATTTCAACGCCGTCAACGCCTGCTTCCTTGCAAAGAGCGGCCGTTTTTGCAAAAGCTTCAACCATTTCTTCGATTTCGGCTTTTGAAAGTGCGCGGCAGGTGACGTTTTCTGCCCAGCGTGACGGAAGTTCGCTCGGACTTGCGCAAAGGTAGCTAAGGTCAAGAACGGGTTTCATAAGTGTGCGAAGGGGAGTGTTATAAAGCTTTGCAAGCGGATCGGTAATTGCAAAAGAACGTCCGAAGCCGGCTGTGAGCTGAACAAAAAGCTTTGCTCCCGTCTTATGAATTTCGTCCATGAAAACCTTGAGTTCTTTGAACATTTTTTTGTTCTGATAAAGCCAGCGGTTGCCGATTGTGTCTTTGAGCGGCGCAATGCCGGGGATGATGAGGCCGACATTGTTCTTCGCTCTTTCAAGAAAGAACTTTGCTGATTCCTTGTCAAAATGGTTCGGTTCCATCCAACCAAAAAGAGACGTTCCGCCCATCGGGCAAAGAACAATTCTGTTTTTGATTTCAACGTTGCCGATCTTCCAAGGAGTGAAAAGTGATGAGTATTCTGTGTTCATTGTTTTTCTCCTCTCTGGTTATACGTATTTAAACGTTCATTTAATTATATTCGTTTAAGCCTTCGATGTCAATAATTTTTCACTTCTGCGGAGCGTTTTCGTCACTATTCAACAAAAATCAGTGGCGCGTCTTGTCATTATAACACTCGCAAAAGCGGCAGGCGAATGACGGCTCTTCACCGCCTTTGTACAGATGACTGAGGTCTCCGAAAGAAAGAATTCGGAAAGAGGCAATTCCCTTTTCTCTTTCTTCCGTAACAAGAGTTGTCACAGAAGTCGGAAGAGCCGCAAAATTATGCCAAAACGGCATCGGACTTACCGAAAGAATGTGGCTGAGAAGAACACATTCGACTCCGAAATGACAAAAAAAGACTATTGTGTCATGGTTGGGTTTTATGGCCTTAAAAATGCGTCCGTCGTGTTCATATCCGTGATTTTTCAAAAGGTTGTCAAGTTCTTTGCAAACTTTTTCATATTCGTTCCTGACATTTCCTTCTTTGTATTTTTCAGCGTTAACCCAGTTTGTTGTATAAAGTTCGTCGATTTTTGTCCATTCGGACGGGAGTCTGTCCCAACAAATTACGTTGCCCGAATCCAAATGAATTTTTGCGTCGAATTCCCTAAGCCACGGAAGAACGGTGATTTTTTTGTCAATTCGCTTTGTTCCGATTTTTGCTGTCTTTTTTGCTCTTCCGAGCGGTGAACAGTAAATATAATCCGGATTAAGTTTTTCAATTCTTTCCGAAAGAAGAAAAGCTTCTTTTTTTCCTTTTTTTGTCAGCGAGTCGATTGCATAATTCGGGTCGCCGTGCCTGATAATTATAAGTTTCATAAAAACACCTCAAGTTAAAAAACCGCTCTGTCGTTATTTCGGCAGAGCGGTGAGCTTATTCGGAATTACTTCCTTTCTCCAAAGATTTCATTCCATTCTTTTGCCGTGACCGATTCAATAGGCGTGGGCTTTTCTGCCGGAGCAAAAATTTCTTTGTGAACGTCTCTTTTGTAATCATCCGGAGAGAAGATTTCCTTCACGGGTTCGTCGTCGGCGTGGCTTTCATGTGCCTGAACTTGCGGAAGCTCGATTGTTTCAACCCGAACAGGCTCGGCGGAAGCGGGAGAGACGGTTGTTTCCGGTTTGCTGTCGTCTCCTTCTCCGATGTATACCGAATAGTCAACGCTGTTGTCAACGGGTGCATAAACCGGCTTCTTTGACGGCTTCTTGCGAAGCTTTTTCTTGAGAAGATGAAGAATGATTGCAAGAAGTGCAAGAACGGCAAAGAAAGCGGAAATTGTTATACCGGCCTTGAGACCGACGGGCTCATAGTTGAAGCTGATTTCGTGGTCGCCTTTTGAAACTTTGACGCCGATGAGAGCATCGCCGATTTTGACGATTTCGCTTTCGGGAACTTCTTTTCCGTCAAGTGTAACCGTCCAGCCTTCATCATAAGGAATAGATGTATAAAGAACACAGTTGCTGTCTGCTTTGAATGTTCCCGAAATAGAAGTATCCTCAAATGAAGTTACGGTCATTGTGTTCTTTGAAAGTTTGTTGTATCCCTTTTCAAAAACATCGTTGTCGATTCTGTAAACATAAAGTTTCATTCCGCCGCTGTCTTTTTCAAACGGGATATTAATTGAAACGGTCTGATTCTTGTCGAGCGTTCCGATGTCAAGAAGGCAGTCCTGAGTTGCGGAGTGGGTAATTGTTCCGATCTGGTCGGTGATTGTAACTTCCTTCGAGTCTGCGCCGTCAACGTAGTAATAGACATAGTAGTTTCCGGCCTCTTTGGTTGTGAGTCTGAAAGTTGCGCTGCCGTCGGTGTCGCTCTCGCTTTTTGTGTAACGGAAATCGCCCTGATCGAGGCTTTCGGTGAACGGCTGAACGTTTGTGTAATTAATGTAGTCAAACGGAACGTTGATAAATACGTCTTTATCCTCTCCGGTGGCCTTCTTGAAAAAGTCATTCTGAACCTGAAACGGATCGGGGTTTGTGATGTCTTTTTCGTGGTTCCATTGTTCAATGCTTCCGTCAACGCAAAAACCGAGAGGAAGACAGTAATTGTTCTTATATGCGTGGAAGTTGTTTCCGGTCATATAATCGCTGTAGTACTTGTTGTTTTCAAGAACGTTCGGCGTTGTGTTGTTGACGATGTATTTGAGTGAGTGCATCATGTTATAAACCGGAGTCTGAGCGTTATAAGTATAACTGTTTATGCGGTTGCTCATCATGCCGAGATGGTCTTCAAGTTTTGCAAGTCTTTCATAAGCCATCGAGGAAAAGACCGAAACGCCGTTGTAGCCGAACCAGCAGTTATCCATGCGTGTTCTCAGATAGGTGAGTTCCATTCTGTAAAACGGATCCTTTTCGTTTTGATCAATGTATTCTTTGACTTCTCTGAAATCTTTATAGTCATCTTCATATGAAGATTTTGTGATTGCATTCGGGAATGCGCTTGTGTCGCAGATTATGACTTCGCTGCAGACACAGATGCAAAGAAGAATGGCGAGCGAGCCGGCAAAGTATCGTTTGTCCTTGAAAACGGTCATGAGAAGAACATAGAAAACGGCGAAGATAAGAGTGAGATAAATCGTTCCGTCCCCGACATTCTTTGATTTGTTTTCTTCAACAAGGACAACGAAGAAAACAAGTGCGGCACCGGCAAGTCCGATCTGTCTTGCGGAAAACTCCCTGAGTCTGATGAATGTTTTGTATGCCATCACAAGAAGGATGAAGGAATACATGAACGAAAAACGGTAGGGAAGGTCGTTCGGGAAGTGCATTCCGTGCCAGACATAGTTCAAAAAGTTGAAATTGAAGGAAACATAGAAAAGTCCGAGAAGACCGATTGTTGCAAACTTTTCCTTCTTTGAAATCGACTTCGTGAAGAAATAAAGAACGGCAAGAATCATTGTGAGAACGCCGCAGTAAACGTTTGGAACAACATCGTCTCCGCTGCTTCTGATTGTTGTTGAAAGACTTCCGAAGTGGTTTGCAAAGAAATCAAAAAAAGTGAAGTATGTTTTGATTTCGTCCGGGAAAGAACCCGAAGTTGCAGAGCAACTCTGAAGAACTTTATATGTCGGAACGAGAGCAAAAGCCATGAGTCCGGCGGCAAGAATCGAACCGGCGGCAAAAAGAACTCCGCCGTGGAAGAATCTGCTGTTGCGAAGTTTTCTGCGAAGTCCCTTCGGATGTTCTTTCTTGTAATCGGCGCTTATCACATTGCTTCCGTTCGGATTGATAATGCAGTAATAGAAGAAGTAAATGACCGAGAAAATGCAAAGCATATAGGACATATAGTAGTTTGAAAACAGCGAGAGCGCAAGAGCGGTCGTGTAAAGTCCGATTTTTCCGTGGTCAAGAATTCTTTCGATTCCGAGAAGAATGAGTGGAAGAAGAACCATTGCGTCAAGCCACATGACGTTCCAGTAATATGCAAGCATGTAAGCGCAGAAGGAATAAAGAATTCCGAATGCAACCGAAACCGGAGACTGGCTGTGAAGTGACTTTTTCAGATAGTAAGTAAAAGTTGCGGATGAAAGCGCCGCCTTGATGAGAACCATTGCCGCAATCGCTTCGGGGACGTGATTATGGCCGAAGAAAACAACAATTGCTCCGATGGGGCTCGAAAGATAGTTGAAGTAGTTCCCGAGGAAACAGCTTCCGAGGCCGCTTGTCCAGGAATACTTGAGCGAACCGCCACTGAAGATTTTGTCGTAAAGTTCGCTGAAAAGCGGACCGTATTGGTGATAAAGATCCATTCTGAGAACCGTGTTGTCTCCGAAGGGGAAAACCTGTGTGCAAAGATAGACAATGAGCATAAGCCCTGCGGTTGCACCGAAGGAGATCAGGATATAACGGTTGTCAAAAAAGAATCTGCTTTTTTTCTTACTCATTATTAGCCTTCTTTCTGAGGATTTATTAATCTTCTATATATTACTATATTTTTTTGAATTGTGCAAGAAGTTTATTGAAATTCGGTCTTGTCCGTTCTAAGCGGAAACTTGTACACATATTATTTAGCAAAGCAAAAGAAAGGGGAAAGCATGATGGAACGCTTTGACTCGGCGGTGAATTTCATTGCCGAAAGGATAAAAAAAGTTTTGAAAAGCGCTGATTACGCACTTAAAGAGTCCGTAACCGAAATAAGACTTCGGGCGAATCTTCCCGTTGTTGCGGTCTGCGGCGGTGAAAGTTTTATGGTTTCGGCTTTCGGAAAAAAGACGGATGAAAAAAGCAATGCGCTTTTTTGTTCAAAAGCGGAGCTTGACGATTCCTTCAAAAGACTTTGCAATTTTTCCGTTCATTCGTTTCAAAACAGTATTATCAACGGTTTTATCACCGTTGAAGGCGGTCACAGGGTAGGAATCGTCGGAACCGCCGTCTGCGGAGAAAACGGAAAATTGACGAGCCTTAGGGATATATCTTCGCTCAATGTAAGGATTGCCCGTGAATTCAGAAATTCTTCGGACGAAATTTTTGAAAGGGCATTTTTTGAAAAAATCTCCGGCTTGCTCATTGCGGGTCCGCCGTCAAGCGGAAAAACAACCATTCTTCGCGATCTTTCAAGAAGGCTTTCAGATTTTAAAAACGGCTGCGGGAAAAAGGTATGTGTGATTGACGAACGCGGCGAAATTGCCGCAATGAAGGAAAAAGCGGCTCTCAACGACGTCGGAATCAACTGCGATGTCCTTACCGGATATCCGAAAGAAACGGCAGTGCAGACTGCGCTGAAAACGATGTCGCCCGAAATAATTATATGCGACGAAATTTCAACCGACGGAGAAATCGACGCACTCTCTCAAGGCGCAAACAGCGGAACGGTTTTTGTTGCGACGGTTCATGCCGCCGGGTTTGATGACCTTGTGAAACGCCGACAGATTGAAAAGCTTCTCGAAATCGGTTGTTTTGAAAATGTTGTTCTTCTTGAAGGCGCAAAGAATCCGGGAAAAATTTCAGAATGTTATGAGGCCGGTGAAATTATTGATGAAATATACAGGCGGCGTTTTGGTTTGGCTTGCGGCGTCGGCGGTGGGAATGATGATTGCCGCGCGGTTTTCAAAGCGTGAAAAAACGCTTGAGCAACTGATTTCTTTTGTTTCGATGACCGAACTTGAAATTTCTCATTATTCTCTTGCATTTTCGGAAATTGTCGAAAAGGCTGCAACCGAAAAGTCTTATGACTGCCTTTTGTTCATTCCCCTGTGTTTTGAAAAAATAACGAACGGAACCGATTTTCCGAAAGCGTGGAAAGAAAGTATTTCGGAAAAAATGCCGGAAATTTCAAAGAATGATGAAAAAAAGCTTTTTTCTTTCGGGGATGTTCTTTCCTTTTGCGATAAAGAAGGAGTTTTAAGCGTTCTTTCATATTATAAGAAAACTTTCGACGAGTCGCTTCTTGAAGCAAAACAGGCAAGAAAAAAATATGCAAAACTTTGTGTTGCGGCCGGTGTGTTCGCCGGCGGAGTTATATTCATGACATTGATTTGAGTGTGAGAAAGAATGAAAATTGATTTAATTTTTAAAATTGCGGCGATAGGGATAATAGTCTCGATTCTTAATCAAATTTTGATGAGGGCGGAAAAAAGCGAGTATGCGACGCTGACAACACTCATGGGCATAATAATTGTTTTGCTTATGCTTATTCCGGAAATAAGCGGGCTTTTTGAAAGTGTGAAAGAGATGATTGACTTTTGAGCCTGCTTTTGAAAGTTCTCGTTTTTGCCGTTGCCGCCGCCGCTCTTTCATCCGTTCTCAAAGAGAGCCGTCCGGAATATGTTCTTCCGGTTCAAATCGGTTTTGCCGTAATAATTCTTTCTTACATAATCGCATTTTCATCAAAAAGAATCAGCGGACTTTTTGAAAATACTTTTGCGGACTCGGTCGATATGAAATATATCACCGTAATGCTGAAGGGAGCAATTGTCAGCACTGCGTGTACTTTGTGTTCGTCGCTCTGCCGTGAAAACGGAAACAGAGCACTCGGAGATATTGTTGAAATTTCCGGAAGGGTGATTATTATTCTTTTTTGCGCTCCGTTGATTGAATCTGTTGCCGAAACGGCTTTGATGTATCTGAAATGATGAAAAAGATTTTAATTTTTTTGCTTGCATCGGTGATTGCGTCTGCTTTTCAGATTGTCTGTTTTGCCGAAAATGCGAATGATGATTACGGAGAAGCGGTTGGAGAAGAACTCTTTTCTTCGTTTGACAAAGAGACGAAGAAAGTTCTTGATCTTTTCGGAATCGACGGAATCGAAAGTGCCGGAACATTCGATTTTTCGTCTGAAAGCTTATCGAGGTATTTCAAAATCAACTTAAAAGAAAAGCTTTTGTCGGCAGTGAAAATGTTTTTTGAATTTATCTCGCTTTTGATGATTGCGTCGCTTTCAAAATTACTTGTTTTGAAGGAAAAAAGCGAAGATGCTTTTTCGATGATGTCGGTTTGTGTTTTTTCACTCGTTGCCGCAAAAAAGACGTATGACATTTTGAATGTTGCCGTCACGGCGGTCGGCTCCGTCGGGAAAATCACAGCGGCGTTCGTACCTGTTTATGCGGGAATTGTTGCGGTTTCCGGAAGTCCTGCGAGCGCAGGAGTTTATAACACGCTGACGTTGTTTCTTGCCGAGGGTGTTTCGTACCTTTTCACAAAAGCCGTTGTTCCGTTTTCCGGTGCGGTTCTTTGCCTTTCAATCGCTTTTTCAATGAGTAAAGTTGTCAATTGCAACCGTTTTCTTTCGGCTGCCGGAAAAATTTCAAGCATAGGACTCGGCTTTTTTTCGGCACTCTTCACCGGCTTTCTTTCCTTCAGGGGCGTTCTCGCTTCGGCTGCCGACAGTGCCGGCACAAAGGGAATTCGTTTTCTTGTTAGTAATTTGATTCCCGTTGTCGGAAGTGCGATGAGTGATGCATATTCCGCCTTTTATTCAAGTATAAATCTGATAAAGGGCTCTGTTGCCGTTGTCGGAATATGTGCCGTTTTTTTCTGCTGTTTTCCGGCTGTTGCCGAGCTGCTTAGTTATTATATTTTGCTTTCCGCTCTTTCGTTTGCCGCAGAAGTTATCGGAGAAAACAATGTTTCGTCTTTATTCAAAGGCTTTTCTCTCGCCGTAAAGGTTTTGCTTTTGGTACTCGTTTATGAATTGTTTATTGTCATAATTTCGACGGGCTTGATGCTTTATGCGAAAGGGGGAACCTGATGGATTCGGTGAAAAGCTGGGTTGCGCTCATTGCTTTGACTTCGATTGTTTCCGCCGTCTTTTGTTCGTTTGCTCCGGGCGGAAGAATGAAAACCGCACTTTCTGTGCTTGTCGGGACGGTTTTTGTCTGTGCGGTTCTTTCTCCTTTTTCGACCGAAAAAAAGATTGATTTTGATTTAACGGATGATATTTTTGACTTTGAAAAAAACGAAATCAATTATGAAATTCAAAGCAATGAGGGCGCAAAATCCGTTGCCGAAAACGGTTATGAAACCGCTGTTAAAAATATTATCGAAAAGCTCGGATACGGTTTTCAAAAAGTCACGGCTGTTTGCGACGATAAACTTCAAATCAAAAAAATCAGCATTGTTATGAACGGTGATTTCAGCAACGAAAAAATTGTTTCCGAAATAAAGGATGCTTTCGGAGAAGCAGAAATCGAAATAAGAAGAGGTGAAAGCGATGAAAGAGAAACTCGGGGAAAAACTTTTGAATAAACTGAAAAGCGACAAAAAGCTTTTGCTGATTTTGGCTGTCGGTATACTCGGAATGGCCTTGATTTTTCTTTCGGAAGTTAAGACGACGTCGGATAAATCGCAAAAAGACCCATTACCGTCAGAAACGGCAACATATGAAGAAAGCGTTGAAAAGAAGCTCAAATCGCTTGTTGAAAGTATTGAAGGCGCCGGAAGGGCGGAAGTGATGATTGTTTTTGCTTCTTCAAAGGAATCGGTCTTTGCAAAAGACAGCGATGAAGATAATGAAAAAGACGAAAAGTCGGAATCGAAAAAAACAAAGAGCAAATATATCATTGTTGAAAATGATAACGGAGAAAACGGTCTTTTGACAAAGGCGATTTATCCGTCGGTCAGCGGAGTTGCGATTGTTTGTGACGGTGCCGGTGACAGCGTTATTAAGCAGCGGATTGTTGAAACGGTTTCTGCGTTGTTTGATATAAACTCAAAAAATATTAGTGTTGTCCGTAAAGCCGGATGAGGAGGAGAACTTTATGAGTATGTTCGTAAAAAAGAAACAGATTCTTGCCGCAACGTTGGTTATTGCGCTTGCCGCCGCGGTAACGGTTAACTGGTATTATTCAAAGCCGAAAACCGAAAACACAAAGGGAACAACCGTTGCCGAAGAGGAAAGCAAAAAGCAAAATCTCGGTGATTCGCTTCTTGTCGGTGCGAGCAACGTTTCTCAAAATTCGGAAGAAACCGCCTCAAACGCCGAATACTTTGCTTCGGCAAGACTCGAACAAAAGAACATAAAAGAGGAAATTGAAGAAGAAATTGAAAAGGTTTTGAAAAGCGAAAACCTGAAAGACGATGAAAAGGCAAAAATCAACTCTCTTCTTGAAGAATATAAAAAGACGCTCAAAGCCCAAAGCGATTGCGAAGAGCTGATAAAAGCGAAGCTTTCGGGCGATTGTGTTGTAATACTGAATAAAGAAAAAGCCCAGGTGATAATTGAAAACGGAAAGTCAAACGAGAAAACAATTTTGCAAATTACCGAGATTATTGAGAATAATACGGATGTTTCCGCCGAAAATTTAACAATAATTGAGGCAAAGTAGTTGCCAGTTTTAAAATTTGTGGTATAATATAACCTCTAAGCGACTGCCGATAAATCTAAAAGCAGAAATTTCGCCGGTGTATTTTCCGTCATATTACACAACCGGTCTTGCCTATACAACTGTATTCCCCGCAAGGTCTTTGTTAAATCCGACGAAAATCTCCCTGCGGTATTTGTGCTTCCAACTCTAATCGGCGGTTGTCTGATCAATGAAAAATTGTATCTTTTTTCATGCTTTATGCAAAAAAGAACGGAAGGAAAAACAATATGACACGACATGAGGCAAGAGAAGTTGCGTTTATAATAACGTTTGAAAAAAGCTTTCTTAAGGATTCGTCGATAAGCGAAGTTATTGAAAGCGCCGAAGAGTCCGAATTTTTTGAAGTTAACAATTATGTTATCAGAACAGCAAAGGGCGTTTTTGAAAATCTTGAAGCGATTGACAGAACGATTGAAGAAAACCTTGTCGGCTGGTCCGCAAAAAGGATTTCGCGCGTTGCGGCCGCCATTATGAGAGTTGCCGTTTTTGAACTCCTTTTCGCCGGAGAAGAAGTGCCGGTCGGTGTTGCAATCAACGAAGCGGTCGAAATTGCGAAAAAATATGCCTCTCCGGAAGATGCGTCGTATATCAACGGCGTCCTCGGCGCAATTGCAAAGAAAAAGTAATGGCATATCTCGGGTTTGACACAAGTAATTACACAACTTCCGTCGCCGCGTATTTTCCGGATGAAGGACGTGTGATTCAGGAAAAGCTCCTTCTTCCCGTGAAGAGCGGAGAAAAAGGTCTTCGCCAGAGTGACGCCGTTTTTCACCACACGGTTCAGCTCAAAAAGGTTTTTAAAAAGCTTATGGATGGCAGAAATATTCACGTTGACGGGGCTTGCGCTTCGGCGAAGCCGTGTCTTCGCGATGATTCATATATGCCGTGTTTTCTCGTCGGAAGAACCGCTGCCTCATGTGCGGCTCTTTCGGCGAATGCGCCGTTTTTTGAAACGGCCCATCAGCACGGACACATTGTTGCGGCTCTTTTCAGCGCCGGAAGACTTGATCTTCTCAAAGAAAAGTTTGTTGCGTTTCATCTTTCCGGGGGAACAACGGAGGCACTTTTGGTTTCACCCGAAGAAAATGAGATAATTTCGGCGGAAAAAATAGCAGGTTCGCTTGACCTTAAAGCCGGACAGGCGGTTGACCGTGTCGGTTTAATGCTCGGACTTCGGTTTCCCTGCGGAAAAGAGCTTGAAAAACTTGCTTTTCAAAGCGAAAAAAAGTTTAAAATCAAGCCGTCGATGAAGGATCTCGACTGTTCGCTTTCCGGAATTGAAAACAAAGCGAAAAAGTTCATTGAACAAGGCGAAAAAAGAGAAGACATAGCCCTTTTTTGCATTGAATCGGTTGCCGCCGCACTTGATGAAATGACAAAGCGGATCCTTGAACAATACGGAAATCTTCCGCTTGTTTATTCCGGCGGCGTAATGTCGAACACAATTATCAGTGAAAGATTTAAAGAAAAATACAATGCGGTTTTTGCAAAACCGGAGTTTTCCTGCGACAATGCGGCCGGTGTTGCAATAATCGGCTTTCTTAAAGGAAAAAGAAAAACGGAGAGAAATCTTTAATGTCAACAATTTTAACCGTTTCACAGATTAACACATATATCAAATCGATTGTCGATTCTGATTATAACCTGAAAAATATTTACGTCAGCGGAGAAATTTCAAATTTTACCAATCATTACAGAACCGGTCATTTCTATTTTACACTCAAGGACTCAAATTCGGCAATTAAAGCGGTAATGTTCCGCTCGGCGGCCGAGCGTGTCCGTTTTGAGGTTGAAAACGGAATGAAAGTGATTATCCGCGGAAATATTTCCGTTTTTGAACGCGACGGTGTTTATCAGCTTTATTGCGAGGATATGATTCCTGACGGGCAGGGTGCTTTGAACCTTGCTTTTGAACAGCTTAAGAAGAAGCTTTATGAGCAGGGAATGTTTTCGGATGAACACAAAAAGCCGCTTCCGTGTTATCCGGAAAGAATCGGTGTAATTACCTCGCCGACCGGAGCGGCCGTTCATGATATTCTTACCGTTCTTGAAAGAAGATATCCGCTTGCAGAAGTTGTTTTTGAGCCTGTTGCCGTTCAGGGTGACAGCGCCGCACCGCAGATTGTCGAAGCAATTAAAAAATTCAATCGTTTCAAAGCGTGCGATGTTTTGATCGTCGGACGCGGAGGAGGTTCGATTGAAGATTTGTGGGCGTTTAACGAGGAAATTGTGGCTCATGCGATTTACGACTCGGAAATTCCGGTGATTTCGGCGGTTGGCCACGAAACCGATTTTACGATTGCCGATTTCGTCAGCGACAGACGTGCACCGACGCCTTCCGCCGCGGCTGAAATTGCCGTTCCGGATTACCGTGAGGTTCTTTACACGCTTGACGGGATGCTTGATCGGATGATGAATGTCGTTCTCGGAAAAATTGAGGAGAAAAAGTCTTTTTTGAACGAAAAGGAAAAGACCTTTTCGCTTCTCAGTCCCCAAAGACGTATTGAACAGTATTTTTCGATTACCGAAATGCTTCAGGAAAGATTGAACAAATCAATTTCATATAAACTGACCGGACTCGTCGGCGGAGTTGTTTCGCTTGCCTCACGGCTTGAAAGCGTAAGTCCGCTTAAAACGCTCGAACGCGGTTTTGCCGTTGTCATGAATGAAAATTTTGAAACCGTCAAAGCCGTTTCTTCCGTTTCTGTCGGCGATAAAATCGGTGTTTGCTTTTCCGACGGAGAACTGAAGTGCACTGTTACGGATATTCTTCATAATGAACCCGAAAACTGAAAGGAAATTAAGATATAATGGATACATATAATTTTGATACGGCGCTTTTGCGTCTTAAGGAAATTATCGAAAGTCTCGAAAGCGGAGACGCCGATCTTGAAATGTCAATGAAACTTTACGAAGAAGGCGTTCATCTCGTTGCGTTCTGCAACAAGTCGCTTGAAAACGCAAAGCAAAAGGTTATCGAACTTTCGGAAATTGCAGGCGGTGAAGAAAATGAATAAAAAATATACTACCGACGAATATATCACGATGATTAATTCCGCACTTGAAAAAGCACTTGAAAAATGCGGAGACAATGTTGTTTCGGAAGCGATGAGATACAGCGTCAGAAACGGCGGAAAAAGAATCAGACCTATTCTTGTTCTTGAATTTTGCAGAATGTGCGGCGGAAACGTTGAAGACGCTCTTCCGTTTGCTTGTGCGGTTGAAATGATTCATACTTATTCTCTGATTCATGATGACCTTCCGTGCATGGACAACGACGACATGAGACGCGGACAACCTTCGTGCCACATAAAATTCAAAGAACACTTTGCTCTTCTTGCCGGAGACAGTCTTCTGACTTATGCTTTTTCGAGCGTGCTCTCGTCCGAAACCGCAAAAAAGTATCCCGAAAAAACTCTTCGCGCGCTTTCGGTTCTTGCCGAAGAAGCCGGAAACAAGGGCATGATCGGCGGACAGGTAATCGACCTTGAAAGCGAAGGAAAAGAAATCAACAGCGAGACGCTCGAAAAAATGGACAATCTCAAAACCGGGGCGCTCATCAGAGCTTCTGCCGTTATGGGTGTTATCGCCGCAGGCGGAAGCGAGGAGCAAATCGAAGCGGCCGGAAGCTTTGCTTTAAAGCTCGGTCATGCTTTTCAGGTTATTGACGACATTCTTGACGTTGTCGGAACCGAAGAATCGCTCGGAAAGCCTGTCGGAAGCGACGCTGAAAGCGAAAAATCAACTTATGTTTCTCTTCTCGGACTTGAAATGTCCCAGATTTACGCCAAAAAGCTCACCGATGAAGCTCTTTCAAGTCTTGAATTTTTCGGCGAAGAAGCCGAATTTATGGCCGAACTTTCAAAAAAGCTTTTATCAAGAAGGAATTGAGAAAACCAATGGATTATAAATTGCTTTCAACCGTGAAAGCTCCGTCGGACATCAAAAAGATGAATGACAATGAACTTAATGAGCTTTGTTTTGAAATCAGGAAAAAAATGCTTGAAACGGTTTCAAAGAACGGCGGCCATCTTTCTTCAAATCTCGGAGCGGTTGAGCTGACCGTTGCGCTTCATAAAGTTTTTGATTCGCCGAAGGACAGCATTATTTTTGACGTCGGCCATCAGTGCTATGCCCATAAACTGATTACCGGACGTTATGACAAATTTGATACTCTCAGAAAAAAAGGCGGTCTTTCCGGATTTTGCAGACCCAACGAAAGCGAGCATGACGCTTTTTATTCCGGCCACAGTTCGACGGCTGTTTCTGCCGGTCTCGGTGTTGCAACGGCAAACAAACTTTTGAACAGCGACAATTATACCGTAACCGTTATCGGTGACGGTTCTTTTACCGGCGGAATGGTTTATGAGGCTCTCAACAACGGCGGAAGAAGCAAGACGAAGCATATAATTATTCTGAACGATAACAAAATGTCTATTTCGGAGAATGTCGGAGCTTTTGCAAAATACCTTGCCGTTATCCGCTCAAAACCGGGGTATTACAACTTCAAGGCCTCAACCGAACGAACGCTCAACAAAATTCCGAGCGTCGGAAAGAAAATTACCGAAAAGCTTTATGATTTAAAAACCGACATTAAAAATAAGCTTTATTCTCAAAGTACGTTTTTTGAAGATCTCGGATACAGATACATGGGACCGATTGACGGACATGACATTTCGGTTCTTGTTGATGCTCTTGAAGCGGCAAAAAAGGTCAATGCACCTGTTCTTCTTCACGTCAACACGGTTAAGGGAAAAGGATATAAATTTGCCGAGGAAGATCCGAGCAGGTTCCACGGCGTCGGTCCGTTTGATCTTAAAACCGGAAAAACAAAGCCTTCTTCCGATTGCTTTTCGGAAAAGCTCGGAGAATATCTTTGCAAATATGCTCCGGATAACGGAAAAATTTGTGCAATTACTGCGGCTATGGGACTCGGAACGGGACTTGAATCTTTCAGAAAGAAGTTTCCGGACAGGTTCTTTGACGTCGGTATAGCCGAAGAACACGCCGTAACTTTTGCGAGCGGACTTGCAAAAAAAGGAATGCTTCCGGTTTTTGCGGTTTATTCAACCTTTTTTCAACGTTGCTATGATCAGCTCGTTCATGACGTTGCTTTGCAGAAATTGAAAATCATATTTGCAATTGACAGGGCCGGCTTTGTCGGCGAGGACGGGGAAACGCACAACGGCCTTATGGATGTCGCTTTCCTTTCAACAATACCGAACATTATAATATATTCGCCGTGTTGTTACCGCTCTCTCGAAGCGGATATCAACAATGCCGTCAATGCGGATGAATGTGCCGTTGCCGTGAGATATCCGCGGGGCGGACAAAGTGACAACGTTTCCGTTCTTGATTACAAATGCCTTGAATATTCAACCTACGGAGACGAAAATTCGGAAAATTGCATTCTGACTTACGGCCGTGTTACAAGCAGGGCGATTAAAGCCGTTGACAAACTTTCCGAGAAAGGAATTTCCGCTCATCTTGTTTCAATCAATAAAATCAAACCTTTCCCGGAAGAGGTTGTTGAATTAATCAAAAACAAAAAGCGTGTTTTCTTTTTTGAAGAGGGAATAAGAAGCGGAGGGATCGGAGAAAGAGTCGGACTCAGGCTTCTTGAAGAAGGCTTCTGCGGAAAATACAAACTCACCGCTGTTCCTGATGAATTTGTCAGCCAGGCAACAGTTGATGAGCTTTTGGAAAAATATTTGCTTGACGAAAAAGGAATTGTGAAAACAATAAGTGAGGAAATATAAGTGACTGAAAAAGCAAGACTTGATGTTGCCCTTTTTGAAAAAGGCTTTGCCGAAAGCCGTGAAAAAGCAAAAGCACTTATCATGGCCGGACAGGTTTATGTCAACGGAAACAAAGTTACAAAAAGTGGCGAAAACATAAAACCCGAGGATTCGATTGAAGTCCGCGGAGAAAAAATGCCGTATGTCAGCCGTGGCGGATATAAACTTGAAAAGGCAGTTAAGGAATTCGGACTTTCGCTTGAAGGTTTCGTCTGCATGGATATCGGCGCTTCGACCGGCGGATTCACCGACTGCATGCTTCAAAACGGCGCCGTTAAAGTGTATTCTATTGATGTCGGATACGGCCAACTTGCGTGGAAACTCCGAACCGATGAAAGAGTTGTCAACCTTGAAAGGACAAACTTCCGTCATGTTACAAAAGAAACAATTCCGGAAGGAATTGACTTCGCAAGCGTTGATGTTTCGTTTATCTCGCTGAAACTTATCGTTCCGGTTATGAAATCTCTTTTGAAAGAGGGCGGAAAAGCCGTTTGTCTGATTAAACCGCAATTTGAAGCCGGAAGGGAAAAGGTCGGAAAAAAGGGAGTCGTTCGTGAACTTTCAACTCATATTGAGGTTGTTGAGGAAATCAGAAACTTTGTTCTTGAAAACGGATTTTCTGTTTTAAATATTGATTTTTCTCCGATAAAAGGACCGCAGGGAAATATAGAATATCTTATATATATGGTAAACAACGGAAAAAGTGAGGATCTTGAAAAGCTTTCCGTTGAAGAAATCGTTGAAAGTTCCCATAATATCTTGGGAGGTACAAAATGAATTTTGCTTTTCATGTTAATCTTACAAGAACCCACGCTTTTGAAGTTACATGCAATGTTATTGAAGAACTTCACCGTCTCGGCGCAAAAATGTATATGCCGATTGAGCTGAAAGAGAACTTTAAGAATTTTCCGGTCGTTTTCAAAGAAAACGACGAGGCGGTTTCGGAATGCGACGTTTTGATTGCAATCGGCGGTGACGGAACGTTTATTCATGCCGCTCACGATGCGGCAAAGTATGACAAAGAAATTCTCGGAATTAATGCCGGAAACCTTGGGTTTCTTGCCGGGCTTGAAAAGCAGGAACTTCATCTTCTTTCCGATCTGACGGAAAGAAAATATGAAATCGAAAAAAGAATGATGCTGTGCGCCGAACATTATATTGACGAAAACCTTGTCGGCAAAAATTATTGTCTTAACGATGTTGTTATTGCACGAGGCGTTTCAATGCGAATGTGTGATATTAATCTTTTTTGCGACAAAAAGAGTTCGTACACTTATCATGCCGACGGATTGATTGTTGCAACCCCGACCGGCTCAACGGCATATTCGCTTTCGGCCGGCGGACCGGTTGTCGATCCTTCGATTGAAAGCATTATCACAACGCCGATTTGTACGCATTCTCTTTTTTCAAGGTCGATAATATTCAGACCGGAAACAAAAATCGAACTTTCGGTTTCAAACTGCGAACTTTGCCTTCCGCTTCTCAGCTGTGACGGCGAAAGCGCAATTGAAATTACACCGGAAAGCAAAATACTTGTCAGACGAGCGCACAGAAATTCAAAAATTATAAGAATAAAGGCCGACAGCTTTACGGATATTCTTTCCGAAAAGCTGATCGAACGCCGCGTTTAAAAGGAGTCGGAAGATGAAAAGAAACAGACACGAAGCGATTCTTTCTCTTGTTGAAAAGGAAGAACTCGGAACGCAGGAAGAGCTTATGAACCGCCTTCACGAGCTTGGATATAACGTTACTCAGGCAACGGTTTCAAGAGACATAAAGGCATTGAAGCTTATCAAATCTCCGGTTGAAAACGGACGGTACAAGTACTCCGCAGCAAAAAGCGAAGGCGAGGATATGTCTCAGAAATTTCTTTCGATTCTCGTTCATTCAGTAACCGGTGCGGATTATGCCGGAAACATGGTTGTTGTCAAGTGCATTTCCGGAATGGCCGGAGCGGCCTGCGAAGCTGTCGATAACCTTCTTGAGATGAACGTTGTCGGAACGCTCGGAGGCGAAAACACATTTTTTGTTCTCTGCCGCGATGAAAAATCGGCCGAGGCTTTCTGTGAAAAAATCAAGGGTTATATTGCCTGAAAAAATTTCTTTGAAAGGACTGCTGACGGACATTTTCAGCCGAATGATTTATGTTAACTGATTTAAAAATCGAAAATGTTGCCGTTATTAAAAAGGCAGACATTTTCTTTGAAAACGGACTTAATATTCTTACCGGCGAAACAGGAGCCGGAAAATCGATTGTAATAGATTCGATCAATGCCGTTTTGGGTGAGCGGACTTCAAAAGAACTCGTTCGTGACGGTGAAAAAAGTGCAAAAGTGACCGCTTTTTTTGAAAATATTTCTCAAAATGTCAAAGAGGTTCTTGAAGAACTTGATATTGAGTGCGAAGAAGACGGAACGCTTCTCATCGGACGAACCGTGACTTCGGACGGCAGAAGCTCATGCAAGGTTAACGGACAACCGATCACGGCGACGATGCTCAAAAAGCTCGGTCGTGAGCTTATCACAATTTGCGGCCAGCATGACAGCCAAAAACTTCTTCAAAGCGAAAGTCACATTGATTATATTGATGCGCTTGCAAATTGCGGCGGTCTTCTTGAGGAATATCGCGGTCTTTATCATAAAATGCTAAAACTCAGAAGGGAAATTGCCTCTCTTGACTCGGATGAGACGGAAAAGCAAAATCGCCTTGATTTTCTTGAGTATCAGATTAACGAACTTGAAAACGCAAATATCGTACCGGGTGAAATCGAACGTCTGAAAGAGGAAAAGTCAAGAATCCAGAACAGAGAAAAGATTCTTAACAATCTTTATTCTTGTTATTCGATTCTTGCCGGCGACGAGAACACGGCCGGTCTTGCCGACAATCTTTATGCGCTCAGCTCGTTCCTTGCGCAATTGAGCGATTACCACAGTGAATTTTCTCCTTATGTCAATTCCGTTACCGACTTCAAATATGAAATTGACGAATGTCTTTCCGACGTAAGCTCCGAGATTGAAAAGCTTGGGGAATCTCAAGAGGGAATTGATGAAATCGAAGAACGTCTTGATGTGCTTTACCGTCTTTCAAAGAAATACGGCGAAACTGAAGAGGATATGCTTTCTTTTCTTGAAAAAGCAAAGAATGAGTATGATTCAATCGCTTTTGCGGACGAAAAGCGTGAAAAGCTTTCTTTGAAGCTGGCTTCTCTTGAAAAGGAAGTCTTTGACCTTGGATGCTTGATTTCAGATCATCGAAAGGCGGCGGCTCTCAGATTTGAAGCGCAGGTTTCAAACGAACTTTCATTTCTCGATATGCCGCATGCAAAGTTTTCTGTTGATTTCAGAGACAGGGAGCCTTATGAAAACGGAGTTGACGAAGTTGAATTCCTGTTCAGTGCAAACGCAGGTCAGGAAGAAAAGCCGCTTTCAAAAATCGCTTCGGGCGGTGAACTTTCAAGAGTTATGCTTGCGATTCGTTGCGTTCTTACAGACAGTACCGACGAGGGCACGATGATTTTTGATGAAATCGATACCGGCGTCAGCGGTCGTGCCGCACACAAAATTGCGGCAAAACTTCGTGAAGTTTCAAAGGGAAAGCAGGTTATTTGCGTAACCCATCTTGCTCAGATTGCCGCTTTTGCGGATAATCATCTTCTGATTGAAAAACAGTCAAGCGAGGAGGAGACGGTGACGAAAGTCAAAAAACTCGAAGACGGGGAAAGAACATATGAGCTTGCAAGAATTATCGGCGGAGATGTGATTACTCCCGCAACGCTCAAATCGGCTCAGGAACTGATTGATTTTTCTTCTTCTTGCTGATTCTTCCTTGACAATCTTCGCCATCTTGTTGTATTATTATCGAAACTATTTTATTATAAAACAAACGGAGGAAAACCAAAAATGGAAATATATGACGAACTTGTTGCCCGAGGTCTTATTGCTCAGGTGACGGACGAAAAGGAAATCCGCGATCTTATAAACAACGGAAAAGCCGTTTTTTACATCGGCTTTGACCCGACGGCAGATTCGCTTCATGTCGGCCATTTCATGGCTCTTTGCCTTATGAAGCGTCTTCAAATGGCAGGCAACAAGCCGATTGCGCTCATCGGCGGAGGAACCGGAATGATCGGTGACCCGTCCGGAAGGTCTGATATGAGAACCATGATGACAACGGAGACTATTCAGCACAACTGCGACTGCTTTAAAAAGCAGATGAGCCGTTTTATTGATTTTTCCGAAGGAAAAGCTCTTATGGTCAATAACGCTGACTGGCTTTTGAAACTTAACTACATTGACGTTCTCCGCGAAGTCGGAGCTTGCTTCTCTGTTAATAATATGCTCAGAGCGGAATGCTACAAGCAGAGAATGGAAAAGGGTCTTTCGTTCCTTGAATTCAACTATATGATTATGCAGAGTTATGACTTCTATCGTCTTTACACCGATTACGGCTGTAATATGCAGTTTGGCGGCGACGATCAGTGGAGCAATATGCTCGGCGGAACCGAACTTATCAGAAAGAAGCTCGGAAAAGACGCATATGCAATGACGATCACCCTTCTTCTCAACTCCGAAGGAAAGAAAATGGGCAAGACTCAAAAAGGCGCCGTTTGGCTTGATCCGGAAAAGACGAGCCCGTATGAGTTTTATCAGTATTGGAGAAACGTTGCCGATGCCGACGTTCTCAAGTGCATTCGTATGCTTACTTTCCTTCCGCTTGAAGAAATCGACAAAATGAACGATTGGGAAGGAAGTCAGCTCAACACAGCGAAAGAAATTCTTGCGTTTGAGCTTACGAAGCTTGTTCACGGCGAGGATGAAGCTCTCAAAGCACAAACTGCAGCCAAGGCTCTTTTCGGTGCCGGCGGAGATCTTGACCATATGCCGAAAACCGTTTTGACCGAGGCCGATTTTGCCGATTCCTCAATTTCGGTAATCGACGCAATGCTCAAGGCCGGCGTAATCAAGTCAAGAGGCGAGGGAAGACGCCTTATCGAACAGGGCGGCGTTTCGCTTGACGACGAAAAGGTTACTGACTTTGCGGCTGTGATTCCGGCTTCAGCGTTTGAAAAAGGTCATGTAATTCTCAAAAAGGGTAAAAAAGTATTCAATAAACTTGTTGTTGAATAATATTAATTGTTTTTCAGCCGGGCAGTTGATTGCCCGGCTGATTTGTGTTCATTTCCGGTAATTTTAGGAGTGCATAAAATGACAGGACTCGGAACTATTGTGAATTGTGCGGCCGTTGTTGTCGGTGCAGTTATAGGAATGATTTTCAAAAAAGCATTGAAAGAGCGTTTTTGCGAACTCATTATGCAAAGCATGGGACTTGCGGTAATTTTTATCGGAGCTGCCGGCGGAATCGGAAGAATAATCGAACTCAATAAACTTGAATCCGGAACGGCGCAGATTGTTCTTATGGTTATTGCATTTGCGCTCGGTTCGTTTTTAGGTGAGTTGATTAACATTCAAAAACTCACCGAACGGTTTGCCGCATGGCTTAAAATTAAAACAAAAAGTGAAAACGACAACAGTTTTGTTTCAGGCTTTGTCAGTGCGTCGTTGACAATCTGTGTCGGAGCGATGGCTGTAATCGGCCCGATTCAAGATGCGCTCAGCCACGATTATTCAACACTTTTCACAAAAGCCGTGCTTGACTTTGTTATTGTTATGGTTATAGCTTCGTCAATGGGAAGGGGAACGGTTTTTTCAGTCATACCTTTGGCGGTTGTTCAGGGGTTTGTTACTCTGGTTGCAAAGCTTGTCGAGCCGTTTCTCACCGTACTTGCGGTGACGAATATCGGTTTTATCGGTTCAATGCTCATTTTTTGCGTGGGAATCAACCTGATGTTTGACAAAAAATTCAGAGTTGCAAATATGCTTCCGGCGTTGTTGTTTGCGGTCGCGTTCAGCTATTTGCCGATTAATTAAAAATTTTCACATTTTAAATGAAGCTTTTTGGTTGATTTCTCACAAAAATTAATTACATTTTATTGTATTTTTAAGCTCGTTGTGATAAACTGAAACCAATAGCGGATGTCGCTTACTCTTGTTTGTTAAGGAGAGATTTCATATGTTCGGTTTCAGAGCGGAAAACGAAACAAAAAAGTATATGAAAGACGGAATTCGTTACATATGCGAAAACTTTAAAAAGCGTTCGCCCGGTTCAAAAAGTGAACGTGATGCGCAGGAATACTTCAAAAGTGAACTGGAAAAATATGCCGATGAAGTTTCTATGGAAGACTTCAAACTTCATCCTCATGCATTCATGGGATTCATAATTATTGCCGTGACATTTTGCTTTATTTCGATTGCAATGTACTGGCTTTTTCCGTCGTATATTTATCCCGGAAGCTCAAAAGCGGAACTTGTTCTTGCAATTATTCCTCCCGTTCTTATGCTTTTGAGCATTTTGATGTTTCTTTTTGAATTTCTTTTTTATGCCGAATTTGTTGATTTTTTGTTTCCGAAAAAACTTTCGAGAAATGTTTTTGCAAAAAGAAAACCGACCGGTGAGGTGAAAAGAAGAATCATCTTTTCCGGCCATGCCGATGCGGCGAACGAATGGACTTTTTCTTTGCACGGACAAATGAAAACGCTTGCTCCGATTATGGGCTTTTCGATTGTCGGAATGTTCTTCATCTTTGTTGTTACGCTTGCAAGATTGATTTCAACTTTCAAGCTTGGGTTTGTTCCGGAAATTGTTACCGGACTTTGGAAACCGCTCGGAATCGTTATGCTTTGCTTTGCACCGTTTATTTTCTGCATGTACTTTTTTATTAACTGGAGAGTTGTTGTTGACGGTGCGAACGATAACCTTTCCGCCTGCTATGTTGCGATGGGCGTTCTCAAGGAAATGGCTGATAACGACTTTCGGTTTGAAAACACAGAGGTTTGCTGTTTGATTACCGGAAGCGAAGAAGCCGGTCTTCGGGGAGCGAAGGCTTTTGCGAAAAAGCATCAGCAGGAACTCAAAGAAACCGAAACCGTTGCAATAACTCTTGACACAATGCATGAAATCGAACAGCTGCAGATTTATACTCAGGGCTGTACCGGAACCGTAAAAGACAGCGAAGCCGTAGGCGACCTTCTTTTTGAAGCCGGAAAAAACAACGGACTTGAAATGAAACGTGCCGCAATTTATCCCGGTGCCGTCGATGCGGAAGGCTTTTCAAAATACGGAATCCGTGCCTGCGGTTTTTGCGGCGTGAATCATAATCCGAAAACGTATTATCACACCCGTGAGGATACATGGACGAATATCAATGAGGATTGTATCAATCTTTCGCTCGATATCTGTCTTGAAGCCGCAAGGCTTTATGACAGTAAGGGCGGAATCAGATTATATGAAAAAAACAGAGCAAAGAAATGAGGCAGGTAAAAGATTATGACTGACGAAAAAAGAATTTATACAATTGCAACGGCACATCTTGATACGGTTTGGAACTGGGATTTTGAGTATGTCATTAATACCTGCCTTCCGAAAACGCTTGATGACAATTTCAGCCTTTTTGAAAAATATCCGAATTATCGCTTCAATTTTGAAGGCGCATATCGCTATGAGCTTTTTGAAGAATACTATCCCGAAAAGTTTGAACAACTCAAAAAATATATTGCCGACGGAAGATGGAATGTTACCGGAAGCTGCTATGAAAACGGCGACGTCAACGTTCCTTCTCCGGAACTTCTTTTTAGAAACGTCCTTTACGGAAACGGCTATTTTCAGAAAAAATTCGGAGTAAAGAGTAATGATATTTTTCTTCCGGACTGTTTCGGTTTCGGTTGGGCGCTTCCCGCCGTTGCCGAACATGCAAATTTGAAAGGCTTTTCAACCCAGAAACTCTCATGGGGAAGCGCATATAAAATTCCGTTTGACATCGGCCTTTGGTACGGATCGGACGGAAAGGCGATTTTTGCTTCGCTCGACAGCAAATCATATTGTACAACGCTCAAGAAAGTCAGAACCAATCCCAAGCTCACAAAAAAACTCAACAAAAACATCAAAGACTTTGATTTCGGCTGGACGCTCGGCTATCACGGCATCGGCGATGTCGGAGGTGCGCCAAAGGAAGAATCGGCGAAAACCGTCAATGATGAAGTTTCTCAAAACGATTCGTCGGACATTAAGGTTCTTTCGTCTTCACCGACAGAATTTTTTGACGATCTGAGCAATCTTGAACTTTCAGACATCAATAAATTACCTCGTTGGAACAATGAACTTCTTATGTCGAATCATGGCGTCGGTTCGTATACGTCACGTTCGTTTTCAAAACGATGCAACAGGCGTGGCGAGGAACTTGCCGATATGGCCGAAAGAAGCTCCGTTATCGCAATGAGCATCTGTGCGGCAAAATATCCGAAAACAGAGCTTGACAAGGCATGGAAGCGTATCATTGCCCACACGTTCCATGATGATATTACCGGAACATCTGTCGAACGTGTTTATAAGCGTTCGTGGAATGATTATATTCTTTCACTCAATCAGTTCTCGAATGTGTTTGAAGGCGCTTCGGGCGAAGTTGTCAAAAACATGGATACTTCATGGACGAAAGGAATTGCCGTTGTTGTTTCAAACAGCATTGAACAGCCGAGAATGGAACCTGTAGACATTACGATTCCTGCGGCCGGCTTCAATTTTGTAAGAGTTTTTGATTCCGAGGGTCATGAGGTTCCCTCTCAGGTGAATTATTCCGACAATAATTATATCAAAGCAACTTTCTGTGCAAACGTTCCGTCACTTGGTTTTAAGGTCTTTGATGTTCTTTACAGCTATGAACCTTGCGAAATCAATACCGGTGTCAGAATAAAAGAGAATATGCTTGAAAATTACAAGTATATTGTTTCTATTGATAAAAACGGAGACATCTGTTCGATTATTGATAAGACGCTTGACGAATTTCAGATTCTCAACAAGCCGATTCGCTTTGAACTGAATAAGTATAAAGGCGACAAGAGCTATCCCGCATGGGAAATGAAATATAAAGAGGTTATGAAATATCCGTGGGAGTTTGCGGAAAAAGGAAAGCTCGAAATTGTTGAATCCGGTCCCGCAAGAGCAACGATTAAAGTTACTCAGAAGGTCGGAAAGTCAACGTTTACTTATTACGTTTCTCTTTCCGCAGGCGGAAACAGAGTTAACGTATATAATGAAATTGAGTGGCGTGAATTCTGCCGTGTTCTTCATAACGGCTTCAGTTTCCGTCTGAAAAACAGCAAAGCTGTTTTTGATCTCGGTCTCGGAACAATCGAAAGAAAAAAAGCCGATAAGAACCTTTACAGTGTTCCTGCTCAGAAATGGGCCGATATCAGCGATAAAAACAGGGGATGCGGAGTTTCGATTTTCAGCGATTCAAAATACGGCTGGATTATGAAAGACGAAAGAACCCTTCGCCTTACGGTAATTCATTCTCCGAAAAAATATTATCGCAACGACAGTGTTCAGGGAATGATGGACTTTGGTCTCAACAGATACAGTTATGCAATTTATTCCCATAAAGGCGATTACACCGAAAAAACTCAGCTCAACGCAAGATTTTTCAATCAGCCGATGGCTGTTTTCACAACTAATAAGCACGAAGGTTCGCTCGGAAGTGAGTATTCTTTCGGAACAATCAGTAATGACAATGTAATTATCCGTGCGATTAAAAAGAGCGAAAATACCGATGAAATTATTGTAAGAGTCAATGAAGGTGCCGGTCTTCATGCAAAGAATACAACGATTTCTCTCGGAAAAGGAATTCTCAGTGCCCGTGAAGTTTATGCTTCCGAAGAGGAAATCGGAGAGGCAACCGTTGAAGACGGAAAACTTGTTTTTGATCTTGCTCCGAATGAAATCAAAACTTTCGCTTTGACGCTCCTTTCGAGCAATGAGGCGTCGAAAAACGAGCAAAGAAACGTTGAACTTCCTTATAACATTAAGGCAACGACATTTAACTCCGACAGAGCCGAATGTTCGATTCCAACCGTTAATGTTTCGATTCCGTCAGAAATTTTCCCGAAAATCATTGAGTGCAACGGAATCAGATTTGAAACCGGCGACGTTAATGCGGAATATAATGCACTTGTTTGCGACGGTCAGAAAATTAAAACGAGCGGAAACAGACTTTACTTTGTTGCCGCAAGTCTTTACGGTGATAAGGCATATGACTTTGAGCTCGGCGACAGCAAGGCTTCGATCAAAGTTCAGGCGATCAATGAAAGAATCGGCGGTTGGGATCTTTATAATCTTGCCGAAACGGCATTCATCAAGACCGATAAGCTCGCATGGGAATTTACTCATTCCCATTCAAAGACTCAGGACAACGTTGCTTCTCAGCTTTATTTCTTCATGTATGAAATTAATACGGAAAATTTTGATGAGATTACGCTTCCGTCGGATAAAGGTCTTATTATCCTTGCGGCAACGGAAACATTTGATAAGCGTCTCGTTCGTCTTAATACGGCGCTTTACGACCGCATTGAAAACAGAACATTTGATTATAAAATGTCATATTCGGAAAAACGTAAGCATAAGAAAAAACTCAGAAGAAGCAAAAAGACTCCGAACAAATCATAATAATTCCGATTAGGGGAAACGGTTTCGTTTCCCCTGAATTTCTTTGAAAGGCTGATGTGCAATGCAAAAATCAAATTGTCATACTCATACTCTTTTTTGTGACGGAAGCAATACCCCCGAGGAGATGGCAAAAGCGGCGATTGAACGTTCGTTTGAAAGTCTCGGTTTTTCGGTTCATTCTCCGCTTCGGTTTGAAAGCGGTTATGCGATTGAACAATCAAGAGTTCCGGAATATATTGACGAGATCAACAGACTGAAAGAAAAATATAAAAGAGAACTTTATATTTCAAACGGAATTGAACTCGACCGTGATTCTCTGCCGTTTGATGCTTCGGTTTTCGATTATGTCATAGGATCGGTTCATCAGCTGCATTTCGGCGAAAGAATGTATGAAGTCGATTACAAACCCGAAATACTCCTTGACTGCGCCAAAAAAGAATTCGGCGGTTCGTTTGAAAAGCTTGCGGCTCATTATTTTTCTCTCGTCAATGAATATATCTGTGGGCAAAAACCCGAAGTAGTCGGTCACATTGATTTGATTGAAAAATTCAATGAGAATTGTGCATTGTTTGATGATACGGATAAAAAATACCGTTTCGATGTTCTTGAAGTTGTTGACAGTATTTGTGACAATTGTCCTAATATTATTTTTGAAGTCAACACCGGGGCAATGTTTCGCTGCAAAAGAACCGTGCCTTATCCGCAAAAATTCATTCTTGAACATTTGCGTGAACGAGGAATGAGGATTACTGTTACTTCGGACGCACATTGCACGAAAGCACTTGATTTCGCTTTTGCCGAGACGGCGGAAATCTGTCGTTCTTGCGGATATAAAAGTACATACATTATTGCGGAAAAAGGCTTTGAGGAACGTCCTCTTTAGTAATAAATCGAGATATAACAAAAATCACTTGTGAAAACTTAAACGCACAAGTGATTTTCATTATTTTACCGATGCCGTTTATTCCGATTCAAGCTTTTCAAGTTCTTCGGTCAGCTCTTGCCATTCGAGCATCAGTTCTTCTTGCTTATTTGTTGTTTCGCTAAGTTCATCGGTCAGAGAAAGAATTCTTTCATAGTCGGCCGAAGTTTCCGGAGAATTGATTTTTTCCTGGATTGAGGAAATTTTTTCGTCAAGAAGATCAATTTCAGTTTCGAGGCGTGAAATTTTTCCCTTTGTTTTTCGTTTCCGGCTTTCCAGTTCTTTTTGCTTTTTATAGGTGTTTTCTTTCGGCTTGACTTCTTTTTTTATCGGGGCGGCGGTTCGTTCGATTTTGTGTTCAACGTAGTAATCGTAATTTCCGTCATAGCTGTCAATTCCGTTTTTATGAAGCCTTACGACGCGCGTTGCAAGACGATTGATAAAATATCGGTCGTGGGAAACAACAAGCATTGTTCCGTTGAAACTGTCAAAAGAGCTTTCAAGAGCTTCGCGGCTTTTGATGTCAAGGTGGTTCGTCGGTTCGTCAAGAATGAGAAAATTTGCACCGGAAAGCATGAGCTTTAAAAGAGCAAGTCTCGCTTTTTCGCCGCCGGAAAGCGAAGATGTAATTTTATAGACATCGTCGCCTTTAAAAAGGAAAGCGGCGAGGGCGCTTCTGATCATTGTTTCGGTGAGTTTTCGGTAATCGTCCCAAACCTCGTCAAGAACGGTTTTGTCCGATGAAATTTCCGCAAGCGTTTGGTCGAAATAACCGGTTTTTACGTTTGCACCGAGACTGATTTTTCCGCTGTCACGGCGAAGTTTCCCGAGTATTATTTTCAAAAGCGTTGACTTTCCGCAACCGTTTTCGCCGGTAATAAAAACTCTTTCTCCGCGTTCAACAAGCATTGAAACGTCCTTGAAAAGCGGTTTGTTTTCAAATTCTTTTGAAACGTTTTCGCAGATTAAAACGTCGTTTCCGCTGACAAGTTCGGTGTTGAAGCTGAAATGAATTGAAGAAAGCTCTTTTTCCGGCTCTTCAAGACCGTCAAGAATTCTGTCAATGGATTTTTGCTTTGAGGCGATTGTGATGTAATTTCGTTCCTGGCTGAATGTTTTTTGCTGTTCAATGATTCCTTTGATTCGGTTAACTTCCTTCATTTTTGCGTTGTATTCACGCTCGAGGCTTTTCCTGCGTTCGGCTTTCAGCTCGCTGTATCGTGAGTAATTTCCTTCTGCGGTATAAAGTTTTCCCCTTTCAAGTTCAAAGGTTCGGTTTGTAACTTTGTCAAGAAAATATCTGTCATGAGAAATAATGATTGCACTGCCGTTGTATTCCGAAAGCCAATTTTCAAGCCAACTTACGCTTTCAATGTCAAGGTGGTTTGTCGGTTCGTCGAGCAAAAGCAGGTCGGCTCCGGACAAAAGCAGCTTTGCAAGAGAAACTTTTGAACGCTGACCCCCGCTGAGAACACTGCAAGGAAGGGAAAAATCACTTTCCGAAAAGCCCAAACCGATAAGTGCGGAGCGTGCACGGCTTTGATATGTGAGGCCGCCGCGTCGTTCAAAAAGATCAAGCAGAAACTGTTGGCGGGCAATCAGTTCGTCGTTTCCGCTACCTTCGCCGATGAGCTTTTCCGAAATCTCGTCAAGCTCTTTTTCGGCCGAGATCACGTCGTCAAAGACCGTAAGAAGTTCTTCAAGCATGGTTTTATCGCTTCCGGAGCAAGCGTGCTGCTCCATATATCCGATAACGGTGTCCCTTCCGATGAAAACACCGCCCTCATCCGGTTGCAATTCGCCGGTGAGAACCTTGAAAAGGGTTGATTTTCCGGCTCCGTTGACACCGATAAAACCGATTTTGTTCTTTTTATAAACATCAAACGAGATGTTTGAAAAAACAGTGTTTTCCGAAAACGAAAGAGAAAGATTGTGTGCAGAGATAAGAGACAATTTATTTCACATCGCTTTTTTCATAATTACGAGTATTTTACAGTAAAAAAGAGTCAGTTTCAAGGATTTTTAAATAAATTTATTGAAATCGGCCGTTTTTTGAGAAATTTATTAAAAAACTCTATTGTCAAAAGCAAAAGTTAATGTTATAATTAGCTATAAAATTTTAGGGGGATGTTTCTCTATGGTTTGTAAATTCTGTGGAAATGAAATTGATGACAATTCCGATTTTTGCTTTATCTGCGGTCAGAAGGTTGAACCTCAGAATGACGCGTATGTTGCCGAACCGGCTGCAAATGTTTATACTCAGCCCGAAGCTCCGGTTGCTGCCGAAGCTGAAGCTGTTGCCGAAGCACCGGCTGCCGTTGCAACCGCAGTTGCAGAGCCTGTTGCCGAACCGGCTGCTCCTGCTGCCGAGATAAGAAGCAAGAAGGAGATTAAGGCTGAACTTAAAGCTGCCAAAAAGGCTGCAAAAGCTGAAAAATACGCTGTTGCCTCAAGAGCTGCAAGATTCTTCTCGTTCATTTTTGCCATCGTCGGTCTTATTATTTATTCAAAGGCCAAGAAGGAAGGTGACGAGGAAAAGGCTGTTGTTATTGTTAACACAATGATGACCGGTCTTTGCATCAAAATGGGTATCGTCATTATTATTATGATTAAAAAATTCATGCTTTGATTTTGTTCTTTAAAAATTCAGCTTTGAATAGTTCGCATTTTTCAGAGAAAGCTGATAATGAAAGAAACGTTTAGCTTAAATAATTACGCTGAATAAAAACTACACGTCTTTCAAAATTTTTCAAGTATAATTTTGAGTCTGACGAAATTAACATCACGCCTTGTCGGGGCTACAGCAAGGGTTAACCGTGATCGTTTATGTAATCTTTGTAGTCGGAAAGGCTATGGTAATATCATGAAAGAAATTACTAAAGATATGCTTATCGGCGACATTCTTGACGCCGACAGAGGAACAGCAATGTTTTTCTTTGAAATGGGAATGCATTGTCTCGGTTGTCCTTCGTCAAGAGGGGAATCTGTTGAAGAGGCTTGCGCCGTTCACGGCGTTGATGCTGACGAACTTGTTTCAAGAGTCAACGAATATCTTGCTTCAAAATAAGTTTATTTTTTCTTTTCGTCAGCCACCTTTGCGGTGGCTGATTTTTTTAAAAGGAGTGAGTTTTTGAAAACGATCAATCTTGATTCAAGGCTGTCGCTGGTTGCTTCGTTTGTAAGAAAGGGTTCCCGTGTTGCCGATATAGGAACGGATCATGCGTACATACCGGTATATCTTGTTCAAACCGGTGTTTCGCCTTCGGCCGTTGCGGCTGATTTGAGAAAAATGCCGCTTGAAAACGCAAAAAAAACAATTGAACAGTATGATCTTTCTTCAAAGATAAGCACAGCTCTTTCCGACGGACTCGACGGAATCGAAAAAAACTGCTGTGATGACATTGTAATTGCGGGAATGGGCGGAATGTTAATTGCAGAAATTCTTTCAAAGACAAACTGGATATATGACAAACGCCTTCGATTGGTTCTTCAACCTATGAGTCATCAGGAGGACGTAAGAAAGTTTTTATTTGAAAACGGTTTTGAAATTGTTGAAGAAGGATGTTCTTTTGATAAAAAACACTGCTATTGCGTTATTGCGGCGGAATTCACCGGTGAAAAGAAAAAATACTCTCCGGCGATGATATACACGGGAACATTATATAAAAGAAAAGATGAAACCGCAAAAGTATATCTTGCCAATCAACTTTCAAGGCTCACCAAAAGAAGGAATTCGCTCGAAAAGGCCGGAACATCACCGGCTGAAGTTGAATCTCTTTCGGAAATTATTGATGATTATAAAAAACTTACGGAGGATTAAATATGATTACCGTAAAGGATATTTCGGAATATATTAACGAATTTGCTCCCTATGACACAAAATGTGAATGGGACAATTGCGGAATTCTTGCCGGTGACAAAAACGATACGGTAAGAAAAGCCGGTTTTGCGCTTGATCTCACCGCACAAACGCTTGAAAACGCAAAAAAAGCCGGAGTGAATTTGATTGTTACCCATCATCCGGTGATTTTTAAAGCACAGAAAACATTCTTAAAAGGCAATCCGGTTTTTGAACTTGCAAAAAGCGGAATCAATGCAATTTCAGCCCACACATGTTTCGATTGTGCCGACGGCGGAGTGAATGATGTGCTTTGTGAAATACTTTCGCTCGGAAACATCAAAAAAATCGAAAGTGCCGAGTGCGTTTTGCCTATGGCAAGACTCGGAGAAATCGATGAAACCGATCCGGAAATATTTGCAAAAGAGGTTGCAAAAAAGCTTAAGACAACCGTTAGGTTTGTTGACGGGGGGAAAAAGATAAAAAGCGTTGCGGTTTGCGGCGGAGCCGGCATGAGTTTTCTTGATGAAGTGATTGCCGCCGGAGCCGACGCGTATGTTACGGGCGATATCAGTCATCATGAGATGCTCGACGCAAAAGAAAAAGGTATTACCGTTGTTGCTGCCGGTCATTTTGAAACCGAGTATCCTGCAATGGCGGCACTTGAAAAGAAGATTAAAAAGAGATTTCCCGAGCTGGAAACGGTTTTGCTCAGCCAAAGCAATCCTGTTCGGTTTATCGGATAAAGGATTGATGATTTATGGCACTTGACGGAGTTTTTCTTTCAAAAATCTGTGATGAATTGAAAACGAATGCAATCGGTTTGCGTGTTGACAAGGTTCAGCAGCCGAGCCGTGAAGAAATTGTTCTTGTCCTCAGAGGAAAAAACGGAATGTTCAGGCTTTTAATCTGCGTTCGTGCCGACAGTCCCCGCCTTCATTTTACTTCCCACAGCATACAAAATCCCGCTGTTCCGCCGATGTTCTGCATGCTTCTCAGAAAGCATCTCACCGCGGCAAAGATTGTTGACATACGTCAACGTGAACTTGACAGAGTGGTTTTCCTTGACTTTGACGCAACGAATGAAATCGGCGACAGAGTGCGTCTTACGCTCTGCGTTGAAATTATGGGAAAATACAGCAACCTCATTTTAATCAATGAGGACGGAAGGGTTATCGATTCGGCGAAAAGGATTGATTTTACAACGTCGTCGGTTCGCCAGATTCTTCCCGGAATCGAATATAAGCTTCCACCGAAGCAGGATAAACTCTGTCTTGAAAATGAGAGCACACAGAGCATTGTTGAACGAATCCTTTCTTTTGAAAACAAGTATCTTTCCGGGGCGGTTCTCGGAACAATTCAGGGAATTTCGCCGATTGTTTCAAGAGAAATTGCTTTCTTAACCTGCGGTGATGATTGCTTTGTCGGTGAACTTACCGATAAGCAGGTTGAAAAGCTTTATTCGGTGATTGACTCGGTTAAAAAGTCATTGCACACCGGCAAGGCCGTTTTCATGACGCTCGACAACGGAAAAAAGCCGAAAGATATGTGCTTTATGAATGTGCTTCAATACGGCAATGCGATGGAGGTTAAAAAATACGATTGTCCTTCTTCACTGCTTGACGACTTTTATTATGAAAGAGACAGAATTAATCGCATTACCCACAGAGGGCAGGAACTTTTCAAACTGCTGAACAATCTTGTTGACCGAACAACACGAAAACTTAATCTTCAAAGGGAAGAACTGAAAAAATGCGACGATAAGGAGCAACTTCGTCTTAACGGAGAGCTTATCACTGCCAATCTTCATAAGCTTCAAAAAGGTTCACCGTTTTATGACGTTGAAAATTACTATGATTCAATGAAGCCTCTTCGCATTAAGTGTAATCCGGCTCTGACTCCGACCGAAAACGCAAACAAGTATTATAAAGAATATCGTAAAGCAAAAACCGCTGAAGTTATGCTTGCAAAACTTATTGAACAGGGCGAGGGAGAACTTGTTTATTTTGAAACGGTTCTTGACGAGCTTTCACGCGCAGACAGCGATGCCGACCTTTCGGCAGTCCGATGCGAACTTGTTGACGGCGGATATATCAAATCTAAAGGCGGTTCAAAGAATAGATCCGAAAAACAACTTCCGCCGATTGAATACCGTTCAAGCGACGGCTATAAAATACTCGTCGGAAGAAACAACATTCAAAACGACCGCCTCTCAATGAAAACCGCAGCGAAAAGCGATATGTGGCTTCATACGCAGGGCTTTCCTGGTTCTCACGTTGTAATTGTGAGCCAAAACGGCGAGGTCTCGGACGAAGCGATTGAGGAGGCAGCCGTGATTGCCGCTTGCCACAGCAAGGCAAGTGATTCGTCGCTCGTTCCGGTTGATTACACAAGAATCAAAGCGCTCAAAAAGCCTGTCGGCGCAAAGCCGGGAAAGGTTATTTATCATGAGTACTTTACGATCACGGTGAATCCGGACAAAAAACTTGCGGAAGAACTTTTTGTAAAATAAAATTCAAAGGGGGTGAGCTAATGTCTTTTACTCATCTTCATCTTCATACGGAATACAGCCTTCTTGACGGTGCTTGCCGCCTGAATGAAATTATGGACGCCGTCAAATCAAAGGGGCAGACCGCTGTTGCAATCACCGACCACGGGGTAATGTACGGCGTCATTGACTTTTATAAAGCGGCAAAGGAAGCGGGAATAAAACCGATTATCGGCTGTGAATGTTACGTTGCGGCCCGGACAAGATTTGACAAGGTTCACGGACTCGACAATGAAAGATACCACCTGATTCTTCTTTGCAAAAACGAAACGGGCTATAAGAATCTGATTGCGATGGTCAGCAAATCATGGACCGAGGGCTTTTACACAAAGCCGAGAATTGACCGTGAGCTTCTTGAAAAACATCATGAAGGACTTATAGCTCTTTCCGCCTGCCTTGCCGGAGAAGTTCCGCGTGCGCTTTCAAGAGGCGACTATGAAAATGCAAAAAAAACCGCTCTTTGGTATAATGACGTTTTTGGACAAGGAAATTATTATATCGAAATTCAAAACCATTCTTTGCGTGAAGAACTTCTGATTTTGAACGATCTTATAAAACTTTCCGAAGAAACCGGAATTCCGCTCGTTGCAACGAATGATACTCACTACATCGAAAAAGAAGACGCTGCGGTTCAGCAGGTTTTGATATGTATTCAAACAAACCACATTGTCGGCGAAGACACCGGTCTTGAATTTGAAACGCAGGAGTTTTACCTCAAAAGCGAAGAGGAAATGCGTGAACTTTTTTCCGCAGTACCGTCCGCAATTGAAAACACGCAGGTTATTGCAGACAAATGCAACCTTGACTTTGAGTTCGGAAAAACAAAACTTCCTCATTTTGAGGTTCCGAACAATATGGAACATTTTGAATATTTCAAACGACAGTGTCTTTACGGTTTATACACTCATTTCGGTGAAAATCCGCCGAAGGAATATACCGAACGTCTCGACTACGAGCTTTCGGTAATCAATAAAATGGGTTATGTCGATTATTATCTCATTGTTAATGATTTCATTCAGTATGCGAAGAGTAAGGGGATTCCCGTCGGACCCGGACGCGGCTCGGGAGCCGCAAGCCTCGCGGCTTATTGTATCGGGATAACCGGAATTGATCCGATGAAATATAACCTTCTTTTTGAGCGGTTCCTCAATCCGGAAAGAGTAAGTATGCCGGACTTTGACGTGGATTTCTGTTACGTCAGGCGACAGGAAGTTATAGATTACGTTATTGAAAAATACGGATATGACCATGTTGCTCAAATTGTTACGTTCGGAACACTTGCCGCAAGAGCGGCGATCCGTGACGTCGGACGGGTTCTCGGAATGTCTTATCAGACGGTTGATGCGGTAGCTAAGCAGATTCCGAACGAACTTAAAATTACGATTGAAAAAGCGTTGAAAATTTCTCCGGAACTTCGTTCGATGTATGATGGAAACGAGGAAACGCGCGAACTTATTGATATGGCGAAAAGAGTCGAAGGAATGCCCCGACATGCTTCGACCCATGCCGCAGGTGTTGTAATCACGAGAGACGAAGTTTCAAGTTATGTTCCTCTTGCCGTAAACGACGAAAGCGTTGTGACGCAGTTCACGATGACGAATCTTGAAGCTCTCGGTCTGCTCAAAATGGACTTTCTCGGCTTGAGAACTTTGACCGTAATTGACGACACGATTAAGATGATCGGAAAACGTAAGCCTGAATTCTCGGAAAAAGACATTGATATCAACGATAAAGCGACTTTTGAAATGCTTTCAGGTGGAAAAACCGACGGAGTTTTTCAATTTGAATCCGCCGGAATGAGAAGTGTCTTAACGAGATTGAAACCGCAGAGCCTTGAAGATCTTATTGCGGTAATATCGCTTTACCGTCCCGGACCGGCCGATTCGATTGACACATATATCAACAACCGTCACCATCCCGAACAGACCGTCTATAAATGCGAGCAGGTCAAAGATATTCTTTCGGTAACTTACGGATGCATGGTGTATCAGGAGCAGGTTATGCAGATCTGCCGAAAAGTTGCCGGCTATTCTTACGGAAGAGCCGACCTTGTGCGAAGGGCAATGTCAAAGAAAAAACTTGACGTCATGGCAAAAGAACGTGAAAATTTTGTTCACGGACTGAAAGATGAAAACGGAAAGGTTCTTTGCTGCGGGGCCGTTGCAAACGGGATTTCGGAAAAAACGGCGAATGAACTTTTCGATGAAATGTCGAATTTTGCAAAATACGCTTTCAACAAAGCTCATGCTGCTGCATATGCGTTTGTTTCCTATCAGACCGCATATTTAAAATGTCATTATCCGTGCGAACTTCTTGCGGCAACGCTCACGAGCGTTCTTGAAAACACCGGAAAAGTTTCGGCTTATATTGACGAATGTATGCGTCTTTCGATAAAAGTTCTCCCGCCTCACGTTAATGAAAGTTTTGAAGGTTTTTCGGTTTCGGGCGGAGAAATACGTTTCGGGCTTCTTGCCGTGAAAAATCTCGGAAGAGGCTTCATAAGAACAATCGTTGAAAAGCGACGTAACATGCCTTACAAATCCTTTGATGATTTTTGCAGACGTGTTTACGGTAAAGATTTTAACAAAAGAGCGGTTGAAAGTCTCATCAAATGCGGAGCGCTTGACGGACTCGGAACGAACAGGAAACAAATGATCTGTATGCTTCCGACGGTTGTTTCTCAACTTGATGAGGACAAGCGGAAAAATATTGCCGGTCAAATCGGCTTTTTTGACGATGATTCTTCCTTCGCCGGAAATCAGCAGTTCACTGTTCCTCAAATGGATGAGCTTGAGTATGAAAAAAAGCTCGAATATGAAAAAGAGGTAACGGGTTTGTATCTTTCCGGGCATCCGATGGAAAAATATAAAGAGCTATCCAAAAGAATCAAAGCCGACAAAATTTCCGATATTCTTTTGACGGCCGGAGAATTTTCTTCAAAATATAAGGATAACGGAAATGTTCTTTTGCTCGGTTCAATTGCTTCTGTTCAGCGAAAGGTCACAAAAAACAATGCTTCAATGTGTTTTATAAAACTTGAAGATCTTTCCGGAACAATCGAATGCATCGTTTTCTCAAATTTGTATTCCGAAAAGGCACTTTTGATTCAAAGCGGAAACGTGATTCTTATTCGCGGAAGGCTCAGTCTTCGTGAAGATAAAGAACCGTCGGTTATCTGCGAAAGTATTGAACCCAATCCGAAGAATGTTGTTCATGAAGAACAGCCGAAGAAGAAAAAGCGTTCCGGAATTTTCGTTCGAGTGAAAGATAAAAACGATTTGAGACTCAAAAAGCTTGAAACACTCAAAAAGATTTTTCCCGGAAATTTTCCTGTTTATTGCTATTTTGTTGATTCGGGTAAATATGAACTTTTCGGAACAATTGAATTTTCAAAACCGTTTAATTCGGAACTTTGTTATATTTTCGGCGATGATAATGTTGCAGTCAGAAAATAAAAAATGAAAGTGTTTTGCTTTTTCAAATATTGACAATTTTTGACAAACGTGTATAATATCCATAATACTCAATAATTATAACTGTCGGCAGAACGGCATCGTGCCTTTTGTCTGCCTGCAAAAAGGAGTTTTTAAAATGATGAAAACCATAGGTGTATTGACCAGCGGAGGAGACGCTCCGGGAATGAACGCCGCAATCAGAGCTGTTGTTCGTGCCGGTTGCGAACTCGGAATGAAGGTTTACGGAATCAGACGCGGCTATAACGGCCTTATGGAAAACGATATGTATGAGATGAATCTTCGTTCTGTTTCCGATATTATTAACAGAGGCGGAACAATTCTTTATTCCGCAAGAAGCGATCGTTTCAAGACCGATGAAGGAATGCAGGCCGCAATCAGAGTTTGCCGCGAAAGAGGAATCGACGGCCTTGTTGTAATCGGCGGCGACGGTTCGTTCAGAGGCGCACGTGATCTTTCACTCAAGGGTATTCCGTGTGTTGCCCTTCCGGGAACAATTGACAACGATATCGGCTGTTGTGACGCAACAATCGGATATGATACCGCTATGGAAACCATTATGGAAATGGTTGACAGAATCAGAGATACCACAGAATCACATGACCGCTGTGCGGTTGTTGAAGTTATGGGAAGAGGAGCGGGATATCTTGCTCTTAACGCCGGAATTGCCTGCGGAGCAACCTCAATTCTTATTCCCGAAGTTCCGTATGACTTTGAACGTGACGTAATTCAGCGTATGATGCGTACACAGAGAAGCGGAAAGGTTCATTTTGTAATCATGGTTTCCGAGGCTATAGGTGGTGTTGCCGAAATGGCAAAGCGTATTCAGAAGGAAACCGGCGTTGAATCCCGTGCAACTGTTCTCGGCCACGTTCAGCGCGGCGGTTCGCCGACAGCTCGCGACCGCATTCTCGCAAGCCGGATGGGATATCACGCTGTTCAGCTTCTCAAAGACGGAATCGGCAACCGTGTTGTTGCGATTAAAAAAGAAGAAATTGTTGACTACGACATTGTTGAAGCTCTCGCAATGGAAAATTCAATCGATCTTGATATGTACAAGATGGCAATGGAAATTTCAATCTGATTGAGATAATCGTATTATTTAAGGTTGGTCTGTGTTATGCCTGAACAGGAGAAGAATATTCACAAGGGTCACCGACAAAAGGTTAAGAATCGTTACGTTGAAACCGGTTTTGACGGAATGGCTGACCACAATATTCTTGAACTGCTTTTGTTTTTCGGAATACCATATAAGGACACTAATCCGATTGCACATGAGCTCATCGATACATTCGGAAGCCTTTCGGGTGTTTTGAAAGCGAGCGTCAGCGAGCTTCGCAGTGTTAAAGGGATGACGGAAAATGCGGCGTGTCTTATCAACATGATTTTGCCGCTCTATGCAAGATATTCCGCTGACCTTAAAGCCGAAAAACCGACGCTTATGTCAACCGAAGAAGTTGTTTCGTATATGCGCCCGAAGTTTCTTGACACGACTAACGAACGCGCATATGCAATGTGCTTTGATCACACTCATCGTCTGATTGCGGTGAGAAAGCTTTCGGACGGGGACGTCAACAGCACTTTGTTTGATATGCGAAAGCTTGCGTCGGCGGTTCTTGAAACGAAGGCAACGGGAATTTTGCTTGTGCATAATCATCCGAACGGGATTTCTCTTCCTTCGGCCGATGATGTGACGCAGACGAAAAAAGCATATGACTTTCTTCTTTCTCTCAAGGTGAGCTTAATGGATCACATAATTATTTCGGAGGAAGGACACTGTTCGATGATTTCCGTTCCGAAATTTACTCATTTGTTTTACGGGCTCGACCCGTTGTTCTGATATGGTTGGGGTGATAAAAATGTTTAATGCCGAAAAAGTGAAAAACGATTGCGTTGAATGGATCAGAGATTTTTTTGAAAAGAACGGAAAGGACTGCAACGCCGTTGTCGGAATTTCCGGCGGAAAGGACAGCTCTGTTGTTGCCGCTCTTTGCGTCGAAGCGCTTGGAAAAGACCGCGTAATCGGTGTGCTTATGCCGTGCGGAGTTCAAAGTGATATTGACTGTGCCCGTCAGCTTGTTTCACATCTCGGAATCAAAAATTATACAATCAATATTAAGGATGCGGTTGACGGTGTACTCGGCAGTCTTCCGAAAGAACTTGAAATTACTCAGCAGACAAGGAATAATCTTCCGGCCCGAATCAGAATGGCAACTTTGTATGCTGTCGGTCAATCCGTGAACGGACGCGTTGCCAACACTTGCAACCTGTCCGAAGACTGGGTGGGATATGCAACCCGTTACGGAGATGCAGCCGGAGATTTTGGCCCGCTTTCTCACCTTACCGTCACAGAAGTACGTGCAATCGGCCGTGTTCTCGGTGTTCCGTCGAACCTTGTTGAAAAAGTTCCTATTGATGGTCTTTGCGGAAAAACCGATGAGGATAACCTTGGTTTTACTTACGATACGCTTGACAAATACATCAGAACCGGTGTTTGTGAAGATGAGCAGACCAAAGCCAGGATTGACCGCATGAACAAAATGAACAAGTTCAAACTTGAAATGTTCCCGACGTTCATGCCCGAAGAATAATTTAATATTAATATGCGCTCACTTTTCGGTGGGCGCTTTTTTGTTTGTTATGCTGTTATAAATTTTTTATTTATCACTCAAATATTATAAAATCTAAGAGGTTGTCACGCACAGCCTCTTTTCTTTTCACTCTTCATCCTCTTTTTTACAAATTATACTTGTTATACCGCTTTTTGTGTGATATAATCAAACGATAATTAAAATGAGAAAGTATATGAAAAATTGCACGAAAGAGAAAAGTGTGCTGATTTTTTCGCTGAACTGAAAGGATACGGGAGACTATAACTATGATCGTTCTCGGAATTGACCCCGGATATGCAATTGTCGGCGTCGGCGTTGTCGAATATAAAAACTCACGTTTTTCGCTTATTGATTACGGCGCAATCACAACCGATGCCGGCGTTCCGTTTAATCGGCGGCTTGAAATAATTTATGACGGGCTTACCGAAATCATTGAAAAATATAAGCCTGAAGCGATGAGTGTCGAAAAGCTTTTTTATAACAGCAACGCAAAAACCGTAATTGACGTCAGCCAGGCGAGGGGTGTGATAATGCTTGCCGCCCAGAAGACGCACACGCCGGTTTACGAATATACGCCTCTTCAGGTTAAGCAGAGCGTTGTCGGTTACGGAAGAGCCGAAAAAAAGCAGGTTCAGGATATGACAAAGCATATTCTCGGCCTTTCCGCCATTCCGAAACCCGACGATGCCGCCGATGCGCTTGCAATGGCAATTTGCCATGCTCATTCCGGATCTTCGATGCTTGATCCTTTTAAAACTTTGAAAATCAGAAAGGGAATCTGAAAATGTTTTACAGCGTTACCGGAAAAGTTGTTTTTTCCGATTTGTATTCCGTTGCCGTCGAATGCGGCGGTGTTGCGTTCAAATGCCTGACCTCTGCGAATACTCTTCGTGATATAGATAAAAACAAAACCGTCACTCTTTTTACGCACCTTAATGTCAGAGAGGATGCGCTCGACCTTTTCGGTTTTTCGACGGAATATGAGCTTGAATGGTTCAAACTTCTCATTGGTGTAACAGGTGTCGGACCGAAAGCCGCTCTTGCGATTCTTTCCGAACAAACGCCGGAAAAACTTGCTCTTTGCATCTCTTCGGGTGACGTGAAGGCAATCACGAAGGCCAACGGCGTAGGTCCGAAAATCGCTCAAAGAGTGATTCTTGAACTCAAAGACAAGGCGAAAAGCGCAGTTTCTTCAATCGGCGGCGATACCGATGCGGAAAGTGTTTCGGCAGTCGGAGAAATGCCGAACACGAGCGAAGCCGTTGCCGCTCTGACAATGCTCGGATACAGTAAAACCGAAGCGGCCGTTGCCGTCAGCAAAATCGATTCCTCGCTTTCGGTTCAGGATATTATCAAACAGGCACTTAAAATTCTTTCAAAGAGGGTGTAATCAATGCCGGACATGGAATTTGACGAAAGATATATAACGGCGGAATACACTCCGCTTGACAACGACATTGAGGTTTCGCTCAGACCGAAAACGATGGAAGATTATATCGGCCAGGAAAAGGTCAAGGAAAACCTTGAAATTTATATTCGGGCCGCACTCAAAAGAGGGGAAAGTCTTGACCACGTTCTTCTCTACGGTCCTCCGGGGCTCGGAAAAACAACCCTTGCCGGAATTGTTGCGAACGAAATGGGCGTAAATCTCAGAGTGACTTCCGGCCCCGCAATCGAAAAGCAGGGTGATCTTGCGGCTCTTCTTACGAATCTTTCGGAAGGCGACGTGCTTTTTATTGACGAAATCCACCGCCTCAACCGGAGCGTTGAAGAAGTGCTTTATCCGGCAATGGAAGATAATGCACTCGACATCATCATCGGAAAAGGGCCGTCGGCTCGTTCGATTCGTCTTGACCTTCCGAAGTTTACTCTTGTCGGCGCAACAACAAGAGCCGGTCAGCTTTCCGCTCCGCTTCGTGACCGCTTCGGCGTTGTTCTTCGCCTTGAACTTTATTCGCCCGAAGAACTTGCAAAGATTGTAAAACGAAGCGCCGGAATTCTTTCAATCGGAATTGAAGACGACGGCGCACTTGAAATTGCCGCACGTTCGAGAGGTACTCCGAGAATCGCAAACCGCCTTCTCAAACGTGCCAGAGATTTTGCGGAAATCATGGGCAACGGCGTGATTGACGAAGAAACGGCGAATTTTGCTCTTTCAAAAATGGAAATCGACAATCTCGGTTTGGACTCGATTGACAGACTGATTTTGTCAACAATGATAAAGAATTATAACGGCGGACCTGTCGGACTTGAAACGATTGCCGCCGCAATAGGCGAGGAAGCCGTAACGATTGAGGACGTTTATGAGCCTTATCTTATGCAAATCGGCTTTTTGAGCCGTACTCCGCGCGGAAGAACGGTAACGGCGGCCGCGTATGAACATCTCGGCATTGCAATGCCGGGTCAACAGCAATTATTTTAATTTACGGAGGCAAATATGGGAAGATTATTCGGTACCGACGGTGCAAGAGGAGTTGCAAACTCCGAAATTTCGTGTGAACTTGCAATGAATATAGGAAAAGCTGCGGCTATGGTTCTCACAAAGGGAACGCATAAGCCCAGAGTACTCATCGGAAAAGACACAAGAATTTCCGGCGATATGCTTGAAGCGGCGATTGCGTGCGGACTTTGTTCGGTCGGCGCAGACGTAATGACGCTCGGCGTTGTTCCGACTCCGGCTGTGGCTTATCTCGTCAAAAAATATGATTATGATGCGGCCGTGATGATTTCAGCCTCGCATAACCCCTGTGAATATAACGGAATCAAAATTTTTAAATCCGACGGCTATAAGCTTCCGGATGAGGTTGAGGAAGAAATTGAGGCGATTATTCTTGATGAGGCCGCAACTCCGCCCGTAAAACTCGGAAAAGACGTCGGAAGAATCACCGTTTGCGAAAAAACGGTTCACGATTATATCGAACACCTTGAAAGAACCGTTGACTGCGATTTTTCAGGAATGAATATCGCCCTTGACTGTGCAAACGGTTCTGCGAGCGTTTCTGCCGAAAAGCTTTTTTGCGACCTCGGCGCAAACTGCACTGTTCTTTCCGCTTCGCCCGACGGAGTGAATATCAACAAAAACTGCGGCTCAACCCACATTGAAGCGCTTCAGAAGGAAGTTCTCGAAAAAGGACTCATGGCGGGCTTCGCCTTTGACGGCGACGCAGACAGAATGCTTGCCGTTGATGAAAACGGAGAGATTGTTGACGGCGATAAGATCATCGCAATCTGCGCTTCGCATATGAAAGAGGAAGGAAAGCTCAAAAAGGACACCGCCGTTGTCACGGTTATGACGAACATGGGCTTCGGAAAATATTGCGAAAAGGCCGGAATCAATTACGTTTCAACAAAGGTCGGCGACAGATACGTTCTTGAAAATATGCTTAATAACGGTTACTCGATCGGCGGCGAACAGTCCGGCCACGTCATTTTCCTTGACTATGCAACCACCGGCGACGGTCAGCTTACGGCTTTGCAGGTTCTCAGAATCATGAAAAAGACCGGCAAAAAGCTTTCGGAGCTTGCCTCCTGCATGACCGTGTATCCGCAGACAATGATTAATGTCCGTGTTTCAAAAATGGGAAAAGCACGTTTTGCCGACGACGAAGAGGTTGCAAACGCAATCGCTCAGGCGGAAAAGCAGCTCGGAAATACCGGCCGAGTTCTCGTTCGTGTTTCGGGAACGGAACCGCTTGTCCGTGTAATGCTTGAGGGCGAAAACAAAAAACAGATTGAAACGCTTGCAAAGGAAATTGCGGAAGTTATCAAATCAAGATTAATTTAAGGATATACAAAAAATGAGAAATACTTTTGACTGGAAAGATTATGAACTTATCGACTGTTCCGACGGCGAAAGGCTCGAACGCTGGAAGGATATCATTCTTGTCCGTCCCGACCCGCAGGTAATCTGGAAAACCGAAAAGAAAAATCCGCTTTGGAAAAAGGCCGATGCGTTTTATCACCGTTCAAAAACCGGCGGCGGAAATTGGGAGGTCAGAACAAAGCTTCCTCCCTTTTGGACGCTTCAATATAAAGATCTGACGTTCAACGTGAAAAACATGGGCTTTAAGCATACCGGAATTTTTCCGGAGCAGGCGGTCAACTGGGACGAAATCAGAAAAATGATCAGAAATGCCGATCGTCCCGTGAAGGTTTTGAACCTTTTTGCCTACACCGGCGGCGCAACAATCGCCTGCCTTAAAGAGGGCGCAAGCGTTGTTCATGTTGACGCCTCAAAGGGCATGGTCGCATGGGCAAAGGAAAACGCCGCCTCAAGCGGCGTTGCCGACAGAAGTGTACGCTGGATCGTTGACGACTGCATAAAATTCGTTCAGCGTGAAATCAGAAGAGGAAACAAGTATGATATAATTATAATGGATCCGCCTTCATACGGCAGAGGTCCCGGCGGAGAAGTTTGGAAGCTTGAGGACGAAATTTACGGTTTTGTCGAACTTTGCAGCAAACTTTTATACAGCGAATCAATCGCCGTTTTGATCAATTCATATACAACCGGACTTTCTCCGTCCGTAATGCAGTATATTCTCGGTTCGATTGTTGTTCCCCGTTTCGGCGGAAGCGTTTCTTCTTCCGAAATCGGCTTACCTGTGACGGAAAGCAAAATGATTCTTCCCTGCGGTGCATCCGCCTTTTGGAAAAAATAATTTTGGAGATTTAACAGATGTCATCATATATTGAATTTCAAAGCGTAACTTTCGGTTATCCGGACGATGAAGGAAACGTTACGAACGATGTTATCGAAAATTTCAATTTGAAAATCGAAAAAGGCTCATTTGTTGCCGTTCTCGGTCATAACGGCTGCGGAAAGTCAACGCTTGCAAAACTCTGCAATGCAATCGAAGTTCCGCTTTCGGGAAAAGTTTTTGTTGACGGCCTTGACACCGCCGACGAGGAAAAGGTTCTTGACATCAGGCGAAGAGTCGGAGTTGTTTTTCAAAATCCCGACAACCAAATCGTTGCGACTATCGTTGAAGACGATGTTGCTTTCGGCCCCGAAAACCTCGGTGTTGACCCGAAGGAGATTCGCCGGCGTGTTGATGAAGCACTCAAAAACGTCGGAATGTATGAGTTCAGAACTTTTGAGCCTCATAAACTTTCCGGCGGCCAAAAACAGCGTGTCGCAATCGCCGGAATAATCGCAATGAAGCCGGAGTGTATCGTTCTTGACGAACCTACCGCAATGCTTGACCCCCGCGGAAGACGTGAGGTTATGAAAACCGTAAAACGGCTCAACAAAGAGTTTGGAATCACCGTGATTTTCATCACTCATTACATGGATGAAGCGGCGAAGGCCGACCGTGTCGTTGTCATGGATAAAGGAAAAATTGTTCTTGACGATGTGCCGCGAAAAGTTTTTGCGAATGACGAAACGCTCAAAAAAGTCGGACTTGACGTTCCTCAAGCAACAGAGCTTTCAAAAATGCTCGTGAGGGACGGAATAAAAATTCCCGAAGATTCGCTCGATATTGACGAACTTTTTGAAAATATAAAGGCAGTTTTGGAGGCACAATGAATTCTGTTGTTCTTGAAACTAAAAATCTCGGCTATCTTTACTCAAAGGGAACTTCGAGTCAGGTTGCTGCAATCAATGATATAAATTTAAAAATCGAAAAGGGAGAGCTTGTTGGCATAATCGGTCATACAGGCTCCGGAAAAAGCACCCTCATCGAGCATTTCAACGCAATTTTGAAGCCGACTTCGGGCAGCGTTTTTCTTGACGGCAACGATATCTGGGCGGATAAAAAGAACGTCCGTTTCGTTCGGTTCAAGGTTGGGGTTTGTTTTCAGTATCCCGAATATCAGCTTTTTGAAGATACGGTTGAAAAAGATATAGGCTACGGACCGAAAAACATGGGTCTTTCTGAGGACGAAATAAAAAAGCGTGTCCGTGAATCGCTTTCTTTTGTCGGACTTTCCGAAAAGTATCTTGAAAAGTCTCCTTTTGACCTTTCGGGCGGTGAAAAAAGGCGTGTTGCAATTGCAGGGGTAATGGCAATGAAGCCGGAGGTTCTTGTTCTTGACGAGCCGTGCGCCGGTCTTGATCCGATCGGAAGGAACATGATTCTTGACCTTATTGTGAAGTACCGTGAAAAAACCGGAAGCACCGTTATTGTTGTCTCTCACAGCATGGAGGATATCTCAAAAATCGCAACGAAAATTCTTGTTATGAACGAGTCGCGCCTTGCTTATTACGATACCGTCAGCAACGTTTTTTCTCATGCCGGCGAACTTTTTTCAATGGGACTTGACGTTCCGCAAATCACTCAGCTGTTTTTGAAGCTCAAAGATGCGGGCTATGACGTAAGAACGGATATTTATACTTTTGAAGAGGCCGAAAAAGAGCTTCTGAAACTTCTCAAAAGGAGGGGTAACAATGCTCAGTGACATCACAATCGGCCAGTATTACAAAGGCGATTCTCTCGTCCACAGGCTCGACGCAAGAATCAAAATCATTCTCACGATCCTTTTTATCGTAATCATCTTTCTTTGCAAAAACTTTTTTTCGCTCGGTTTGATGCTTCTTTTGACCGTTCTTTCGGTTCTTCTTTCAAAAGTTCCGTTTAAAATGTTTTTCAAAAGCATAAAACCGCTTTTGCCGATTATTCTTTTCACCGTGATTCTCAATATGTTTTATATCGGCGGCGGGACGGTTCTTCTCTCTTTTTGGAAAATCGAAATCACAACGAAGGGCGTCTTTACCGCAATTTTCATGGCGGTGCGAATAATCTGCCTGATTATGTGCAGCTCTCTTCTGACTTATACAACCGTTCCAACGGCGCTCACCGATGCGATTGAGCGGCTTCTTTCTCCGCTCAACGTCGTTCACGTTCCCGTTCATTCGCTTGCAATGATGATGACTCTTGCACTCAGATTCATTCCGACCCTTATCGAAGAAATTGAGCGCATTATGAACGCTCAAAAGGCAAGAGGCGCCGATTTTGAAAGCGGAAAATTCATGGCAAGGGTGAAGGCGATGATTCCGATTTTGATTCCGCTTTTCGTTTCCGCTTTCAGACGTGCGTATGAGCTTTCCTTTGCAATGACCTGCCGCTGTTATCACGGCGGAGAGGGAAGAACAAGAATGAAGCAGATGAAACTTCACGTTTCGGACTTTGTTTCGCTCGGTGTTTTTGCCTCGGTTCTTGCCGGGGTAATTTTGCTCAATTCGTTTTTTACAAGGCTCATCTGAGGAAAAAGCAATGAGAAATATTAAACTTACACTCATGTATGACGGAACGTGCTTTCACGGCTATCAGTTTCAGCCGGGACTCGTTACCGTTGAAGGCGAACTCAGAAAAGCCCTTTTCCGACTTCTCGGCGAAGAGGCAAAGCCCGTTTCCTGCAGCCGCACCGATGCCGGAGTTCATGCAAACGAATTCTGCTGCAATTTTAAAACGGAAAACACCCGAGAAAACGAAAAACTTCTTCGCGGCCTGAATGCGGTTTTGCCGAAAGGCGTGGCCGTAACAAAATGCGAAGATGTCCGTGAAGATTTTCATTCAAGGTATGACTGTCTCGGAAAAGAATATATTTATAAAATCTGGAACTCAAAAGTCAGAAATCCTTTTCTTGAAGGTTATGCGCTTCATTACCCGTTTTTGCTTGATGAAAAACTTCTTGATTCTCAGGCAAAGCAGTTCATCGGAACGCATGACTTCAAAGCCTTTTGCGCAAGCGGCTCATCGGTGAAGACGACCGAAAGAACAGTCTTTGATTGTTTTTTAAAACGGGAAGGGAACCTCGTCGTTTTCGGTGTTCACGGAAACGGTTTTCTTTATAACATGGTTCGGATTATGGTCGGAACGCTCCTTTCGGTGAACGAAGGGAAAATCGAAAAGGACTCAATTCAAAAAATCATTCTTTCAAAAGACCGTGAACTTGCCGGTGTAACCGCAAAGCCGGACGGCCTTTATCTCAACAAGGTTTTTTATCGGGAGGCGAAGCAAGTTGCAAAACAATGAACCAAAAGAACCTCAAAAGGTTGAAATGACCGAAAAAACCGAAAAACGCAGAACCGGCAATGTTCTTCTTGCCGTAATTCTTGCCGCGGTAATCATTGCTTCCGGTGTTTTCATCGCAAAATTTGCTCCCTCTTCTTCGGACGGCGGCGAAAGCGAAAAAACAACGTTTTCATCCGACGAAAAAACGACCGGAAGCGCACTGAAAAACGAAAACGAAATTTCACAAAGCGGTTCCGGCTTTCCTCTTTCGTTTTCAAGCAACGACATTGTTGACATCGAAGCGGTCGGTTCGGACGTATACGTTGTTTCAAACGAAATTCTTTTTTGCATTTCGTCTTCCGGAAAGCTGCTTTTTTCCCATGTTCTTAATTATTCGGAACCGGTTATAAAATCGAATGGAAATTACGGAATTGTTTTTGACCGCCTGAGCGGAAAATATGTCATAATTTCAAAGAAAAAAGTTGTTCATGAGGGACAAAGCGAAAATGCTTCTCAAATTCTTACGGCTCAGGTTTCTTCCGACGGAAGCTATGCTATCGCTTCAAGGAGTAATGAATCCGCCTGCATCCTCACATATTACGACAGAAACGGAAAAGAAAAGTTCAGCTGGGCGTGTACAAAGGATCACATTGTTTCGGTTGCGATTTCTTCCGGAGGTCGTGAGCTTGCCTGCGCCGCACTTTCCGCTTCCGACGGCGAAATTGAAACGAAAGTTTATCTTCTCGATATTTATTCAGACGAAACGGAGTTTGAATATACCGTCAAAGGAACGGCAGGGATTGACATTCGCTTTGCTTCTTCGTCAAAGCTCATGCTCCTTTGTTCCGACCGAAGACTTCTCATCGGCTCAAAAGGCGAAGGAAGCATTGAATCGACCGAAAAATATTCGTCTTCGCTTTTGAATTCGTTCAGCGACAAAGACGGCTATTCGGTAACGCTGACTTCAAAATTCGGTTCTTTCGGCGGCTACGAAATCAAAAATTATTCGCCGGACAACTCCGTGAACTACGTTTTTGAAACAGAAAGCAAAGTTACCGATGTTCTTTGCAGCGGAAAGAAAACTTATATTCTCACCGAGTCAGAGCTTATTTGCGTCAACTCTTTCGGAAAGGAAAGAAAAAGAAAAAAGCTTGAGGCCGCAGGGCTAGGAATGTGCCTTTCCTCCGGAACGGTCTATTATTATTCGCTCGGAAATCTTTACAAAGACTGATTAATTTTTATTTATATCGCCAAAAATCGTCGATTAGCTGTTGTTAATTGTGATTTTATATGCTATAATCGGTGAAAGCAAAAATGACTAAAAATCTGATCGGAGGATAACAATGTCATATATAATTGATATTCTTCTTGTTGCCGTTTTGGTTCTGGTTGCGGTTGTTGCGGCAAAGCGAGGCTTTTTCGCAACGCTCTTTGACCTTGCCGGCTACGTTCTTTCTTTCGTTGCGGCGAAGATTTTTTCCTCGTCCTTTGCGCCGCAGATCTATACTCAGTATTTTGAAGGTTATATTCGCGAAAGGGTGACGGCTTCTCTCGGTTCCGTTGCCTCGGCGGATTATTCTTCTCAGATCGAAAACGCAATCAATTCGATTCCCGAATCTTTTTCCGGAGTGATGGAACTCATCGGAATTAATCGGGATCAGCTCGTTTCTCAGGTTTCCGATGCGAATCTTTCCGGTGAAAACCTCGTAAAAAATGTCATGACCAATATTGCCGAGCCTGTTTCGACGGCGGTGATCCGAACAATTCTTTTCATACTTCTGACGATTGTTTTTTCGTTTGTTCTGAAAATTGTTGTCCGCCTTCTTGACAAGGTGATTAAAAAACTTCCCGCAATCAAACAGATCAATTCCGGTCTCGGTTTTGTTCTCGGTGCGGTGAAGGGGATTTTCGTGGTAATTATCGCTGCGCTTCTTGTCGGTGTCGTTGCCGGACTTACGGGCAACAAAACCTTCATTGACGCGGCGGACAATTCACTAATTATAAACACAGTCAAAGGACTTTTAAAATCAATCAGCGGATACGTTCCGGCTTGATTACAGGGGGATTTACTTATGAAAGATTTGTTTAAAGGCTGTCTCACAATACCGAATCTTCTTTCGGTCATCAGAATTGCATTGATTCCGGTTTTTGCCGTGATGTATCTTCAGGGAAATCAAATTCTCGCAATCATCATTCTTGCCGTTTCCGGACTCACCGATCTTTTCGACGGAAAAATTGCCCGTCGTTTTAATCAGGTCAGCGCACTCGGAAAAATTCTTGATCCGGTTGCCGATAAACTCACTCAGATAACAATCGCAGTCATTCTCTTCATCTGCTTCAGAAATTCTTCAAGCAGCATGATCAATGCCTTCGGCTGGGTTTTCCTTGTTTTTCTTATTAAAGAGGGAATCATGGTTGTCGGCGGTCTTGTGATGCTTCTTCTGAATATCCGTCCCGGTGCGGCAGAAATGCCCGGAAAGGTTGCAACCTGCACTTTTTACGGGGTGATGATTCTTGTAATCGCATTCGGTCCCGATGTCGGCGTACTCACAAACCTTTGGACAATGCCGGATATCATGACCGGAATTCTCGTTGTGGTTGCAGCTTGCACCTGCGTTTTTGCTTTTGCAAGCTATATGCCGGAAACCTACAGACAGTTCCGTGATCACTTCAGAGAGAAAAAGGCGCAAAAAGTTTCAAAGTAATCAATTGAATAATAAGCATTCTGTTTTTCAAGGAGTATACAATGAAAAAAGTAGTTTGTAGCAGGTGCAAAAAACGTCCTGCTGTAATATTCATTTCAAAAATCATTGACGGAAAAACCGTTCCGGAAGGACTTTGTCTTCAGTGTGCGATGGAGATGAACATCGGTCCCATCAAGCAGATGATGGACAGCATGGGAATCACCGAGGAAGACGTTGACGCCCTTTCCGAACAGTTCAGCAATATGTTCCCCGAATCGGACGAAGAGGACGGCGGATTTGAAGCAGGCGGTTCTCCGACTGTTCCGTTTTTGCAGGGACTTCTCGGTGACCTTCAAAACGGACTTCAGAACGGTCTTATGAATATGCCGAACGAAGCAGCCCAAAAGGCCGAAAGCGAAGAACAGGCTCCGCCGGTTCAGAACACTGAAAAAATGACTCGAAAGCAGCGCAAAGCCGCCGCAAAGAAGAGGAAATTTTTGAACCTTTATTGTACCGATCTCACGGAACGTGCGCGTGAGGGCAAAATTGACAATATCATCGGCCGCAATAAGGAAATTGCACGCGTGACGCAGATTCTCTGCCGCCGCTCAAAGAACAATCCCTGCCTTATCGGTGAGCCGGGCGTCGGAAAAACCGCAATCGCCGAAGGACTTGCTCTCAAGATTGCAAGGGGAGAGGTTCCCGCAAGACTTGCGGACAAAGAGATTCATCTTCTTGATCTTACCGCTCTTGTTGCCGGAACCCAGTTCAGAGGTCAGTTTGAAAGCCGAATCAAAAACCTTATTGATGAAGTTAAGGCGAACGGAAACATCATTCTTTTCATTGATGAGGTTCACAATCTCGTCGGAACCGGTGACGCCGAAGGCTCAATGAACGCCGCAAATATTTTGAAACCGGCGCTTTCACGGGGTGAGATTCAGGTTATCGGTGCAACCACTTTTACCGAATACAGAAAGAACATCGAAAAGGATGCCGCTCTTGAAAGACGTTTTCAGCCGGTCAAGGTTGAAGAACCTTCAATTGACGATGCAACCGATATTCTTCTCGGAATCAAGAGTTATTATGAAAACTATCACCGTGTAAGAATCAGCGACGCTCTCGTCAGAAGAACCGTTGTTCTTTCGGAAAGATATATTACCGACAGATTCCTGCCCGATAAAGCGATTGACCTTCTTGACGAGGCTTGTACCTGTGCAAACCTCAGAAACAAAGCAATCAGCGATTTTCAAATTAATGCGCAAAAGCTTGAAGATTTGAAACTTGATGAAGAAGATCTTTATGCTCAGACCGATAACGTTGATTATGAAGCAATTGCGAATATCAAGTCCGAAATCGTGAAGTGCGAAGACGCTCAAAAGGAGCTTGAAGAAAAAGCTTCGGACAATGCCGTAAAAGAAGAGGATATTGCAAAAGTTATTGAACTTTGGACGGGTATTCCGGCAAGTAAGGTTATCGAAAGCGATCTCAAACGCCTTGCAAATCTTGAAGATACGCTTAAAGCGCGTGTGATCGGTCAGGACGAAGCGGTAAAAGCGATTGCCGCCGCAATCAGAAGAAGCCGTGTTCAGATAAGTCCGCGCCGCCGTCCGGCATCGTTCATTTTTGTCGGCCCGACGGGTGTCGGAAAAACCGAGCTGGTGAAGCAGATTGCGAACGAGCTGTTTAATACTCCCGAAACGCTTATAAGGCTTGATATGTCCGAATTCATGGAAAAACACAGCGTTTCAAGAATTATCGGATCGCCTCCGGGATATGTCGGTTATGATGAAGCCGGTCAGCTCACGGAAAAGGTCAGAAGAAAGCCGTATTCGGTAATCCTTTTTGACGAAATAGAAAAAGCTCACCCGGACGTTATGAACATTCTTCTTCAGATTCTTGACGAAGGTCGCATAACCGACGCACAGGGCAGAACGGTTAATTTTGAAAACACAATCATTGTAATGACCTCAAATGCCGGAAGCGAGCAAAAGAGCGGTGCTCTCGGTTTCGGAAAAGATAAGGGTGATGCAACGAGGGAACGCATTATGAAAGCCCTTTCAGACTTCCTTCGTCCGGAGTTTCTCGGAAGAGTTGACGAGATTGCCGTTTTTAACGCTCTTACCGAAGAGGACTATAAGAAAATTTCGGTTCTTCTTTTGAACGAGCTTAAGGATTCGCTTAAAGAAAAGCCGATTGATCTGACGTGGACAAACGATGTTCCGGAATATCTTGCAAAAAAGGCTGTTGTCGGAACGAGAGGTGCAAGAGATCTTAGAAATATTATCCGAAAAGAGATTGAAGACGCAATCGCAACAATAATTATCGATAATTATGAAAGCACCGTCAGCGCAATCAGTGTTGAGGTCAAAGACGGAAAGCTTGAAACGAACTATCTTTAAAGTTAAATCCGGGCGAAAGAAGAAAAAGCGCTTTCGCCCGGAATCAAGCTCTGTTTTTTCCAATTAAGGGGATATAATGACCGATCAAAAAAGCCTGAAAAAAATCAAATTTTTTTGAAAAAAGTCTTGACTTTTGGAGTGCATTATAATATAATATTCAACGTTGCACGAGGTAATATGCGGGTGTAGTTCAATGGTAGAATCCCAGCCTTCCAAGCTGGTCGTGTGGGTTCGATTCCCATCACCCGCTCCATTTTTTTTTGTCATTTGCGGTTTTAGCTCAGCTGGATAGAGCAACTGCCTTCTAAGCAGTAGGCCGGGGGTTCGAGTCCCTTAAACCGCGCCAACAGGCGGTGGGTATAGCTCAGTTGGTTAGAGCGCCAGGTTGTGGCCCTGGAGGCCATCGGTTCGAATCCGATTATCCACCCCATATTTTTTGGAACGTCTGCTTCATGTTTTAAGAAACTAAGCGGGCGTCGATTACTATTTAGGGGTGTAGCCAAGCGGTAAGGCATCGCACTTTGACTGCGACATTCGTAGGTTCGAGTCCTGCCATCCCTGCCATAATTACAGGTCAATATGATGGCCTGTGTGAAAGCCTTTGAGAAATCAAGGGCTTTCGTCATTCTGGCTCTATGTCAATAGTTGGGGTAGAAAAAAAGGAAATGAAGCAGCAGTCGCCGTCAGGCAGCTGCTAAACATTTCTGTTTTATCTTTTTACCCCAACCATTGACATAGAGCCAATATTAATATGCGCTCACTTTTCGGTGGGCGCTTTTTTGTTTGTTATGCTGTTAACAACTGTGCGGGGCACAGCTGTTATAAATCTAATTCTTATTTTTAATTAAAATGAATCAATAATATTGAATTATATATCAATTTATTATATAATATTTCTTAATAATCAGTCGAACTGCTTAATTACGTATAAGTGAAATCGGACATTTAAGAACGGGAGGTTGTTTATGGCAAAGAAAGGCTCAACAAAGCTGAAACTTTTGTATATTAAAGATTATCTCGAACGATACAGCGATGAAGACCATCCGGTCAGCGCCGAAAATCTTCAGGAAATGCTTGAAAAGAACGGAATTGAGTGTGAAAGAAAATCAATATACAGTGATGTTCAGGCACTGCGAGATTACGGCATGGAAATCTTCCGAGTGAAATCTCCGGTCAACGGATATTATCTTGCGTCGCGTAATTTTGAAGAGGCGCAAATCAGACTTCTCATTGATGCCGTCCAGGCGGCAAGTTTCATTACAGAAAAAAAGACAAAGGAACTTGTCAAAAAAATCGCCTCACTCTGCAGTGAGGGGACGGGGAGACAACTGACAAGACAGGTATATATCGAAAACCGTCTTAAATGCGCAAATGAAGAAATCTATTATAATATTGATGTTCTTAACCGTGCAATCAGATTGCGGAAAAAGGTGACGTTTTTATATTGCAAAAGGATTGTTACCGATGATAATAAGGCAGTGAAAATTAAAGAGAGAAGGCACACAATAAGCCCGTATTCGCTCATTTGGTCGAACGACCATTATTATCTGATCGGTAATTATCAAAAGTATGACAATCTCATGCATATGAGAATCGACCGAATGAAAAAGGTTGAAATGCTTGACGAAACAATTCGTCCGTTCAGCGAAGTGTCCCAATACAGGAGCTATTTTGACAGTGCGGATTATGTAAGCAAACTTTTCAATATGTTCAGCGGAAGTCTCCAACAACTCGATTTTGTTTGCAGCAACTCAATTCTTGAAGAAATTCTTGACCGTTTCGGAACAGGTGTTTTTATCACGAAGTGTGAAAACGAAGACTGTTTCAGAATGAGAACGAAGATTGCCGTCAGTGAAGGACTGATTTCATGGATAATGCAGTTTGGAAACAAGATTGAGGTTGTTGAGCCGGCTTCTTTGAGAAATCAGATCAAGGAAAAAGCGCAGGAGATTTTCGATGTTTATAAATATGAGAGTGTTTTTGAATGATAAAATAATTGAAAATACTTCAATTGTGTCACAATTAACAAATTGAGAACCGTAAATTTATTAAATCTGTTGAGATAAACTTAACGAACTGTTAACAAATCATCTTTCGGGATGTTGTATACTTTAAAAGGTATGTAATTTAAACAATTTTTTTAGATTGGTGGTATGTTTAAATGAAAAAGACAGTTTTTCTTACAGGCGCGTCCGGAACAATGGGCTTTGAAGGTTTCAAAGAACTTTATATCAGACGAAACATGTATGACATTGTTCTCCTTCTCAGAGACAGCAAGAAAAACAGAAATCTCTTCGCTCCGTACATGAGTGATTCAAGCGTTAAAATCGTTTGGGGTGACCTCACTGTTTATGAAGACGTTCTTGAATGTGTTAACGGTGCGGACTATATTCTTCACGTCGGCGGACTTGTTTCACCGGCAGCCGACTATTTCCCGAAGAAGACTCTCTTTACAAACGTAACTGCAATGGAAAACATCGTCAAGGCTGTTAAATCTCAGCCCGACCCCGATGCAGTAAAAGTTGTTTATATCGGAACCGTCGCTCAGACAGGTGACAGAAATGCTCCCGTTCATTGGGGCAGAACCGGTGACCCGATTCAGATCAGCGTTTATGACCATTACGCAATCAGCAAGACCAAGGCTGAAGCTCTTCTTGCGGATTCCGGACTTAAATATTGGGTTTCTCTTCGTCAGACCGGAATTCTTTATGCTGATATTCTTAAGAACATGGATCCGATCATGTATCACGTTCCCATCAACGGAATGCTTGAATGGGCAACCGTCGAAGACAGCGGACGTCTTTGCGCAAAGGTCTGCAACGACAGACTTCCCGAGGACTTCTGGCGTCGTTTCTACAACATAAGCTCAGGCCATGATTACAGACTCACAAACTATGAATTTGAAGTTCTTCTTCTTAACGCCATCGGCATGAAGGGCGCTGACATTCCGAAGAAGATTTTCAATCCGAACTGGTTTATCAACCGTAACTTCCACGGTCAGTGGTATACCGATGCCGATGATCTTGAAAATTATCTTCACTTCAGAGCAAACATTCCTGTTAAGGAATACTTCAAGTCTCTTGCGAAGAAAGCTCCGTTCTACTTCAAAATGTCCGGCCTTGCTCCGATGTCGCTTGTTAAGAAGTTCATGATGGAACCGATTGCAAACGCTCCGCTTTACGGAACTCAGACATGGATTAAGAACGGAATGAAGGACAGAATCACTGCTTTCTACGGCTCAAAGGAAGAATACGCTAAGATTCCGAGCAATTGGGATGACTTTGAAGTTGTTATTCCCGATAAGGAACACCCCGAAAACCTTCTTGACCACGGTTATGATGAGAGCAAGCCGCTTGAAAAGCTTACTCTTGCCGAACTCAAAAAGGCGGCAGCCTTCAGAGGCGGCGAATGCCTTGAAAAGAAGGCTCCGAAGGATATCTACACTCCGATCAAATGGAAATGCGCTTGCGGCGCTGAATTTGAAATGTCTGTTAACCTTGTTCTCGGCGGCGGTCACTGGTGCCCCGAATGCCTTCCGATGCCCTGGAAGTATGATGAAATTGCAAAGGTTAACCCGTTCTTTGCTCAGGTTTGGTATGCTCACCACAGCAAGGATGAAAACAACGTTTATACCGAGGATATTTACTACGGTTACGACGAAAAATAATTTTCAAAACCTTTTCCCGCTCCGAAAGGAGCGGGCTTTTTTTGATAAACAGATTTTGAAAAAATTTCATACTTATTTAAAAATATTTAAATATTAAAATTTCCGAAAGTCAATAAAAACAAATAAATCCTTCTTAAATTCATAAATAATTAAAAAAATCGTCACAAATTGTTACAAAAATATGTCATAAAAATTAAACAGTTTGCCAAAAATCCGATATTGTGTTGACTTTGATGTTTATAAATGTTATCATCAATTTGTATAGATGAGAAAGGTGGCCGAATCTCACTTTTCTCTTTACGGAAAACAAAAATTATTTAGGAGGTTTTTACATGAAAACAGGAAAGAAACTGCTTAGTGTTTTACTTTCGCTAATTATGATCGTCAGCACGGTGAGCATTTCATTTACAACGTTCACTGTTTCCGCGGTTGACGGCAATGACTTGAAGTCGGCTTTTTCAAAGATTACCGACACATCACTGACAAACGGCGACGGAACAATGCTTAATGCCGCTGAAGTGCTGTACCAATATGTGTACGGTATTGCAGAACCGCGTTGCAACGGGGTTGGAGGAAACGGAAGCTGGGCTACTGTTTCTCCCGTCGGAAATAACTCTTCCGTTGATCTTAACGCTTCCGCCAGAAATGCGACACCGGGTTATGATGCGGTAATCAACAGTCTTATTCCCACGGCGGGCGTTACCGACGATTCTGCGGCAAGCCGGAGAAACGGAAGTGAAAAGCGTTATAATGGTCAAGGAAGTATTGGTTTCCAAGAAGGATGGGTTCAATATAATATTGGCAACGATGTTAACCATTCTGTGACCGTTAGCGCAGATATTCAAAAGATTCTTTTAACTTACGGTTCGCTCGGCGCAGTTCCGCAAAGCATTCTTACCTCGGTGACTTATAATTATAATAATGCTTTAAGAAGGGGCTATGCAAGACACAGTCAAGATAAAAAGAAATGGAAAGTTTTGGTCTACAGAGAGTGGTTCTGGTCATCACTTTCATGGCAGTCCCTTTCACAGAAGCCGACAAGAACAAATGTTGTTACGGATACAACGGCTTATCAGAATCTTCATGCTTTTGCCGACTGGTTCACCGATTCAAGAACTAACACTTCCGTTAACGATCTTGCTAAACTTTCCGCCTCGGAAATCAATGCGCTTATCGCTTCAAACAATCAGGCATTTGCAAAGCTTGATTCATATTCCGAAGATGTCAAAAATCACTTCTTCGATATGGCAAAAGTCAAAGCATACATGGATAACTGCCTCTTTGCTCAAAAGGTTATCAATGCAAAGCCGGCAATCGAATCTCTCGGCAACGCAATGAACGCAGGCTATGACGCAAACGATCTTTCGGCAATGAACGGAATTTATACCGCTCAAAAGCCGAACCTTGATTTTGTCAAGAGCGTATCCGCCGATGTTATTGCTTATGTTCGCAACAACTTTTCGGGCTTTTCCGAGTTCTCGGTTGAAAATGCCGAAGCTTTCATGACTCAGCTCGACAAGGATATTCAGCTTTATAAAATCAGAGAAATCAAGGCTAATATCGACGCTCTCAGAGCACAGTATCCCGACGCCGAAGCAATCAAAACTATTGAGGACAATCAGCTGCTTTGGAACTACTATGACCTCATCAAGGGCTACAACAACACCCTTTCAACGGCGTTTACTCAGGCTTATGTTGCCGAAGTGTTCACCGACGGCACGGGATATGTTAAGGCTTTTGAAGACGAACTCAAGTATGAATGGGACTACAGAGAAGCGGAAGATCAGTATGATTCCTTCTGGGCATGGTTCCTTCCGCTGGTTTATGCAGACCTTACGAAGGTTTCGACCGAGAATATTATCGGAACCGGTATTGCCGAAAACATTCCGAACATCAGCAATGCTGTTTCAAAGAAGAGTGCGTTTGACGCAATGTATGCAAAGTATCTTGCTCTCATCGGCGAAAGCGCAATGAAGGCAATCTTCGGTGACGGAGAAAACGCTCTCGGCTATATCATTGATGATTATATCGCAAGACTTTATCGCACGATTCTTGCCCGCCTTGAAAGCGAAGTCAATACCGCCGTCGGATATTACGACGCATACGGCGAAGTTAACCTTTCAAACTTCACGGCAATCAAGGACGCAATCGGAAGAGTTGAAACGAATATCTGGGATTTTATCAACAGTAAAAATCCGTCATTGATTTCCGATCAGCTCAGAGCCGATTACAACAGACTCTCATCTCTTCTTAATATGTATAACAGCTTCGTTGCATCGAAGGGACTTGCAAACTTTAAGCAGAAGCACCTTCACGACGCAAACGGAATCTTCATGACCCGTGACGTTACCGACGAAGATCTTGCAAGAAAGTCCGGAGAGGAATACAACGTTAATGAAGACGTTGTCAACAAAACGATTGAAAAGCTCGACAAATTCCTTACGAGTAAGGATTTCACAAACATCGTAAATATTGACGCCGACAACCTCAGCGATTACATCAAGCAGGTTCTTGCGGACAATCTTTACACGGACAAGTTCGTAAATATGCTCATGGGCATCCTTTATCCCGAGCTTGTCAAAGCACTTGAAAACCTTTATAATTCGCTTCCTCGTGAAGTTTGGTACGATGCCGGGCTTTGGAAGGACAAGGTTGCTTTGTCTTATAAATCGCTTAATGAGCTGATTGACGGCCTTGGTATGGGTCTTTATCCGAATCAGGTTGCACCTTATATTGATGGCTTTGACAGCGTAAGAGGTCAGCTCTATTCGGCGGGCGGAAACTGGAACGCCCTCAAAAAAGACGGAAAACTCACTCTCAATTGGGGAATTGACAGCATTAAATCCGAAAACTATTCCTCAACGGCGCAATTTATCAACGCTAAAAAAGCAAAATTCATGAGCGCAATGTCTGAATCGTTCGATGCAATTCTTCCGATTATCAGAGTTCTCTTTACTGATTGGAACGGTTATGATGTAACGATTAACAGTGCAGGTTACGGACATTACTTGGGCGCAACCATTGCCGCTAACCTTAATCTTAAAGCTGACGGCTGTGCCGGCTATTCCGACCTTGTTACTCCGATTCTTGAAGCTCTCGGCTGTGACGGAATCCCGTCATACGGCGAAGTTCAGGGCTACACAACTTCAAGACAGATTGTCAACGCAATTTTCAATCCGCTCATTGATTTTGTTGAAAACAAGCTCACAAAGAATCCGGTTTCAACTCTTTGTTCGATTCTTCCGAATCTTGCCTATGCCGTTCCGATGGATAAGCTTTGGGAAAGATTCCAGTATCTTAATATCAGACTTAACTATAAAGCACACGAATCAAAGCTTAATATCAAGGTTCTTGACGATCATTATGACTTGAGATTGAACGATTTGGTCAACAAAAATTCGCTCGGTCTTGACTTTGACGTTTCCTCGTTCAGCTCAATCGTTTCTTATCTTGTCGGAATGTTCGTCAAGGGAATCGATGCGTCCTCGATGCCGATTATGAACGCAGGCTCGCTTATTACTTACGCTTCGCTTAACACGAATGCACCGACAAAGCGTCTTAACGGTTCAAGAATCAACTTCACCGCCGATAAGGCCGACGTTTTCATGGCTCTTCTCGGATATCTTACGAAGTGCCTCGGCAACAGCGACTTTGTTAATTTGATTTATAAGCAGTTCTCAAAAGACCCCGAAATGAGCGACGAGCTTAAAACAATCATCAAAAACATTTATACAAGCGTTTCCGATGAAAGAGGAAACATGGCTCTTGCCGCAATCATTGAGCTTCTTAATCAGACTCAGTACGCTCTTGAGGACTATAAGTGGCTCAAACCGGATTCCTCCGTCGGAACCTTTGACGGAACAACTCCGGCTTCAAAGGTATATCTTGCCTATAAGAACAACTGGACAAAGCAGGCCGCAAACTACCTTGCAAACAATCTTGACGAAATCGTAAAATCGGTTCTCAAGATGTCCGGCAGTGACATCGACTTCTCAGCAAAGATTCTTGAAGGAGTCAACAAGCTCTTCACCAACTCGGCAGTAACTTCTGTTGCAAAGGGCCTTTCCTCAATGATTTCTCTTCCCAAGAATCTTACCGAGCTTATCAATTCGGAACTCGGCGTTGATCTCAGTGCGTTTGAAAAGTATAAGGACATTGACGAAGAATATAACTGGGGCTTTGAAGACGGCGACCGTGAAGGCTTCACAAAGGCTCTCGTTTCCGTCCTTGAACCCATCACTCCGCTCTTCGGTTTCCTCTTCAAGGGCGAAAACATCCACCTCTTCAAGAATAACGCCGACATCGTCCTTTACGGAAACGACGGTTACGACAGCTCAATCGTTCCGCTTCTTGAGGCTTTGGGCTGCGAAGTTAAGAAGAGCAGCGAATTCGATTCAAAGGACACCGTATCGGTAATTCTTAACGCTCTTTACGCAAGAATCGACAAGCTTGCTGCCGATCCGATTAACGAGCTTGTTGAAGTTCTTCCCGGAGCAATTTATTACCTTTCAAGCAATGCACTTTCCGTTGCGGTCAGAAATCTCCTTCATCCGCTCTATGTTGTAATTGACACAATCCGCCCGGTTTACGAAGTTGACGTTAAGTCTCTCGCTGCAAATCTCGGCAATGCGGTTGATATCAACAAGCTTGACGCATCGTTTGTTCAGAAGCTTATTGAAGAAAAGACCGGTCTCAAGCTTGACAGACTTTCAACTCTCATGGAAGACGTTTCAAAGGTAATCGGAAAAGAATACGATTCTCAAAGCGCTCTCCTTTCCGGAAACGCATTCAAGGGTTCGTATATTGACGGTGTCTTTGACAAGGGCGATATGCTCACCGTTATTCTCAGCTATCTCATTGAAACTCTTTCAATCGACGGAAACGGCGCTGTTATTGACGAGCTTCTCGGTTCGGAAAACTTTACCGAGGCACTTCTCAGCGTCTTTAACGGAACCGATCCCGACAAGAAGAAAATCAACTGGATGTATCACTTCGAGCCGGATACCGACTTCTCGCTCTATGACTTTGAAAACGGCGTTGTCATCACTCCGACAATTGAAGCGCTTTCATATTCTAACAACTGGACGGCAAACGCAGCCGAATACATTGACAGTAATCTTGACGATGTAATTGCAAGCGTACTCAAGGCTGCCGGCGAAAACGGAACACTCGGCGAAGTACTTAAAGCAAAACTCAATCTTTACACAGGCGAAAATCTTGATAAAATCAATTCTGCAATCATCGACCTCTTGAAGAACGTTGACAAGACGCTTGTTGAAACCGTCAATGTTGTTCTCGGACTTGACCTTTCCGCGGCGGAACAGTATAAGGCTCCGGAGGGAACACTCACCGCCGATGAATTTGCTCAAGAGCTTTCAAAGATTCTCGCTCCGTTCAAAACTCTCCTTAACTGGCTCCTTTTCTCCGAAGATTATAACTTCTTCACCGGAACCAAGAAGGACGACGACGGAAATTATATCTATGATGACCTCATCACAATCAAGGGCGCCGCAGGTTATAAGAACGGACTCGTTCCCGTACTTGAAGCCCTCGGTTGTAAGAACATTCCCGAAGAAAGCGACGGCGACGCACTGAACAAGGCTCTCAAATCGGTATTTGCAAGAGTTGACGAAATTCTTGCCGCTCCGGCCGATGAAATTCTTAACATTCTTCCGAACGTCATTCATTTCCTTAACGCCGACGGCCTTACCGCAAGCGTTTATAACCTTCTCAGCGCAGTTTACGCATTGGCATCTTCTCTTGAAAAGCTCGGAACAAAGATTGATGTTAACGAGCTTCTCGGAATTGATCTTTCCGACCTTTCGCTTGAAAAGATTCTTGCCCTTGCCGAAGAAAAGACCGGTTTGGATCTCATCAAAGTTAAGATGATGTTCTGCGGACTTTGCATCGGAACAATCAAGCAGTATCTCTCCGGAAGCGGCGAATACGCATACAAGATGGAATACACCAAGGCAAGCGACCGTAAGGATATGCTCACCCTTATCCTCACCGTACTTGTTGAAACGGTTAAGCTTCCCGGAAACGAAGAAAAGCTTCGTGAACTTGTCGGAAACGACGTGTATGACGCAGTTCTCGGTGTTATGAATCTTCGCCAGTTTGATATGCAGAAGACGAATTATAAGAATACCGAATATGCGGATACCGATAAGACGTTCTCGGCGATTGAAACTTCCGTTCTCTTCTCAGGCTATAAATACGGACCTCTTTACACTAAGGAGATGGCTCAGTATATAGCTGACAACTTTGATGATTTCCTTGACAATCTTGTATATCTTCTCGGAATCGAAGTTAACGGAAATTATGTTGATTCTTTTAAAGATGTTCTCAACTCACTTGTAAACGGCTCACTTTACAACAGCAAGAACATTCAGACGATTCTCAACAAGCTTCTTGAATTCAGCGGAAAGATTGATGCTATTGACGGCGGAAATCATATTAAGGCTCTCATTAAGGCTTCGCTCGGTGTTGACCTTGATGCATGGAAGTCGTACACCGTTCCCGAATTTGACAACGATCGCGCAAAGTTCACCGAAGCTCTCTGCGATATCATCAGACCGCTTTATCCGGTTCTTAAATGGATGCTTTGCAAGCAGGATTTCTCCTTCTTCGTTGACGAAGAAAAGAAGGATCTTGTCACGCTTCTCGGCGCAGAAGGCTACGCTTACGGCATCATTCCTCTCCTTGAAGCTCTCGGCTGCGAATCGGTTCTTACTCCGGCTGACTATTATGCGGCAGTTGAAGCAAACGAGGACGCAATCGTCAGAAGCATTGCCGAACCGCTCTTCAACAGAATCGACAAGATTATGACAAATCCGGCTGACGAGATTCTTGAATTGCTTCCGCAGATCATCTATTTCGTAAACAGCAACGGACTTGACACCTGCTTCAAGAATGCGCTTCATGCCGTATACGGCATTCTCAACGCAATTGAGCCGCTTGTAAAGGTTGACCTTTACAGTCTTATCAAAATCAGACTTGACGAAGTAACGTTTGAAAGCCTTTATAAACTTGCTCTTGAAAAGATTGAAGAAAAGACCGGTCAGAAGCTCAGCGCACTTGAAGGTGATTCGTTCCTTGAGCTTACCGTAGGAAAGCTCGTAAGCTACACGTCAGCAAACGGCGAAAAGGCTTACAGAATGGTTTATCAGTCAAATACCGCAAAGACAGAAATGGTAACCGTTGTTGAAAGACTTGCTATCAGGTTCATCGTTAACGAGGACAACAGAACAAAGCTTCTGACTATACTCAAAAACGAATGTAACATGAGTGAAGACGCCGAAAAATATGTCAAGGCGGTTCTTGACCTCCTTGCAACTTATGCAACGACGCACTTCGGCATGGATCAGTCGCTCTTCGCAATCTATGAAATTTTCTACGGAGCAAAGACCGGTACCGACCACGCTTCTGGCGGACTTAAGAACCTCAACGCAAAATGGAAAGAGATTCTGAAGATGCTCAACGGTTCGGACGACCCGAACGCACAGGGACTCGGAACAATGATCGGAAAGATTCTTGATAAGTATCTTGACGGAATCTTTGATTCCGAAGGTCTTGCACCGAACGGCTTCATCGTATTCTGGCAGAAACTCATCGAACTGTTCAAGAAGATCGGTGAATTCTTCAAAAAGCTTTTTAAGTAAATAAAGCTATAAAGCGGCAGTCTTAAAGGCTGCCGCTTTTTTATCCGGATTTAGTTGACTGAAAAACGCAAAAGTGTTATAATTATTGAAATAAAACTACTCGGAGGTGAAATTCATGGACAGTTGCGATAGTACAGGGCGACGTACACAGAGCGATGGCTTTTCTTACGGATTGCGAATGTCCGTGGACTTCTTCGGATAACTTTTAAAATTCCATAAACTTTTTTGCCATCGTTTTTATTGTGTTGCCTATTCTGCACTGTTGAAACCGTTGTTTCCCGCTATAGGTATATTTTAAGGCGGTGGATTTTTTGCGCCCTTTTTTGGGCAGAAGGAGGCAGTTTATGGAAAAAGAAGTATTTAACGAGTCGGTTTATGTAAGTGAAATTCTTGAAATTTTAAGGAGTAACCTTCAAAGGAAGGAGCTTCTTGAAAAGCTTTCCGATTATCATGAAAGCGATATCGCCGATGCACTCGAACTCATGACAAAAGAGGAAAGAAAAAAGATTTATCCGATCCTCGGCGCCGAGTATGTTGCGGAAATTTTCTCATATATTGAAAATCCGACGCAATATCTTCATGAATTTGACGTCAAAAAGGCCGCAAAGGTTCTTTCTGAAATGGATTCCGACGATGCAATCGACGCTTTGGAAGGCTTTGATGAAAACGAGCAGAAACAAATTGTCGAAATGCTTGACGAGGACGCCGGAAAAGACGTAAAGCTGATTCTTTCCTATGAGGACGATGAAATCGGAAGTGCAATGACGACGAATTTCATTGCTATTCATAACGGACTTAATATCAAGCAGGCTACGCATGAGCTTATCAGACAAGCCGGAGAAAACGACAACATTTCAACGATTTACGTCGTTGACGAGGACGAAAAGTTTTATGGCGCAATTGACCTTAAAGAACTGATAGTCGCAAGGGAATATCAAAGTCTTGAAGATTTGATACTTACGTCTTATCCGTATGTAAACGACTATGAAAAAATCAGCGATTGTATCGAAAGACTTAAAGATTACGCAGAAGATTCAATTCCGGTTCTTTCCGAGGATCGAAAAATTTTGGGCGTCATCACCGCTCACGACATCGTTGAGGTTGTTGATGAAGAAATGGGCGAGGATTACGCAAAGCTCGCCGGTTTGACTGCGGAAGAGGATATAAACGAATCGCTCGGAACCAGCATAAAAAAAAGGCTTCCGTGGTTGATAATTCTCTTGTTTCTCGGGATGGCCGTTTCCTCTGTTGTCGGCGTTTTTGAGGCTGTTGTTGCCGTGATACCTCTTGTTATGTGCTTTCAGTCTTTGATTCTCGACATGGCCGGAAATGTCGGAACCCAGTCGCTTGCCGTAACAATTCGGGTTTTGATGGATGAAAATCTTTCGGCAAAAAACAAGTTCGTTCTTGTTTTCAAAGAGATGCGGGTCGGCTTTCTCAACGGCCTGTTTCTCGGAACAATGGCTTTCATTTTTGTCGGACTTTATGTTGCGTTTGCAAAAGGAAATCCGATTGGATATTCCTTTGCGATTTCCGGCTGCGTGGGAGTTTCGCTTTTGTTTGCAATGGTAATTTCAAGTCTTGTCGGAACGCTTATTCCGATGTTCTTTCATAAGATTAAAGTTGACCCGGCTGTTGCGTCCGGTCCGCTCATCACAACGGTTAATGACCTTGTTGCCGTTGTGACTTATTACGGACTTGCGTGGTTGCTTTTAATTAAAGTCATGAACCTTGCTTGAAAATATAATATAATGAAAGAGGACAGGCGAAAAACCTGTTCTCTGAGTTTTTATATAGTTCAGTTTTATTTTGAAGCGGAAACGCTGTCACGTTTTGCAATGAAATCCTGAATTTGCTGTTTAACTTCTTTTCTGTCGAGTTTATAAAACAGCATCGGAATCATGCTGAGTCCTGTGCAGAGGCCGGGAATGAACCAGTAAGCAGCCATAACAACGTTCTGCATATGCGGCGTAACCTGAGAGAAGGTCATTGTTCCGACGTATCCGGAAAGGCCGACGATGAAGATTCCGACGGCAACTGAAAAGGCATTTGCAATTTTGATTGAAAGGCTGAGAACCGAATACTGAATTCCTTCGGTACGTTTTCCCGTTGTCATTTCACGGTAGTCAACAGAATCCGAAAGCATGATGAGCGGAGCAAAGCCGTGAGGGCCGAACATGAAATTGATCACAAACTGGCCGAGAAGAATTCCCCAAAGCGAATGGAACCAAGCAGGACCGAAAGCAAAGAGAAAGTAATATCCCATTGCAACAATTGCACCGTAAACACCGAAAATCATAAATGTCTTTTTTACGCCGAGCTTTTTTGAAATCACGGGTGTGAGAACAACCGAAAGGGTTGAAGGGATTGCGGCGCCGATTCCGAGAATAATCGGAAGGTTTTCACCTGCAAGAGTGATTCCGAGTCCTGGAATTGTTACCTCGTCAAGAAGTACTGCGGCAGCCTGGACGCCGATGCTGACAGCCATATTCCGTCCGAAACCGAGCATGTTGACAAGGAAAATAATCATAAGCGGTTTGTTTGAAACAAGTTCGGAGAACATTTCCTTAAAGCCCATTTTGTTCGGTGTACTCTTGACAACTTCTTTTGAGCCGCGAACCATGATTGCGGTTGTGATAATTGCAAAAATACCCATTGCAATTGCGGAAATTATGTACTCTTTTTTTGTGATAACCGCAGAGCCGGTGAGCATGCAGATTATGGGAACAACAAGGTTCGGCGCAACGAGAGCGAGGGATTTGAGCATATTCGCAATTCCGGCGCAGGTGTTTTTTTCATCGCTTGAAGGGCTGAGAACAGCGAGCATACCTTGGCTCGGAATGTCCGCAAAGCTCATAACAACATTCCAAAGAACAGTTGTTATTGTGATATATGCATACTTCAAAGTTTCGTTTTTAAAATCGATCGCAACGAACATAAGCGTTGTTATGAGTGCGAAGGGAATTATGCTCATGGCGATGAAAGGCTTCATTTTTCCCGATTTGAAGTGAGCCGAGTCAATGATATTTCCGATAATCGGGTCTGCGAGTGAACTGATTATTTTAGCAATAAGAATAATTACTGCGCATTTGGTGAGATCTGCGGCGAGAACGCTTGTGTAAAACTGCGACTGATAAGTGTTGATATAGCCGACGAGAAGCTGAATTCCGAAAATTCCGACGGAATACAGAATGATTTTTCCGAATGTCAGCGTTTTGGTTGAGTTTTTTTTCATTTCTTTTCTCCTCTTTCCTAAAGTTGTTATAATGTTACCACAAATCGAAGAAATTTACAATATATTTGTGAGTATATAACAAAAAATCGGACAAATAAGCAAAAAAAGAGCACAGCCGTTTGACTGCACTCTTTTGAATTTTGAAATTACTTTGCCTTCTTGAGTGTGACCGCTCTGATAACAAGAAGGGTTCCGATCATCAAAACAATCGCAATCGGAAGAACAATCATCCAGTTTGAAACAAAGCCTGCAATAATATAGCTGACTGCGGAAACGCCGGCAACCGTAAGAGCGTACGGAAGCTGGGTTGAAACGTGGTTGATGTGGTTGCACTGTGCACCGGCCGAAGCCATGATGGTGGTGTCCGAAATCGGGGAGCAGTGGTCGCCGCAAACAGCACCGGCCATGCAGGCTGAAATCGCAACGATTGTAATCGGTTCGCCCGACGTGAAAACGCTGAGAACGATCGGAATAAGAATTCCGAATGTACCCCATGAAGTACCTGTTGCGAATGAAAGGCCAACCGCAATAAGGAAGATGATTGCCGGAAGGAAGGACTGGAATGTGCCTGCCGTACCTTCAATAAGACGCGAGATAAAGATTTTTGCGCCGAGACTGTCCGTCATTGCTTTAAGAGTCCATGCACAGGTGAGAATGAGGATTGCAGGAACCATTGCCTTGAAGCCTTCGGGAAGAGATTCCATGATTGACTTGAAGGAAATGACTCTTCTGATAAGGAAGTAGACAACCGTAATAACCATTGAAACTGCGGCGCCGAAAGCAAGACCAACAGAAGCGTCACTGTTTGAAAAAGCGGTGATGAAGTCCTCTCCGCTGAAAAAGCCGCCGGAATAAATCATTCCGATAACACAGCAGATGATGAGAATAACAACGGGGATAACGAGGTCGCACACACGACCTTTTTCGTTGACTTCGCCTTCTTCGTCTCCGATTTTTGTTCCGCTTGTGAAAAGGTCGCCGTTTTCAATTGCGTTCTTTTCATGAAGTTTCATCGGACCGTAATCGAATTTTGAAAGCGAGATGAAGATCATCATTACGATTGTGAGAAGTGCGTAGAAGTTGTAGGGGATAGCGCTGACAAAAAGGCTGATTCCGTTTTCTGCGCCTGCACCTCTTGCAAAACCGGCAACCGCTGCAGCCCATGAAGAAATCGGAGCAATGATGCAGACCGGAGCCGCAGTTGCGTCAATAAGATAAGAGAGCTTTGCTCTTGAAACCTTGTTTCTGTCGGTAACCGGGCGCATAACCGAGCCGACGGTGAGACAGTTGAAATAGTCGTCAATGAAAATGAGTACGCCGAGCGCCATCGTTGCAAGCTGAGCGCCCACGCGTGACTTGATGTGCTTTGAAGCCCAACGTCCGAATGCGGCCGATCCACCGGCTTTGTTCATCATTGAAACGAGTGCGCCGAGAAGCACAAGGAAAATGAGAATACCCATGTTGTACGGATCCGCAAGGCTTGAAACGAATCCGTCTGACATAACGTGCTTGACTGTGCCTTCAAAGTTTGCACCGGCATAAATCACACCGCCGACAACAATACCGATAATAAGCGAAGAGTAAACTTCTTTGGTAATAAGTGCAAGAACAATTGCGATTATCGGCGGAAGAAGCGAAAGAATTGTTGCGTAGCTTTTTACCGATTCACGAACCTTCGCAATAGCAGTGTCAATATGGCTTTTGAAGTCCGGGTCACCTTCAAGGTTGTCGGCGTATGCGTCAACATAAGCGTGAGCGGAATCGCTGTCGCTCAAATCATAATTGATTGCGTCTTCGCCTTCGCCGAGCGTGAATTTTGAGCTCGGCGCCGTGGCAATTGTCGCAGCATCGTCTGCCGGCGTCAGTGACGTGGCAGCGGCGCCGTCTTCGGCAAAAGCAACCGTGAACGCAGAAATCATAATTACTGTGAGCATAAAGAATGCGAGAAGAAGTTTTGCAGATGTTTTTCTTTTTCTGTTCATTTTTTTCCTCCTGAACGGATTTTTTATTGTTTCCCGTTTTCACGGGAAAAGAAAAGAGACCGCAAAGAAGCAGTCCCAAAAAAGCAAAAATCTTTTTGTGACAGCTCTCCGCAAAAGCGACAGTCGCCGGGATATTGTCCCAACGCCCAGCTAAGCAAGAACTGCCTTGCAGTACTCACAAAAGAACTTCCCGAAAAAGCCCCCGCTTCGGCAAAACTTCCTTTCTTCCGCCCTCGGTGTCCTTCGGGAGACGGGCAAAAGCCCAAAGCGAAATACTGATAAGTTCTGCGCCTCTATTATTGTCCATTATACACAGCAACGGACGAAAAAGTCAATATGTTTTGTAAGATTTATCAAAAAGAAATCGAAATCATGGAACGGAGGCTTTAAACAAAACTTAAATAGAATTTTATCATTTCTCAAACAAAGCCGAGTTATATTAAATACTGACAGATCAGCTCAAAAAAGCGGTTTCTGCATTCTTTGCGTGAGAACCTCGTTTCCTTTTAAATTTATAATATCTTATCAAATCTTTGCTGAAATTGAAACCCGTTCGTCGGCTGCTTTTAAGCAGAGCAAAAAAATTTTTAATTTCGTTTGTATCGCCGGAAAACAGATTGAAAAAAATTAAGCGACATGGTACAATGTGTAAAAATACTCCAATCGGACAAGACGGATTGTAAAAATGAGGTAAGAGTGAAATGAAACTTAACGAAATAAAAGTCGGCGAAAGTGTGAAAATCACCGCTGTCGGCGGAAGCGGAACTTTGAGGCAACACTTTCTTGACATGGGCGTGATTCCCGGTGCAACGGCAAAACTTATCCAGTTTGCACCCATGGGAGATCCGATGGATCTGCTTATTCACGGATATGAGCTTACGCTGAGGCTGTCCGATGCCGCTCAGATTGATGTTGAACCCGTCAAGGCGGCGAAGAGCTTTAAAATGAATTCCGCCGATATTACCGATGAAGACGAGCATCCCGGTCTCGGCGAAGACGGAAAGTACCACGTCAAAGGAAGCGAAAATCCTGTTCCGAAGGGGACTCTTTTGACGTTCGCTCTTGCAGGAAACCAAAACTGCGGAAAAACAACGCTTTTTAATCAGCTCACCGGCTCAAACCAGCACGTCGGAAATTTTCCGGGTGTAACCGTTGACCGAAAAGATGGTGCAATCCGAGGATACCCGAACACGAAAGTCACCGATCTTCCGGGAATATATTCTCTTTCGCCTTATACAAGCGAAGAACTCGTTTCACGTCAGTATATTCTAGATGAAAAGCCGATAGGTATTATCAATATCGTTGACGCAACAAATATTGAACGTAATCTTTATCTTACGCTTCAGCTCATGGAACTCGGAATACCGATTGTCCTTGCTCTTAACATGATGGACGAAGTCAGAGGCAACGGCGGAACGGTCAACATCAACCGGATGGAGGAAATGCTCGGAGTTCCCGTTGTTCCGATTTCTGCGGCAAAGAACGAGGGCGTTGATGAACTCATTCGCCATGCCGTTCATATTGCGCAATATCGGGAATGTCCCGGAAGAACCGATTTTTGCGATGAAAACAACAATGGCGGAGCGGTTCACCGTGCTCTTCACGGAATCATGGAGCTTATCAGTGACCATGCCGAAGCCGCAGGACTTCCTTTGCGTTTTGCCGCAACAAAGGTTATCGAGGGTGACGAACTGATTCTCAAAGCTCTCAAACTTTCGGAAAACGAAACCGAAATGATTGAGCATATCGTTGTTCAAATGGAGAACGAGCGAGGACTTGACCGCGCGGCGGCAATTGCGGATATGCGTTTTTCGTTTATTACACATCTTTGTTCACGTTGCGTTGTGAAGCCTGCAGAAAGCAAGGAGCATAAGCGCAGCCGAAAGATTGATAAAATCTTGACCGGAAAATATACGGCGATTCCGGCTTTTGTCGGAATTATGGGACTTGTTTTTTATCTGACGTTCAATGTTGTCGGTGCGGCTCTTCAAAATCTTCTTCAAATGGGTATTGATGCCGTTTCCGATTTTGTTGACAAAGCTTTGACGAATGCCGGGGTGAACGACCTAATTCATTCTTTGATAATTGACGGCGTTTTCGGCGGAGTCGGAAGTATTCTCAGCTTTATTCCGATAATTCTCATTTTGTTTTTGTTCCTTTCACTTCTTGAAGACAGCGGATACATGGCACGAATTGCATTTGTTATGGATAAACTTCTTCGTAAAATCGGTCTTTCCGGTCGAAGCATTGTTCCGCTCTTGATTGGTTTCGGCTGTACCGTACCCGGCGTAATGGCAAGCAGAACAATGCCTTCTCAGCGTGACCGCAGACTTACGATAATGCTCATTCCTTTCATGAGTTGCACCGCAAAACTTCCGATTTACGGCCTTTTGACTCATGCGTTTTTTCCGAAATACAGCGGTCTCATAATGGTTTGTCTGTATTTTCTCGGCGTTCTTTCGGCAATTGTCGTTGCTTCAATCATGAAACGCACCGCTTTCAAGGGCGAAGCCGTTCCGTTCGTTATGGAGCTTCCAAATTACCGAATGCCTAAATTCAAAAACGTTGTTCATCTTCTTTGGGATAAGGCAAAAGACTTTCTTCAAAGGGCGTTTACGGTAATTTTTGTTGCAACGGTTGTGATTTGGTTCCTTCAGAGCTTTGATTTTCGTCTCAATCCCGTTCTTGGGGAGCAGGAAAAAAGTATGCTTTCAATGATTGCCGGATACATTGCTCCCGTTTTTGCACCGCTCGGTTTTGCCGATTGGAGAATTTGTACTTCTCTTATTGCCGGATTCATGGCAAAGGAAAGTGTTGCTTCAACGCTTTCGGTTTTGCTCGGCGGCGCATCGATAACAACGCTTGTTGCTCCTGCCGGGGCGCTTGCGCTTCTTGCTTTCTGTCTGCTTTATACGCCCTGCGTTGCGGCGATTGCTTCAATCAGACGTGAACTCGGCGGAAAATGGGCGGCCGGAGTTGTTGCCGGTCAGTGCATCATTGCCTATCTTGTTGCACTCATTGTTAAATTTATTGCCGGAGTGATAATATGAATGCTGCCGATGTAATTTGCCTTGCCTTACTTGCGCTTGCACTTATCGGTGCAATTGTTGCAATTTTTAAAGGAAAAGGGGGATGCTGCAAAAAGCACGGCGGCGGTTGTGACTGCTGCTGTGAAAACTGCAATCGGTCTTGTGACAACCATAAGTAGCAGTGCATTTTTAACAAGAAAGAGCCTCTCTGTCAATAGTTTGGGCAGAAAAATGAAATGAAGGAGCAACATATATTATTGAGCCGATAATTTTCCGCCTTGCTTCAATTGTGGAAGGATTTTTATTGTGAATTTACATCACGCAAAAATTATACTTTTCAAACAATTCGTTTTATCCCTTTACTTTTTTAGTTATTTGTGGTAAATGCTATATTGGAATTCTTTTCAAGCAAAGGAGACAAAGAAAAATGAAAGCAAAAAACGGACTCAAAAAAACGCTTGCGTGCTTGCTTGCGGTGGTTCTAATGTTGACCGGTGCGCCGCTTGCGGGACTTGCCGACCTTGACCTTTCCGGCGTTGCGGATTGGTTTTCGACCACGGCACAGGCGGCAACAACTTACTATTACGCAGGTGACCTGACCTATACTGTTGAAGACGGTGAGGCAATGATTACCGACTGCGACGACGAAATCAGCGGTGAACTTGTTATTCCGTCAACTCTCGGAGGTTATCCGGTAACAAGCATCGGTTATGATGCGTTTGAGTATTGTAGATACCTTACAAGCGTGACAATTCCGGACAGCGTAACAAGTATCGACAATTCTGCATTCAGAGGTTGCACCGGCTTGACAAGCGTAACAATTCCGGACAGCGTAACTTATATTGGAAACAATGCTTTTTACAATACATCATGGTATAACTCACAGCCGGATGGTGTTGTTTATGCCGGAAAGGTTTTGTATAAGTATAAAGGCACAATGCCGGAGAATACAAGCATCGTGATTCGGGAAGGCACGAAAAGTATTGCCGGTTCTGCATTCTCCGGTTGCACCGGCTTGACAAGCGTAACAATTCCGGATAGCGTAACAAGCATCGGTTATGAAGCATTCAAGGATTTCACCGGCTTAACAAGCATAACAATTCCGAACAGCGTAACAAGCATCGACGCTAGGGCATTCTACAATTGTACCGGTTTGACAAGCATAACAATTCCGGACAGTGTAACAAGCATAGGCGGCTCTGCATTCTACGGTTGCACCGGTTTGACAAGTATAACAATTCCGTATAGCGTTACAAGTATTGGTTATAGTGCATTCGACAATTGCACCGGTTTGACAAAAATCAACTGGAATGCGGAAAGTGTCAGTGATTTTGTCTTTTCAGGTGGTGCTTGGTACTATATTTTTTCAAATGCCGGAACATCAGGTGACGGAATTGATGTTGTTTTTGGTTACAATGTAAAGAGCATACCGGCACGGGTGTTTTATAATGTGTCAAGCATCAAATCGGTAACAATCGGCAACAGCGTAACAAGCATAGGAGATTATGCATTCAGAGATTGCACCGGCTTGAAAAAAATCAACTGGAACGCAGAAAGTGTCAGTGATTATAGTAGCTCCGTTTTTTCAAATGCTGGAACAGCAGGAGACGGAATTGACGTTGTTTTTGGCAATAATGTAAAGAGCATACCGGCATATGCGTTTGATGATGTATCAAGCATCAAATCTGTGATAATCGGCAACAGCGTAACAAGCATTGGTGGTTCTGCATTCAGCGGTTGCACCAGCTTGACAAAAATCAACTGGAACGCAGAGAGTGTCAGAGATTTTGTTGACTCATGGGGTGGAGTGTACAATGTCTTTTCAAATGCCGGAACGGCAGAAGACGGAATTGAGGTTGTTTTTGGCGATAGTGTTAAGAGCATACCGGCATATGTGTTTTATAATGTAGCAAGCATCAAATCTGTAATAGTCGGCAACAGCGTAACAAGAATCGGCGAGTATGCGTTCAAAAAGTGCACTGGTTTGGCAAGTGTAACAATTGGCAACAGCGTAACAAGTATCGGAGATTCTGCATTCAGCGGTTGCAACGGTTTGACAAGCATAACAATTCCGGTCAGTGTAACAAACATTGGCAGTTCTGCATTTGAAAATTGTACCGGCTTGACAAGTGTGACAATTCCGGATAGTGTAGAAAGCATTGGCATTTCTGCTTTTGACGGTACAGCATGGTACAATGCTCAACCGTTCGGTGATGTTTATGCCGGAAAAGTCTATTACAAATATAAAGGAACAATGCTTGAAAACACAAGTATTACAATCAAAGACGGAACAAAAGGAATCGCCGGCGGCGCATTCTACTGTTGCTATGGCTTGGTTGATGTTACAATTCCTAATGGCGTTACCAATATTGGCGATGAAGCGTTTTCTAACTGCGGCGAATTGACCGATTTAACCATTCCGGGCAGTGTAAAGATTATCGGAGACAGTGCATTTGCAAACAGAATTTTTGCGAGTGATAACGTTGGTTTAAAGCGTGTAAAACTTGAAAATGGCATTGAAATTATTGGTAATAATGCATTCGCTGGTTGTTGCCGTCTAAGCAATATTAATTTTCCTGACAGTGTAACATTCATTGGTGATAGTGCATTCAGTGATTGTTTTCAACTTGCAAACGTACATATCCCAGGAAGTGTAAAATATATCGGTAAAGATGCATTTGATTTTTTAACATTGGTTATACTTGACGAAGGTATCGAAATTATAGGAAATAATGCATTTCGGGGAACTGAAATTAGTCAGATTGTTATCCCAGATAGCGTTAAGAGCGTTGGAAATTATGCATTTTCATCATGCGGATCATTAACAACAGTAACAATTGGTAGCGGTATTGAAACAATCCTTTCCGGCACATTCCAAAACTGTCCCAACATCACAACAATAAAAATCAAAAAAGGTCTCAAAGTAATTGAAAAAGATGCATTCAACGGAATCAAAGCCATTCCCGACATCTTCTTTGAAGGCAGTGAGGAAGAATGGAAAGCAATCTCCATTGACCAGTCGAACGACATGATTCTTCGTGCCAATATGCATTATAACGCAGACCTTTCGCATGAACATTCCTACACCGAAACGGTTAAGGAAGCAACCTGTACCGAAGACGGTCTCAGAACTTTCACCTGTTCCTGCGGAAGAAGCTATACCGAAAAAATTCCGGCAACGGGTCATGATTTTGATTATGTTGTTGTTGAACCGACCTGCATTTCAATCGGTTATGAAACAAACACCTGCAAAAATTGCGGCTTGAGCTATTTTGTACGCTCGATTCCGGCAACGGGTCACCACGATTATAACGGTGACGGTCGTTGCGACGCCTGTTCAAGAAAAATGAGTGAGGCGGAAGAACCGGATAAGCGTGTTGTTGCAGATGAAAAAACCGGAGTAACCGTTGAGTTTCCGCTCGGCACTTTCGGCGGCAACGTAATCCTCAGCACCGAAACCGTTACAGAAGGAAAAGTTTTTGAAATTGTCAACGCCGAAAAAGGCAACTTTAAAAAGACGGTTTATAATATCACAACGCTCGTCAACGGAACAACCGCTCAGCCGAACGGAACCGTATCGGTAAAAATTCCGCTTCCTGCTGATTACAGCGCCGAAAACAGCAACGTGTATTACGTTTCCGAAGACGGTAAGCTTGAACAGCTTGATTGCCGTGTTGAAAACGGATTCATCGTTTTTGAAACCGATCATTTCAGCTACTATGCTGTTGTTGACGAAAGCGAAAACAGCGTTACACCGAAAAAATGCACCTGCGCTTGCCACAAAAAGGGTATCGTAAAATTCTTCTTCAAAATCGGACTTTTCTTCCAAAGGATCTTTAAGAAGAACAAGGTTTGCAAGTGTGGAGCTTGGCATTATTGATAAAAATGAAGAGCTGAGAGTTTTCTTTGCTTTGAAATTTTAAAAACAAAAGCTGCAGTTTGTCCGAAAAACGAACAAACCGCAGCTTTTAATCGCATGAAGTTATTTCATGTTTCTTTCGTAAGCTTCGATCATCTTTTTAACCATCTGACCGCCGACAGAACCGGCTTCGCGAGAAGTGAGGTCGCCGTTATATCCCTGCTTGAGGTTAACGCCTACTTCCGACGCAGCTTCCATCTTAAATCTGTCGAGAGCGTCACGTGCTTCGGGAACCATGCCCTTTGAGCTACCGCTTTTTGCCATGTCTAACACTCCTTACTTATCAATTTCTTGCGTTTGCTTTATTATTTTGAGAGCTTTATCTTTTATTATGATTGGTAATTTGTGTATCGACTTTTATTACAGATAATAGACTTTTGTAAAAATTTCCAATGTAATTTATACATTCTTCAATCTTGCTAAAAAAATTATCAAAAAATATCAATTTTTTGTTGAAATGATGAACCGAAATGTGATATTATTTATTAGTATGGTGAGTCACGGCTCTCCACAAAATTCTCTGGAGGGATTACATGGAACTTAAACAGAAGGTAAAGTCATTCATCAGCAATGTGCCGCTTTACTGGAATCACCCGATGCCGAAGCGATACATGACATTCAAAGAAATTGCCGCATATTCGGGCGGCGGAATCGGAGCGTATTGCCTGATCACTCTCGGTACCGCTTGTATGCTTGCGACGACAAACACACTTCTCACAAGTACGCTTGGTGTCGGCCCTACGGATATGTACATAATGTATGTCATTTGTGTTATTGCAAATATTCCGCTTACCGGTATCAGAGCTAACATTATTGATAATACACGAAATAAGGCAGGTAAGTATCGGCCGTATATCGTATCTATGGCCATTCCGACGGCGCTGTTATGTATTGCGATGGTTTGGTTCCCGTATGATATGCTTGAAACCGTTTTTCCGAACGGAACGCTTTTTGGAAAAAGTACCGCATATGTTGTGCGTTGTGCCATTATTCTTGTGTTCAACCTTCTTTTGTACTTTTTCTATTATTTCTTTTACGATGCGTATGAAAACCTTGTCCATGTCCTTTCTCCGGACTCTCAGGAAAGAGCGGATGTAACTTCGGTCAAGAGCGTTGTTTATTCTCTCGCTCCGACCCTTGTTAATCTTATAACTCCGATTATCGCACAGAACGTTTTCCACACAACTCAGAACGATATTCGTGTTTATCGTTTGCTTTATCCGATTCTTTCCGTTTTCGGAGTTCTTTTGTGCATTATTGTTTATAAGTATACCGAAGAAAAAATTGTTCAGGCCCGTACCCATGTTATTCAGATTCGCTTTATTGATGCGCTTCGTGCGGTTATGCATAACAAGTATTTCTGGATTATTTCTCTTGCAACGTGGGTTGGCTTCCTTGAAATGGCATATACCAATATCATGTATTGGCTTTATAACTACGGCGGAAGCTGCGACGGTAACCAGTACGGACTCATTGTTACAATTTACGGCAACTCAGCTTTTTGGAGTATGCTCCTTGCACCGTTCCTTATCAGAAAATGGGGCAAAAAGAGGCTTCTTATAATCACGAATATGTTCAATATCGGATTCATTTTGATGCTTCTTCCCGTAACGTCAAAGCTCGATAACACCACGATTTGGTTTGCTCTCGTTTTCCTTTATCTTAACCAATTTATGAGTTCTTTCGCAATCATCCTCAATCCGGCGATTCAGGCCGATATTCGTGACTATCAGCAGTACAAAACGGGCGAAAGAATCGACGGAATGTTCTCTGCCGTTGCAACAATCGGAACGGTTATCACTCTTCTCACTTCATCCGTTCTTCCGTTTGTTTACGAAAAAGAAGGACTCACCGAAGCGGTTGCTTCAAAAGTAACCTCAGACCCGGATGTTCTCAATCGTGTCCTCGCCGGCGGAAAAACTGTCAGTACAATTCTTCAGGAACAGCTTGCCGCAGGTCAGAACAACTATCTTAACGCAAACTCGGCTCTTTATGACCCGAATATTCTCATGAATCTTATTCATGTTCTTGTTATTTTCTCCGCTGTCGGTGCTCTTATGAATGTTGTTCCGTATTTTTGGTACGATTTCACCGAGAATCAGCAAAAATCGGTTGTTCGTGTTCTTAAAATCCGTGCAATGTTTGAAGATTTCACAAACGGTTCAATCAAGGACGCAGACCTTGTTGAGTCGATTGACATTATAAGAAAAGCAAGAGAACTCAGCACTGTTGAGCCTGCTGTTGTTTCAAAGAAGGATTATAAAGAAATTAAAGACAAGGCAGAGCGTAAAGAGGCAAAAAAGAAATATAAAGAAGCCCTTGAATACAATGATGAAATTGAAATCTCAAAATTCATTTGTGACGAAATTGACAAGTTTTCAACTGACACATATTCAAAAATGGCTTTGATCTGCGAGCATATTGTTGCACAGGGCGAGACCGCCGTTGAACACTATGATCTCAATGAAATTAAAGCAAAACTCGGCAAAGCAAAATCTCTTCCGAAGGGAACAAAGGAAGAAAAGGAATTCAGAGAGTTTATGGTCGATATGGCGAGAAATGAAAAGAGTGCATATTCGTCATATAAAAAATTCTTCAAAGGAAAGCTTGATCTTGTCGCTCCTGATTTTTCAACTCTTGAAGCTTACTTTGATGCCGAAGACGCTTGCGATGCAAAACTGAAAGAGCTCTATTTGCGTAAGTCAGAGGCAAAGAAAAACAAAGAAAGAGACATTATTCCTGAAATCAATGCTGAAATTAAGGAAGAAAAAATCAAACGTAAGCAAGTTTCCGAGCTTTCAAAGAAAGAAATGGATAAGCACGCTTACTACAACCGTGCCGTAAAGCCGTATCTTGAAGCTAAGAAACTTATTGCTCAGCGCGAAAATTACGGAAGATTTGATGAAATTCTCGAAGGCTATGAAGAAGCAAAAATCAGAGCCGAAGAAGAGGAAAAGAGAGTTCGTGAAGAAAATCTTCGCCATGAAGCCGAGAAAAAAGAATATGCGGAAAAGCTTGCCGCAGAAAAGCTTCAGAAAAAGCAGGAGAAAAAAGCTCTCAAAAAAGAAAACAAGGAAAGCAAAAAAGACACGATTTCAAAAAGATAATGACCGCTGTTTGGAGGATTTTTATTAAATGAACAACAATAATTTTTTACACAAACTGTTCGGAACAACGCCCGGAAAGGGTGTTCAGCCGAAGGAAGCAATCGCATACAGTGTTGCCGGCTTCGGACAAAATTTTATTTGCACAATTATAGGTTCGTATCTGACGATTTTCATGACCGACGCACTTCTTTTCGGCGCGGTTGAAAAAGGCACACTTTGGAAATCGGTTGACGGTGCAATGGCTGTTGCGTTTCTTATGCTTTTCACCAGAATCTATGATGCGCTTAATGACCCGATTATGGGAAGTATTGTTGACAGAACAAGAACAAAGTGGGGAAAATGCCGCCCGTTCCTTAAATGGATGGCTATTCCTATTGCAATTTCGACAATAATTTGCTTCTGCCCGTTCTTCAAATCCGAATCAAAAACAACATTCGTTATCATTTCGATTGTGTATGTAATTTGGTCGATGGTTTACACTGTTGCCGACGTTCCTTACTGGGGGCTTTCAACCTGTCTTACCAATGACACCGAAGTAAGAGGAAAAATCCTTACTGTGGCTCGTCTGGTTTGTACTTTGGGTGCCGGCATTGTTACTGTTTTTGTTCCGATTATTACCAATGCGGTGACTGCAAAGTACAGAAACGAAAACGGCGAAGTTATTCATCAGTATATCCAGCAAAATGCCGACACACTCAAATGGACATACTTCATCTGTGCTTTGGTTTTGGTTATTATCGCCATCCCGATGTTCTTCTATGGATTTAAGAATACAAAAGAGCGTTTTACATCAACCGAAGAACCGCCTTCATTTGCGCACAATATCAAACTTTTGTTTAAAAACAAGCAGCTTTTGCTCATCGTCCTTTCCGGCATTTTGGGAGGAGCAAGAATGGTGTATTCATATACCGGCGGACTTTATTTCGCAAAATATGTACTAAAAAACGAAGGACTTTTCAGTGTCATTACCATGCTCGTTGTTCCGGGCGGACTTGTTGCTTCGGTTCTTGTTCCGTGGATGAGTAAAAAGTTCACTAAAAAGTGGTCATACATTTATGTTCATATTCTCGGTGCCGTTGTTATGTTTGCAATGTATTTTATCGGTTATGACGCACCGTGGAAACTTGTTTTCTGTGCAATCGGTCTTGTCCTTCTCGGCATACCGCAGGGCGTTAATAACATTATTACATATGCTATGATCGGTGATACGGTTGACTATCTTGAATGGAAAACCGGTGAAAGAGCAGAAGGAATCTGCTTTGCAATGCAAACTCTTATTAATAAAATCGGCATGGCTGTCGGCGCTTTCATCGGTGTGTTCTCATACAGCTGGGCCGGAATCAATCCGAAGGCTTCTCCGGCAATTACTCCCGAAGGCGAGCAACTCCTTTGGAACATTCTTATTCTTGCCGGCGCAATCAGCATGGTCGGAACCATTATTCCGATGTTGTTCTATAAAATTACTGAAAAAAAACAAAGAGAAATGGTTGCGGAAGTTGAAGAGAGAAAAGCCGCAAAAACAAAATAATTCATAAACTGATAACTGATGGTTAATCCCTTTTTTCGGATTAACCATTGGTTATATTATATTTAATTTATGAGGAGAATACGAAATGGCAAAATCACAATGGTATAAAGAAATGTCTGTTTATCAGATTTGGCCGCGTTCGTTTTGCGATTCGGACGGAGACGGAATAGGCGACCTCAAAGGAATTCTTTCAAAGCTTGATTACATCAAAAGCATCGGAGTTGACGCAATTTGGTTTTCACCGCTTTATCCTTCGCCGCAAAAGGACTATGGATATGATATTGCCGATTATAAAGACATTGATCCCGCTTTTGGAACTCTTGACGATTTCAAAACGGTTCTTGATGAGGCTCATAAACGCGGTCTTAAAGTAATTATGGATCTTGTCGTCAATCATACTTCGGATCAAAACAAGTGGTTCCTTGAAAGCAAAAAGAGCCGGGATAATAAGTACAGCGACTACTATATTTGGCGTGACGGCAAGAGAAACGGAAAAAAACCGCCGAACAACTGGCTTTCAACTTTCCAGGGAAAAGCATGGGAATACTGCAAGGAAAGAGGACAATATTATCTTCATGTTTTTGCAAAAGAACAGCCTGACCTCAACATGGATAATCCCGCCGTTCGAGAAGAAGTTAAAGACATTATGCGCTTTTGGCTTGATATGGGTGTTGACGGATTCAGAGAAGACGTTATTACGTTCATTTCAAAGAAAGAGGGACTTCCTAACGGATTTCCGCTTCCGGTTGCGACCGGTATTGAGCATTACATGAATGGTCCTCACCTTAAAGAGTATCTTTCCGAATTTAGAAAAGTTACCGATGAGTATGACTGCTTCACAGTCGGTGAAGCTCCGATGATGACTCCTAATCGTGCTTTGAAGTTCATCAAAGAAGGTGACGGACAGCTTCTTGACATGATGTTTCATTTTCAGCATATGGGAGCCGATAACATCGTAACCAATTGGCTTCTTACACCGTTCAGACCCGGCCATCTTAAAAAGGTTTTTGCAACTTGGCAAAATAAAATGGCGAAAAACGGCGGTTGGAATGCTCTGTATCTTGAAAACCACGACCAGCCGAGAGTTGTCGGAAGATACGGTAGCGAAAAATATCGTGTTGAAAGCGCAAAAATGCTTGCTTCAATGTGTTTTCTTCAAAGCGGAACACCGTTTATCTATATGGGTCAGGAAATCGGCATGACCAACGCCAAAGAGATTGACAGACTTGATATTTATAAGGACGTTTCAACAATCAACAATTTTGGAATGTTTAAGGCCCTCGGCTTTTCCGAAAAACGATTTCTTAAGGTATGTCACCGTGCTGCAAGAGACAATGCAAGAACCTCAATGCAGTGGGATGACAGCCCGAACGCAGGCTTTACAACCGGAACACCTTGGTTTTATACCAACCCGAATTATAAAGAAATCAACGTCAAGGCTGCGGAAGCCGATGAAAATTCAATCCTCAATTTTTATCGAAAGCTTCTCAAATTCCGCAAAGAAAACGATATTGTCAAATACGGTTCATTTAAAATGCTCAGAACCTGTTCAAAGATTTTTGCTTATGTAAGGGAGTATCATAACGATAAGATGCTTGTTATCAACTCATTTTCTGATGGTGAAATTGCTTTCAGAGCACCTGAAGATTTTGACCTTAATAAGGCTGAACTCGTTCTCTCAAACTATGACAGATGTCCGATTGTTCACAACGGTTTTATGACAAGGCCTTATGAAACAAGAACCTACCTTCTTAAAAAATAATTTTAAGAGCGGTTGCATCCGAAAAGGTGTGACCGCTCTTTCTTTATTTTGTTGCAACAATAGGACGCTTCCCTTTGATGTGGAGAAGAGTAATCGTAAGACTTTGAATGAAAGCCGAAAGAACAACCAATTTTCCATAACCAAAATCAACAGCACAGACAAAAAGCATTATTGCAAAAGTGTATGAACTGTAGGTGGCCGATTTCATCAAAATGCCAAATATTCCGGCAACAATTACCGCCGTCAGGAAGATTCTTATATCAAGCGTCAAAGCAAAAGCAACGGCGACGGCAACACCTTTTCCGCCCTTGAATCCGAGCCAAAACGGAAAGCAATGGCCCAAAAAGACGCCGAGCGAACAGATTGAGATAATTTCTCCGACATCAATTTCTCCAAAGAGAAGGGTACAAATTATTGCCGGAATGATTGTTTTGAGCATATCGCAAAACAGAACAAGAACTCCGATTGTTTCACCGATGTTTAAAAACGTATTCATCATTCCGGCGTTTCCCGAGCCGATTTCGCGAATGTCTCTTTTTTTAAAAAGCTTTACAAAGATATATGAGCTTTGAAAGTTTCCAAAAACGTAACCGAACAAAAAGCTTGCAATAAGTTTCATAAAATCACCGAGTATATTTTACCTTTTTTCTACGGAAATATTCAGTGTATATACGGAACGATTTGAAGAACAATAACATAAAAAGGAGTGCGTTTTATGTCATACCTTCAGGTGATTTTAACGGCCGTTCTCTCGGTTGTTGTTTTGTTTGCGATAACACGTCTGATCGGATATCGTCAGCTTTCCGAGCTTAGTCTTTTTGATTATATTAACGGAATAACAATCGGTTCAATTGCAGCCGAGCTTGCAACCTGCGAAAAGGGAGAGGTTCCGGAAATTCTTATTGCGATGATAATATACGGAATCTTTTCGATTCTTGTTGCTGTACTCACCGACAAGTCGATTGCAATGCGTCGATTCATTGTCGGAAACCCGACCTTGCTTATGAAAAACGGACGTCTTTATTATGAAGGCTTCAAAAAATCTCATCTCGATGTCAACGAATTTCTGATGAAGTGCAGGAATAACGGATATTTTGATATTACACAAATAGATACGGCAATTCTGGAGCCAAACGGAAGAGTCAGTTTTCTTCCGGTGTCAGAAAACCGTCCGGTGACTCCGAAGGATTTGAAAATCAACGTGACACAAGATATGCTGGTTGCAAATGTTGTCATTGACGGAAAGATTATTGAAAAAAGTCTTGACTCAATCGGAAAAGACCGAACGTGGCTTCTCAATCAGCTTAAAAATCAAAAACAGACCGATATGAGCAAAATTCTTCTTGCCTCATGTGACAGCAAAGGAACTTTGACCGTATATCTTAAAAGTGAGAAAAAAAGCGACAGTTGCCTCGGTATTTAAAAACAAAAAATAATTTTCAGTGACAGCTTTTAAGGTGTCACTTTTTATTTTGCTGACGAAAAAATATTAAATTTAAATAACACTTTTGTAATTCGGTAGACTTTTGAATAAAAATAAGCTATAATTAATCTGAAAAATTGTTGATTAACAATTAATTTACGGAGGTACTTAATTATGAAGGGAAAGAAAATTCTTGTTGCAGTCGTTGCGGTTTTTGCCGTAATCGGAATATTAATCGGCTTCGTTGCCGGAAGCTACAACTCGATTGTTGAAGCACAAACAAAAGTTGAAACGAAGCAGGCAGATATTCAAACGCAGCTTCAGCGTCGTGCCGACTTGATTCCGAATTTTGCCGAAACCGTTAAGGGCTATTCAAAGCACGAAAAGGAAACCTTCGCCGCTGTTACCGAAGCAAGGTCTGCGGTTTCAAAGGCATCGAACGCTCAGGAACTTTCCGAAGCGAGCGAAAAACTTGACGGAGCAATTTCGGTTTGGGTTAACGCAGTTACCGAAGCTTATCCGGAACTTAAAGCGAGCGCAAATTTTATTGCACTTCAGGATGAACTCGCAGGAACAGAAAACAGAATAGCTGTTGCGAGAAAAGATTACAATGAAGCTGTTGAGTCGTATAATACAATGATCAAGAAGTTCCCTAAGAATATTCTTGCCGGAATGTTTAACTTTGAAAAGGCAGAATTCTTTAAAGCGGATGACAATTCACTGACAACGCCCAGCTTGGAGTTTTAATTGATATGAAAAAAATTTTATCTTTTGCTTTTGCAATTCTTATGATTGCCGGTTCGGTGCTGACGTTTGCTTTTGCTCTGTCCGTTCCCGAGCCTACGAAGGATTTTTTTGTCAATGATTTTGCCGGAGTGATTTCGTCAACGGACAAAGCAAAAATTCAAAAAGCAGGCGAAAGTTTATATAATCAGTGCAAAGCTCAGGTTGTCGTTGCAACGATTGAAACCCTTGACGGCAATAGTATAGAAGATTATTCACTGACAATGGCAAGATCTTGGAAAATAGGTGACAGCGAAAAGAACAACGGAGTTTTGCTTCTTCTTGCCGTCAAAGAGCGAAAGGTCAGAATTGAAGTCGGATACGGTCTTGAGGGTGCGCTTCCGGACAGCAAAACAGGAAGACTTCTTGACCTTTACGCAATTCCGCCCTTCAAAAACAATGATTTTTCCGGTGGACTTTCTGCAGTATATAATGCTTTGATCAATGAGGTCGGTCTTGAATACGGAGTTGTGATCGACAGTTCTTACGAACCTGTGGAGGATAATGCATACGACAGCGATGATTACAGATTTTTCAAGGGCGAAGCCGTTTTGCTCATAATGGTTTTCATTCTGATTATTGTGCTTTTGTTTATCAAGTCGCTTTTCGGCGGCGGTCGCGGAGGCAGAAATTATCGAGGCGGAACATTTAGCTCCGGTGGGTATTCCGGCGGCTTTTCCTCCGTCGGAGGCGGCGGATTCTCCGGTGGGGGAGGATCTTTCGGCGGTGGAGGCTCTTCAAGGGGCTTCTAAGAAAAAGGAGATTATTATGAAAAGGATTTTTAAAACTTTGCTTTCATTGGCTTCTTTATGTTTTCTTGTCGGTCTGGTTTTGATTTCGGCTTCGGCAAAGGTGTATACAAGACCGCAGGCACCGAAAATGAGAGCAGTCTCAAACGTAAAACACGGACTTTATGTTTCGTGGAGCCGTGTTGATAATGCAGAAGGCTACATTGTTTACCGCAAAAAAAGCGGTTCGGAAAATTGGAAAAAGCTTAATGAAGTTAAAGGCCGGAAGAACTCATATATCGACAAAACAGTAAAAAACACCGTAAAATATAAGTATGTCGTCAAAGCGTATAACGGTGAACTTAAAAGCTCACAGAGCCCGAATCCGAAGAGTATAACGTATGTTGCCGTTCCGAAAATCAAAGCGGTAAAAAACGTTCAAAACGGAATACACCTTCGTTTTCAAAGAAGCAAAAATCTTTCTTCCGTTTGTGTCTACAGAAGAGTACAAGAAAGCGAAAACTGGAAAAAAATAGCAACGCTTCCGGGAGATTCAAACAGTTATACCGACTCAAGAGTAAAAAGCGGTGAAAAATACAGTTATCAGGTGCGCAGGGTAGTCGGAAGGGCAATGTCTGCAAAAAACGCAAATATTGTTACAAATCGCTTTGTTGCCGTGCCGAGGAGACTTGTTGCAAGGGGAAAACTTGATTCTGTTCTTCTTTCGTGGAAGAGTGTTCCCGGTGCAAACGGATACAGGATTTTCAGAAAAACTTATGGCGGTTCGTGGAAACAAACAGGAACTGTTCGAACGAATTCATTTCTTGATAAGAATGCACCCGTCGGAGATTATGTTTTTTACAAAGTTTGTGCGTTTATTGATTCAAAATATGTAAGCGCTCTTTCAAAAGCCTCATTTGCAAAATTAATTGACCCTAAAAAGCCAATGGTTGCGCTTACATATGATGACGGACCTTACAGACCGGTAACGAATCAGATTCTTGACGTCCTTGAAAAATACGGGGCAAGGGCAACATTTTTTGTTGTCGGCTCAAGGGTTTCAACTTATAGCGATTGCATTCGGCGAGCGAATTCTCTGGGTTGTCAGATAGGAAATCATACATATAATCATAAAACGCTTACGGAAGCTTCCGATTCGCAGGTGAAATCCGAAATCTCGGCAACGAACGCGGTGATAAAAAGATGCATCGGAAAAAATGCTTCGATAGTCAGAGCTCCCGGCGGTTCAACAAGCAGCAGGGTGAGGTCACTCGTTGAGTATCCGTTCATCAATTGGTCGGTTGACACGCTTGACTGGAAACACAGAAACACGGCCAAAGTGATTGCGAGCGTCAAGTCCGATGTCACAGACGGTTCAATTGTTTTGATGCATGATTTGTACTCTTCAACCGGAAATGCCTCAGAAGTTATTGTTCCGTGGCTCATTAATCAAGGTTATCAGCTTGTTACGGTTTCGGAAATGATGTATTACAAGGGAATCAATATGACAAAAGGCAACATATACAGCCATGCCTAAGTTAAGAAAAAGACTGTCGGATAGCATTTTCCGACAGTCTTTTTAAATGTTAATCTTGATTATCCGGCTTTGAAAACCGAAAATGTAAGAATGTTGAAGATTCTTTTGATAATCAATGTAAGAGCCTTAATTTGAACGTCAAAGCTAAAGTTTGAAAGAGTGTTTTTAACGTCGTCGGCTGAAACATAAACCGGTTTCAGTTGAACTTTTGTTTGAGGATTGCTCTTGTCATATTCTGCGTTTTTGTCACTTACGGTCGAAAAATTGAATTCTCTTACGCCGAGTGCAAATGCTGAATTATCCTCAAGGTAGTACACTGTGACGGTGAAGTTCTTTCTGCCTTCCTCATTTATTTTTGAAGAAAGGGGAACTGTAATCTCTGAACCCTGATTTATGATTTTTCCGGTTGCGTTTTCAAAAGCAATATCGGCACCGTTAACTTTTATTGCGACGATTTCAATGTTGCTTTTTTCTGAAATATTTTTGATTATAAGAGAGGAATCATTGCTTGAAGCTCTGCCGTATTCCGATTTGTCAAACGCTGCATGAATTGCATACTTTGCGTTGTATGTTACTTCAAATTGAGGAAAGGCAATGTCCGAATGAACATCCTTTAGATCGCTTGTAAGAAGCAGCTTGTCGGTGAGTGCAAGCGCATAGCTGTCATAAGCATACTGGGCATGATACTGACCTTCAATATACCATGTGTTTTCGGGAAGATATCCGTAAGCTGCGTCAAGGTTCATTCTCGGAGAAACGTGGTTGTGAGAAGCGTCGGTGCATTTAACTTCGGAATCATTGATGTCGGTTTTGTAGCCGTCGCTGAACCTGCTGCCGTAGTCCGAGAGTTTTGCGCCCGAAGCCGTCTTCGTTGCAACAATGCAGTCGCTGTTGACTTCACTGCCCGTTGCGGGGAAGATATCGGTTCCGCAAATGATGTTGACATTGACGCCTTTTTCCCTTGCATATGTGAGATACTCGTTGAGATTCGGCATGATTATATAATGAGAAAAATCAGTTCTTTCAAGCATCGGAGCAAAAGCTTTTTGTTTGACCGGAGTGTTGATATACATTTCCTTAATTTCGTCGTAATGATCCTTTTCAACAAAATCCCAAACGCTTCCGAACGAAAGAATAACGCTTTCAAAACGATCTGTTTGAATTCCGTCGTTGACAATTTTACTGAAAAGTTTAAGCTTGATTACCGACATGAGAAGTTCATAATCGCTTTCGGAAACAAACGGATTTCCTCCGAGTGCGAAGAAAAGCGGATTGAGAGCGGTCTGAGCAAATTCGATAACAGCCGGGAGTGTAAGCTGAGACTTTCCCGAAAGGAAGTCATATGTGATTTGAACACCGCCGATTGCCGGTGAGTTGAGAACGGCGTTGTTGACGTAGTCGAGGTTAAAGTATGTTTTAAGCTCTTCAACCTTCATGCCCAAAAGCGAGGCGAGGGTTTCGGCGTTCTTGCCGCCTTTGTCAACCATTGAGCAAAGCGCAATATATGTTCCGGTTGTTTGACCTCCGTGACTTTCGCTGAGAATATTGACTTTTTTTGCACCCGTATAATCAAGTACGGATTTGATATATTTTCCGAGATCAAGCGCACAGAAAATAATCTCCTGTCTCCAGTCAACCGAAAATTGGAAGACGTTTTCCGAACCGACCTTTTTGCAAAGGTTGCTCATATATCTGCCCTCGTGGATTGTTCCCCAAAGGTGACGGATTTTAGTGATGTTGTCTTTAATGTATTTCATGTTGCTTTCTTCCGGAGCAATAGGCCAAACACCGGTTTTATAAACAGGCGTTCCGTCGGGATTACGTCTCATTTTTTCAAGAACGTTCGCAACGGAGAGGGCAAGCTCATCCGAAAGGATTTTGTTGTCCTTGCTTTGCAAATACTGGATTCCGCCCTCAATTAAGCCGGGGATTTCTCTTAATGTTTCTTTTAGCATTGTGAATACATTCGGGAACCAAGCAACGCCGTCTATTTTTCCTTCGTCGTCCAAGAGAAAAATCTGAGAAGTCATATATCCCGAGTCGATAACAACCGGATATTGTTCTTCGGCGGCAAATGCAGCCAGGGGAAAAGCGGTTAAAAGCATTACGATTGATAAGATCAGGCTTAAGAATTTCTTTTTCAATTTTTTCATCTCCGTTAAAATAAAATTTTAAATTTCTGCGTATAATTCCTACTAATTTTATATTATATTAAGGCGAAAGTCAATGAAAAATATTAAAAATGCTTAAAATTATATAATTTGTGTATTTAGCTGAACTTAAAAATAATTATTCTGTAAACAATATACAACTTTTTTTAAAATAACCATTGTTTTATTTTGAAGGATGATGTATAATAGATAAAAATATTTTTTGAACGGAGGGTCCGGAATGAACGACAGTACCAGGCAATTTAACCTCAATCAGAACACACCGAACGAAATGGAGGAGGTTTTGAAAAGCGTTTATGCCGCTTTGGTTGAAAAGGGATATAATCCGATTAATCAGATCGTCGGCTACATTCTTTCCGAAGATCCGACTTATATCACAACTCACAATAATGCACGCAGCCTTATCCGCAGAATTGATCGCGACGAGCTTTTGCAGGAGCTTGTCAGAAGCTATCTTAGGGATAAATAATTCAAACAGGGAGTGTAACTATGGCAGCAAAGAAAAAGAATGAGTTTCTTATGTATAAGAACCGCCCGCTTGTCAGAAAGGGCAACACCATATATTATGGAAGTCTCAGTGATGATTTCGTTTTGATGCTTCAGATTCTTTCAACAAAGGACGTCAACGGACTTCAAATGGCAGACCGTGTTTCGGTTCAGCTCATTAATACCGATCCCGATGTAAGACCTCATGACAGAATTGCTCATAAAACCGAGAAAAAAGGTCTTTACAGTGCTCTTGACATCGGAACAACGTGGCTTGAGAGGGCGTTGTCATAATTAAAAAACGGCGGCAGTTCTTCTCTGCCGCTTAATATTTCCGCTCGTGGCGCAGTTGGATAACGCAGCAGATTCCGATTCTGAAGAACGGGGGTTCGAATCCCTCCGGGCGGGCCAAACTAAAAAGCCTGTAATTCCTTATGTTTCAAGGACTGCGGGCTTTTTTGTCTTTTGCTCATCTCTTGAAAAGTATCCGCTAAAATACGCAAAAAACGGTGAAAATTGCACAGTAGGTGTGTCAAAAAGAGCTTGATAAGAAAATTTTATATGCCCGGTATATTAAAACACTTGTATTGAAATTTTTTTTGCGAAGTACTTTGTTGAAACGGGGTTTTCAAATATTAATGATTCGGGAATAAATTTATCTCCGACACAGAAAAAACATTAATTGTTAAAAAAGTGTTGACAAACGTATTCATAGTGTGTTAATATTTATACGCAGTGGAGAGTAACTGACAATATTTAAGGAGTGAAAAAAATGACTAAAGTATTAGGTGCTGTAGCTAAGGTTCTTGGTCTTGCTGAGGATATCCTTACATATCTCAACGAAGGCAGAGCAGCAGGTATCGTTGAAATCGTTAAGAATTTCTTTGAAGATTTCAGCAAAGCCGATATCGCTGAATAATCTTTCTCAATTTGCAACGAAGCTCACTCCTTGTTGGAATGGGCTTCGTTTTTTTTGCTGTACAAAAAATAAATATGTTTAAACTCTTGATAAATTATTGATAAAGCGTTAATATATGAACGCAGTTAAATCTACTTAATAAATATACAGAGGTATTACTTATGAATGAGATTTTAAATTTTGTTAAAGAAGTTTTTGATTATTTCAAGGATTTTAAACTTTCTGATTTCATTGATTACATTAAGTCAATTTTCAGCCCGGTTCAGCTCCGGTGAAAATCCTTTTCCGAGATAATTAAATATTAAAAAAGTTCAAAAAATATTAAATAAGCTATTGACTTTGAGTTCACAATGTGTTAATATTTCAGTGCAGTTAAAAATACTGATTATTTTGAAGGAGGAGAAATTATGTCAAAGATTCTTGATTTTGTTAAGAACATTCTTGAGTACTGCAAGGAAGGCAAGGCCGCTGAAATCATCAACATGATTAAGCAGTTCATCGAAGATCTTTTCAATAAGGGCAACAGCGCTGAATAATTGAATTGATAATGAATCCGTCGGGTTTTGCCCGACGGATTTTTTTATACTAACTTTGCAAAATAAAGGAAAAATATGCCGTTTTATTGGTTATTTTGCCGATGGTGTATTGACATATTTTGAATGTTATGTTAATATTTTTATGCAGTCAATAACTGACTTAATTTTAGGAGGCAAAGAAATGGACGCTTTATACAATCTTGCAAAGAATATTATCGATTATTGCAGACAGTTTCTTGACAACGGAATTCTTGATATTATTCAGGATTTCTTCAACAAAATCTTCAAGAAATAATTAAAAGCAATCAGCCGTTCGATTTTTTCGGACGGCTGATTTTTTGTTGCTGTTTGAATTTAAAGCGATTATCGATTCTTGCTTTTAATAAAAGTTTTGAGGGCAAAAATACCGAGAGCGGAAACCGTCACCGCAAAGGCTGCTTTTTTTACAAATTTTTCAACCTGCTTGACCGATGAAGGCGTGTGAGTATAGATGAACTCTGTTACCGGCTTTGACGGTTTGTAATCGCATAATTCGGACATTGTTACGGTATATGTTGTATAAGTCTTTGTGTCGGTTTCGTTGAGCATAAAAATTCTGACTCCGCGTTCCTTTCCCGGACCGTAAACGTTGAAACCTGCGCCTTGGGTATATCCGAGATCGATTCCGTCAACGTTTTTAACAAAGCTGTTGATGTGGTCGTGACCGAAAAAGATTCCGAGAACATCACCTTTTTCTTTCATTGCCTCAAATTCGCCGTAGTTAAGATCCGATACAGCGGGAGACTCATGCATAAAGCCGCCGTTTTTGAGTGTTTCATCGTCAAGAACATAGAATTCATTGCTATGTGAATAAAACGCTTCAACCGCTCCTTTGGTGCCCTTTTTGACCTTCTTTATTGCCTTGAATATTTCGGGCACAGGGATATGTTGAAAAACAAGAGAGGGGAGAACGCTTCCGAATTTTTCCGAAATACAGTCGCGTTTATTTTTGTACCATTCGACTTGATCTTTAAAAACCGGAGAATACGTTCCGTTCTCTTCTTTTGAATTCGAGTCGATGAGATAAAGGCAGAAAATTTCTTTTTCGTTTTTGCTGTCCTTGATTAAAAGTGAAAACGTGCCCTTGTCACCATCGTAATGCGGAACGGAAAAAACAAAGCCCGAAAAAGATTTGTAAATTTCCATTTGTTCTGCGTTTCCGATTCCGCAGTTTCGGTCGTGGTTGCCGAAAGTTGCCGTGAACGGAATACCGCGCTCAATAACCGGGCGAAAAATTTCACCGAGCGTTTCTGTGATTTTCCTTTTTGTGTCAACTTTGAAAGTTGCGGAATATCCTTTGATTTGATCCCCCGTGAAAACAACGAGGTCGGGTTTTTCACGGTCAAGAGCGAGTGAAATCAATTTTATTGTGTCCGGGTTAACTTTGTGCAATTCCTGCGTATCAGTAATTTGCATAATTTTGAATTTGCCGTTATGGAAGTGAAGCGAAGTATTCAGAATGAAACACCCCTTATTTAAAATACATGAACAATTGGCATTTAATCATTCCGTTGTAAAGTTTTCTGCGCTTATCGGCTTTTCTTCCGAAGAAAAGCTCAAAATCTTCCGACGGACTGATGATGTAATATGACCAACCGCGTTTTTGAACAAACTTTTCGCCGAGAAGTTTATAAAGTTTTTCCGCTTCCTTTAAATCAAGGAGTCTTTCACCGTACGGCGGGTTGCAAAGAACCGTTCCTTTTTCGCTCTTCGGCTCAAAGTCTTTGACATCGCGTTCTTCAAAATCGATGAATTTATCAACGCCTGCGCGTTTTGCATTTGCTTTCGCAATTTCAAGGCAATGCGTGTCGATGTCGCTTCCGTATGCAACGAGGCGGCTTTCGTTTAAGACAAGCGAGCGGGCGCGTTCTCTTTCCTCAGTCCAAACGTTTTCGGGAATAATTTCCCAGCGCTCGGCCGAAAAACTTCTGTTTACACCCGGAGCAATATTATTTGCAAGCATTGCGCCTTCAATCAAGAGTGTTCCGGAACCGCACATAGGGTCGTAAAGGGTGTGGTAATCCCTGACTCTTGCAAGCGAACAAATTGAAGAGGCGAGTGTTTCCTTGATCGGCGCTCCGCCGGCTTCAAGGCGATAGCCTCTTTTGTGAAGACCCGCTCCCGAGGTGTCAATGAGCAAACTGACTGTGTTTTTCATGATTGAAAACTGGATTTGATGAATGGGTCCTGTTTCGTCGAACCATGAAATGTTATATTTAGATTTAAGTCGTTCAACAACGGCCTTTTTTATAATTGACTGACAGTCGCTGACCGAAAAAAGAGCGGAATTAATTGAATAGCCTTTAACGGGAAACGCATCAAGCTTTCCGATCCACTGTTCCCAGGGAAGCGCCTTGGTTCCTTGGAAAAGTTCCTCAAAGCTCATTGCTGTGAATGAGCCGACAAGAATTTGAACTCTTTCTGCGTGGCGTGAGCAGATATTTGCTCTTGCAAGAATATACTCGTCGCCGGAGAAGAGAACTCTTCCGTTCTCGGCCGTAACATCTTCTGCTCCGATTGCTTTCATTTCATCGGCAATGAGTTTTTCAAGTCCCAAAAGGCATGGAATAACAAAATTTATTTTCATATTTTGCCTGCTTTCAAAAAATAAAAATCAGCGGTGGATTGGCCACCGCTGAAATATTTTATCACAATATAAAATTAAAATCAATCAGTATCAGGAATAATAAGTCCGTATCCGCCGTCATTTCTTGCATAAACAACACAGATTTTGTCATTGTCGCTGTTAAGGAACATAAAGAAACGGTGATCAAGAAGATTCATTTGAAGAATTGCTTCGTCAACGCTCTGCGGCTTGAGAACGATTTTCTTTGAGCGGACAACTTCAAAATTGTCCTCGCTGTCAAATTCGTCAATTGCATCAAAAGCCTCAAAAGCACCGGAGCGGAGTCTCTTTTCAACTCTGGTTTTGTTTTTCCTGATTTGGCGAACAAGGGAATCGACGCAGCGGTCAAGAGCATCATTCATGTTTTCCGAGCGTTCCTGCGCACGGAAAATCAATGAATTGTAAAAGACGGTCACCTCGACGATCTGCTCATTTCGTTCAACTGTTGCGGTAATTTTTGCTTCAGCGTCGGGACCGAAGAATTTTTCAATCTTCTTAAGTCTTTTTTCGGCTCTTTCTTTGAATGAGTCTCTTGGTGTGCACTTTCGTCCGATGATGGTTATTTTCATAACGCTGCCTCCTTTATATATTGAACCGTTCGATTCAAAGAGTTTTCGACTTTGAACCGATTTCGGATACCTACCCTCTGCAACTGAGTTGCCGAGAGGACTTACCCTTTTAAGTTCAGTGGTATTATAGCACATTTAAACATAAAAAGGAAGTACTTTATAAAATTTTTATCATTAATTACTAAAATCAACCTAAAAAATTCAGATAAAAAAAGCAGCCTGTAAAAGACTGCTCAAAGGTTAAAGACTGTTAATATCATAAGGTGTTTTCTGATAAACAAAATAGTTCAGCCAGTTTGTGAACATAAGCGTTCCGACGTTACGCCAGGTCATAAGGGGCTGCTTGGTCGGGTCGTCGTTTGGAAAATAATTATACGGAAGCTTGATGTCAAGACCTTTTTCCTTGTCTCTGAAATACTCTTTTGCAAGCGTATCCGCATCGTATTCGGAATGACCTGTGGCATAAAAATTTCTGCATTCAAGGTCAGAAATCAAATGTATTCCGGAAATTTCGGAGTAGGAGAGAATTTGAAGGTCTTTGCAAAGTGCGATGTCGGAAAAGCGCGTTTCCGTGTGGCGTGACTGGGGAACAAAGTATGTGTCGTCAAAGCCGCGGAGAAGGGGATGAAAAAGGTCAAGCGGCTTGTGAGGAAATACGCCGAACATTTTTTCCGCAAGATCGTGCTTAGGTATGCCGTAGCGGTAATAAAGGCCTGCTTGAGCTCCCCAGCAGATGTGCATGGTTGAGTACACATTGGTTTTCGACCACTCAAAAATTTCGCAAAGTTCGGGCCAGTAGTCAACGTCTTCAAAATTCATCTGTTCAACCGGCGCACCGGTAACAATCATTCCGTCATACTTTTTGTCCTTGATTTCGTCAAACGTTTTATAAAAAGTGAGCATATGCTCCTCATCGGTGTGAGAGGCTTTGTGAGTAACCGTTTGAAGAAGTTCAACGTCAACCTGAAGCGGAGAATTTGAAAGCATTCTTAAAAGCTGAGTTTCGGTTGCGATTTTTGTCGGCATAAGATTAAGGATAATTATTTTCAGCGGACGGATGTCTTGAGTCTGCGCCCGTGTTTCTGTCATAACAAAGATATTCTCTTTTTCAAGGCTTTCTTTTGCGGGAAGCTTGTCGTTTATTCTAATTGGCATTTTTTCACCTCAAAAATGTGTTGCGGCAGTATAAACCGCCAAAACACATTATAACAGATTCCGTAAATAAATCAAGCATATTCAGCAGTAATGTGCTCTTTCTCCGCCGATATATTTCGGTCTTGTTCTTGCTGCGGTGATATGAGCCTGTCCGATGTTATCAACCGAAAGTCTCAGAGGAACCGCAACGTGCTTGAGGTGCATACCGATGAGAGTAAGACCGATGTCAAGTCCCGCGTCGGCCTTGATTTCTTCAACGGCAACAGGGTCGCTGAAATTTTCATAAGCCGTTGTTGCAAAACTTCCGCCCGCCTTTGGTTTCGGAACAACGCAAACAATTTCGTATCCTCTTTTTTCGGCGGCTTCTCTTTCAAGAATAAGCGCGCGGTTAAGGTGTTCGCAGCACTGCGCCGCAAGGAAAATGCCTTTTTCTTTAAGATAGGGATAAATACCTGCGAAAACGTCCTGCGCCGCCTCAAGCGAAGAACCTTTGCCGATTGTTTCTCCGACGATTTCACTTGAAGAACAGCCTACAACAAGCAAGTCGCCCTTTTTGAGTCCTGCTTTTTCAACAAGTTCTTTGATGACCTTTTCGGCCTGAAGTTTGATGTCAGTCATAATCATTTTTCCTTTGCGCCTGAACTTAGTTGGGCGCTCCTTTCTTTGGAATCAAGTATATCTTTTTTACGAAGAACCGCCGTTGCCGCATAATGCAGAACGTCAAATTCTTCGGGAAAACGCTTTATCGGCATATCAAGGTGTTCTTTTTCAAAGGCGTCAATTTCTGCTTTTGAAAGCGAAGAAGCGATTGCACAGCAGGCTTTGACTCTTCCGTTTTGAAGTCAAGGACGGTTTGTCCTTTAAGACAAAGACCGATACCGGCGATCTTTTTTGTAAAAAATCGCCGGATAAATGTCACGGTATTTAGCGTAATTTTCCGAGGTTCTGCCCCGGTCAAACGGTTTTCCGTTGTCAATTTTTTTATCAGTGATGTTCATAAAAACTCACCTTGAATTTATTTTACTGTGCAAACCACTTTGAAGTACTTTTTCTGAGCTTATCGATTGCAGGGGAGAGAGCAAGGAACAAAACCGTGCTTCCGGCAGCCTGAATAAAGTTTTGAAGAACGGTTGAGGCTGCAGCGGTCAAAGCGCCTGCGGTTGGGAGATTATTAACTGTTATGCCGATGATGAATTCTGCAATTGCATAAATAGCGATCGAAGAAGCAGCGGAAATGACAAGGGCGATTACATTGCGTTTGCAAAGCGTCTTTTCCGTTTTTGAAGTGAACGGAAGAGAGATTACAGCTTTTGTAATGAGTGTCGGAATAACATAAACAAGATATCCGCTTGCACCGTCCGCAATTGCACCGCCGACAGCTGCGGCAAGTGCGGCGTAAGGCGTCGGAAGTAAAACGGCGGCAAAATATATTACAGCGTCACCGAGATGAACAAATCCCGTTGAACCGTAAGGAATGTGAAAAAGTGTAATAAAGATAGCGGTCAGTGCCGCAAAAAGGGCGGAAAAAGTTAAGTATTTAAGATTGCTTTTTGATTTTGCTTTCAATTTTATCACCTCATGTATTGACATTGCGTGATCACGGGTTATAATATACTAAAAATCTGTCATGATTTAAATACCCAAATTTAAGAATTTTTTAAGGGACAGTTGGAAGAATATGATTAAATATCTTGACCTTTATGAACATTATAAAAACTTAATACTGAGCGGAATGCTTCTTCCGGGAACAAAACTCCCTTCCGTAAGAAGATGTTCGGGCGAATTTTCGCTTTCAAGAACAACGGTTGAAAACGCGTATGCGGTTCTTGCTGCCGAAGGCTATATCTTTTCAAAGCCGCAAAGCGGATACTTTGTTTCCGATCTTTTGATTGAAGACGAATCAAACGTGACAAGACCGGCCGTTTCCGATTTCGGAAAACAAACGGAGTACAAATTTGATATGGTGACAACGGCGGCCGACAAAGAGAGTTTTGACTTTTCACTTTGGCGCAGATATGTAAAAAGTGCCTGGCGACAGGATGAGAGGCTCCTTTCTTACGGAGACAGTATGGGTGAACCTGACTTGCGGTCAGCGATTGCAAAATATGTCAACAGTCAGCGAGGTGTTGTCGGAACAGCGGAGAATATCGTTGTTTCGGCCGGAACGCAAAGTCTTCTTTCAATTCTTTGCGTGCTTTTAAAAGAAGAAAAAAACATTGCTTTTTTGGGCTTTGATTTTCCAAAGGGGAGAACGGTCTTTGAAGACTACGGAAAAAATGTTTTCAGCGTTTCAAAAGACATATTTGACACGGTTTCGGATTCGTGTAAAGCTTCTGTCATTTACGTATCTCCCTCACATAACGACAGTTCCGGAAGTGTGATGCAAATGAATGAAAGAACGAAAATTATCGAATATGCCCGTAAAGAGAATATACTTGTCATTGAGGATGATTACGACAGCGAATTCAGATACGGTTCACATCCGATGCTTTCCCTTCAAGGTCTTGACGGCGGAAAAAATGTGGTGTATATCGGAACGTTTTCAAAGCTTCTTCTTCCGTCAATCAGAGTCAGTTTTATGGTACTCCCGCAAGATTTAGCAAGGCTGTTCAGGGAGCACGCCGTGCTTTATAATCAGACAGCTTCAAAGGCCGAGCAAATTGCGCTCTGTCAGTACATTACCGACGGTCATCTTCTTGCGAGAATCAGAAAACAAAAAAGAATATATATATCAAAAAGCGAAGTATTGTGCAGCCGTGGGAATGAACTCTTTAAAGGTCTTGCACTTTTCACAAGATGTGAAGCGGCTTATCTTGTAAAGGTTAAATCCATTACAAATATTGATTCCGAAACACTTTCAAAAAGAGCGATTGAAAATGGTGTAAAGGTTCGCCCGATTGAAAACGAACCCGGCGCGATTCTTCTTTCTTGCGCCGGGTTTAATATTGACAAAACCGATGAAATGCTTATGATGCTCAGAAAAGCATTTGTCTGATTATTGCTTCTTTCCGAAGCCCTTTTTGCAAATTTCTTTTGAAAATCCTCGAAGCTCATTAAGCGTCTTAACTTTTGTTCCGCTTTGAATTATGCTTTCCTGCAAAAATTTCGGAAGCGAGTTAAAGTATTCATTCATCTCTTTTGTATAACCTGTCATATCAGCCATTTTGCGTTCACCTTCTCTTTTCATATTTATATTAGTTTTTGACAGTGATAAAAAAATATACCGCCGCATTAAGGTTCCGGTTGAATTCTTCAGGTAAAAATGATATGATTGTTATGCAGTTGAAAACCAAAGGGGTGATTTAATGTTCGGATTATTCGAAGGCTTTTTCGGCATTGCGTTTGTTTTGATTTTTGTGCTTGTTTTCGGAATATTTTTGTTTGCGATCATAAAAGGTATCTCAACATGGAACAAAAATAATCATTCACCGCGTCTTACCGTTGAAGCGACCGTGGTTTCAAAGCGTGAAAACGTCAGCCACAGTCATCATCAAAGCGGTTCCGATGGCTCAATGTCATACGTTACGACTTCAACAACATATTATATTACTTTTCAGTTTGAAAGCGGGGATAGGCTTGAGCTTCAAGTTCAAGGATATGATTACGGAATGATTGTCGAAGGAGACAGAGGAAAGCTCAGCTTTCAGGGAACACGTTTTCTGGGATTTGAAAGAATGTGAATTTTTTAAAAATAAGTCAAGTGATTTTGAACTTTTTGTCAGTAAAAAAGCTTTACAGTGACAAAAAGTTCCTAATTGTCTCATATTAAACACATATTTCACTTTATATCATCAATTCTGTTTGGCATTTTGCACACAAAAGACACGAAAAGTTCAGAGAATATTCACAAATAACCGTTTTAACCGCCTTTGATATTGACCGAAGTGAATCTTTGTGATATTATCTATTTATAAAATTTCAGACAGCTATACATATTTATGAAAATATTTATTTGTTATCTGCGGTTTGACAGATATATTAAAGATGTTGGCAGCGGATTTTGTGTTCATATGGGTTGTGTGGCTGAAAAACGGGGTGTATATATGTCAAAAAAAGTAAAATCAGTGATTTCAGTTGTTCTTTCGTTGATTTTTATTTTCTCGTGCTTCGCCGTTACTGCGTTTGCCGAGGGAGAAATTGACTCATTTTCAATTAATGCACTTGTAAAGGGCGAAAGATACTTTGTTGAATGGGAAAAAAATGATGTTGACGGAAAGTATTATTTCTATCTTCCTGCCGGAAGCGACCTTTCAGATGTCGAAACAAGATTTGTTTCGACAAATGCTGTTTATGTCGGCAAAAAAAAGTTGGGTTACGGAAAGAAAACCGACGCTTTTGTTGGTGGCGGTGAGTTCACTCTCACGAGCGGCGGAAAGGAATATCAGGTTGTAATTCTCAGCTCCGATAACATTCCCGCAATGTTCATTGAAACTGAATCCGGTTCACTTGACGCAATTCATGCGAACAAGTCTCACAAGGAAAAAGGAACGATTTCCGTTGTTGAAGGCGGAACGGTTACGGTTGACGCAAAACTTTCCTCAATTAAGGGACGCGGAAATTCAACTTGGGCTCTTCCGAAAAAACCGTATAATATTAAATTTGAAAAGAAAACTGATCTTTTCGGAATGGGAAAGGCAAAAAAATGGAGCCTTCTCGCTTCCTATTATGATCTGTCATATTTAAGAAATACTTTTACTTTTGATTTTTCGGATGAAATCGGTCTTTACTATTCTTCAAAATCAAAGCACGTTGACCTTTATATCAACGGCGAATATCAGGGCAATTATGTTGTATGCGAAAGCGTTGAAGTCGGTTCAACCCGTGTTGACATCACGGATCTTGAAGAGCTCAATGAAGAAGCAAACAAAGCCCTTGACATCGAATCCCTTTCTCTTGCCGGAGACAGAACCGGAAGTGCACCGGGTTCCGTAAAATATGTTGACATTCCGAACAACCCCGAAGATATTACCGGAGGTTACCTTCTTGAGTTTGATTTTAAGGACAGATATATCCCGGAAGTCAGCGGTTTCGTTACGAATCACGGTCAGCCGGTTGTTCTTAAGAGTCCGGAGTACGCTTCAAAAGCTCAGGTTGAGTACATCAGTTCTTTCTGGCAGGAATTTGAAGATGCTCTTTATTCCGAAAACGGCACAAACTCTCTCGGAAAACACTATACAGATTATATTGACCTTGAATCGTTTGCAAATATGTATGTCGTTGAGGAGCTTTCAATGGACATTGATGCGGGTCTTTCAAGCTGTTATTTCTACAAAGACGCAAAGACAGATAAGATTGTTGCATCTCCCGTTTGGGACTTTGACCTTGCCTACGGTTCAATGAATACCAATAAGTTTGGCGTTTGGATTAACGATGCGTCGGCTTGGTATGCCGGAGCCGGATACATCGGCGCAGGGGAGAACGTTACCGGAAAAGCTTTTGAAACAATTTTCGGAATTCTTTTCAAGCACGACGATTTCCGTCAGGCCGTAAGGGAGTCATGGCAGAAAAACGCTCAGCCAAATCTCGGCGAAGAAAAAATCGATTCGCTTCGTTCTCTCGCTTCGGAAATCAAAGCTTCTGCGGTAATGGATCTTTTCTTCTGGCGCCGTCAGCTTCCGGAAAGCACTTATGAAACCGTTGCGAATTCATTTGACGATTATGTTAACGAATTCCTCACCTTTGTTTCAGACAGAACGTCAGCTCTTTCAAAAGGATTCGCCGATAATTCCGCAATGCTTTTCTATGACGCAAACGGCGGAAACGGTGTAATGTTCAACCATACAATTGCATCGGTCGGAGAAAACGTCAAGGTTTCCTCAAACTCGTTTGAAGGTCAAACTATGCAGTACATTTTTAAGGGATGGAACACCGAAAAGGACGGCAGCGGAAAGACATATAAGCCCGGAGAAGAAATTACTCTTGAGGGTGAATCCACAGTTCTTTACGCTCAGTGGAAAAAAGTCGGTTTCCTCACCGCAAACTTCATGCAGTTCATTCAGCTTCTTAAACACATTTTTGAAAACATCAAAAATATGTTCAGAAAATAATAATTTCGGTAAATAGCGTCAAAAGACGTATTTTATAATTAACAACTACACTCAGAAAGGAATGTGGCAGAAAAATGAAAAACAAGACCCTTAAAAAGGCAATTGCTTCGTTTTTGTGTTTGGTACTGATGTTCTCAACGGTTGCAATCGGCGTTTCTGCGATTGATTTCACAACCCCGAGCGATATGTTCCTCATCTCAAAAACGGACAGCAATATTGCGCCCGGTGTTAAAGAAAGCAAGATTATAACCAACGGAAAAGACGGTGACAGTCAGGTTATGGGTTACGCCGTTGAGGTTGACCTTAAAAACCCGACTACCGGATTTGCTGTCGGTTATAATGACTACGACGGAACAAAATGGAAATTGCAGACTGTCAGAAAGCAGGCTGCTGCAATTGAAAAAAAGCGCGGTGTCAATGTCGTTGCCGCCTTCAATGCCGATATCTATAATATGCAGACAGGTGAGCCTACCGGTTGCCTTGTTATGAACAGCATACCTTATAAAAACGGCTTTGGTCGTCCCTACTTTGCAATCATGAAGGACGGAACCGCAAAAATCGGCCCGGTTATGACTCAGGAAATTCTTGATAATTGCACCGAAGCCGTTTCGGGCTTCTTTACTCTTGTTGAGAACGGACAGAAAACCGCTTCGGGTCTTTCCGATGACGGACTTGTTCCGAAGACAGCTGTCGGCATCAAAGCCGACGGAACGGTTATCATGTATTCCGCAGACGGCCGTAACTATCCCGTTTCTGTCGGTCTCAGCAACAAATCTCTTGCCGATATCATGATCGGTCTCGGCTGCGTTGATGTTCTTAACCTTGACGGCGGCGGATCAACAACTTATGCCGCAAAATATGAAGGAAGCTCAACCCTTGAGCTTGCAAACAACCCCTCTGACGGCGTTGAAAGAAACGTTGCTTCGTCACTCTTTATTCTTTCGAGTGCAAAGCCGACAGGTGAGTTTGACCACGCTTCAATGCTTCCGAACAATGAGCTTTATACCCCGGATTCAACCGTAACCTTTACCGCAAAGGGCGTTGACTCCGCGGGTTCAGCCGCTGCACTTCCTGCGGACGGAAAGTTTGTTCTTGCCGATGAAAGTGCCGCTCTCGGAACGATCACCGATGACGGCGTTTTCACCTCGAACGGAACGGTCGGCGAAGTTAAAGTCAATTATGTTTCCGGCGGAGCTGTTTGCGGTTCAACCGGCATTAGCATAGTTGTTCCCGATACTCTCTACGTTCCGAACAGCGAAGTATCTCTCGGTTTTGAAGATACCACCGATTTCGGTATTCTCGGTAAGTATCATAGCAGAACCGTCAACATGAAGGCCGGCGACCTTGAGTGGGCGATTGCCGACTTTGAAGGAAACGACCTTGGCGAAACCGTCGGTAAATTTGACGGCCTCACCTTCACGACTTTTGACGGCGTAACCGTTAACGCAAACGTTACCGCAACATTCAAATACAACACCGATATTTCGGTAACAATCAAGGCTATTATCGGTGCAATGCCGGTCATGATGTATGACTTTGAATATACGACCGATAAGGAAGAAGCCGACAACAGTGACGGTGCTCTCAAGTATATTCCGTCATACAAGATGCCTCGTTTTGACCGTTCAATCGGAACCACGAGCGCTCAGCAGGCCGCTGAGTTCAACGAGCAGGGCTACCCGCTTTACTGCTGGCCGAACGGCTCACTCACCGACCAGGAATCAATGAAGGCAACAATCGTTTCAAAGGATGACGGCGAACCCGTTCGTTTCGGAAACAAGTCGCTCAGAATTGATTACGACTATTCTTCATTTAACGGTTCATCTAACTCAAACAACTATCTTCGTGTAACCAGCCCGACATATTTCTTTGAAGGTTCACCGACAGCTATCGGTGCTTGGGTATATGTTCCGGAAGGAACTTCAAACTTCATTCTTTATCTTAACTGCTGCAATAAAAAAGAAAGCCTTGCTTATGCAACCGTAACAGGCCCCAACGGTATTGACTGGACAGGATGGAGATACGTTGAGTTTGACCTCAACGACACAAAGAACGCCGGCTCCGGAAGCGCAAACGCTCCGTTCGGATTCTATCAGGGCTGCGGTGTGTTCTGGATTTCGTTCCAGCCTGGTAAAGGCTACGGTGACAGAACCGCTTCAAAGGTTTATCTTGACAATATTCAGCTCATCTACGGCGCAAACGTTGATGACACTGTAAACCCGGAAATTCTTACGATGAGTTCAATCGGAAAGAACATCGAGAAAGACGGAAGCACTGTTTTTGAAAAGGCCACAAACTCATTCACCGCAACATTCAAAGATGATGACGGAAAGTATGCAACAGGCATTGATCCGACTGAAGTTAAAATGTACATCGACGGTGTTGACGAAACCGAAAACTGCTCAATCGTTGAAACCGACGGTGAAATCCACCTTTATGACAAGACTCTCTCCGACGGTATTCACAGCATGACTGTTTCCGTTGCGGATAAGTTCGGTAACGCAACCGAAGAAACGCGTTACTTTACTGTTAACGCAAAGCAGGAAAAGACCGAAGTTTCCTTCTACGCAGAGGGTACACCGATTCTCGGAAAAGACTTTGTTCTCAATGTAACGGCTAACAACGGTTCCGTTGAAGCAGCCGATGTTAACGTAAAACTTCTTTCATACTTCGTTAAGTATTGGAACAACTTCAGGGTTGAAGCCGGCGAAAACTATGTTCTCGACGGTGAGGCAACCTACAATTCAAAATATGACATCATTAACTTCAAGGCAACAAGAAAAGCCGACGCTTCCTCGGAAAACAATGTTATCGCAAAGATTATCATTTCCATTCCGACCGACACACCGGAAGGTCTTGACGTAACCTACAGGGTTTCCAAGGGCGCACTTGTTCTTGACGACGGCTCAAAGAGCTCATTCTCCGGACGTGTGACAACGTCTTGCACTGCACCGCTTTTCATTAAGATTGAAACGATGATTGTCGGCTCTGCCGGCGGATATGTTGACGTGACCGACCGTAACGGTAATGTTGTTGCCGACGCAAATATTTATACTGCCGATAATTCTCTTCTCGGTGTAACCGATGAAACCGGAAGAATTTTCACAAACGCTTTTGTTGATGCGGTTAAGGAAATCAACGTTTATGCCGAAAAGAACGGCGATCTTTCGTTCCTCACAAAGAGCCAGAGCTTCAAATCCGGCGCAACAGAAGACGGACTTCCGACATTTGTTAAGCTCAACGCAACAAATGCTCCCGAATCCTCGCAGAGCATTTCATGGATGGCTTCTCCGCTTGCAAGCGCAGACAAGGCTGTTGCCGAATATGCAACAAAGTCCGACTATGAAGCAAACGGCGAGGCGGCATTCAAATCCGTAGACGGAAAGAGCAGACTTGTTGAACTTTCAAGCTCAGCAATGCTTGATACCAACTATGCCGTAAGAATCAACGCCGTTCGTATCACCGGACTTAAAGCGGATACCGAATACGTTTACCGTGTCGGTGACGGCGAAAAGATGTCTGACGTTAAAACGTTTGAAACAATTAGAAAGAACAGAGGAGTTAACTTCTTTGTAATCGGTGATACTCAGGCCACAGACACAACAAACACCGATCAGATTACAAAAATTCTCGGTGAATCCGATGTCAAGTACGACTTCGGAATCCAGACCGGAGACGCAGTTGACAACGGCGGTAACTACACCATGTGGGCAAATATCGCTAAGGTGTTCAGCGGTGACTTCCTTGGTAAGAAGGATCTCATTCAGGTTCTCGGTAACCATGAATATTACGGAGACCTTGACGCTTCGACCGCTAATGCATACTTTGACCTTTCCGACGGAGAAGAAGCTCCGGAATGTTACTCAACCCAGTACGGCAACGTTTATATTGCAGTAATCAACTATGATGGTGACTCTATATATGATAAAGCGATTGAATGGGTCAAGAAAGACGCAGCAAAGAGCGACGCAACGTGGAAGATTCTTACCCTTCACCAGCCGCCGTACTACACCAACCCGTCGGGCAACAGCGAAAAAGCCGCTCAGAAGCTCAGAGAGCTTGCCGATGACGTCGGATTCGATGTTGTATTCTCAGGTCATGACCACTCGTATGCAAGAACTGCCGCTCAGAAGGGCGGAAAGCTCGACGAAGACGGAACCGTATATTACATTTGCGGTTCAACCGGCGAAAAATCATATGAAATTACAAAGAACGATGCCTTCAATTTTGAAATGATTGAGCATAACTTCAATGCAATTTATATCACGGCGGAGGCAACCGACACCAAGCTTTCAATCACAACTTATGATTACACCGGCTCCGGCGAAATCATGCTTGACTCTTTCACAAAGACCAAGAAGAGCGACTGCTCAAAGAACGGTCACACCGCAACTTATGACAACGGCGATATGTACTGCTCGGTCTGCGGATATCCGATCAATATCAACAAGTACACCGGTTTTGCACGCGACGTTGATACCGGAAGAAATATGTACTTCCTCGGCGGTGAAAAGAAGATCGGCTGGTTCCAGATCGGAAAAGACGCTTATTACTTTGATGAAAACGGTCTCGGACTTGTCGGTGATCATACTCTCGGTCAGGTTAAGGGAACATATCATTTTGATAAAGACGGACGTCAGATCGGCGCAGTCTTTGAGGAATTCGATGGCGGAGTAAGAGCGTTCCGCGGTTCAAACACATCCGTTCTTGTCGGCTGGCATGAAATTGACGGTAACCTTTATTACTTCTCAAGATCAAACGGCGCAATGAGAACCGGAAACGCAACCGTAACCGTAAGAACCGGACAGAAACTCAACTTTGTCTTCTCCAAGGACGGAAAGCTTAAGCGCGGCGCATTCTATGAAACCGATGAAGGAACCGTATATTACTGGGGTGCCGAGATGGTAAGCGGCTGGCAGGAAATTGAAGGAAAGAAGTATTACTTCAATCCGTCAACCCACATTATGGCTGACGATACCACCGAAATTGACGGAAAGCTTTATGCTTTTGATCAGGACGGAACCTTTGTTCATGAAGGCGCTCACGAATGGGGCAAGGCGGTCGTTGTAATCGAACCGAACTGCACCGTTGACGGCCAGACAAGATATACCTGCTCCGTATGTAAGCACAAGAAGTTTGAAACCGTTAAAGCACTCGGTCACGTTGACGAAAACGGTGACGGAACTTGTGACAGGTGTAATTTCCCGATGGATTTCAACTCGTTAACAAATAATTTCCTTTATCGCTTCTGGCAGAGGATTATTTACATCTTCAGACTTATTGCTTCGCTGTTTAAGTACGGAATCAAATAATCAACCTGTTTTTCAGCCGTTTCGCGAAAAGCGAAACGGCTGAAGTTTTATGTGAGGGTCTTGCCTATTCTGCTTACTGCCAAGACTTTTAAGGAGTGCGATTTTACACACGCTTTTTTCAAAAAAACTATTGCAAAGAATCGGAAAATATATTACAATAATAAAATGAATTTTGGAGAGAAGGATGTAAAAAATGGGCGATAAAGTTCAATTGTTAATTGCAATGGTAGGGTATATGCTGATTGTCATCGGCATCGGCATATTCTTTGCTAAAAAATCACAGGCAAATTCTGAAAACTATTTTCTCGGCGGCCGTTCTCTCGGCCCCTGGGTTGCCGCAATGAGTGCGGAAGCTTCCGATATGAGCGGTTGGCTTCTCATGGGACTTCCCGGTGTTGCTTATTGGTGCGGAATTGCAGACGCCGCATGGACTGCAATCGGCCTTGCGATCGGAACATACATAAACTGGCTTCTTGTTTCAAAGCGTCTTCGTGCGTATTCAATCGTTTCCGGAGATTCGATTACCGTTCCGGATTTTCTCAGTAATCGCTTTCATGAAAAGAAAAAAGTTATTCTCGGCATTTCTGCGGTATTTATTCTTATTTTCTTCACTGTTTATGCTGCAAGCTGCTTTGTAACTTGCGGAAAGTTGTTCTCCGGTCTTTTCGGTTATTCTTATCATTCAATGATGATTGTCGGGGCAGCTTTCGTTTTGGTTTATACGATTCTTGGCGGCTTTCTTGCGGAAAGTGCTTCTGATTTTATGCAGGCAGTCGTTATGATCATTGCGCTTGTCGGTGTGCTTGTCTTCGGTGTCGTTCATGCCGGCGGACTTTCTGCCGTTATCGAAAATGCAAAGGCAATTCCCGGATATCTTTCATTCACTTCGATTGCAACTCCGACCGTTGATGCAAACGGTGTTCAGCAGGCTGCAAACGGCGCACCGCTTTTCGGTGAAGCCGGAAAATACGGCTTTCTCACGATTCTTTCAACCGTTTCATGGGGGCTTGGCTACTTTGGAATGCCGCAGGTGCTTCTTCGCTTTATGGCTATCCGTAAGAGCAGCGAGCTTAAAATGTCGCGTCGAATCGCAACTGTTTGGGTTATCATTTCGCTTGCTGCCGCTGTTTCAATCGGTGTTCTCGGAAGATTTATTCTTCCTACAGATGCTGCACTTGCAACTCAGAGCGGTGCTGAAAATGTTTTTGCTCATCTTGCTCAGCTTTTGTTCCACCCGATTGTTGCAGGTGTCGTCATGGCAGGTATTCTTGCCGCAACAATCAGCTCTTCCGATTCGTATCTTCTTATTGCGGCTTCTGCAGTTTCAAAAAATCTCTTTGAAGGTATCGTTAAAAAGAATGCAACCGACAAACAGGTAATGCGAGTTTCAAGAATAATGCTCCTTGTAATTACCGTAATCGGAATGGCTATTGCATGGAATGAAAACAGCGTTATTTTTGAAATCGTTTCGTTTGCATGGTCCGGTTTCGGTGCAACGTTCGGACCGATTATGCTCTTTTCGCTTTTCTGGAAACGTACAAACAGACCCGGTGCAATTGCAGGTATGGTTTCCGGCGGCGTAATGGTCTTTGTTTGGAAGCTCCTTCTCAAACCTCTCGGCGGAGTTTTTGGAATTTACGAGCTTCTTCCGGCATTCCTTATTTCATGCATTTTCATTGTTGTTGTTTCGCTTTGCACGAAAAAACCGTCACAGCAACTTGAAGAAGATTTTGAAAAGGCAAAGTCTTACACAGAAGCATAATTTCTTTTTTCAGAACCCGGAGCAAAGTGCATCCGGGTCTTTGAAACTTGACAAATATCTGTTGTCAATATAAAATATTTAAATATATTATTTGATTGGAGGAGTTGTCAGTGTCTTATCTGACCGACATCGAAATTGCAAGACAATGCAAGTGCGAGCCGATTACCGAAATTGCCGCAAGGTGCGGAGTCGATGAAAAATATCTTGAGCCTTACGGAAAAAACAAGGCGAAGATTGATCTTTCCTATCTCAGTGAAAACAAAAACAAAGACGGAAAACTTGTTCTTGTTACTGCAATCACGCCCACTCCGGCCGGTGAAGGAAAAACAACGACAACAATCGGACTTGCCGACGGTATGAGAAAAATCGGAAAAAAAGCTGTTGTTGCAATGCGAGAACCGTCCCTCGGACCTGTTTTCGGAATCAAGGGCGGAGCCGCAGGCGGCGGATATGCTCAGGTTGTTCCGATGGAAGACATCAATCTTCATTTTACCGGTGATTTTCATGCAATTTCGGCGGCGAACAATCTTCTTGCCGCAATGATTGACAATCATATTCATCAGGGCAACGAGCTTGGAATTGACACTCGCCGCATAACATGGAAACGTTGCGTTGACATGAATGACAGACAACTTCGCTTTGTTGTTGACGGTCTCGGCGGAAGAATGAACGGCTTTCCGCGTGAGGATGGGTTTGACATCACTGTTGCGAGTGAGATAATGGCAATATTCTGCCTGTCAAATTCAATTGCCGATCTTAAAGAAAGACTTTCAAGGATTATTGTCGGTTATAATTATAACAACGAACCTGTAACTTGCGGTCAGCTCAAAGCTCAGGGCGCAATGACGGCTCTTCTCAAAGATGCACTTAAACCCAATCTTGTTCAGACACTTGAAGGAACACCGGCGTTTGTTCACGGCGGACCTTTTGCGAATATTGCACACGGATGCAACTCTGTTCTCGCAACAAAGATTGCGCTCAGAGCCGGAGATTACACAATTACCGAAGCGGGCTTCGGTGCGGATCTCGGTGCGGAAAAGTTTCTTGATATTAAGTGCCGTATGGCTTCACTTGTTCCGGATGCTGTTGTTGTCGTCGCAACGATCAGGGCTCTCAAAATGCACGGAGGACTTTCAAAAAATCAACTCGGCGAAGAAAACCTTGAAGCACTTGAAAAAGGTGTTCCGAACCTTCTTCGTCACGTTTCAAACATTAAGAACGTGTATAAGCTTCCATGCGTTGTTGCGGTCAACCGTTTCCCGACCGATACGGATAAAGAGGTTGAATTCATTATTGAAAAGTGTCGCTCACTTGGCGTAAACGTTGTTTTGTCGGATGTTTGGGCAAAAGGCGGTGAAGGCGGAAAGGATCTTGCAAAAGAAGTTGTCCGCCTTTGCGAAGAGGAAAAGGGCAATTTCACTTTCAGTTATGAGGATTCTGACAGTATCTCAGAAAAAATCGAGAATGTTGTCAAAAAGGTTTACGGCGGAAACGGAGTTGTATTTGCTCCGGCTGCAAAGAAGCAACTCAATCAACTTGAAGAAATGGGATTCGGCTCGCTTCCTGTTTGCATTGCAAAAACGCAGTACAGCTTTTCCGATGACCCGAAAAAACTCGGTGCACCGGATGACTTTCAAGTCACCGTAAAAAATCTTAAGGTCTCGGCCGGAGCAGGGTTCATTGTTGTTTTGACCGGTGACATAATGACGATGCCGGGATTGCCGAAGGTGCCGGCAGCCGAAAACATTGACGTTGACGAAAACGGAAATATTACAGGTTTGTTCTAAGAAAAAGATAACGAATATTTTTAAGGGTTATGCAAAGAAAATTATTGCGTAACCCTTTATTTTTGCTTTATTCTGTGGTACAATACCTAACAGAACATTTGTTTTCTTGGTGGTGAATGATTAATGGATCATTTCAAACTTGTCTCAAAATACCGACCGACCGGTGACCAGCCGCAGGCTATAGATCGCCTTGTTAAAGGCGTTGAAGACGGCGATATGGAGCAGACCTTGATGGGTGTTACGGGCTCGGGAAAAACTTTCACAATGGCTAATATCATTGCGAAACTTAATCGTCCGACTCTTGTTTTGGCTCACAATAAAACACTTGCCGCACAGCTTTGCTCAGAATTCAAGGAGTTTTTTCCGGAAAATGCGGTTGAATATTTTGTTTCATATTATGATTATTATCAGCCCGAAGCATATATCCCGACAACCGATACCTATATTGAAAAGGATTCGGCCGTAAATGATGTAATAGATAAGCTTCGCCACTCAGCAACGTCAGCCCTTTCCGAAAGGCGGGACGTGATTATCGTTGCAAGCGTTTCTTGCATTTATACCCTCGGTGACCCGATAGATTATCGCAGCATGGTCATATCGCTTCGCCCGGGAATGGAAAAAAGCCGTGACGAGCTTATTGAAAAGCTCACTTCTATTCAGTATGAAAGAAATGATGTAAATTTCGTCCGCAATAAATTTCGTGTTCGAGGCGATGTTGTCGAAATATATCCGGTTTATTCAAATGATACGGCAATAAGAGTCGAATTTTTCGGCGATGAAGTTGACCGAATCTGTGAAATCAATCCTCTCACCGGAGAAATCAAGTCAACTCTTTCCCATGTTGCAATCTATCCTGCGTCACACTACGTTGTCGGTCACGACAAAATGGAAAGGGCAATTTCTGAAATTCATGATGAAATGGAAGCACGTGCCGAAGAATTTACCCGTGAAGGAAAACTTCTTGAAGCCGAGCGTATCCGTCAAAGGACAAGCTATGATCTTGAAATGCTTCGTGAAACCGGCTTTTGCAAGGGTATTGAAAACTATTCCAGAGTTATGTCGGGGCGTCCTGCCGGTTCAAGTCCGTTCACGCTTTTGCATTACTTTCCCGATGATTTTCTTTTGTTCGTCGATGAATCGCATGTTACTCTTCCGCAGGTTCGGGCAATGTATGCAGGGGACAGAGCAAGAAAAGAAAGTCTCATCAATTTTGGGTTCCGACTTCCTTCGGCTTATGACAACCGACCTTTGAGATTTGATGAATTTTATGATATTGTCGGACAGAAAATATTTGTCAGTGCAACTCCCGGCGAATTTGAGCGTGAAAAAAGCGAACAGATTGTTGAACAGGTCATCAGACCTACCGGACTTCTTGATCCGCTCATTTCCGTCAGACCGATCGACGGTCAGATTGATGATCTTGTCGGAGAAATTATGGAACGAACCGCACGAAAAGAACGTGTGCTTATTACAACCCTCACGAAAAAAATGGCAGAGTCGCTTACCGATTATCTTTCAAATCTTGACATTAAAGTTCGATATATGCACTACGACATTGATACGATTGAGAGAATGGAAATAATTCGTGATCTTCGTCTCGGTGAAATTGATGTTCTCGTCGGAATCAACCTTTTGAGAGAGGGTCTTGATATTCCGGAAGTTTCGCTTGTTGCGATTCTTGACGCGGACAAGGAAGGCTTTTTGCGGTCGGAAACGTCGCTCGTTCAGACAATCGGCCGTGCGGCGAGAAACGCAAACGGAGAAGTTATTATGTATGCAGATTCGGTTACGCCGTCAATGGAGCGTGCGATAACCGAAACCAACCGCAGACGAAAGATTCAGAGCGAATACAACAAAGAGCACGGAATCGTTCCGAAGACAATTATCAAAGAGGTTCATGATGTTCTTGAAATTTCGTCAAAAAGAACGGATATTGAAAAGAATTTTAAGCGTATGTCAAGGCTTGAGCGTGAACAGACAATTAAAAGTCTTACGGCAGAAATGCGTGCTGCGGCTAAAATTCTTGAGTTTGAACATGCCGCTTATCTTCGTGATAAAATCGAAAAGCTTAAATCAATGAAGTGAGGTAACAAAAGTGCCAGAAAAAAATATCTATATAAAAGGAGCAAGGGAGCATAATCTGAAAAATGTTGACCTTGTTCTTCCAAGGGATAAAATGATTGTTTTTACCGGGCTTTCAGGTTCCGGAAAATCATCTCTTGCGTTTGACACAATCTATGCCGAAGGGCAGCGCAGATATGTTGAATCGCTTTCTTCGTACGCAAGGCAGTTCCTCGGCCAGATGGAAAAGCCGGACGTTGATTTAATAGACGGACTTTCGCCCGCAATTTCCATTGATCAGAAAACAACATCCAAAAATCCGCGTTCCACTGTCGGAACAATTACCGAAATATATGATTATCTCAGGCTTTTGTATGCCAGAATCGGAATTCCTCACTGCACCGTTTGCGGACGTGAAATCAAACCGCAAACGGTTGATATGATTGTTGACCGCATCATGCTTTTTGAAGAAGGGACAAAGTTCCAAATCCTTTCCCCGATTGCAAGGGGAAAGAAGGGGGAGTTCGTCAAAGAGCTTGAGCAGGTCAGAAAAAGCGGATTTGTCCGTGTAAGAATCGACGGAATAATTTATGACCTTTCGGAGGTCGGAAAGCTTGAAAAGAACAAAAAGCATAATATCGAAGTTGTTGTTGACCGTCTTGTTATGAAAGATTCGATTCGTTCCCGTCTTGCCGATTCGGTCGAAACGGCAACGAAACTCTCCGGAGGTCTGCTTCTCGTTGAGCGTGTCGGCATTGACGAACAGTTGTTTTCACTAAACTATGCCTGTCCGGAACACGGAGTCAGTTTTGACGAACTTACGCCGAGAATGTTTTCGTTCAACAATCCTTTCGGCGCCTGTAAAAAATGTTCCGGTCTCGGAGTTTTTATGAAAATCTCCGAAAAAAATGTAATTCCTGATCCTTCGCTTTCAATCAGAAAAGGAGCAATCAAAGCTTACGGTTGGAGCTCGGTCGGAGAAGGATCAATCGCAGGAATGTATTATACCGCTCTCGGAAAAAAGTTCGGTTTCACTTTGGACACACCGATTGAGCAGATGTCAAAGAAGGCGTTAAATGCGATTCTTTACGGAACAAACGGCGAAAAAATGAAGATGGAACGACCAACTTCCTTCGGCGGAGGTGTTTATTATACCGATTTTGAAGGTGTTATTAACAATATGCAAAGAAGGTACAATGAATCAACGAGTGAGGTTTCAAGAAACGAAATCGAACAGTTGATGGTTACCGAAAAGTGTCCCGAATGTGGGGGCGCAAGACTTTGCAAGGAAGCTCTCAGTGTAACCGTCGGAGGAAAGAACATTGATGAGGTTTCAAATCTTTCAATTGAAAAAGCGCTTGAGTTTTCCGAATCGTTGAAGGAAACTTTGAGTGAGCGTGACCTGATGATCGGAAAGATTATTTTGAAAGAAATTTGTGACCGTCTTAAATTTCTTTCAAGTGTCGGTCTCGGATACCTCACTCTTGCCCGTTCGGCCGGAACTCTTTCGGGCGGCGAAAGTCAGCGTATCCGCCTTGCAACTCAGCTCGGAACATCACTTATGGGCGTTTTGTATATTCTTGACGAGCCGAGCATCGGACTTCATCAGCGTGACAACGGCAAACTTATCGGAACGCTGAAACATCTGCGTGACATCGGTAATACGCTTATTGTTGTTGAACACGATGAGGATACAATACGAGCGGCGGATCATGTTGTTGATTTCGGCCCTGCGGCCGGAATTAACGGCGGTGAGGTTGTTTGCAGCGGAAGCGTTGAAGATATTATTAATTGCGAAAAATCAATAACCGGTCAATATCTTTCCGGAAGGAAAAAGATTCCCGTTCCCGAAAAGCGCCGCGAAGGTAACGGAAAGTTTCTCAAAGTTTTCGGAGCGAGCGAGAACAATCTGAAGAAAATTGACGTTGAAATTCCGCTCGGAGAATTCGTTTGCGTAACCGGTGTTTCAGGTTCGGGAAAGTCTTCTCTTGTCAATGAGATTTTATATAAGCACCTTGCCGCAGAATTAAACAATGCGAAAAAATTTCCCGGGAAATTCGAACGCATTGAAGGCGTTGAAAATCTTGACAAGATAATCAATATAGATCAGTCACCGATAGGAAGAACGCCTCGGTCGAATCCGGCAACGTATACCGGTGTTTTCAATGATATCCGAGAACTTTTTGCAAACACGGTTGATGCAAAAATGAAAGGTTATTCCGCAAGTCGCTTTTCATTCAATGTTAAGGGCGGCCGTTGCGAGGCGTGCAGCGGTGACGGAATTGTAAAGATTGAAATGCACTTTCTTGCCGATATTTTTGTTCCGTGCGACGTTTGCAAAGGAAAGAGATATAATAACGAAACTCTTGCCGTGAAGTATAAGGGAAAGTCGATTTATGATGTTCTTGAAATGACGGTGGTTGAAGGAATGAATTTTTTTGAAAACATTCCAAAAATCTATAACAAGCTGAAAACGCTTTATGATGTCGGACTCGGATATATCAAGATCGGTCAGCCGGCAACAACGCTCTCGGGTGGCGAAGCTCAGCGGGTTAAACTTTCAACCGAACTTTCAAAGCGCGCAACGGGAAAAACGGTTTACGTTCTTGACGAGCCTACAACCGGACTTCATACCGCGGACGTTCATCGCCTTGTTGAAGTACTTCACGCTCTTGTCGATGCCGGAAATTCAGTAATTGTCATTGAGCATAATCTTGACGTTATAAAGACGGCGGATTATATAATCGACCTTGGCCCCGAAGGGGGAGACGGCGGCGGAAGAATCGTCGCAAAGGGTACACCCGAGCAGGTTGCGAAGGTTAAAAAATCCTATACCGGGCAGTATCTTAAAAAAATGCTTTGATTTAAAGTACGCCTTCGGCAGAAAATTTTGCCGAAGGCGATTTGATTTTCAAAAATGTAACGGCAAAAAAGTTTTATCTGTTCTTTTTCAAAGATTTTGAAAAAAATTTTAAAAACGCTTGACTTTTATGTCATGAGTCATTATAATATCGTAGTGGTTTGAAACACATCCGGGTGTAGCGCAGCTTGGTAGCGCGCTTGACTGGGGGTCAAGAGGCCGCAGGTTCAAGTCCTGTCACTCGGACCAGTATGAGTGTTCATAACGGATTTATGTTATGGACACTCATTCTTTTATTCAATTTCATCCGGTTTGTATGTGGTGAGCAGGTTTTGTGCCTGCTCACCTTTTGTCTTATGCGGATTTCACTGTGGGAATATACTCCAGATCTACGCCCTTCCGGGTGTTGGCTTTGTAGTTTTCGTCATCTGATGACGGTAGTTCTAAGTAACCGACAAAACGATAATAGATGACGATACGTTGAGTGTAGTTCTTTTTGCCGCCTTCTTTTTCGTACACATCAATGTGGTCAATAAGTTCCCGGAGCATTGGTGCGGTTAAGGATTCCATCTCCATAAACTTTCTGACAGCTTTAAGAAAGTCATCTTTGTTTTGCTCCATTTCACTGATTTTGGCAAGGCGCTCCTTGTACTCAAAAATCTTTGTTTTCAGTTCAAGACGTTCAACCTCGTATTTATGGGATAGCTCCATATACATCTCATCGCTCAACTTGCCCGATACATTGTCCTCATAGGTTTTGGCGAAAATCGAAGTGAGCATTTCATTTCGGGTGGTTGCCCGATTTAGCTCTGTTTCCAAGGTTTTCTGCTCCGCCAACATATCGGCATTGGTTTTTTCGGCGAGGAGCTTTGCAAATTCTTCCTCGTGGGATTCCAAATACTTTGCTAATCTCTTTAATTCAAGCATAACGACCTGCTCGATAGCGTCGGCACGGATATAATGGCGGGTTTCGCAATTCCCACGGGTATCCTTCTTATAGTTGGAACAGCTGAAATAATGGATTTCCTTGTTGGTAATATTCGTGTGATACCATAACTTGCTGCCGCAATCGGCACAGTAAAGAAAATCGCAAAACATATTCTTCTCGCCGTTTTCCTGTTTATGAGCACGGCGCTTTGTCTTTACGACAAGCATCTGCACCAGCTCAAAATCATCACGGCTGATAATCGACTCGTGAACATCCTTGAAAATAACCCAGTTTTAAGTTGATGATATCGCCGCAATACTCCTGCTGGGTAAGAATCTTTGTAACGGTAGTTTTGCACCATTTATATTTGTTAGGCTGTGTGACCTTACCGCCTTTACGAATACCCTTTTCTTGCCAATACGCCATAGGAATCAGCACCTTGCGCTCCTGCAATATACGGGCAATCGTTTCGTTGCTCTTACCTTCAAGCGCCATTTTGAAGATGTCACGACGACCTGTGCCGCTTCGGGATCAATAACCCACTTCTTAGGATTATCGGGAGATTTGATATACCCATATGGCGGCGGAGCTAACGGCTCGCCTGTGCTACCCCTGATACGATAGGATGATTGACATTTTTTGCTAATGTCCCCTGCGTAAAACTCGTTCAACACATTTTTGAACGGCGCAATTTCACTTTCACCTTTGTCGCTGTCGATATTGTCGTTAACGGCGATGAACCGAACATCTCTGTCGGGAAAATAGTTGTCCATATAATATCCGACCATATCGTATCGCCGTCCGAGATGGGACAGATCTTTGACAATCACCGTTGAGATATATCCGAGGTCAATGTCCTCGATCATCTTCTGAAAACCGGGACGCTCGAAATTTGTACCGGTATAGCCATCGTCAACATAGTATCGGGTATTGGTTAGCCCATTTTCCTTTGCGAAACGTTTTAACAATTTCTTTTGATTGGCGACCGAGTTGCTGTCACCTTCCACACCGTCATCACGGGAAAGGCGGCAGTACAAGGCGGTAATGCCAGCCTTATCCTGTTTCTTTTTCGACTGCAATGTTGTCCTCCTTTCCGGCAGCCGAACACACACATTTTCTGCTGCCATAGTATCATTTCCCTCGGTGATTATCAAATGTGCGAAATCACTTGTGAGGATTTTTTTACACAGGTCGGAAAAGAGGTATTGTCCTCTTTCCGCCCTGTATGCTTGAACGCCGCCGACACAATGTAGGTAGCGCCGTTGACTTTGTATTCTTGCTCTTCGCCGTAAAGTGACTGCATAATACTCATTATCTTTCCTCTCTGTTTTTGTTTCGCTGACGGCTACGATAGTCGTCCTCAATCAGCTTGACTATTTTGCGTTCGATATCTCTCTGGGTGTAGCTTTTCGGAAAGAATTTAGTCAGCTTTTCAATTTGAAAACTGATTTTCTCACGCTGATTCGGTTTTTCCTCAGATATGATTTTTGATATGGTATCGCTGACAAGTTTGCCTGACTGAGAGAGCTTTTTCATTTGGATTGCCTGTGAGAGCGAGGGCGTTTTGTCCTCCACCTCTATTGCTTCAAACAAATCCTGCTGTTCGTATTCGGTTAGATAGGATAGCTCCACGCCTACAGAAAATGCAATACGCTGTTCATCGACCATTTTGAGAATATCGGGGATGAGCTTAGTCAGGCGGATATAGCGTTTTACTGTATCTTTGCTGGTTCCCTCCTGTTCGGCAATCAGCTCAGTCGATAACTTCGGTGCAAGTTGCTCCGAAGTGAGATCAGTACGCTGTCCCTGATGCTTGAGCGCTTCGGCTTTCAGCTTGTAAGCAAACGCCTTTTCCGACGGCAGAAGATGCTCCCTGTGGAGATTGCTGTCCACCACCATAATCGCTGCTTCGTCACGGCTAACGGGACGAATAAAGGCAGGTACTTCTGCAAGTCCTGCCTTCTGTGCCGCACGGAAACGGCGGTGTCCGGATATGATTTCGTATTCGTCGGTTGTGCCTTCAAGCGGTCGTACAATCAGCGGCGTCATAATTCCCTGTTGTTGAACGCTCTCGATTAAGCTGTTCATTTCTTCGTTGTCGAGCACCTGATAAGGGTGATCTCTGAATTCGTGTAATTTGTTGATTGATATATTGGTCATCGTTCATAACTCCTTTGTTTCGTTTTATTTTGGTGATAATATTTGTACTTGTATCTGCCTTGCTCCAGCTGCTTTTCCTGTTCGATCAAAGCACGGAGTCGAGGCACTTTGTTTTCAATGCGCCCGCAGATAATGAGCTGCTTGCGCAAGGGTGTTAGCTTCTTTGTGATTTCTCTGCATTGTTCTTTTAGAAAATAATCTTCTTGGGTGTTTTCGCTCTGCGGATTCGGTTACGGATATGCTGCCGCTCGGTTTCATAGGTCTTGATTTGCTCGGCGATTTCCTTTCGGCAAGATACAAAATCCTCTGCGCATTCCACATTATGGTCATGGAGAAAATGGTATTCCTCAAGCGTTCGGTCGAGATTCTGTATTTCCAATCTCAATTCGGGAGATACGGGACGATAATCTCGCTTTTGCACGTTGTTGCCTGTGATGAGCTTTGCGATAGTAATGATAAGCTCAAACAGCGCCGTGATAACATCAGGCTCTGTTCTTTTCTCAAAATCTCTGATTCTCACTATCAGCGGTTGGCGCTGATAATACGATTTCGGTGTATAGAAATCCACAAAGTATTTATCCTCACGCTGAGATTGAAGCCGCCTAAGTATCGCTTCTCTGGTGTAATCCTTGCCGAGACTGCTTAATCTGACAGGCTTCAGCCAGTCAGGAGTGATCACTGACGGATGCTGATATTTGAAATTCCGCACAAACTGATAGCCGAGCGAGCGAAGATAAAATTCAAAATCAAACGACTTGATTGTACAGGCTAAGGCTTCATCAACATCGTGCCGCAGCATATCTTTGTGTGGTACTCGTCCGCTCTTGCGTACCCAATATGCCTTGTCGCCGCCGTAGAACGGAGCGTTTTCATGGACAGTTTTTCCGTGCTCACGGCAGACCTCGTCGGAAATCTCACGCAGCTTGTAATGGTCGGAAATATGATTTTCAAACTTCCGTCCGGTGCGAAACGATACACTATTTACGACGATATGATTGTGTAGGTTTGCCGTATTCAGATGTGTCGTAACAACTATCTCATAATCATTACCCCACATTCGCTTGGCGGTTTCAATGCCGATTTGGTGCGCTTCTTCGGGCATGACTTCTCCTGCCTGAAAGCTCTGATAACCGTGATACGCTACATTTCCGCCGAGCTTGCCGAAACGTCGCTTTGTGGTCATCATCTGCTCGTAAGCCCTTTTCTTCGGACAGTTTATTCCACTGACGTACATTGTTTGGTCGGCTTTGTCGCTGTTCTCAACGTAATTGAGAGCGGCAGCTAAGTCATCATCAAGATATTTGCGCTCGATAGTTTTATCAGGATTTTCAGCGTAATTGATAACATCTTTTAGCCGTCCTTTGACGGGCCAGAAGCCTGTTGTTGCCACGTCGTTACCTTCTTACAGATTTGCTTGGCAGAGGATTTCTCCGGCAGAAGTAGGCGCTGTTGGATTTCGTCTACGACTTCAAGCAGCTTTCGTTCGGTTTCAGGTGATACCTTATCGGTAACCTCGTCACACAAGCGGCAGAGCGTTTGGTAGAAATCAAAAAAGACATCAGGTTGCACCGTCCTCGGCGCATAGCCCAATGTCCTTTGTCTGATATATTCGGATTGAGATAAACCGCATCTCTCGGCGAGCCGGGCTATCTTCTTTTTCTCGGACTGCGTAACACGCAACTCGATTCTTGCATTTTTATCGTTCAATAATATACCTTCTTTCTTCAGGTGTTAGGGTTTCCATAAAAATCTGCAACAGCTTTTGTGCTGTTGTATTTGGAATTTGCCGTACAAATTCCCTGCTTGCTACAGTATAAGACACAGCCACGGAGTGTAAATTTCAACCGTTCTGCTGTGCCTTATGCTGTTGATTATAATACTGTCTTGATATGACGGCATTTTGCCGTCAATTTTAATATCGGTCTCAAAATTTGCCGTCATCGTGCCGTCAATCAAACAGTTTAAGGTCGTCCATAATATCTTTTTGGCTTCTTCCTGTTGTTCTGCGGTCAGTGCTGGAGCGTTTGTCATAGGCTGCGGAGCGAAGTTTGCTTCTGCAAAGCAAGCCCGCTTTTCCTCACGAATGATATTTCGGATATCTTCCTCGTGCTGTTCACGAGTGATCGCCTGTAAATCCACATAGTCTGCGATCGCATCTAACACAAACTGATTGCGGGATTGATACTTCTTCACATCCAGCGTCTGCATATACTCTGCAAGATAACGCTCTCGGGCGTCGGTTAGGTCAAAGCGTACTGTCATTTTATACACGTCCTTCATTCTTCGCCTCGGCTCTCAGATAAACGTCTGCAAGATATTCATAGCCTTTAGCTGCGGCACAGATGTCGTTAATGAACTTTACACGATCGAGATTGCCGTGATAAAAATTCTTGATCAGACAACCGCCACCGCCGCAGACGCAGAGCGTCATCGTACTTTCATCATAGCCGTGCTCACGCAAGCGACGGAAGATCTCAGCGACATATTCCTCGGCAATAGCTGTGATGATCTCCAAATCCGAATCAGGAATATCCGCTGTGCCTGTTTGCAACACCTCGTCGATGATATAGTCGTTCAGCTCTCTGCGTGTCTTGCGCATAAAGCCCTCCCGAATAGCGAGAGTACATTGATAAGTGCCGAACTTCTCGGTGAACATCTTACCGCTTTGCGGCTTGCCGTTGACAAGATAAAGTGTGTTCATCGTACCGTTACCGATATCGGCTGCCATACTCAATCCTTTGAGCGTAGACTTGATAGGCACAACCGCAGAATACCCCTGCGGATAGATTTTTACATCACAGATTCGGATATGATAATCTACATTCCGAAAAGTGAACGCTACCTCTTTGATCTTTGACAGATAAGCGGCAAAATCCGCTTTCTGTCCGCTTGTCCAAGTTAAAGGCAAGCCTGCGGCGATAATCACATCCGCTTCGGTCAGTCCTTCGTCTGCAAGCTCGGTTGCGATAGCGGCGAGCGTGAGGATATAGTAATCCTCGTCGTTCTGCTTTTCGGGCAGAAATTCCTTGTGACCTTCGCCAATCAGATAATACTTGCCGTTGTAGGTTAGCATATCCTTTGTAAACAGCGGTTCACTGTCGTGGGTGGTTATACCGGTCTTGAAACAATGGTTAGCGGTTTTGATGTTGCCGTAACCGTGGTCGATACCGATAATCTTAAAATTGTTTAGTGTTTTCATAAAATCATCCTTTCAGTTTTTCGTTGTAGGCGAGTATGTCGCCGTAGAGTTTTGGGAAAGCAGGCAATATGCATTTCAAAAGATAGTTGCAGTAAATGCCGTACTTGCTGATCAGCTGCACGCAGCTGTGTTCTTCGCCGTAGTCGAGCAACAGGCAGTTGTCGTCAATGCAGTTGCAGCACGAATGACGGACAATGCGGTTTACTCTGTCGGACAGCTCTTCGGTAATTTTCAGCACCATAGCTTGTTCCACCTTTCATGTATTTTGGAGGGCTTTTCGTCCCTCTACTGTATTAAATACACGAAAATCCGAAAACTTAGGGTTTTAAGAAAACATAGTGAAAATCAAAAAGAAAACACTAAAAAACGGCTTGAATACTGAACAATCAGAATTCAAGCCGATAATTTTATATTACGGAAAACAATAATTCAAAATTTTCTTCTAAAACGGAGCAAAGGGAGTTTTATGGGACACCTGTTTTGGTAGACTTGATAGTGAGGAGGTGTTGATTTTGGAAAAAATCAGCTTTTTCAGCGCCGATTTTCGTGACGGAAGAATACGGATCGGCAACAAAACTTACCCTGCCGGTACGTTCGCTACGCACCTTTTGAATCAATACTATAAGGACGATACGGCGGCTCGGTTGGCTGTATACAAACAATACAGCTGGCATTTATACGATACGATCTCTGCCGGTTATCTTGATAACAATGATGTTTTACGATCCGGGTGGGAGATCCACCAAATCTTAAAAACCTTGCCTAAACTGCAACCGTTCACTAAGTTGGATGTTGAAGCAGAGTGTATTAGAATAGCTGAACTTTTCACAGAGAACAACGCTGACTTTATCCGAGAGTATTTCAATGCAAAGGCTCAAATATTAGCTATGGGAATCAATGAATCTGCTTTGGATTTGCTCCCGATTGAAATAGATAAAGTTCAGCAAAAAACAGCGGACAACCTACTTAATGATATGATGACAACACTGGCTTTCTATGATCGTATCAGCAACGATATGAGAGAAGCATTTGAGGGCTTAACCGAGTTTTGTAACAGACTTGATGAAGCGGAACGCTTTGACGAGCCGCATCTATTACCGATTGCATTGGATATATTCGGCAACGAAAAACTCTATATGACATCCGAGTATGTTGCTATGCGTAAAACGGCTAAAAGCAAAACGATTGTTACGGCGAGAAGAATGTTTTTTGACAAGTACTACAGCTTTGTCCTCACGGATTTTTTTGAGGGCTTGTACTACGGTCATTATCCGAGAAGGTGTCCGATCTGCAAGCGCTATTTTCTGATGACTTCTGCAAGGTGGCAGGTGTATTGCAACGGTATTGCGCCCTATACGCTGAAAGGAAAAACAATTACCTGCCGAAAATATGCGGCGAGGATGAAGGAAAAGGAGCTTTCCGAAGGTAACCATATCAATCCAATTTACAAGAGCCGTTGCTCTGCAATTCGTGTAGAACAAAAAAGAAGCACCATTACAGCATAGTTTGCTGCAATGGCGCTGAAAGTCGCTAAAGAGTATTGGCAAAAAGCAAAGTATGATGACAACTACGCTAACGGTCAATTTAAAATGGATATGAAGCGTGAGAATTTGTATAGAGAAACGGACAGGAGAATCAAGCAAAAGTGAGCCATATCGAGAAAAAAGAATTTGAAATATACCGCATTACTCCGCCACCGCCTGAATGGGATTTGCAGGAGTATATTCGGCAGTATATCCAGACCGGCGATGACAATTATTTCTATTGGTTCCTACACTATTACGAGCCGTCGTTAAATGAAAAGGCGAAGTTTTTTAGAAATAAATACTCAATGGAAGAACATTTTGCCGATATAAAGCAAAGCCTTGTAACAGGCTTATGTAAGGCTCTGATGAAATACGATATTTCCATAGCTCCTTTTCTGCCGTATGCTCAGAGGTATATGGAGCGTGAGGCGCATACCTATATCCGCACAATGCGGACGGGCTATTCCGTGCAGAGCGAATTTGAATATGCCCGACTTCGTAAAGTGATGGATATTTTCAATCATTCAGGCGGTGAATTTACGGAGGAAACCATTTCTCAGGTTGCAGCGCAAATCGGTGAAAGCTATGATAAAACAAAGTCTATCATTGAAGGCGGTATTCTTACTGAAAACTATGTAGATGTTCAGAGTAACGATGAGGACGACGAACAGACAACAGATTTTCTTCTTCCTGATTCCTCGCTCAATCCTGAAAATATCTATTTCAAGCAGGAGCTTTATGATAAACTGTATGAAGCCTATGACAGCTTGGAATACACAGAAAAAATAATGCTCGCCCAGCACCTCGGCTTTTGCCCTGAGTGTTTCAGTAATCACTATGCCGACAAAACCGATTTAGACGAAAATGGCAAACCGAAGGAAAAGCTCATCAAACCGCTGCCTTATACCGACATCGCCACCGATCACGGATTTAGCGATGCCGATACTGCAAAGAGAGTTTGTAGAACAGCCTTTAAAAAAATCAAATTTCTTATATGAAAATCATCAAATTTGATTGAGCTTTGCAAAGATTTATGCTATAATTTTCATATATTTATATGAGTTTTCTATCAAGGGGGTTGTAATTATGGCTGTTAGTTATAAAAAGCTTTGGAAATTGCTCATTGATAAAGATATGAAAAAAAGCGATCTTGAGCGTGAAGCAAAAATCACTCATTATTCATTGAGCAAGCTTTCACAGGGCAAGGATGTTTCTACTGAAGTCTTAGGCAAAATTTGCGAAACGCTGGATTGCACGATAGACGACATTATGGAGTTCGTACCGGAAGAAAAATAAAAGTTTCAACACAAAGAATCACCTAACTTTGCTACGATAAAAAGGAGTTAAAAAATGAACAAACAGCAATTAGCGTCATTAATTTGGGATACCTGCAACGATATGCGTGGATCAATTTCTGCCGTTGAGTACAAGGATATTATATTAGGTTTTATCTTCTACTGTTTTGTTTCCGAAAATGAAGTTTCTTACCTAAAGAAACAGGATTGGACTATGGAGATAATGGCAGAGGAACTGACGGAAGAAGATAGTGAAACCGTTCAGCAGTGCAAAGATCACCTTGGATATTTTATTGCCTATAAAGACCTTTTCTCTACTTGGAAGGATCACACAGCAACTTTTACGGTGTCTGATGTAACTGACGCCCTAAATGCATTTGTCAGAAATATTGGCAGCAATCCCGATCATCAAAAGCTTTTCAATGAGATTTTCAAATCCTTGTCTGAAAAACTGAGCAAAATGGGATCCATCAGCAATCAGACTTCTCATATCAAGAACATCATAAAGATAGTCAGCCGTATTCCTATGGACGAAAATCAGGGCTACGATGTACTCGGATTTATTTATGAGTTCCTGCTGAAGAACTTTGCGTCCAACAGTAAGAAGGACGGAGAATTTTACACGCCGCACGAGATTTCGATATTGATGTCTGAAATTGTAGCCCATCATTTGCGTGACCGTGAGCAAATTAATATTCTCGATCCAACCAGCGGATCGGGTTCTCTGCTTATCAACATCGGTCAGAGTGTGCAAAAGTATTTGCAGGACAGCGGCAATATCACTTATTATGCGCAGGAGCTGATTCAGGAAACCTTCAACCTGACGCGAATGAATCTTGTTATGCGCGGTATCAATCCGTCCAATATCAAGGTGCGTCGTGGTGATACATTAGCGAACGACTGGCCATATTTTGATGATAATGATGAAAACAGCTACGAGTATGTCCCTGTTGATTGTGTAGTTTCTAATCCGCCGTATTCACATAAATGGGATGCAGATAACTACATAAAAGATCCTCGTTACAAAGAATACGGTATCGCTCCTGCTTCAAAGGCTGATTACGCTTTTCTATTGCACGATTTATACCACCTAAAAGATAACGGCATTATGTGTATCGTTATGCCTCACGGTGTTTTGTTCAGAGGTGGTTCCGAAAAAGACATCCGCACTCAGTTGGTAGAAAACAATAATATAGAAACTATTATCGGACTTCCTTCAAACTGCTTTTATGGCACCGGTATATCAACCATTATTATGGTACTGAAAAAACACCGTGAAGCCAGTGATATTTTAATTGTTGACGCTTCAAAGGAGTTCTTTAAGGACGGCAACAAAAACCGCCTGTCCGGTCATCATATCAAAAAGATAGTTGACGCTGTTTTGAACAGAGAGAACATTCCGCATTTTGCTTCTCTTGTTTCTAAACAAACGATTAAAGATAACGACTACAACCTCAACATCCCCCGATATGTTGAATCGGAGGAAAAAGTTCCTGTTGATTTACACGCAACCGTATTTGGCGGAATCCCGAATTATGAGGTTGAGCATCTCAAAAAATATTGGGAAGCTTTTCCGTCACTATGCGATGAGCTGTTTACACGCATTAATGAACACACCTCAGAATTATCCTGCGATTCAGTTATTGATACTATCAAACAAAATGCTGATGTTATTGCATTTGAAGCGAATTACAAAGAAGCTTTCCAAGCGCTTGAAGATCAGCTCTATGAGCTTTTGATCGACAATCAGGTAAAAAACGTTGCTGCTCTGAAAAAAGAAATCACCAATCGTATTTTTGAACTATGTCAGCAGTTTGGCATTGTGGACAAGTATCTTGTATATAAAGCCTTTGACTATGTTTGGAAACAAATCAGACTTGATTTGGAAGCAATCCGCTTGCAGGGATTTGACGCTGCACGTAGTGTAGAAGATATTGAAGTATATGATAAGAAGGAGAAAAAGGCTGTCAAAAAAGGAGAAGAAGGCAGAGTTATACCCTTCACTTTGATTCAAAAACATCTATTTGCTGATGAATTCACACAAATAGATGGTTTGAATAAAGATCTGTCCGGCGCAACATCGGAATATGAATCTTTCTGGGAAGGGCTGGACGATGAGCTCAAGGAAGAACTGAAAAAGAAAGATGACGGTGATGAGCAGTCTGAAGCAAAGCTTGATACAAAGCAGCTAAAAGCAAAGTATCAGGAGGTTTTGGCAACGCTATCTAACGATACAACGAAGATGTACGTGGAATACGCTGCGCTGAAGCCTAAACAGAAGGTGGAGTTTCAGGAAAGGCATCCGGAACTCGTTTGGCCCGATGAAACGGAAAAAGTCAAAAACGGCACCTATAAACAACCGGCGATTAATGCGATTGTTGAGCAAATCAAAAACGACATCGAAATCGACGAGGAAGAAGATGATTATAAGATCCGTCATTTGTACCTCCTCGGTCAGCAGATTTCTGCTCTGAAAAAGCAAATCAAAGAGCTCAAAACCGACCTCGATATCAAGGCACGAGAATCGATCGTAAAGCTGTCAGACGATGAAATCAAAATGCTGTTGAAAGAAAAGTGGCTGACGCCTGCTATGGAGAATATCAATGTCATTCCGAACGCTATTATCTCCAATTTGAACCGTTCCGTGAATGATATTATAACCAAATACGATAATCCAATTCTTACCCTTGATACCGATATAGCAAAGACCGAGGAATCATTATTCGTTATGCTTAACGACTTAACAGGTGATGCTTTTGATATGGCGGCAGTTCAGCAATTCAAAACACTGTTGGGAGGAAAAGAAAATGAATAAAACTCCGGCAGTTAGATTTATAGGATTTGCAGAAGATTGGGAACAGCGTAAGTTGGGTGAGTTAGGAACAATTACGACTGGTAGCACCCCATCAACATCTATTCCTGACTACTACTCAGATGATGGAATCATATGGGTTACTCCAACCGATATATGCGAAAACATCACATTTGAAAGTGCAAGGAAATTGAGTGACTTAGGGCAACAAGTTGGTCGTGTTGTTCCGAAAAACACCATACTTGTAACCTGTATTGCGAGTATCGGAAAGAACACAATGCTTGGAAATATGGGCAGTTTCAATCAACAGATTAACGGATTAACCCCGAACGAGAACAAGTGTGACCCTTATTTTCTTTTAACAGAAAGTGTGTTGTGGTCTGCAAAAATGAAAAGCTCCGCAGCTGCCGGAACAATGCAAATCGTGAATCGAACAGAGTTCTCTGAATTAAAGACTTGGCTTCCAAGTCTGATTGAACAGCAAGCCATTAGTGACTTCTTTCGCCAGCTTGACAACCTTATCACCCTTCATCAGCGCAAGTACGAAAAGTTGAAAAACATCAAAAAATCAATGCTTGAAAAAATGTTTCCGAAAAATGGTTCAAATGTACCGGAAATTCGTTTTAAGGGATTTACTGACGCTTGGGAACAGCGTAAGTTGGGAGATGTCGTTCAGATAACTATGGGACAATCACCTGATGGTAGTACCTATTCCGATGAGCCGAGTGATTATATTCTTGTCCAAGGCAATGCCGATTTGCAAAACGGTTGGGTTTGTCCTCGTATTTGGACAACACAGATTACTAAGAAAGCGGATGCAGGCGACTTGATAATGAGCGTTCGTGCTCCAGCTGGAGCAATGGGAAAAACCGCTTATAATGCTGTAATTGGGCGTGGTGTTGCAGCAATCAAAGGAAATGAATTCATATATCAACTGCTCGTAAAAATGGATATGGACGGCTTTTGGAAAACACTTTCCTGCGGCTCAACATTCGAATCACTCAACTCGGACAATATAAAAAATGCTGAAGTTAAAGTGCCAATAACAGCGGAACAAGTACAAATCGGTAACTTCTTTCGGCAGCTCGACAACCTTATCACCCTTCATCATCGCAAACTTGAAAAACTAGAACAAATAAAACAAGCAATGCTTCACAAAATGTTCGTGTAAGAAGCGGAGGCAACTATGTCATACAAAAACGAAACAGAATTTGAAAACGCCTTGATTGCCAAGCTGACGCAACTCGACAATCAGTGGTCAAGAGAGATTCTGGAATACAAAACCGAAGAAGAGCTGATTGAAAACTGGGCAAAAATTTTGTTCAGCAATAACAATACAACCGATAAGCTCAACGGCTGTCCTCTGACCAAAACGGAAATGGGACAAATCATATCCCAAATCAACGGCGAAACTCCCTTTGCCATCAATCGCCGATTAAACGGCAGATATATTTCTATCATCCGTGATAACTCCAAGGATACACAGCACGTTGGAAAACGTGTGGATCTGTTCCTCTTTGACAAGGATGAGATTGCCGCAGGAAGAAGCGTATACCAGATAGCTCGCCAGCCAAAGCTCCCCATCTCGTCAGAAATTCTCGGCAATCGCAGAGGCGATTTGATGCTATTAATCAACGGTATGCCGCTGTATCATATTGAACTGAAAAACGATCCTGTGCCTGTTGAACAGGCGTGTAATCAAATCAGCAAATATATGCAGCACGGCGTATTTACCGGCTTCTTTTCACTTGTTCAAGTGTTTGTCGCAATGACGCCGACCGAAACACTGTACTTTGCGAATTCCGGACGTGAAAGAGCTTTCAACTCCGACTACTATTTTCATTGGGGTGACTTCAACAATAAGCATATTGTCGACTGGGAAGAAGTTGCGGAAAAGTTCCTTTCTATTCCGATGGCGCACAGACTGATCGGTTACGGTACGATTGCGGACGGAACAGATAACATTCTCAAAGTAATGCGCAGTTATCAGTATCACGCTGCTTATAAAATCTATTCGCAGGTAGTCAAGCGAGTAGATTGGGATGATGACGGACAAAAGGGCGGCTATGTATACCACACTACCGGCAGCGGTAAAACAATGACGAGCTTTAAGTGCGCACAGCTGATAAAGTCCTCCGGTAAAGTTGACAAGATTGTTTTCCTGATGGATCGTGACGAGCTTTGGAAACAAACTTATGATAATTATCGAAACTTCTCGGACTGTGATGATATTGAAGATACCGCTAACACCAACAGCCTACTCTCAAAGCTGGAGAACGACACACCCAATTTGCTGATTGTTACGTCTATTCAGAAGATGAGTAACCTGACAACCGTCAATCCTACTCCGAATGCGGCACGTATTGCAAAGGTGCAAAAGAAAAAACTGGTGTTTATCGTTGATGAAGCCCATCGTTCTACCTTCGGCACAATGCTCCGTGATATAAAGCTGACCTATCCGAGAGCAATGTTCTTTGGCTTTACAGGTACTCCTATTATGAAGGAGAACGCAGTTGACGGTATTACGACCGACGGCTTATTCGGCACGTGTCTGCACAAATATACAATCTCAGAAGGAATCAGAGATAAAAATGTTTTAGGGTTCAAGCCTTCAAAAGTCGTAACATTTGACGAGGAAGATTTCAGAGAAAAGGTTGCTCTGATGAAGCTCGGCAAAGATAGCGTCGAAGGTCTTACCGATGAAGAATTCAAAAAATATCACGCTCTTGCTTCCCGAGATATGGACAAGGTGGAAGCAGACGTCAGCAACAGTCTGTATGCCGACGGAGATACCGGAAAAGAGCATCGCAAAAATGTGGTTCAGGATATTCTTAATAAATGGGAGCGAATCAGCTTCCGTGGTAAATTCCACTATATTCTCGTTACATCCTCAATCCGTGAAGCGATTAAATACTATCGTTTATTAAAAGACAACGATAAAGATTTGTTTGTCACTGCTGTTTTTGATCCGCATACAGATAATACAAGCGATGATATCTTCAAGGATAAGGCAGTAGAAGAAATCCTCATTGATTACAATAACCATTTCAACTTCAAGTTTACAGTCGGCGCTTATCGTCGATTCAAGGATGATGTTTGCTCTCGTCTTGCGCACAAAGAACCTTACAAGGATATTGATACAAGAAGAGAGGAAGCGGTTAATATTGTTATCGTTGTTAATCAGCTTCTTACCGGATTCGACTCGAAATGGATTAACACCTTGTACTTGGATAAAGTAATTGATTACGAGCAGTATATTCAGGCTGTTTCAAGAACAAATCGCCTTAACGGATATGAAAAGCAGTACGGAATTATCAAGTATTGCAGAAAGCCGTACACAATGGAGAAAAACGCCGAGGAAGCTCTGCGACTCTATGCGGAAGCTGGTTATCAAGATGTATATGTTCCGTCTTTAGGACAGAACATCATCGGAATGAATAACGATTATCAAAGCATCATCAAGCTGTTCGAGAAAAACGGTATTGAGAATTTCAGCAGACTTCCCGATAATCAGGGCGACATCCAGCTGTTTGCCGACTTGTTCAATAACATCAGCAACAATTATTATCGCTCTATTCCTCAGCTTTTTACTTGGACGAAGAAAACTTATATCACAGAGGATGCCGGAGAGGTAACGGTTGACCTCGATGAAAGAACATACGAAATTCTTCATCAAAGATACAGCGAAATACCGAGGACTGTTCAGCCCGGCGGCGATATGATTTATGACATCAAGGCTTTTCTTAACGAGGTATCATCAAATGAGATTAACCGTGCGTTTATGGAATCTCAGTTTGCTGAAGTATTGAAAGACCTTTCCAATGGTGCAAAGCCGGAAGAAATCAAAGCATTGCTCGATGATTTGAAATCCAGTTTTGCAGAATTGCCGGCAGAGGATCAGATTACTGCCGAAGCTATTTTGGAAGATATTTACTCCGGTGCGCTAAAAGATTTTGACGAAGGAAAAACTCTTGCTGAGTACATCGAGATTTATAAGAGAAATACACTGAAAGCAAATATCAAAGTATTCAGCGAGGCGTTTGGTTTTGATAAAGATAAGCTGGCAAGAATTATGGCTTTCCACCTAAAGGAAGAAAAGCTGTATGAAGGCGGACTTTTTGATCAGATAATGGAAACACTTGACCGTGCAAAAGCGAAGGAAACTATGGAAAAACTGGAGGGTTGCACCATCAGACCGCACCGTGTAGTCCAAAAAGCAGAAGGATATCTGAAGAAGTTTATCCTGTCCGGCGGGGATGTTAGCTTTGTGGATTAAAAGCATAAAAACACCTAATAGAGCAAGGAGGTTAATCTTATGCAAGATGATTACACAACACTTGAAGACTTGGTTAGAACACAATATGCCAACGTTTTTTGGACTCACAAGATACAAGAAAAGCAAGCAGAGATATATGAATCTCGTCACAAGTTGTTTTCTTGGATTAATATAATCTCTGCGTCGCTTACTTCTGCTGGTATTATTTCAATTGTTTTTGTTGATCAGTTTTGGATAAAGTTAGTTTCTGCTATTGTGTCTTTTGTTACCACAACAATGAGTGCTTTATTAGCAACCTTTGATTATAAGAACTTGGCAAAATCGAATAAAACCGCAGCTACGAAACTCGTATGTTATAGAAATGAATTATTATCACTGCTTGGAAGAATAAGAATTAAAGAAAAAACCGCAAAAGAATTATTTGATGAATTTGAAAATCTGCAAAGCAGTATACACGAAGCATATCAGGACGCTCCAAATACAACTAATCGTGCAGTTGCAAAGGCAGGAAAAGCTATCAATGAAAGTAAAGATGGCACATACTCTGACGAAGAAATTGATAGACTTTTACCTGATACACTAAAGAGGAGGAATATAAAGTGAGCTATAACGTCAAAAAGCACGGAGAAGTTATTTCGACAGACATTAGAACAAGCATCTCAACTCGGTATAAAGCGGTCACTAAAGCAATTAACCGTGAATTTTGGGATTCTCAAAGTGACAAAGAACATAGTCTTTACGTTGGTTCCTATGGACGAGGAACAGCAATTAATACCAGTGATGTTGATATTCTTATTGAATTACCTGAAGATGAATACAATCGCCATAACGTTTATAAGGGAAATGGGCAGTCCAGACTATTGCAAGCTGTAAGAGAAGCAATACTTAATACATATCCTCGTTCAGATGTACGAGCTGATGGACAGGTTGTTAAAATAGCTTTTTCCGATGGTATGAAATTTGAAATACTACCTGCGTTTGTTACATACGGATGGAATGGTATAATTTATAAATATCCTGACACAAATATGGGTGGGAATTGGCGTTCAACTAATCCAAAAGCAGAGCAGGATGCTATGCGTGATAAAAACAAATCAAGTAATGGGTTATTATTTGACACCTGTAAACATATGCGATATATTCGAGATAACTACTTTAAAAGTTACCATCTTTCCGGAATAGTTATTGATAGCTTTGTTTATGCTGCAATCAAGAACTGGAGATGGACACCACCAGAAGAATCTTCATCTGCTGCTGAACCAGGTGAGTACGAAAAATTGCTTTATGATTATTATTTGTATAATCTGCGATTCTCAAATACAATCAATGCTCCGGAAAGCAATGATTATGTAGATGTTTCAAGCAGTAAAGATTGCTTAGAAAAAGTTTTATTGAAAATGTGTAAATAGAATCGCGACGCTCGATAGATGGGTGATTTATCGGATACGGAAGGATAATTTGTTATGACAAAAGCAATCAAGAAAGATACCATTCACGCCGGTGGAATTGACATTGGTATTTACACTACAGATTTCAAAATGAATATATATCACTCACAGATATAGCGAAATACAGAAGTATTCAACCTTCGATTACCATTATGTTAAACGTCGTGCTGTTTGGCAAAACTGCACGATTTAGCTGCACGTCAGTTGAATGTATTAGATTCGGTGAATTTGGAGGATTTGCCGCAGTTGCCCGATATTAAAAAAGAATAGTTAACCATTATTAGCAAGAAAAAGGCTGATGTAATCTCTTATTGGACTACATCAGCCTACGTGTTAGCTATAGATTATTTCAGCGTTCACAACTTCTCTCGCTCGTTGGACGACGTTATTCATCTTGCGAACCCACAGCATTTGATTGGTGGCTTTGAGTTGTCCGGTGCAGCCTTCTTCTTTGGCGAAAGATTGCACGAGCTCGTTGTATATCTTCTGCGCCTGTTCGTCAATGTCGGCAAGGTATTCGTTCAGTTTGCATTTTGTGAGCATATTGGTATATAAAATCGGGCGGCATCGTTTGATATAGCGAAGGTGTTGTTGTCCCCATAAACCGATAGGTCGTTTATCCTGTTCGGGAAGCGTTAAATTGGGAAGTAAATAATCTCCCTGCTGTGTGTATGTAATCTCCATTGTCAGACCTCCTTGACCTTGACTTTCTTGACTTTGGCTTTTGTAAGCTTGATTAGCAGCTCGTCGATGATATCGGTGTACTTGCCCTGTGTTATAAGGTCATTCCTCAAATCAATCAAGCTGTTGATAACCGTGCGCCGTTCATTGGGTGTTAGATACAGGTGGTATTTTGGATTTCTCATTCGCTGTCCTCCTTTAAAAAATCTTCATACGGCGTATCATTGTTCACAAAGGTATCAAGGATAAGCCTTGTGCCTAATCTGAAACCAACCATAAAGCTGTCGAGTTCCGACTGAGCTAAAATACTATTAGAAGTGTTGATGAATGAAAGAAATGCTTTCTTTTCATCACCGGTCAGCTTTTCGGTCAGGAGTGATTCACTTTCTGAGAGAATAGTCATCTGCTTTTTCAGATAGCTGCCGTTCTTGAAACCTCGTGCCTGCGGATCAATATTGCCGTAATACAATTCTTTAATAAAGTTTTTCATTTGTAATTCCTCCGATTACACTATTATTTTACGGAGAAATTGAATAAATCACAAATGTGCGAGCGAGAAATGTGTGCAACTGCCGATAAAACTGAATTTTTCATAAATCCGTTATGAACACTCGGACCAAAAACGCTTGAAACGCTTTATTTACAAGGGTTTCTGGCGTTTTTTCTTTATGATTTTATTTTTCTTTATGTGCCATATGGTTTACGAAAAATTCACTACTGTGGACAAAAGAAAAGGTTAACCGACCTTGTTCTTGTTGCCTTCGGGACGTTTTTCTGTTTGACAATTATCAAAAAAGTATTTGAATTGTGCTGATGATATGATATTCTTTTTATGTAATCGGTCTCGAAAATTTTCTTTCGGGGCTGATTTTTGTATATCTAAATGCTATACGTGCCTCCATACTGTGCCATAATTATCTTTGCGTATGTCGGATTGGGCTTTTTGATGTTTACGGGATACTGAAGGATTTTAGCATATTCCCACATTAACAATCACACTCTCTTTCCCATGGCCAAGGATTTTTGAGCCAGTCTTCGCCGTGTCCGTCGGCGGGTGTGAGAGGCCCGAAAGCGTTCTCATATTCTTCTCTGATACAACAATATTTTTCACGATAAGTTTCCAAAAGTTTAGCCGCTGTTTGATCACATGGGTGAGTATCAAGATACAAATGAAGATCCCACATTGAAAAGCGGATTGCCTGCAATCTGAATTTCAGGTTGTTTTTGTTTGCCGTCATCAGCAACACCCCGCAAGAAACGGTTTGTCAAGAACAGGAAAAATTGTTCCCGCGCACAAAGCTTTGTCGCATTGATATACATCGTTGCAGTCCTGGAACGGAATATAAGCCATTGCGACCGAAACAGTTTTCGGAACGGGCGAAATTCCGCAGCATTCCGTTACTGTTTCGCACGGATCAAAGCAGTCTGCGCTACGTTCAAAGCGTGTTTGATGCTGATAACCATAAGTTCTGTAATTACTCAATGGTATCACTCCTTTGCCGGTTGTTACCGGCATTTTGCATTATCGGCTTCCTTTATGTCTGAAGCTTCTGCATTGTTATACTATGTTCGTTTTCTAACTTTGTTACATTTAAAGAATTGAAATAAACAGTAAAAAAATTATAAAAAACAGAAACAATTTATTGACAAACGATAAAACATATGCTATTATATCCACATAAAAAATAAATCATCGGAGGCAAAAACATGTATACTTCAATGACCTCGGCAAAACTGACAAGAGCAATTACCTGTTTCTTTTTTGTTCTTTTGCTCGTTCTTATGATTTTTGCAAGTCCCATTCTTAATTGGTTTTTCGGCTTTGCGAGAGATAACACAATTAAAACCATACTTGTTACATTTTATCTTTGCTGCCCGGCGGCTTGGTGTGCGCTTGTTTGTATATTCAAACTTTTGACAAATATCATTCACGAAAAGGTTTTTGTTGTAAAAAATGTTTTATATATGCGTATTCTGTCCCTGTGCTGCGCTTTTGTTGCCGCAGCTTGTTTGATTGCCGGCTTTTTCTATGTTCCGTTTTTCATTTTTTCACTCGGCGCGGCATTCATGATGCTTATTCTTCGTGTACTTAAAAACGTTATGGCGGTGGCTACGGAAATCAAAAACGAAAATGAGCTGACTGTTTAAGGAGAACAAAATGGCAATTATAGTAAATCTTGATGTAATGATGGCAAAAAGAAAAATTTCTTCCGGAGAACTTGCGGATAAAATCGGAATAACACAGGCAAATCTTTCAATATTAAAGACCGGAAAAGCGAAGGCTGTGCGTTTTTCAACTCTTGAAAGTATCTGTCGTGCACTTAACTGTCAGCCGGGCGACATTCTTGAATTCAGAGATACGGAAGATGAGGTGTAATTTATGGATAATACTAATTTTAATAAAGAAAACATGAGTAATCATCCGCAGGCGGACAGAAACGTTGCCGCTCAAAAAGCAAGTGTTCAGCCGCTGTTTAATAATAATGCTGCTTTGCCGAGACACAGAATTACGACTGATGTTTTTGACAAGGTTGCAATGGTTCTGAATTTTGTCTTGACGTTTCTGTTTATAAAATCTGTGCTTTTTGCCGATCATTCAAGTTGGAAAGCCACCGCATCTTACCTTGGCATATTCGCTCTTGCAACTGCGTTCATTGCGGTGAAACAAAAGACAGCTAACGCTCAGGCGATTATAACGGGCGCACTTTGCGTTGCGGCTTCAATGTCATTTGCGCTTCGCGAAAACCCGAGTGAAATTAAGTTTTGGGTTATTATAATGCTTATCTATCTTTCCGGTTCATATTGCATTGCGCTCACAAACAGTAATCGTCACAGCAGAAACAGCTACTTTTTCCTTTTGGACGTTTTAAAAACAGAAGTTCTTCTTCCGCTCAAGCATTTCTTTTTGCCGTATGCCGCAATACAGAACACAAGAAAAGTAAAAAAGAATGAAAAAGGAAAGAGTAGCAAAAAAATTGATAAAAAGTATATTGCCGCAATTATCGGTATCGTTTGTGCAATACCTGTGCTTTTTGTTGTTGTACCGCTCCTACTCAAAGGCGATGCGGCGTTTGAAAGCGTCACCGGCTCATTTTTTGAAAAGATCAATGATTACCTCAGCAATTTTGACAGCGGATTCAAGGATATTGCCGTTTGGTTTGATGAAAACCTGTTTTACGTTCTTCCGACGGTTTTTGTTGCACCGTATATTTTTTCCGTAATGTTTTCTTTCAGACATTCGGTTGCAAATGAGGAGAACAAAGATACAAGCCCTAAGTATGCAAAACTCCGTTTTGGTTCACCTGCACTTTTTTCGGGCTTTCTCGGTGTAATCTGCCTTGTCTATGTGATATATCTTTTGTCGCAGACTGCATATTTCTTCAGTGCTTTCGGCGGAAAGCTTCCCGGAGAAACAGAAATTTCTATTGCACAATACGCAAGACGAGGATTCTTTGAGCTTGCCGGCGTTGCAGGAGTTAACCTTGCACTGATAGCGGTCACCGTGATTTTCAGCAAAAGAAATGGCGGAAAATTCAGCCCCGTTATTAAAGTTTTTGACCTTTTCCTTTGCGCTTTTAACATCCTTCTTTCGGCGATTTCAATGTCAAAAATCGTGCTTTACATGAATGAGATGGGATTGACTCATAAAAGAATTTATGTTTTTGTTATTGATATCGTTATGATTATTACTTTCCTTTGCGTTGCGATAAGACTTTTCAACAATAAATTCCCGTATATGCGTGTGATTACAACAACCGCTTGCGTTCTTTTGACTGCCTTGAGTTTAATCGGAATTGACGGAATCATTTCAAATTACAACACAGAAATGTATCTCAAAAACGAAATTGAAAGCAATGATTTTTATGACCTTTTCGGCGGTTCGCAAATTGAATGCCAAATCGGAAGCTTTAAAGGCTTTGTTGAAATTGCAGAGAGTAAAAAACCGCTCAAAAGTGAAGCCAAAAGAATTCTTGCCGCCTGCATCGGCAGCGAAGATGAAAGTTTTTATACAGAGTACTCAAGTTTTCTGACTTTTAAAAACGGTAAATTCAAACTTTTCTGTAATGATTACATCTTTAATATTGATGCACATAGGGCGTTAAAAATCGCAAATGAACATATTGATACAATGAATAACGCAGTCAAAGAACACATTGGATTCGATGAAAAAATAGACGGTAAAGACCTATATCTGTCGGAAATTTATGTTTCAAACAAAACTTCGATCCCACTTAAATCCATAGCAGTGACCGTGTATAACGGAGTCGAAAATGAAAGTGAAACAAGCGTTGTTGAAAATGCCGACGGTTCTCCGATAGAATATGACGATACGTTTAAGTTTGAATTTAAAAAGACAAAGATAACAATCGGGAGCCCTCATGTTGTCAGCATTTCAATTACCGATAACGATAATCGGCTCCATTCGGCAACTGCCGAATGCAAAACACCTGACGAGCCTTTGAAAATCAAACTTGAAAGTTCTGACGATATTATCCTCGCTACGGGCGGCGATATCTATGCTGTGTTAGAAGCGAACGAGTAAAATTTTAAAACTGTCTGTTCAATCATTTTTTGTTCAGACAGTTTTTTCTTGCGTCTATACTTGTTTTATGACTCTTGATATGGTACAATTCAGTGTTGTATCACAAAATGAAAGAGGGTGCTTCGGTGCGTGTCGGAATAATCGGCGGGGGAGCTGCAGGTCTTATTTGTGCTTGCTCATTGGCGAAAAACAAAAAAATTGACGTAACGGTTTTTGAAAAAAATGAAAGAGTCGGGAAAAAACTTCTTTCAACCGGAAACGGAAGGTGTAATCTTACGAATCTTTCGGCAACAGCGAATGATTATTACGCTTCCGGCGAATTTGTTGCTCCTGCGTTTGAAAAATACCCTCCGAAAAGCAATATCGCATTTTTTGAAAGTCTTGGACTTTTTACACGCGCCGACAGTGAAGGCAGGGTTTATCCGATGAGTAATCAGGCTTCAAGTGTTCTTGATGCACTTCGCTTTGAATGTGAACGGCTCGGCGTTCGTTTTCTTTGCTCATGCGATATCAAAAATGTAAAAGTTAATAACAAAAAATATGTTTTAAATAACGGGTATACTTTTGAAAAGCTTGTTTTTGCCTGCGGCGGAAAGGCGGCGGTTAAAGATTATTCTTCGTTTTCGCTTCTTTCTGTTTTCGGTCATACGGTGACAAAAACAGCACCGTCGCTTGTTCGCCTGATTACCGACGACAGGATGACAAAGCAGCTTAAAGGTATCCGAGCAGTTGTTTCAATGACTCTTTTTTCCGGCAACAGAAAAATTGTTACCGAAAGGGGAGAAATGCTCTTTTCGGACTTCAGCCTTTCCGGAATAATTTCAATGCAGCTTTCGTCATACATTTCTCATTTGAAACAGCAGGGCAAAAACAATTTTTCCGTTTCGGTTGACTTCGTTCCGGATATTTCCGAATCCGAGTACACTGCTCTGCTTTTCAAACTTTCAAAAAGAAGCGCAGTTAAAGCGGAGAATCTTCTTTCGGGTTTTATGCCGAAAAAAATCGGAATCTGCCTTTTGAAAAAGGCCGGAATTTCTCCGGAAGAGGAAATTAAAAAGGTTCCGAAAAATCAGCTTGCACTTCTTTCTGATTTATGCAAAAACTGTGTTTTTAAAATTACCGATGTCGGTTCGTTTTCTCAAGCTCAGGTCATGGTCGGAGGCGTTAAGAAAAACGAATTTAATGCAAATACGCTTGAATCAAAAAAGCAAAAAGGTGTCTACTGTTGCGGCGAAATGCTTGACGTTGACGGAAAATGCGGAGGATATAACCTTCAATGGGCGTTTTCAAGCGGAAGGCTTGTTGCCGAAAGTATAATCTTGGAGTGTGAAAAATGATAAGAATTACCGAAATCAAGCAAGGTCTCAATGCAGGAAAAGATGATCTTTATGATGCTTGTTCAAAAGCTTTAAAAATTAAAAACAATCAAATTAAAGATGTTTCGATAGTCCGCCGATCGGTTGACAGCAGAAGAAAAAGCGACGTTCACTTTGTTTACATTGTCGATGTTTCGATTGACGCAGACGAAGAAAAAATCATCAAACGCATCAACTCAAAAAACGTTTCAATCAGCGAACCTTATTCATATGAAATGCCCGAGAATCATCGTGTTTCCTCTTTTCGTCCCGTTATTGTCGGATTCGGACCGGCCGGAATTTTTGCGACGCTTACTCTTGCGAGAGCCGGACTTCGCCCTCTTGTTCTCGAACGTGGAAACGACGTTGAAACGCGCACAAAAGATATAACCCGGTTTTTCAAAACCCGGGTTCTCGACCTTGATTCAAACGTTCAGTTCGGTGAAGGCGGAGCCGGAACTTTTTCGGACGGAAAGCTGACAACCGGTATCAAAAGTGATTTTTGCCGAAAAGTTTTTCTTGAATTTTTTGAACACGGCGCACCGGAAGAAATTCTTTGGTCCGGAACGCCGCATATAGGAACCGACAAACTTGCCGGGGTAATCAAAAACATGAGAGAGGAAATTATTTCACTCGGCGGTGAAGTGATTTTCGGCGCAAAACTCACCGACCTTATTATATATAATTCTTCAATCCAGGGTGTAACATACGAAAAAAACAATCAAAGCTTTGATTTTGAAACCGATACGGTTATTCTTGCAATAGGTCATTCGGCCCGTGATACGGTGAAGATGTTGAAAAGGAAAGGTGTTCTCATGATGCAAAAGCCGTTTTCCGTCGGCGCAAGAATTGAACACCCGAGAGAGATGATTGATCGTTCTCAGTACGGTGACTTTGCCGGGCATCCGGCACTTTCGGCCGCTGTTTATAAGCTTGCATGCCACGGTGAACACGAAAGGGGAGCATACACCTTTTGTATGTGTCCCGGAGGAACGGTAATTAACGCAACGAGCGAAGAAAACGGAGTTGTCACAAACGGCATGAGTGAATTTGCAAGAGATAAAGAAAACTCAAACTCGGCAATTCTTGTCAATGTTTATCCCGAAGATTTTCCGTCCGATGACGTTCTTTCCGGTTTTGAGCTTCAAAAAAATCTTGAACACAAAGCCTTTGAACTTGGCGGGAAAGATTACAGCGCACCGTGCCAGCTCGTCGGCGATTTTCTCGAAAACCGGGCTTCAAAAAAGCTTTCGTTTGTAACGCCGAGTTTTACTACGGGCGTGACGCCGAGCGACATCAGAAAAGTTCTTCCGAAAAAAGTTACGGACACAATGGCTGATGCAATCATTCAAATGGATAAAAAGCTCAAGGGCTTTGCACTTCCGGACGCAGTTTTGACCGCACCGGAAAGTCGAAGCTCTTCACCGGTCAGAATCATCAGAGATGATATTTTTCAGGCTAACATTCGAGGTCTTTACCCTTGCGGCGAAGGTGCCGGATACGCCGGAGGAATTGTTTCTGCCGCAGTTGACGGACTTCGCAGTGCTCACGCTGTTTTGCTTGATGAAAGCGAACTTAACCATAGAACATAACAAAAAAGGTTGCCGTTTAAAACGACAACCTTTAAAAAATTTATTGATTACAGAGCATTAATCATTGAGAAGAAATCAACATAAAACGTTCTTGCATTGAAATAGTCCTTCATTTCGCCCTGATATAACGTGTGATCTCCTTTGTGAATCGGCATCTTGTTCCAAACGCCGGGAACGACGTTGCTTTTGTCAAAATCAACCGAAGGAGCACCTAACGGCGCAATTTCGGAATATGTATTGACAAGACCGTCGTTTGCCTGCCATTTTTCATCAATGACATAGCCATTGGGAGTGACGCCTTTATAACTGCAAATTCTTTTTGCGGTCGTAATGTACATCTTACTTGTAAGAACGCTCTCATCAACCTGACGGACGCCGTTTTCGTCAAGATAAGTGCTGTCGCAGGCGAATGAAAAATAATAAATATTTTTGAGCGTTGAAATTTCTTTGTTTATCTTCATCGCATTGTCAATCTGCATCTCATAAATTGCCGTGTCTGATTCTTTCTTTCCGCCGCTCGTAAGGTCGGAAATTCCGAGGAAAACTTTTGCAATAAGTTTTTCCTGAGTTGTTGCAGTTGAGTCATCGGAAAGGTCTTCCTGAATGTTATAGCTTGACGTTCCGTTATGCGGGGAAGCAACGGTGATAATGCTGTAAATCCAACTTTCTTTTCCGCCTTTGAAAAGTTCGGAAACGTTGTTTCCGTTCTTAACTTCGGCTTCGTTTCCGTTTGCCATCAGTTCCGCAAGCATTCTGACCGTGGCTCCGCCGAAGGAGTGTCCGACAAGGTTGACTTTGTTTTCGGCATCCCATTTTTCAATGAGGGGCTTTTTCGAGTAATCCTTTCCGTATCTTTCGTGGTTGCAGCTTTTACTGTGTACTTCTCCGTAATCGGTAACGGTTCCCGTAAGTTGGGCGTAAAGCTCGCACGCCCTATCCCATGCACTTGCGGTCGGAGAAACGGAGGCTGCATGGCAGTCGAAGCCTCTTGCCGAAAGATATTTGGTAATATCGCCGTTCTTTACGCCCCAGTAAGGATAAACGCCGTTAATTGCGTTATACTCGCCCCAACCGGAAAAGCCGTGGACGAAGATATAACTGTAGTTTGTTTTAAAAGCCGATGTTTCAACGTTGACCCTCGGCAGATTCGCTGACGGAACGAAAAACATTATGAGAGCGATAATTTTTGAAATTATTTTCTTCATAGCAACCTTCCTTTTTGTTAATATTTCGTGTATATTCTATTGACTGAATTTTAACATATTAAATTCAAAAAGTCGAGAGGTTTAATAAATTTAAACAGCATCGAAAACCGGAAATATTTTTTGTGACTGTTTTATTACAAATAATTAATGAATTGTGAGCAACTGTAGGGTATTATTAAAATGGTTATGTTTGTGAAAATAATCATTTGAAAGGATTTATATGAGTTATTTAATTTATATTGCCGATGATGAAAAGAATATCAGAGATATTATTAAAAGTTTTCTTGAACAGGACGGATATGTTGTTTCTGCTTTTGAAAACGGGGATGACCTTCTGAAGGCATATTTTGAAACACCGTGCGATCTTGTTATTCTTGATATAATGATGCCCGGAACAGACGGTCTTACAATTTGCCGAATGCTCAGGGAAAAAACCGATGTTCCGATAATTATGCTCACTGCAAAAAATTCCGAGTACGATTACGTAAAAGGAATTACCCTTGGTAGCGACGATTATCTCACAAAGCCGTTTCGCCCGACAACGCTTTTAATGCGCGTTCATGCGCTTTTGAGAAGAATCGAAATGAGCAAAAAAGCAAGAAGCGACAACAATCAAGCCGACATTTCCGTTGGCAACCTTACGTTTTCACCGGATTCCAACGCAATATACTGCTCTTCAAAGCAAATCGAACTCACGCAGACGGAATTGAGAATGCTTTCCTATATGCTTCAAAATCCCGAAAAAGCTTACTCGCGCGAAGAGCTTCTTAAAAAAGTTTGGGGATACGAAAGCGAAGGGGAAACCCGGGTTACCGACGAAACGTTGCGAAGAATAAGACGGAAACTTTCAATGGCCGGAAGCAACGTCAGCGTTCAAACGATTTGGGGCTACGGCTACCGTCTTCGTATTTCGGAGGATTAACGATGAAGCATATACGTCTTCAAATTCTAATTGTTATATGGATCGTCATTGCTCTGCTTTTCGGTTCGTTCGATTTGATTTTGCATATTTCTTTGCCTTTATATTTTGAAAAGCAGGCAACGGAAGCTCTCGAATATGAGGTTGAATACATCAAAGCCCTTAAAGACGCTTCGCCAGACGGTGAAGATATCGAATACGTCGGAACATATTTGAGCGGTGAAATCAATTTCATCGTCCTTGACAATAATATGCCCACTGCCGACACGTCGAATATGTCAAGCTATAAAACGACCCAGAAAATCAGCGAAAAAGAAATTCTTGATTACAACTCCAAAAACGAAATCGAACTGGAAAAATGCTACACCCGGAAAACCGGAAACGGATACTATATTTTTGTAAAATACGAAGATGTTTTTGAATTCTACAGTGAAAGCGTTCCGACAATTATGTATATTAACATAAAACCTCTTCTTCAATACACAAAAACAATAGATTTTCTGCTTGCAATCGCCCTGATTTGCGTAACAATCGTCATGAGCTTAATCGGTCTCAACCTCGGAAAGCGAATTGAAGAATCTCAGGAAGCTCAGCGAAGATTTTTTCAAAACTCTTCTCATGAGCTTAAGACACCGCTTATGGCAATTCAGGGATATGCAGAAGGAATTCAGACCGGAATCATTGACCCGGTTGAATCATCGTCGGTTATTCTTGAAGAAGGAGACCGAATGTCGAAGCTGGTTGATGAAATTCTTTCAATTTCAAAAATTGACGCTCATAAGATTTCGCTCAACCTTTCCGTCACCGATATCCGTGAGATTCTTTATGATTGTTTGCGTTTTGTTGACGGAATTCAAAAAGAAAAAGGGGTAAAAATCAGTATTGATTTTACGGACTCACCGATTTTTGTTAAGTGTGATGAAGATCAGCTTGAAAGAGCCTTCATGAATGTTCTTGTCAATGCACTTCGTCATTGCAACGGAGAAATTTCCGTCTGTTGTTTTGCTTCCGGAAAACATTGTATCGTTAAAATCCACGATAACGGCGAAGGTCTTTCTCAGAAAGATATTCCGCATCTGTTTGACAGGTTTTACACCGGAAAGAACGGCAACACGGGAATCGGTCTTGCACTCACAGCCGAAATTTTGAAACTGCATAAAGGAAGTATATCGGCATATAACGATGAAAAAGGAGCAGTTTTTCAAATTAAACTTCCCGTTTCTCAAAAATGAGGTTGTTTCATTCTTTTGTTTCGGTTTTGTTACAAAGTTAATACATATTCGTAAGAAATTCTTTCATTCTTTTTGATATAATACTTTTTAAGTTAACTGAATTCATAAAGGAGAATTCCATGAATTGCAACATTTTGAATTATCTTCAAAAGTCAGCCGAGCTTTTCCCCGGAAAAGTTGCGGTTCTTGATGAACGTAAGAATATTTCATATTCAGAACTTTTGAATATTTCATCACGCATAGGTACGGCAATATATAAAAAAGTCGGTTCAAAAAAACCTGTCGGCATTTATATCGAAAAATCCGCCGATGCGGTCAGTGCAATGCTTGGCATCTGTTCGGCCGGTTGTTGCTATACCTCTTTTAGCACCGAACTTCCAAAAGAAAGACTTGAAAGAATGGCTGAAGTTCTTAATCCTGCTTTGTTTGTTACAAGCAAAGAGCTCATGGATGAAGCAATCGAAATTTTCGGAAACGAAAATGTTTATTCTTTTGAGGATCTTTGCGAAGTTGAAAGCGACTGCATACTTCTCGAAAAAATTCAAAAATCAATGATTGATACAGATCCACTTTATATCAATTTTACTTCGGGTTCAACCGGAACACCGAAAGGAATTGTTGTTTCTCACAGAAGTGTAATCGATTTTATTGATTGCTTCTGTGAAACGTTCGGGTTCTGTTCGGATGATATTTTTGCGAATCAGGCGCCGTTTGATTTTGATGTTTCGGTGAAGGATATTTATTCCGCATTAAAATGCGGTGCAACTCTCGCTGTTGTTCCGAGAAGACTCTTTTCCGCACCGGTTGAACTTATTGATTTTCTCTGTGAAAAAAAAGTCACCGTAATGGTTTGGGCTGTTTCGGCTCTTTGTCTTCTCAGCACTTTTCATGCGCTTGATTACCGAACGCCGGAAACGGTCAAAAAAATTCTTTTCAGCGGAGAAGTTATGCCGTTGAAAGCTCTTAAGAATTTTCGCTCGCACCTGCCTGAAGCGATGTATGTCAATCTTTACGGACCGACTGAAATTACATGCAACTGCACATATCATATTCTTGAAAGTGACAGAGATTATTCCGACGGTATTCCGATCGGAAAACCGTTTTTGAATGAAGACGTTTTTCTTCTTGACAATGACGACAAGTTGATTACGGATTGCAACATTCCCGGTGAAATTTGTGTTCGAGGTTCCGCTCTTGCACTCGGATATTATTCATGCGATGAACAAAACAGTAAACACTTTGTTCAAAATCCGCTCAACCCGTATTATCCGGAAAAGATTTACAAAACCGGTGACCTTGGAAAATTCAATGAGAGGAACGATCTTTTCTTTTGCGGCAGAAAAGACTTTCAGATTAAATATATGGGTCATAGAATTGAGCTTGAAGAAATCGAGCGTGCCATGGGTGCAATTGAAGGTGTTGAGCGTTGCTGCTGCATTTTTGATGAAAAAAAGTCTCGACTTAAAGGATATTACATCGGCTCAATTGAAAAAGATGAGCTTCACCTTGAAATGAAAGGAAAGCTCCCTGCGTTCATGATTCCGGGAATTATCAGAAAGGTTGATGAAATGCCGTTGACCAAAAACGGAAAAATCGACAGAAAGAAACTTGAAGAAAGCGCAGGTATGAAAAAGAATTGAAAAACGAAATAATAAATAATAACTGTGCATATTATGTCTTTGACTCGGATGTTCTTCTTGAACGTGTAAAATATTTGAAAAAAAGTCTTCCCAAAAACGTCAGTCTTTGCTATGCCGTTAAAGCGAACACATTCATTATTAAAGAGCTTATCGGCTGCGTTGAACGTTTTGAAGTCTGTTCACCGGGTGAAGCCGAAATTTGCACGGAGCTCGGAGTGCCGGACGGAGATACCGTAATTTCCGGAGTTTATAAAACGCCGTGCGTCATTGAAAAGATGGTTGCAGAACATTCGGAAAGAATTTTCACGGTCGAATCGCTCGTCCAGTTTGATTTGCTTAACAGTCTTGCAAATAAGTATCAAACAACATTGAAAGTACTTTTGAGACTTACCAATGACAGCCAATTCGGAATGAATTCGGAAGACATTGAGCGTATTATTGCGAAGCGTGAAAGCTTTATGAATCTTGATATTCACGGAATTCAGTATTTTTCAGGCACTCAAAAAACTTCAATCAAAAGATTCAGACGTGAAATTGAAAAGCTCGACTCTTTTCTTTCAAAGCTTCGTGAAGAATACGGTTTTGAATCGAAAGAACTTGAGTATGGATCCGGTTTCCCGGTTGCATATTTTGAAGATGAAGACGTGAACGAGGAAGAACTTTTTAAAGGCTTTTCCGAGTTGATTGAAAACATGGAAAATAAAGTTCCCGTAATTCTTGAACTGGGAAGGAGCATTTCTGCTTCATGCGGTTCATATTTCACTCATATTGTTGACATCAAGCGCAACAAAGGACAGAATTATGTGCTGATTGACGGCGGAATGCATCATCTTGTTTATTTCGGTCAGCACATGGCAATGAAACACCCTCATTTTTCGGTTGTCGGAAAAGAAAATGAGCCGATTAAGGACGAATGGAATATCTGCGGTTCTCTCTGCTCAATGAACGATATTGTTGTCAAACTTGCGCCTCTTCCGGAAATCAAACTCGGTGACATTCTTTGCTTTAAAAACACCGGAGCATACTGTATGACCGAAGGAATTTCACTTTTTCTCAGTCGTGAGATACCTTCTGTGTATATTAAAAAAGGTGACGAATATATACTCGTCAGAGAGAGTTTTGAAACCTCAAGACTCAACAAACCCAATTATCAATTAATCGAAAGGAAGTAATAAACATGGAAAAACTTATCGAAATTTTGGAAGACATTCAGCCTGACGTTGATTATGAAACAACAGAGAACCTTATCGACGGTCATATTCTCAGTTCGCTTTCAATAATCTCTCTTGTTGCTGAAATCGAAGACGAATTCGACATTACCGTTCCCGCGGTTGACATCATCCCGGCCAATTTCAACTCGGCAAAAGCAATGATGAAAATGATCGAACGCCTTCAGGACGAAGACTGATAAATCAAAAAGAAGGGATGCGGCGTTCAAGTTTTTCGATTGTTCGCCGCACTGTTAATGTATGACTGTTTCTAATTTTTTGCTTGCGGGCAGCTTGAGTGAGATGACATCATTTTCCGCAGCGGCTTATTTTGTGATTTTTCTTCCTGTGACGCTCATTCTTTACAGCGTATTTCCGAAAAGTGCAAAAAAATACTTTCTTCTTGCCGCGAGCATAATTTTTTATTGGCTCATAAGCGGCAGCCTTGTAATCTATCTTTTTCTTTCGATTCTTTCGGTTCATTATTTTGGTTTGTGGCTGGACAGAATCAACGTTCAGAAAACCGATGCTGTGAAATCGGCTGAAAAATCGGAACGAAAGGAATTAAAAAAGAAGTATACCGCAAAAAGCAGGATGGTGCTTCTTCTTGCCGCAGTGCTTCACATCGGAGTACTTCTTGTTCTCAAGTATTCACCGTTTTTCACCGAAAATATTAACGCAATTATCAGCCTTTTCAAAACGTTATTCAGATTTGAAATTCCGTCATTCTTACAGCCGCTCGGCATTTCATTCTTTTCGTTGCAGGCTGTTTCGTATCTTTTTGACGTTTACAGAGGAACGATCAAAGCCGATGAGAACATCTTTAGGCTCGGTCTTTTTATGTCGTTCTTTCCGCAAATTGTCGAAGGACCGATTTGTCGTTACAGTCAAACAGCAAATCAGCTCTGGAACGTTGAGAAAATCAAGTATGAAAACCTTGTTCTCGGACTTGAACGTTTCATATACGGACTTTTCAAAAAGATTGTTATTGCCGACAGACTTAATGCACCGGTAAAGGAATTGTTCAAACATTATGACGAATATCCCGGCGGTCTTGTTCTTGTTGCGGCGGTTTTCTATACTATACAGCTTTACTGCGATTTTTCCGGCGCAATGGATGCTGTTATGGGTGTAGCACAAATTTTCGGTATTGAAATGCCTGAAAATTTCAAGCGACCTTTCTTTTCAAAAACGATTTCAGAATTTTGGCAGAGATGGCATATCACACTCGGCGCCTGGTTCAAAGATTACATATTTTATCCCGTTACCATGTCAAAACCGATGAAAAAACTGACTTCGTCGGCAAGAAAGAAACTCGGAAATCACTTCGGGCCGCTCCTTGCGGGAAGCGTTGCACTTTTCTGCGTCTGGTTCTGCAACGGACTTTGGCACGGAGCAGGGTGGCACTATATCTTTTTTGGGATGTATCACTTCGTTTTGATTCTTCTCGGCAATATGATTGCTCCGCTCGTTTCGACTGTAAATAAAAAGTTGCATATAAACCCGGAATCATTTTTGTATCGTTTGATACAAATTATCCGCACATCGGCTCTTGTTGTTATCGGAGAAATGTTTTTCCGTGCCGATTCGCTGAAAGACGGTTTTGCAATGGTTAAAAAGGCTGTTTGCGATTTTTCGTTCCTTCCGTTATCAGAGTTCTTGAGCGGAACATTCAAAATCAGCTACGGCGGAATATTCGCTCTTTCAATTTCTCTTGTGATTCTTTTCACAGTCAGTGTTATTAATGAAAAGGGAATAAACATCAGGGAAAGATTAAAAAGCAAAAATATTCTTCTTCGCTGGCTTATTCTCTATGCTTTCATTATGTTTATCTTTATGTTTGGCGCATACGGACCGGACTATGTTCCCGTTGATCCGATTTACGCAGGATTTTAAAAGGAGGCTGCTTACATGAAAAAAACGATTTTTAAAAATATTGTTTGCAGTGTTCTTTTTGTTGCCCTTATAATCGGTTCGCTTTCGGTTGCTTCTTTTGTTGCCGTTCCGAAAAGCAATTCAAAGGAAGCCGGCATGAAGGATGCAACCGCACGCGGAATTATCAGTGAACCCCAAAATACAATTGATGCCGTCTTTGTCGGCGACAGCGAAGTTTACCGTTCGATAATGCCGCTGAAAATTTTTGAAGATTACGGAATCACGAGCTACGTTTGTTCAACTCCGGCTCAAAAGCTGTTTTATTCGCAGGAACTTCTTGAAAAGACCTTTGAAAAGCAAAACCCAAAGTATATTTTCATTGAAACAAACTGCTTTTTCAGAGATTTTACGGTTTCGCAGTTAATTGAAAACTACGCCGAAAATGTTTTTCCGATTTTGAGATATCACACTAATATTAAAATCGTTCTGAAAAACATTTTGAAAAACGGCTTCAATATTGATCAAATTTTTGCTCAGACCGATTATTCTTCGGAAATCAACGACAAGGGTTACAGACTCAGTCTTAAAGTTCGGGGAAGAAAGTCCAAAAGAGATCATATGGTCTTTTCAAAAAACCGTGAACCGATTCCGGACAGCAATATTAAGTATATCAAGAAAATTAATGAATACTGCAAAAGCAACGGTGCCGAACTTATATTTTTAAGTATCCCAAGCACACAGAATTATAATTATAATAAGCATAACAGCATTGCAGACCTTGCCGAACAACTGGGCGTCAAGTATGTTGACATGAATCTTGCTCAAAAAGAAGTCAAGGTTGATTGGAAAAAAGATACTTACGACAAAGGCGATCATATGAATTATTACGGTGCACAAAAAGTTTCCGCATACCTCGGAAAGTATCTTTTTGAAACCGATTCATTTCAGGACAAACGCAATGATCCCGCTTTTAGCAGTTGGAATAATGCAGTAAAAAAATTTTATGTCGAGCTTGAAGAAGCAAAGCAAAGACGTAAAGAAATTCGTGAGAATAAAAGACTCCAAAAACTTCAACAGCTTCTTGAGGCAGAAGATGCCGATTAAGCAATAAAATGAATTACCCGTCGACAGAACTAACGTCGACGGGTAAAATTTCCCACCCGAATGTTTTAACGGGTGGGAAATTTTAATTGCATTAAATTACCAAATTGCCTTTTCTGCAATGTCTTTCTTGATCATTGCTTCAAAGTCCTCAATCGAATATGATCCAATGTCACCGACACTGCGTTTACGAACCGAAACAAAACCGGTTTCAGCTTCTTTGTCACCGATGACAAGAGTATACGGAACCTTTGCAAGCTGGCTTTCACGAAGCTTATATCCGAGCTTTTCGCTTCTTACGTCAACTTCGACACGTTCGATTCCGGCTTCTTCAAGCTTCTTTTTAAGCTCAAAGGCAGCTTCCTGGTGTCTGTCGGCAATCGGAGCGATGCGAACCTGCTCGGGAGCAAGCCAAACGGGGAATGCACCCGCAAAATGTTCGGTAATTACGCCGATGAAGCGTTCGATCGAACCGAGAACAACACGGTGAATCATAACCGGGCGATGCTTTTCATTGTCAGCACCGGTATATTCAAGTTCAAATCTTTCCGGAAGTTGCATGTCAAGCTGAATTGTTCCGCACTGCCATGTTCTTCCGAGGCTGTCGGAAAGGTGGAAGTCAAGCTTCGGACCGTAGAAAGCGCCGTCACCTTCATTAATAACGTAGTCTTTGCCCATTTCTTCGATAGCTTTTTCAAGAGTTTCTGTTGCAAATTCCCAATCCTTAATGTCACCCATGTGGTCTTCCGGCATTGTCGAAACTTCAATCTGATAGGTGAGTCCGAAAACGCTGTAAACCTCGTCAAAGAGTTTTACAACATTCTTGATTTCGTCCTTCATCTGCTCCCATGTCATGAAAATGTGTGCGTCGTCCTGAGTAAAGCAACGTACACGGAAAAGTCCGTGGAGAGCGCCTGAAAGCTCATGACGATGAACAAGACCGAGTTCTCCCATACGAAGGGGAAGATCACGGTATGAATGCGGCTGAGATTTATAAACAAGCATTCCGCCCGGGCAGTTCATCGGCTTAATTGCAAAATCCGTGTCATCAATTACCGTTGTGTACATATTCTCTTTATAGTGATCCCAGTGACCGGAACGCTCCCAAAGAGAACGGTTGAGCATCATCGGAGTGCTGATTTCAACATAGCCGTATTTTTTATGAACCTGGCGCCAGTAATCAATGAGAGTGTTGCGAAGAAGCATACCCTTCGGAAGAAAGAAGGGGAAACCGGGGCCTTCGTCAAGAAGCATAAAGAGACCAAGCTCTTTTCCGAGCTTTCTGTGGTCACGCTTTTTTGCTTCTTCAATCATTTGAAGATATGCTTCAAGGTCGGAAGCTTTTGTGAAAGCGGTTCCGTAAATACGCTGAAGCATCTTGTTTTTTGAATCGCCTCGCCAGTATGCGCCGGTGCAGCTTGTGAGCTTAAAAGCTTTGATTCTTCCGGTGTCGGGAATATGCGGACCTGCACAAAGCTCTTCAAATTCGCCCTGACGATAGAAGGAAATCTTTTCGCCCTTGCCTGCGTGTTCCTTGATAAGTTCGATTTTGTACGGCTCGTTTTTGCTTTCCATAAGGGCGATTGCATCGTCCGGGTCAAGCTCAAACTTTTCAAGAGGAAGCGCTTCCTTGACGATTTTTTTCATTTCTTTTTCAATCTGTTCAAGAACTTCCGGAGTAAAGGTTACGTCTGAGTCAAAATCATAGTAAAAACCGTTTTCGATTGCGGGACCGATCGCAAGCTTTGTTTCGGGGAAAAGGCGCTTTACGGCCTGTGCAAGAATGTGAGAGCAGGTGTGACGGAAATTTTCTTTTCCTTCCGGGCTGTCAAAGGTAAGAATTTCAACCTCGCAGTCGTCGTTAAGTGGAGTGCGAAGATCCTTTTCGGCGCCGTTGACCTTGCAGCCGCAGGCAGCTTTGTAAAGACCCGCACCGAGACTTTTTGCAATTTCGAGAACGGTTGTGCCGTTTTCAAATTCTTTAACGACGCCGCCTTTGAGTGTTACGTTAATCATCGTTAATACTTCCTTTCGGGATATTAAATAAAATAAAAAAGCTTCACCCATTGCAAGAAAAATTGCTCAGGGATGAAGCTGAAAAATCAGTTCCACGGTTCCACCCGTATTCCGCTAAAAAAGCGGCACTTTAAAAACTTTAACGCAGTCATACGTTGTACCTTATCAAAAATGCTTCGGCACACAGCTCGGGAGCGGTAACCTTTTTCGCTTTTCAAAGCGCCGTTTTCAGCCTCGGCGGCGCATCTCTTTTTGAAAAGAACGGTGAAAAAAGGTTTCTCTTTCAACGCTTTGTCATGGGTTTAACTTTTAACACGACTATTTTATCAAATCAATTGCGATATGTCAAGGAAAAGGGAAGAACAATACTTGATTTTTTTACCGATTATGCTATAATAAGACGGTATTTAATTAAATTCTTGGCAACCGCCTGCGGTCGCCGTTTGGGGGAATCACTTATGAAGCGAACCGAAATCGCTGAAATTTTTAAAGACGCCGCTTCTTTTTCAAAAGCGCCCGTAACCGTTTGCGGTTGGATCAGAACCAACCGTGATTCAAAGAATCTCGGTTTTATGGAAGTCAATGACGGAAGCTGCTTTAAAGGCGTTCAGGTTGTTTTCGAAAGAGAAAAGCTTGAAAATTTTGCCGACACGGCAAAGCTTAACGTCGGAACCGCCGTAATCGTAACTGGCAACGTCATTCTCACTCCGGAAGCAAAGCAACCGTTTGAAATCAACGCAACAAAAGTTGAAGTTGAAGGTTCGTCCACTCCGGATTATCCGCTTCAAAAGAAGCGCCATTCGCTTGAATATCTTCGCACAATCGCTCACCTTCGTCCGAGAACCAACATTTACTCGGCAGCTTTTCGTGTACGTTCTGCGGCCGCCTTTGCGATTCACAGCTTTTTCAGAGAAAGAAACTTTGTTTATGCTCATACTCCGCTCATTTCCTGCAGCGACTGCGAAGGAGCGGGAGAAATGTTCAGAGTAACAACGCTCGATATGGAGAATCCGCCGAGGAAGGAAGACGGAACGGTTGACTTTTCTCAGGACTTTTTCGGAAAAAGCGCATATCTTACGGTTTCCGGTCAGCTTCAGGGCGAAATCATGGCTCAGGCTTTCGGAAAGATTTATACTTTCGGCCCGACCTTCCGTGCGGAAAAATCGTATACTCAGCGTCACGCGGCAGAGTTTTGGATGATTGAACCGGAAATTGCCTTTGCCGATCTCAACGATGACATGGAGCTTGCAGAAGCAATGATCAAATATGTCATCAATTATGTTCTTGAGGCCTGCAAGCAGGATCTTGAATTCCTCAATCAGTTTGTTGATAAGGGTCTTATTGAAAGACTTAGAGCCGTTGCTTCATCGGAGTTTGGACGAATCACATACACAGACGCCGTTGAGATTCTCAAGAAGCACAACGATAAATTTGAATATAAAGTTGAGTGGGGTTGTGACCTTCAAACCGAGCATGAACGTTTCCTCACGGAAGAAATTTTCAAAAAGCCCGTTTTTGTAACGGATTATCCGAAGGAAATCAAAGCTTTTTATATGCGTCTTAACGACGACGGAAAGACCGTTGCCGCCTGTGACTGCCTTGTTATGGGCATCGGCGAAATTATCGGCGGAAGTCAGAGAGAAGAACGATATGACGTTCTCGTTGACCGCATTCACGAACTCGGTCTCAAAGAAGAAGATTACTGGTGGTATCTTGACCTTCGCAAATACGGCGGAACAAAGCACGCAGGCTTCGGTCTCGGCTTTGAAAGATTGGTAATGTACCTTACCGGAATTTCAAACATCAGAGACGTTCTTCCGTTCCCGAGAACAACCGGCTCGGCAGATTTCTAATTTTGGAGTTGATTAAATTGAAATATTCGGAATACACAAAAGAACAGCTTCTTGACGAAGAAAAGAAGCTTGTTGAACAGTACAATAAATTTAAAGCAAAAGGTTTGAAACTTGACATGTCGAGAGGAAAGCCGGGTGCGGATCAGCTTGCTGTTTCAAACGGTCTTCTTGACGCAATAACATCAAAAGACTGGGAAAACAATGCGGGTAACCACAGCCTTGAATACCGCAACTACGGACTTCTCACCGGAATCATTGAATGCAAAGAGATTTTTGCAAATCTTCTCGGTGTTCCGACCGATAACGTCATTGTCTGCGGAAACTCGAGCCTTAACCTCATGTTTGACTATATCACACAGTGCATGATGACCGGCTCGGACGGAATACCGTGGAAAGACCAGGGAAAAATCAAGTTTCTCTGTCCTTGCCCGGGTTATGACAGACACTTTGCCGTTGCACAGTATTACGGAATCGAACTTGTTCCCGTCAAGCTTACCGGCCACGGTCCCGATATGGATCAGGTTGAAGAACTTGTCAAAGACCCGACTGTTAAAGGTATGTTCTGCGTTCCGAAATACTCAAATCCGACTGGTGAGACCTATTCCGACGACACCGTTGAACGCATTGCCGCAATGACTCCCGCAGCTTCGGATTTCAGAATCATTTGGGATAATGCATATATTATTCACGACCTCAAAGAGCAAGGCGACGAGCTTGCAAACATTTTTGAAGTACTTAAAAAGTACGGCCATGAGGACATGGTAATCGAATTCACTTCAACTTCAAAAATCAGTTTTCCGGGTGCCGGCGTTGCGGTTATCGCCGCTTCGGACAGAAACATTGAAATCATCAAAAAGCGCATGAGCGTTCAAACAATCGGCTATGATAAAATCAACCAATACCGCCATGTAAAGTTTTATAAGGACGTCAATGGAATAAAGCGTCATATGAAGCTTCACAGAGAAATTCTTGCACCAAAGTTTCAAGCGGTTATCGATGAATTTGAAAACGGTCTCGGCGAATACGGGGTTGCCGATTGGACCGATCCGAACGGCGGATATTTTATCAGCCTTAACGTAATGCCCGGAACGGCAAAACGCGTCGGAGCACTTTGCAAAGAAGCCGGTGTAACTCTCACGGATATCGGCGCAACATTTCCGTACGGCTACGATCCCGACGACAAGAACATCAGAATCGCTCCGTCCTATCCGCCGGTCAACGAACTTCTCAAGGCAACAAGACTTCTTTGCATCTGCGTAAGACTTGCCGCCGTTGAAAAACTTCTCGGAGAATGATTCGGATTTAAAAGATTCAACACCGCCGGTGATTCATCGGCGGTGTTTTTCTCCATATATCATCATGATGACAGCAGTTGAAATTTGACGATACCTGTGATATAATATATCAATAATTTTTAGCATATGGAGACAGAAATGTATAAGCTTATTAAAACAAACGGCAACGCACGCAGAGGCGAATTTGTCACCGTTCACGGAACGGTTCAAACGCCGGCGTTTATGAATGTTGCAACCTGCGGAGCAATCAAGGGAGCACTTTCCGCACTCGACCTCAAAGACCTTAAATGCCAGGTTATGCTTTCAAACACCTATCATCTTCATGTTCGTCCGGGCGATGAGCTCGTTCGCGACATGGGAGGATTGCATGAATTTACTTGCTGGGACGGGCCGATTCTTACCGACAGCGGCGGATTTCAGGTTTTTTCGCTCGCCGGTCTTCGCAAAATTACCGAAGAAGGAGTCACCTTTGCTTCGCACGTTGACGGAAGAAGAATTTTCATGGGTCCGGAAGAAAGCATGATGATTCAGTCAAACCTCGGTTCAACAATCGCAATGGCTTTCGACGAATGTGTTGAAAATCCGGCCGAATATAAATATGCAAAACAATCTTGCGAACGCACGGTTCGCTGGCTTGAAAGATGCAAAAAGAAAATGGCCGAACTGAACGCAAAAGAGGGGACAATCAACCCGAATCAGCTTCTTTTCGGTATCAATCAAGGCTGTACCTTTGAAGACCTCAGAATCGAAAATATGAAGCAAATCGCAGCGCTTGACCTTGACGGTTATGCAATCGGAGGACTTGCCGTCGGCGAACCGAAAGAAGATATGTACCGCATAATTTCCGCTGTTGAACCGTATATGCCAAATAATAAGATTCGTTATCTTATGGGAGTCGGAACCCCCGGAAATATTATTGAAGCAGTCAGCAGGGGAGTTGACCTTTTCGATTGCGTAATGCCGAGTCGTAACGCACGTCACGGCCACCTTTTTACCCACAAAGGAATTATAAATATCAATAACGCAAAGTATGAAAAAGACGGTCTCCCGATAGATCCGGAATGCGATTGTCCGACTTGCAAAAACTTTTCGCGTTCTTATATCAGGCATCTTTTCAAGTGCAAAGAAATGCTCGCAATGCGCCTTTGTGTTATGCACAATCTTTATTTTTACAACGATCTTCTTGAAAGAATCCGTGATTCGCTTGATAACGACACATTTGAAGAATTTAAAAACGAAAATGTTGATTTTCTTGACACACGAATATAAATTTTTTCGACTTTTTCTCAGTTTTTGGCTGAAATCTTCAAATATCTCTTGCAAAAGAACACAATAATCTGTATAATGTTAATATTATATTTTTGGAGGAACAAGAAATGAACTTTATTTTTGCAACAGCAAGCTCAACCGCTGCCGGCGGAAGCAACCCAACAACGATGATCCTTCTTATGGTCGGTATGTTTGCGGTTATGTATTTTGTTATGATTCGTCCGCAGAAGAAGAGACAAAAGGAAGAGCAGGAAATGCGTAACGCCGTTGAAATCGGTGACGAAATTACAACAATCGGCGGAATTTGCGGTCGTGTTGTTACCGTTAAAGAAAACCATCTCATCATTGAAACCGGCGCAGACAGAAACAGAATGCAGATTACCCGTTGGGCAATTCAGAGCAATGATACCGCCAACGCAAGACTTGCCGCCGAAAGAGCTGCTGCCAAGGAAGCCGCTGAAAAAGCAAAAGCAGAAAAGAAAGCCGCAAAAGGCAAGGATAAAAAGTAAGACAAATAATTATTTTCTTCCGGTAATATTTCAAAAAACCTCTTCATATTCTTTAGCAAAGGAATATGGGGAGGTCTTTTTTATGGCTTCAAAAAAAGTCAGCAGGCAAAAACAAGCAAAAAATTTGAATCCGACAACAAAAGTTTTTATAAAAACCCAATTTATTTCTGCCGGTCTTTATTCAATCTCTTTTCTTATTGCGAGCGCCGTAGGTCTTTCAATAAATGTTTCAAAAAGCTATGCCTTTTATGTTTGCATTTTTGCTTTCGCTTTGTCGTCCTTTCTTTGTGCAACATATGCAGGCTATAAAATCCATAAAAACGGAATTGCGGTGGGACTTTTGTTTTGCCTTCCTTTCAATATTCTTGTTCTGTTTACATCAATTGCGACGAATTCATTTAAAATTGATTTAACAGCGGTAATTTCCTTCTTTATTTTAATCGTTTCATCAATGCTCGGCGGGATTTTTTCGGTCAATTTAAGAATTAAAGTTAAACCAAGACACAGGTAAAGGAGAATTAAAATTGAAAATCAGCGCTGTTATAACAAAAAAGCCCAGCATAAAAATGCGGGAACTAAAGTTAAATTTTTCAGACAGAACACTTTTTCTGATCTTTTCGGTAATGCTCTTTTCAATTATCAGCGGAGCTGTTTCATACAGAATTAAAAGTGAATTATTTAAAACGGCAATTTTTGATTCGTTTGTTGCTTTTTCAACCGATCTTTCCGGAAAAAGTTTTTTTGAAGCGTTTTCCGGTTTTTTTGCCGTAGACTTGTCCGCTTTGATTGTTTTTTCAATCCTCGGAACAAGCGTTTTCGGGGAATTGCCGATTATTATTGCGACTGTGTTTCGGACAATAGGAATCGGTGCCCTCGGAGCTTATCTTTTTAACAGTTTTGCGCTCGAAGGTTTCAAGTACTTTCTGATTATAATTTTGCCGGGAAAAATACTGATGTTTTTTGCTTTGCTTTTGACGGTGCAGAACTGTTTTCAAATGAGCCGAAAAATTCGTATAAATTCAACCGGAAAAAGCAATGAAATTCCGGATTTAAAAATATATCTTATAAGGAACGGAGTAGCAATGATAATTTTTGCTATTTCGGCGGTTACGGACACATTTTTGCTCCGATTTTTATCGCAGTATTTTATCCCGAACTTTTAATCATTTTTGCGGTGGTTTTTGCTGAGTGGGCTGTTTTCAATCGCTTTTCTTACCTGCTTATTTTCAACGTGAGTATAAATTTCCGTTGTTGCAAGGTTCTCGTGCCCGAGCATCTCTTTGAGTACCATAACATCCGCATCTCCATATTGATATAGAAGAGTTGCGGCAGTGTGTCTGAGTTTATGAACCGAATAATGTTCACTGTCAAGGCCGATTTTTTCAAGATAATGATAAACCATAATTTGAACCGCTTGCCGACCGATGCGCTTTTTTAATCGACTTATAAACAACGCATTTCGCGAATCGCCTTTGAGACCGTCAACGGGACGAACCGAAAGATAGTCTTTGATTGCGTAAACACAAGCGTCGTTAAGGTAAAGCATTCGTTCTTTGTTTCCTTTTCCGAGGACTTTCATCGTTCTTCTTTCAAGGTCAATATCGCCGAGATTCAAACCGACAAGTTCGGCAAGACGCAAACCGCAATTTAAAAAAAGCGTCAAAATGCAGTAATCGCGAAAACGATTAGGACCTTCAACAGCGTTCAACAATTCATTGCTTTGTTCAAGTGTGAGATATTTCGGAAGCTTTTTCTTTCCGGAAGCAATCTGAAGATGAGAAACGGGATTCGTTGGAATATATTTCATATTATCCGCAACATATTTAAAAAAGCCCCTTATAGACGAAGCTTTGCGATTTCGTGTTGTAACATTATTGTTTCTTTCCGAAGCGCAATAGCTAAAAAAATCATAAATATCAGCAATTGTGATTTTCGCAATAAAATTGTCATCAATGAAAGAAAGGTCATAATTTTTGCCAAGTTCCGCAGGGGAAGAAAAACCTTTTTTGGAAGCGGTAACAAATTCAAAAAGTAACCGCAGATCTCTGACATATCCGCTTGCAGTGAGTTTTGAACAGCCTTTGACCGCAAGCATGTAGCTGACAAATTCATTAACACGTCCCGGAAGTAAATCCGGATTGTAATCAAGCATTGTTTCACCGCCAATCGATAAATAAAAATCATTCAATGAAGCATCGGTTCAATATTGTAAAAAATAAGAATTATAACCGAGTAGAAAATTCAAGTAATAATGGTTTCAATCATTTTACGATTAAATTTGTTGTTTTATGTCCCCTCAACTATACAAAATATTTATTTTGTATAGTTGGTACAATTTCTTTTTATCAGTCATTACTCTTCTTCAATTGAAACCATTCCGCCGATATCTGTCAACGGATGATCTTTAAGATAATCATAATTACATCTGTGTTTCAAAAGAAAAGAAACAATTTTCTGATAATCGCAATGCTTTGTAATATCTCCAAAGAACAGAATTTTATTTTTTTCAATCAGCGCACTTGCACCGCCGATGAAACCGTAATTATGGCCCTTTAATAAAATATCGCCCTTGGAAATCAACAAAGAATCAATTCCGACTTTTTTACATGAATTATTTATAGATTCATCGTCTGTAATAATTGCATTTTTGTTTACTACGCATGTTGAACATTTTGCATAGCCTTGATTAACATTAACAATCAAATCTTCTGAAAATTTTTTGATAATACTTTTATCTGAAGATTTTTTTCGTGCAATCAAAAGTTCGCCAACCTCGGCGCAATTTAGGCTGCAATCATTTGGATACGAACCGGACACGGCATTATAAGGCTCATTTACTCTGAATCCGGATTCTTTTAAACATTCGGTCAGATGATTTTGGGAAGCATCAATTATAATTTCTCCGTTGCCAAGATAATTGATGTTAACATCGGCATGATCGGATATTGCCGGATCAATCAAGCAATTCTTTTTTGTGAACAAAATATTAATTTTGAAAGTTCTTATGTAATCGATGATTCTTTTATCTGAACCGGAAACAATTGCTTTTGTGACCCTGTGCTCCGGCAAATTTGCAAATTTTATAATGCTCATGTAATAAGTGCCTCAAAAGCTTGTCTGATTGTTCGGACACCGACAACTTCAATTTTCTGCTTCAACTCGTCCGGTACTGATTTAAGATTATGTTTCGGAATAATACACTTGTTGAATCCGAGTCTTGCCGCTTCCTTCACTCTTTGTTCGCAGTGCGAAATTGCTCTCACCTCGCCTGCCAATCCGATTTCTCCGAAAGCAAGAACATCGTCGCGAATTGCATAATCCTTCAGTGACGAAACAAGCGCCATTGCAATCGTCAGATCAAGTGCAGGTTCATCAAGTTTCATTCCGCCGACAATGTTTATATATGTGTCAAAATTACTTAAATAATATCCTCCTCGTTTTTCAAGAACCGCAATAAGCATTGCCATGCGGTTATAGTCAAAGCCGTTTGTCATTCTTCTCGGGTTACCGTAAGCAGTGGGTGTAACAAGTCCCTGAATTTCGGCAAGAATCGGCCTTGAGCCTTCCATAACACAGGCAACGCAGGTACCCGGTGTGTTTTTCGGTCGCCCGGCTATGAGCATTTCGGAAGGATTTTTTACTTCTTCAAGTCCCCTGTCTGTCATCTCAAAAACGCCGATTTCATTTGTTGAACCGAATCTGTTTTTTACAGCTCTCAAAATTCTGAAAGAAAGATTTCGCTCTCCTTCAAAATATAAAACAGCGTCAACAACATGTTCCAGAACCTTCGGACCGGCAATATTTCCGTCTTTATTGACATGTCCGACCATTATTACCGGGATTGACATTGATTTTGCAACACGCATTAAAAGATTAGCCGATTCTCTGACCTGCGTAACGCTTCCAGGTGAAGAAGATACTTCGGTATAATTCATTGTCTGAACCGAATCAACGATAACGATATCGGGTTTTGCGCTTCGGATGTGTTCGCAGATCGCCTGAACGTCTGTTTCACAGAGAAGGTGAAGATTTTCCGTTGTAACATGAAGTCGGTCTGCACGCAACTTGATTTGATTATACGATTCCTCACCTGAAACGTACATAATTTGAAGTTTTTTTCCGAGTTGTTCGCAAATTTGAAGAAGAATTGTTGATTTTCCGATTCCAGGATCGCCGCTCAAAAGGACGAGTGAACCCTTAACAATTCCGCCCCCGAGAACCCGGTCAAGCTCCGACATTCCCGTTTTATATCTGATTTCATTGTCCAGCTCAATTTCTCCGAGTCTGTACGAACGAACGCTTGACGGCTTCGCCGATTTTGAAGTTGCGGCGGCACTTTGAGAAATCCGAACTTCTTCCTGAAGCGTTGCCCATTCGCCGCATTCGGGGCATTTTCCGAGCCACTTCGGCGTTTCATATCCGCACGATGAGCAGACATAGACCGTTTTCGCTTTCTGAGCCACATTTTTCACTCCCTGTTGTTTAAATACTTAATAATCCCGTCGGCAATCGCCAAAGACATTTTCTTTTGATAGTTTTCATCGTTTAAAAGTTGAGCTTCACCACCGTTTGACAAAAAACCGCATTCAACCATTACCGACGGTTTTGTCGCATGATAAAGCAAATAGATTTCTGTTCCGGAAGGTTTTATCCTTCGCTTGTTTTCGGGTTGCAACAAAACAACAATGGATTTTTGAATGTTTTCTGCAATAATTTCGCTTTCCGGATTGTTTTTTGAATAAAAAACCTGCGCTCCGTAATACTTGCTCTCAGAAAAATGGTTTTGGTGAATACTGAGAAATATACTGTCCGGATATTCGTTCATAATATTCAGCCTGTTATGAATATCCGAGACCTTTTTTTCACGAATCGTTTTACACGAATCATTATAAATCAGTTCATCGGTTTTTCGCACGGAAACCGTCCGAAAACCCAGGGCATTAAAAAGTGCTTCAAGTTTCAAAGAAATTGAAAGATTGATTTTCTTTTCGAGAATACCGCTTGAGGATTGTGCGCCGCCGTCCTCTCCGCCGTGACCTGCGTCAATTATAATAACGGGTAAATCGGTTTTGCTTTTTTCGACAGATGCATTAGTATAAACAACGTCAATTCCGAAAATCAAAAGAGCCGAAACAGCAAAAGCACACAAAGCAAACGCAAACTGTTTTGCGTTTATGATTCTGAACATAAACTTTTTCATACATAAATCACCCATAGAAGTCTATGGCAATTAACTTTGAAAAATGATTGAAGCAGCTTTTTCTTTCTTGACAAAACAGTTTTCGTTGTTGTATAATAAATCAAATAAATATGCGGGTATGGTGGAATTGGCAGACACGCAAGATTTAGGATCTTGTGCTTTCCGGCGTGCAGGTTCGACCCCTGTTACCCGCACCAGACAGCGATAGTTTCCGGACTGAAATCCGAAAACTATCGTATTTTTTTATATTAATTACGAGATGACTTAATTCTTCATTTTAATCATCTTCAAAGAGTAAATTCTGAAGCATCATGATGCGCTTTTTTCTTTGTTCTTCCTCAGCTTTGTCAATTTTGTAGACTCCGTTTTCAAAAGAAAGGATACTCCCCTCTTTTACGTCATTCGGCAGTGAGCACAGAGGAATTTCAATAAGACTCATATCTTCCTTTTCACAAACGGCAATTCCTTGCGAGATGCGGTCAACACTGAGATATTCCATTGTTTAGCTTCTCCTTACTTTTCTGTTGAAACTTTATATCCGTTGTCATAACAGTTTAAAACAATCGTTCCGACTTTATCCGTTCGATAAAACTTAATATTATTGTTTTCAAGATATTCAATCGTTTCTTCGTGTGGGTGCCCATATGAATTGTCAAGACCGCACGAAATAATTCCGATTCCGGGATCGGCCGAACGAAGATAGCTTTTTTCAAGCGAAGTTCTGCTTCCGTGATGTCCCATGAGCATCACATCACATGAAAGGTCGGGATTTTTATTCATAACGCTCTTCATCTCCTTCTTTTCCGCATCACCGGAAAGAAGAACAGTCGTCGAATTTACGGACGCTTTGCATATTACCGACATATTGTTAAGGTCGCTGTTTTGTTCAACAGGGCCGAAAATTTCAAGCGTAATTTTTCCTACGGTATATTCCTTTCCGAATTTAGCCGGAATCACCTTGATTTTTTTGTTGATTATCGTTTCAAGAAGCAATTCGTAAGTTTTAGTCGTCGGTGTGTTTTCGGATGAAAGCTTAGGCATGATTATGTTGTCAACCGGAAAAGCTTCAAGGACAGCCTGAAGGCCGCCGATATGATCGGTATGCGGATGAGTTGCAACAACATAATCAAGTTTTTCAATTCCGTTTGATTTAAGATAATCAACAACCCTGCTTCCATATTCCCTTTCTCCGGCATCAATCAAAATTCCGCTGTTTTCGGATTTCAAAAGAGTTGACGAACCCTGTCCGACGTCAATAAAATGAACGCTGTAAGTGTACGCTTCGGCTGTTACGCCCGGCTTTTCTGCAGTTTCAAAATCTTTGTTGAATCGTCCGAGAACAACGGCAATAATTGCAACGAAAAAAACGATTGATGTAATTATCGACTTTTGTTTACCTCTTTTTGCGGTTTTTGCCATACATTCCTCCGTTTTTGAAATTGCTGTTCTTTTGTGCTGAAGGCTGATGAGTTCCGGCTTTGATCAGACATTTGGGAGAATTTCCTATGAGATCAAATCTTCCTGCAATCTTTAAAGCCTTTTCAATCAAATCACGCTTTGAAGGATCATAATATTGCAAAAGAGCACGTTGCATTGCTTTGTCCTGCGGTGTTTTTGCAACGTAGACCTCCTTCATTGTGTATGGGTCAAGTCCGGTATAAAACATACATGTTGAAACCGTTCCCGGGGTTGGGTAAAAATCCTGAACCTGCTCCGGTCTGATTGAACGCTTTTTTAAAAACAGTGCGAGCTCAATTGCATCGTCAAGAGTTGAACCCGGATGGGATGACATGAGATACGGAACGAGATACTGTTGTTTATTATTGCTTTTTGAAAGTTCAAAATATCGTTTTGAAAACTCAATATATGCCTCAATGTGAGGTTTTCCCATCTTATCGAGGACTGCGGCCGAGCAGTGTTCGGGAGCAACCTTGAGCTGTCCGCTGACGTGATATTTTACAAGTTCTTTGAAAAATTCGTCGTTTTTGTCTTTGAGCATATAGTCATATCGAATTCCGGAACGGATGAAAACTTTTTTGATACCCGGAAGCTTTCTGACTTCTCTCAAAAGGGAAAGATAATCGCTGTGGTCGGCAACAAGAGCCGGACATGGTTTCGGTGCAAGACATTTTTTGCCTTTGCAAAGCCCGGCCTTCAGTTGCTTTTCACATGAAGGAAGACGGAAATTTGCTGTCGGGCCTCCGATATCATGAATATAGCCTTTAAAATCAGGAAGCTTTATCAGTTTTTTAGCTTCCTCAATAACCGACTCGTGACTGCGGCAGGTTACAAATCTTCCTTGATGAAACGCAATTGAACAAAAATTGCACGCTCCGAAGCAGCCTCTGTTATGCGCAATTGAAAAGCGCACTTCCTCAATGCCGGGAACACCTCCGTCTTTTTCATAGATTGGGTGATATGTTCTCATATAAGGCAAAGAATAAACCCAATCAAGCTCTTTGGTGGTCAAAGGAGGCATCGGCGGATTTTGAACGAGCATTTTCTTTCCGTGTCTTTGCTTTATTAATCTTCCTCTGATGTGATCCTGCTCATCCTGCTGGATACGGCAGGATATGGCATATTCTTTTTTGACGGCACAGACGTTTTCATATGACGGGCATTCAGCACCGGAAAGTGGCGTCTCGGCTGTGTCGCAAACATAGCAGGTTCCTCTGACGTCACGAATTGCCGAAATCGGTTCCCCGTTCCTAAGCCTGTTTGCAATTTCAATAACTTGGTTTTCACCCATACCGTATATAAGCAGATCGGCCTGAGAATCAAAAATAATCGATCTTCTGATTTTGTTGTCCCAATAATCATAATGAGCAAATCTGCGAAGCGAGGCTTCAAGTCCGCCGATTATTATAGGAATATCTCCGTAAGCTTCCCTGATTCGGTTGCAGTAAACAATTACAGCACGGTCAGGACGAAGTCCTGCTTTTCCGCCCGGTGAATATGCGTCGGAGCTTCTTTTTTTCTTGGCAACCGTATAATGGGCAACCATTGAATCAATGTTTCCGGAAGCAACCATAAAACCGTATTTTGGCCTTGAAAAGCGCATAAACGCCTCCTTGCTTCGCCAATCCGGTTGAGCAAGAAAACCGATTCTGAAACCTTGCGATTCAACTACTCGCGTGATAATTGACGCACCGAAGCTCGGATGGTCAACATAAGCGTCTCCGCTGACATAAACAAAGTCAACTTCGTCCCATCCGCGTTTTTTCATATCATCATAACTGATCGGTAAAAAGTCGTTCATTTTTCCCTCTTAATCCGAAAGGACATCAAAATCTTCGTCTTCCGGTCTTTCTTTTGAAGCTTTGAATTCGGCGAGTTGAAGCTGGGTCATTAAAACTTTTCTCGGCTTGCTTCCTTCGGACGAACCGACAATTCCACGTTGTTCGAGTTCATCCATAATCCTTGCGGCCCGTGCGTAACCGAGTCTGAGTTTTCTTTGAAGAAGAGTCGTTGACGCAGCCTGACATTCAACAACAACGTCTATCGCCGAAAGGAGCATGTCATCGGTATCGGCTTCTTCACCGGCCGAAGCCTGAGAAACTTTTTTCTTGCTGTTATCTGCTGCGGCGTTGCGTGCAATTTCGTCCATAACCTCGCTGTCGTACTCAACCTCTTCCTGAGTTTTAATGAACGAAACAACGTTTTCAATCTCCTCATCAGAAAGAAAAGCGCCTTGAATTCTTACCGGTTTTGACATTCCGACGGGGTTAAAAAGCATATCGCCGTTACCGAGAAGTTTTTCGGCGCCGACCGTGTCAAGAATAGTTCTGGAATCAACCTGTGATGAAACGAAAAGCGAAAGTCGGCTCGGAATGTTCGCTTTAATGATACCTGTAATTACGTCAACCGAAGGACGCTGAGTTGCAACAACAAGATGCATTCCTGCGGCACGGGCTTTTTGAGCAAGGCGGCAGATCGAATCTTCAACTTCCTTAGGAGAAACCATCATAAGGTCGTTGAGCTCATCAATGAAAATAACGATCTGGGGCATATAGTTTTGTTCGGGATGATCCTGAACATATTTATTAAAACCTTTTATATCTCGGACGCCACAAGCAGAAAAAGCCTTATATCTGTTTTCCATCTCACTGACAGCCCACGCAAGCGAACCGGCAGCTTTTCTGACATCTGAAATAACCGGAACCAAAAGATGAGGAATACCGTTGTAAATCGAGAATTCAACCTGCTTCGGGTCAATCATAAGAAGTTTGACTTCTGAAGGTTTTGCCGAATAGAGAATGCTTACGATCATGCAGTTAAGACATACGGATTTACCGGAGCCTGTTGTTCCGGCAATGAGTAAGTGCGGCATCTTCGCAATGTCAGTGCAAGTTGCATTACCGGTGATATCCTTTCCGAGAGCAACATTGAGTTTGCTTTTTGCATTTTGAAACTCTGAAGAAGAGATAATTTCACGAAGGGTTACCATTGATTTGTGTTGATTCGGAATTTCAATCCCGACGGCTGATTTGTTCGGAATCGGGGCTTCGATTCTGACTCCGGCGGATGCAAGGTTAAGCGCAATGTCATCCGCAAGATTCGTAATTCGATTGATTTTAACGCCCGGAGCCGGTTGAAGTTCATATCTTGTTACCGTCGGACCTCGGCTGACGCCGATGAGATTCGTTTCAACACCAAAGCTTTTAAGGGTGTCAACAAGCTTTTTTGCCGTTGTCTTCATTTCGGCCGCATAGTCCCCTGCTTTGCTGAAATCGGGCGGGTTAAGGCAATCTATCGGCGGAAGGCAGTACTCTTTCTTTTGCTGCTTTCTCTCCTCGGTATAGCCTTTTACCTCGGCAATGTTCTTTTTTTCGTTCTTATTTGCGTTTGTGATTGCAGCTTCAACAATACTTTGTTCATCTTTGTCAAGTCCGTCAAGAGAAACTTCGTTTTCAAAACTGCTTTCAATTACACTGACATCGTCGTTATCCACCTTTTCAACAACTCCGGCAGCAGCTTCTATTGCACCGTTTATATCCGGGTCAGCTTCTGAAATCGGTTCAACGTCTTCGGTTTCAACAATTTCTTCAAAATCAGCCGGATTCAGTTTCGGCGGCTTCGCAGACCGCTTTACGTCATCCTCGGAAAACGTAAAAAGCCTGTCCTGCGGAGTATACGGTTTTGGGGAACGCCTTTTTCTTTTGACAGACATATTATCGTCAAGCTCGATTTCGGTCTTTGAAAAATCAAAAGTATCGTCATCGTCGTTGGCTTCACGCTGTTCTTCAAGAAATGCTCTTTCTTCAAGGCGTTCTTTTTCACGCTGTTCAAGTCTTTCGCGCCGTTTTTCTTTTCTGATTTCCGCCGATTCGTCAATTTTTGTTTTTGAGCCGTTAATTGCGTCCGAAACATAATTACTGACTGATGAAAAACCGATGTTAAGATAAACAAAAAGAAAAATAATAAAAAGTACAATGGAAAAGACAAAAGCAGCCGCTTTTCCGAGCAAATGCAAAAGTCCGCCGCCGAAAACAGCACCGATTGCTCCGCCGGTGACAACAAAACCGTCGTTAAAGGTACTTCCCGTGCGATAAGCGTCGATAAGTTGTTCGGTGAATTCAGAGACCCCTCCGGCGTCTATTGACGTAATTGTAAGATGAATAAGTGCACTGAACATTCCGGCTGAAAGAAACGCACAGATTGTTGTGAGCACACATGACCTTTTTAACTTTCCGAGCGCAATTCTCAGACCGATTGCGAGAAGAAAAACATCGAAAAGATAAAATCCGAGGCCGAATGTTCCAAAGAAAAAGCCTCTGACGGAAGCCCAAACGTTCCTTCCGGGAATGAAAGCAACAATCAAAAGAAAAAGCGAAGCAATGAGATAAGAAAACATTATTGCATTGCTGTGAGCTTCAAAAAAGCTAAGCTTTGCCTTTTTACCGCCCTTCTTTTTTGAAGCCGTTGTTTTTTTAGATGAAGTCTTTTTAGTATTTGCCATCTGATATGCCTCTCAAGTTTTAAAAAATACCGCCGCCGTTTCATATTGAGATCGGCGGCTGTAGACCGTAAAAATAAAATTATAATACAAAAAGTGCCGCAACAGCAACAATAGCGAAAACTATTGAAAAAACGCTGAAATACACACAAATCTTTTTAAAATCAATTTTCGAAAGAAGATGAATCATGCCGCCGCATCCGATTGCGGAAAAAAGAATGCAAAGTGCAATAACAACCGGGTTCAGAACAATTCCGGTCATTGCCGTTCTGAAAAGCCTAAAAACGTTCACGGCAAAAATTGACGGAGCAATATATGTAAGAATTTCGCGAACAATCACACGGTTTTCAACGTCGGAAATCAAAAAGCTCGTTGCTCCGGTTGAAATGCAGGAAATTCCGGGAAAAAAGTATGCAACCGACTGATAAACACTAAAACGTATTACCGATTTGAAATCGGCGGAACGCTTTGTCTGAGCGTATCTTTGCCTGACGTACCAATTTCCGAGAAGAAGAAAAATTCCGCTCACCGCACAGCACACCGCCGTGACAAGAAGATGATCCGTTCCGATTTGTTCGCTGAAATAATCAACAAGTAACTTTCCTTTTGAATACGGAATAAACATTACCGCAGCCGGAACAAGGGAAATCAGAAGATTAAGCATAAATTTTCTGTAGCCCGTTCTGTTGAGCATATTGGACTTTTTAGTACTGAATAAAGCTTTGAATCCCTTAAAATAAATTCTTCTCAAAGAAATAAAAATCATAACCGAAAAAACAATCGAAATGATTGAGTAATAAAACGGCAAAAGCTGAGAATTTTTGTTGAAATCGAGAATATAACTTAAGAACGAATATGAAGCGGAGTATGAAAACGGAAGCGGTGCAAAAATTCCGCTGATTAAAGATATTATCGCAATTTTAATGTATTCTATCATAACAAAACCATCCTCCGGATTTAACTTCGTATCAATAATTCAATGCATTATACAGTTTTTATATTATACCATAAAATCATGCAGAGAGCAAGAAAAAATTAAGAAAAAACCGTCCTGCAAAAGCAAAACGGTTTAATTGGTTCAGTCGCTGTTTTCATCGGAAGCTTCTGAATTATTTTCTAAAGCCTCGTCATGAAGTTCACCTTTCATGAGCTTTTCAAAATCGGCAGCATCGATTTTTTCATGCTTAATAAGATACTTTGCAAGTTCATGAAGCTTATCGGTGTTATTTTTGAGAATTGATTCACATCTCGAATATGACTCTTTAACGATGCGGTTGATTTCCTGATCAATTTCGGACGCAACGGTTTCTGAATAGTTTCTCATGTTGTTGTAATCTCGTCCGAGGAAAACTTCATGGTTTCCGGAACTGTACGAAACCGGACCGACAAGGTCGCTCATTCCGTAACGTGTAACCATATCTCTCGCAAGTTCCGTCGCACGCTCAATATCGTTTGAAGCCCCGGTTGAAATGTCACCGAGAATAAGAGCTTCGGCAACACGACCGCCAAGGAGAACAACAATATCGTCAAGCATGTCACCGCGGGCTTTATATGAACGTTCCTCGGTTGGAAGCGACATTGTAAATCCGCCGGCCATTCCTCTCGGTATAATCGAAACCTGATGAACAGGATCCTGACTCGGAAGGTTATAAGTCGCAATTGCATGTCCCGACTCGTGGTAAGCTGTGAGACGTTTTTCTTTATCGCTGATTTTTTTTGATTTCTTTTCCGTTCCGACAACAACCTTGATTGTTGCTTCCTCAATTTCAGCCATAGTGATTGCCTTCTTTCCCCTTCTTGCGGAAAGAAGCGCGGCCTCATTGAGAAGATTTTCAAGATCGGCACCGGTAAATCCGGCTGTTGACTGAGCAATGACTTCAAGTCTGACATCCGGTGCAAGCGGCTTGTTTCTTGAATGAACCTTGAGAATCTCTTCTCTGCCCTTGACATCGGGGTAGCCGACGGTGATCTGACGGTCGAAACGTCCTGGTCTGAGAAGAGCCGGGTCAAGGATATCCGGTCGGTTGGTTGCGGCGATAATAATTACACCTTCGTTTGCACCGAAACCGTCCATCTCAACAAGAAGCTGGTTAAGCGTTTGTTCACGTTCATCGTGTCCGCCGCCCATTCCTGCACCTCTGTGACGGCCGACGGCGTCAATTTCGTCAATGAAAAGAATTGCGGGAGAATTCTTTTTAGCCTGAGCAAAAAGGTCACGAACTCTCGAAGCACCGACACCGACATACATTTCAACAAAATCAGAACCTGAAATTGAGAAAAACGGAACACCGGCCTCACCCGCAACAGCCCTTGCAAGAAGCGTTTTACCGGTACCCGGAGGGCCGACAAGAAGAACACCCTTCGGTATTCTCGCGCCAAGTTCATTAAAGCGAGCCGGATTTTTCAAGAATTCAACAATTTCGCTGAGTTCCTCCTTTTCCTCGTCCGCTCCGGCAACATCGTCAAAGGTTGTTTTGACCTTTGCGTCTTTTCCGAGAGTGACGCGTGCCTTTCCGAAACTCATGGTTCTGTTGTTTTCGCTCGTGATTGTCTGACCCATCTTTTTATAGAAATAGATCATTACTCCCGCAAGAAGAATTCCCGTGAAAAGCATCGGGAGCATACTTGCCCACCACGTCGAATTTGAACCGGCTTTGTAGTCATACTTGACTGCTTTCGTCGGATTTTCTTCGTTATATTCCATAACTTTTTCATGAATATCCTTGACGAAAAGTTCAACGCTCGGAAGAGTATACTTCTTTTCCGTGTTATCGCCTTCAACCTTATAAATCAAAGCACCGCTGCTGAGGTTTACCGAATATTCGGTGACCTTATGACTGTTGAAAAGATCAACAATCTCACAGTACTTCATTTTGGTTGTGTTTTGCGAATTCAAAAAGAAAGCAATGAAAATAATCATTGTAATTGGGAGCAAAAGATAAAGCAAATTGCCCCATTTTTTGTTATTGCCGTTCAATTAATCACGCTCCTCTCAGCCCGTTTTGAGCTGATTTATGCATTTTCATATATTTCAGGCTTGAGAATTCCGATGAAAGGAAGGTTGCGGTATTTTTGGTTGTAATCAAGTCCGTAACCGACAACAAATTCATCCTGAACCTCAGCACCGATATATTTCGGTTTAAGTTTTACGTTCGGATTGCGCCTTTTGGGTTTGTCAAGAAGAGTACAAAGAGTAATACTCGCAGGATTCTTCGTTGCAAGAAAATCAGAAAGCTTTTGAAGGGTGTTTCCGCTGTCAAATATATCTTCAACCAAAAGAATGTCACAGCCTTCAATATTATCAGAAAGATCCTTTGTAATATTGACGTTTCCATTGCTTTCCATTCCGCTGCCGTAGCTTGCGGCCGTAATAAAATCAATTCTGCACGGGATTGTTATGTTTCTCATGAGATCGGCCATAAAAATTACGGAGCCTTTAAGAACACTGATGAGAACAAGCTCTTTTCCTTCAAAATCACGGCTGATTTCGGAGCCGATTCTTTTGGTAATTTCTTCAAGTTTTTCTTTTGAAAAATAAACCTCTTTAATATCTTCAAGCATAAATGTTTACCCTTCCTTAATTTTAATTATTGCAACTTTTTCGGTCTTTTCTGTGACCGCAAACGGTGCATTTACACCAAAGGATTCAACCCAAATGAGTTTTCCGGCCGATTCGAGAACGGCAAGCTCATTCCTTTTTGAAACCGGTATTTTTTCCTCATTAAAAAGCTTTTTCAGTGTTTTGGAGACCTTTCTTTTCAAAAGCATAATTCGGTCACCGTCTTTTCTGCTTCGCATTCTAAGCAGGGGCTCAAGGAAAGAGGCGTCACAAATATTATTTTCACCGAGATGCTTCTCTTTATCAAACCGCTGAGTCCGAATCAGATATGTTTTATACGGAGAAGAAAATTCTCCGTTTTTTTCAAAGGCTTCCCATCTTGTCGCCGGCAGATTCAAAGCCGTGTGAAAAAATATTATATCACGGTTTGAGGAAATATACAAGTCTTTTGAAAGCTGAACCGAAGAGCATTTTTTGATTGCGCTTTCAACAAGATCAATATGCTTTTTTTCAACTTGCTTTTTCATGTTTTTATTGAGAATAAGCCAAAGGCATCTTTTCAAAACCGATTCGTCCGCCGAAAGAAGAATTTCTCTTGAAAAACCGTAATTGACGGCTGCTTTTTCAAAGAGCTGTTCGGCTTGAAGATTTAAAAAATTCTCATCGATCTCAACGGAATCATAAAAACGTTCAAAGCTTTCGGCAAAATTTTCATTAAGCCTTGAAAATTGCGGAACAATTCGTTCTCGTATGAAATTTCTTGAATAATCGTCATGAAGATTCGTGCTGTCAACAACGTAATCAAGATTGTTTTCGCTGCAATAGCGGCGAATTTCTTGTGAAGTGCAATTAATCAGTGGACGAATAATATTTCCTCTGATTGGTGGAATTCTGTTGACTCCGGAAAGAGAACTACCCCTAATAAGATTAAAAACAGTTGTTTCAATGCAATCGGAAAGGCTGTGAGCAACTGCGATTTTATCGCAACCGGTGCTTCCAAAAGCTTCATAACGAACTTTTCTTCCGCATTCTTCGATTCCGATATGCATTTTTTTTGCAAGAGAAGAAACATCCACAGAAACGACATTCAACTCAACGCTGTTCTTTTTGCAAAGATCTTCAACAAATCTTTGATCTCTCATTGCTTCTTCGCCGCGAAGATTATGGTTGACATGAACAGCGGTAAGTTCAAATCCGAATTCCGCCCGGAGCTTTAAAAGAATGTCAAAAAGGCTGACGGAGTCAGCCCCTCCTGAAATTCCGATTGCAACCCTTGAAGTGTTTTCAAGCATTTTATATCGCTTTATTGTTTCTTTGACCTTACATATCATTTCTGAGAGTCTCCAGATTGGTGAACAACGTGTAATCGCCGTTCCATGCAACTTTGACCGTTGTTGTCGGTCCGTGTCTGTTTTTTGAAATAATAAATTCAGCTTCATTAACAGCCGGTCTTTCCTCCTGAGGCGAAGCGTCGGCATCCTGACCGTCTGTGTAATATTCATCGCGGTAAAGCATAATAACAATATCCGCATCCTGTTCGATTGAACCGGATTCACGAAGGTCGGAAAGCTGCGGACGGTGAGATTTTCCTCTCGCCTCGGTCGCACGGGCAAGCTGTGCGAGAACAACAACAGGAATGTTAAGATCCTTCGCCATAAGTTTAAGATTTCTCGTAATTTCGGAAACTTCCTGAACACGGCTTTCAACCCTTGTTCCGCTTTTCATGAGCTGAAGATAGTCAACAAAAACAGCGTCAACATCACGAAGACGTCTGACCCTTGACTTCATTTCCGGAACAGTCATGTTTGACGTGTCGTCAAAATAAAGTTCGCAATTACTGAGAACAGCAGCCGCTGATGCGAGTCTTCCCCATTCTTCGCCGCTGATGTTTCCTGTCCTCATTTTTGTGCTCTCAATTCTCGCTTCGGTTGAAAGCACACGCTGAGCAAGCTGTTCCTTCGTCATTTCCAAAGAAAAGAAAAGAACTTTCTTTTTTCCGACCATTGCCGTATTTCTTGCAATATTGAGCGCAAGACTCGTTTTTCCCATTGCGGGACGTGCTCCGATTATGACAAGGTCGGATTTGTTAAGACCCGTGATTGCCTTGTCGAGGTCGGTGAAGCCCGTGGTGTAACCCTTATATTTATCTCTGTCTGCCGAGCTGAGCTGTTGGAGCTTTGTATAAACCTCGTTTACGATAATATCGCCGATTTTTGTCGGGCCTTTTGTGACCTTGCCTTGGCGGATATCATAAATCTTTTGCTCGGCGGAATCAAGAAGAAGGTCGGCGGATGTCTCCGTTGATGACGCATCTTCGATGATTTCTTTTGAAACATTGATAAGCGAGCGTATGTAAAATTTTTCCTTGATAATCTTGCAGTAGCTTTCAACGTTTTCGGTTGAGGGCACCGATTGTGCAAGCTGATAAAGATAGTTCTTTCCTCCGGCATCGTCGTAAACCTTGTCATTTTTGAGCTTTTCAAGAACGATGAGCGGATCAACTTTTCCGCCGACGGCGTCAATTTCCTGCATAATAAGAAAAATTGACCTGTGAGCCGGCATATAAAAATACTCCGGCTTAACGAGAACCATCACTTGAGACAGGCATTCCGGTTCGCTGAGTACCGAACCGAGAACCGCCTGCTCGGCTTCAAGACTGAACGGAATATTAACATCATCAAGGCTGATAATGTTTCCTGATGCCGGCATAATTATTCACCAACCATTACATAAAGTTTTGCTGAAATTCCTTGATAAAGCTTGACTTCAAACTCATAGGTTCCGAACTGCTTTATGTCGTCAACAATGATTTTTCGTTTATCGGTATTGATTCCGAATTCTTCCTTCACCTTTTCGGCAATTTCTTTTGATGTTACCGAACCGAAAAGTTTTCCGTTTTGGCCGGCTTTTGCGGTAATATGAATTGTTTTTCCGGAAATTTTTTCTGCTGCGGCTTTTGCTGCGGCTGTTTCGGTGTCGATTCTGTATTTTTCGGCCTGCTGTTTATTTTTAAATTCCGACATTGCCTGAGCATTCGCCTCGGCGGCAAGCCCCTTCGGGAAAAGGAAGTTTCTTGCGTAACCGTCGCTTGCACTGACAAGTTCGCCCTTTTTTCCGAGTCCTTTAACGTCCTGTTTTAAAATGACTTTCATTTTGTAACCTCCGTTGTTTCATTAATATATTTATCTATTGATTTTTTTAGGCGTTCGGAAGCCTCTTCAATCGAAAGATCAGGAAGCTGACACGCCGACATGGTCTGATGTCCGCCTCCGCCGAGAAGCTCCATAATCAGCTGAACATTGACTTCTCCGTAAGATCTTGCGGAAATATTTATCATTCCCGGTGTTTCAAAAATAACGAAAGAAGCTCTGATTCCCTCAACATTCAGCATTTCATCAGCCGCTTGAGAAGTTATAAGACGAATATTCTTTCCTTTGAAATCGGCAAACGAAATCGCATAATAATCTTTATAAATCTGCGAATTATCAATAATCGCATTTCTTCTGTGGAAAACATCCATGTCGTTTGCAAAGAACTTTTTGACCTCAAGAGTACTTGCCGACCGGGAGCGAAGATATGCCGCCGCCTCAAAAGTTCTTACTCCGGTTCGTATTATGAAGTTTCTTGTGTCAAGCGAAATACCCGCAAGAAGAGCCTCGGCGGTAATTTTATCAATAAAGGGTGAAGAATCAATGTATTCACAAATTTCCGCAATCATTTCACTCGCCGAAGACGCAGTCGGAACGTGGTAAAACATAACAGTGTTTTCAATGAAGCCGACAGACTTCCTGTGGTGATCGATAACCATGACTTTTTCCGCTTTTTCAACAAGATCTGGCGCTTCGCAAAAGTCCTTTTTATGTGTGTCAACAATGACAAGAAGCGTGTTGGAACCCAAGAGAAATTTTGCTTTTTCCGGTCTGACGAGAACATCTTTGGAATATTTCTCACAAAACGCCGAAACCAGCGGGCCTGCAAGGGTTGTGTCGGTATCGACAACAATATTGGCCTTCTTTGAAAAATGAGATGCAATAGAAAACATTCCTACGGCTGCACCGAAGGAGTCAAAATCCGAAAAGCGGTGTCCCATAATCAGAACATTGTCGCTGTCTGAAACAATTGAGGCAATCGAGCGTGAAATAAGTCTCGTTTTTACCTTGTTGCGTTTTTCAAAACCGGCCGATACTCCGCCGAAGAACTTATACTGAGCGTCATGTCTGATTGCAACCTGATCACCGCCGCGGCTTTGAGCCATGTCGAGAGCCTGTTTTGCCGACTCATTGGCCTCAAAAAGAGTTCCCTCTTTTCCGACACCGATTGAAAGAGTCACATCACAGCTTTTTCCGTCATATGTCATGCGACGGATTGTGTCAAGAATCGAAAACTTATCGGAAATCATTCTTTGAAGAGAGCGTTCTTCAACAAAAATCAGCATTCTTGTTGAAGAATATTTTCGACAAAGTCCGCCGTATGAAGTTACCCAATTGTCAATTTCCTGTTCAATGCGACCGAGAATCGAAGCACAGTCGCTCTCTTTGAACTGTTGATAAATTTCATTTGAATTGTCGATAATGCTGAGCATAATCGACGGTCTCGAATCATAGTATTCTTTTTCGGTCAGTCTGAGCTTCGTTTCATCGAAAAAATAAAGAAGATATAGTTTTTCGTCATCAATGGGCACCGCACTTGAGTATACGGCAAAATATTGCAGATTGACTTTAATTTTAAAGCCTTTTCCGTCAATTATGCGGTCAATTGATCCCTCGCGTTTGATTATGGTTCTGATATTACACAACGGCGTTTTTTTATCGATTGAAAAGGTCTTTTTAAAGCTCTCGTTGATCCAAACGATCCGTCCGTCACTTTCGATTACGGCGCAGGCAACACTGAGTTTTTTAAAAGCTTCTCCCCTTTCAAAGTCAAGCTCGTCGGCAACCGTTTCAACCTGATAGAGAAGTTTCTCCTTGACACGCTTTTCATATTGCAATTTAATTACAAACAAAATCGTTACAAGGACAACTTCAATCAAAGCAAGCCAAACATTGAGAAAAAAAGTTGCGATTATACAAATGCCGGCAATAGCGAATGAAATTATCGAGGTATCAAATTTTTTCCACAGTTTTTTCATTTTTTAAATCTCCATAAGGATAGGCAACACCATAGGACTGCGCTTTGTACGCTCGTACATAAGCTTTGAAACATCGTCACGAATACGGCTTTTAATTGTTCCCCATTCTCTGATATTACGTTCAAAACAGCGGTTAATCGTTGAAAACGCAGTCGCTTTCGCTTCATCAAGAAGTTCCTCCGCTTCTCTGACAAAAACAAAGCCTCTCGAAACAACATCAGGTCCGGAAATAAGAGTGTGGCTTGCACTGTCGATTGCGGCAACAACGATGATTATTCCGTCCTCTGCAAGGTGCTTTCTGTCCCGAATAACAATGCTTCCGACGTCGCCGACGCCGAGACCGTCAACAAAGACCTGCCCGGCCGGTACGTTTGAAACTTTTTTGATTCCGTTCTTTGAAAGTTCAAAACTTGCTCCGTTCTCAACAATCACAATATTTTTCTTGTCAACGCCCATCGAAACGGCGAGATTTGCGTGCTTCTGAAGATGCTTTTGCTCTCCGTGAACCGGAATAAAATATTTAGGTTTTACGATTCCGAGCATTAGTTTGAGTTCTTCACTGCATGCGTGACCAGAAACGTGAACGTCGTACATTTTTTCATAAACAACTTCGGCACCGAGCTTCATAAGTTCGTTGATTACGCGGCTGACAGTTTTTTCGTTTCCGGGAATCGGCGTTGCGGAGATAATGACATAATCATTCGGGCTGATCGCAACTTTTCTGTGGTCGGAAAACGCCATTCTTGTCAGTGCGGACATCGGTTCTCCCTGGCTTCCGGTTGTGATAAGAACAAGTTCGCTGTCGCTGTATTTGTTAATCAGGTCAAGGTCAATCAAAATACCGTCCGGAACTTTGAGATAGCCGAGCTCACGGCTGACGGCAACAACGTTTTCAAGACTTCTTCCGGAAAGAGCAACCTTTCTTCCGAGGCTTTGAGCAACGTCTATAATCTGCTGAACTCGGTGAATATTTGAAGCAAAAGTTGCAACAATTATTCTTCTGTTTCCGGCTTTTCTGAAAAGCATTTCAAATGATTCTCCGACTTTATGCTCACTTTGCGTAAAGCCGGGACGTTCGGCGTTCGTTGAGTCGGAAAGCATACAGAGGACGCCGTCGTTTCCGAGCTGACCGAATCTTGCAAGGTCAATCATTCCGCCGTCAACCGGTGTGCTGTCAATTTTGAAGTCACCGGTGTGAACGATTGTTCCGCCGGCACACTTGATTGCAAAGCCGACTGCGTCGGGAATCGAATGGTTGACATGGATGAACTCAACGTCAAATTTTCCGAGACTGATATGATCTCCCGGTGCGGCAACATTGAGTTTTGCTTTTTCAAGAAGTCCGTGTTCACGAAGTTTTCCTTCGATGAGGCCGTTTGTGAGTCTTGTGCTGTATACGGGAACGTTGCAACTTTTCAAAAGATAAGCAAGAGCCCCGATATGATCCTCGTGTCCGTGAGTAATTACAATTCCCTTGACACGGTCAACATTGGAAGTAATATAAGAAAAATCCGGGATGACAAGGTCAATTCCGAGCATATCCTCATCGGGAAACGCAAGACCGCAGTCAACAATGATCATATCTCCGTCATATTCAAAGACAGTCATGTTCTTTCCGACTTCGTTTATGCCGCCGAGGAACGAAACTTTAACGGGTTTCAAAGGTTCGGCTTTTTTCTTCTGCTGACTTCTTTTCTTTTTATAGTAATAAAACGTTTGATTCTTTTTTTGTCTGTTAACCGGCTTTGCCGCCTTAGCGGTTGTAGTATTCTTTTCAGCCATATGTCTGTACATACACTCCTTTAAAATTTTATTTATGTAAAAATCCGTAAAATTAGACATATTAATAATTACAGAATATTGTACTATTTTTTTGCATTACTGTCAAGGAAAGGAACGGATATTCACACATTGTTTATCAAAATAAAATCAAAACTCATGAAATAAATCTTTGAATCATTATTGTCAAAACAAAATCCGTATAGTCACTCTTGAATAAAGCTTGATAATGTGATATCATTTATCGAAAGCAAAACTTGTGAGGTAATTATGAAAGAGGTTACAATTTATACCGACGGTGCCTGTTCGGGAAATCCCGGTCCGGGAGGTTGGGGAACAATTCTTGATTATAAAGGAAGAAGAAAAGAACTTTCCGGAGGCGAAAAACAGACAACAAACAACCGAATGGAACTGACCGCCGTCATTGAAGGACTGAAAGCACTCAAAGAAAAATGTAAAGTTACCGTTGTTACGGATTCAAAATATGTCTCCGACGGAATCAATTTGGGCTGGGCGCGCAGATGGAAAGCAAACAATTGGCGAAAAAAAGATAAAAAACCGGCGCTTAATCCCGAACTTTGGGACGAACTTCTCAATCAGATTGACAGACATGAAGTAAAAATCTGTTGGATCAAAGGTCATGCCGGTCACCCCGAAAACGAACGTTGCGATGAGCTTGCCGTCCGTGAAAGTCAAAAATTTTAACAATAATGCAGGCTGCGAAAAAACAGCCTGCATTAATTTTATTCTCCGAATCCTTCAAATTGAATATTGTTTTTGAGTGCGGCATCTTCCGTACTGAGAAGCGCACCTGTTGAAGGAAGGTTTTTGGTTTTGTAACGGTATGCTTTTACGAACTCTCCTTCATTGTAATCACGAACGAGCGAAATTCTGTTGCTCTTTTTGAGCGTCATGCAAGCGACGCCCTGAGTGTCTTTCATCGCCTTCGGTGAAATGAGCGAGGAGTTGAAAAGAAGATATCTTCCGGCGGTCGTTTCAATCACAAGGTCTTTGTCTTCGTCAAGCTTCAAAATCTGAACGAGCGGCGATTTGTCGCTGTATGCTTTAATAAGCTTTTTGCGGTTCGCTTTTGTTGCATATGAGGACATGTTGACCTTTGCGGCTTTTCCGTTTTCAAAGAAAAAGAGCATATAGCCTTCATAGTCATTATTGAGTACAGCAGCAAAAATTGCGTTTTCGCCATCTTCCATTGTAAGCTTTGACGGAACGTAGTCACCGAGAACGCTCGCCTTTGTATCTGCAAAATCAGCCATTTTCGCTTTGTAGACTTGATGCCTGTCTGTAAAGAACAAAACTTCCTTAGCGTTGGTTGTTTCCGTCTGAAGAATAATCTTATCGCCCTCCTTGAGTTTTTGTTCGCCGCTCATGCGAAGGGACTGCGGTGTAATCTTTTTGAAGTATCCGTCACGGGTAAAGAAAACGTTAACCGGATAGTCGGGAACTTCTTCTTCCTGTTCGGCTTCTTCGATTTCGGAAGCGTAGAGAATATCCGTTCTTCTTTCGATTGAATACTTTTTGATAACCTCTTCAAGCTCTTTGATAATAACCTTTCTGATTTTCGCCTTGCTTGAAAGTGTTTCTTCCATGTCGGCAATCGAAGAATTGAGGTTATCAATATCTTTGAGGCGTTTCATGATATATTCACGGTTGAGATGGCGAAGCTTGATTTCCGCAACATACTCGGCTTGAATTTTGTCAATACCGAATTCAACCATCAAATTCGGAACAACTTCGCTTTCCTCCTCGGTGTTGCGAATCACTGCGATAGCCTTATCGATATCAAGAAGGATTTTTTCAAGGCCTTTAAGTAAGTGGAGCTTGTCCTTTGCTTTTTCAAGATCAAAGCTGATACGTCTGAAGACGCATTTTCCTCTGAATCTGATCCATTCAAGAAGAATTTCTCTGACGGAAAGTACCCTTGGATATCCGTCAATCAAAACATTGAAATTGCAGGAAAAAGAATCTTCAAGCGGGGTTGACTTATAAAGCTTTTGCATAAGCTTTTCCGGATCAACTCCCCTTTTGAGGTCGATTGTGATTTTGAGACCCTGTCTGTCGGTTTCATCACGGATATCGCTGATTTCTTTGAATGTACCCGACTTAATGCGTTCAATGATTTTATCGATAATTGCTTCGGCCGTTGTTGTCGGCGGAATCTGGAAAATATCAATGCAATTATAATCCTTGTCGTATTTGTATTTTGCTCTTACTTTGATTGAACCGCGGCCGGTGTTGTACACGTCTTCAATTGCTTTTTTGTCATAAATGATTGTTCCTCCGCCGACAAAATCAGGCGCAATGAGAGTATCGCTGATGTTGTGATCCTGATTTTTGATGAGTTCAATCGTGGTTTCGCAAAGCTCCTTGAGATTGAATGAACAAATTGAACTTGCCATACCAACGGCGATGCCGAGGCTCACGTTAGCAAGAATAGACGGGAAAGTTACGGGAAGTAAAACCGGCTCTTTTGTTGTGCTGTCATAGTTATCGACAAAGTCAACCGTATTCTTATCAATATCACGGAAAAGTTCGTTGCAAATCGGTTCAAGTTTGGCTTCGGTGTATCTCGCCGCAGCATAGTGCATATCACGCGAATACGCCTTTCCGAAGTTACCTTTTGAATCAACAAGCGGACACAAAAGCGTTTCGTTTCCTCTTGCAAGACGAACCATTGTTTCATAAATCGAAGCGTCGCCGTGAGGATTAAGGCGCATGGTCTGACCGACAATGTTTGCGGACTTTGTTCTTGCCGAACCGAGAAGGTTCATTTTATACATTGTATAAAGAAGTTTTCTGTGTGAGGGTTTGAGTCCGTCAATTTCCGGAATCGCTCGTGAAAGGATAACGCTCATTGCGTACGGCATATAGTTGATTTCAAGCGCATCAACAATCGGTTGGTCAACAATGTCACCGGCCGAAGAAATATGAGCGTGTTCAAGAAGTTCGTTTATATCGTTTGTTTTTTTTGTTGTTTTTTTCTTTTTAGCCATCGGTATACCTCTTTATCAGCTGACATCGGTCATGTCAATATAAAGATGACCGAAATTTGCAATATAATCCTTTCTTCCGGCAAGATTGTCGCCGAGAAGAAGGTCGAATTTTTCCGCGGTAGCTTCCGCTTCGGAGGGTTCAATTTTAATAAGTCTGCGTGTTGCCGGGTTCATGGTTGTGAGGTTCATCATTTCCGCGTCGTTTTCACCGAGACCTTTTGAGCGCTGAATTGTGTACTTTTTGTTGCCTATTTCCGCAATTGCATCTGTCTTTTCTTTTTCGGTGTACGCGAACCACGTCTGGTCGCCGCTCGTAATTTCATAAAGCGGTGATTCGGCAATGAACACTTTTCCTGCGCTTATAAGCGATGGAGCAAGCCTGTAAAGCATTGTAAGAATAAGCGTTCTGATCTGATAGCCGTCAACGTCGGCATCGGTACAGATTATAATCTTACTCCAGCGAAGGTTGTCCATATTGAAAGTAACCATGTTTTTATCGGGAATGTGTTTCGTTTTAACTTCAACGCCGCAGCCGAGAACACGGATGAGATCAACAATGATTTCGCTTTTGAAAATTTTATCATATTCGGATTTTAGGCAGTTAAGGATTTTACCTCTTACGGGAATGAGTGCCTGGAATTCAGAGTCCCTTGCCTGCTTGCAAGCGCCGAGAGCCGAGTCGCCCTCAACGATAAACAATTCACGAACATTTACGTCTCTGCTTCGGCAGTCAACAAATTTCTGAACACGGTTTGTGAGATCGTTTGAAGCCGAAAGCGTTTTCTTGATGCTGACTCTTGTTGCTTCGGCCTTAACACGGCTTCGCATATTGACAAGGATCTGATCGCAGATTTTCTCCGCTTCCATCTTGTTTTCAAGGAAGTAAACTTCAAGCTGATGGCGCAAAAATTCTGTCATCGCCTCCTGAATGTATTTATTTGTGATTGCTTTCTTTGTCTGGTTAAGATAGGAAGTTTCGGTTGAAAAAGACGAAGAAACAAGAACAAGACAGTCTGCGATATCTTGGAATTTGATTTTCGGATCCGATTTGCTGTATTTTCCGTTTTGTTTAAGGTAAGCATCAATTTGCGAAACAAAAGCACTCGTCACCGCCTTCTCCGGCGAGCCGCCGAATTCAAGCCAGCTTGAGTTGTGGTAATACTCAATCATCTGCCGTTTATTGCAGAAAGTCAGTGCAACATTGAGTTTGACCTTGTATTCCGGAAGGTCGGCTCTGTCACGTCCTGCTCTGTCCGCAGACCAAAACTGAACTGAAGAGATTGCGTCTTCGCCGACAAATTCTTTGACGTAATCGGCGATTCCGTTTTCATAGTAATATTCAAAGGTTTCAAAACCGCCTTTGATTTGATTCTTGAGCTCAAAATGAACGCGGCTGTTAACAATCGCCTGTCGTCTGATAACCTCCTGATAATATTCAAGAGGTATATCAATATCGGTGAAAACTTCAAGGTCGGGTTTCCATTTTATGCGGCTTCCGGTAATACGTCCCGAGTACGGCTCGCTCGAAAGACCGCCGATGTTTTCACCTTTTTCAAAATGAAGAGTATATTTTTGTCCGTCACGCTTGATTTCGGCATCCATATATTCGCTTGCGTACTGCGTTGCGCAAAGGCCGAGACCGTTAAGCCCGAGCGAATACTCATAACTTCCCCCGGAGTTTGTTTTATATTTTCCGCCGGCATACATTTCACAGAAAACGAGTTCCCAGTTGAACTTTCCGTATTTTTCATTGAAACCGACTGGAATTCCGCGGCCGAAATCCTGAACCTCGACCGAACCGTCAAGAAAGCGCGTAACAATAATTTTGTTTCCGTAACCTTCTCTCGCTTCGTCGATTGAGTTTGAAAGAATTTCAAACATTGAATGTTCGCAGCCTTCAATTCCGTTTGAACCGAAAATTACGGCCGGACGTTTTCTGACCTTGTCGGCGCCCTCAAGAACTTCAATGTCTTGATCGCTGTAGCCGCTTTTTTTTGCCATTATTAATTCAATCCCTTTCATTCGAGCGGTAAACACAAAATCCGCCAAAATTCATAATTTAAATACAACATATAGTACAACGAATATATTTTACACATTTTTCAAAAAAAATCAAGAGGCTCAAAAGAGCCTCAGGAAGTTCCGGTGTCTTTAATTTTAAAAATGAGCTTTAAAATACCGCGAAGAGCTTTCGGACTTTTGATAACAACAACCTTCATAAAATGAAACCTCCCGAACAATATTAAGCTATCTTGAGCATGAAATCACACCGAGAATCACAAGCATTATCGCAAGGATGAAAAGCATTATCTTCGTCGGAAAACAAAGCGCAAGCAAAAGCCCGGCTCCGAACGCCGCAAAGACAATGCCTTTACAGCTGTTTCTCTGATTGGACATATGCATCATCTCCGAAATAAATTGCCCGACTTTCGTAATTGCTCAAGCTCAATAATATTATACGAAGATTCGTTTTTATTGTGAAAGCTCCCATTCCTTAATGCTTTTTGCTTCGTTATACAAAAAAACGTAATTGTCATGACGGCTTTTACTGATTTTTCCTTCATCGGTTTTTTCACAAATCACGCAACCCTTTTCGCAGGTATGCGAGCATGACGTAAATTTGCATTGACCGAGATATTCTGAAAATTCTGGGAAATAATTGACAAGTTCATCCTTGAGTATCGGGTCGTTTGAAACGAGGTCAATCGAAGAAAACCCGGCCGTGTCGATTATCAGTCCGTCACCGACGTGGAAAATTTCGGCCTGACGGGTTGTATGCCTTCCTCTTTTGAGCTTATTGCTGATTTCACCGGTATCAAGCGAAAGTTCGGGAGAAAGAGCATTGATAAGCGTCGATTTTCCGGCACCGGAATTGCCTGTAAAGGCTGTCAGCTTTCCGGCTAATTCGGCTTTAATCGAATCAAGTTCTGAATGATCATCCGGCGAAATTGTGTAAAGCTTATAACCTGTCGTCTTATAAATTTCAATGTATTTTTCAGCCGAGGCAAGATCTGTTTTTGAAAAAACGAGAATCGGTTCAATTCCGTTCTTTTCGGCGAGTGCCGTCATTTTGTCAATAACAAGTGTATTGGGTTCGGGGTCACGCATCGAAACAACAATAAGCAGCTGATCGATATTTGCAACAGGCGGACGCCTTAAAAAGTTTTTTCGCTCTTTTATTTCGCTGATTGTGTTTTCTGCATTAAAATTCACTTCAATAGTTACTCTGTCTCCGGCGAGAGGAATGATTTTTTCCTTTCTGAACTTTCCTTTTGCCTTGCATTCAAAAACGCCATCGGCGGTTTCCACATAATAGAAACCGCCAATACCCTTTAAAATGATTCCGTCCTTTTTATTTGTCTCAACTTGATTGCTCATATTTTATTCCTCAATAACCGGATCACTGTTTTCGGTTGAAGGTGTCTCACTTGGAGAAGCAGTCGGTTTTTCGGTCGGAGCCGTATTTGTCGGCGACTCGGTTGCCGGCTGTGAAGCGGTTGCCGGAGGAAGCGTTGTTGAACGCCTTGTTTCCCTTGTTGTGCTTTCGGTTGTTTGTTCGGAATAAGTCGGTCTTGCCGTTGTGCTTTCCGTTGTTGATTCGGTTGTGCTTTCCGTCGGAAGTTGACCGGTGCTTACATATACGGCAATCGCCGTTCCGGGTGCAACCTGTTCGCCGACGTGTTCATATCCGATAATCGTTCCGCGTTCGGCAGTATTGCTTCTGTATTCGGTTCGTGCAGAATCAAGACTGAGTCCGACTTTTTCAAGTTCTTTCTGCGCTTTTTCAACAGTCATTCCCGTAAGATTCGGAACATCAACCGGCTCTGAATCTTCTGTTGTTGCAACATAAATTGTGATGAGAGTTCCCTCGTCAACCTCTTCGTCACGGGCCGGAGAGGTTCTTATAACGGTTCCGGCTTCGGCGGTTGTGCTTTTTTCTTTAACGATTTTTGTTTCAAAATTCTTTTCAATCAAAGCGGTGCGTGCCGAATTATATTCATAACCGTAAACGTCCGGAACTTTGACTTTGTTCGTTGATTTTGCAATATAAAGCGTAATTGTTCCGCCGCGCTTGATTTTTCCGCTTTTGGGTGACTGATCAACAATCGTTCCGTTTTCTTTGTCACTGTTGGTAACTTCATTGCAGGAGAACTCAAAAATGCCCGAGTATTCTTCGGCATTCATGACTTCATTCGCAAAATTCATACCGATAAGATTCGGAACCTTGACTTTATTCTTGTCCGGCAAAACAATCGCAACGATAATTACGGCAAAAAGAACGAGTGCGCCGAGGACCCCGCCGAGAATAGCAATTGTTTTTTTCTTCGACTTTTCGTCAACAGGCTTTACTTCGCTGTCCTCAAACGGTTCAACCGCTTGAGGTTCGGCATTGTTTGCGGCGTTCTCAATGTCGCTGATCGGAACATATTTTGTCGGCTGCTTATCAACAAAATATGAATAATCGAATTTTACATTCGGATTCTTTTTGAATTCAGAAATATCGAGAAGCATTTCCGATGCCGATTGATAGCGGTCATTCGGATTTTTCTGCATTGCACGAATAATAATCTGTTCAAGTCCAACCGGAATATCCGGATTGAGTTCACGCGGCTTTACCGGATCATTCTGAAGCTGCATAAGAGCGACGGAAACGGCATTATCCGACTGGAAAGGAAGTTTTCCCGTAAGCATTTCATAAAGAACAACGCCAACCGAATAAAGGTCTGTTTTTGCGTCGGTAACGCTTCCCTTGGCTTGTTCCGGGCTGATATAATGAACCGAGCCGATTGCACCTTCGGTCATCGTTCTTGTTTCGCTGCGGCTGAAACGGGCAATTCCGAAATCGGTAACCTTAATAGTTCCGTCCGAAAGAAGCATAATGTTCTGCGGTTTAATGTCGCGGTGAACAATTCCTTTGTCGTGTGCATGCTGGAGCGCACGAAGAATCTGAGTAACAAAATAAATCGCTTCACGAATGTCGAGCCTGCCCTGCTGTTCAATATACTCCTTGAGAGTGATTCCGTCAACATATTCCATGACGATATACTGAAGATTATCGCCGTAGCTGACGTCATAAATCTTAACGATATTCGGATGAGAAAGAACGGCAATCGCTTTTGATTCGTTTTTGAATCTTCTTCTGAATTCCTCATTCTGAAGAAATTCGTCCTTCAAAACCTTAACGGCAACAATTCTGTTGTCAATATTGTCAAATGCTTTATAAACAACGGCCATTCCGCCGACACCGATGATTTCAATAATCTCATAGCGCCCGTCAAGCCTTTTTCCAACATAATTTTCCATCAGTCAAACACTCCTTAACATTCGACGGCAACAACGGTGATGTTGTCCCGTCCGCCGTTTTCGTTCGCTGCTTCAATCAAATTATCACAAAGGTTTTCAAACTCGCAGCTTTCAAAAATTTTCAGAATTTGTTCCGGTCTCACAAATCCGCTTAAACCGTCGGAACAAAGAATTATCAAATCTTTTTCATAAACGTCAACATAATCAAAATCAATTTCGATTTCTTCATCAACACCGAGAACACGGGTGATGATATTCTTATTCGGGTGGTTATCAAACTGTTCTTTGGTAATCTGACCCTTGTCAAGCATTTCCTGAACAAGTGAATGGTCTTTCGTAATTTGTCTTATATTATTTCCGGAGATTATGTACGCACGGCTGTCGCCGACGTGTGCAATGCAAGCAGTCGTGCCCTTGACAACGCACGCAACAATCGTCGTTCCCATACCTCTGAGTCCGTTATCAACGGAACTGCGGTCAAAAACGGTCACGTTTGCTGTTGTGATTGCAGATAAAAGCATATTTTCGATTGAAACTCCGGTCATGGATTTATTATAGCTTTTTTCAATTTTCCTGCCGACCATATCAGCGGCAATCGAACTTGCAAGCCGTCCTCCGGAAACTCCGCCCATACCGTCGCAAACTACCGCCCAGACTGAGCCGTCGTCATATTTTCCAAATCGAAAAGCATCTTCGTTTGTTTCTCTGACTTTTCCGATGTCGGAATTACCAATGACTTTCATGCTCACACCTCCGAATTATTTTAAACAGATTATTTATTTTTCGCCCCTGCGTAATTGTCCGCAGGAAGCGTTGATGTCACTTCCAAGCGTTCTGCGAACGGTAACATTGATTCCGTTTTTTTCAAGAATGCGTATAAATGAATTGATGCGCTCGTTACTGCTTTTGACGAAATCACGCTCTTTGACCGAATTGACGGGAATGAGATTGACGTGGCAAAGCATACCTTTGAGTTTCTTTGAAAGGAGCAGCGCACACTCATCACTGTCGTTCACGCCGCTTATCATTGCATACTCAAAAGAAATTCGCCTGTTGGTTGCCTTGGTGTAATCACGGCAAGCCGAAAGAAGCGTTTCAATGTTCCATTTTGAGTTGACAGGCATTGTCTTGTTTCTGATTTCGTCGCTCGGTGCATGAAGAGAGATTGAAAGCGTGAGCTGAAGCTTTTTTTCAAGAAGCTTATAAATACCGCTGACAACGCCGCAGGTTGAAAGAGAAATGTTCCTCATTCCGAGATTCTGTCCGTTCTCGTCCGAAATCAGCTCAAGAAAACGTATAACATTATCAAAATTGTCAAGCGGTTCGCCGACTCCCATCATGACAACGTGAGAAATGCGAACACCGAGATCCTTCTGCGCCGTATAAATTTGAGCAAGAATCTCACCGGGAAGAAGATTGCGAACAAAGCCGGCAATTCCGGAAGCACAGAATTTACATCCCATGCGGCAGCCGACCTGACTTGAAACGCAGATTGTTCTTCCGTATTTATATTTCATAACCACCGATTCGATAAGCTCTCCATCGGACAGTCTGAAAAGATACTTAACTGTTTCATCATACACTGAAACCAATTTTTTTTCAATAGTGCAATCAGAAATGTAATAGTTTTTTTTCAATTTTTCACGAAGATTTTTTGAAATATTCGTCATCTCGTCAAACGATGAGACAAGATGCTTGTGAAGCCACGAATAAATCTGCGAAGCAACATATTTCTTTTCTCCGATAATCAATAAATCTTCTTGCAGTTCTTCAAGGTTCATCGACCTTATGTCTTTTGCCACGGTTATTCCTCTCTTTTAAACAATGCAATGAAAAATCCGTCATGGTTTTCCTCGTTTGGAAAAACAGTTATAAATCTCTCTTCGTCCGTCACATCCGGAAACGGCTTTCTCAAAGAAAACTCCGGATGGTTTTGAAGAAAGCGACTGCAAACGCTTTCGTTTTCTGCCCTGCTTAGTGTGCAGGTTGAGTAAACAAGTCTTCCGCCGTTTTTCACATATTTTGCACCGTTACATAAAATTTGATACTGAATCTCCGGCAAATCGGAAAGTTCATCCTTTTTCTTGAACTTGATTTCCGGTTTCTTTGAAATTATCCCAAGTCCCGAACATGGAACGTCGCACAAAACGCAATCTGCCTGTCCGAGCTTTTCATCAAACTTTGATGCATCGCCGACCGAAGGGGCAACGATTGAAATTCCGAGCCTTTTTGCTCCGTCGTTAATTAAATTGACTCGACTTTCATAAATATCAAAGGCTTTGACCGTTCCGCAATTATTCATTGCCTCGGCAACGGTGAATGTCTTTCCTCCCGGGGCGGCGCAAAGATCAAAAACAACGTCTCCCTCTTTTGCACCGACTGCTTTTGAACAAAGTTGAGACGGTATTCCCTGAACGTGAAAAAGACCGTTTTTGAATTCTTCAAGCTCCTCAACCGAACATGAAAGTCCGCTCAGCAGCAAGGCGTTATCGACTTCGCATTTTTCACAGACAATTCCCTTGTTTGAAAGAATGCCGATAAGCTCGTCGGTGTTGGTTTTAAGTGTGTTGACACGGATCGTAATCCTGTTTTCTTTGAGCGAATATGTAAGGATTGATTCCGTTTTTTCTTTTCCGTATTCTGAAATCCATTTTTGAACGAGCCACTCGGGACAGGAAAATTTTACGCTGAGAAAACCGATTGTTTTGGTTTCGTCGGGAAGCAAAATTCCGTCGGACGCAACCTTTCTCAAAACAGCATTGATAAGACCGGACGCAAAAGCACAACCGTTGTTTTTTGAAAGCTTCACGCTCTCGTTTACTGCGGCGGACACAGGAACCGAATTCATAAACAAAATCTGATATGCGCCAAGACGCATAATCGCATGAACCTGTGGCTTGAGCTTTCCGAGCGGTTTTGAAAGATGTTTTTCAAGATTATAATCAAGAGTAATCAACCGTTCGACAGTTCCGTAAACCAGAGCCGAAGCAAAAGCTTTTTCCTTTGAATCGAGAGCAGATTTTTTCAGTTCGGAATCAAGAGCGAGATTTGAATATGCGTTGTTCCGAAAAATTTTCAAAAGAACGTTAAGTGCGATTTGTCGTGCGGAATTTTTCATGTTATCTCCGATCGTTTTTTGAATTATATCTGAGAATAAGTCTCAAAAGAGACATAATCGAAACAAGAAGTGCGGCAACATATGTCATAGCGGCAGCGGTAAGAACTTTTCTTGCACCCTTTTGCTCATCGCCCGAAAGCATTCCGGTTTCGTCAATAACCTTCATAGCCCTTGAACTTGCATTGAATTCAATCGGCAAAGTGACAAGCTGAAAAACAACAACTGCGGCAAAAAGAATTATACCGATTTTTGTCAGCAATCCGTAACCCAAAATGTATCCGATTACGGCAAGCCAAACTCCTGCGGACGAACCGATGTTTGCAATCGGCAAAATCGCATTTCTGACCCTGATCGGAGCGTAACCCTCGGCGTGTTGTGCGGCGTGGCCGGCTTCATGGCAGGCAATACCGACGGATGCAATTGAATTTCCGGAAAAAACCTTTGAAGAAAGCCGTATAACATTGTCTCTCGGGTCATAATGATCGGTAAGATTCCCGTTAACAGGCTCGATTCTGACATTGTTGATTCCGTAATAAGCAAGAACCCTTGCGGCGGCTGCCGCTCCGGTAAGACCAGAACGGTTCTGAATACGAGACATGTTTCTGTATGTGCTCTTTACTGCAACCTGTGCAATCAAAGAAAGAAAAACCGCAGGCATAACAAGTAAAATATAATAATAATCATACCAAATCATAAATATTCACTATGCTCCTTCCTTCTTTTTCGGGCAAATCATTTTCCGAGAACGGTTCCTTTTGAAAGTTTACGGCCATTGAGAAAAGCGGCCGCTTCCATTCTCTTTTTTCCTTCGAGCTGAATTTCCTTCAGCTCAACGCAATTGTTGTCTCCGCATGAAACAATCAGCTTTCCGTCAACAAAAACAACTTCACCGGGAATATTGTTTCCTTTTTTATCACTCAAAACCGATTTTTGAATCTTCAAAGTTTTTCCGTTAAGCTTTGTGAATGCTCCGGGCCATGAGTAAAGTCCACGGATTTTATTATGAACCTCAAAGGCGCTTTTACTCCAATCAATGAGTCCTTCGTCTTTTGAAAGAAGTCCTGCATGGGTAGCTTTGCTTTCGTCTTGTTTAATCGGATTAAGCTCTCCTTTTTCAAGAGCTTCAATCGTTTCCGTGAGAACTTCTGCACCGAGAACGGAAAGCTTTTCAAACATTTCGAGCGTTGTGTCATTAATGCCGATCGGAATTTTTTTAACAAGAAGAATGTCTCCGGTATCAACGCCTTCATCCATAAGCATTGAAGTTACGCCCGTTTCGGTGTCTCCGTTAAGAACACAGTGATGAATCGGTGATGCGCCTCGGTACTTCGGAAGAATCGAAGCGTGGATATTTATGCAACCGTACTTCGGAAATTTTAGGAAATCAGGCGGAAGAATTTTTCCGTATGCAACAACAATTATAAGTTCCGGATTGATTTTTTCAAGAATTTCAATGCCTTTTCCGTTTCTGAGTGTTGTCGGCTGAAAAATCGGAAGGTCATGTTTGAGTGCCTCAATCTTTACGTCGGGCATTTTAAGTTCCTGCTTTCTTCCGACCGGCTTATCCGGCTGGCAAAACACTCCAACGATTTCATGTTTTGAATTTACAAGTGCTTTAAGGCACTCAACGGAAAAATCCGGAGTTCCCATAAATGCAATTCTCATTTTCCTTTCCTCCGCTCTTATTCTTCGTTCAGTCTTTTAAGTTCTTCTTCGGTTAGCATATGCTTTGCTCTGTCGGTGAAAACAATTCCGTCAAGGTGATCAATCTCATGGCAGAAGCAACGTGCCTTAAGACCTTCGCCCTTGTGCATACACCACTGACCTTTCCTGTTTTGAGCGCGGACTTTAACAAAGTCCGGACGTTTTACAATTCCCCATTTGCCCGGAAGCGAAAGGCAGCCTTCCTGACCTTCCTGTTCTCCGCTTTCTTCAACAATTTCGGGATTAATGAGTTCAACCGGTTTTCCGTCACCGACGTCAACAATAACAACCCTTCTGAGTATTCCAACCTGAACGGCGGCAAGGCCGACTCCGTCGGCTTTTTTCAAAGTGTCTTTCATATCGTCAAGAAGCGTCCAGAGTTTTTCGTCAAACTTCACAACCGGGCGGCTTTTCTTTCTGAGAACGGAATCTTCGATTGTTACAACTTTTCTGATTGCCATTTCCAAAGCTCCTTTAATAGTGTTATACAAGTGACGACGGATTAATATCCGCAATTATTGTGACGTCACCGAATGTTTTGCTCGTTCCGAATTCAATGAGAAGATCAGAAATAATTTTTCTGAATTCGGATGAATTTTTGCATTTTATTATTATTCTGTATCTAAAACGATTATTGACTTTTGCGATTCTCGGCGGCATAACCGGAAGAGCAATAACTTTTACGGTGTTCTTTTCACGGTCAACCGCCTTTCTGAACTCGTCAAGAAAAAGCCTTGCCGCGGAAAGCGCCTTCAGTTCATCATCACTTACCGCACAAACGCTGCATATATCGCAAAACGGCGGATAAATCATGAAACGTCTGATTTCAATCTCACTGTCATAAAACGCATCGTAATCCTGAAGTTTTGCAAGGCGTATAACGTTGTTCTCCGGCGTCATCGTCTGAATTACTGCGGTGCCTTTGTTCTTTCCGCGACCGCTTCTTCCGACAACCTGTGTCAAAAGATCAAATGTGAGTTCCTCGCTTCTGAAATCATCATTGTTCAGCTGTTGGTCTGCATTAATTACACCGACAAGAGTAACATTTTCAAAATCAAGACCCTTTGCAACCATCTGAGTTCCGAGCATAATGTCATATTCATTGTTTCCGAACGCGGTAATATTTTTTTCAAAAGCGTATCTTCCGGAATTTGAGTCGGTATCCATCCGAAGAACCCGTGCTTCCGGAAGAAGAATTTGAAGTTCCTCCTCAATACGCTGAGTACCGTAGCCTGAATAACGGACATTTTCTTTTCCGCATTCATCGCATTTCGTTTTAAAATCCGTTGTATATCCGCAATAATGACACATCAGCTTTTTGTTTGAAAGATGAAACGTCATTGAAATGCTGCAATGAGGGCAAGTTACAACGCTTCCGCAACTGTCGCAAGCGACAAAAGTGTTATATCCCCTTCTGTTAATCAAAAGAATCGACTGCTTTTTTTCTTCAAGGTTTGCTTTTAGCCTTTCAAGAAGTTCATGACTGATATAATGCTTGTTTCCGCGTTGACGTTCGGCTTTAAGGTCAATTACCGAAACCTCAGGCAGAACCGCGTTTCCGTATCGTTCGGTGAGCGTTTCAAGTGAATATATGCCTTTTTTTGCCATTGAAAAGCTTTCTATGCTCGGAGTTGCCGAAGAAAGCAAAAGAAGAGCTTTGTGCCATTTTGCCCTGAAACGGGCAACGTCACGCGCATGATATCTCGGTGACGATTCGGATTTATATGTATGCTCCTGTTCCTCATCGATTACAATAAGGCCGATGTTTTCAAACGGAGCAAAAACGGCAGAGCGGGTACCGACAACAATTTTGACTTCGCCGCTTCTGACCCTTCTGTATTCATCCTTGCGCTCACCCATTGAAAGAGCTGAATGAAAAATCGCAACTTCATTTCCGTAACGGCTTTTGAACAGCGCAACCATCTGAGGAGTGAGAGATATTTCCGGAACCATAACAATTACGTTCTTTCCGTCGTTCAAAACATCATCAATCAGTTTTAAAAAGACCGAGGTTTTTCCGCTTCCGGTAATTCCGTATAGAAGCGAAACACCACCGCCGTTTTTGTACTTATCCAAAAGTCCGATATAGGCTCTGTTCTGCATTGCGGTAAGAACAATTTTTCTTTCGTCTTTGTCAGCTGTAACGACCGATTTCGGAATACGATAAACATCGACATCCACAATGCTGATTATTTCCTTCTTTTGAAGAGCATCAACAACAGCGGATGAAACACCGGTTATTTCACAAAGTTCCCTAACTTTCGCCGAGCCGACATCACGAAGGACAGAAAGAACCTCGGATTGCTTTTTCGTCAGCCTTTCAAAAGCATTCTCCAGTTCAATTCCTTCAAGATTAAGAACTGCGGTTTTTTCCGAAAGTTCTCCGACTTGCTTCTTAGCCGAAACATTTTTTCTGACGAAGCCTTTTTCAATAAGTCGCTCAAGCACATCGCTTCCATGCTGAATCTTGCACGCATCAAGAATTGTTTTTTTTGAAAGATAGCCAACTTTTTCAACCATGAAATCATAAACGGTTTTTTCCTGCAAAGTTAGCGAATCCAAAGAAAAGTCTCCGCTCAAAGCAACATAAGTCACATTGACTTTATAGTTAAACCCTGCCGGGAGCTGAACCTTCGCCGCTTCAAAAAAGGTGCAAAAAGTTCGATCCTTCAGAAATTTTGCAATTTCGATCATTTCTTCGGTAAGGAGAGGCTTTTCGTCAAGGACTTCAAGAACTTTTTTATATCGCTTTTTACTTTCGGCTTTTTCAAATCCGAAAACGATACCCTGTCTTTTTGAATTTCCGTTTCCAAAATTAACAAGAACTTTAGAACCGACAAAAACCTTTTTTGAAAGCTCTTCCGGAACAGCATATCCGTATAAAATATCAAAATGATATGAAACATTCTCAATAGCAATTGCAGCCACAGTCTGTTCCATATCATTTCACTTCCCTTTGAAATTCAATTAAATATCCTTAATCTCATCAGGCTCTTTGATTTCAAATTTTCCGGCAAGAAATTCGTCAAGAGCGTATGAGACGGGTTTTTCGGTTCCGCATTTTTCGGAAAGAACCGGATCTTCGGTGATTGTTCTCGCTCTTTTTGCAACAGCGGTAACAAGCGAATAACGGCTGATATGATCTTTAAGAAGATCTCTGAGATCGGGATTAAGCATAATAATTACCTCACATAATGAATTATATTTAATTTACTTAATATTATTTAAAGATTTTCTGACGATTGAAAGAACTTCTTCAACCGCATCTTCAAGAACATCATTAATCACAATGAAATCATATTCATCGGCGTGCTTCATTTCTTCTTCGGCAATGCGAAGACGTTCGCAAATGCATTCCTCACTTTCGGTCCCTCTTTTGCGAAGACGCCTTTCAAGTTCTTCTTTTGAAGGCGGTGCAATGAAAATCTGAACTGCTTCCGGCATCAGTCTGCGGATATTTGCACCGCCCTGAACTTCAATGTTGAGAAAAACTGTTTTTCCGTTTTTCAAAACCTCTTTGACAGGTCCGATCGGTGTTCCGTAATAGTTTGAGCCGTATTTTGCATATTCAAGCATCAAATCATCGTCAATATTTTTTTGAAACTGTTCTTTTGAAACAAAGAAATAATCGGTTCCTTCCTTCTCTCCGGAACGCATCGCACGCGTTGTCATCGAAACCGAAAGAAACGCATCGCCGTCCATTTTTTCAAGAACGCTTTTTAAAACAGTATCCTTTCCGCTTCCCGAAGGTCCGGAAAGGACAACCAGAAGTCCGTTATTCATCGTAAGTCTCCTCCGCAAAAGTCTCGTCCGGTTCTCCGTTTAAACGGTTTGCAACGGTTTCGGACTGAAGATATGAAAGAACCACATGGTCGCTGTCCATAATGATAACGGCACGTGTTCTTCTTCCCTGAGTCGCATCAATGAGCGTTCCTCGCTCCTTCGACTCCTGAACAATTCTTTTAATCGGAGCGGAGTCCGGACTTACAACGGCAATCAGACGAGAAGCGTTAATCATGTTGCCGAAGCCGATGTTTATAAGCTTCATTAATATTCCCCTTTAAAGTTATTCGATGTTCTGAATCTGTTCTCTGATTTTTTCAACCTCTGATTTTATGTCAATAACTTTTTTGGCAATTGAAACGTCCTGAGCCTTTGAACCGATTGTGTTCGCTTCACGGTTGAACTCCTGAATGAGGAAATCAGCCTTTCTTCCTATTGCCGAACTGCTGTTCATAAATTCACGCATCTGAGCAACATGACTGCGAAGCCTTACGGTTTCTTCCGCAACGGCAATCTTGTCCGCATAAATCGCTGCTTCGGTAAGAAGGCGCTGCTCATCAACATGAACGTCTTCAAGAACGGTTTTCATTCTTTCAAGAAGCTTTGTATTATACTCAATTACCGTCTGCGGAGAACGTTCTTCAATAAAACTTACGTCTTCAAGAATTGTCTCGCATCGTGAAAGAATATCGTTTTTAAGTTTTTCGCCTTCTCTTTCACGCATGGCAACGAAAGAATCGAGAGCACGGTCGGTAACGGTTTTCACCGCATTCCAAACGCGTTCTTCATCGGCCTCGTCTTTATGTACCGAAAAAATATCATAATATTTTGAAAGCGTTGTTACGGTCACGTCGTTTTCAAGTCCGTATTTTTCGGAAAGTTCTTTCAACGCATTGATATAGCCGGAAGCAAGCGAATGATTAATGCTTACGGTGCAGTTATCATCCTCAAGTTCTTCGATTGTCACAAAGCAATCGATTTTTCCCCTCGCAACAACGGACTGAATGTGGCTTTTAAGCTTTTCATCAAGAAAGCCGTAAGTTCTCGGAAGCTTTGAACCGAATTCAAAATATCTGTGATTTACACTTTTGATTTCAACCGAAATATTCATTCGGTCAACTGTATCCTGAGCCCTTCCGAAGCCGGTCATACTTTTAATCATATTCTCATGCCTTTCTTCGTTCATCTATGATTAACTTTATTCTTGATATTATATATCTTTCATCGCCGTTTGTCAAATATTGTCCTCACATCGGCAATGACCGGCAAGAAGTGACGGAATGTCATTTTTTAAAACATCGCCGTTCTTTTCAAAATTCAAAAGCAAATGTGCCTTTCCCTCGTCTTTCACGGAAAGGATTCCGATATAAGCACCGTGGTTTGCGGCGTAATTATATGCGCTTTTCAAAAGACCTTCACCGATTTCCGGCTGAGCTTTGTCGTATTCAAGCATATAAACATCCGCACCGTCTTTTTTGAGAAGAAGACGGCATTCGCCGAGCTTGTCCTCATTCTGAAAAGCTTCAAACAAAGCGGTGCATTCCCCGTTTTGAATTTCCGTCGGCTTGAAGAAAATCATTTTTTCCTGACCTCCATGCCTGCGGCGAGTTTTAGCTTTCTGATTTCTTCTTCGGAAAGTTCTCGCCAATCGCCCTGTTTCAGCATTCCGAGTTTAACTGAACCTACGGCTATTCTGCGAAGCCTTGCAACATCAAGACCGATTTCTTCGCACATTTTTCTGATTTGTCGGTTTCTGCCTTCATAAAGGACAATTTCAAGAACAACACGGTTTTCTTCCCGAAGAACAACTCTGACATCGGCGGGAGCGGTTTTCCGGTCGTCAATAACAATTCCGGTTGCTATTTTTGTCAACTGTTCCTCACTTACCGGCGGACGCACAGTTACACGGTAGGTTTTTGAAACGTGCTTTGAAGGATGAGTCAATGCATTCGCAAATTCACCGTCGTTTGTAAAAAGGAGCATTCCTTCCGACTCACGGTCAAGACGTCCTACCGGATAAACACGGGCGGGAGCGTTTTCAACGAGCATTGCAACGCATTTTCTGTCCATTTCGTCATTCATTGTCGTAATGAATCCGCGCGGTTTGTTGAGCATAATATAGACATTGTTCTTTTGCTTAAGAACTTTTTTTCCTCTGACAGTGACCGTATCGTGCTTTGGGTCGACTTTGTCTCCGATTGAAGCGACTTTTCCGTTCACTTTAACGATTCCGCTTTCAATCATTTCTTCGCTTTTCCTTCTTGAAGCAACACCGCATTCAGAAAGATATTTCTGAAGTCTCATTCTGTTGTCTGCCAAGCGGCAACACTTCCTTTTTTCGTAAAAATACTCTTAATTTTGTTTTTTATCCTTGCTATAAAGCTTTCGCTGTGAATATACGTTTCCGTCTGAGAAGCAACCGGTTCAGCAGCAAACAGCGAAACCGTTTTTATGTTGTTCACACCGACATAAAAGTCAATTTTTCCGATAACGTCGTTTTCCTTGATCGGAGCATAAACAAACTTGGGAAGAAAAACTCTGCTTTTAACATTTTTTTCACCGTGAACAGCAATTTCAAACAACTTTTCCGTCGCCTTAACCATAACGGATGAAGCGGTTCCTCCGACAACGGGAACTCTTTCGGAAAAATCAGCATATACTGTTTTCTTTGAAAACGTTTCAAAACATGATTTATAGAGTTTTCTGTGATCATTCCAATCATCGGGAGCACAAAGTGTGACAACAATTATTACCGCACCGTCACGTTCAGCGGCACTAACAAGACAGCGGCCGCTCTTTTTTGTGAATCCTGTTTTTACACCGAAAACGCCTTTATTCTCAGAAAGGAGTCTGTTATGATTTGAAAAGAAAAGTCTGTAATTTTCCGGCCTTTCAAGGTTAGACGTATATTTTTTTGTTGAACAAACAGCTTTGAAGGTGTTATTCTTAATGCAATAAGAAGCAAGAAGCGCCATATCATACGCCGTTGAATAATGTTCTTCGTCGTCAAGACCGGATGCCGTCACAAAATGAGTGCTTTTCATTCCGATTGATGCGGCTTTTCGGTTCATGAGTTCAGAAAAATTCTCAAGACTTTCCGAAAGAAAAATCGCAACCGAGTTTGCGGCGTCATTTCCGGATTCAAGCATCATTCCGTAGACAAGATCACGCAGTTTAATCCGATAGCCGGCTTTAAGTCCAATTGACGTTCCCTCGGCACGAATCATTTTCCCGGTAATTTCAACCGTCTCGTCAAGCCTTCCGGATTCAATTGCAAGAACCGACGTCATAATTTTCGTTGTGCTTGCCATTGAACGTTTTTCAAAAGCGTCTTTTTCAAAAAGAATTTCATTTGAAGACGCATCAATTGCAACAGCACTTTTCGCACTGATTTCAATCGCAGAAACCGCAAAAATGCCAAACAGTGAAATCAAAACCGAAACTAAAAGAACAGAAGCTAATTTTTTAATCAACAAAGCAACCACCTGCCATTTTTATGATATGCAGGCGGTTGTCGAAAAATTATTAAACTAAAATTATTCGCTGAGAGCAGCGTCAACAACAGCGTCGGTTGCAGCCTGCTTTGCGGAATCTTTCTTTGCTTTGTTTACAAGTCCGGTAACCTTATCAAACATTTCGGGAACAAGGTTAACAACTCTTTCTGCGGCATTGTCATAAGCGGTGATGTGCTTGAGCGTTACCTCTCCGTCACTGATAACAAGGAATGCAACCGGTGTGATTGTTACGCCGGCTCCGCCGCCGCCGCCAAAAAGTTCCTGTGTGTTCTTCGACGGAAAATCCGCACCGCCCGAAGCAAAGCCGTATGTGACTTTTGAAACGGGAATAATCGTAACTCCGCCTTCGGCATAAATCGGCTCACCGATAATTGTGCTTGTATCAACAAGATCACGGATTTTTTCAATTGTTGAACTGAGAATAGCCCCTGCTGATTTTTCTGACATTATATATCATCCTTTCTTTGTTTCTGAGGGTTGGGTTTCATTTTCTGCTTTAGGTGCGGGTTTTCCTTTCTTCGCATTCTTAAAGAACTTGAGGCCGACCTTGAAAACAAGGCGGAAAACCATTCCGATTGTTGAGTTGATGATTTTTCTTATAACGAGATGGAAATCAAAGAAGAACTCTCCTTCGCTCTTGTTTGCAAGAAAATCAGGTTCAACCGATGCGTCATATTTTTTAACGAGATTGTTTGAACAGATGAAGCCGAGGAGCGGATAAACCATTTGACAGGTCTTTCCGTACTCAATCGCCGTTTTGGCGCTGTCGCCTGTTCCCACGGTTATGTAAATTTCAATTTCATCAAAGACAATACTTTTGAAAAGTTTTCCTCCGTAAAGTCCGAGAACGTGGCCGAGGTTTGAAAGAACTTCCATCATTCCGTCATAACCGTTGGCTTTAACCATTTGGATAATCGGATTGGGCTTTTTCTCTTTCGGTTCTTCTTTCTTTTCTTCTTTCGGTTTTTCCTTTTTCGGCTTTTTCTCTTTTTTCGGTTTCTTTTCTTTCTTTTCACCGACAGGAAGAATGTTCAGATTAATAAAAAGATATCTTATTGAAAGATAAATTTTGTCGCCGTATGAAAAAGAGACGTGAACCGGAATTGAAAGAACAAGAATAATAAATGCAATTATTGCACCGAGTACACAAAGAAAAATTTGAAATCCGGTCACTCTTTCTCCCCCTTTCAAAGCAATTTATTATATGTTACCCTAATTTTTAAATTTCGTCAACCGTTTCAACGAAATCAATCGGTTCAGTTTGAAAATTTTCTTCTTTTTTTTCCTCATCAGAACCGTTTTGTGCATTATTTTCCGGAACGGCCGGAAGATCATCGAGTGACGACAAACAGAAGCAACGAAGAAAATTCGATGTTGTTCCGTAAATCAACGGCCTCCCCGGAAGGTCAAGTCTGCCCTTTTCTTCAATGAGAGAACGCTGACAAAGTGTTGAAATAACCCCGGAGCAGTCAACACCTCTGATTTGTTCGACAAAAGCCTTTGTTACAGGCTGATTATATGCGATTATCGCAAGAACTTCAAGTGCCGCCTGAGAAAGAGGTGCGTTACGCTTAATTTCAAGAACTTTTCTGATTTGATCGGCATACTGCTTTCTTGAACAGATTTGATATTTATTGTCAAGCTTAAGAATGCACAAACCTCCGTTGCGTTCATCGTAAGCGGCACGAAGGTTTTCAAGAACCTGACCGAGAAGAAGTTCGTCAACCTCAAGAGCCTGAGAAAGACGCTCAATTTCAATCGGTTCGCCGACGGCGAAAAGAACTGCTTCCAATGCATTTTGCAATTCATTCATATTCATTGCTTTCTTAATTTTCCTTCCCTTTTCAGAGTAACAACGGTGTTATCGTTGTTCAGACATATTTTTCCGTTCTTTACAAGTTCGAGAACCGCAAGAAAAGTTGCAACTATTTCAGAACGCGACGTACTGTGATTAAAGAACTCAGAAAACTTCTGCTTTGCATTTTTCAAAAGCCTTCGGTAAATATAGACAATCCTTGAATTGACCGAAACGATTTTATGAGAAACGATCCCGCTGAAAGCTTCGATCGGCGGCGGAAGTTTTCTTTTCTCTTTTCCGATTGCGCTGAGATAAGCCAAAAGAATATCTTTGCTTTCATGAACACGGCTGTATGTCACGTTCTTCGGAAGCTCGAGCGGTTCACGGCAAAAATAATCGGCGCCGTCCGCCTGTTTTGAAAGCTTCTCGGCCATCAGCTTGCAGTCACGATACTCAATCAGCTCACCGGTGAGTTCAAGCTTAAGCTGCTCGGCCTCTTCATGAACCGGCAAAAGGGAAACAGTCTTGATATACACAAGTCTTGCAGCCATGTCGATGAACTCGCTTGCAACGTTCATGTCCGATTCTTCCATCTTTCGGACGTAATCGACATACTGTTCGACAAGCTCAAAAATCGGAATGTCGTTTATATTAAGTTTGTGTTTGCTTATGAGGTGCAAAAGAAGGTCAAGCGGCCCTTCAAAAACCTCAAGTTTATAATTGATTTTCTCCATCTTTCACCCAACGTGCATACCGAAGATCAAACCGGCTCCTTTAATAAACAACCGCATTATTCCGTTTGTTGCCCAAGCAATCGGAGTGTCAAGCGCTCCGAAAAGAACAAGAGCGAGAACGGCATAAACAATATAGCGTTCGTACTTCATAATTGTGTAATAGTACTTATCCAGCAAAATCGCAGTAAGTATTCTCGAACCGTCAAGCGGAGGAACCGGAATAAGATTGAAAACAGCAAGAGAAACATTGATTTGCGCAACATAAAGGAAAAACATAACTATAGCCCGCGCGAGGCTTCCGTCTGTAGGATTTCCGAATTTGAAGATTGCGCAATAAAAGACTGAAAACAAAAACGCCATAATGAGATTTGAAATCGGTCCCGCAATTGCGGTCAGAGCCATACACGACTTTCTCTTTTTCGGATTGAAATTATTCATATTGACAGGGACGGGCTTTGCATATCCGAAGCCGGCAATAATCATCATCAAAGCACCGAAAAGGTCAAGGTGAGCAAGCGGATTTAAAGTCAGCCTTCCCGAAAGACGAGCGGTCTGGTCTCCGAGCTTTGTTGCAACAAGAGCGTGAGCAAACTCATGCACCGGCAAAATGCAAAACATGACAAAAATTCTTGCAAATAAATTCAGAACCACGTCAATGGTAAATCCGTTTTGAATAAGGTCGTAAATCATTTTTGTCCTTTCCCGGCAATGACAAAGCGGTCAAAACCGTTGAAGTCTTTAATAATCGAAATTTCTTCGCTGAATTTTGAAAACATTGAAGCTATTGCTTCGGCCTGTTCTTCTCCGCATTCAACGGCAATGAAGCCACCGTCATTAATATACGGAAGCCATTTTTCTGCAAGAGCGCGATAGAAATCAAGTCCGTCCTCTCCTCCGTCAAGAGCTGTTTCCGGTTCGTTTTTGACCTCCGGTTGAAGAGATTCAAGCTCGGAACTTTTAACATACGGCGGATTTGAAACAATAACATCCGGCCTCGGTAGAAAACCGAATTTATCATAGCCGTCAAGAACATTGCCTTTAATCGCCGGAACGGATCTTGCAACACCGAGCTTCATTCGGTTTTCATTGAGGTAAGAAATTGCTTTATCGCAATACTCGACAAGATAAACATCCGCATTTTTTACCTGCTTTTTGAGCGTTATTCCAATGCAGCCGCTTCCGGCACAAAGGTCAAAAACCGTCGGAGATTTCATTTTTTGAAGCTTTTCGATAACAAGCGAGCAAAGCTCCTCCGTTTCCGGTCTCGGAACAAGAACACCTTCGCCGACTTTATAATTCTCGCCGTAAAATTCCCATTCACCGAAAATATACTGGAGAGGAACAGAATCTTTTCTTTTCTTAATTATACTCTGAACCTCGCTGATTGCCGTCGAATCGACAAAATTGTCTTTGTTGAGCAAGAACATTGTTTTGTCAATGTCAAGAACGTTTTGAACGATCAAATTCGCTTCGTTTTCAAAATCGTCCTTTCCTGCCGCTTTAAGTTCGTCTTTGCAATAATTATATAGTTCAATAACCGTCATTTTATTTCATCATCCTCAGGATTATCGGTGATTACGGCTTTGAATGCGGCAAGCGCAACCTCAATCATCGAATCATCCGGTTCTTTTGTTGTGAGTCTCTGCATCCAGAGTCCCGGCGCCGAAAGGATTTTAACAAAAAGATTGTCGTGCTTTCCGGCGTATTTTATGAATTCATAACCGAAGCCCATAACGAGCGGAAGAATCAAAAGCTTTACAATCATCCAGACCGCAATGTTATTTCTGAGATTCGGAAATGCAACCGAAACAATCGAAGAAATTATTACGCTGATAATAATTATAACAAACATAAAGCTTGTTCCGCATCTCGGATGGAAACGAATCTGCTTTCTGACATTTTCAACAGTAAGCTCAAGCCCGTGTTCATAACAAAAAATCGTTTTATGTTCGGCACCGTGATACATAAAAGTCCGCTTGATGTCCTTCATAAGAGAAACAAGCGCAATATATGAAACAAAAATAATCATTCTCATCACACCTTCAATAAGTGCGCGGTAATTCGTAAGTGCGCCGGAGGCGAGACTGTTGAAGAAATCGGCAACCTTAGACGGAAGCCAAAAGAAAAGTGCAAAAGCAAGAAGGACGCCGAGAACGGAAGCGATTCCCGTAATTACGCTCATAACCTTCTTGCTCAGATGGTCATTGAGCCATTTGTCAAGTTTTGAAGCGTTTTCGTCGTTGTTTTCAATATCTTCAAGACCTGATTTTTCAGCTGATTCCATGAGACACTTATAACCGAAAATCATCGACTCGACAAAATTCACACAACCTCTGATAATCGGCCAACCGAGAAACTTAACTTTATCTTTGATGTGTTTGACTTCCTTTTCTTCCGTGTCAATCGTTCCGTCGGGAAGACGGACGGACATTGCGGCGCCCTTCGGTCCCTGCATCATAATGCCTTCAATGAGTGCCTGACCGCCGACCGAAGTTTTATGCACAACTTCTTTGTTTTTATTCTTACTCAAAATTCAGTCCTCCTTTTTATATACCGGAAGCATAACTTCAACTTTTGTTCCTGCTCCCTGAGTGCTTTCAATTTTAAAAATACCGTTATGTAATTTTATGATTTCATCAACAACAGCAAGTCCTATTCCTGTTCCGTGCTTATCGTTGTTTGCTTTATAAAACTTTTCCTTGACATGCGGAAGGTCGTTTTCTGAAATTCCGCATCCGTTATCACTGAATGATATTTTAACATAATTTTCTGAATTTTCAACAGAAATTATGATTTTTCCTCCTCTTTCCGTATATTTTACCGAATTGTCAAGAATATTTATAAACACCTGACAAATTCTGTCGCTGTCACCGAGAACAAAACTGTTTTCGGTTTCGCAAAGATTGAGAATAACTTTCTTCCCCTCGCTTGCAGCTTTCGGACGATACATCAAAAAAGCCTGCTGAATTTCGGCAATGATGTCAACAATTCCGACTTTCATTTGAAGTTTTCCGCTCTGCATTCTTGAAAAATCAAGAAGTTCTTCAACCATTCCCGCAAGGCGTGTGGTTTCCGAAGTAATAATTTCAAGGCCTTTCTTCATAACCTCGTCGTCACTTTCAGCAATTGACGAAAGTGTTTCGCTCCAGCCTTTTATTGCCGTGAGAGGCGTCCTTATTTCATGAGAAACCGTTGAAATAAAACTGTTTTTCATGTTATCGATTTCACCGATTTGTTCGGCCATATTGTTGATTGTTTCACAAAGTTCACCGATTTCGTCATCGGTATGCGGAATTGAAATTCTTGCCGAAAAGTCTCCTTTCGCAATTTTTTTTGCGGTCTGATTAACAACCTTAACCGGATTTACAATCGAAGAAACAAAATAATATCCGGAGTTGAACATCAAAAGCGAAATCAAAAAAACGCCGAAAACAACAGCCGCAAAAATCAAGTAAAGCTGTTTGTTGACATCCTTTAATGAAACGAGATATCTGACCGCTCCGCAATTTTCGCCCTGGAAATTTCTAAGAATGTAACTCATTGCCATAACCGGTTCATGCCATGCGGTTCTCGATTTTTTGATCGAAATTCCGTTTTCGCTGTTCAAGGCTTCGTAATAATCCGGCATGTCGGTAAATTCACTGACATCATAACCGCCGGATGAAACCAGCGGATTTCCGTTTTTATCGATTACCCAGATTTCGATTTTATCTCTGTATTCGTAATTCTCAGCAAAATTCACCGCCGCTTCGGAAAAATCTTTACTGTCAAGAGAATAATAATAACCAAAATATGTGTCGGCAACATTTGTATCGCAAGATCTGAGCGTCATCTCGGCGGCGTGGTTATATCGAAGGTATATCGAATACATGAGAATTCCGGAAACGATTGTGAGTATTAAAACCGTTGCAAAGAAAATGTTACGAAGCCAACGTGCTTTGATTGTTTTTTTTATAATACTCACCGCCATTCATTTTATTCACCGGAGATCCATTTATATCCTTTTCCCCAAACTGTTGTCAAATAATCCGGACAGGAAGGATCTTTTTCGATTTTCAGTCTGAGCCTTCGTATGTTTACGTCAACGACTTTGTCGTCTCCGAAATAGCTTTCTCCCCAAACATGATTGAGAAGCTCCTCACGGCTGATTGTCCGATTCGGTTTTGAGAAGAAAAGCTCAAGAATTTGAAACTCGATCTGAGAAAGGTCAATTCTTTGACCCTCACAAAAAACAGCGCGTTTTTTGGTACTAAGACAAAATTTTCCGCAGATAATTTCATCGCTGTTTGCTTTCAAAATCTCCTTGTTAAGCTTCACCCGCCTGTATAAGGCTTCAATTCTTGCAAGAAGTTCGGTTACGGAAAACGGCTTTGTTATGTAATCGTCCGCACCGGAATAAAGACCTAACACCTTATCTTGCTCCTGTGTTTTTGCCGTAAGAAAGATTATTCCAACGGTTGACGAAAGCTCACGGATTCGCCGGCACACCCCAATTCCGTCAATTTTCGGCATCATTACATCAAGAAGCACAACGTCAAGCGAATCTTTATTTTCCGCAAATATTTTCAGCGCCTCGGTTCCGTTTTCAGCTTCGGCGACGCTGAAGCCATGGCGTCTCAAATTGAGCGTAATAAATTCTCTGATTGATTTTTCGTCCTCGGCAATGAGTATTTTTTTCACTCGGCTCACCTCAATTAAAAATTATACTTCCGGAAACAAGCTTTTTTGTGATTTTTCTTTTTTCCCCGGCTTCAAAAATCCGGCAATAATACTTTTTTCCTTTGTATGTTTCGATAAGTCTGAACTGACTTGAAATCGGACTGATTACGTCTTCATGTTCAATTCTGATTTCAAAAAGCGCAACAGCCGCCTGTTTTACTCCGTTTTCAAGAACATAAAATCTCATTGTTTTTCCGTCTGAAAGAAGAACAGGAATGGCAGCTTTTTCAAAATCTTCAGGAATTTGAAAGTAATAATCATTGGCTCTGTTGTCAAAATATCTGCATATCGCCGAAGTTTTTCCGTCAAGAATATTCGTCCATTCAATTACACTCGATGAAAGATTTCTGAATTCAAGATTCACCTGAACCGGAATTTCAACGATTCCGTCATAATTGATGTCTTCGCAATTTACATTCGTGTTTCGTTTTGAAAATGCACACACCGTTTCTCCGTTCACGAAAACACGGCTTAACTTTCCGTCTTTGATTCCGTAGGAAATCACGTCTGTTGTCATTAATCCGTCGGATGTGTATCCGTCGATATAGACACGTCCGCAAGAAAGTCTTCTGACATAATCAAACTGAATCTGAGACACTGTTGTGATCATCGGGTCAATATCAAAACTTGCCGTCATATTAAATGCGCCTTTTTCACAGTCGAATATTTTCAGCTTTGACGCCGAAGATTCGGCCGAGTTTTCCGCATAAATAACCGCAAGTTCATTGTTTTTGTCCGCATCAAAATCAAAGACTCCGAAATTTGAATATTTCGTATGGAATATGCTTTTTACCGTTGCTTGAGAAAAATCAATCTCATAAACATTGACTTGCTGCATAAGCTTGCTGTTCTGAAGTCCCCAGCCGACAATGATTTCATCGGTTCCGTCTCCGTCAACGTCGGCAAATTCAACCTGCCTCAGTTCATTAAATCCGCTTTCCGTTCCCGCAAGAGCTTTCCAGGAATCGTCATTCATCTCAAAAATTTGAAGCGAAACCGTTTCTTCGGTTCCTCCCTTTGAGTAAAAGGCAACAATTTCGTCCTCGCCGTCTCCGTTAAGATCAACATATATCAAAGCCGAGCGGTGCCCTCCGTCTGTCGGTGTTTTAAGCGTGTAATCACTTCCGACGGCATTTTCAAAGGCCTGCCATATTTGTGCGTTTTGTCCGTCCCTTCCCGGCGCATGAATCAGCGACTCAATCGGTTTTGATTTGATGCTGAAAAGCAAAAGAAGAAGTGCGGCAACAAACGATACGGCAATTGCCGCAGTTGTAAATTTCTTCATTTGCTCTTCACCTCTTAATAATTATTTTTATTCAATGAAATTTCTGATGACATCAACGTCAAGGCTTTCAAATTCAGAAAGAAAACCAAAAATTTCTTCGGCAATTCTCTTTGCCCCACCGACAGAGTCGCTTTCAATGTTAAGCGGCATTATCGGATCGTGAACGCTTAGTCTTAAAAGGAACCAACCGTCTCCGTGATTTTTGTCGAGGAAAACACGAATTCCTTCACGGTTGTCGTCGGCGATTTTCCAGCCTTCCTTCGTTTCGGAATATTTTTCAAGAGACGAAATCACATAATCTCCGTATTTTCTGAAATCATCACACTTGATTTTAAGCCTGAGCTCAGCGGCTTCAAGCGGATCTTTAAGAGAAGAAATTAGCGACTCGAGTTTTTTTCCTTCTTTTCCCATTTGAGCCATTTTAATAACAATTTTTGTAATGAGATATGCGCCGTCATCAAGATAATAATTCTCTCTGAATGCAGCATGACCCGAAGTTTCGATTGCAAGCGGACAGTTGACGCCTTCACGGTTGAGTTTGAGTTGTTCGTTTATGACATTGCGGTATCCGCGCCTGTAACGGTAATGAACACCGCCGAGTGTCTTGTTTATGAAATCCGTAAGTCCCGTTGACGTAACGCTGTCGGTAACAATTGTTCCGCCTTCATTTCCTTCAAGGGCAATTATTGAAGCAAGAGCAACCAGACGATTACGGTTGATTTCCGTTCCGTTTTCATCAACGCAGCTTGCACGGTCAACGTCGGTATCAAAAATAACTCCGAGATCGGCACTGTTTCTGACAACGGCTGCGCTGATTGACTTCATTGCCTCTTCGTTTTCCGGGTTCGGGGCGTGATTCGGAAACATTCCGTCCGGATTCAAAAACTGACTTCCCGACACATCGGCGCCGAGTTTTTCAAGGACTTCGGACGCATAAAAACCTCCGACTCCGTTTCCTGCGTCAACAACAATTTTATAACCTTCAAGAGGTTTTTCATAATTTTCAGCGTTGACCTCACGACAGATCATGTCACGAAGTCGTTTCGCATAAACCGACATAAAATCTATTCTTTCAATCGAAAAATTATGCTTTTTCGGAAGAGTGAGATTTACGGTATTGTTGATTACGTCATCGAGATCTTCGCTGTCAAGACCGCCAGTTGTTGTGAAAAATTTGAGTCCGTTTCTGTCAAACGGATGATGGCTTGCTGTAATCTGAACAGCCGCGGAGCAGTTCAAATCAACCGTTGTCATAAACATTGCCGGTGTTGATGCAAGGCCGCAGTCATAAACATTGAAATCATAAGCGCAAAGCGCACTGATAACCTGTTTCTTGATTCTTTCCGCAGAAATTCTTGAATCGTGTCCGACGGCAACGTGACTTTTCGGTGTTACTCCGTTTTTAAGCAGCCATTCGCAAAATCCGCAAGTTAAATCAAAGACTGCAAGGTCGTCGAGCTGAATCGGAGAAATTTCCGTTTCAACGGCAACTCCCCTGATATCCGTTCCGCTTTTAAGTTTTTTATAAAGTTCAAATCGTGACATTTTTTATCTGCCTTTCTCACTGATCATTATTTCGGTGACTTTCAAAAAGAAATCATACATAGGAGCATATGCTTTTATTGCCTCTTCAAGTTCATTGAGAACACTTCCGTCAAAAAGAGGCTCCGGATCAAAACTGCTTTTGATAAAATAAAGACTCTTAGCGTTATAATAATCGTTGAGTTCCGCGGAAACTTCTCCCGGTTTATCCTTCGCATACCGCTCAAGGTCGTCAACCGCACCAACGGAATATACACTTTTGAGAGCTTTTTTAAATTCCCTTTGGTGTTCACAAAAATATTCTCTGTACTTTTCAAGATAAGCCGCATCCGTTCTGAACATTCCGACTCCGATTGAATAACATCCCGGCATAACCTCAAACCACATGCACGGTTGGTAAGTCCACTCATATTTATGCCGCATGAACATGCACCAAATGTTGTCGCGGTACATATTCATGTTTTTTGCGCGCCGAGTATCTCTTCGTATTCTTGAAACCATTTTGACGGGAATGAGGTTCATTTGAGAATCGATTTCAAAAAGCAAAGGTGCAAGATCAAAGCAAATTTCACGCATCGGAACAATCGCTTTTTTCTTGAGCGTTTCTTTGATTTTGTCGTAATACGGTTTGCTGTCATTAAAACGGTTTTCGGCGAGCATGAGAAAAGTGTCTCTGTCAAAACCTTTAAAGCTGCTCATTGCATTTTTCCTTTCACTGAATTTTGAGAACCTCGTCAGCGGCACTCATAATCGCAAGCTTTGCGCTGTGAAAATTCAGTCCGCCCTGCATCCAAACGGCAAACGGTTCCCTGAGCGGTGCGTCGGCGGAAAGCTCAATGGAGGAACCGAGCGTAAAGGCACCCGCCGCCATGATTACCTTGCTGTCGTAGCCGGGCATATCCCAAGGTTCGGGATACGCAAAAGCATCAACGGGAGAGCATTTTTGAATTCCCCGACAAAAAGCAATAAGGTTCTTTTCATTATGAAGTTTGATTGCCTGAATTATATCGTGGCGTACCTCTCCCGAAGCCGGAGTTGAATCAAAACCGATAAGTTTGAACAATCCGGCGGAAAAAGCCATGCTTTTGAGAGCTTCTCCGACAACATGAGGGGCGCTGTATACACCCAAAAACAGCTCTCTGTTCATGCCGAGAGTGCAACCGACCTCACGTCCGATTCCGGGAGTTATGAGCCTTGCGGCACATTTTTCAATCAGATCGTGACGTCCGGCGATATATCCGCCCGTTCTTGCGATTCCTCCGCCCGGATTTTTGATGAGCGAACCCGCAATAAGGTCTGCGCCAACCTGCGTAGGCTCACGCTTTTCAACCCATTCGCCGTAGCAGTTATCAACCATAACAACGGCATTGCTGTTCTTCTTTGTTATTTTAACAACTTTTTCAATTTCATCGACGGAAAGCGACGGACGAAGCGAGTATCCCCTTGAACGCTGAATATAAACCATTGCAATTTCATCATTAACGGCTTTTTCAATCGAATCATAATCAAGCGTCCCGTCTTCTTTGAGGTCAACCTGCTTGTAAATTACGCCGAAATCTTTAAGCGAACCCATTCCGCTCCCCTCGGAAAGTCCGATAACAGGATGAATGGTATCATACGGAGTTCCCGTCACACAAAGCATTGTGTCCCCGGGACGAAGAACGCCGAAAAGGGCAACCGAAAGTGTGTGTGTTCCGCATGTAAAATTATGTCTGATGATTGCGTCCTCGGCACCCATAGCTTCGGCAAGGACTTTGTCGAGTGTTTCACGTCCGCGGTCGGAATAACCGTATCCGGTGGTTCCGCTGAACATTGATTCGCTGACATTGTTGTCAATGAACGCTTTAAGCATTTTTTGCTGATTAAATTCCGTAATCTTATCAATTCTTTGAAATTCCGACTCAACGTTTTTCATCGCCGTTTCGGAGTATTCATATATTTTTTTGTCAAAATCAAACATTATTATGCCTTTCTGTGTATGCGGCAAATCCGCAATTTTTAAATCCGCTTTTTTTATAAAACCCAGAGACCGAACGGTTTTCCGAAATTACGAAAACATTTTTTCCCTCGGCTTTCAGTTCGTTTGCAAGAGAAAGAAGAACGACTTTTCCGTAACCGTTATTTCTGCATTTTTCGTTGCAGGCAACCGACGAAATTACGGCACAATCTTCACTTTCGGCCGAAGTCAACGCTGCGGAAAGAACTTTTCCGTCGAGTACAACAGCCTTAATTCTTGCAAGATTTCTGTTTTTTCTGAACACAAAGTCCGACAGCCATGAAAGATACGAATCTTTATCGGCTTGATAGCTTTCCGGAAAACATGAAAGAAAAAGAGAATAAACGTCTTTCATTTCAGGCTCGGACTCAATTCCGTTCACTTTTAAATCACACCCGTCAAAACGAAAAATTTCCTTCTTTTGAAATCTCTTTGGAAAGCACTTTGTTCCCGTATCGTAATCTGTCAAAACGCAATTCATTGAGAACGCCGAAATCATAAACGAAAGCTCTTCGTTGTCACAGCCGTCTTTTGCAAGAATTACAGCATTTCCGCCGAGCGAAGACACAACAGAAACCAATTCATCATTTTTATTTCTTCCGCACCACAATTTTGAAAACCCGTTTTCAAAACCGTAAGCCTCGGCTCGGCAGGAAATATATGCTCCAAAGGTGCTGTTCCGACAAAAGTTCTTAATTTCTTCGAGATCGCCGGCACTTGCAATTTTAAGCATTTGAAAACTCCGCGAGAAGAACTTTTGCCATTTTTTTACAGGCATCCATGTCTCGAATATCAGCAACGCTTGTTGCCGAATGAATATATCTGCATGGAAGTGAAACAGTGAGCGTATATACGCCTTTTCCGCTTTTATGAATCGCTCCGGCATCATTTCCGCCGGCAACGGCAGTCTTTGTTTGGCATGGTATATTGTTTTCTTTCGCAAGCTCGAAAGCACGCTTAAAAAGCTCCCGGTTATAAACAGTTGATCTGTCCATAAATGAGACAACGGCGCCTTTTGAAAGAGCACAAACGCACTCCTCTTTTTTTACTCCGGCAACATCCGCGGCGGTTGTTGCTTCAAGAACGATCGCATAATCCGGCTCAATTGTATATGCGGCGGCAGACGCACCGCGAAGACCGACTTCCTCCTGAACAAGGAAAGCGAACCATGTGTCGTAATCAACACCGTTTTCAATCATATCAATCATGACCGAACAGCCGAACCTGTCATCAAGCGCCTTTGATTTTACTTTATTTTCTCCGAAGAGTTCAAAATCGGAAATGAAGTATGCACTGTCACCGATCGAAACATATTTTTCGGCTTCCTTTTTATCTGTGGCTCCGATATCAATATACATTGCCGAAATTTCGGGAACCTTTCCTTCATCGGCTTTGTCTGTGAGATGAATGGCTTTGATTCCGATTACGCCGGGAACGTTTTGCTCGCCGACAGTAACCGCTCTTCCGACAATGACTTTTTCGTCAATACCGCCCACGCAGTCAAATCGAAGGTAGCCGTCGTCGGTAATATATGTGATGATAAATCCGACTTCATCCATATGCGCGGAAATCATCACCTTGTTTTTAGCTCTCTTTTTTCCTTCTTTGAAGGCTATAATATTTCCGAGCGCATCAACTTTAATTTCGCATTTTCCTTCAATGCGTTCAAGGATATATGCTCCGACGTCTTCTTCCCTTCCGGAAGTTCCGTTCAGCTCACAAAGAGTTTTAAGTGTTTCAAGCATTATATTCAGCCTCCTTTTTGAGAATATACGCCGCAATAAGGTCGGCTGTGTACTCAACGTCCCTGACGTCAATCACTTCAACGGCGGTATGCATATGACGAAGCGGAATCGAGAGAAGCGCCGTTTTGACTCCGGAACGTGAAATATTTATGCCGTCGGCATTGGTTCCTGTTCTTCCGCTCATAACGTCATGCTGATAAGGGATTGAATTTTTCTTTGCAACGCTGACAAGCTCAAGCATAAGCTTTCGGTCAAGGGTCGGAGAAATACCTATTGACGGACCCTTTGAAAGTTCGTTCGTTTCGTGTTTTTCACAATATGGATCGCTTCCGAATCCGACGTCAACAACTATAGCAATATCGCTGTCGGCAGTGTATGCAGCTGTTTTTGCTCCGCTTCCTCCGACTTCTTCCTGCGATGAAAGCTGAAGAGCAACGGTGCAATTTTTCAGTTTTCCGGAAAGCTTTTGTATTGCAAGAATAAGTGCCGCAACACCGCACCTGTCATCAAGCGCCGCACAGGAAATTTTGTTGTCTAAAAGAGTAAGTTGCTTTGAACCGACAAGAATTCTGTCTCCGATCGAAACTTTCTTTTCGGCTTCTTCCTTTGAAAGACCGATGTCAATGGCAAGTTTTTTCACTTCAACGCCTTTTTCCCTGTCGGCTTTTGTAAGAAGATGCGGCGGAGTTGAACAAATCACTCCGCGAAGTTCCTCTTTTCCAATAACCGTGACTTCGGCGCCGACAAGTACACGAGGGTCAACCCCTCCGACGGCCGAAACGAGCAAAAAGCCTTGCTCGTCAATTTCTCTGACAACAAGACCGATTCGGTCGATATGAGCATCAAGAAGAATTTTAAGAGATCCTTCGCCCATCGTTCCGACGAGTGAACCTATTCGGTCCGTATGAACCTCCATATACTCCGATAAAATTTTTTCGCAAACTTTTATGGCTTTTCCTTCGTCGCCCGAAGTTCCGTCTGTAGCAGCGAGTGAAAAACAAAGTTCTTTTGTATCCATAATAACACCTCTTGTTATATATCGACATTTAAATAATATTATATCATTTTATTATACACATACCGGGCAAAAAAATCAAGAAAAAACTCCCTTTGCAAAAGCAAAAGGAGTTTTGAAAACCAAAATTAATTCTCTTACGCACCGAAAAGAACAAGCAAAGATGAAACAAGAGCAAGAACGAAGAAAATCGTTCCGGCAATCTTTGTGAACTTTGCAAGCTTTGCTTCCATTGTTCTTCCCTTGTTTTTACCGAAGAAAGTGTCAGCCGCACCGGCAATTGCACCGGAGAGTCCCTCCTGCTTGCTTTCCTGAAGAAGAACAAGAACAATAATTATAATTGAAACGATTATAATAACAATTGAAAGAATATACTGAAGTGCAGTCATGTTTTAACCTCCACAATTTTTATGCTTGAACATTTTAACACAAAAAGTTATAAAAAGTCAATAGGTATTTATACTTTTTGTCTTTTTGCGATAAAACTGTTCTGCTTAGCCTCGTTTGAAGCCAGCGAATGTTCGCCGTGTTCAAAAATCGGCTCTCCCTTTCCCTCAACAACGTCTCTTGTGATTGTAATTTTTGAAATGCTTGAATCCGACGGAACGTCATACATATACTTCATCAGAACTTTTTCAAATTCGGAACGAAGTCCTCTGGCGCCGGTTTTTGTTTCAAGCGTTTTTTCAGCAATGGCCTCAAGCGCGCCGTCCTCAAGTTCAAGATCAACATTGTCCATCGAGAACATATATTTATATTGTTTAACGAGCGCATTTTTAGGCTCTGTAACAATTCTTACAAGAGCTTTTTTATCAAGTGCATTAAGTGCGGTAATAATCGGAAGTCTTCCGACGAGTTCCGGAATAAGACCGTATTTAACAAGGTCGTGATGAACAACCTGTTGCATCAAACGACTTTCCTCAACTTCTTCTTTACTTCTGATTTTTGCGCCGAATCCGAGACCGGAGTTACCCATCCTTTTCTCAACAATCTTTTCGATGCCGTCAAATGCGCCGGCACAGATGAAAAGAATATTCGTTGTGTCAATCTGAATGAACTCCTGCTGAGGATGCTTTCTTCCGCCCTGAGGAGGAACATTTGAAACCGTGCCTTCAAGAATTTTCAAAAGTGCCTGCTGAACACCTTCTCCGCTGACGTCTCTTGTAATTGACGTGCTTTCGGACTTCCTTGAAATCTTGTCGATTTCATCGACATAAATTATTCCGCGCTCGGCCTTTTCAATATCGTAATCGGCGGCCTGAATGAGTCTGAGAAGAATGTTTTCAACGTCTTCACCGACATATCCGGCTTCCGTAAGAGTTGTTGCGTCGGCAATCGCAAACGGAACGTCAAGAATTCTTGCAAGCGTTTGCGCAAGCATTGTTTTTCCGACACCGGTCGGACCGAGCATAAGAATGTTGCTCTTTGAAACTTCAACATCGGATTTATTCTTTGAAAAAATCCGCTTATAATGATTATAAACGGCAACGCTGAGAGTGCGTTTTGCCTCATCCTGTCCGATAACATATTCGTCAAGGCGAGCCTTGATTTCATGCGGCTTCGGAAGTGAAGAAAAATCCGTTTCACCGCTCTTTTTTCTTTTTGAATCCGGTTCTTCGTTTATGATAGACTGACAAATGTCAATGCACTCGTCACAAATATAAACTCCGGGACCGGCAATAAGCGTTCCGACTTCGTTTTGAAGCTTTCCGCAAAAAGAGCAGCGCACGGGTTTATCTTTGTTTTCGTCATCTCTTGCCATTGAATCTACCCCTTTTAATTATCTCTTATAGAGAATTTTATCAACAAGGCCGTAGTTAAGCGCTTCTTCTGCGGTCATGAAATTGTCGCGTTCCGTGTCATGAGCGATAACATCAAGCGGTTTGCCGGTATTTTCGGCAAGAATTTTGTTGAGCCTTTCTTTGGTTCTGAGAATGTTGTCGGCAACAATTTTAATGTCTGTTGCCTGACCTTTTGCTCCGCCCGAGGGCTGATGAATCATAATTTCACTGTTCGGAAGAGCAAAACGTTTTCCCTTTGCGCCCGAAGAAAGAAGGAACGCACCCATGCTTGCGGCGAGACCCATGCAGATTGTTGAAACATCGCATTTGATATACTGCATTGTGTCATAAATTGCAAGGCCTGCGGTTACAACTCCGCCCGGGCTGTTGATGTAAAAGCTGATATCTTTTTCGGAATCCTGGCTTTCAAGGAAAAGAAGCTGAGCAACAACCAAACTTGCCGTTGCGTCATTAACTTCATCCGAAAGAACGATAATTCTGTCGTTGAGAAGTCTCGAATAAATATCATACTGCCGCTCACCGCGGTTAGTCTGTTCAATTACATATGGTACAAGTGCCATAAATTACGCCTCCTGACATAATAAATATAAATATATTCCGGCAGCCGACATCCCAAAATCGTGGGATATCGACCGCACAACCGATGCGAAAAATTCCAACATCGGCAATCTGTTATATTGTTGGAAAACAAGAGGAGTGTTAATCAAAAATCGGATTATTCGGCGTCAGTCTTATCTTCTGCCTTATCCTCTGCTTTTTCCTTGGTTGCTCTGGGTTTTCTTGCGGTTGTGACTTTTGCGTTTGCTCTGACAAAATCAATCGCCTTATCAATTGCCATATCCTTCTTGAGACCGTCGACCGGAATAATCTTTTTGATCTGTTCAAGTTCCATCTGATACTGAGAAGCGAACTTTTCATATTCCTTTTCAAGGTCTTCGTCGGAAACTTCGATGTTTTCAAGTTCAACAATCTTTTCAAGGGCAAGACGAATCTTAACCTGCTTTTCTGCGTCCGGCTTTGCCTGCTCTCTGTACTGTTCAACGGTCATGCCCATATACTTGAGATAGGTTTCAAAATTAAGGCCCTGTGAGGAAAGTCTATAGTCGATGTCCTTAATCTGATTGTCAAGTTCGTTTTCAACCATAACTTCCGGAATTTCGGCAACAACGTTTTCGGCAAGCTTATCGAAAAGCTGAGATCTGATTTCTCTTTCGTTTTCGTCTTCCTTCTGCTTTTTGATTTCGTCTGCAAGGCTCTTTCTGAGTGCTTCAACGTTATCGCAGTCTGCGGCGTCCTGAGCAAACTCATCGTCAACTTCGGGAAGTTCCTTAACTTTGATTTCGTGAAGCTTGATTTTGAAAACTGCGTCCTTGTCGGCAAGTTCCGGAGTGTATTCCGTCGGGAACTTAACGTTTACGTCGAATTCATCGCCGCTCTTGTGGCCGATAATCTGCTCTTCAAAGCCGGGGATAAACGAGCCTGAACCGATCGTAAGCTCATATTCTTCGGCCTTTCCGCCGTCAAACGCAACTCCGTCAACAAAGCCTTCAAAGTCGATAACGGTGATGTCGCCGTCCTGAACTTCTCTGTCTTCAACGGAAACGATTCTTGCGTTTCTTTCAACGAGTTCGTTGATTTTTCCGTCAATTTCCTCATCGGTTGCTTCAACCTTTTTCTTTGTTGCCTTGAGTTCTTTGTATGCCTTAAGTTCAACTTCGGGCTTTACAAAAACTTCAACCGAAAGAAGAACACCTTCTTCGCCGATTGACTTGATGTCTGCGGTTTTTGTTCCGACAACTTCAAGGCCGGCTTCCTTAATTGCGCCTTCAACGGCTTCGGGATAGCAGATATCAAGAGCTTCTTCATAAAGGAAGCCTTTGCCGTAGAAATTTTCGGCCATTTTTCTTGTTACTTTTCCCTTGCGGAAGCCGGGAAGCGAAATGCGGTTTTTCTGCTTTGAAAAAGCCTTAACCTGAGCCGCTTCAAAAGTTTCGGCGCTGATTTCAACTTCAAGTGTGTAAAGATTGGTTTCCGTTTTGGTTGATGATTTTAAACTCATTTTTATACTCCTTCTTCAACGGGTAAAGCGCTTAATGTAACCGCAGAACCCAACCGTGCGATTACTCATAGATACCCATTATGCATTTTAACCGTAACATTATATCAGCATTTGTTAAAAAATTCTATAGATTTTTTGAAATTTCCTGATATTTTAAAAATTTTCAATCAATTTCGGGCAAAATTTCAAGAAATCAGCAGAAACAAGGTCAAATTTTATTCCGTCAAGCGTATCTGTAAATGCATTATAGACAGATGCACCGTGCAAATGTCCGTAATAACAGCGTTCGATTTTCTCTTCTTTAAGGACATTCATCATCTCTTCACACTGCTGAAGATTGGTAACCGGGGGATAATGAAGAAAAGCAATGATGTTTCCGCCGAGTTTTTTTCCTTCCTCAATCGACAAACGAAGTCGCCCCGCTTCTCTCAAAAGAACCTTTTTATCGGCTTCACCTTCGGCATCAAAAAACCAGCCTCGGCTTCCGCAAATTGTCGTATTGCCGAAGCGATACGCATTGTTAAAAAGAAAAGAAATGCTGTCAAGCGATTTTTCCGAAAGGAAGTTATCCATTTTTCGCTTTGTGTTCCACCAATAATCATGATTGCCCTTCATGATTATTTTTCTTCCGGGTAACGAATGAAGAAATCTCAGGTCGGCCTCTGCCGCTTCAAGGCTCATTGCCCATGAAATATCGCCGGGAATAACTACAACGTCTTCTTCCTCAACAACTTTTTTCCAATTGTTTTCAAGGCGCGACACATAATCGTCCCAACCTTTGAAAATATCCATCGGCTTATCGGCTCCGAGAGACAGATGAGTGTCTCCGATTGCAAAGATATTCATTCTCACCCTCCTTTACAAACCAAAAGAAGCCCGGAAAGGACTTCCTTTGAATCAGCCCGAAAATCAAATTCCGAGCATCTTATAAACAGCCTTTGCCATATCCTCTTTTTCACAGCACTCCGTAAATCTCGGTGATTTGCCTTTGAGCGATGAAAGTTGTGGCGGACATTCAACTTTGCTTTCTTTAATAAGAAGTTCCACCTGTTCAAACTCATCGGCATTGATATTGTTTCCGCCGTCAATTGCTTTGAGAACGGAAGCCGAGAATTTATACGGGTTTGCGGTCGAAGCAATAACCGTTTGCGTTTTATCACCGGTCTTTTTGACGTAATCGTTGTAAACTTTGACCGCAACTGCGGTGTGAGTATCAAGAAGATAACCGTTTTTGAACGTTTCGGCAATGGTTTCGTTTGTTTCGTCATCATTGCAGCAGCCTGCGTCAAAAAGCTCAAAAATCAGCTTTTTCACTTCTTCGGTTACTTCATATTCTCCGTCCTTTGAAAGTGACTCCATCCACTCTCTGACAAGCTCGTCGTTTTCGCCGCAAAGATGGAAAAGAAGACGTTCAAGGTTCGATGAAATAAGAATATCCATCGACGGAGATTCGGTTGTGAAAAACTTTCTGTTTTTGTCATATTTTCCGCTTTCAAAGAAATCGGTGAGAACATTGTTCGAGTTTGAAGCGCAGATAAGCTTCTTAACGGGGATACCCATTCTTTTTGCATAATAAGCGGCAAGAATATTTCCGAAGTTTCCGGTCGGAACAACAACGTTGATTTCATCACCGTTTTTAATGCTTCCGTTTTCGATAAGATCACAATAAGCGCTGATATAATAGACAATCTGCGGAACAAGTCTGCCCCAGTTGATTGAGTTTGCGGAAGAGAACATCATGTTGTTTTCCGCAAGTTTTTTTGCAACGCACGGATCGGTAAAAATCTTTTTCACTCCGCTTTGCGCATCGTCAAAGTTTCCGTTGATTGCACAGACGCCGACGTTTGCACCCTCCTGAGTGGTCATCTGAAGTTTTTGCATAGGGCTGACTCCGTCGTTCGGATAAAAGACCATGATTTTGGTTTTGTCAACGTCTTTAAATCCTTCAAGAGCAGCTTTTCCGGTGTCACCGGAAGTCGCGACAAGAATTACAATAGTCTTGTCGGCAACAGTCTTTTTGGCGGCAACGGTAAGAAGATAAGGAAGAAGCTGAAGAGCCATATCTTTAAATGCACAGGTAGGGCCTCTCCAAAGCTCAAGGATATTTTCGCCCGGAGCAATCGTTTTGATCGGAGCAACCTTTTCACTGCTGAATTTTCCTTTTGCATATGCACCGTTTACACAATAGCTGATTTCTTCTTCGCTGTAATCTGTAAGGAAAAGCGAAAGAACCTTTTCACATCTTGTAATATAATCCTTGCCGACGAGCGATTCAATGAATTCGGAAGAAATTTTCGGAAGTTCGGTCGGAACAAAAAGTCCGCCGTCTTTTGAAATGCCTCTTGCAATCGCTTCGGCCGAGGTAACTTTAACGCTCTTGTCTCTTGTGCTTGTATAAAGCATAAACATCCCTCCTGTTAGATATATGGCATTATGATATCACACTTTTTCAATCGTGTAAAACATTATTGAAAAATTTTTTGCAGTTTTTATAAAAAATCTTTTCAAGAAGCGATTCATCGAAGCCCTTTGATTCCAGAAATGAACGTAAGTCGGAAACTTTCTCAATTGAATCAAGTTTTTCATCCATTTTTGCTCCGTCAAAATCACTTCCAAAGCCCAAAAGGTCTTCTCCCCCGAGCTCGAGTGCGTGATATATATGCTCATAAACCAATTCAAAAACATCACCTTCGCCTAAAAAGCGAGGGAAATAGCAAAGCCCGAGAAAGCCTCCGCTTTCAAAAAGAGCCTTCATCTGTTCGTCGTCAAGATTCCTTTCGTGATTGCAAAGGGTTTTGCAGTTGCTGTGCGTTGCGATTATCGGTTCTTTTGAAAGATTCAAACAATCAAAAAATCCGTTCCTGTTAATATGAGAAACATCGCAAAGAATTTTGCACTCATTCATAACCGAAACCGCTTCCTTTCCGAACGCGGTCAGACCGCCTTCGTCGGGAAAAGAAGCACCGAAACCGAGTGCATTTTTTCCGTTCCAAGTCAGCGTTACCGCCTTTACTCCACGCTCCTTCCAAGTGAAAACGTTCTCAAGCCGGTTTCCGAATGCGGCGGCGTTTTCAACGGTAAGCAGCGGCGTAAAAACGTTTCCTTTGCAGTTTAAAATATGTTCTTTAAAATAACCGTAATATTTATCGGCTTTTTCGGCTGCCTTTTGAGGCTCAAGACCGTCCGAAAGCCAGATTGCAAAACACTGGGTGTAATTTTCAAAAACAGAGGTTTTGCTTAAATCAACGGCCGTTTTCTTTCCTTCTTCCGAAGCGACAATTGTGTCGCAATGCAGGTCAAAATAATTCATAATCTCCTCCGAGAGCCGAAAGATCAAATACGTTTTCAAGATGGTTAAAATTAATTATTCCGGACTCGCTGTGCCAAACCTCAAAAACATCGAACTGCGGCGGCTTTTGCGCCCGGTTTTCCTGAAGATAAAGCATAGCCGTAAAAATAATCTTCTTTTGTTTTCGGATATCCACCGCATCACGGGGCATGGACGTGCTTTTTTTATTTCGTGCCTTCACTTCAACAAAAGCGAGGCGTGAATCGTTTTCGGCAATGATGTCGATTTCGCCGTAACGCGAATGATAATTTCTTGCGAGTATTCTATAGCCTTTTTTTGAAAGAACATTGCAGGCAAAATCCTCTCCTGCCCTGCCCTTTTGCGCCTTATCCATTGCTTTCACCGAAAAGCTTTTTCAAAAATGTTCTTCTGTGTTCGTCGCATATTCCGAACTCGCTGATTTTTTCATAATGAAGCTTTGTTCCGTAGCCTTTATGTTTTGCAAAACAGAATTCCGGATACTTTTCGTCAAGTTCCTTCATATATCTGTCCCTTGTGACTTTTGCAAGAATTGATGCGGCGGCAATTGAAATGCATTTTGAATCTCCCTTGACAATTGTTACCTCATCAATGTCAAGACCGGGTTTTTGATTTCCGTCAATGAGAGCAAGATCCGTCATCTCTTTAAGGGTACCTACTGCCCTTCTCATCGCAAGAAAAGTTGCCTGAAGAATATTAATTGCATCAATTTCCTTCGCCGTCGCCATCGCAACCGAATACGCAACAGCTTTTTCTTTTATTATTTCAAAAAGAGCTTCCCGCTTTTTTTCGCTGAGTTTTTTTGAATCATTGATTCCTTCAATTTCGCAATCAATCGGGAGAATTACGGCGGCGGCGCAAACCGGTCCGCAAAGCGGTCCTCGGCCGGCCTCATCAATTCCGCAAATCATTTTATACCCTTTTTCATAATATTCCTTTTCAATTTCAAAATTCATAAAACACTGTTCCTTTTTATTAAAAAAGCGGCAGGAAAAACCTGCCGCAAATGTTTGCTTCGCGAAGATTAAAGAACCTTGCAGAAATTAAAGATTGAAACCGGAAGTTCCTCTCTGTCTGCGGAGATTGTGAAAATAAATTTCTTGTCCTGAGCCTCTCCGAGTTCATAAACGCTTTCAAGGAACTTTGCGAGTTCATTGTAATCTCTTCCGCCGATTCTGAGCGTTGCGTCAACAAGAATATCAGTAATGTCATGGTTTCCGGCGCAAACGCCTGCAAGGAAGCCGTAGAAAGCCTGATAACCCTTTATTTCAAAATCATCGGTAGCAATGAGTCTTGCGCGATAATCAATGTCAAATGTCAACTTTGTTTCCTTCTCAACGCAAACGACATTTCCTTTTGAGGTTTCGATAGCTTCGTTAAGGCAAGCGATAAGGTGCTTTGTTTTTCCGGAGCCTTTGTGTCCTAAAATAAGAGAAATCATAAAATATCTCCTCCTTATATAATTTCCACTGTCTGTGGATTTTTTACGTCTTTATTGTATCACATTGAAAGTCTTTCTTCAAGTCTTTCTTTCTCTTTTTCGTAACCCGGTTTTCCGAGAAGGGCAAACATATTCTTTTTGTAGCTTTCAACACCCGGCTGATCAAACGGATTTATGCCGAGAACATAGCCGGAAATCGCACAGGCCTTTTCAAGAAAATAAATGAGATAGCCGAGATTTTCTTCATCCATTGCGTCAACATCAAGAACAATGTTGGGAACACCGCCGTCGTTATGAGCAAGAATAGTTCCTTCAAATGCTTTTTTGTTAACGAAAGCCATTGATTTGCCTGCAAGGAAGTTGAGTCCGTCAATGTTTCCGTCTTCGGCCTTGATAATGATCTCCCTCTGAGGCTTGTTAAAATTGACGACAGTCTCAAACATAATTCTTTCGCCCTGCTGAATATACTGGCCGAGTGAATGAAGGTCGGTTGAGAAAACGGCAGAAGTCGGGAAAAGGCCTTTACCCTCTTTTCCTTCGCTTTCACCGAAGAGCTGTTTGATCCATTCGTTCATCATTGTGAAACACGGTTCATATGAAACAAACATTTCGGTTGCCTTACCCTTGTTATAAAGCGCATTTCTGATTGCAACGTATTTATAGCAGTCATTTTCTTCAATTGAATCCGACATGAGTTCTTCTCTTGCTTTTGCCGCACCCGACATAAGTGCATCAATATCAATTCCTGCGGCGGCAATCGGAAGAAGGCCGACTGCGGTAAGAACGGAATATCTTCCTCCTACGTCATCGGGAACGACAAAGGTTTCATAGCCTTCGCTGTCTGCAAGCGATTTGAGAGTACCCTTTGATTTATCGGTTGTTACATAAATTCTCTCGGCTGCGCCTTCTGCACCGTACTTGTTAATGAGCATCTCACGGAAGATTCTGAAAGCGATCGCCGGTTCGGTAGTTGTTCCCGACTTTGAAATGACGTTAACCGAAAAATCTTTTCCGTCGCAGATTTCAACAAGTTCCGAAAGAGCTGTCGAGCTGATGCTGTTGCCCGAAAAATAGATTGCCGGTGTTCCTTTTCTGAGTGCATTGTAATTCTGAGATTTGATGAACTCAACAACGGCTCTTGCGCCGAGGTATGAACCGCCGATTCCGATAACGATAAGAATATCACTGTTGGACGCAATCTTCTTTGCAGCAGCCTTTATTCTTGAAAACTCATCTTTGTCATAATCAACCGGAAGGTCAACCCAACCCGTGAAATCGCTTCCTGCGCCGGTTTTTTCATGAAGCATTTTGTGAGCCGTTTTAATCTTTTCTGAATATGAATTAATGTCCGAATCCGTCAAAAAAGAGGAAACGTATTTTTCTGTTAATTTTACTGACATTTTTTGATTCCTCCAGTGTCATTTGAAAAGTATTATTTTGTATTGTAATACATTTGTTAATTTTTGTCAACTTAAATTTATTATATTTGTCTTATGCCGCTTAATCATACCGGCTATGCCGCCGACGGATTTTTTTCGTTCAAAGCGGCAATGCCGCTTTCGGGTTGAGTGCTTTCGTTTTCCGTCACTAATGAGTATTGTTCATCTGAATTTTCATCATTTTTATCGCATCTTACGCTTAAAGCGCAAAGCAGACGTTTCATTATATCCGTAAAAGTTATTTTTCTGATCCCGATAGGAGAAATCAGATTATAACCCGCAATTTTTTCGGTTCCTATGAAAAAATCAACAGTTCCCAGAACCTGCCCTTTTTCAACGGGTGCTTCAACATTCAGCGAAAGATTGATTTTTGATTCGATTTTTGACTTTTTCCCCGTTTCAAGAGTTAAAGGAAGAATTTTTTCAATTTCCGGTTTGACCGAATTTTCAATTCCGTTTATTACAGAAACATCGGTAATCAAACTTTTGTCAAATTCGGGTGTAACATTTTCATAATTTGCAAAGCCCCAATTCAAAAGTTTTTTTGCGCCTTCAAATCTGTCCGTGCTGTTTTCCGCGCCAAGTATGACGGCAATAAGATGAAGCTCGTTTCTCATTGCACTTGCGCTTATGCAATGACCGGCCTTTGATGTTGTTCCGGTCTTGAGACCGGTTGTTCCTTTATAAAAACGAACAAGCTTATTCGTATTGACGAGTTCCGTTGCTCCGTCACGCAATTTATCCATCCACACCGTTGTGTAGTTGCGGATACGTTCATGGCTCAGAAGCTCTTTTGACATCAAAGCAATGTCATACGCACTCGTCAAATGATTCGTTGTGTCATCGTCAAGACCGGTGCAATTAACAAAATTCGTTTCGTTCATTCCGAGTATTTTTGCTTTTTCGTTCATCAGTTTTACAAAGCCTTCTTCGCTTCCGGCAATATGCTCGGCAAGAGCCGTGCAGGCATCGTTTGCACTTCCGATTGCCGAGGCGCGCAAAAGCTCGTCAACTGTCATTGTTTCACCTTCTTTGAGCCATATCTGAGAGCCGCCTTTTCCCGCCGCTGCCGTACTTGCGGTTACCTTGTCTTCAAGAGAAAGCTTTCCTTCGTCAATTTTTTCAATAACAAGCAAAAGTGTCATAATTTTGGTTACCGAAGCCGGATAAAGCTTTTCATGCTCATTATTTTTGAGTAACACCTTTCCGCTTGATGCATCCATCAGAACATAGCTTTTTGCTTTGACATCCAAGTTTTCGCTTTCGTTTTCGGCAACTACATTAAAAATCACAAACGGGCTTATTGTTATAATACTGAGCAAGAGAGAAATTATTCTTTTCATTCATCATCACCTCACAATTATATATGAAGTATGTGATAAATTTAAAACAAAATTATTGAAATAGCGCAAGCATTGCATTATAATTAACAGTTGCATATATTCTTATTTTTTGCGAGGTTAAAAATGAAAGTTGCTTTTTATACTCTCGGTTGCAAGGTCAATCAGTACGAAAGCCAATCACTGAGTGAACTTTTAAATAAATTCGGGTTTGAAACCGTCGATAAAGATGAAAACGCCGATGTGTATATCATCAACTCCTGCACGGTTACTGCCGAATCCGACAGAAAAACAAGGCAGGCTGTTCGCCGTTTCAAAAGGAACAATCCCAATTCCGTTGTTGTCCTGACCGGATGTATGCCGCAGGCATATCCGGAGGATGCAAAAGCGCTTCTCCAGGCAGACATAGTCATCGGAAACAAAAACAACAGTGATTTGCCGGAGATACTCGAAGAATTCTTCCGCGACAAAAAAAGACGTGTTCTCACTTCAAAGCACGAAACCGGTGACCCGTTCTCATCCTGTTCGATTTCATCTTTTGAAGAACGAACAAGAGCATACGTCAAAATTCAGGACGGTTGCAACAGATTTTGTTCATACTGCATTATCCCCGTTTCAAGAGGCAGAGTGCGCTCAAAGCCGCTTGATGAATTGAAAGAAGAACTTCTCAAACTTGCTTCTTCGGGATATAAAGAAGTTGTCCTCGTCGGAATCAATCTTTCATCATACGGCCGGGACATCGGCAAAAAGTTCAGTGATGCAGTTAAACTTGCCTGTTCGATTGACGGAATCGAACGTGTTCGTCTCGGTTCGCTTGAGCCTGACCATCTCACGGACGAAATTGTTGAAGAACTTTCAAAATGCAAAAAGCTCTGTCCTCAATTTCACATTTCACTTCAAAGCGGCTGCAACAACACACTGAAGCGTATGAACCGCCATTACACGGCCGAAGAATACAAAGAACTTTGCTCGTCACTGAGAAAGCATTTTAATGACTGCACGCTTACAACCGACGTCATGGTCGGCTTCTGCGGCGAAAGCGACGAAGATTTTATCGAGAGCCTGAACTTTGTAAAAGAAATCGGTTTTGAAAAAGTACATGTTTTCCCATATTCCGTCCGCACAGGAACAAAAGCGGAAAAAATGGACGGTCATCTTCCGAAGGCGGTCAAAGAAGAGCGTTCGGCAATCATGATAAGCGAATGTGAAAAAAACCGCTGCGCTTTTCTTGCTTCTCAGGTCGGCCGAACCGTGAATGTTCTTTTTGAAAGTAAAGAAAAAGACGGAATGATTTTGGGACATACCGCAAATTATACTCCGGTCAAGGTTCACGGTGAACATTCTCTTTTCGGGACGTTCAGAGACGTAAAAATCACCGACGCAAAGGGTGATTGCTGCATCGGTGAAATAATCTGAATTATAAAATTATTATCGGGCTTGTTTGTTCACGCGAACAGCCCGGTATTTCTTTTGAAAAAAGAGAGAATTTATCCGTACATCGGCATTCAAGTTCATAAATCATTTTTCCTTTTTCCGAAAGTCTGTCGGCTTCGGATTTTTTTGTAATAACCGGAAGCCGCGGTTCTCTCTCTTTCAAAATTTCAAAACCTTTTTTGTTCGCCGCCAAAATTTTTAAATACGGCGGATTCCCTTTTGCAAGGTTATTCGGAACACCGAGAAAACACAGCATCACGGCACGTCTTACTGCAGCCTGAGTAATGCTTTTTACTTTTACGGCATTAATCAATTCTTCGGTTGAGCTTGAATTGCGTGACTTTGAAAAAACACGTTCGGCGAGACCGTTTTCGTTGGGTATATATAATTTCATTTCGTCAAGAGTCATATTTCTCAATGTGGCAATTACAACCCTGTCCGCATTTTCGATTTTGCACGGATAAAGCTTTTTTCTCTCTTTCAGAACCAATTCATCATACATTTCCAAAGGAATATAATTTTTGATTTCTTCAATTGATTCAACATTTCGTAACGCACCTGCGCTTGCAAAAAGATTATTTTTTAATTTTCTTTCCTCATGATCGGCTTTGTGCCTTTCAATCGGAAGAAAGTCAAAAGATGCGGCGAGCTTTTCTTTTTGTCTGATATATTCGACGGCAAGAGTATTGTTGGGCCTTTCAAGGACAGAAGAAACTTCCTTTCCGAACGCTTCCCCTATTGCTTTCTGAAGTGCCGTTGGATATGTATTTCCTTGTGAAATGAGGCTTCTCACTTTTTCGCCGATTTTCGGAGAATCAACCGCTTTTGCGGCCTCTTCGAGAAGAATTTTATCGGCCGTTTCGCATCCGAAAGAAAGAAAATCAATCGGAATTGATGAAAGAAGGCTCACTGCACCCCTTGCAAAATTTTCGGCACTTGAACAAGCCCACGGAGTCGGTATTTCGATAACAAGATCGGCGCCGCAGGAAACAGCGGCCTTTGCACGACTTTGCTTATCGGCAATTGAACAATCTCCGCGCTGAACAAAATTTCCGCTCATGGCGCAGACAATATGCGTCGCTCCGTTTTCACGGGTCTTTTCAATCTGATATTTATGTCCGTTATGAAACGGGTTATATTCGCAAACAATTCCGGCAACCTTCAAAACATCCACCGCCTTTCGGAGATTATTCTATTTGATTTTCTTTTCATTGTCAAGAAAAAAGCCGCAAAGCTTTTCACTCGGCGGCTTTTCGGTGAATCAATCAGTTCGACTTCGGAACAAAAGATTCGCAGTCAACACACTGGCAAACCTTCGGATCGGACTCATGTGTACCGATTGAAACGCAGTTAAGTGTGCAGTAATTTTCCGAATGGCAATGATGAGCACATTTTTCAACTGTGCATCCGATTGATTTGTTTGCATCTGAGCAACCCATTAAAATGACCACCTTTTGAAAGAATAAAGCCTAAGCAGCCGGAAACAGCTGTTTAGGCTCATTATATTCTTTGCACCGAAAGGTCGGTTATTCATTATTTTCCGAAATTTTTAAAATTCTGATAAATCTTATCAAAGAAGTCAATGAAACGCTGAATCATTCCTTTAATCATCTTTGTAAAGCGCTGCCAAATATTATCCTTAATTGTGGAAATATCTTCAACGGTAACGATTGCAAGAGAGGCACCCATTTCACGAAGCTGACCGCCGAAAAGTCCGTCGACAATCATCAGGCATCTTTCTTTTTCCGTTTCGTCAAGAACTGTATTTGCAACTATATCTGCTTTCAAATTTGCGGCAACGGACGGGTTTGAACCGTGTTTGCCGACAAGTGCAAGGTATGCGGCAACATAAAGGAAGAGTTCAACCTTGTTTTCCGCCGTGTTGAATTTTCTCATCGGAGGAGTAATAAACCAAAACTTTGATTCATCGTTTGGATTGTTGTCGTTGAAAACAAGATTAAGGAAACCTTTGAATGTTTTGAGTTCATACTCGTCAATTGTGCCGTTTGCAACTTTGAGATTGAAAAGCGCTCTGATCGGAGCATAAAGCGAAACAGTGTATGTCTGAACAAAGGTCGAAAGAACACCGAGGAAATATTCAACCGGACCCTTTTCAAGAGTATTTTCAACAATTGCTTTAATGAGACATCTCGAAACAAGAACTGCGTTGTGAGTATCTCTGTCAATAACAGGGAAGTTATTCATGCTTACGCCGAATGCGCTCAAAAGCGGTTTGACGTTAAGGTCATAATTATTGCACCAGTTTTTCTCAACAAGTTCAAGCATTCCGCTTTCTTTTGCGATTGTGTCATAGAAGTCATTCGATTTGCTTTCAACGATCGGATTCGGGAAAACAATAACCCTGTCGGAATAGTTCGGATAAAGAAGTTTCCCGATAATGTTGCAAATTCGTGTTGCGTTTTCGCTCGTATAAAGGTTTTGGCCTCCGTAAAGCTTCACAAGAGTCTTCTTGAGGAAAGAATTAAGGTTTCCGCAAACGATTGCAATTGTGTTATAAACGGTTTCAACCGTAAGGGTCGCACCGCATTCGGGGCAATAATTTTCGGAAAGTTCATCAGCTTTAAAATATTTTTTGCAGGTTGAGCAGTAAGGTTCTGACGCACACGGAAGCGAACCCCAATAAAGCTTTTCGTCCCTATGATAAAGGAAATCCACAGAAAGTCCGTAAACGGTTGTGTTCTTTGCGTCCGAATCGGAACTGTTGATGAGTTTTTCCATGTCGAACTTTCCGTCCGTCTTGTAACCGGAAGGAATGTCGCTGTCATTGAATGTATAAGCCTGAAGAGCCTTCCTGAACTGTTCGGCATTGATTTTATCGCTGACAAATCCGGAAATGCTGTCACTGAGACTCTTTTTGGTTGTTGTTTCCTCTTCGGCCGCAAACGAAAGCACGCTCACGGAAGACAAAAGAAGAACCATTGACAAAATTACGCAGAGTATTTTTTTCATATTAACAACTCCTTTTTGTAATATTTAGTGTATTTGTGTTCATTGTTAGTTTAACATTTTATCTTACGCATGTCAACAATTATTACCCCCATAAAATAATTTTTTCGTTATTTTTGCCGAAATTTTATTGAAACATCTCAAAAAAGGTGCTAAAATAACAACATAAAATAATATTATCATTCATTAAGGAAGGAGCGTCAGCTATGAGAATAATCACAATCAGCCGTGAATTCGGCTCGGGCGGAAGAGAAGTCGGAAAGAGGCTTGCCGATGAACTCGGCTTTGCATATTACGACAAGGAAATTATTACGGCAGTTGCCAAAAACAGCGAACTTGACGAAGGATACGTTGAAAGGATACTTGAACAAGACACGCCGAGATCTTTTCCGTTTTCATTCGGACATTCCTTTGCCTTTGTTGACTTTGCCCAGCAGAATTACACTAAGGCTCTTGTTGCTCAGCAAAGTTTCATTCTTCAGCTTGCAAAAAAAGGTGACGATTTTGTAATCGTCGGAAGAAGTGCGGACGTTATTTTGAGCGAATACTCCCCCTTTAATATTTTTGTTCACGCCGATATGTATTCAAAGATCGACCGCTGCATTGACCGTGCTCCGGAGGACGAAGAACTTACCCGCCGTGAATACGAAAGACGAATCAAGCAGATTGACTCCTCAAGAGCACGCCACAGAAGTCTTCTTGCCGACTCGTCCTGGGGTAAAAAAGAAAGCTATCATCTTTGCGTCAACACAACGGGAAAAGAAATCAAAAAGCTCGTTCCCGGAATTGCGGCATACGCAAACGCTTGGTTTGAGAAGTAAGCATTTCTGCTTTTAGAGTGTCGCACTCAATGCGGTCTAAAAGATAAAATCAAAATAAAGAAGCTATAATTCACAGTACATCTGTTTTTATGTTTTCCGTGAATTATAGCTTTTGTTTTTTCCTTCCGAGTTTGAAAAAAGTTCCTGCTCTTGAGCGTTTTTTGCTAACAGTACCTTTTGTACAAGCATTAATTCAAAAAAGCGTTTTATGCGTCTAAATACAGCAAACCGTTTTTCTTACTAAATTGTAATGGAAACGTCGAAAAAAATATGATAGAATTGTGTTGAGGTGTTATATTATGAACATATTTCTTCTTGAAGACGACGAAGCTATCGGAATCGGATTAAAGTATTCCCTTGAAAACGAAGGGTACTCAACAACGCTCGCAAAAAGCGTTTCCGAAGCCTTGAAAATTATTTCCGCAACCGATTTTTCTTTATACATTCTTGATCTGAATCTTCCGGACGGAAGCGGCTACAATGTCTGCAAAACAATCAAAAGCAAAGGAGATTTTCCCGTAATATTTCTGACGGCATATGACGACGAAGTCAACGTGGTCATGGGTCTTGATATCGGAGCGGACGACTACATCACAAAACCGTTCAGAGTTCGTGAATTGATTGCAAGAATCAAAAGCGTCATGCGCCGCTGCGGAAAGGACAGAACCGAGCAGATTGTTAAACTCGGAAACGTCACAGTCAATCTCAACGAAGCAAAGGTCTCAAAAGACGGAGAAGACATTATACTTACGGCGATGGAATATCGCCTTCTTCTCACTTTCCTCAACAACAGAGGAAAGGTTCTTTCACGCAACAAACTTCTTGAAGAAATTTGGGACGTTGACGGTGACTTTGTCAACGATAACACGTTGACCGTATACATCAAAAGACTCAGAGATAAAATTGAAAGGGATCCCGCTTGTCCGCAAATCATTAGAACCGTTCGCGGACTGGGATATGTGATTGAAAATGATTGACAAGAATTTTAAAATTGTTTTATCGCTAAGTGTGAGCCTGACTTTGCTTTTCTCGGCGTTTTGCTTTTTTTACGGTGTTATTCCGGGACTGCTCTGCCTTTTTTGCGGGTTTTCCGTTACGGCGGGTTACATCGTTTTCACAAAAAATCGGTTTAAAAAAATCGAGGAGCTGAACGACTATCTTGATGCCGTGTGCGCCGGAAAACTTGACCTTGACATTCCGGACAACAGTGAGGGTGAGCTTTCGATTTTAAAAAACAATCTTTATAAAGTCATCGCTATGCTCCGTTTTAAAAACGACCAGCTTAAAAAGGACAAGCTTTATCTTGCCGATTCAATGACAGACATCTCTCATCAGCTTAAAACACCGCTCACTTCAATGATGGTTATGTGCGACATTCTAAAAGATGAGCAATCGGCAGAAAAGCGCAAAGACTTTGTTGACATTATTCAGACGCAGCTTGAAAAAATGCGCTGGCTCATTCAAAACCTTTTGAAACTTTCAAAGCTTGACGCAGGAACGGTTGAATTTAAAAATGAACCGCTTTCGGCAAAAGCAATCGTTGAAGAAAGCGTCAAACCGTTTCTTATTAACCTTGACCTTCGCGAAATCAAACTTTCAAAAAGCGGCTGTGATTTTTCGTTCAGCGGAGACAGAGGTTGGATAACCGAAGCCATTTCAAACATTATTAAAAATGACATTGAGCATACACCCTGCGCCGGAACAATCGATATAAAACTTAGCAACACCGCTCTTTTCGGAATAATTTCAATCACCGACAACGGTTGCGGAATTGACGAAGAAGATCAAAAGCATATTTTTGAACGATTTTATCGCGGCAAGAATTCTTCACCCGACAGCGTGGGAATAGGACTTCCTCTTTCCCAGGCTATTATCCGACAGCACGGCGGAAAAATCAAAGTCAAAAGCGAAATTCAAAAAGGAACGACTTTTGAGTTGTATCTTCCGCTTTATATTGAAAAAGCGTAATATTACTGTATTGTCACTTAATTGTCACCGAATAGTAAGTTTGAGTGTGTAATATTAAAGGCAGCAAAGAAAACAAAACACACTTTTCTTCAATTGAAAGGAGTTCACAAAAATGAAAATTCTTGAAATCAAAAACCTTTCCAAAACTTACGGAAACGGTGACACAAGCGTTAAAGCACTTGACAGTGTTTCCTTTTCCGTTGAAAAGGGAGAATTTGTTGCAATCATCGGCCCGTCCGGTTCGGGAAAATCAACGCTTCTTCATATTCTCGGCGGAGTTGACACGCCAACGTCGGGAAACGTAATTATTGACGGAACCGATATTTCCAAGCTTGACGAAACCGCACTTGCTATTTTCAGAAGAAGACAGATCGGCCTTATCTATCAGTTCTATAACCTTATCCCGATTTTGACCGTTGAAGAAAACATGACTCTTCCCCTTTTGCTCGACGGAAAGAAGCCGGACAAAAATATGATTGCCGAACTTTCTCAAACGCTCGGCCTTTCAAACCGAATGAGCTTTCTTCCGAACCAGCTTTCCGGCGGTCAGCAGCAGCGCGTTTCAATCGGACGTGCACTCATTAACAATCCGGCGCTTATGCTTGCCGACGAGCCGACAGGCAACCTTGACAGCAAAAACAGCCATGAAATCATTTCGCTCCTTCGCCGTTTCAATCGTGAACACGGTCAAACCGTTATAATTATCACCCACGATGAAAGCATTGCTCTTTCCGCCGACAGAACAATTGCGATTGTTGACGGAAAAATCATCAGGGACGGGGTGAACAACAAATGAATATCGTAAACAAACTCACCCTTCGCCACTTAAAAGAAAACAAAGGCAGAACCGTTGTTACAACGCTCGGAATCTGCGTTTCGGTCGCAATGATCACCGCCGTTTTTGTTGCGGCGTTTTCTCTCCTCAATCTGCTCGGAAATCTTACGATTCTTCAATCCGGAAACTGGCACGGCGAAACCGATATCGCAACCGCAAAAACCGTTGAAGAACTTAGAAGCGACGAGCGAATCGAAAAGGTCGGCTGTATGCTGGCGGGGAAAAATTGCTATCTTTTTTCAAACGGAGAGGATACGCCGAACAAAACTTTCACCTCAATGAGAATGGACAAAACTCTTTTTGAAATGAAGCTTCAAACAAAGCTTGACGGTCGCTTTCCCGAAAGCGGAAACGAAATCATAATCAGCAAAAAGACTCTTGAAAAATACTTTCCGAACGAGCGTCTCGGAAGCACGATTAACGTAACATCCGCCGACGTAAAACTCAACGAAAAGACCGAAACGGAAAGTTATGAAAACCTTAAAAATACAAAACTGACCATTGTAGGTGTTCTTGACGAAAATCTTCCGACCGATTACGCAAACTTCATTCAAATCGTTTCGGAATCGGACATTGCAAAAGAGCTTAAAACCAACGGCAACATCTCGGCATATTTTACCCTTAAAAAGCTTGATTACAAAAGCGGACAGGTTCTTGACGATATTGCAACGGAGTATAATCTCGGCAACGAAAAAGATCACACTTTTACAAAAAACAACGATCTTCTTATATCACATTTTTCAATGGCAAAAAACAGCTTTCTTCTCACAACAATCATTCCGCTTTGCATCGTATGCCTCATAATCATTATGATTGCGTCTGTTATGCTCATTTATAACGCATTCGGAATGTCGCTTTCGGAACGTATCAGATATCTCGGTATGCTTTCAAGTGTTGGCGCAACGAAAAAACAAAAAAGAACGTCGGTATATTTTGAAGGCCTTATTCTCGGAGCAATCGGCATACCCGTCGGAACAATTGCCGGAATCATCGGCATTTCAATAACGCTTTATTTTGTCGGAGACAAAATAATTTCATCCGGTATTCTTTCGGAAGCCGCAAAAAAAGCCGACCTCAAATTTACACCCGTCGTTCCTGCGCTCGCAATTATTCTTATTGTTTTTTTCAGTGCACTGACAATAATCATTTCGCTTTACATTCCCGCAAAAAAAGCCTCAAAAGTTTCACCGATTGACGCAATCAGGCAAAGAGACGAATTCAAGCTCAAAGCGAAGAAAATCCGCTCTTCAAAACTCATTCGGGCGATTTTCGGTTATGAGGGCGAAATTGCAAACAAGAGCCTCAAACGCAACCGCAGAAAGACACGGACAATCATCTCGTCAATCGCACTTTCGGTTGTACTCTTCCTTTGCGTAAACTATTTTTGCTCAATGCTTGTTCAATCGAATAATCATATGTATACGATACCGTATCAGATAAGTGTCGGCGCTATAAGTTTTGATGATGTTCCGAAGTTTAAAGACACTCTTTCATCACTTGACGGAATTGACAGATATTACAGTATTAATTCATTGTGCATTTCATATACAAAAGACAGTGATGCCGAATCACCGAACAATCCTTTTGTTGATTCCGCCTACTATAAATCGGCTTATAAATCACTTGCTGATTATTCGATTAACGTATATTTCAATGCGGTTTCGGACGATGACTTTAACAGCCTTTGCAAAGAAAACGGAATTGACCCGAATGAATACTACAGCCGGGAAAACATCAAATGCCTCCTCATGGACGACATTAAAAGAGCCTCAGGCTCCGGAGATATTTTTGATAAGTCAATTATCGGCAGTGTTATTGACAATATTTATCAAGCCCACGACGATGACAAAAGCGAGTCAAAATCAAACAACAAAGAGTATCATCTTAAATTCTCCGTCGGAGACCTTATAAAGTACGATTCAAAAAACTATGTCTGCGGTCTTAATCCGAAGGGAGCAATATCTCTCTTCGCTCCGGAAAGTGAATTTTTCAGGCACGAAAAGGAATTTGAAAAAAAATCAAACATTCTAATCGGATTTAGCGATTATAAAATCGGCATTGAAACAAAGAATCACAAAGAAATTTACGAACAACTTGACGCTTTAAACGGAATTGATTTAAACGCTTTTTACATCCATGACATCGCAGAAGAACACCAGATGCTCAACAGCCTTGTTTTTGCGCTTCAGGTTTTTGCATACGGATTCATCACGCTCATCACGATGATTGCGATTGCAAACATTATAAATACGGTTTCAACCGGAATTATGATGAGACGAAAAGAGTTTGCAATGCTTAAATCCGTCGGAACAACACCGAAGGGATTCAACAAAATGATTTGCCTTGAAAGCTTTTTCTACGGTGCAAAAGCCCTGCTCATTTCCATGCCGATAAGCGTTGCTGTCAGCTATGTCATGAACCGAATCGTCGGTCAGAACTCAATGCCGTTTACGCTCAACGTTCATATGTATCTCATTGCGGCGGCAGCGGTTTTTGTAATCGTCGGAATTTCGATGTTTTACTCCGTCAGAAAGCTCAAGAATGATTCCATCGTTGAAACGCTGAAAACGGAAATCAACTGATTTCTCCAAATTTTTATATAACGCACAAACCGAGAGGACGGGCTTTTTGTCCGTCTTCTCGGTTAAAAAATATATTAATTAAATTTTTGTTCTTCAGAAAAGTCATGCAATGAAGCACGCATCGCCGAAGGAAAAGAATCTGTACTTTTCACGAACGGCAACATTATAAAAATTCATAGTGTTCTCATATCCGCAAAAAGCACTGACGAGCATGATAAGAGTGCTTTCGGGAAGATGAAAGTTTGTAATCAAGCCGTCGATGCACTTAAATTCATAGCCCGGATAAATGAAAATATTCGTCCAGCCTTCGCTTTCTTCAATCTTCCCTTTGAAAGTTGCGACCGACTCAAGCGTTCGACAACTTGTTGTTCCGACAGAAATTACCCTTCCGCCGTTTTTCTTTGTTTCATTGATAAGCTCGGCAGTCTCCTTCGGTAACCAATAATGCTCGCTGTGCATAGTATGCTCTGAGATGTCGGAAACTTTGACGGGTCTGAAAGTTCCGAGACCTACATGAAGCGTGACATAGCCGATTTTTACGCCTTTTTCCCCGATTTTTTCAAGAAGTTCTTCGGTGAAATGAAGTCCTGCCGTCGGCGCAGCGGCAGAGCCGAGCTTTTCGCCGTAAACCGTCTGATAACGTGAATTATCACTGAGCTTTTCGGTGATATACGGCGGAAGAGGCATTTGGCCGATTTCATCAAGAATATTATAAAAGTTTCCTTCATATGAAAATTTTGCGAGTCTGTTTCCGCCTTCAAGAACGTCAATAACCTCACATTTGAGAAGACCGTTTCCGAAAGTGAAGCATGAACCCGGCTTTGCTCTCTTTCCGGGTCCTGTGATAACCTCCCAAACATCATCGCCGCGGTTGACAAGAAGAAGGAATTCAACGTGTGCACCTGTTTCCTCTTTAACTCCGTAAAGTCTTGCCGGAAGAACCTTTGTGTTGTTAAGAATAAGGCAGTCTCCCGAACGAAGCTCATCGATAATATTGTAAAAATGCTCGTGGCGAATTTCTCCGCTTTTTCTTCCGATAACCATAAGACGGGAGCAGTCACGCTTTTCGGCGGGATGCTGCGCTATCAGTTCTTTCGGAAGATCATAGTAAAAATCAGAAGTTTTCATAAATGTACCTCAAAGTGTTATAAATCTTAAATTTAACGATTGACGAATAACTGCATTCGTGATATCATATAAAACAACTTGTATATTATAGTGCAATCTGACGGATTTGGCAACCGTTTACGTCAAAATACTTAAATAATTGAGGTGCTTTTTATGAAAAAATACAACGTCGGCATTATCGGTGCTACGGGTATGGTCGGTCAACGTTTTGTTCTTCTCCTTGCGAATCACCCGTGGTTCAACGTAAAGGTCGTTGCCGCAAGCCCGCGCTCCGCCGGAAAGGTGTACAAAGACGCAGTCGGAGAAAAATGGGCTTTTGACTGCGAAATCCCCGAAAATATTGCTGCGCTTACCGTTAAAAACGCAACGGCGGACATTGAAGAAATTGCCAACGAGGTTGACTTCGTTTTTTGTGCGGTCGATATGAAAAAAGATGAAATCCGTGCTCTTGAAGAAGCATATGCAAAAGCCGAATGTCCCGTTATTTCCAACAACAGCGCACACAGAACAACCCCGGACGTTCCGATGGTTATTCCGGAAATCAACGCCGACCACATCAAAGTTATTGAAGCTCAAAAGAAACGCCTTGGAACAAAACGCGGATTCATCGCCGTAAAATCAAACTGCTCACTTCAAAGTTATGTTCCGGCAATATATCCGCTTGACAAAGAGTTCGGCGTCAGCGAGGTTCTCGTTTGCACATATCAGGCAATTTCCGGAGCCGGAAAAACCTTCAAAACGTGGCCGGATATGCTCGACAATGTCATTCCGTTCATCGGCGGCGAGGAAGAAAAAAGCGAAACGGAACCGCTTAAAATCTGGGGCAAGGTTGAAGACGGAAAAATCGTCAACGCTTCTTCGCCCTCCTTCACGGCTCAGTGCATCCGTGTTCCCGTTTCGGACGGACACATGGGCGCCGTTTTCATGAGATTCAAGGACGGTAAAAAACCAACAAAAGAAGAAATTCTCAATTGCTGGAAGAACTATGCCGGAAGAGCTCAGGAGCTTTCTATTCCGAGTGCACCGAAGCAGTTCCTTCATTATTTCACCGAAGACAACCTTCCTCAAACAAAACTTCAGCGTAACCTTGAAAACGGCATGGCGATTTCAATCGGAAGACTCCGTGAGGACAGCCAGTACGATTATAAATTCGTCTGCCTTTCCCACAACACACTTCGAGGCGCAGCAGGCGGCGGTGTTTTGCTTGCCGAATTGCTTTGCGCCGAAGGCTACATCGACTGACAGGAGGTAAATTATGACTCCCCTCTTTATCGGAAGCGGTGTTGCGCTGGTAACACCGTTTGATAAGGACGGAAAAATTAATTTCGGACTGTTTAAAAAGCTCATAGAAAATCAAATTGCAAACGAAACAGACGCTGTTGTTGTTTGCGGAACCACAGGAGAAGGCTCAACGCTCACCGTTGAGGAAAGACTCAAGTTGTTTTCCGTCGCAAGCGAAACAATTAAGAAGAGAGTTCCTTTGATCTGCGGAACCGGCAGCAACAGCACTTCTTTTACCCTCGAAGTTGCAAAACGAGCCGAGGAATATGATATTGACGCTCATTTGATGGTCACGCCATATTACAACAAAACTTCACAAAGCGGCTTGATTAAGCATTATTTCACATTAGCAGACAAACTTAAAAAGCCGATTATTGTTTACAACGTTCCGTCAAGAACCGGAATGAACATCACTCCGGAAACATATAAAACGCTTTCAAAACACGAGAACATAATTGCAGTAAAGGAAGCCGACACAAACATTCCGAAACTGATTAAATCATTGGTTCTTTGCGAAGGAAACCTTGATTTTTACTGTGGAAACGATGACTTGATTTCGGTTTGCACGTCATTCGGATTCAAAGGCGTAATTTCGGTTCTTTCAAATATTTTGCCGAAATACACTCATGAGATGACTTTGAAAGGAGTAAACAAAGACTGCGCCGGCTGTGCGGAAATGCAAAAAGATGTTATGAATCTCATCGAAAGTCTTTTCATCGACGTCAACCCTGTTCCTATAAAAGCGGCAATGAATTACATCGGCTTAAACGTCGGAGAATGCCGTCTTCCACTCAGCTCTTTGCCGGAAAACTGCCGTGAAATTCTTTATTCCTGTATGAAAGACCATATCGAAAAAATCAGAGAAGAAAACGGCTCACTGTAAAACAAAAATGCGGCCTGTAATCAATACAAGTCGCATTTTTTTGTTAAAAGCCGAACAATCCAGGTATCGCATATGTAAGAAGAGACATAATTCCGCCGGCACAAAGGACGCCTGCGGCAATCGTCGGAAGAGAATGACTGACTCTTATGTCAAGCAAATCGGCAACGAGTGCTCCCGTCCATGCCCCGGTTCCGGGCAAAGGAATCGCAACAAAAATAAACAATCCGAAAAGTCGGTATTTCTTAACCTTTCCCGCCTTTCTTATTGAACGGGCCTCAAGCTTGTCAATAACCTTGTTGACTTTTTTAAATTTTTTCAGCCAATTGAAAATTCGTCTGATAAAGAAAAGAATGAACGGAATCGGAATGAGATTTCCGATGAAACAAATCACAAACGCCTTAGCAAATTGGATGTCCAAAAGTTTTGCGGCAATGAGTCCGCCGCGAAGTTCAAGAACCGGCATAAGAGAAATGATAAAGGCGATAAGCTCCGAAGAGACCTTTCCCCCAAGATTATCGATAAAGAAATGCGCAATTGATTCAGCCATAATCAACCTCCGATTCGGTTTGAAAGAAGGAATTGTTGAGCCTGCTCAAGAATCCGCTTGTCATTGTCATAATTCAAAGTCTTAATTGCGTCATCATAAGTGAACCACCCGCACTCTTCAATTTCCTCAACCTGAAGAGTATATTCGGCATCATCGGTTTCGGCAAGAAAAATTACAACGGATTTTTCAATCCGACCCTGAATGGTATATTCTGAGGATTTTTTAAAGCCGGGCAAAATTCTGATTTTAATTCCGGTTTCCTCAAGAACCTCTCGCATTGCGGTTTGTTCATTGTTTTCCCCGGGTTCGATATGACCTTTCGGGAAGCCCCAATGAGCACTTCTTTTGTTCCTGATGAGAAGAAATTTCTTTTCGTTGTTATCGGTTCTGAAAACAACCGCACCGCAGGAACTTTCATAAAGGCATTCAAGACTGAATCCGTTCTTTCCTTCGGCAAAATCAATAGCCCGACGGATATCATTAACAATAAAACGTGTGCTTTTAGGTGCAACAACAAGGACAACACCCTTTCCGCCGTTGCGGCGGACAATGGCAACAACTCGCCCGTCAAAATTTCTGACCGGGTGATTAATGCCCATAATATAAGCGCTCATAACAGTATTTTTTTGGGTTTTTCCGCCCTCAACAATACCGTAATTCAGCTTATACTTAAAGCCGAATCGCTTGTTATAAGAGTGCATCGGGGAAGTTACACGTACTCTGACGAATTTTCCTAACATAAGTGTCCCCTTTTTCAAAATGCGGCCGAAAAACCAAACGCATAAATACGTCGGCCGCACAGGATAATATGCTATCTATTATACTATGTTTTTCTGATATTTCAATAGATTTTTTACATTTTATAGTTTATACATAGTTTTTTGCGACAAAGATATCAGATTTTATTTGAAAAAGATTTGTAGACACTTGTCTTTATTAATCGGACATGCTATAATGATAAGAGACAAAACTAAAAGGAACGTCTTATAATGAAAACTTTATATTTAACAGACCTTGACGGAACTTTTCTTAACGGCAACGCAAAGGTCACTGAAAAATCAGCCGAGATTATAAACCGTCTCACAAAAGACGGACTCCTCTTTTCAATTGCATCGGCACGAACTTACGCAACGGTTATTCCTCTTTTTAAAAAGGTTGACCTTAAAATTCCGCTTGTACTTATGAACGGCGTTTGCATATATGATCCTGTTTTAAAGAAAACAATTTCCGTTCATCCGATTGAAAAATCTGCCGGAATCGAAATTGACAAAACATATCGGAAGTATAAAAAGAACCCTCTTTTTTATTTTGAAAACAATGACAGATTAACTGTGTGCTACAAGAAATTCGACAATCAATATATTGAGTCCTATGTCAACGCAAGAGAATCATTTTTCAACAAAAAATTCGTTCGGGTTCCGTCTTTTGATTTTGAAATCGGAAACTTTGTTTACATAGTTACGCTTGACCGAAAAGAGGAACTTGAAAAAATATATTCCGAACTCAAAGAGCGCACCGATATTGACTGCAATTTCTATACCGACAACTATACAAACTGCTATTTTCTTGAGGCGATGTGTTCCGGAATTAACAAAGGTACCGGTGCGGCGGAACTGAAAAAACTTCTCGGTGTTGATAAAATCATCGCTTTCGGCGACAATATGAATGATGTTCCGATTTTCAAAGTTGCAGATGAATGCTATGCCGTTGAAAACGCCTGCGATGAGCTGAAAAAAATCGCAACAGGCGTAATCGGAAGCAATGATGACGATGCAGTTGCAAAATTTATTCAAAACAGATTTTATGAAGAAAGGCAGGTGCCTTAAAAATGGGAAAATTATATAACAATTATTGCAAAACCTACGGACTCACAAAAGAAAACAGCGACGGCTTTTTTGATGTAGTCGGTGATATATATTTTTCCGATGAAGTTCAGTCGCTTGAAAAATATGAGCAGCACCTTGACATTAACCGCCTTCAACATATAACCGGAGTTGCGTTTCTTACATATAAAATCTGCAAGCATTTCGGTCTCAACTATGTTTCGGCAACAAGAGGCGCAACAATGCACGACCTGTTCTACTATGATTGGCGTGACGGTGAAACGGGAAAATGGCATAAGCTTCACGGATACAAACATCCGTTCTACGCTTATCTCAATGCGAAGGAACTTGCGCCGGATTCCGATTCAATCACTCTCAACTGCGTCAGAAGGCATATGTGGCCTTTGACGATTGTTCCCCCAAAACACAGAGAGGAATTCATCGTGAGCTTTGCGGATAAATATTGCGCAACCCGCGAACTCATGTACTCGCTGAACAAAAAATACAAAAAACGCTTCTTAAGCGACATTGAAAGGATTTGTCATGAATAAAATACCTCTTTATATTCTGCTGTTCTTTTTTTACAGTGCCGCAGGATGGTTTGTTGAAAGTTTATACCGTTCAATCGGTGAAAAACGAATAATTAACAGCGGATTTTTAACGGGACCTATGTGTCCGATTTACGGAACAGGCGCTCTCGTTATGACGATTTTTCTTTATAACCCTTTTAAGGACAATCTTCTTGTTGTTTTTCTGCTTGGAATGCTCCTTTGTGATATTGTCGAATACGTCACAAGCGTTTTGATGGAAGTTCTTTTCCACGCAAGATGGTGGGACTACACTTATGAGTTCATGAATATCAAGGGACGAATCTGCCTTAAGCATACCCTTTATTGGGGCATTGTTGCTGTTTCGTTTGTAAAAATCATTCATCCGTCAATTGACAGAATCATCATGAGTTTTGACGTTAAAACCGTCCGGTTCATTCTTATCGGAATTTTCGTCGTCTTTTTCATCGACGTTGCAAATTCCGTCAGAAAGGCGCTTGACATCCGAAAACTTCAGGTTCAGTTGAGCAAAATTCTTGACTCGATCGGAAATGTTTTCAGCAACGTCAAAACAACGTTTGAAGACAAAAAAAATTCACTTCAGCAATCGATTGAAAACAAAACCGACAAGCTGAGCGACGGAAAAACAGAAGCGTTTGAACAACTTCAGGATATTATTCAGGAATTTGAGCTTCGCCTCACAAAAAAAGACGGAGCCGACAAAAAAGAGAAAGAAAAATATTCAAACCGCTTTTTAAAGAACAATCTTTCAATTGAAAAAAGCATAAGAAAACAGCTTCAAAAAATTCAGAAACTAAGAGACGATATCAAATCTAACCTTTATGAGGATGGTGAAAAACAATGACAGGAACCACAGCGAGCAACAAAAGAACCGATATTCGCGTAAAAAGGACATACAACCAGCTGACCGAAGCGCTGATAAGACTGCTTGAAAAAAAGAGCTTTGACGATCTTACCGTTCTTGAAATTTGTACGGAAGCAAACGTTCACAGAGCGACCTTTTACAAACACTTTATTGACAAGCACGACTTTCTTAACTGTTGTTTCAAAATGAAGCTTTCAGAACTTGAATTTGAAAAACCAAACAATTCTTTTTCAATCCAAGGAATTAACGAAAACTGCATGAAAATGATTTCAAAAGTTCTTCTCTTTCTTGAGGATAACAAAGCCTTTGTTTCGAGTGTCAGCTCCGAATACTATTCCTCGTCTTTCACAAATTCGCTCTTAGACTCAATTTCCGAATTCATAATTGCACAAATTTCAGAAAAGGGAAGTCTCAGCGAAAAACTCGGCTATAATCTTCCGCTTATGGCAAACTATTATTCCGGAGCAATCGTCGGCCTTGCACGTTGGTGGGCAATTTCAAAAAACACCTGTTCAAAGCGTGTCTTTCTTGACTTTGCAAAAAGAAAAGTTGATGATCTTTGCAATTATCTCGAATCGTTCATGTCCGGCGAAGAATCGTAATCGTCAAGAAAATTATATTTGAAGTCTCCTTTTCGGTAGCCGATTACGGTTTCAAGATTGACATTGTGAACGCTTCTGAAAATATTCATTTCGATATTAGAGTTGGTCTTTCTGAATTGAGAGATCAACTCTTTCATTTCCTTGCGTTTTGAAAGGTGCTCATACTCTTTTGCGCTGCACGCTTCGGTAAAACGACAGGCGCATTGCAAAAATTCAAGTGAATTATAACGCACCCACGCTTTAATGTCGCTTTCACGAACCATGTAAAGCGGTCTTATAAGCTCCATACCCTCAAAATTTGTACTGTGAAGTTTTGGCATCATTGTTTTAATTTCCGCCGAATACAACATACTCATGAGAGTTGTTTCGATAACGTCGTCAAAATGATGACCGAGAGCTATCTTATTGCAACCGAGGCTTTGTGCATTTTTATAAAGATGTCCCCTTCTCATTCTTGCACAAAGATAACAAGGTGAGTCTTCGACATCGACAACATAATCGAATATTTTAGCGTCAAATATTTCAATCGGTATGTCAAGAAGTTTTGCGTTTTCAATAATTTTTTCACGGTTAGCGTCAGTATAACCCGGATCGAGAACCATATACTTCGCTTCAAACGGAAAATCGCTGTGTTTCTGAAGGTGCTGAATGCATTTTGCAAGGAGCATCGAGTCCTTTCCGCCGGAAATGCAAACAGCAATTCTGTCTCCCGGCTTAATCATTTCATATTCATTAATTCCGGCAATGAACCGTTTCCATATTTCTTTACGATACTTTTTAATTATACTGCGTTCAACTTCGACGTGTTTTTCCATAGATCCTCCGAAAGTAAAAATACAAAAGAAAAATCTTAAAACCGAATGAACGATTTTAAGACTTTCGGTTCAGCGACAGGGCTTGAACCTGCATCCTCTCGACATTCGTTATTCAAGATCGTTCGTATTTTAAAGTGTAATTATTTTTTTATTTTAAGCCGTTTTCAATACATTGTCAACATTAAATATAAATTATCTTCGGTACGTCACCGACAAATAAATCACTTGCGGTAAAAATCACATAAAACAACACACTCGTCCTTTTTGCGTGACTTTTCATTCTTTTCCTAAAGTCAGTTGCAAAGGCAAGGTTAGCTTATCCTTCCTCTTCGATGTTCTTTCCCGGAAGAGTTGAAAAAGTTCCCGGGTGCGTTTGGCAGTAGTCCGAAACCGATTTACTCAGTCTCTTCTTCCAAACTTCAAATATTTCTTCTTTTTCATTATCTTTGAGGTCATTGAACGGAAAAGTCCGCCCGTCTTCAAACATAACATAACTCGTAACGGTGTATTGCACAGGTTTTCTGCCCATAAAATCACCTCACCGATACTTATGTGGAAGGTGGGTTGTACTATTTCGTTGAAACACTTGAAGTGAAGTTCTTTGAAATGCGTACTTTTGTATTCGGGAAATCTTACACCGCATATCTGCGATGAATTTACCGCAAGCGATATTTTCCCCAACATCAAAGACAAATATCTGTCGCTGTTTAAACAGTTGCTTGACACGCTTAAAAGCAGAAAATAAAAAAATTCCCTACTGCGCCGACAGCCGAGGAAAAGTAACGGCATGCAACAACAACCTACAAAAGCAAGGTATTACTGCGCCATTTTATCATATGTATTATTAAAAATCAAAGATAGAGTGGTAAAAATGAAAAGAATTGCAGCTTGTTACATTCGTGTGTCAACCGACGATCAGACCGAACTTTCCCCTTCTTCCCAACTTGAAGCGTTGAAAGAATATGCCGACAATCACGATTATATAATTCCCGAAGAATATATATTCAAGGATGAAGGCATATCCGGCAGAACAACAAAAAAACGCCCCGAATTTAACCGCATGATCGGAGTGGCAAAGACTAAACCGAAACCGTTTGAAGTTGTCCTGTTGTGGAAATTCAGCCGATTCGCCCGCAACAGAACCGACGCAATTGTTTATAAGAATCTTTTGCGCAATGAACTCGGTATTGATGTAATATCAATTTCAGAAAGTCTCGGTGAAGACCGAGGAACTGCGTTGATTTTGGAAAGTATGTTTGAAGCAATGGATGAGTACTATTCAATCAACCTTTCAACCGAAGTCAAGCGTTCAATGAAGCTGAAAGCCGAAAAAGGTCAACCGCTTTCTGCTCCGCCATTTGGCTATCAAATGATTGATAAGCAACTTGTCACAGTTCCACATCAAGCGGAAATTATCAAGTACATTTACGACTCTTTTGAAAACGGTGACGGAGTGAGAAAAATTGCTTGTTTTCTCGGTGACGGCGGAGTAAAAACAAATCGGGGTTCAATTCCCGATCACCGTTTTGTCAGCTACATACTTGAAAACCCGATTTACTGCGGCTATACCCGTTGGTGTTCTGCCGGTCATGCAAATTATTGTCGAAAGAGCAAAATTGACATGACAGACGTTATTGTTGCCAAGGGTACACACGAACCGATTATTTCAGAAGAACAGTTTGAAAGAGTGCAAAACAAGATTAAAGAAACAAGGCAGCGTTTTCAAAAATACCAACGCACCGAAACTCCGAAAGACTGGCTTTTCAAAGGTTTAATAACGTGTGATGCCTGCGGTTCAACGCTCGTTCGGTGCAGTTCAAAGCTTCAATCGCTTCAATGCCATTCCTACAACCGCGGAGTTTGCCAAAGTTCACATTATTTAACGATTCCTAACGCTAACCGTGCAATTCTCAGCGGTTTGGAAGATGCTGTTAAAACACTGAATTTCAACGTAATTTCGGCAATCAACAGCAATAAGCGGGAAAAGGAAAAAATCGAAATATTGAAACGTGCGGTTGAAACGGAAAAAGCAAAACTTTTAAAGACTCGTGAAGCATATGAAGCCGGGGTTGACAGCATTGAAGAATTTCGTGAACGTAAAAAAGCGCTTTCGGAAAATATCTCCGAACTTGAAGCGGAACTCAAAAAAGCAAAAAAGGAAGTTAATCTCAAATTCTGCAAATCAGACTTTGGAAAGAAGGTTGCTTCGGTTCTCTCGATTGTTAATGATGATAATGCAAATATTGATATAAAAAACAACGCTCTAAGAACAATAATTCATCATATTGAATTTTGTAAGCTCCAAAACGAATTTAAGATTTTTTTTTACGTATAAATTATATCTAAAATCAATAAGCAGGCCCTGACGGCGAACTCGGAGCATCTCTCAGATATTTAAGTCAAAGATTCACTATGCCTTATGCCGAGCTTAAAGGACTTCTTACCGACATCGGTACAGAAGAGCTCGGACACCTCGAAATGGTCGGAGCGCTTGTTTATCAATTGACGAGAAACCTTTCGGCGGAAGAAATCAAGCGTAACGGTTTTGATGCATATTTCGTCAATCACACGACCGCAGTATATCCCGCAAACGCAAACGGAGCACCGTTCACGGCAGCATACATCCAGTCAACCGGTGACGTTATCACGGATCTTCATGAAAACATGGCTGCTGAACAAAAAGCAAGAACGACATATGATAATATTCTTCGCCTTGTTGATGATCCGGACGTTTGCGATGTAATCAAATTCCTTCGTGCAAGGGAAATTGTTCACTATCAGCGATTCGGAGAAGGCTTGCGACTTGTTACCGATAAACTCAATGAAAAGAATTTCTATGCCTTCACTCCGGGTCTTGACCGCATAATCAAAAAGTGATAAAAAACGGCGGTATGCATTTTATCCAAAGCATACCGCTGTTTTTATTGTTTATTCATTAATAAGTTCAGCTCTGATATCAGCGGTGAAAGTATTTTCCGAGATATCGACTGTCATGACTCCGTTATATTTTTTCAAGGCACGTTCAACATTTTTAAGTCCGATTCCGTGGTTCTTTTTGTCTTTCTTAGTTGTTTTGAGCTTCGGATTAATCTTATTACCGGTCGGATTTGAAACGCTGAGAATAAAAAATCCGTTAGATATCCCTGATTCAATATCAATTACCTTCTTGTCAGGAATTTTTTCGCAGGCTTCAATTGCATTATCGATCAAATTTGAAAGAATTGTACACAAATCTTCGTCTGTAATTCCTTTTGAGGGAATCATTCCGTTGAATGAGAATTCAATGGAAAATTTTGCAGCTGTTACGGCTTTGCTGTTCAGAATTGCATCGGAAACAAAATTTCCGGTTTTGATCTTATTAAGAACACCGTTTATTGAGTCATTCAATGAGTTAAGATATTCCCGAGCCTCATCAATTTTTCCACGTTCAAGGTATGCGTTGACAACAATCATATGGTTTTTATAGTCATGTCTGAACCGACGCAATTCTTCATCACCTAAAATTGTCTTTTCGCCGAAATCCTTTTGCATTGACATCTGAATAAGAATTTCTTTTTGTTGATGAGCCATGTAAAATATTTTCATAACAAGGTACAAAGCGCAAAGAACAACCGCCACGGATGAAACAAGATATAGTACGTTATACCAATTTGAAGACTCGCCGAATTCTTTATAATAGCAAGTGAGATCAAAAAGCATTATTACGACATATATCCATTTCGGAATTTCGGCAAAAACTTCCGGCAAAAAATTTATTTGAACATTTTTAACCGCAAAATATATAAAGACTCCGATAATTAGGTATAAAAGAACATTTATTATACATTCCCTGTAAAGAACGTCGCCGACAAACGGTGAAATCAACGAATAAAACATATCGACGGTAAAAACAAAAAAGAACACCGTCCAAATGTTTTTGCCGACCTTTTTGCTGTCTGTGAACATTTGAATAATAAAAATGTAGGTTATATTTGAAACAAAGTCCATCAACGCTCTGAAATCAAGAGAAATCGGAAGAAGATAAATTGTTCCGAAAAAGGCATTGAAACACAAAACAGAAAAAAATATTACCGCTTTAAGTTTTTTGAAGTTCAGCTCGTTCAAAAATATAAAACGCATTATTATAAGAAGCGCAAATGTTGCCGCGGCATCTTTTAACAAATACAAAATTGCGGTAATAATCGAAAGCATATTTTTTCACCTTGCAGAATTTTTCAGATATTCGGTATACCTCTTGTTAAATCCGGCAACGTTGCGGCGACTTATTTCGGCGTTTTCTCCGTTTCTAAAAACAATCAGCGTTCCGTTGACTTTACCGATATACTCAAGATTGACAATAAACCTTCTGTGAGTACGAAAAAACGAATTGGCATATTCGTTAATTTCCTCTTCATAGGTTGAAATCGATTTTGTTGATTTATAAAAGCAATTATTAATCATGCGTACTATTGAATATTTTCCGTCCGATTCGATATACACGATATCGCCCAAACTGACGATGTTATCCTTTCTTGCCGTCGGGACTTCAATATATCGCTCTTTTTGAGTCAACGCCATGAAACTTTTCAAAGCCTTAACGATTGCGCTTTCCTGAATCGGTTTCAAAATATAACGGAAGGTGTTGACTTCAAAACTTTCAAAAACATATGTATCATATGCCGAAACAAAAATTATTCCGGTTTCAAGATTATTCCGACGAAGCTCTCTTGCAAGTTCCATTCCGTTCATATCCGGAAGTTCATAATCAAGAAAAAGCAAATCATATGTTATACACGATTTTTTGTAATCCTCGGCCGACGAATAGATATCAATACAATAATCAGTATCCGTCGTTTTCATGTATTTGTCAATATAATCCGACAAAATTTCCGAAATTTTTTTCTCATCCTCACAAACAGCAATTTTCATACCTTAAATTTTCACACCTCATAAAATAATATAACGATAAAATAAACCGAGAATCAGAGGCGACATCTTGTTATCGCCTCTGAAACGAATAATTTTCTAAACGATTAAAAGAATTCCGATCCGAGCCGCAGAAACAAACCGCGGCAGACCTGAAAGGATTGCAGTTATAGCACATGCAGCCGTTTAATTATTATCTGCTAAAAAATATCATCAAAAAATTGTTCCTACCATGCGGAATACTTTCAGAAACGACGCGAAAAAACACAGAAAATGTTTTCCTTGTTGTCTAAAAATTCTCTTAAATCTCGCTTGGTGAAAGTTTTCCTCCTTGAATTCCGTTCATTTTTCTTCTCCCTTCCAATTAAAATCGGTATAATGTCTTAATAAAGATTATCAGTTTTAATCTTATTTTTCAACATAAAAGGAATTAACGGTATATAAAAAGGAATTAACGGCGAATATTGTTGCAAATTGTATATATTTTGCTTGAATTTTTATCCGAATAATATTATAATTATATTCGCAAATAAAATCAAGGAGAGAAACAAAAATGACTGAAATTAAAAACGGATTGAAATTTTTTACGGTTATTTGTCTCATAGCGGTTTGCTCCGTGTTTTTCACTGCGTATGCCGCAGATGAGTTGACCGAGGGCATCTTTACTTACACCGTTACCGACAGCAACACGGCAACAATCACCAACATCGAAACAAGCGACCTGACGGAAATCCATATTCCGGAAACGCTCGGCGGCTATACGGTTACCAATCTTGATTCATATATTTTGTCAACCACCAAGACAGTAGATGTTTACATTCCGAAAACCGTTAAGTCAATTTACTATTTTACTTTCTATTCGGATACTGCCGGGCGATTCTTCGTTGATGAGGAAAATGAAAATTATTCAAACGATGAATTGGGTGTTCTTTTTAATAAGGATAAAACGGTTCTTGTCAGAGTTCCCTGCCGTTTTGAATCCGAGGAATACATTGTTCCGAATACGGTGGTTGAAATTGAGGAGGCAGCATTGGCTAACTCAAAACTCAAACACATTACCCTTCCGGATGGACTTGAAATTATAGGCTTTGAATCTTTTCTGTATGCAAAAATTGAGGATATTATAATTCCTGACACTGTCACTCATATCGATCAGATGGCATTTGCTGCCTGTTCCAAACTGAAAGAAATTGTTCTTCCTCCTCAGATTAAGGAAATAGTTAACAGCGCTCTCACCGAATGCTATGCACTTGAAAAAGTTATCATTCCCGATGGTGTAACTACACTAAAAACATATGCGTTTGAGAATGATACGGCGTTAAAATTTGTTTATATTCCAAAATCGGTTACAAGAATTGATTCCGGTGCATTCGGAAACTGCAAAAATCTCACAGATATCTGCTATGCCGGAAGTGAGGAAGACTGGGCGAAAATTGAAATTGACATGAAACCTTACCACGGAGACCGGCCGGTTATTCTTGACACGGCAACAATTCATTACGGTGTAAGTGCCGACGGATATGAAAACCTTGCTTTTGATAATAACGACGGTGTTCTTTCAGTTTCCGGTCCAAATTCAATACCGGCTCTTTCAGAAAACGGTTGGAGCTATCTTCATCAGAATAAAGACGATGTTTATACTCTGGTTATCGACGGTGAGATAAGTTCGGTCGGTTCATACGCTTTCAAAGATTTTTCAAACCTTTCAGCTGTAATTGTCAAAACACCGAAGGTTCAAATCGAAAGCAACGCTTTTATAAATTGTCCGAAACTTAAAAACGTAATTTTCCTTTCAGACAGCGGGCTTACCGAAACATCATTCAATCTTTGTGCGGAAACGGTCAATATTTTTGAAGATTCTTCGGCGGAAAACAATTTTGCCGATTCGTCGGGTTCGCTTAATGTTGTTCCGTACACGTTTGAAAACGGCATTCTTTCATTTTCCGGGAATGTCAGCTTCGGAACGTATGAATTTTTCGATACACTTTCTGCACTTTCTTTAAAATATAATAACATTGAAAAGGTACGTTTTTCAAATCTTGTTTTTGAAGACATACAATTATACTATTTCGATGAAAACTTTATCCTTCAGCCTGTTGAGGAAAACAAGCTGATTAACGGTGAAATCTATCCGTCAATTGACGGTATTGACGCCATAACATTCAACGAACTTTTGAACGGAATTTCGGATAAGAGTATCGATAATTTCTTTCTCATTACAGAAGCGGAAAACCATGATGACATTGATTCACCCGAGGTCAATGTTTGGTATGAAGAAGTCAAAGAATTCCTTGAGCGTGCCCTTAGATGGATTGTTACTCTTTTAAACAAACTCTTCCGCTTCCTTTCAAAACACTGATTCAATAGAATGTCCGGCAGTTTTTTAAGACTGTCGGATGTTTTTTATTATATTTTTACTGTGCGACAATTATGATTGCAGAGATTGATGTTTTATGTTATAATTAAAACATCAATTACCGGACTTGCATTGCCGAAGAGTGATAATCATATTAAAAATTTGAGGTGATTAATATAAGTGATTCTTACCGCTTTGAAAAATTCCGTACAGTAATTCCGGAAAAAATCAAGGAAGCCGCTCTTTCTGTTTTTCCGATCGTAGCAATTGTTCTTGCATTGTGCTTAACCGTTTCTCCGATTAAGCCCGATTTGCTTTTATGCTTTCTTTTAGGTGCTCTCATGCTGATTGCCGGAATGGGACTTTTTTCACTCGGAGCCGAAACTTCAATGACACCGATCGGAAGCAAAATCGGAACAGCACTCACAAAAACAAAAAAAATGCCCTTGATTTTGCTCATCAGCTTTTTTCTCGGCTTTGCAATTACAATTTCCGAACCGGATCTTCAAGTCCTTGCCGATACGGTTCCGCATATAAACAATGTTGTTCTTCTTGTTACAGTCGGAGCCGGAGTCGGACTTTTTATGTCAGTTTGTATGTTCAGAATAATTACAGGGACAAGTCTGAAAAAACTGCTTTTAATTTGTTACACAATCGTTTTTATTATGGCTGCCTTTTCGGATAAAGAATTTCTTTCAATCGCTTTTGATTCCGGAGGTGTAACTACCGGTCCGATGACCGTTCCGTTCATTCTTGCAATGGGACTCGGTGTTTCAAAAATCCGAAGCGACAAAAATGCAGAAGCAGACAGCTTCGGTCTTGTTGCTCTTTGCTCAATCGGACCGATTCTTTCCGTTCTGATTCTCGGTTTTTTCTATCCGTCAAGCGGAAACTCCGAAGTTACCGAGATTCTTAATTATGAAAATACGGCTGAAATCGGAAAAGCGTTTTTGCGGGAAATTCCTTCATATATGAAAGAAACAGCCGTTGCGCTTGTTCCGATTGTTGTGATATTCTTTGCTTTTCAATTGATTTCGCTCAAAATTTCAAAACGTAATCTTCTTAAAATAATAATCGGAATTGTTTATACATATGTCGGTCTGGTTTTGTTCCTGACGGGTGTGAATATCGGATTCTCCCCTCTCGGATTTCAGCTCGGTTCGGAGTTGTTCGGAAAGTTTTCGCCGCTGTTTTTGATAATTCTTTCTGCTGTTCTCGGCTGGTTCCTTATTTCGGCCGAACCGGCGGTCGGTGTCCTTCAAAGCCAAATTGAAGAAGTCAGCGCCGGTGCAATTCCGGGAAAAACAATCAAAATCAGTCTTTCGATTGCGGTTGCGGTCGCAATGGGAATTTCAATGCTCAGAATTTCAACGGGCCTTTCCGTTCTTTGGTTCATCGTTCCGGGATATGCTCTCGCGCTCATTCTTTCCTTTTTTGTTCCGGATATATATACGGCAATCGCTTTTGACTCCGGCGGTGTTGCTTCGGGACCGATGACGGCAACCTTTATGCTTCAATTTATGATCGGCGCATGCACGGCTAACGGAGGAAATGTTTTGAGCGATGCGTTTGGTATTGTTGCAATTGTTGCAATGATGCCGTTGATAACGATTCAGTTTATCGGCCTTGTTTATTCAAAGCGTATTAAAGTCGAAGAAAACAAAGTTGATGAATATGGAGATTACGATATCATTGAGCTTTGGGAGGACGATGCAAAGTGAATTATATTATCTCAATAATAAGTCCGGATTCAACAAAGAAAATTGCCGAACTTTGCAACGAGCTTTCTCTTACGCTAACGGTTGCGGCTCATGCAAAAGGAACGGCAATTCAAAGTATGCTTGACCTTTTGGGAATTGAAAGCACGGAGCGAAGTGTTGTTTTCACCGTTGCAAACGATGAAAAAACCGAAACTCTTATTAAAAATTTAAAGAGAAAAATTCACATCGGCGTTCCGGGTCACGGAATAGTAATTTCCGTACCCATAAAAAGCGTCGGAGGAGGAAAAACATTGAACTATCTCAACGGAAACGAATCATTCGGAAAGTACATTCCGAAAATTAACCCTTCATATGAACTGATAACAGTTATTGCCAACGAGGGAAGCACGGATACTGTTATGAATGCCGCAAGGGCAGCCGGTGCGCGCGGCGGAACTGTCATTCACGGAAAAGGAACACAAGATAACGAAACTGCAAAGTTTTACAATGTTTCAATTGCCAGCGAAAAAGAAATTATTTTGATTGTTTCAACTGCCGAACAGAAAGCGGAAATTATGAAATCAATACTTCAGTCGGCAGGTCCGGCAACCAAAGCCGGTTCGATTGCCTTCTCAATTCCGGTCACCGATGTTGCGGGATTCGGATTTTTTGACGAAGATTAATAGCAAAATATGCATAACAAAACGGTGAAGCCGAAAATTTCGGTTTCACCGTTTTTTGCTTTTGTAAAAATTTAATTTGCCTGCTCGGCGAGTTCACGCTGTCTTTGATTTTCGGTAACGGTCTTTGTGATTTCATCCATGAATGAGCCATGAAGCTTGAACTTTGTTGAGAAAATTATGAGTGAAATTACGAAAAGAATCGGAGGAATTACGCAAAGCATGAATGTAATTCCGTTTTTAACAGCGGCAGAGTTATTCATGTGAAGGTTCTGGTCATATTTTGTGAGGCCGAGTGTTGCAAAAAGAATAATTGTCTGAAGAGTATATGCCATTTTTTGAAGGAAACCTTTCATCGAGAAAGTGATTGACTCGGCTCTGAAGCCCATTTTAACTTCGCCGTAGTCAACAATATCTGCAAGGAAAATTGTCTGAGCGATGAACATTGAAGAAATTCCGACAGCACCGATAATATAACAGATATTCATTGCGGCAAGATTTCCGGCAAATGAGAACACTGCCATTCCCGCATAACCGAGAGTTGAAATTCCGAGTGAAATCTGATAAGCACGACGCTTTGAAAAATACTTTGTAAGAATCGGAAGCAAAAGCATTCCGACAACGGATCCGACTGCCGAAGCGGTGCTGAAAGCCGACTGCTTGTTCGGGTCACCGACAACGGTATCGAAATAATAGGTTGCAACGCCGGAAGTAAGATACCATCCTGCGTTTGAAATCATTGCAAAAAGCATAAAAACAAGAAGTTGATCGTTGCTTTTTACGATTTTAAAGGCACGGCCGAGCGAAAACTTTTCTCCGGCAGTCGTTGTAATTCTTTCTTTTGTTGTTCCGACGCAAACCGAAGCAAAAAGAATAAGGCAAACGGCACAGACAATCGCACTGACAAAATAACTCTTTGAGTCATGAACCTTAACCAACTGATTGGTTTCGGAATCAAGAATTTCCGTTGCACTGAAAGCCGTCATAAGAAGCGGTGCGCCGATTGTGACAAGACCTTGTCCAACGCCTGAAAATGCTCTTGCAACGGTTGAAATGAGGTTTCGTTCTTTCGGGTCACTTGTGAATGACGGAACCATCGACCAATACGGAATGTCGGCAAGAGTGTTTGTCATTCCCCAAAGGACATACATTACGGCAACATAGGCGCAAAGTCCGACTCCCGAGAGCTTGAACGGATTGCTGAAAAGAAAAATAAGAACTATTGCGTTGAGTGAAGCACCGGTGAGAATCCATGGGCGATATTTACCCATTTTTGTGTGAGTATTATCAACAAGCGTTCCCATCATCGGGTCATTGATTCCGTCCCAGATTCGGGCAATCGGGGTGAGAATGAGCAAGAAGCTTGATTTCATGCCGAGAACATCGGTCAGATACTTTGCAAGAAACGAATAAAACATTCCGTAGCTGAGATCAAGACCGACGGCGCCGACACCATAGCCGAGCTTTCCTTTTATAAACTTAAGGGAATTCATGTTTTAATACTCTCCTTTACAGCCGCAGCCGTTATTTTTTACATGGTTAATAAGTTCAATGGCAGAAACAGCATTTATGTTCTGCCTGCCACTTTCTTTTGTACAAACAGAAATGAAGTAATCATCAATTTTGAAAGTCGAATAATACAAATTATTTTTGATAAAAAAGTTTTGATTGAGTTCTTTTGAAAAATCAATTGATTTCAAGTCAACCGAAATACCGGTACCGGTGTATTTAAGAAAGCTTTCCTTAACAGCCCAAAGTTTCGTGAAAAATCGATTATGCTCGCCGAAAAAACCAACCGACTTTCGCTCATCGTCTGAAAAGACACGTTTAATCATATTCGGTGAAAAATTGCTTTCTTTTTGAATATCAACTCCGATTTCGTATGAATCAGAAATCGCAACGCAAACCTTATTTCCGCTGTGGCTCAAATTGAAGTGCGGTTTTCCGCCGGAAAAGTACGGTTTCCCCTTTTCGGTGAAACACATTTTTTCAAAAATTTCAGAACCATAATCGGAAAGAGCAAATTTGAGAAGTGTCCAGGCAAGAACGGATTCCTTTTTTGAATGCTCATGACTGATTTTTTTTATTTCGGTTTTCTTAATTGTTGGAAGAAATTCAATCGCATCTTCAAAGAAAGGGCTTTCAAAATCCGAAATGTCGGAAAAATAAATCATCCGTTGTTGTTTGAATCGTAAGAATCATTAGGCTGATTGTAATTTTGCTGATTGAAGTTTCCGTTCTGCTGATAATACTGAGCGTTGGGATCCTGACCGAACTGCTGAGCGTCATAATACTGACCGTCTTCAATCGGACTTTTTGGGAAAATAATCGCACATGCGATGTAAACAGCAAGACCGTAACCGAAAAGAAGAAAAACGAGAGCAAAAATAAGTCTTACAACGGTGGAATCAATTCCAAAGTACTCTGCGATTCCGCCGCAGACACCGAAGATTTTTTTATCGGCACTCTTTGTAATTCTTTTCGATGTGTTGTTGTAAAGCTGATAATAATTTTCGGGCGGTTTCGGCATTACCAACGCAACAATGAAATAAACGATGAATGCCGGAATGATTGCCGTAAAGCATGCGACTGAAGCAAAAATCGCTCTGACAAGCGTCGGGTCAACATTGAAATAATCCGCAATACCTGCGCAGACACCGCAAATCTTCTTGTCGGGACTTGTATAAAGTTTTTTCTTCATAAAAAATCAAACTCCTTTGTTTTGAATTTCACAGGCTTTAACTGTGTTTTTCATAAGCATTGCAATTGTCATCGGACCGCAACCGCCGGGAACCGGTGTAATGAAAGAAGCTTTTTTGCTGACGGCCTCAAAATCAACGTCGCCGCAAAGTTTTCCGTCTTCTTTTCTGTTGATTCCGACGTCAATAACCACTGCGCCATCTTTGACCATACTCTCTTTTATAAATTCCGGTTTTCCGATTGCCGCAACGAGAATATCGGCATTTTTGCAAACTTCTGAAAGATTTTCGGTCTTTGAATGGCAAACAGTAACGGTCGCATTAGCCTTAAGCATAAGTGCGGCAAGAGGTTTTCCGACGATATTGCTTCTTCCTACGATTACACAATTCTTTGAAGTCGGGTCGATACCGTACTCTTTGAGCATTTCCATAACTCCGGCGGGTGTACACGGCATAAAGACCGCTTCACCGGTCCAAAGTTTTCCGACGTTAATGTCGCTGAAGCAATCAACGTCTTTGTTAGGATCAATGGCCTCAATGACCGCTTTTTCATCAATATGTTTAGGTACCGGAAGTTGGCACAGAATACCGTTTACGGCTTTGTCTGCATTAAGCTTTTCAATAAGAGAAAGAAGTTCCTCTTGAGTTGTTTCGGCCGGGAGCGCAAATTCGAGAGATTTGATTCCGACAGCGGCACATTTTTTCTTTTTGTTGTTGACATATACCCTTGAAGCCGGGTCGTCGCCTACGATTATAACCGCAAGGCAAGCCTCAATGCCTTTTTTGTTGAGTTCTGCGACTTCGGTCGAAACTCCGTCACAAATCTTTTTTGAAACAAGTTTTCCGTCAATTAACGTCATTGGTTTTCCTCCTCGGTGTTTTCGGTCTGCGTGTTTTCTTCGGCAGAACCGGAATTACTTTTTTCAATTGTTTCATCGGACTTTGCAACAATTTTTCCGTCACGAATAACAACATTTTTTGCTTTTTTTCTGAGTTCTTTCTTTTCTTTTTTAATTCTTTCGGCTTCAAGTTCTTTTTCACTCTTCGGCGAGAAGAAGTCAATTCCTTCAATCGGCTTCGGATGTTTTGAAAATTTGATGTAAAGCAAAATCAATGTTAAAAGAGATGCAAACATTAAAACAGCCGAAAGCACCTGAGAAACTCTGATATTCGTATTCGCGATATAAAGGCTGTCGGAACGCAGTCCTTCAACAACCATTCTTTCAAATCCGTACCAAACACCGTAACAAAGGAAAAGCTGACCGCTGAATTTTCTGCGTTTGCGCATTACTAAATACAAAACGCCGAAACCGAGCAGACACCAAACGGATTCATAAAAAAACGTCGGGTGAACATAAAGGTTGTTCTCCGAAATATACTGAGGAATATTGTCAACGTTTTCAAGTCCGAAATAAGACGCATTGTCTGAAATATACTTTGCAACCGTATCGCTCATCATACCCCAGTTTGCATTTGTTATTGAACCGAATGCCTCTTGGTTTGCATAATTTCCCCAACGTCCGATTCCCTGACCGATAAGAAGGCTCATTGAAGCCATGTCAAGAAGGTTATAAAAATTGAGTTTTTCAACCTTACATACAATGAATGCGGCGAGAAGACCGCCAATTATTCCGCCGTAAATTGCAAGACCGCCGTGCCAGATCTTAAAAATTTCCGAAAGGTTTTGGCTGTAGTAATCCCATTTGAAAGCAACATAATAAAGTCTTGCCCCGAGAATTCCGCCGATTGTTCCGTAAAGAAGAACATCGATCATTTTGTCAAGGTTAATTTTCCATTTATATGCGATTCTCCCGCCGAAAAGAACGGCAAGAAGAAAGCCGAATGCAATTATCACTCCGTACCAACGCACGGTTGTGAAACCGAGATTCAGAGTGTTTGAAACCGAAAACTCTTTTGCAATTCCGGCAAATTTTACCATAACGGTTTGCGCATCCATTGGGATACCTCCTTAAATTGATTGTGCAATTGCAATAACAATAGGCATCGTGATTATCGAAAACAAGCTGACAAGGGCAACTGTTTTTGAAGCAAGACCGGCGTCCCGCTCGAATTTTGAAGCGAACATGAACGTATTGTTCGCCGAAGGAACACAAGCGGTAATCGCACACGCAACAAGCAGCGTTCCCGTAATTCCGCAGAGCCGATAAATTCCGATGCACAAAAGCGGCATGACAAGAAGTTTGATGAGGGCCGTGAGATAAATCCGCTTATCTGTGAACATCGTTTTAAGATCCGTGTTTGCAAGATACGTTCCGAAAATCAGCATGGCAAGAGGAGTGTTGAGTTCGGCAAGATAAGAAAGCGGCTGAGAAACAAGAACGGGAAGCTTTACCCGCAAGAGAAAAAGCGGAAGTCCGATCAAGACCGAAATTATTCCCGGATTCAAAATTAAGCTTTTAAAATTGAGCTTAATTTTTTCACGGCTCATAAGCTTGGCTCCGTGAATAAAAGTTATGATATTGAAGGCGATAACTCCGTTCGCGCAATAGAAAACTCCTTCGTCACCGAGTATTTCCGAAGCAAGCGGAAGCGCCATAAAACCGACGTTTCCGTAAATCGCCGCATATTTGAAAACAGGATTTTCATCGTTTTTCTTTCTGAAAAACGGAATGTTCAATGCAATCGAAATAAAGTGAGTTACAAAAGCAAGGACCATTGAAATCAAAAACATCATGAGATTGTGTTTTGTCAATTCAATGTTTGTGAATGAGCGAATCAGCATACACGGAACAACAAGATAAAGAAGAAAATTAACGAGTGCATGTGCGGTTTTTTCCGTAAAAAGTTTTGCTTTATCGCAGATAAACCCGACGGCAATCATAATATAAAGAATCGAAACCTGTGTCGCCGCTTGTTTAACATTATCAAGAAACAACGTCAGTCTCCTTTTCTTCGGTCGGGTTTTCCTTCTTAATCAGCCGAAGCGCAAGTACGGCAACAAATATTCCGAAAACAAGGTCGGCAACGTTAAACGGATGGTTTTCATTGATATAAGAACTTTTGTCAACGATTGTGAAAAAAAGTCTCGGAAGGCTGACAATGAAAGAAATCATTGCCGCCGGAAGGCCGAATCCGATGATGCGCCACCTTGAATCGGTTGAGTAAACTCCGCTATAAACTTGAGCGAATGCCATAAAAAACAAGACCATAAACGCGCACATTGAAAGCTCAAGGAACAAATCCGAAACACGAGTAAAGCTGATTTTTCTCACAAAAAGATGAAGAAGTCTGCAAGAAACCCAGCCGACCGGCATAAGTGCAAGAATTCTGTGTTTTCCGACCGAACCGTTTCCGTTTTTGAACGAGAATGAAAGTTCGATAAGAAAAATTCCGGAAAGGATGGCAAAAATACTTTGAAGAAAAAGCGGAATCGCACCGGAAATCATCAGACTTTTGAATACCGAAACCTGAACTTCGGTATTTCCCGCATCAAAAACGCTTTTGATAAAACTCATTACGCCGTCAAAAAACATTATAAACGAGAAAACAAGTGTAACCGCAAAAAGTGATTTGCTTTTCGTTGACGAAAGTGAAACACTTTTGCTGTCGCTTGATATAAACGAAGAAACAGCGAAAAAAAGACAGGAACCTACAAGCAAAACGTAAAACAAAATAACAGGAAATCCGGTTTTGGTATAAAAACCGGTTGAAGCGTCGATTGAAGTTTTAACCTGAAAAACTCTGAGTATCGTAAGCAATGCTCCGCAAACCGCAAAAACGGTCAACAGCAACGGATATCTGATTTTTGAAGAGCTCTCTTTAATTTTCATTGGAACCATCTTCCCCTTGAATAATAATTCTTTCTTCGGTTGGAATATATGCGGTTGAAGCGTTATAATTTTCGACTCTTTCATCAATGGGTATGTACTTTTTGGGAATCGCAACGCTCTTATACGCCGGACGGATAATTCTGTTACCGGTCATAATTTCTTCCATTCTGTGAGCCGACCATCCGACAATTCTTGCGGCTGCGAAAAGCGGTGTAAAGATATCTTCGGGTATTCCGAGAATCTTATACACAAGACCGGAATAAAGGTCAACATTGGCACAAAGCGGTTTGTTAATGCCTTTGATTTTTCTGAAAAGCTCCGGGGTGAATTTTTCAATCATTTCAATGAGATTGAATTCCTTTTCATACTCGGTTCCTTTTGAAAACTCTTTTGCCTTGCGTTTGAGGATAACGGCTCGCGGATCTGAAATTGTATAAACTGCATGACCCATTCCGTAAATAAGACCCGAACCGTCGCCCGCTTCTTTCTTAATTATTTTTTTAAGGTATTCTTTGACTTGGTTTTCATCGGTAATATCCGCAACGTTCTGTTCGATATCGGCAATCATCTTGCAGACCTTGAGATTCGCACCGCCGTGACGAACGCCTTTGAGTGAACCTATTGCCGCAGAATACGCCGCATAAGAATCGGTTCCGGCTGAGGAAAGAACACGACAGGTGAAAGTTGAGTTGTTTCCTCCTCCGTGTTCTGCGTGGAGCATGAGACAAATGTCAAGAAGCTTTGCTTCTTCATCGGTATATTTTCTGTCGGAACGGATTGAACGGAGAATTGTTTCGGCGGTTGAAAGGCTCTGCTTTTCCGGATGGAAATAAAGGCTTTTTCCGTAAAATTTGAGTCTCTTAACCTGATAAGCGTAGCAGACCAAAATCGGAAGCTGGGCAATAATTTGAACGCTCTGACGAAGGACGTTTTCCGGAGAACGGTCTTCCGGATTTTCGTCAAATGAGTAAAGAACGAGAATGCATCTTGCAAGATTGTTCATAACATCACTTGAAGCGTTTTTCATCATAACGTCTTCAATGAATGTTTCCGGGAGTTCCCGGCAAACACCGATCGCATTTTTGAAAAAGGCAAGCTGTTCCCTTGTCGGGAGCGAACCGAAAAGAAGAAGATAAGCAACCTCCTCAAAGCCGAAACGATTTTCTTTTTCGCATGCTTCAACGATATTGTTAATGTTTACGCCTCTGTATTTAAGAACGCCTTTTTTCGGAACACGTTCACCGTCGTCAATATAATATCCTTCAACACAACAAATTTTTGTGAGTCCGGCCATTACTCCGGTTCCGTCATGATTTCTGAGTCCTCTTTTTACACCGTATTTCCAAAAATCATCGGGGTTTATGTGGCTCTTTCTTTCAATTTTTTCACAAATTTTTTCAAGGACCTCAGGTGAGATCGGATTAATTTTTTCGTGCATTTCGTACCCCCTGAATAAAACTTTTTCGTTATAACAAACAGCCTCTCAAACTGTAGAAATATAAAAATACAAACTTAAAACTTTGCGGCGTTTCATCACAACGATGTAATTACTCTTTATTTTATAACATACAAATAATAAAGTCAAGATAAATGTACCTTAAAAAAAGCGAGGCAAAAGAATGAAGCTGTATGTAATTCTCACAATTTTTTTGACTTTTTGCGCCGCACTCTCCCCTTTTGCGGTTTTATCACCGAAAAAAAACGAATCAAAAGCCGAAAAAGAATCAGTTATTACCGAGAGAAATTCCGGGAGTACCGAAGAAGAAACGCTTAACGTTTTAAAAACCGAAACAGATAAAATTGCCCAAAATGACATGACCGAATATATTATCGGCACGGTTGCCGCGAAAATTCCGCCGGAATACGAAGCGGAAGCCATAAAAGCCCAAGCTGTTGTTTGCTATACAAACGCTCTCAGACAAAAGACAAAAGCCGATGGTAAAGAAACTTACGAGACAGATATTTCGGATGATTCGAATATACACCCGGCGTATCTCGAAAAAAATGAGCTTCAAAAAAAGTGGGGAAAAAGATATGATGAATACCTCAAAAAAATCACCGATTGCGTAAATGCCGTAAACGGTAAATACCTTGAGTACAACGGTAAACCGATCTTTGCCTGCTTTCATGCAATTTCAACCGGAAGAACCGAAAGCTCAAAGAATGTATACGGAAACGAAATACCGTATCTTCAAAGCGTTGTTGCAAACGGAGATCTGCTGTCTCCGGATATAGATTCCGCAGCCGACTTCTCCGATGAAGAGTTCAAAGAGCATTTAAAAAAGCTCGGTGAAATAAAACTTTCAAAAAACAGTTCCGAATGGCTCGGAAAAATAAAAACAACAAAGGCCGGAACAGTAATTTCAATAGTAATCGGTTCAAAAGAATTCAGCGGAAACGATTTGTGCAAAGCGTTCTCTCTCAAGAGCCCGGCTTTTACGGTTGAAAAAACGAAAGACGGATTTAAATTCAGCGTTAAAGGATGCGGAAATCTTGTCGGAATGAGCCAATATTCGGCAGATTATATGGCAAGACAGGGTTCAAGTTACGAAGAAATTCTTATGCATTTTTATAAAGGAGCAAAACTCAAATAAAACAGAACCGTCCGCAGGAACAATCTTCGGACGGCTTTAATCTCATAATTCTATGACGCGCGTTGAAAATTCGCTGATTTCATTTTCATCATGACTTGTAAAAATGCATATTTTTTCTGAAAATTTTTCGGAAATTATATTCATCACCTTTTCTTTCAGGACTTTATCAAGACCTTTAAAAGCTTCGTCAAGAACCAAAATATCGGGTTCAAAAGCAACAGCTCTTGCGATTGCAACTCGGCGGCACATTCCGCCGGAAAGCTCTGACGGATACTTTTCAAAGCTGTTTTCAAGCTCAAAAACCGTCAGCCATTCAACAGCCCTTCTTTCATCGGAAACAAGTTTTACGTTTTCAAAAGCGGTGTACCAAGGAAGAAGAACATCAGATTGAAAAACGGCCCCGATGTTTTCATTTTTCGTGAACACAACAGTTCCGCCGCAAGGTTTTTCAAGTCCGCAAATCAGACGTAAAAGAGTCGTTTTTCCTTTTCCGGACTCACCTTTGACACAAACACGTTCACCTTTTTTGAAAATTGCCGAAAAATTTTTGATAATCTGCTCATCATTATAGGAAAAAGAAAGATTTTCAATTTTCAACATTCTTTTTTCCTCCTCTGATTTTTTTCAGCAGTTTCATAATCACTTTTTCGATGCATACGCTAAGAAGAATAACAACAAGTGTCCACGCAAAGAGATCGGCTGTTTCAATTGTGATTTTTGAACGGTAAAGATGATATCCGACCGAACTTTGAGGCAGCGAAATGACTTCAGCTGCAACGCCTGCTTTCCATGCAAGACCAAGGGCTGTTGTACATCCGGCAGCAAAATACGGCAAAACAGAATGAACATATACGGCTCGAACGGTTTTGAGCTTTCCGAATTTGAAAACCTTTGCCATTTCGAGCATGGATTTGTCGGTGTTGTTCAATCCTTCGCTTACATTGGCCCAAATTATCGGAAGAACAATCAAAAAAGTTATGAAAACAGGAACACCGTTTTTCTTAATCCAAACAAGTGCAAGCATGATAAACGAAACAACCGGAGTTGCTTTAACAAGGTTGATTATCGGGTAAAAAAGTGTTTTGAAAAATGAAACGGACGTAGTCAAAACCGCAAGAGCCGTTCCGCAAAAAACACCGAGAAAATATCCGAAACTTATTCTTAAAAATGTGCAGCCTATACTTTTCCAGAACTCGGACGTTTTCAAAAGTTCAAAAAGTCTTCTCAGAACAGTTGCCGGAGAAACAATAAGAATTTCTTTGTCAATCAACATAAACGCAACTTGCCATACCCCTATCCAAAACAGGAGTACGGCAAGAGTTATCAAAGTTTTTTTGAACTTTTTATCCGGCATAGTAAAGATCAGCAGAAGGCATTGCACCGCCAATTGAAGTCGGATCAGCTTCAAAATAAACACTGAAGTTCGCATCGGCAATTTTCTGCATTTCGCTTCCGTCAATGAAAACGATATTGCAACGTGAAATCACTTCCTGTGCCTTTTCTGTTTTTGCGGCAGCAGCCTTTTTTTCGGAGAGATTGCTGTCAACCGAAAAAACAGCCGAATCTATAATACCTTTATCGGCAATTTTTCCGCTCATTGATGACGGGTCAAGGTTAACATCTTCAACGCTTTGCTTGTTGTCTGAAATGAACTGCTTAACAGCGTCGGGATTCTTTTCAATGAAGTCTTTTCTTGCAATTACGCATCCCATCGCAAGTTCGGTATCCGGACTTGCTTTCTTCCACTCATCGGTAAGGCTGATTACACTCTTAACATTTGCGTTCTTTGAAGTTGAAACCGAAACAAACGGTTCCGGAAGAACGGCAATTTTTGCATCGCCCGAAATAACTTTTGCGGCAAGCTCGCTGTGTTCGGAAAGATATTCGACTTTCACATCATTTTCAAGCGAGTTTGCTTTGAGAATATAGTTGAGAATATACTCCGGAGTTGAACTTTGACCGGTTGCATAAACGGTTTTTCCTTTAAGGTCGGAAAGCGAAGAAATTTCTTCGCCGTTTGTCACAACATAAAGAACTCCGAGAGTATTGATTCCGATCATTTTTACGCCGCCGTTGGTCTTTTTATAAAGATTTGCGGCAAGACTGAGCGGACAAGCGGCAATATCTACTTCGCCAGTTGAAATCATTCCGACAATTTGCGTCGGATCCGAAACGGCATTAACTTCGTATCTGGAATTATCCATAAGTTCAATCATACCCATTCCGGTCGGACCCTTAAGCGACGCAACTTTAATTTTTTCGCCGGTATACTCGGTCGTTGACTCATTTGAGACCGGTGAATTGGTTGTTGATTCGTTTTCGTTTTTTGTTCCCGTGCAGGCTGCAAAAGCAAAGATCATTGAAGCGGCAAGCAAAAGAGCAAAAACTCGTTTTACATTTTTCATAAGTAAAACACACCTTTCTTTATAATATTGCGTAATGCAATTGTTTACTGAATAAATTTTTTGAGCGTATTCTTGTCAACAAGCCGAACATATTTTCCGTTGCGCTCAACGGCACCGCCGTTTTCAAGTGAATCAAACGCTCTGTAAAGCGACGCCCTTCCGATATCGAGAGAGACGGCAAGCTGGCTCATCGAACGGTCAAGTTCATATGTTTTGTAATCGGCAAAGCAAGATAAAAGGTAATTTGCAAGCCGGCTCTCAGCCGAACCTCCGGTGAAATTGACAATACGCTTGTTGAGAAAAAGAATTCTGTCCGAAAGATAACGTATGTAGCTGACCGGAAATGTTGTGTCAAGTTGCATCAGCTTCACAATTACGCTTTTGTCGATATAAAAAACCCTCGTGTCTTTTGTTGCAACAATCTCATTGACAAAATGGTCTTTTCCCGAAAAAAGAGCAGCACAGCCGAAAAGAGAATTCTCGGAAAGCTTGCTGATTATAACGCTGTTTTCGCTTTTGACAACCTTTGCTCCGCCTTTGATTATATATCCGACGGAGGAACGAAAACAATCTCCCGAATAAATTATTTCTCCGCGCCTGTAATCCACGATTCCCGTTTCATCACATGAAAGCACCGACTTCAAAAGCTGAGGCGAAAGAGAAGAAAAAATATCAAGCTTTAAAAGTCTTTCGACAAGCTTATCGCTAACGTTCATTTTTTCATCTCCTTTTACGTTTGTCTCATTTGATACAAAACCTAAGTAATTATATCACCCGAATATTTCAATGTCAATAGCTTCAAAAAAGAAAAAGAGCTTTCGTTTTCCGAAAGCCCCTCAAAATCATTCTTCCATTTGTTTTCCCAAAAATCCTGCGGCAACCTGAACGAGTTTTACGTCGATCTGACTCGGAGCTTCGCTCTTGCCGTCCGAAAGAAGCAAAACCGCACCCATGACATCACCGGCACCGATGATCGGGAACATAACATATATTTCTCTTTCTCCGGAATCTGAAAGTGCGAGTGTTTCATTGCCGACTCCGAAAACATAACTGCTTCGCCTTTCCATATAGCTTTCGAGAACAGGCGAAATCCGCTTTTCAAGAATTTCTTTGCGTGGAATTCCCGCAACCGCAATGACATGGTCTCTGTCGCATATTGCCGCCGCATGTCCGGTTGTTCTGAAAAGAACTTCTGCATATTGTTTGGTGTAAGGAGAGAGTTCACCGATCGGAGAATACTTTTTAAAAATAACTTCTCCATCCGTACTTACAAAAATTTCCAATGGATCGCCTTCGCGAATACGCATTGTTCGCCTGATTTCCTTCGGGATTACAACCCTTCCGAGGTCGTCAATGCGCCGAACAATTCCCGTTGCTTTCATATATAAAAACCCCTTTTTCTTGCTTTGATGTGTTAGTATTATTTACGAAGTCTTACATATTATTCAGCATTTGGACAATCGTTGATTTTTCAAGCGGATTTCTTGTATTTTGAAAATTTGCGAATCGGATAATTTTCATCACGAACTTTTGCGTCAAAAGTAAAACGGCGCCGTAACCGACGCCGAAATTATTATTTTTCTTTGTAATAAAGCATACAGTGACAGTATCCTTCAAAATCAGGGTCTTTAACCTTTTCGCGGAAATCCTTGCACATGCATTTCGTATCTTCATTTTGCTCACGCATGCACGGGCAATATCCGCCGGTTCTTTTCAGTCCTTCTTTTACGGTTCTGACAACATCGGCGTTTTCATTGAGTCTGATGTTCATTTTTTATTCTCCCAAAAGTGCAAGAATTTCTTCTTTTTCATGGTATCCGGTTGTTGAATTGATAATTTTTCCGTCTTTGATTGCAACAAGCATCGGAATGAATCTGACTTCAAATTTTTCGGCGAGCTCAGGTTCTTCATCAACATTGACTTTGCAAACAGTGATTTCGTCATGTTCTTCGGAAATTTCTTCAATAATCGGAGCGACCATCATGCATGGACCGCACCATGTTGCCCAAAAATCAATAAGAACGGGTTGTTCACTGCGATTTACAACTTCATCATAATTATCTTTTGTCAAAGTGATTTCCATAATACCAGCCTCATTTCATTCAGTTTTTTAACGATTCGGCATAGCGAACCGTTTCCATTGCGTCTTTTGAATATTTATCTGCGCCGATTTTTTCGGCATATTCTTCCGTCAAAACAGCACCGCCGACAACGGTTTTGCAATTCGGTACATTATCGTGAATAGCTTCAATCGCTTCTTCCATTGCTGGAACGGTTGTTGTCATCAATGCGCTGAGACCAACAAGCTTTGCGTTGCTTTCAAGTGCGGCGTCAACTATTCTTTCCTTCGGAACGTCTTTTCCAAGGTCAATGACGTTATAACCGTAATTTTCAAGAAGAAGTTTAACAATATTCTTTCCGATATCATGAACGTCACCTTTCACAGTCGCTATGACAACCGGGAAAGAATCGTCATTGCTGTTTTCGGTTACAGAAACAGCAGCCTTGATTTTTTCAAATGCACATTTTGCGGCTTCGGCACTCATCAAAAGCTGAGGAAGATAGATTTTCTTTTCCTCAAATCCTTTTCCGACCGTGTCGAGCGCCGGAATAACAACCGTTTGAACAATCTCAAGACCTTCCTTCTCTGAAAGAAGTTTTTCACAAAGTTCTCCGGCGTTCTCTTTCAGACCTTTCTCAATCGCATTTTTCAAAAGTTCCGAAAGGCTCTTATCATTGTCGGCCGGCAGGGCTTTCTCAGAATTATTCTGTAAATTATCGGAACAATAATCAATATATTCCTTGAAACCTTCGTCAAGATTATTAAGCGCACAAAAAGTTTTGTAAGCACGTTTCATATCCTCACTTGCCGGATTGAGAATTGCGGCGGAAAGACCGTTTTCAAGGGCAAGAATAAAGAACGATGAGTTGACCGCTCCCCTATTTGGAAGACCGAACGAAACGTTTGAAACTCCGAGACTTGTGTGACAGCCGAGCTTTTTGCGGATTGCATGAACGGCCTCAAGCGTGATTCGTGCGGCATTGGGATCTGCGCTTACCGTCATAGCAAGCGGATCAAAAACGATGTTTTTCTTTTCAATTCCATATTCTTCGGCCGTGCGAAGAATTTTTTCAGCAATTTCAAAGCGTTTTTCCGACGTTTCCGGAATTCCGTTTTCATCAAGAGTCAGTGCGGTAACGACACCGCCGTATTTTTTTACGAGCGGAAAAACCGCTTTCATGCTTTCCTTTTTTCCGTTGACGGAATTGATCATTGCTTTTCCGTTGTAGATTCGCAATGCTTCTTCCATTGCCGTGATATCCGAAGTGTCAATTTGCAAAGGAAGGTCAAGAACGCCCTGCAACTCAAAGACAGACGTTTTAAGCATTTCCGGTTCGTCAATTCCGGGTATTCCGACATTTACATCAAGTATATCGGCTTCATTCTCCTGCTGTGAAATTCCTTCTTTAAGAATATAAGCAATATCGTTTTCAAGAAGAGCTTGTTTAAATCGTTTCTTACCGGTCGGATTAATTCGTTCGCCGATTACAACCGGCTTTTTCCCAAATTCCACGGCATGGGTATAAGAAGAAACAACGGTAAAATTTTTCTTTTCAATCTTCTTAAATTTTGAAGAAGAAACTTTTTCCTTTGTGAGTCTGATGTAATCGTCGTCCGTTCCGCAACAGCCTCCGAGAACAGTTACGCCCATATCGGCAAATTTTTTCATTTCAAAGCTGAATTCCTCGGCACCAACGTCAAAAACTGTTTTTCCGTCAACACTTTTCGGCATTCCTGCGTTAGGTTTCATAATTACGGGAACCGAAGCACAGGAAAGAATTCTTTTTGCAACCGACTCAAGCTGTTTCGGTCCGAGCGAACAGTTTGCTCCGATTGCGTCGGCACCCATCCCTTCAAGAAGGGCAACCATTGCTTCCGGAGTGGCTCCGGTTATAAGCTTTCCGTCTTCGCCGTAAGCATTCGTAACAAAAACAGGAAGAGAAGAATTTTCCTTCGCCGCAAGGAGCGCCGCCTTTGTTTCGTAGCTGTCGTTCATTGTTTCGATTGTGATGAGATCGGCTTTGTATTTTACCCCGAACTTTACAATCTTTGAAAAGACAGAAACCGCCTCTTCAAAATCAAGATCACCGAAAGGTTTAAGAAGTTTTCCAAGAGATCCGATGTCAAGCGAAACGAATTTTTCCTGATTTCCGATTGATTTTTCTGCGGCAATTTTTGCATTCTCAATTGCCGCTTTGATAATCTGTTCAAGTTCTTTATCCGAAGGGAAATTGAAGCTGTTTGCTCCGAAAGTATTCGCACAAACAACGTTGCTTCCTGCGTCGAAGTATTTTTTGTGAACACCTTGAACGATGTCCGGATGGCTGAGATTCCAGCTTTCGGTATGCTCGCCCGGTTTCAGACCCTCCTTCTGAAGAAAGGTTCCGAAACCGCCGTCAAGAAAAAGAAACTGTTTTTTTAAAAGTTCAAGAACGCCCAAAATGTTCACCTGCTTGTCATTTATATATTCCGATGATTGCCGTCACCGATTTTGACGGAGTCATCATAAGATTATTTCCGAGACTGATTCCGAGATGTTTTGCACAATCAAGCGCCGGGATAATCGCTTTTTGAAGTTCGAGAGGAAGATCTCCGTAGCCGGGACTGAAACGGGGTTTTAGGAAGAAACCTTTTTGAAGATAATGCTCTTTCAATTCATCGTTGAAAAAATCACAAAGACTTTCAACTCGTTCGCTGCCAAGAGCCTGAAGACAGACCGATTTTGCCGGGGAAAGAAGAGATTCTCTTTTTATCAACCGGTCAATTCCGTGGCCGACTGTTGCCGCAAAAAGAACTATTCTTTTGCATGAAGCGAGATTTTTTGAAAGTGCCTTGCTTTGCGTCTTTCCAAAACCAAGGTCCATTTCATCTCCGTTGAAAGAAAGCGGAAATTCACCGTAGCAAACATTAAAAGAGAATATGCTTTTACTTTCGGTAACACATTCGGCAAAAAGCTCTTTCATTGCTTCATCCGGATTGCGGACTCCCATATATCTGAAAGCTTCACGCTCGTTAATCGGAATCTCTTTATAACTTTTGCTTATAATCTCATTCATAATTCTTACCGATAATATGAGAAAGATTTGAGTAAATCTTCTCGGCAACATCCGGCTTATTCATCGAATAAACATGAACATTGCTGATTCCGTTGGCAAAAAGGTCAATAATCTGATCGGTGGCATAAGCGATTCCGGCTTGTTTCATTGCGTCTTCGTCACCGCCGAAACGGTCAACGAGGCTGATGAACCTCTGAGGGACGTGGCAACCCGAAAGTTTTATCGCCCGTTCAACCTGGCTCGCCTTGGTAATCGGCATTATTCCGGCAACAACCGGAACGGTTACACCGGCTTCACGAAGCTTATAAAGAAAGTTATATAAAAGATTGTTGTCAAAAAACATTTGAGTAGTCAGAAATTCGCAACCCGCGTCAACCTTTGCTTTAAGAAAGTTTATGTCTTCCTTGCTGTTTCGGCTTTCCGGGTGAACTTCGGGATAACAAGCCGCACCGACGCAGAAATTTGCATCCGCCTCTTTGATTTCGCAGATAAGCTCGGTTGCATGATTGTACGCCCAAAGGCTTCTGTCGCAGTCAAGCATATCGGCGGGAATATCCCCTCGGAGAGCGAGGATGTTTTCAACGCCGCTTTCCTTGATTGCTTTAATCTGTTTTTTTACAATTTCTTTCGTTGAAGAAACGCAAGTAAGATGTTCAACCGTTTCAACGCCGTATTTTTCTTTGATGTTTTTTGCAATTTCAAGGGTATATTTGCTTGTTCCGCCACCTGCTCCGTAAGTTACGCTCATAAACGCAGGTTTTATTGCGGCGATTTTTTTGACGGCTCGTTCAACACTTTCAAATGAGGTCTCCTTCTTCGGAGGAAAAACTTCAAAAGAAAGCGAAGGCTTGCTGTCTTTTAAGATATTAATAACTTTCATAGGAATCACCGAAACAAATTATTTGATTATGCCCGTTTTGTCTTTTTGAACAACGTCGTGTGCACCGCCTTCAACGATACTGGTTGCGGAAACGAGGGTAATCTTTGCTTTTTTCTGAAGTTCCGGAATTGAAAGCGCACCGCAGTTACACATTGTTGACTTCACCTTTGAAAGAGAAAGCGCAACATTGTCTTTAAGGCTTCCGGCGTAAGGAACATAAGAATCAACGCCTTCTTCAAATGAAAGCTTCTTATCTCCGCCGAGGTCATAGCGTTGCCAGTTTCTTGCTCTTGCCGAACCTTCGCCCCAGTATTCCTTCATGTATGTTCCGCCGATACTGATTTTGTTTGTCGGGCTTTCATCAAAGCGTGCAAAATATCTTCCGAGCATTACGAAATCGGCCCCCATTGCAAGAGCGAGAGTAATATGATGGTCATAAACAATTCCGCCGTCGGAGCAAACGGGAACGTAAACACCGGTTTCTTCAAAATATTCGTCTCTGGCCTTGCAAACGTCGATAAGAGCAGTTGCCTGGCCTCTGCCGATACCTTTTGTTTCACGGGTAATACAAATTGAACCGCCGCCGATTCCGACTTTAACGAAGTCTGCACCGCATTCCGCAAGGAAACGGAAACCGTCGGCGTCAACAACATTTCCCGCACCGACCTTTATGCTCTCGCCGTAATGTTCTCTGATCCATGCAATTGTGAGCTTTTGCCACTCGGAAAAACCTTCGGAGGAGTCAATGCAAAGCACATCGGCCCCCGCCTCGATAAGAGCCGGAACTCTTTCTGCGTAATCTCTGGTATTGATTCCGGCACCGACAACATAACGTTTCTTGGCGTCAAGAAGCTCACTCGGATTCTGTTTGTGCGAATCATAGTCTTTTCTGAAAACGAAATAGCAAAGGCGCTGATTGTCGTCAATTATAGGAAGAGAATTAAGCTTGTTATCCCAAATAATATCATTAGCTTCTTTGAGACTGGTTCCCTCTTTTGCAAAAATAAGCTTTTCAAACGGCGTCATAAATTCGCTGACTTTAGTTTCCGGGCTCATTCTGCTGACTCTGTAATCACGGCTTGTTACGATTCCGAGAAGTTTTCCTTTTTCGGTTCCGTCTTCGGTTACGGCAACGGTTGAATGACCGGTCTTTTCCTTGAGTGCAATGATATCGCTGAGAGTTGCATCCGGTGAAACGTTTGAGTCACTCGTTACGAATCCGGCTTTATGGTTCTTTGCCCTTGATACCATTGCGGCTTCGTCTGCGATGCTCTGAGAGCCGTATATAAACGAAACGCCGCCCTCCTTTGCAAGGGCGACCGCAAGTCTGTCGCCCGAAACCGACTGCATGATGGCGGATACCATGGGAATATTCATAGTTATAGAAGGCTCTTCTCCCTTTTTGAATTTTACAAGCGGGGTCTTCAAGCTGACGTTTGCGGGAATGCACTTGTCCGATGAATAACCGGGGATGAGAAGATACTCATTAAAAGTGTGAGACGGTTCATTGATAAAAATTGCCATAATGCTCCTCCTATAATAAGTCATTAAAATTTGCAAAATCGCCGAGCCTCGCAACCGAAACGGACTGCGAAAGCGCGGCGTTTAATTTATAGAATTCTACCACATTGAACGGGTTATGTCAACAAAAGACGCAAATAAATTTTGTGCGATTAAAACCATTTTAAAGCGTTGTCGCCGCTATATACGCTTTCTTCGTTGCGGCCGCAATATTTCCGGCTTTTGTGCAGTCACCGACGGCAAAGACACGGATATTCGTGTTCTTCAAAGATTCTTCAAGAGTCTTGTCCGGCCTTGAGCCGAGAGAAAGAACAACTTTATCGCATTTAATTCTGCTTCTTGCTTTTGTTTTTGTGTTTTCGGTAACTATGCAATCTTTTTCGATTTCGCAAAGTTTTTCGCTCGTTTTGAAAACTGTTCCGGCTTTTTCAAGCTTCGGAAGAATATCGTCTTTGTGCTGCATCCACGTTCCCGGGGCAAGTTCGGATGCCATTTCGACAATCGTAACCTTGCAACCGTTTGAAGTCAGATATTCCGCCGTTTCAAGGCCGGTGAGTCCCGAACCGATAACTGCAACATTACAATTTTCAAGCTTAACTTTTTTACTAAGAATATCTTCAAAAGTAAAGATCGAATCGTCATTATGACTTCCGCCGAAATTCGGTTTGATCGGATTGCTTCCTGTTGCCGAAATGACGGCATAAGCGTTTTCATCCTTTGCGGTTTCGGCATCAAGAGCTTTGTTGAAAACAAACTTTACGCCGTCTTCAAGACAGATTTTGTATGCGTCCTCGGTAAACCATGCGGTTTTATCCTTTTTTGGAGGTACGCAGGCAAGGTTGAGTTGTCCGCCGGGTTTGTCGCTCTTTTCAAAAACGGTCACGTCGAAACCACGCCTTGCAAGAATATCGGCGGCGGTAAGACCGGCAGGACCTGCTCCGGCAACAAGAACTTTAAGTCCGTTTCCGTTTTTGACGAGTTTTTCTTTTTCATGGCCGACGAACGGATTGACCGAACATTCACCGTGAGAACCGATGTAAGCGTTTTCCTGCATTGACTGAAAACAATTAAGGCAACAAATGCAGCGTCTGATTGTTTTTCCGTTCAAAGCCTTTTCCGTCCAGTACGGATCGGCAATTTGAGATCTTCCGAGACAGACAAAATCCTGAACACCATCTTCAAGCTGCTGTTCGGCTTGTTCGGGAGAGCGAATGAGATTCGCCGCAAGAACGGGAATCGAAACAGCTTCTTTGATTGCTTTTGCCATATATTTTCGCCATCCCGGTTCAAACGAAACCGGCTCAAGCCAATAATTGAAAGTGTCATATCCGGCCGAAGAGACGTCAATTGCATCAACACCGGCTTTTTCAAGTCGTTTTGCAACTTCAATTCCTGTTTTAAGGTCGTAACCTTTTCCTTCTTGTCCGATCATTGAATAGCATTCATCGACAGAAAGGCGGACGATTACAGGAAAGTTCTTTCCGCATTCGGTTTTGATTCCTTTGATTATATTAAGAATGAATCTCATTCTGTTTTCAAGAGAACCGCCGTACTCATCGGTTCTTTGATTGGTCACGGGACTGAGAAACTGCTGAAGAAGATAACCGTGGGCACAGTGAAGTTCAACGCCGTCGCATCCGGCTTTAAAAACGCGGATTGCACCGTCTATGAACTGCTGCTCGAGTTCGAGAATTTCTTTATGGGTGAGTCCTCTGACACGTCCGCCGGCAAAATATGCGGGTTCGCACTTTGAAGGTGCAACCGATGAAGGAACAATGTCATGCTTCAAAAGAATCGGTCCGACTGCCGGGGTGAGCTTATAAAGAAGTTTTCCGTATGCACCCTTTGTAAGTTTTTCGGCTTCGATTGAAAGAGGAACCGTTCCGACAAGAAGACCGACGTTCTGCCTTCCGGGATGATGAAGCTGAACAAAAAACTTTGCACCGTGACGCTGAATGCGTTTTGCCATCTCGGCAAGAGGTGCAATATGGTAATCATGGCTGACAGCAAGCTGAGCGAAGGCTGCAGAACCGGTCTTGTCATTAACGCGCGTGATTTCTGTCATAATAAGGCCCGCACCTCCTTTTGCGCGTTCCTCATAATAGTCCATCATTTTTTCCGTGGGTCTTCCGTCAAATTGGCCGAAGCCCATGAGCATAGGCGGAAGAACAACGCGGTTTTTAATTTCAACGTTTCCGATTTTCATCGGACTTTTGAGCATTTTATATTCCATCGTATACCTCACTTGTTATCTTTACATACTTCCGATATGAACAAACCGGAGAAAAGACATTCGTTTCAAACATTGCCGAATCCCTGTCCCAATCAAGGAAAAGCAATATTCTTATTGGTTATCATGTACATTTCTCCTTAAACGTCAATACAGTTTATTGTCTGATTTAATATATAGTAGCATATTTAATCAGACAAATCAATAGAAAAGTAAAAACCGCAGACTTTAAAGGCCGGCGGTTTTTGGAAAAACTCAGTATTTGGTAACCGATTTCAAAAGCTCAACAATGTATTTTGCAAATGGAATAATTATGTTGTAGAGCATTTCAAAGAAAGTTCTGCTTCCCGTTTTGTCTAAAATATTCAAAGTATTTTTGTCAAGATGTTTTCCGAAATCAGAGGAAAGATCAGCCGAAACATACGGATTTTCACCGTCATATTCCACTGTGTCACCGTTCATAACCGTAAAATTGAAAAGTCTTTCTCCCATCGGAGTTGCACTTTTGAGGAGGACATAATCAACAACAAGGTCAAAATTCACACGGGAAACTTCCGGAATCTTTCCGCTGAATTTCACTTGCATACTCTCGCCCGGAGCAAGGACTTTTGAAAAATCCCGGTTCGCAAACTTGAGGTCAATTCCGCGTGCCGAAATTCCGGAAATCTTCATCTTGTATTTTTCGGAAAGATTTTTAATAATGATTGTTGTATCGTTTGAATTAACGTAGCCTTCCGTACTTTTGTTAAACTTCGCATGAACCGAATGTGATTTATTTGTTGTTGCATGAAACTGAGGATATTCGGCAGAGGAATGAACGTCTTTGATTTTATCGGTGAGAAGAAGTGTTTTGAGAAGTTCCGCCGTGTAAACATCCTTATAAATCATTCCGTGATAAAAATTTTCAACGAACCATGTGTTTTCCGGAAGATATGACGTTGAAGCGTCCACGGTCATTGAGGGCGAAACCTGATAAAATCCCGTGTCAACCTTTTGTGTATAACCGTCATTAAAACGTTTTCCGAAAGGTGCCGAGACAGCTCCGGTCGAAGAAGCAATCGTTATTATTCCGTCCGAACTTTCATTAAGTCCGGTGACAATTCTGTTGTCATATCCGGCAACAATCGAAACTGCCGTTCCGGCTTTCTGTGCTCGCTTAAAACCGTTTGAAAAGTCGGTCATAACACTGTAATGCATATAGTCGCTTTTTTCAATGAGCTTTGCGCTTTCGGTCGGATCAAGAAGCTTTGCTTTAAGTTCTTCATAATACTCTGTCGGACAAAAATCCCAAATGCTTCCCCAATATCCGATGATTTGGCGTGCATACGGAGTGATCGTGTTAAGAACCTCATCAAGAAAACCAAGTTCATGAGCACGAACGAGCCAATTGAAATCGGTTTCAAACATCATTCCGTGCTCGACAAAGCGGAATAATGTTTCTTCGTCAAATTCAATATTGTCGGCAAGAATATTATAAGCGAGTCCCGCTCCGCCGAGTGCGGGAACAGTCATAACTGCGTTTGCGACATCGCCTTTTTCACCATAAAGAGTAAGATATGTTCCTGTGACCTGTCCTCCGTGAGAAACAGCAAAAATATTAACTTTGTCTTTTCCGGAATACTCTTTGACCGATTGAATGAATTCGTCAAGCTGTTTTGCGCAGAATGGCGCACCCATTCTGAAATCGCAGTTGAAATTGTAAATATTCCCGTCGCCTATATATTCGGCATATTCCCCCATAATTTCGGTTTCATGCTGATAAATAAGGTCACCGTCGTACTTCTTGAGCATTTCGGCTCTGTTGCTTTCCTCAGCTGTGACGCAGTATCTCTGAAGCGGATAAACACTCGAACCGTCGGGGTTGCACGCCATATCATAATAAAGCTTTGCAAATTCTCTTCCGACTGTTCTTCCGAGTTTCTTTCCGTCTCCGGTTGCAAGTGAGCCGATGTCGATTCCGACCTCAACGATATTCTTGAAGAGAGCAGCAATAATTTCTTCAAAATCAACGCCCCAAACGTGAATTTTGTTCCCGTTTTCATCAATTCTGTATTGCCCCGAAGAACTGTAACCGGGAACAACAATTACCGGATAGCCGTTGTATTCTTCTTTGTCAAAGCCTGCCGCCGCAACGCAAACGGACGAAAAAAGCAGTGCAATGCAAAGAAGAACGGAAATAAGTTTTTTCATAATTTTTCTCTCCTGTCATAGGTATAAACTTATGTAATCAGACATTATATTTTATCACTTGAGACGTTTTTTTACAAGAGCGAATCACCGGCTCAAGATTAAAAAATAATGCCGCTGTTTTGTAAAAAGCTGACAAAACAACGGCATTTTTCTGATATCTGTTGATAATTATTTTTCCTTTTTGATTTTCGGCAATATCAAGCACGCCGCAATTGCCAAAACCGCAGCGACAATGAGAGCAATCGGAACGATTGTGTCAAGATCGTTTTCGCCCGTTTTCGGAACGACCGCCGAAGTTGCAGCCGAGATGTCGGCCGCAAAAACCTGAATAAGAACGGCAACACCGCTGAGTATCATCAATCCGGCAAGAATCAGACAGATAATTTTTACCATTTTTTTTGGGAACATAAATGTTCACCTTCCTTTTGATTTTATTTCAGATATTGTTTCATATCATCGGAAAGGGCGGCAAAAATCTTTTTCGCATCGTCTTTTGTTTTTCCTCTTGCGGTGAAATAAACCTTGATTTTCGGTTCCGTTCCGCTCGGACGGATAATCACACCGTTTGCTCCTTCAAGTCCATAGGCAAGAACGTTTGACTTCGGAAGTTCGATTTTTTCGGTTTTTCCGTTTTCTGTGTTGACCTTTTCGCTCTTTTTATAGTCCGAAGCTTCAAGAACTTTATATCCGGCAATTGAAGAAATGCTGTTGTTACGAAGATTTTCCATAATCGAAGCCATTTTTTCCATTCCGGTTTCGCCCTTGAATTCAAAACTTTCAACGCGGTTGAGATAATAACCGTGTTCGGAATAAATTTCCTGCATTTTTTCGTAAAGACTGATGCCTTTTTCTTTATAATATGCAGCCATTTCACAAATGAGCGTTGAAGCAACCACCGCGTCCTTGTCTCTTGCGTGGATTCCGGAAAGGTAGCCGTAACTTTCCTCCATTCCGACAACAAAACGATCGGCTTCGCCTTTTGCTTCGAGTTCGGTGATATATTCGCCGATGTACTTGAAACCGGTAAGAAGTTTTTTAACCGATGCGCCGTACTTTTTGCAGACAACGTCAACAAGGTCTGTGGTAACAAACGACTTGACCACAACCGCATTTTCCGGCAAAATGCCGAGTTCTTTTCTTCTTGAAAGAAGGTATTCGGCAAGAAGTACACCAACTTCGTTGCCGCTCATAAGCTTGTATTCACCGCCGTCGAGAACAGCAATTCCGACTCTGTCGCAGTCCGGGTCGGTAGCCAAAAGAAGGTCTGCCTTTTCGTGCTCGGTCATTTTTATTGCACATTCAAAAACCTGTTTTATTTCCGGGTTAGGATAAGGACAGGTCGGAAAGTTTCCGTCGGGAAGCTCCTGCTCCTTAACAACGCCGACATCTTTGATTCCGATTCTTTTAAGCATTGCGCGAACGTGTTTGTTGCCCGTTCCGTTGAGCGGCGTATAAATAACCTTGAGATTGGTTTTTGCTGTGATGTCTTTTGAAAGGCAGCATTTTTCAACGCAGTCATAAAACTTTTGCACAATGTCATCGCCGATATATTCAACAAGACCCTTTTCAACTGCTTCGTCAAAATCCATTGTCTTTACGCCGGAGAAGATATCGGTTTTTTGAATGAACTCATAAGTTTTTGCCGCAGCTTCGTCGGTCATCTGATAGCCTTCGGGGTCATAGCACTTATAGCCGTTGTATTCGGCGGGGTTATGGCTGGCGGTGATGATTATTCCGCCTTTGCAGCGGAGTTCTCTTACTGCAAAGGAAAGCATCGGAGTCGGAACAAGTTCGGGATAGATGTATACCTTAACGCCGTTAGCCGCAAGTACACCTGCCGCACTTTTTGAAAAATCGGTCGATTTTATTCTTGAGTCATAAGCAATTGCAACCGCAGGAGATTTGTATTCACTGAGAAGGTACGACGCAAGTCCCTGCGTTGCCTGATTGACGGTATAGACGTTCATTCTGTTTGTTCCCGCGCCAATAACGCCGCGAAGTCCGGCGGTTCCGAATTCAAGATTTCTATAAAACCTGTCGTTGATTTCATCGGCTTTTCCGCCGATTTCGGAAAGTTCTTTTTGAAGATCCGGGTCGGCAACAGCCTTTTCGCACCAAAGCGAATAAAGAGCATTTATATCATTCATAATTATACCTCCGTGTTATTTTCGTCTGTTATTTTAACACTTATTACAATATTCTGTCAATAGCCGTAAAAAATCAAAATCAGACGAAAAACAAAAACGGGAGCCGAAAAACAGCTCCCATCTTTATCAGTCAATTTCAACCATGATCTTTTGATCATTTCTGTTGGCGGTTGCACGCATAACGGTTCGGATAGCCTTTGCAATTCTGCCCTGCTTTCCGATGACTCTGCCCATATCGTCGGCAGCAACATGAAGGTGATAAACGATCACGCCTTCATCGTTGATATCGTCAACGTCAACAGTTACTTTTTCCGGTTCGTCAACGAGACCGGCCGCAATTGTAACGAGTAACTCTTTCAAGGCGAGTACCTCCAAACTTATTTAATGATGTCGCACTTTTTGAGAAGAGCCTTAACGGTATCGGTAGGCTGAGCACCGTTAGCAATCCACTTCTGAGCCTTCTCAGCGTCGATTTTGATTTCTCCCGGCTCTTTCATCGGGTTGTAATAACCGATTTCTTCAATAAAACGTCCGTCGCGGGGATATCTCGAATCCGCAACAACTACACGATAAAACGGTGCCTTCTTTGCACCCATACGGCGAAGTCTGATTTTAACTGCCATTTTTGTTACCTCCAAAAATATATGAAATAAAAATTTATTGAACACGCATTATGTTTGATTTTTTAAGGCGTGTTGTTTACTTTAAAAACGATGTTTTACATCGGGAAACCCGGTGTTCCGGGGCCGCCGAAGCCGTTCATGCCCGGCATATTCATCATCTTGCGGCGCATTTTCTTGCTGCTCTTGCCGTTGAACTGCTTGAACATTTTTTGCATCTGTCGATACTGAGCAAGCAAGCGGTTAACGTCTTCAACCTGCATTCCGCAGCCTGCGGCGATTCTGCGCTTTCTTGACGGATTGATGATATCCGGCTTTTTTCTTTCCGCAGGAGTCATGGAAAGAATGATTGCCTGCATACGGTCAAACTGACGTTCGTCAACTTCAACGTCGTCAACCTTTCGTCCGATTCCGGGAATCATCTTCAGAAGATCCTTGATTGAACCCATTTTTCTCATCTGCTGAAGCTGATCAAGAAGGTCGTTAAGGTCGAATTTATTTTTGCGAAGCTTTTGTTCAAGCTCTCTTGCTTTCTTTTCGTCAAGCTCCTGTTCGGCTTTTTCAATGAGCGAAAGCATATCGCCCATTCCGAGGATTCTCGAAGCCATTCTGTCCGGGTGAAAAACGTCAAGATCGCCGAGCTTTTCGCCGGTACCGACAAATTTAATCGGCTTTCCGGTAACGGCTCTTGCGGAAAGTGCCGCACCGCCTCTTGTGTCACCGTCAAGCTTTGTAAGAATAAGACCGTCAATTCCGAGCGCATCGTTGAACGAAGAAGCAACGTTAACGGCGTCCTGACCTGTCATAGAGTCAACAACAAGCAAAATTTCATGCGGTTTAACTTCGCTTTTGATGTTTTTAAGCTCGTTCATCAGCTCCTCGTCAACGTGAAGCCGACCGGCTGTGTCAAGAAAAACATAGTCATATCCGTGATCTTTCGCAAGAGAAACAGCGTTTTTTGCAATTTCTACGGGATTGATTTGTCCCATTTCAAAAACCGGAACACCGGCCTTTTCGCCGACGACTTGAAGCTGCTTGATTGCGGCCGGACGATAAACGTCGCAGGCAACAAGAAGAGGTCTGTGACCCTGATTTTTGAGCATAAGCGCAAGTTTTGCGCTGTGGGTGGTTTTACCCGAACCTTGAAGGCCGCACATCATGACGATTGTGGGCGGGTGGTTCGCGGTATTGAGACGGGCTTTTGTTCCGCCCATAAGGTTCGTCAATTCTTCGTTGACGATTTTGATAACCATCTGAGAAGGCGTAAGACTTTCCATAACCTTTGCGCCGATTGCGCGTTCGGTAACGTTTTTTGTAAAATCTCTTGCAACTTTATAGTTAACGTCGGCTTCAAGTAAAGCAAGACGAACTTCTCGCATGGCGTCTTTTACGTCGGCTTCGGTGAGCGAGCCTTTGCTTTTGAGTCGTTTGAAAGCGGCTTCAAGCCGTTCTGAAAGACCTTCAAATGCCATTGTATCAGTCCTTTGCTGTTATTCGGAAATCATTTTTGTGATGACGCCGATCCGTGTCGTTGCGTCGTTAATTTCGCGTGAAAGAATGGTTTTCATGTTAACTTCGTTGATAATTTCAATCATTTTATTGATTTCGTCAAGACCGTCACGAAGTTCATCAAAGCGTTTTTTGAGTCCGAGTTTTTCTTCAAAAAAGAAGAGCTGGCTTTCCGCTCTTTTAATAGCGTCCCTGACGCCCTGGCGGGTAATTCCTTCGTTTTGAGCAATTTCGGAAAGTGAAAGATCATCTTCATAATAATAAACAATGAAATCACGCTGCTTGTCTGTAAGCATTTCTCCGTAAATGTCAAAAAGGAGCGTTACGTCAAGATTTTTTGCCATTCAAACTTCCCTCCCACAGAGAGTGTAAAGACGTTTTGCTTTACAGCTCTGCTATTATACTAAACCCGAAACGATTTGTCAAGCACTATTTTTTACTTTCTTTATGATTTTTCTAAAAATTTGTTGACAGACTCCGAATCGTGTGATATTGTATCTTTCACAAGCCTTGCGGCAGCTTAAATCGTCGCAAAAAATAATAACAGAGTAGACCGTTTTGCGTTTCAGTGTTCCGGAAACGGGGAGTTGTTCCGGAAACGAAATGGTTCATCCTGCGGTGAAACGGTCGCATCCCGCTGTTGTCATAATCGAACGAAAGCCGTGAGCATTGTTTCCGCCCGGATAATTTTTTGCGGTTCAGACTTCCTTTATTTCTTCAGCGAGAGGAAAAAAGGAGGTTTTTTTCTTGAAAAAAAGAAGTATCAACGCCCTTGAAGCTCTCGTGTGTCTCGCAGTGCTTACGGCATTGCAGGTTGTCTTATCGAGATTTCTGTCAATTCAAATGTGGAACATGAAGTTCGGATTTTCTTTCATTCCGGTCATGCTCGCCGCAAATCTTTACGGACCGATAGGTGCCGCTGTTGTCTACGGTGCCGGAGATCTTATCGGAGCATTGCTCTTCCCTACCGGAACATATTTTCCCGGTTTCACGCTCACTGCGGTCATTACGGGAATAATCTGGGGGTTCCTTCTGAAAGGAAAGATAAAGCCGCTTAAAGCAATTATCTCGGTTGTTATTGCTCAGTCGTGCTGTTCTTTTCTTCTCAATTCCTATTGGATTTCCTATATTTCGGGTTCACCGTACGTTTCGCAGCTCGCCGTAAGGTGGCCTCAAAGTCTCGGTTACGCAGTTGTTCACCTCATCTTTATTTTTGCGCTGCTTGAAAGATTGGGAAAGCTCATCAAAAAAATCATGAAACAAAATTGACTTTGCCGCCGTTTTAGTGTAAAATACTGATTCGTGAGTAAGTTGGGCAGTCGCGGAACGAAAGTTCTGAGGAAAGTCCGAGCTTCAAACAGCAGGATAACGGCTAACGGCCGCCGAGGGTGACCTTAGGGAAAGTGCAACAGAAATAAACCGCCGGTTTTTCCGGTAAGGATGGAAAGGCGAGGTAAGAGCTCACCGGCGTGCAGGAGACTGCACGGCCATGTAAACCCTATCCGAAGCAACACCGACCGAATGCTTTTTTGCGCGTCAGCTGGGCGTATATTCAACGGGTGGCTTGAGCGTACAGGCAACTGTGCGTCGAGAAAGATGATTGCCTTAAAAGACAGAACTCGGCTTACAGATTTACTCATTAAACACCGTCGACCGGTATTCGGCCGGCGGTGTTTTTTTAGCAAAAAGTAATCAAAAACATATGATAAACCGAGGTGATTTCAATGTTTGAAAGCATTATTTACGCTTTTTCGCTTTGCTTCATTCTTTGCGGAATGATTTTTCTCGGTCTTCTTCTTTTTGACAGACTTATCACTCCGAAAGAAGCAGAGAATTACTGCTCGATTGTTCCGGGTTTTCACGGAGACAAATTTCTCCCTTCGGCCGTTTATGCGGCATACATACGGTCAAATCTTTTCACGTTTTCAAAAAAGAATGAGGTTATTGTTCTTGACATGGGGCTTGATGACAGCGAAAAACGCGATTGTGAAAACATGCTCGGAGAATATGTAAAAATATTTTTTTGCACCGATAAAGAAATAGCTCAATTATTTGTTGAAAGGACAAAGAAAAAGTAGTATAATGATTTGTTGAAAAACAGCAAAGGAGGTTCAACGCCGTGGATAATCAGACTGTTATAAGCGGAACGGTCGAAGGTATCGTCTTCAGAAACGCCGAAAACGGTTACAGCGTTCTTGACGTGAGCAGTGACGGAAAGCTCATTACCGCCGTCGGCATGCTTTCATGCGTTGAACCCGGTGAAGAGCTTAAAATAAAAGGCTCATGGGTGAACCACCCAACCTTCGGAAGACAGTTCAAGGTTGAGTCATGCGAAAGAAAAATTCCCAAAAGTGCGGACGATATGCTCAGATACCTTTCATCGGGAGCAATCAAGGGAATCGGCCCCGCAACGGCTCTCAAAATCGTTGAAAAGTTCGGCGATGAAACATTTGAAATTCTTGAAAACTCCCCTCACCTTCTTGCGCAGATAAAAGGTATTTCCTCTGACAAAGCCGAAAGTATCGGCGAAAACTTCAAAAAACAATTTGCGGTTCGTGAGGTTATGATTTATCTTGAAAAATACGGGATGAGTCCGTCGGAATGTCTGAGCGCATATAAAGTACTCGGAACGAATGCCGTTGAAAGAATCACCGAAAACCCGTATCTTCTTTGTTCTCAGAAAATCGGAATAAGTTTTTCAAGAGCCGACGAAATTGCCGAAGCTTTCCAAGGATTAAATCCGATTCACAGAGAACGTGCCGGAATAGTCCATATTGTCAGCCACAATCTTCAAAACGGACACACCTGTCTTCCGAGAGAAAAAATCATTGCCCCTTCCTGCGGTCTTCTCGGCTGTGATGAGGAAAACGTCCAAAAAATCATTGACGACCTCATTGAGGACAAAGAGCTCATTGAAGAAGAAATTGACGGAAGAAAATTTCTTTTCCTTCCGTCAATGTATCTTGCCGAAAAAAACATCGCCGACAGAATGAAGGTTATGCTTCGTTTTCCTCCGCCGCAAGGGCGACCGGTCGAAAAAGATATCGACGATATTGAAGAAAAGCAGGGAATCAAATTTGAGGAGAAACAACGCCTTGCAATAATGACAGCGGTAAAAAAAGGGCTTCTTGTCCTGACCGGAGGTCCCGGCACCGGAAAAACAACAACACTCAACGGAATTCTTGACCTCTATGAAAAACGAAAGATCAGGGTTCTTCTTGCCGCTCCGACCGGCCGTGCCGCAAAAAGAATGAGCGAGGTTACAAAAAGAGAAGCAAAAACGCTCCATCGCCTTCTTGAAGTTGTTTGGGGCGAAAACGACCGTCAACACTTCACCCGAAACATGGAAAATCCGCTCGATTGCGACGCAGTCATTGTTGACGAACTTTCAATGGTTGACGTCCACTTGTTTTGGGGACTTCTTGACGCTCTTCCGCTCGGTTGCCGATTAATTATGGTCGGAGACAGCGATCAGCTTCCCGCTGTCGGAGCCGGAAATGTTCTTCATGATATAATCGATTCGGGACTTCTTCCCGTCGTTGCGCTCACAAGAGTCTTTCGTCAGGCAATGGAGAGCCTCATTGTCACAAACGCACACAAAATCGTCAACGGTGAATACCCGGTTATCGACGCAAAAGACAAGGACTTCTTTTTCCTTTCCCGGGAAAATATTTTTTCAGCCGCAACAACGGTTGTTGATCTTTACACGAACAGACTTCCGAAAGCATACGGTTATGACAGCATTAACGACATTCAGATAATTTGCCCTTCAAGAAAAGGCGAACTCGGAACAGTTGCTCTCAACCGCTCGCTTCAGCAGTTACTCAACCCGCCTTCAAAAGAAAAAGACGAACTCGTTATTGGCGGAAAAATCATCCGTGAAGGCGACAAAGTCATGCAGATTAAGAACAACTATGACATCGTCTGGGTAAAGGGAAAAACCACTTCGAGCGGAATTTTCAACGGAGACATCGGAACAGTTGCCACCGTCAATCACAACAACCGAATGATGAAAATTGTTTTTGACGACAGAACGGCGATATATCCGTTTGAAAACGCAAAGGAACTTGAACACGCTTATGCCATTACCGTTCACAAGAGCCAGGGATGCGAGTTTGAAGCGGTTATTATGCCCGTTTGTTCGGTTATCGAGCAGCTTAGGTACAGAAATCTCCTTTATACGGCGGTTACCAGAGCAAAAAGCAAAATGATTATCGTCGGAAGCCGGGAAGATCTTTTTCTTATGGTTGACAACAACAAAAAGACAAAAAGATATACGGCTTTAAAATATTTTTTGACAAAGGACGTTAAAATTGAGCCTGAAGAGAACAATCAAGAGAATCTTTTTTCCTGAAGTCTGCAGAAACTGCGGTGAAATTATTCCGATACATCTTGAAAGATGTTCCTGCGGTTTAAGTGACGTCATAAGAATAAGCAATAATTTTTGCGAACATTGCGGTGCCGAAAAAGAAGCTTGCAGCTGTTTTTACAGCGGTTCTGCTTTTCTTTCACATATTACCGCTCCGTTCGTATATTCCGGAGCAATCAAAGACCGGATTCATGATTTGAAATTCAACAAAATGCCCGAAGAAGCAAAATTTTTTGCCCATGAAATGAGTATACGCTTCGCCGTAACGTTTCCTTCGGTAAATCCGGATTACGTTACTTTTGTTCCGATGACTGAGGGAAAATTTAATGAGCGCGGTTATAATCAAAGCGAACTTCTCGCCGCTCTTGTTTGCGAAGAATTGTCTTTTTGTGAAGCCAAACTTCTTTTCAAAACTAAAGACACCTTGAATCAGCATAATCTCTCAAAAGCAGAAAGGCTTTCAAATCTTAACGGTGCATTTGAAATTAACAAAGCTTTTGACATAAAAGGTAAAACGATTTTAATCTGTGACGACGTTAAAACAACCGGAACAACGCTGAAAAAATGCTGTGATTTGCTTTTTGCCGCCGGTGCAAAAGACGTTTACTGTCTTTGTTCGGCCGTTACTTCGTTTTTTGTTCCGATTTCTCACGTTCTTCGCAATAACAAAAAATATATGTAACTCAAAAAGGAAGGAGTGTTAAAACTGGCCGGATTAAACATTGCAATTGACCTTGGAACGAGCAAAATTACCGCCTATGTCTGCGGAAAAGGAATTGTTTATAAAGAAGCGAATGCCATCGTTCTTGACACTTTCAATAATAAACCGATTGCTTTCGGTGATAAGGCGGCCGAAATGCTTTCAAAAACGCCTGAAACTCTTGAACTGATTATGCCAATGCGTTCGGGAACCGTTTCAAGATTCGGTGTATTGAGCCTTATGCTTGAAAAAATAATCAACGACATTTGCGGTTACAGCATTTTAAGGCCGAATGTAATAATAAGCACACCTGTTGGAATACCCGCTCCCGAAAAGCGCACTGTCGTTTCACTCGCCTGTTCGGCGTGCGCCGCAAAAGTTTCCCTCATTGATTCGCCGGTTGCTTCCGCACTCGGTTGCGGAATAAAAATTGATGCACCGCATGGTTCAATGGTTGTTGACATCGGTGCCGGAACTACGGATATTGCTGTTCTTACAATGGGCGAATCGGCGGTCTTTCGTTCGTTGTATACCGCCGGCGACACAATGAATGAAGCGATTATTCAATATATCAAAAGAAATCGCGGTTATGACATCGGGATTCCTACCGCAGAAAAAATCAAAAAAACAGTCGGCTGTGCCGTTCTTCCGAATGAAGAAATCGAAATGTCTGTTTCCGGAAAAGAGCATACAACCGGGATACCGCTGACTTTTTCTGTTACATCAACTGAAATTGCCGAAGCTTTAAGCGACATTGTTGACCTCATTTCCAAAGGAATTGCTGAAATTTTTGAGGAAACGTCGCCCGAACTTTGCTCAGATATTTTTTCCGCAGGTATAATTCTCGCCGGCGGAGGGGCGAAACTTTCAGGACTCGACACAGCGCTTTCAAACAAGCTGAATATTCCTGTAAAACTTATGGCCGACAGCGAGAACTGTGCGGCAAAGGGAGCCGGATATGCTTTTAAATATCTCAAGCAACTTGAAGACAACGGACTTTCTTTCAGAATACGCGAACAAATTGATGCCGTTGTTTAAAAAATTACATTCAAAAAACCGACTTTCGTTTTTGAAAGTCGGTCGTTTTTTTGCCGAAAAAACTGAACCGCCGTCATTTTCGGCATTTTAATGCAATAGAAAATAACGGCGGTTAAAAATTATGCTGCGTTGCTGTTCTGCTCTTCGCTTCCGGAAGAGGCACTGTCTGCGTTGTCACGGAATAAAAGCGAAATACACCAGATTCCGGCAAGAGCAATAACAGTGTAAATAATTCGGCTGATTATTGCACCTTGGCCACCAAAAATCCACGCAACAAGGTCAAACTGGAACAATCCGATAAGTCCCCAGTTTATGGCTCCGATAATTGTAAGTGTCAGGGAAATCTTGTCTAACATCATGTTTCACTCCTTTTGGAAATAGTATCACCAAAAAGGAAGAAGTTTATGCAGTTTTTCTTAAAACTCACATGCCATAACGTAACTTCCGAAAACATTCGCAACTTTTTTGAAGCCATTGCGTTCATAAAATCTTATTGCGTTTTTATTGTCATATCCGCAGGAAAGCATCAAAGAGTGAATGCCGATTTCGGAAAGATAAGCCTTAAGTTCTTTCATAAGCCGTGAACCGACACCCTGATGGCGGCATACATCAAGAAGATCAATATGCAAATGAGCCGGATATTTTTTTGAAAACATTTTATGCACGGCAATTTCGCCTTTTGCCATCAGCACATATTTAAGTCCGAGTTTCTTGATTTCAGGCATATATAAACCTTTAAAAGTTTTGTAATAGCTCTTAAAATTCTTCCCGCAAATCAGATATCCGACAGCATTGTCGCTTTCATCGGCGGCAACAAAACATGAATCCGGCTCGGCTTCGGTGTAATAATCACAGTACATGAGCGTAATAAATTTTGAGGTCTTTTTGTTTTCAATGTCAAAAGAAGAAGTTCCGAGACAAACTCTTCTCATGTTTTCTTTGTCTTTGTCCTCGTATTTTCTGATTGTAATCATAATATTATCACCCGGTTTTCTGAAATTACCACAGTTCTTTGCACGAAGTTGAAACGCCGAGAGCACCGCTTTCAAGTGCTTTTTCAATGTCATCCTTCTCACTGATAAGACCTCCGACAATAACGGGAACCTCAATCACTTCGCTGAGTTTTTTTGTGATTTTCGGCATGATTCCCGGCATGATTTCAATTGCGTCGGGTTTGATGAGAGCGGACGTTTTAACAGTTGTCTGAATTGAAAGCGAGTCGATAATAAAAAGTCGTTGAACAGTCAACATTCCGAGTTCTTTTGCAACTTTAAGCTGGTTGTTTTTTGTTGAAATGATTCCGTCCGGCGCAATCTGCTCATGAATATACCGAAGAGCGGTTGCATCCTTTGAAAAACCGTCAATCAAATCAACATGAATGAAAATCATCTTCTTTTTTGCGTGAACTTTTTCAACAATCTCTTTAAGATTAAAGATGTTCCCGCAAAGGAGAAAAATTATTGTACAATCCGAATCGACCGCACGGTCAAGATTTTCAAGATCCTTCACGGCGGCGATTATCGGTTCGCTTTTCATTAATTTTGAAAATGTCTCTTTCATAAAAATCCTTTCAAATAGTTTTCCTGTTTTTAGTTTATTGCCGTTTCAATCAGCCTTCTGAGTTCTTCAACGCCGTCCCCTTTTGTTGCAGAAAAAGGAACAACACTGATATTACCGAACTTTGTCAGCACAGAGCAGGTTTTCAAAACCATTTCGCTCCTTTGCGTTTTGTTGAGCTTGTCGCATTTTGTCAAAGCAACAACAAACGGAATCTTTTTTTCGTTCATATATCGAATCATGTCAAGATCCTGCCCGGTAGGTTCACGCCGCATATCAACAAGCTGAACCACCAATTTGATGTTCCGCCCTGAGTCAAAATACGATTCCATGAGGTTTGCCCAACGAAGTTTTTCGCTTTCCGAAACCTTAGCGTATCCATAGCCGGGCAGGTCAACAAAACGGCAAGAGTCAAGTTTAAAAAAATTTATGGTTACCGTTTTTCCGGGAACGGAGCTGACTCTTGCAAGTGCTTTTCGGCCGATAACTTTGTTGAGGAGCGAAGATTTTCCGACGTTTGAACGACCGGAAAAAGCTATTTCCGGCAAGGTTGATTCCGGAAGCTGTCCGGCAGTTCCGAAAGAAGATTCAAAAATTGCATTGTCAAATCTCATAAATACTCCGTTCATTGGGCAATATTGTCGCCCTTATGCTTTTTGCTGTCAAGATTAAACGATGAGTTATGCTGCAGATTGAGTTTTTTGGTATCCTCACCGATAAGAGCCTCGGAAAAGACATCATCGAGCTTTTCGGCAAGAATGAATTCAACGTTTTCTTTCACAACCGGCTCAACTTCGTAAAGATCACTTTCATTGTCTGCAGGGATAATAACCTGTTTGATTTTATTTTTATAAGCAGCCATTGTTTTTTCACGAAGACCGCCGATCGGCATAACCCGTCCGGTGAGCGAAATTTCTCCGGTCATTGCAACGCTTTTCTTGACCTTTTTTCCGGTCAAAGCCGAAAGAAGCGCAGTTGCGATTGTTACACCCGCAGAAGGACCGTCTTTTGGAACGGCACCCTGGGGAACATGAATATGAATATCCTTCGTTTTAAACACTTCTTTATCAATGTCCCATTTTTCTGCGACACTTCTGATATAGCTGTGTGCGGCTTTTGCCGATTCCTTCATCACGTCGCCGAGAGAACCGGTGAGTTCAAGCTTTCCGCTTCCATCCATAACAACGGCTTCAACCTCAAGAAGTTCTCCGCCTACGCTTGTCCACGCAAGACCGTTGACAACGCCGACGAGATCGGTTTTTGAAAGAGTATCCGGCTTGAATTTTACCGGTCCGAGCATTTTTTCGAGAAGTTCGTTATTAACCGAAACTCGTTTTGTTTCACCGTTTTGAAGCATGACAGCACTTTTTCTGCAAACAGTTCCGATAAGCTGTTCAAGCCGTCTTACTCCGGCTTCACGGGTATAGCCGTCAATGAGAAGTCGGAGAGCACCGTCGGTAAAGCGAAGATTCGCTCCGGTCAGTCCGTGCATCTCGCGTTGTTTTTTGACAAGATGATCTTTTGCAATCACAAACTTTTCCTGCGAAGTATAACTCGAAAGTTCGATAACTTCCATACGGTCATAAAGAGGCCCGGGAATCGTGCTGCTGTCATTGGCCGTTGTTATAAAAATAACACGACTGAGATCAATCGGGAATTCAACGTAATGGTCACGGAAAGAGTTGTTCTGCTCCGGATCAAGCGCTTCAAGAAGAGCAGAAGAAGGATCTCCCTTGTAGTCACTTCCAAGCTTGTCGATTTCGTCAAGAAGGATTATCGGATTAAATGACTCCGCCTGAGTGAGTGCACTGACGATTCTTCCGCTCATTGCGCCGATATAAGTTTTTCTGTGACCTCTGATTTCGGCTTCGTCACGAACGCCGCCGAGCGACATTCTGACATACTTTCGTCCCATAGCTTTTGCAATCGAACGAACGATTGAAGTTTTTCCGACACCCGGAGGTCCGACAAGACAAATAATCTGTCCCCTTGCCTTATCTGTAAGCGAGCGAACAGCAAGCATCTCAATGAATCGCTCTTTGATTTTATCCATACCGGAATGATCTTCATCAAGAATTTTTCTTGCCCTTTGAAGATCAAATCTGTCTTCGGTGTATTTTCCCCAAGGGAGTGCAAGGCAAGTGTCAAGATAGCTTCTTATTACATTCGCATCCGGCGATGTACTTTGCATTTTTGAAAGCTTGTCACATTCACGGAGAAGTTTTTTTGAAACGTCTTCTTCAAGAGGAAGCGAAAGAATTTTTTCTTTATATGCTTCAACTTCTCCCAAAAGGTCATCGCCTTCTCCGAGCTCGGCCGAAATTGCTTTGATCTGTTCACGGAGATAATACTCCTGTTGATTCTTGTCCATTTGCTCCTGAACACGGAGATCAATTTCCTCTTCGATTTTGAAAATTTCAATTTCGTGAGAAAGAAGCGAGCAAAGCTTTTCAAGGCGTTTGATCGGATTGAACTCTTCAAGGAGATACTGCCTTTGTTCAAAAGCGGTGAGCGCATTGCCGGCAATATAATCGGCAAGGTGCGACGGATCATCGGTCATATAAACTTCCATTGCAACATCGCGTGCAAGTTTTGCCGTGATATCAATATAAGATTCAAATATATCTTTCGTTTTTCTGACGAGTGCGTCAACATAATTCTTGTCAGTGTTTTTTGCGGAGGTTGACTTGCGTTCTTTGACGTTGCAAAGAAGATACTCGGAGCAAGGAAGAAATTCCGTGGCCGAAGCACGGCAAATTCCTTCAACAACGACACGGATATTTTTGTTATCCGGGGATTTGATGATCTGCTTTACGCTTGCGAGAACGCCGACAGGAAAAAGGTCTTTTTCCGTCGGATCTTCACACGCAATACTCTTTTGAGTCACAAGAAAAATCTTCTGATTTTCAGTAACCGCCGCACGGAATGCGGCAATGGATTTCTGCCTTCCGACTTCAAAATGAAGGCGCATATCGGGAAAAACAACAAGACCCCTAAGTGCAACAGTCGGAATTTCTTTGTATATTAAATTAACGGACATATAACCTTCCTTTGTATTTTTGATTTACAAATGATTATACAACATTTTAATTTTAAAATCAACCTCACCGGTATTGTCAATTGCTGTAATCCACAGTGACCGCTCTTTGTCTTTCGGATGATTCATAAGAAGCAAGAAACTCCTCGGTTGCAAGTCCTCCTTCATCAGCATCGATCCAAAAATTCTCTTTCCGTGAAAGACAGTCATAAAAGTCTTTGATAAGAGCGTAATGACCGTTACCCCAATAGTTCTTTCCGTGAAAGTCAATTTCGGTTTCATCGGTCAGCTTTACAACAGTGCCGTCAGGTTTCATGTGATAAAGGTCAAGGCCTTCGATATGAAGCTTGTCACCGCTTTCAAAATAAAAATCAAGCGTAACCTCGGAATTAAAAGAGAATGCATTTGTTGCGTTCAAAATCGCAAGGACTCCGTTTTCAAATTCACAGCGAACGCAGGCGGTATCTTCAACTTCAATCAGGTCGGAAAGGCTGTCGTCAAAAACATGAGCCTCAACTTTTTTGATTTTTGAACCGATCAAATAACGAAGCAGATCGGCGGTATGAATTGCCTGATTGACAAGAACTCCGCCGCCTTCCTTCAAAAGCTTTCCGTGCCAGTCGTCGGAATAATAATTTTTGTCACGAAACCAACTGACATTACCCTTTCCGGCGATAAGATTTCCGAATTCTTTGCTTTCGATAATCTTTTTGGCTTTAACAACGGCAGAATTATATCTGTTTTGAAAGCAGACGCCGAGAGATGCTTCACTTTCCTTTGAAACTTTCCTAATCTTCCGAAGGCTTTCTTTTGTTATTGCAAGCGGCTTTTCGCAAAGAACGTTAACACCGGCACGAAGAGCTTTTTCGGCCATTTCAACATGAAGATAATGCGGTGTGCAGATATGCACACAATCAGGCTTATCCTCGCAAAGCATAGTTTCGTAATCATAAAATGCACGGCATGAATATTCCGTTGCCGCCATATCAGCCTTTTCCTTAATAACGTCAACAACGGAAGAAATTATAACCCCGTCAAGCGACAAAAGAACCGGAAGGTGCGTTTTTGAAATATTACCGCAGCCGACAACCGAAACTCTGAATGGTTTTTCCATCATGCAAGACTAAGTGCTTTTTCGGCAAGAATATGCATAGCGTCGGCCGCCGCTTTAAACGAAGCTTCATGCGAAGGATATGCGTTTTCCGGCATTGTTCTGTTTGATTCGAGAGTTCCGCTCTCAAGCGAGCCGAGTCCTTCAAAAACCTGAAGGTGCGGTTCAAGAGAAAGAACAATCGTTCTTTCCTGCTTTGCGGCGCGGGTAATAATTTCAAGAACTCTTCCCTCGCCTGTCCCGGCCAGAACAACGGAACCGTCTTTGTAAATCGCATCTTTTATATGAAAATACTCAACGTGGTTTTCAAGAAGGTCATATGCTTTTACGGTGTCAACACCGCATTGAATGAAGTTTGCCGGATCAAAAACAGCTCGAAGATTTTCTCCGCAGTTTTCAAGAAGATCCAGACATCTTTCGGCAGTGTCACCGTAAATTCCTTTTTCGTTTTCATGACAGCAGATAAGACCGTTTTCCGTTGCGTAATCTGCCATTGCTTTTACTCTTCCGATAACTTCGTCACGGTATTCGTCATAACTTTCACCGTTTGTGAAATAGAAACTGAACATTCTGATGTATTTTGCACCGAGGATTTTCGCAACTTCAACCGTGTTTTTAAAGGCTTCAAAATGCGGCTCAAAGTCATCGGTAATTTCGATTTTTCCGTAACCGGAACCGATTGAAGAAACAGCCATCCCTTCTTTATCAATAGTTTTTTTCATTTCTTTCGCCTGTTCAACCGAAAGATTATTGATATTTAAATCTTCGCCGAACCCGCGAAGCTCCATATGAGTGATTCCGTTCGCTTTGCAAGCTTTAATCTGGCCTTCGATTGTATTTTCGCCCGATTCATCACAAAAAGCGGAAAAAATAAATTTTGCCATAATGTTCAGTCCTTTCGTTTAATAAGTTGAATTCATGTTTTCTTCAACCTGTTCGTTAACAACCTTCACAAACTTTGAATTTTTGATTTTGTCGTTGAGCATTTCAAGGTAAAGATCCTCGTCAAACGGGATTTCAACGGTTTTTTCAAGCCATGAAGAAAGAAAGGCTGCGTTTGAAATAATCAATCCGTTGATTCCCTCGGCACCTTCCGCAATAAGAGGTTCCCCTCTAAGAATATGTGCGGCAAATGCATTCAAAACACCGGGATGTTGTTCGTTCTTTCCGTCGGTTTCAATGTCAACCCATTTTCCGGGCAACTTGTCAAACCCTTTATCTGATGTTTTGATGAACTCCTCGGTACTTCCGTCAAGTTCATATGCATAAAGCTCAAACTTGTCCGTTCTCGGATTGTTTTCGCAAATAAGCTTTGCTCTGTCAAGCGTGATTTCAAGACGATTCGTTCCCGGGCAATCGCCTGTTGTTGTGATAAAGGTTCCGGTTGCGCCGTTGGGATATTCGACATAAATCGTCACGTCATCCTCAACTTCGATGTCATGCCATTTTCCTTCGTGACAGAAAGCCCGAACTTTGGTCGGCATTCCGCAGATCCATTGCCAGAGGTCGAGCTGATGAGGACATTGATTAAGAATTACGCCGCCGCCTTCACCGGACCATGTTGCTCTCCATCCTCCGGAATTATAATACTGCTGAGTTCTGAACCAATCGGTTATGATCCATGAAACACGTCTGATTTCGCCGTATTTTCCGCTTGAAACAAGTTCTTTCATCTTACGGTAAACGCAATTGGTGCGCTGATTGAGCATAAGCGTATATGTTTTATCGGACTTTGACGCAACTTCAAGAAGTTCACGAACCTGCTTTGTGTATACTCCGGCCGGTTTCTCGCTCATAACATGAAGATTATTTTCAAGAGCTTCAATCGCAATTGAAGGGTGAACATAATGTGGGGTCGCAATAAGAACCGCTTCGCAAAGTCCGCTTTTAATCAGCGACGAAGCGTCTGAAAACGTTGTAACATCCGGAAGCTTTTTCTTTGCGGAGTCAAGCCTTTTTTCATCAATATCGGCAATACATGTAATTTCAATCTCCGGCATTTTTTTTGCAAGATAGTTTTCAATATGTGCCGTACCCATGTTTCCGACTCCGATTATTCCGAGCCGCAATTTTTTATCCATTGATTTTTCCTCCAATCGGATAATAATCAAATATAATACAGTATATCACCAACTTCAAAATATGGCAAGAGTTCCCGAACGAAAAGGATTATTAAAAATATCGGCAATTTCTTCACTGTAGGTCATCACAAGATGGTAAGAGGTCTCTTTCCGCCGTTAAATTCTGACGACGGTTCTTCTTTTTATTGATTTTTTCTCGAAAACGAGGACTGTCGCTATGCGTTTTCACGTTTTGCGACAGCCCCACGATTATGCTTTTTCCTTTTCAGTTCAGCATATATTACGATTTCTTTTTCACTTTCTTCAACATTTATGATGTTTACATGTTATCTAATTTCAGCCAAATAAGACGGCGTTGATTTCGCTTTCAAGAAGTTCCTGTCTGCCGGAGGACGGAGCACCGCAGGTTTTCTTTTCTTCGGCAATTTTTGAAAGCTCTTCAAGCGTTGCTTTTCCGCTTCTGATTTTTTCGCCGAGCGGAGAAGAAAAGCTCTTATATTTTTCCTTAATAAAATCGTCTATTACGCCGGCTTCGATGATTTTTGCCGCATTGATAAGACCGAGTGCAAAGGTATCCATGCCGAGAATGTATCCGAAGAACATATCCTCAGCGGTATTCGACGGTCTGCGGTTCTTTGCGTCAAAATTGAAACCGCCGGTAAGTCCGCCGTTTTTAAGAACTTCAAACATACACATCGTTGCAGAATATGCGTCAAACGGAAATTCGTCGGTGTCCCAGCCGAGGAGCATATCGCCCTGGTTTGCGTCGATGCTTCCGAGCATATCGTTCATCGCACTGACACGAAGCTCATGTTGAAATGTGTGTCCTGCAAGCGTTGCGTGGTTCGCCTCAATGTTGAGCTTGAAGTCCTTGTCAAGGCCGTACTGACGTAAAAATCCGATTGAGGTTGCGGCGTCAAAATCATACTGGTGTTTCATCGGCTCCTTCGGCTTCGGCTCGATATAAAAATCTCCGGTAAAGCCGATGCTTCTTCCGTAATCGACAGCCATGTGCATAAGAGACGCAATATTTTCCTGCTCAAATTTTACGTCGGTATTCAAAAGGGTTTCATATCCCTCTCTGCCGCCCCAAAAAACGTAACCTTTTCCGCCGAGTTTAACGGTAACATCAAGAGCCTTTTTAATCTGCGCCGCCGCAAAGCAGTAAACATCGGTGCTGTTTGTGCTTCCGGCTCCGTTCATGAAGCGGCGGTTGGAGAACATATTAGCCGTTCCCCAAAGGCACTTTATATCCGTACCCTTCATTTTTGAAAGAATGTAATCCGAAATTTCGTCAAGACGGGCGTTGGTAACATTGATATCCTCGTCCTCCGGAACAAGGTCAACGTCATGGAAGCAGAAATACTTTATGCCGAGCTTTTTCATGAATTCAAAGCCTGCGTCAACCTTTGCTTTTGCGTGTTCCATCGTTCCGGAAACAACGCCGAACGATTTATCCGCCGTTGATTTTCCGAACATATCGACTCCGTCCGCTCCGAGGTTGTGCCACCATGCCATCGCAAACGGAAGATGTTCACTCATCTTTTTTCCGAAAATCACTCTTTCCGGGTCGTAATATTTAAATGCAAACGGATTTTTGCTTTTTGAACCCTCATATTTTACTTCTTTCACAAAATCAAAATATTCCATTTTTTCACCTCAAAATTTTAATTCAAATTTATTATTCAGTGCGTCTTCGCTGTCTTGGCCGACATAAATATTGTATTCCTTTTCAAGATACCAATATTTGATTTTCGGATTGTAATATTTAAGGTCATCCTTTTCAACTTCAACGGTAACGGTTTTTTCTTCGCCGGCTTTAAGGAATACCTTTTTGAAGCCTTTAAGAAGTTTAACTTGGTGTCCGTCTGCGCCGGCATAAACCTGAATAACCGTTTTTCCGTCGCTGCTTCCGCTGTTTTTGATTTTCAACGTTACATTGACTTCTTCTTCGCCGTTTTCAACCTTTATGTCGGAATATTCAAACGTTGTGTATGACAGACCGAAGCCAAACGGGAAAGCCGCTTTTTTGTTTTCCCTGTCAAGCAAAGTGTAACCGTGGTATGCGCCGTAGTCAATCGTTCTTTCTTTGTCGCCGGGGAAAAGGAAAGGCGGATAATCGTCTTCGTTCTTCGCCATTGTGAACGGAAGGTGACCGCTGAAATTTACGTCGCCCGCAACAAGCTCGGCAAGAGCATTGCCGCCCTCCATACCCGAATAAAACGATTCAAAAATCGCTGCCGGTTCGTCTTTCCACTCCTCGATTATGTATGCGCTGCCGCCGATAATGTTGACAACGGTGTTTTTACATTCGGCGCAGACTTTATGAATAAGTTCAACTTCCTCTTTAGGTATGCGAAGCGAGTATCTGTCGCCGCCGAGAGCTTTTTCGGACGTTTTGTCGCTGCTTGAAAAATTCGCAAGGTTTTCGCCCTCCTGCTTATAGTCGCTTCCGACGCAGACTATTACGGCATTGCAGGCTTTAAGTTCATTAATCTTTTCCGCAATATCAGTACCCTCGACAAGAAGCACCCGTTCCTTACCGAAACGGTTGCACAAACCTTCATACGCAGTTACGGTATACGGACTGAAAACACTGCTTGAGCCGTGGTCACCGACGTTGATTTTGTTTGCGTACCTTCCGACAACGGCAATTTTTTCGGCATTTTCAAGCGGCAGAATACCGTTGTTTTTGAGAAGCACAGTGCCTTCAAGTGCCGCCGCTTTTGCAAGTTCGGTGTGCTTTTTGCAGCAGACAACGCTCTTATCTTGAGGCTTGATTTTCGGCGTGATTTTTATAAGGCCGGCAAGAATGTGTTCAACAGCCTTGTCAACATCTTCAATCGAAACCTTTTTTGTTTTGAGAAGAAGCGGAAGAAGCGCATAGTGCAACGTGATGGGCATTTCAATATCCATTCCGGCTTTAAGAGCTTTTTCGGCGTTGCGAACGCCCATTATGAAGTCTGAAATCGTAAAGCCCTCAAAGCCCCAGTCGTTTCTCAAAACGTCCGTGAGCAAATATTTGCTTTCGCAGCAATGATCGCCCCTGAAAAGATTGTATGCTCCCATGATCGACATTGCGCCGGCTTCAACGCATTTTCTGAAATGAGGAAGATATACTTCGTGAAGGGCGGCTTCATCGGCTTCAACGTTGACTGAAAAACGAATGTTTTCAATGCTGTTGACCGCATAATGCTTCGGGCATGCAATGACACCCTTTTCCTGAACGGCCTTCGTCAGCGCAACACCCATTTTTCCGGTAAGAAACGGGTCTTCGCCATAGCTTTCCTGCGCTCTTCCCCACCGGGGATTGCGAAGAAGGTTGATGCATATTCCGGCAAAATAGTTGCCCTTTCCGGCGATTACTTCATCGGCAATTGCCGAACCGATTTCATATTCAAGCTCATCGTTGAAAGAAGCCGCTCTTGCCATCGAAACGGGAAAACAGGTGCTGTTTCCCATAACAACGCCTCTTGGACCGTCGGAAAAAGCAACGGGAGGGATGCCGAGCCTTTTCACTCCGCCCGCAAGGCACGGACGGTAGTTATACTTTTGACCTTTTGTGATAAGGTCGTAGCCGTTAGTGAGAAGAAACTGACGGCCGGAAATCATTCTGAGCTTTTCTTTCGTTGAAAGCTCTTTTCTCAATTCCTTGCAAACAGCTTTAAGATTTTTGTCTGTCGGGTTACTCTGATATTTTTTGACCGCTTCGTTAAAATTCATATCTCGATCTCCTTTATTGCAGGATAAAGTTTTAAAAAGCTTTGATATTTTCTTTCGTAATATTCCTTCAAGTCTTTGTTCGGCTTTACGGACGAGCTTACTTTATAAAAAATTGCCTCGGTTACGCCGTACTCTTCGGCCGAGAGCGTGCTTTTTGCCGCAAGCATTGCCGCACCGAGAACACCGCCGTGTTCAAGTGACGGAATCAAAAGCTCAAGATTTAAGACGGTTGCAAGAATTTCAAGCCAAAGCTTGTTTTTTGCCCCTCCGCCGCAAACTTTCGATTTTTCGATGTCAACGCCGAGCGAGCGGATGATATCAATGTTTTGTCTGAGCGCAAAAGCAACACCCTCCAAAACAGCAAGAGTCATTTCTTCCTTTTTGGTATCCGAGGAAAGTCCCAAGAATGCACCTCTCACCTTTGTGTCGTTGATCGGCGAACGCTCACCCATAAGGTACGGTAAAAACAGTACTTTGCTTTTTCCGAGATACGCTTTCACGCCTTCAAAATTATATCCGACATTCAAAATGTCTTCAATCCACCACTTTTGGCACGAAGCCGCAGAGAGAATGCAGGCAAGATAATGATACTTTCCGTTTGCCGAACAAAACGAGTGAATTGCATTCTTCTTATCACAACAATACTTATCGCTCAAAACAAACACCGTTCCGGAAGTGCCGAGCGAGATATTGCAGTCACCGTTGTTAACCGCTCCCGTTCCGATTGCGGAAGCCGCATTGTCGCCCGCTCCGATGATTACCTTTACGTCTCGTCCCAAACCGAGAGCGTCCGCCGTTTCAGCTTTGACAACGCCGACGGTTTCATAGCTTTCATAAACTTTCGGAAGCATTTCTTCGGTAATATGAAGAATATCAAGTATCGGTTTTGACCAGCGGCGGTTTTCGGTGTCAAAGTAAAGCGTTCCGGCCGCATCGGAAACATCGGTTGCAAAGGCACCGGAAAGCTTATACGCAACATAGTCTTTCGGCAGGCAGATTTTTCTTATACGCTCAAAGTTCTCTTTTTCGTTTTTATACATCCATAAAATTTTCGGAGCGGTGAAACCCGAAAAAGCAATGTTACCCGTATGGTCAAGAAGGAAATCTTTGCCGATTTCGTTGTTGAGAAAAGCGGTTTCCTTTTCGCTTCGTCCGTCATTCCAAAGAATTGCCGGACGAATCACGTTATCGTTCTCATCAAGCGCAACAAGGCCGTGCATCTGGCCGGAAAAGCTGAGAGCCTCAACCTCTTTCGGGTCAATATTTTTAATCAAAACTCCGATTGCTTCGAGAGAGCGCTCGTACCAATCAGCCGGATTTTGCTCCGACCACCCGTTTTTCGGATAACACACGGGATAATCCAAGCTTACAACGTCAACAATCTCTTTTTCGTTTATGAGCATGGCTTTTACGCAAGACGTTCCTATATCAAGTCCGATAAAATATTTCATAAAGACTCCTTTCGGAAAAATTTTTTCTTTTCTCGTTTTAATTATAGAAAACAACACTTGAAAAATAAAGAAATATCTTTTATAATAATAGAAAAATATTTGTGTGGTGAAATCATGATTCTTTATGAATCCGAACGCAGCGGACAAAGCGAATATTTATATCATCAGTTTGACGACAACCTTTCTTTTCAAAAGCATACCCATCACAGCTACGAAGCGGTGTTTTGTCTTGACGGAGAACTGTTTTGCGAAGCGGATAACAATGAATACACTTTACACGGCGGCGAAGGTGTGTTAATTTTGCCCGGACACATACATTCTTACGAAACAAAAGAAAAAAGCAAAAGCTATCTTTGCGTTTTTTCTCCCGACCTTGTCTCGTCTTTCTATGAAAAAACAAAAAGCAGCGGTTTTTCAAATGTTTTCTTTACTTTTTCAAATCAAGAGCAAATTCAAATTCTTACCGACGAAAGAAAAAGTTTGTATTCAAAACAGGCTGTTCTCTATGAGCTTTGTGGAAAAATCTTTGAGCAAAGTGAGCTTTCATCGGTTGACATTTCATATTTTGCGCTGACGAACTCACTTTCAATGTATATCCAAAATAATTTCGCAAAGGATATAAAATTAAAAAATATAGCGAAAGAATTCGGCTATGATTACAGCTATATTTCTTCGTTTTTTAACCGGAATTTCGGCATGGACTTTTCTTCGTTTGTCAACGGCTACCGCATCAGCTTTGCAAAATCGCTTTTGGAAAAGACCGACCTTACAATCACGGAGATTGCAATGAAAAGCGGGTTTACAACAATCAGAAACTTTAATCTCGTCTTTAAAGATATTGTCGGAGTGACGCCGGGAAAGTACAGAAAAAGCAAGTGTGATACGAAATAATATGCTGCGGTATGAAGCCGTTTGAAAAGCGTTCCGGTACTTTCCGAAACCGGTTTTCAGGTATCAATTCTTTTAATACCAATATTACCAACGGTTTCACCGAGGGCGAAACAACAAAATTAAGGTTCTTAAACGTAACGCTTACGGTTACCAAAACTTCAATCGTTTCAAAAACCGTATCTTACATATGTTTTTTACAAATTCCTCGCTTTTTACAACAAAGCAGCCGCCTGACGGCGACTGCACTTCATTTCCTTTTTTTCTGCCCCAACTTTTGACAGAGAGCCAATAAAATCAAAAAGAAAAAACGCCCGAAACCCTTGTAAATAAAGCGTTTCAAGCGTTATATCTGGTGATCCATCGGAGATTCGAACTCCGGACACCTTGATTAAAAGTCAAGTGCTCTGCCAACTGAGCTAATGGATCAAACAGCTTGTCTATAATATATCATTTCTCCCGAAATGTCAAGCCTTTTTTCAAATTTTTTCAACTTTTTTTGTAGGTTTACAATAGATGTGAGACTGAAAGCAAAAAAAGAATAAAAAAAGCGATTGAGTGCGTTAGAATATAGTCGTCACAACAATCCTCTAACGAAAGGACTCAATTGCAATGAATAGTATAACACAAACAAGCACTGTTTGCAACATGAAAATTCAACAAAAATGAACTCTTTCAAATTATGCAGACAAACAAAGGATATCGGATTTGTTTGTCTGCGATAACATATCAAAGGTATCATTAATACGGTGAATCGGTTTTGTTCACAATTACCGCACACAAAATCTTCAAATAATAAATATTGTTCAAAAAATCATATATTAAACCATATTCTGCTTTAGCTTATATGCATTGTATCAATCCATATGTTTCACATTGCTTATTTAATTTTGATCGTAAAAGTATCATAAACCTTATCGGTCCAAACCGAAAAAAGAGAAAGCTGAATTTCAACATCGGTTTTATTGTCATCAAGATAATACGCCTCTTGAACATCAACTGACTTACCCGGCATTATATCCTTTTCACTGCTGTGAAAATCATAGTTTTCAATTCCCCATGATGAAATCGGACTATTCAAACCGATGCCGTCCTGAAAAGCATCAGCATTTATTGTATAGTTCCAGCTTGCTTTTTCTGTACTGTTGTTCTTAAAGGTGTAAGTTACAACCAACACTGCTTTTCCATCGGAATCTTTTGTAACAAAAGATTTTTTCACGCTGACTTTATAATCAGAAATATTATTCTCGTTATTCGTTGTTTGCTCTGCTTTAAAATCTTTTTTTGCGGTTGTTTCACTTGTTGAAACACTGTGAGTTGTTTTTGCGGTACCGCTCGTCTTTTCTGATATTTCAGAAGTTGACGGGGTTTTCTTTATGCCTTTTCCAATCGAAAAGAAAACAGCAAAAATTAAAACAGCAACCGCAACACAAATCAGACAGCCTTTATGCTTCCTTTTTGTTTTAGGGGCTTTTTCCGGCCTTCTCTCCGTACTTTGAAAAGAAGGTTCTCTGTTTCCCGAAAACATCGGAGGCACGGGAGGCATTGTATAATTCGGTACATTTGAAGGTTTGCCCGAAGGTGCGTTTGAAGCAGGCTTTGAAGGCGTGTTTGAAGGTGTCTCATCAAAATTACCTATATTGATCGCAGCTCCGCAATTAAAACAAAATTTACTTTCTTTGGGTATCTCTTTTCCGCAGTTCGGACAAAACATTGCAGTCTCCCTTTCAATAAAGAATTTCAGATTTTTATATATTCTACATCATTTAAACAAAAAAATCAACAAAAGCCGATGCAAAAGCACCGGCCGGATTTTAGTTTATCTGTCAAACAAGAATTCTTACCGTTTCGGATTCCTTTGAAAGAACACAGTTGTCTCCGGCAAGAATATAGCTTTTTATTCTGAAATAAAGAACGGTATTTTCAAGGTCTTTGACAACGGTTTCGGTTGTTTCACAGTCAGAAACGTCCTTTACAAGAGAAAAGCCGCTGTCAGGACTTTTGGAAACGTAGATGAAATAACCGTCCGCATTCGGACATTTGTCCCATTCAAGCTTGACCTTGTTGTTTCTGTAAGCGTCTTCACCCTTATAAAGATTTACGCTTTCGGGTCTCGTTGAAGTGTCAAGAACCGAGGACATTTCGCCGAATATCCTTTTTCCGTTCACGTTTGAATAAGCGCAGATTTTGTAACTGTTCCGTTCGGCCGATTTCTTTCCGGAAACAGCATATTCGGTTGAATTGAGAATCGCAATGCGTTCATAATCCCCTGTTTCGTTGCTGAATCGATAAAGACAGTATCCCTGAGCATTCTGAACGGCATTCCACATGAGCTTATAGCTTTCGGTTGTTTGTGCCGTTGTTTTAAACCCTTTTACGGGCGGGACACCGGTAACCGCGGAAAACGCATTTGAAAATTTTGAAAAAACGAACTTTCCGTTCGATGTAATGCTGACGGCACGAATTTTATATTTATAAACACTTGCAGGGTTGAGTTTTGTGAGATTGCAGGTATTCTTTTGGCTTGCGCCGCCGAGTCGGACATACTTTCCGCTTTCTTTTTTGTAATACCAGATTTCATAATATTCGCTTCCCCGAACCTTCGACCAGGACAACCGGTGAGAATACGGTTCGGTTGTATTCTGAACAATTTTCTGAACCGGATCAAGATTTGTGTACGCCGTTTTACTTTTGACTTTTCCGTTAAAAACTTTATTTTTCACAACAACATACGGTCTTACCGAAAAGACATAGTATTCCCCGGGAACAAGATCGGTTACCGTAAACGTTTTTGCTTTAAGTTTTTTCAAACGAACAAATTTTTTCGTTGCCGGAATGTAACGGTAAACTCTGTATCCGCTCGCTTTTCCTGAGACTTTCCACTCAAGCGTTACCGTTGAGCTTGTCTTATTCTTGACAACAAGTTGAGAAATCTGCGGAGCGGAAACATTCGCCGCAAAGCAAAACGCAGAAAGAACCGCCGACAAAGCCGCAACAACCGCAATATAAAACACTGTTTTTTTGAAAGATACTCTATGCTTCATAATAATATCATATCCTTTCCGGCCGAAAAAGCAAAATTAAAAATCACGATATCCCCGCTCGGGCCGACGCAAGGCGTGACAAGAACTCAGACGCAATCGGGCGGATTCTTTTCAATCGGCATTGTTGCGTATGCATTGAGTGAAATCGAAGCACGGTTTCCGGAAAGATACTCATAATATGTCTGAGCACCTACCATTGCCGCATTGTCGCCGCAAAGAGAAAGTTCCGGGAAGAAAAGTTCCCAATTGTTTTTTTCACAAAGTTCCTTCATTCTTTTTCTTAAAACGCTGTTCGCCGAAACGCCTCCGGCAACAACAATTTTTTTCATGCTGTATTTTTTTACGGCTTTTTCGGTGTTGTCGCAAAGGAACGAAACAACAGCCTTTTGAAACGATGCACCGAGATCGGCAATTTTAATTTCTTCGCCCTTCTGTTTTGCGTTGTGAATCGTATTGATTACAGCCGTTTTAAGACCGGAAAAGCTGAAATCAAGTTCATTGTCATGAACCTTAGGGCGAGGGAATTTATATGCGTTTTCGTTTCCGTTGCGGCATTCACGGTCAAGATTGAGTCCGCCCGGATACGGAAGACCCATTGAGCGTGCGGCTTTGTCAAGAGCTTCACCGGCAGCATCGTCACGCGTTCTTCCGACAATTTCAAATTCCGTATAATCCTTGACGAGAACCATGCAACTGTTTCCTCCGCTGACGACAAGGCAGAAAAACGGAGGTTTGAGATCGGGATGAGTGATATAATTCGCCGCAATGTGCGAACGAAGATGATGAACGGCAACAAGCGGAAGTCCTTTTGAATAAGCAAGACTTTTTGCGTAATTCACGCCAACAAGAAGCGCTCCGATAAGACCGGGTGCATATGTCACACCGACGGCATCAATATCATCAAGCGTAAGTTCTGCGTCCTCAAGTGCTTTTTTGACAACACCCGAAATCGCTTCGGCATGGCGACGCGAAGCAATCTCCGGAACAACGCCTCCGTAAATTTTATGTTCTTCAACCTGAGACGCAATTACGGAAGAAAGGACTTTCCTTCCGTTTTCAACAACGGCAGCCGCCGTTTCGTCGCAGGATGATTCAATCGCAAGAATTTTCATTTTCTGTCAGTCCTTAAAATATTTCGTCATTATAAGTGCATTTTCCCGGGGTTCGGAATAAAAATTTTTCCTTTCTCCAACCAAGGCAAAGCCGCACTTTTCATAAAGTGAAATCGCCGCAAAATTGCTTTTTCTGACTTCAAGACTCAGAAACGAACAATTCATTTCACGACAGATTTTTTCGCATTCAGCCAAAAGTTTTTCACCGATTCCCTTTCGCCTCTCGCTTTTTGAAACGGCAATATCCGAGACATAAGCTTCGTCGAGAACAACAGACGTGCCGACATATCCGACGGTTTTTCCGCCTTTTTTTGCACACAAAAAAACGGAATTTCCGTTTTGAAGACTTTCTGAAAGCGATTTTTCGCTCCATGGAGCCGAAAAGCACTCATTTTCAAGTTCCGAGACAGCCGAAACATCATCAAGCGTCATTTTCATGACATTAAAATCAACGTTTTTTTCCAAGCTGTCGCACCCCTTTTCATGATAATATTATACCATAGTTTTTCAAAAAAAACAAGCAACAGCCCATAAAGGGCTGTTACAGACACAGATTAAACAGGATGAATCAGCAAAGCTCGCTGAGATGTTCAACCGCCATTTCAAAAATTTCCTTGACGTGATCGTCCGAAAGGGAGTAATAAACAATTTTTCCTTCTTTTCGGTTTTTGACAAGGTTTGCTTCGCGAAGATATTTGAGCTGATGAGAAACTGCGGATTTTGTCATATTCAAAACAACGGCAATATCGCAAACGCAAAGTTCGTTTTCATGAAGTGCCCAAAGAATTTTCATTCTCGTTGAATCGGCAAAAACCTTGAAAAACTCCGCAAGATCAAAAAGCAGTTCATCATCCGGCATATTCTTTTTGGTTATCGAAACAAGTTCTTCGTCAATATGGCTGCAATCGCAGCCCATTTCAGTTTTACCCATTAATTTTGCCTTCTTTTCATTGGTAGGTCTTTTTTAAATTATAGCCGTTTTTGATTTTTATGTCAACCTTTTTCAACCCGGCTTCTTCTGTATTTTTCCTTTGTTGCGTTTCCGCCTCGGATATGACGCTGAGCTTTGTTTTCATCAAGAACAAGGCGAACCCTTTCATAAAGGTCATGGTCAATCTCTTTGAGGCGGGAGGAAACATCGGTATGTACGGTTGATTTGCTGACGTCAAAACGCTTTGCCGCCGCGCGAACCGTAGCCTTTGTTTCTATGATATATTCCGCAAGAGCCTCTGCCCTTTTTTCAACAAGTTCATTCAATAATATCCCTCCGTAAATAAGAAGCGTTAGTAATACTTATTTACAAAGGAAACTTATTATGACAAAGTTTTATAATTTGCTATGAAGATAATTTTCCATATCAAAAACATCGAGTCCGCTGTCTTTTCTGAGATACAAAGGATGATGAGGGTGACCCTTTTTGCTGATTGAACCCGAAGAATACCAAACGGCATTATATTCTTTTCCGATTTCAACCATGTCTCTGAGACATTTTTTCAGATAAGGCCGCATTTCGACAATATTTCCCCATGCCGCCCAAACGGCAGGATTTCCGTTTTCGTAAAGAGAAAGAACATAACTGAACGCTTTCATGTTTTCACGGTGAAGCTCTTCATTAAGTTCTTTGTCCATATCCTGCGGACGTGTTGCACGCTCGGCATAAACATTAAACATGATGAACGAATCGAATCCGTTGCCTTTGGCAATACGCTCGACCGATTTCAGCGTGTTGTCAAGATTGTTCGGTTCGGCGGTTGACGGATTGATTCCGATGCAGATAAGCGGATTTTTTCCGTTTGTTCCGAGGATATAACGGTATTGTGCATAATAATTCGGAACGTACAGCCAATCATTAACGTCGTATTCTGCAAAGATTTGCTTTTTCGATTTTTCAAGTGCATTTTCAAAAGGTTCAATTTTAACCTTCTGTGTTTCTGTAAGCGGTATATGCATTTTTATTCTCCGATTGAACAGCAAAATTATCCGTTCTGTTCAATAATATTTTCAATTTCTTCAAGATTTTTCGCAAAATATATTCCTTTGAGCCTTTCATCGGACGAAAGACCTTTTTCAACCATATGAGAAAGAAGCTCTTTAAGGCTGTCATAATAGCCGTCAAGATTATAAAGAATGCAAGGAGCCGAAAGTTGACTTAGCACAACTTTTGACATCACTTCCGAAATTTCTTCAAGAGTTCCCGTTCCGCCGGGAAAAGCAATGAAAGCATTTCCGAGCTCAATCATTTTTGTTTTTCTTTCTGCCATGTCTTTTGTTACAATGAGCTTTGTCAGTCCGTCATGCTGAAAACCCGCGTCAATAAAAAACTGCGGTTCGATTCCCGTAACTTTTCCGCCCGAAGCAAGGACACTGTCGGCAAGAGACCCCATAAGGCCGGAAGCCGAGCCGCCGTAAACAAGACCCTTTCCGCTTTTTCCGATCCACGTTCCGAGTTCTCTTACAGACGCTTCAAGCGAAGGATCGTTACCTTTATTCGCCCCAAGATATACGGTTACATTCATTTTTCTCACTTCTTTGTTTTAATTTTTTTAATTATACCAAATCGGCTCTTTTATGTCAAACCTCTGCGTTTTGTGGTCTGGCACACCGTTTTCTTTCATTTCCGTTTTCGGATACTCGTCTTGACTTTTCAAAAAGGTTTCGTCTGTCGGGTTCGCGTTTCGCGCATTCACAAACTTCAATTTTACTTTCCGGTTAATATTATATCATCGTTTTTTTCGTTGAAAAGTACGCACAAAATTGTATTCCGGGATTTAAAACGAAAAGCGCATCCTAAGCGAAAGCCGCCTAAGATGCGCCGTTAATATTACCGAATCAAAGCGAAGCTTCCAGAATTTCAAGAATATCCTTTTCCGAAAGCGGAGCCCACGCATTTTCAAGACCTTCGTTTACGGCGATATGACGAGCCATTTCACCGAGTCGCTTTTCATCGATTCCGACTTCACGAAGATGCATCGGAATTCCGAAGGATTCAAAAAGTTTATACATTTCATCAATCGTTTTTTCCGCAATTTCCCTCTCGCCGAGCGATGAGTCAATTCCGAAGATGTGCATTCCGAAACTTACAAAGCGTTCAATCGTTTTTTCGCCGAGAATATGACGAAGCCATCTCGGCGTAATAATTGCAAGTCCTTCACCGTGAGTAATGTCATAATATGCGCTGAGAGCATGTTCGATTCCGTGGCACGGCCAACCCGACGGACTGTTTCCGATTGAAAGAATTTTATTGCAGGCAAGCGAGCAGTCAACCATAAGTTCACCTCTTGCTTCATAATTTTCCGGTTCATCCAAAGCGATTCTTGCGTTTTTGATGATACTCTTAATTGCGGATTCGCACATTCCGTCGGTAAGATCAGAATGCTTTTCGCAAAAATACTGTTCAATGATATGATTGATTGCGTCGGCTGCGCCTGCCGCCGTTTGCTTTTTGGAGACAGAAAAAGTATATCGAGGATCAAGAATCGATGTGTTCGGGAAAAGATTTTCGTCAAGATATCCCACCTTGTCGTTCGTTTCGGTTCTTGAAATTACGCAGCCGCAGTCATATTCGGAACCTGTTGCGGCAAGGGTGAGAACAGTAACGAGCGGAAGGGCTTTTTTCGCTTTCACTTTATATGTGATAAGATCCCACGGTTCGCCGTCATAAAGCGCACCGGCGCAAATTGCCTTTGAGCAGTCAAGAACGCTTCCTCCGCCAACTGCAAGAACAACGTCAATGTCATGTTCCTTGCAAAGCTTTACACCGCCGAGAACACTCGTTGTATACTTCGGATTCGGCTCGATTCCGGAAAGTTCATAAATCTCACAATCGGAGAGAAGAGCCTTAACTTCATCATATAGGCCGATTTTTTTGATGCTTCCGCCTCCGTAAGTCAAAAGAACTTTTTTTCCAAGAGGAGCAATAACGTCCGGAAGGTTTTTAATCGAATCTTTTCCGAAAATAAGCTTCGTCGGAGTACAGTAAGTGAAGTTTTCCATAATTAAAGACACCTTTCTTTATTTCAGATTTTTTCCGTCGTGAAACGCCTTTCCGACCGTTTCACCGAGGAGAACATAATTGTTGTTGAACGGATCAAATGAAATCGGCTGAACTTTTTTGACGTCAACGTTTCCGTTTTCGTCAAGGACACGCTCATCAACGCTGACGTTAACAATTTCCCCAACCATAAGGCAAGAATCCGGATCATAACTTTTCAGCTTGCATTCAACCGCAACGGCAAGTTCTTCAATAAGCGGAGCGTCGACAAATTGAGACTTTACGGCATGAAAACCGGCTTTTTCAAATTTATCCGGAACTGTGTTTCCTGAAACAATGCCGACATAATCACAGGCTTCAAGGTGTTCCTTGTCTGCCATGCTGACCGTAAAGGCTTTTCTTTCAAGAATATTTTTTGTTGTCTTATGTCCCGCACTGATGCACATTGTCAGCTCGTTATTATCACTGATTCCGCCCCACGCCGCATTCATCGCATCAACGGTTCCGTCTTTTGCATAAGCGGCAAGAATAAACACCGGTTGCGGATAAGTATACGGTTTTGCACCGAAATTTTTTCTCATAAAAACACCTCCTGAAAATTATCGATAAAAGTCTTTTGAATGAGAACCGTCTCCGATTCAATCAACACTATAATTATATATCTTAAAGTTAACTTTAAGTCAAGGGCTTTTAATAATTTTTATTAAAGACCGAAAAGGCACTTGCCGGTATGTTGCATAATTAAATTGAGGCAAATTATTATGGAACTTAAACGAACGGATTCTGAATACATTGAACACTTTGCGTTTGATGAAGTTGTCAACGAAAAAGCACTAAAAAAACGGTGTCACACCCGTTATGGCCAAAGAAATCGCTTACAGGGCAACGGATTATCTCGGCTACGGACGTGATCTTAAATAATAAAAGCTATAGTCGGAAAACAACCTTTCGGACTATAGCTTTTTATTTTTTTGTCAGTCGATAATCTTCATTTCACGCAATCTTGCAAGAAATTCGTCGATATCTTTTTTTGCTTCTTCTTCACTGATTTCGTATTCGGAAAGAATCGCTTTCAAAATTTCGTCTTCATTTTTTACGTCGGGAAGAATTTTCCAAATGAAAGCCGCCGTTTCGGTCAGCATAAAAAGGCCGTTGTTTTCAAAAACCGTTTTTCCGTTCGGAACAAGAACGTTTTCTCCCATAATTTCACGCAAAATCAGTTCCTTTTTAACATTCATAAAAATCCTCCCTCGGTTCGCTTTCATCGGCAGTAATTTCATTTTTCGTGTCGCATTCTTTAATAATATCTTCACTCAAACGGCAGATTCCGTTAAAAAATTCACAGGTATATTCGGGTGTTTTTGAAAAGCTCCCGGTTTCGGAAAAGCACATTGCGGCACAAACCGGACAGGATTTTCTTCGGCTGCAAAGAGAACACTTTTCAGGCATTCTTATTTCTTTGACCTCTTGAAGAAGTTCTCTCCATGCTTCATCAAAACCGACTTCAAGCGGCTTTGTTTCGGGAAACGGAAGCATTGCACACGGACGCATTTTCCCGTCCCAAGTCAGCCAGAACGAGCAGCGCCCCGCTCTGCAACGGACTTTGCGATATTCGGCAACGTCATCGGTTTCATCCGTCAAAGAAAGAAGACGCTTTGCTTTAAATGAATATGCGTCTTTTCCGAACTTTAAAAGGTCGGCTTCAACCTCACATTCCGCAGCTTCAAGCGGTGAAAGACGGGCTTTGTTGTTTCCGCATTCCGAACCGAGGCGAACCTGCGGATAGGAATATGCTGTTGACTTGAGATGAAGATTATGTTCTTTTGAAAAGCGGATAATTTCGGAAACCTGAGAACGGTTTTCGGAAGTGAAAACGCTGTTGAGTCTCAATGAAATTCCGCTTTCCGAAAGCTTTTCAATCGAGCGGACAACACTTTCAAACCTGTCCGCACCGCAAAATTCTTTATATGCCTCTCTTTCCGCCGCATACAAAGATACGTTCATACGAAACGGCGGATATTTTTTCAAAAGAGGAATGTACGGTTCAACGAGCGAACCGTTAGTATTGATTGAAATCAAAAAGCCCATTTTTGAAAAAGCCGTGTAAAGTTCTTCAAAATCACTGCGTAAAAACGGCTCGCCGCCGGTCAGAAGAAGAAAGAGCGTTCCGGATTTTTTAGCCTGATTCGCAAGAGAAAGCCAAAATTCGGTTCCAAGCTCTTCTTTTTTTCGGCTTTCATGGACGTAACACATCGGGCAGGAAAAATTGCAATTTTGAGTCAATTCAAAGTTTCCGGTAATCGGGACGCCGTTTCTGATTGCCGCCGAATGAAGATATTTTGAAAATTTCGGTTCGGCATTCATGATTTTTCACGCCCTTTCATAAAGCTTTCAAGCGCCGCAACCGCTCTTTCGTCCGGAGTGCAGCAAAGTGAAAAAAACGAAACTTTTTCTGCGATTTTTGCCGGAATATCGCTTTCGATTTTTCCGCATTCAACCGGTGAATAAACAGATTTCATCAAGCAAAAAAAAGCTTCTGACGGCGAGAGAATTCTCACCGTGTTTTCTTTTCCTTTTGAAAGTTTGACGATTGAAGAAAGCTCCATGCACCGATTTTCGGAAATTCCCGATGAGCCGGAAAAAGGAAGGCCTGAAGCAAAAACCTTTTCATCTTTGAGAAAAATCAGTGTTTTATCTCCGTTGATTATCTCGGCTTTTCTGTTTTCGTTCCAGAGATTTGCCTGGGTAGATTTTCCGATTCCGCAAGGACCGGTAAAAAGGATTGCCTTTCCGTCCGTTTCGATAAACGACGAATGAAAAACAATTCCGTTTTTTTGAAAGGCAAGATTTTCGATTCCGAGCGTGTTGAGAACAAGGCGCATCCAAAACTTTCCCCTCGCCTTTTCGGTCAAAGTGACAAGAAAATTACCGGATCCTTTTCTGTAGCGACGAATGGCGAAATATTCTCCCTCAATCGCAGATTTATAGTAGACTTCAATATTAATTCCGTCCGAACAAATCACTGTTCCGTTGTTTTCGCAAAGATGTCCGCCTTTAGGCGGCAATATTGCTTCATCCGAAAAGGTATATACAAAAGAAAAATCATATTCTTTTTCTTTGCAAAAAAAGTCGGTGTATTTTTCGGTTTCAAGAAGCTTTTCTTCAAGTGCAAGACGAATAGTGATATTTCCGAATGAGAGATACTTAACTTCCATATTTCACATAAATTACTTTGCTGTTTTTCTTGACGTTGTCAGAAAACAGTTGTTTCGTTTCACCGCTTTTTATGTTTCCGGTTTTCATTCTGAAAGAAACGCTTCCGCTGAGATTTCCGTCGATGACTGATTTATAACAAATATAAATTGTTCCATCGACATTTTCTTTTGACTTGTTCTTGATGAACAATGCACCGTCCGTACACTGAATTTCAAAAATTTCTTCCTTCGCGGAAAGCGGCTCTGAAAAAAGAATCTCATTTTCGCTGCTCCATGCAGCATTTAGGAATGCATCGGAATACTTCTTTTTGTTACGTTCAAAAAGAATCGCTCTCTCACCCTTCGGGAGAACGGAAAGAACAAATTCGGCGTTTTCGCCTTTTGCGGTTGCAGTCAAAAGCGTATATTCTATATCGAAATCGGAAACATTTTCAACAACGGCACACATTACGCCGTCAGATTTTCCGAGACTTTTAAGTCTGAGTTTTGAGTTAATTGCCGTTTCGGTCTTCCTTTCGGTTTGAAATTCCGAAGGCTCAAACGGTTTTGATGATGCGCTCTCTTCGTCTTTTTGATTGCTGTTATGAGACGAACTTTCCTTTATATCGGCCGAATCTGTTGAATCTTTCTTTTCGGTTGATAAACCGGAAGAAAAATCATTTTTTGTAACAGACTCCGAAACGGAATTTGAACCGGAAACCTCATTTTCTGATTTATTCTTACATGAAGAAAGAACAAAAACCGAAAGTAAAATCAAAGCTGAAATCAAAAACAATCTTTTTATCTTCATAGTTACACCAAAATTTAATTAATCAAATCTGCAAACATTTCGCCTGTCAAAAACATGACAGGCGAAACGTCACAATTATTATGATGAGAATACACTTGTGTTTGCAAGCGGAACATCGTAACAAATCTGGTCATGATCTCCTGGCGGAGAAAAATCACAGACATCGTCGGACGAAAAAATCGTAAATCCGAGTTCGGGATCGGTAACCGGGCAAACATACGCAGCACTCGGGCTGGAAAGGAGCGAACATCCTGCGGCGATGCTTGAGGAAAGCTCAAAAGACTCAAAAACGATTTGCGGTTTAACATAACGTTTTTTCATAAATTACACCCCGACTCCTTTCACTTCAAAAAGCCGAAAAGCTTTTTGAAGAAGTAAATGATTTTTTCAAAAAAGCCCTGAAGCTTTTCAAAGAAGCTCTTTCCTTCAGACGGCTTTTCGTCTGAATCGTCCGTTGTTCCGTCGGTCGGTTTTTCGGTCGTCGGCTCTTCTTTTTGAAGAACGGTCACGGTGAATTCGGTGCTCTTTTTGTCTTCATAGCCGTAGCTGTTTATGCCTGTTACGGTATAAACATACTTTCCGGCTTCGCTGAAACTCAGCGTAACCTTCCACGTTGTCGTTTCGTCATCCAACTGAGAAGCAATTTTTTCAACGCTTTCCGGTTCGATGACATTTCCGCTTTCATCCTTAATCAAAAGCGTTTTTACGTCGCTTGAGGTTTTGATCGTAACAACGGTGCTTTCTCCGGCAACGGGGTTCGCTTCCGGAACAACGATGTTATCGGATGAAATTTCCGTCTTGGTATAAAGAGACGAAACAACCGCCTTCGCTTTTCTGAACGTTGTTTTTGTTGACATGAGAAGAACCTGCTCGTCAACATTTTCACTCGGAATACGGAAGAAGCCGTATGCTCCGCGAATGTCGAAAGTCCACTTAATCTTTCCGAGAGAAAGAATTGTGTCCTGAGTTGATGAGTTTGCAATGACGAGCGTTCCGGATGTGTAATACGCCTTTCCGTTAACCGTAACCTGAGTCCACTTCATCTTTTGCGAAACGGGGAGTAGTGAATTGAAAGAGTTCGCCATAAACGATGAACTTGTAATTTTCTTTTCAACATCCATTCCCTCATAACTCAGCTTCAAAGTCGGAGTTCCCTTAGCCGTCTTTGCAAAAATCTGAATATCCGTCGGAACAGCCGTTGCCCAAACTTCAAAGGCAACCGCCTGACCGGAAGCAAGGTAAAGCTCATTGTTCGGACCGGCAACCTTAAACTTTTCAACGTCGTTGTTAAGAGCCGGTATACCGTCGATGAAAATTACGCCCTGCTTGCTTTCAATGTCACCGAATTTATCGGCGCCGATAATCATATTACGAAGTTCGATATAATTGGGATAAGCTTCTCCGTCCTTCTTGTATGCATCGGCAATAACCTTGTCGGCAATGTCGTCATCAACACCGGCGGGGTTATAAATTCTAATTCCGTCAACATAAAGGTCAAAGCTCTTTGCCTTCGTTCCGTCGGCAAGCTCGTCTTCACGGTAATGTTTATACATTGACGAGAACATCGGCGTAATTACTGCCGTGTACTGACCGTAATTAAGATTTTCAATTCCGAGAACAGGAATCTGATAAAGCGCATTTTCTTCCGATCCGCCATCTGTCATCCAGCCGTAAGCATACGCATAGGAATAAGCCGGATTTTCGGTTTCGGTTGAAGTGAGGTTTCCGTTTTCGTCGTAATACGTCGGCTTATATGTATAGCCGGTTCCGGAAACATCATAATATGCAACCTTGCTCGAAATTATTCCGTTCTCACCGTAATAAGTCGGGTTAAAAGTGCAGTTATTGTTCTTTGTCCAATAAAGCGGAGTTTCGGTAATGACACCCGTTGGATTTCCGTCCTTGTCGGCATAAAGTCTTACATAAGACGAGCCGTAATAGGTGTCAACAATGTTACGCTTTAACGGCTTCTTCGTCGTGTCCGTTCCTTTAAAGACCTCAACGGAGAAAATTCCCGTTTTGTTGTTTGTGAGGCTGACGAGGTCAAATCCCGTTCCTGTGAACGTGAATTGAAGGTTCGGCCATGTTGCCCCGCTTCCGCCGCTGAATTTTGAATTCGGGTTATTCTTTTCACTGACGGCTACCTTACGGGCGGAACCGTTTGAAAAAGTCTTACTCGATTCATAAGCCTGATCATAACCGTACGGATTCGCATTCGGATTACCGACAAGATCAGCCGCCTGATTTCCGGCCTTTTCTCCGTTCAAAACCGTTTCCCACGCTCCGTAATTCATAGAAGAATTATCAAATCCGGTCGGCGTCGTTCCGTCGGTATAGCTCATTCCGCCGATATAACCTTCAAAGAAATCTTCTTCGTAGTAAATATTTGTTGCGGGAACAAAGGTCGTTTTTTCAAACGCATAGTAAACCGTTCCGTTTGAGTAAGTCGGGTCATCGTTTATCTCCGCGCATAGGTAGAAAGAATCGCTTCCGTTGAACTGTGTCGTTGTCGGTTCGTAGGTTATCAGACCGTCTTTCGTAACTTCATAATTTCCGTATTCGCCCGACCATCTCATAGAACTTGCGTTTTTGCCGAACGTTATAAGATCTTCGGGCTCCGTGAACGAAATTGCCTTTTCGATTTTATCCGTAACACCGATGTATTCGATTTTTGCACCGTTTTTAACCGCAACTTCTGAAATTGTGTTGTTATCCTGAGCGTTATAAGCAATCGGAAGACCGTAATCGGCAACGAGGGTTTGGTCATTCAGTTCAATGTGTTCGGAAACCTGCTGAAGGTTGAAGGTGATTTTGCAGTTCGACTCTGTTGAACCGCGTTCAAGATAATAGAAACGGAAAACATGCTTTTGTCCGTCGTTCTTGATTTTGTTGAGGTACTCAATCGCCGTCTGATTGACGTCACTGATGTAGTCGTAAGTTTCACCGTACTTGTAATAAACATCGTTTTCCTTTGTGCTGACAAGTTTTTTATCGGCAACGCTCATTGCGTACTGATAAGAAACCGAAGCTTCGGTAAAGTTGATGTCGCAGCTTCTCGAGCCATGGATACCGCCGTTATCAAGGACAAGGGTATCATCAACATAAACGAGAACGTCATCGTCTCCCATGAAGGAGAAAACAAAATCTTCACTCGTTTTTGAATATTTTCCGCCCTTCGGAATATAGAATTCCATTTCAAAGGTCATTCCGAAATGGTAGATTGCGTTTTCTCCGGTAAACTCGGTTTCGCCGGTTTCGTTTTCGGTCGGATCCTTCTGATAGTTAAACGGGAAGAATCCCTTTCCGGCTCCGACGTAAGGTCTGTTAACGCTCCAGTTGTTCTGAGGATAAAGGTCAACAACAGCTGTTTGAGCAGCATCATCATAGCTTGCTCGGATGATGTGGCTTCCGTCCGAGGAATCATAAATGTAATGGTTGACGCCTTCGCTGTCCGTCGTACAGAAGAACGGGAAATCCGTGTTCCAGTAATACTTTGTATATTCGTTTTCGGTGCCTTCAACATTTTTTGCGGAGAAGAAGTCCGGAACATAAATGCTGATGTTGTTGAGCGGAGTCAGCGTGATACTTTTTGAGGCGCTTGAATCGGTTTTAACGTTCAAAACAATGTTTGAGAGAAGACCGGTTTTTGCGTGACCGCTGAGATAGGTCAGTCCGCCGTCAATGTCATACGCCGTGTGGGAAACCGGTACTCCGGCCGCTCCGAGATATTTGCTGTAAATTCCCTGAAGCGAAACGCCTTCGTCCTGTCTTTCGCTTGCGCCCTGAGTGTTATTTTTCTGCCAGTGGTTCCACGCAGCCATTTCAAAGTTTTTCGCAGCCGTTCCTCCGGTTACGGTTGAATCGCGGAAAGCAAGGCTGTAAATCATTGCATATCTCGCAATTGCGCTGTTGAGCGCTCCGTCTTTATAGCCGCTGCCCCAAACCGTTCCTTTTGAACCGTCATAGTCGATAACGTCTTTAATCTGATTGACAAGATTTTCGTTCGCCAAGATTGCGGCTCTCATCTGAGAATAAGTCTGTTCGTTATACTCAAGGCTTCCGCCGTTATACGGCTTGTCGGAAGACGGATTATAACCGTACTTAATGAGACGTGCCGGAAATTTTTTGATGAAATTCTGAAGGCCGGCAATTGCATCTTCGATTCTCTTTGTTGCGGCGATTTTCTCGGCAGCCGTCGAGGAAGAATTTTTGTAAATATCGGTACCGCTGTCAAGAGCGTTGAAAAGCTCCTCATATGACTTTTTTTCATATGAACCGGGAGCGTAATTAAGACCTTTTTTTATCGCAAGATAAAGAGCTTCGGTGTATGTGTCAACTCCCGCAGAATCGCTTGGCTTTCTGTAAAGATACATCTTTCTGTTATCGGAAATGTTACTTGTTGTTCCGCTCCAACAAGAGAACGCGTTCTCATTGACAAAAAGGTCAAGGAACTGATTGTCGTCGCTGTAAAAACAAACTCTTCCGTCGCCGACAACATAAGCTGTAATCGGCTGGGGAACATCCGAAAGCGAAAGCGATGCGTTTGCGCTTCCCATGTTGATATATTTTCCCGTGGCAGTTTTGATATAAAATTTATTTCCGTTTTTACCTTCGGCCTTTTCAATGATGAAGTAATGATCCTTTGCCATTGAAAGAATACTGTTTTTGGCGGTTCCTTTGACACCGGCAGCTCTATTTGAAGAAATTTCATCACTCATTACAAGACTGAGACTGTTTGCGTTATTATAAATCGCATACTCGCCGTCATCAATTCCGACAGAAAGGTCGTCATTGCCGACTTCAACCTGCGTTACGGTTGTTCCGTCCGTTGAATAAAGCTTGAGTGAAGTTCCCGAAGACCAGGTTGAAACAAGATTTCTCGGGTTTGTTGAACCGTAAAAATTGATATACTGCGTTCCGTTTCCGACGAGCACTCCGCCGTTTGAAGCGGTAACCGTCAACTCATACGGCGTTTCGGAAAGAGTCATTGTTCCTCCGGCCGTTCCGAGAGTGATATAATGACTTTTCAAAGCGGAATCAGTGTAATAAACATAATATTTTCCGTTTTCAAGAAGTTCAAAATGCCACGTTTGATCGGTTGCACTCGGCGTTCCCTGAGTTCCCGTGCTGTAAAGGCCCTTGGTTGAGCCGTTGTAAACTCTCGCTGTCATCGCACCGCATGCCGCCGGATTTCCCGGGTTATCACTGGTACCGGTAATAATATAATCACCGGACGGAAGGAGAAACGAAGATGCAACATTTGTTACGGGGTAATATTCATAATTAACGTTAACTACCTGCGGAGGACCGATTGCTTTGAATTCTTCCTGAAGCATTTCGTATTCGTCATAAACATTGGGTTTATACGCAATGACGCTCTTAGGCACAAAGTTTTCAAAATAGTAATATTTTTCTTCATTTGTTGCTTCTCTCGATGTGAAAGTTGCTCCGACAACGGTGAGACCGTCGCTCGTTGTTGCCGTAACCTGAATATTGTTGGGAACGTCTGTCGTTCTGACAATTGCAAGCGCACGGCCGCTGAACATTTCAATCAAAGCGTTCGTCTCGGATTTAAGAGCCGATTTTTGCCGGAACTTTTGAGTTGTTCCTTGAAAACCGTTGTCAACGCCGACAATTATGCCGTCGTTATTTACGCTGACATTAAGAGTTCCGTAATAGTCATTGACAAAATTTCCGTCCTCGTCAACGGCCTCAAATTCAACATAAGCGAGGTCTTCGCCGTTGGCAACAAAAGTACGGTCGTTCCAAACCTTTGCAACAACCTTTACTGCCGGCTTTCCGCTTGTTACGCTCTTGGTTCCAACCGCGTCGGTAATTTCGTTTCCGGCGGCGTCATACGCTTTTACGCTGAGCGTTCCTTGTGCATACTTGACTCCGAACTGAGCATAAAGGTCATGACCGGTTGCCGAATAAATTTCATTAGTGTTGCAATTTTCCGAGTCAACCGCAGTTTCCGACCATGTTTTATATTTATAACCGTTTGCGGTGACAACATCCGTTGACTGCGCCGTTCCGATCACTTTTCCGTTGAGGAGAAGCTCAATGTGGTCGGCGTTTGAGTAAACATTGATATAAGCGAAGCCGTTATTGAGATAAAGGTTTTCTTTATTCCATGTTCCGGGAAGAAGGTGAAGCGTTGTGTCGTTATTCTGCCACCAGCTTCTGTAAAGATAATACTGATCTTTCGGGAAACCTGCCGAGTCAACGATTCCGAAATACGAGCTGTTCGGAATTGTTGAAGAGCCGGTTCCGTTGCTATTCCACGGAGTCGGCTCACCGATGTAATCAAATCCCGTCCAAACAAATTCGCCCGAGAACCAATCGTTTGCGGCGGTGTAATACCAACCGTAAGCTGCGGTTGAGCCCCAATTTACCTTTGAATTGTCATAAGAATAAAGCGCATAATTCTTATTGCTGACCTTTCCGCCCTGTCTGTCATAAGAATAGGAATAAATTCCGCGGCTTGTTATCGTGGAAATTGTTTCCGTCGCAACGAACGGCTTTGTCAGCGTTCCGTTGTTTTTAAGCGTGTTCCACGCTTCCGGGTGATAGTTGGCGCCGATAACGTCCATATACTCGTCAACATCAAGAAGTCTGCTTTGATCGTTGCCCTGAGTAATCGGGCGGGTCGTGTCATAGGTTCTGATTGTGTCACGCATGAGAGCGGCAATTGTTATATAATTCACTTTTGAAGGAGCCTGGTAAAGCTCATTCGCACAATCCCAAATTACGATTGAAGGATCGTTTCTATCACGAAGCATTGTTTCTTTTACAACAAACTGAGCCCATGTGAGATCACTCGAAGCACCGACAAGCTTGTTTTCTGTCTCCAGATTGACGCTGAAATACTTACTGAAATCATTGGTATTTCCGTTTTTCGGCGAATCCCAATCGTCAAAAAATTCTTCCATGACAAGGAAGCCGAGCTCGTTGCAAAGGTCAATAAGAACTCTTGAAGCGGAGTTATGGCTCGTTCTGATTGCGTTGCATCCCATGTCCTTGAGAATTTTCAGCTGACGGTAAATTGCGTCATATTCCTGAACGGCACCGAGTGCTCCCTGGTCATGGTGCATACAAACACCCTTGAGCTTTACGCTTCTTCCGTTGAGATAAAAACCGGTATCGGCAGTCCAATCAATTGTTCTGATTCCGAAGTCGGTCTTATATTCATCAATGACACCGGTATTGGAATCGGAAATAACCGTTTCCAACGAATAAAGATTCGGAGAGTCGGTGTCCCAAAGTTCAGGAGAAGCAACCGTATGTTCAAAAGAAAGTTCTTCGGTTGAATTTGCGGCAATCGTCAACGGTTTTTCAAGCGTTGAAACCTTTTTCCCGGCCGGATCATAAATGTTCGTCCGAAGAGTTACATTCTTTTCGGTCTTTGAATCGTTGTCAACGGTAACGGCAGCATTGACTTTTGCGCTGTCCGAAGTGACAGTGGGAGTTGTGACATATGTTCCGTGGCGAGCAACATGAACTGTATTCGTAATTGTCATCGTCACGTCACGATAGATTCCCGAACCGGAATACCAACGGCTCGATCCCATTTCACTGACAACTTTAATTGCGATAAGGTTCCACGTGTTTCCGTTGCAGGTTATATAGTTTCCGATGCTTACGGAAAACGAGTTGTAACCGTAGTGATTTTCGCCAACGAGCTTTCCGTTAACATAAATATATGCATTGTTATAAACACCGTCAAAGTTCAGGAAAATTTCCTTGTCGGCATATTCGGTCGGCATTGTGAACATCTTTCTGTACCAGCCCGTTCCGTTCGGAAGATTTCCCGATTCAACTTCGGTTCCGGAATTCGTGAATTCCTGATCGATGCTAAAGTCGTGCGGAAGATTAACCGTGCTCCATGCACTGTCGTCAAAAGCTTTCGCCATTGCACCGACGTGATCACTGAGGCTGAACTTCCAATTATTGTTAAAGTTCAGGTCAACACGTTTGATACTGCCGCCGTTAACCGAGGCCGGAGAAGTTTCTGCCGACGACTTCACGGTAAGCATTGACGAATCAAAAACGCACGAACCGAAAAGCATCACCGCACACAGAAAAAAGCTCACACAGCTTTTAAAGATTCTTTTAACTGTCTGCTTTCTTTTCATGTCATAAAGTCCTCCTTACGAGAATATGGATGCCGATTTTATAGACCATTTTATTTTAACAAAACTGTCGAATTCTGTCAACATCGCAAGAAGAAAAAACGGCATTTTTTGCAGCCGGCGTCGCAAATGCATATATTTCATATTTCACAGGAGTGCTTGACGTTTCGCTGACATCACTTTCCGAAATATTAAACGAAATGATCATAAATAATTCTTTGATTTTCCGAACTTTGGTACTTTCGCAGAAATTTTTGCAGTCCTCTTGACTTTTGACCGAAGGCAGAATATAACAGTATCAGGAAATATTAATCATACGAGGTATGAAAAAGAATGGAAAAAGCAATAAAAAAACAAAGTCTTGATATGCTCAACGGCCCGATTTGGAACAAGATTCCCCTCTTTGCCCTTCCCATCGCCGCAACGGCAATGCTCGAACAGCTTTTCAACGCTTCGGACATTGCGGTCGTCGGAAACTTCACCGCAAAAGCTCAAAGAACCGCCGCGGTTGCCGCCGTCGGAGCAAACAGCCCGGTAATCGGCCTTATTGTCAACCTTTTCGTCGGAATTGCGCTTGGCGCTAACGTAATTATTGCAAACGCAATCGGCCGTGACGACAAAGATTCCGTTCAAAAAGCCGTAAACACTTCAATAATTATGGCGCTCGTCGGCGGCTTTGCCGTTGCAATTATCGGTGAACTTGCCGCCGCACCGATTTTGAGTTCGCTCAACGTTCCGGACGACGTCTTTCCGCTTGCGCTTTTATATTTAAGAATCTACCTTATCGGAATGCCCGTCATTCTTCTTTATAACTTTGAAGCGGCAATTTTCAGAAGCATCGGAGACACAAAGGTTCCTCTTATTGCCCTCGCGATTTCCGGAGTTTTGAACGTTATTCTCAATCTCTTTTTTGTTATTGTTCTCAAAATGAATGTAAACGGTGTTGCAATCGCAACCGTTATTTCAAACACCGTCAGTTCCGCAATCCTCTTTTTCAGACTCATAAAAACCGATAAATACATTCATCTTGACATTAAAAACCTGCATTTTTCATTCTCGATTTTCAAACGTGTTTTAAAAATCGGATTGCCGGCCGGAATCCAAAGCGCCGTTTTTTCAATTTCAAACATCATTATTCAGTCGGCTGTCAACAGCCTCGGAACGGCTGTTATGGCAGCATCAAGCGCGGCATTCAACGTTGAAATTTTTGCTTATTACGTTTTCAACTCTTTCAGCCAGGCCTGCACAACCTTTGTCGGTCAAAACTACGGAGCCGGAAAAATTGACCGTTGCAAAAAAACGCTCGCAATTTCAATTCTTGAAGATGCAATCGCTTCGGGAACGACGATTGTTATTGTTCTTTTTTTCGGTCGGTTCCTTCTTTCGATTTTCAACAACAACCATGAAGTAATAGAACTCGGATATATGCGTTTGCAGGTAATCTTTTTCGCATACATTTTCTCAATGCTTTACGAAATAATGTCAGGTTATATGAGAGGCTTTGGTATTTCACTCACTCCGGCAATTCTCACTACGCTCGGAATTTGCGGAATCAGAATCGTTTGGATCAAAACCGTTTTTCCGAACGATCCGTCGTTCAGAACAATCATGAACGTCTATCCGATAAGCCTTGCTTCAACCGCAGTTTTGATTTTTGCCGCCTTGATAATTATCCGCCCGTCAAAACGTTACGGCAAAAAGAAAGATTCAAAAATCTGAATATACATGATGTGCCCGCTGTCAAGTTGACGGCGGGCACATCGGTTTTTATTATTAAAGCGTTGTTTTTTAAGTTCGGCAATCAGTCTGGATTCAGAAAATCTTTTCTGTATTTTACTTTGAAAAACTCGGCAAGTTCTTTCATCTCACTGTCTTTGATTGTGTTGACTCGCGGGAGATGAGCGGTCAGCATATAAATCTGCGCCGCCTTTTCGACGGTTTCAATGAGGCCGAAGGTTTCGTCCATTGTTTTTCCTGCGCCGTAAATTCCGTGCATTCCCCAAACAACAAGGCGAAATTCTTCCATTTTCTTTGCCGTTGCTTCACCGATTTCGTTCGTTCCGCAAAGCATCCACGGAAGAACTCCGACCCCGTCCGGGAAAACAACGATACATTCGGTGCACATTTCCCAAAGTGTGTGAGTAAACTTTTTTTCGTCAAGCTCGTGAACATAATTCATCGCAAGCGTGTTCGTCGGGTGAGAATGCATAACAACCCTGTTTTCCGGATCGACTTTAAGCCTTGCCATGTGGCTCATGAGATGCGCCGGAAGTTCGGACGTAAACTTTCCGCCGTCACTATATCCCCAAAGAAGTTCCGCGGTTGTTCCGTCTTTTGCAATACGAATGATTCCGAGGTTGTTTTCCGGATCCTTCTCAACGTTTTTGAAGTACTTTCCGGTTCCTGTGACAATAAAAATTTTTCCGATTAAGTCTTTTGCTTCAAAGCCCGTCGGGATAGTTCGGATTACGTTATTAAGATCGAGATAATCTGAAACTTCGCTTTCGTCAAGAAGGTAGCTGATATTTCCGCCGTTTCTTTCATCCCAGCCGAGACGATACATATTCGCCGTAGTTTCACACATTTCCTTAACAAACGGTGCTGTTAAAATGTCTTTCATTTTCTTTGCTCCAATACTTCTTTTTCATATTTATTAACCTCTGCCAGATAATCGGCAGGGGTATTTGTTCGTTTTAGGTACTCGTCCCAAACATCGCCGAACGGCATCGTTTTAAGCTCTTCGTGAATCACCATAAGTGAAGTAAAATCCGCTTCGTTTTGAAGTTTCTTCATTCTCTCGTTCGGCTCAAGCAACGCATACAGCAATGCCTTGCGAACACTTCTTATGCCCGTTACCCATGCGGAAAGACGGTTGATCGACGCATCAAAATAGTCCGTTGCAATAAATACACGGTCAAGCGCGTTTGCTCTGACAATTTCCTTTGCAATCTCTTTTGTTTCGTCGTCAAAAAGAACAACGTGGTCACTGTCCCATCGAACGCCTCTTGTGATGTGCAAAGCAAGCTTTTCATTGAACAAAAGCATTGACGAAATTTTGTCGTTTACAACCTCCGTAGGGTGGTAATGTCCGTTATCCATGAGCGGAGTGATATCGTTTTGAGCAACATAATTCATGCAAAATTCGGCAGATCCGACGGTATAGCTTTCAAGACCGATTCCGAAAACCTTTGATTCGAGCGTCACAAAAACTTTCTCTTTATCATACGGCACAGAAAGAATTTCGTCAAGTGATTTTTTAAATCTTGCCCTCGGCGAAAGCCTGTCGGCCGGAATGTCTTTGTATCCGTCCGGAATCCATATGTTCATCACGCACGGAACTCCCGTCTCGTTTGCAAAATATTCCGAAATTTTAAGACAGCGTTTTCCATGCTCGACCCAAAAAGTGCGAACCGCTTTGTCCGGCGAAGAAAGAGTGAGATTCTCTTTTACCATCGGGTGAGAAAAGAAAGTCGGGTTGAAATCAATTCCCATCTTTCGTTCTTTTGCAAATCGTGTAATGAAATTGGTTAATTGTTTCATGGTAAAACCATACTTTTCACAAATTTTTCGCTTAGTTATCCCTTGACTCCTTAATTCTATTATTTCGTCTTCATATTGACTTATATGTCGATAACTTCTTTCCATAAGAAATCCTCCTATGGTAGTTTCTTTAATTCTACCATAGGAGGTCTCTTTTTTATTATCTATTTTTACGAACTTGTTCAGCGTGACAACCTCTCAGATTTTATAATATTTGAGTGATAAATAAAAAATTACCGTTGCTGATATGGTATCAACAACGGTAACTGATTTGGTTGCGGAGACAGGATTTGAACCTGCAACCTCCGGGTTATGAGCCCGACGAGCTACCGGGTTGCTCTACTCCGCGATGTCTCACTCTCTCAAGTGCTCAGTTATTATATACTGTACGGTTTAAAATGTCAATAGCTTTTTCAAAAAAAGTTGAATCTTTTTATTTTTAGTGTATATTTTTCTCAAAATTCAAAAAGTGAGAAATAAAATATCAAATTCCGTTTGCACAGACGGTTAATAAACCGATAATAATTTTCCTCTTTACAATCGGCTGATATTGTGCTATTATATTATCGAACAAATGTTCGGAAGAAGGTTGAAACATATGGCCGAAAGGGTTATCCTTCACTGCGACCTAAATAATTTTTTTGCTTCGGTTGAATGTCTCGGTCACCCGGAATATCTCGACGTTCCGATGGCTGTTTGCGGAAGTGTTGAGGAACGGCACGGAATTGTTCTTGCAAAAAACGAACGGGCAAAAAAATTCGGAGTCAAAACCGCCGAAGCGATTTGGGAAGCTCAAATCAAATGCCCGTCACTCATCATTGCGCCGCCGCATTACGAAGAATATTTGAAATATTCAAAACTTGTCCGTGCAATATACGAAGAATACACCGACAAAGTTGAACCGTTCGGCATGGATGAATGCTGGCTCGACGTCACCGGCAGCACCCTCCTTTTCGGTGACGGAAAAAGAATCGCTTACGAAATCAAAGAAAGAGTCAAAAATGAAATAGGGCTGACGATTTCCGTCGGAGTCAGCTTCAACAAGGTTTTTGCAAAACTTGCTTCGGACATGAAAAAGCCGAACGCCGTGACGGTAATCAGCAAGGAAATCTTTCGCTCGGTTGTCTGGCCGCTTCAGGCCGAGGAAATGATCGGGGTCGGAAAAGCAACAAAAAAAAAGCTCAACGAAATCGGAATCTATACGCTCGGAGAACTTGCAAACGCCGACGCATCCGTCCTCAAACTCGTGTTCGGAAAAGCGGGCGAACAATTAAAATGCTGCGCCGCCGGAAAAGATTTCTCCCCCGTCCTTTCAAAAAGCGAGCTTCCTCCGGCAAAAAGCTTCGGCCGAAGCGTAACCTGCGCCCACGACCTCAAAACAACCGAAGAGGTTGCCTCGGTTATGCTTTACCTCACAGAAAAAGTTGCCGCTTCGCTCAGAGAAAACAACGTTATGGCAACCGTTGTTCAAATTCATATCCGCGACGAAAAACTGATCGTTCGGGAATGCCGGGCACACCTTTCTCAGCCGACAAGAATCACCGAAATGCTTTATTCGCTCGGAATGGAGCTTTTTTCAGGCGTTTGGAAATGGGAAAGGAACGTCCGCTCAATCGGTATCCGTGTCTGCGAGCTTGTTCCCGAGGACAGCTACTCGCAATACAATCTTTTTTACAGCGGCCTTCGCTATGACAAGCTTGAAAAACTTGAGGCACAGGTTTTTAAAATCTGCAACAAATACGGAAAAAACGCCCTTTTCAGAGCTTCGACAATGTCGCTCGCAGTTCCGAAACAGGATACTCCCGGAATAAACGACGTTCACTATATGGCAAAAGAGGATATTTCTCCGTTCACCAAAAAATAAACGCAACAATTTTTTCATAAAAATTAAATTTTATTATATACTTTTAACAAATTTTGTGGTAAAATAAATCAAGAAAAATTTAAAGGAGGAATTTCATGAAAACATTCAAAAAAGCTGTTGCCGTTCTTCTTTCCGTTCTTCTTGCTTTTGCGTCGGTTTCGCTTTTTGCCGCCGCAGAAAACGAGGAGCTGAAAATTTCGGTTGCAAGCGACATCCACATCGGTCTGAAAGAAAAGATTTCGGATTACTTTAACGACGGCTCGATGAGCAACAAGGGCAGCCTTCTTTCGCTTCAAGACGAAGCGACGGCCATTTTTGACTCCTTCCTCAAGGAATCGGCCGCAAGCGGTGTAAAGTATGTCCTTCTTTCCGGTGACCTGACTTCTTCCGGAAAGCCCGAAGAATTTGAATTTCTTTCGGCCTGCCTCAAAAAATTTGAAGCAGAAACCGGAATCCGTGTTCTCGTCACACCGGGCAACCACGATTACTTTTTCTCCAAAAACGACGGCGTCAAGGCATTCCGTGAGGCTTTTTCGGACTTCGGATTCTCTGAGGCTTTTGCAATCGACGAAAAAACAAACAGCTATGCGATTGACCTTGAGGGCGGATATACCCTCCTTTCAATCGATTCGATTCTTCCCGGCGAAGGTGAGGACGGAATTACCGAAGAGCTGCTTTCGTGGGTTGAAGCTCAGGCAAAAGCCGCAACGGAAAGAGGAAGAAAGCTCATTGCGATGATGCATCACCCGCTTCTTCCGCAGTTTTCGACTCAGGAAAAATTCTTCAAGGGCTACATTGTTAAGGACTGGAAAAACATCTCTTCAAAATTTGCCGACCTCGGAATCAAATATGTTTTCACGGGTCACAAGCACAGCGCAGACATTGCGGTTAAAACGAGCGACCTCGGAAACAAGATTTTTAACATCGGTATTCCGTCGCTTCTCATCAGCCCCCTCGCCTACCGCATTGTTACATTTTCGGACGAAAAGGTTTCTGTCAGAGAAAAGAACATCACCGAAATCAAGGACACCTCTCTCCTTTTGAAGGGTTACAACGACGAAGCATTTGAAAAGGTTTCAAAGCACACCGGCGCTTATGCCGACGAGTTCTTTGACATCTCGTTCAAAAATACTATTGAAAAAAACCTGACCGCCGAAAAGCTTTCAAAACTTACGGGAAAGGACGATGAAAACACAAAGGCCGTTTTTGAAACCGTCTGCAAAAAAACTCTCTATCTCATGGAGCTTCCGCTTTACGGCGAAGGCGAAACGGTTCAGACGATTGCAAAGAAATACGGGCTTACCCTTCCCGAAACCGAATACAAAACGGGCTTTGAGCTGCTTTCGACGATTGCAAAAGCGTTTTGCGCCGGCGACGAAAACTTCCCCTCCGATTCGCCGGAGATGAAGCTCGGCCTTCGCTGCCTTGCAATTCTTCTCGATTACTCGCTTGAAGGCACTTCAAACGACATAAGAGTACTTTTCATTCAGGCAATCATGTCAGCTTTAGGTGCGGACGTTACCGGTCTTTCGGTGAGCATTGCCGCCCTTTTGACAAGCCTCGGAAACCAGGAGTTCGGCGTTGCGGTCGTTTCGGCGTTCATCAAGCCGATTCTTGAAGATTTTCTTGTTGACAGCGAGCCTTCCGACAGAAACGTTGACCTTCCGGCTTACTCGAAAACATACACCAAGCCCGGCGTTGCCTCAACAATCGGATTCTTTGAAAAAATCGCAAACTTCTTCATGAAGCTTTGGAATTATCTCAAAGGAATCTTTAATGCTTTTTCAAAAAAGTAATATAATTTTATTTTCACCGAAGCATAATAACTTCGGTGCTTTTTTTGCTTTCCCGAGAAAAAATACAGGTTTCGGCTTTTTGTTATCGTTCGCATCGTTCGGTTTATTTATGATTGTAATATTTCTGTAAACTTTCAAAAGAGGAAACTTTTTCTTACCACTATAGGGTAGAATAAACTCCCGATAAAATACCGTTACCATAAAAAATAAAGCCGTCGGAGGGTATCAATGGTTTTTTCAAATTTATTCTTCGTATACTTTTTCTTTCCTCTCAATTTGATTTGCTATTTTTTCGCAAAAGATTTGAAGCAAAAGAACCTTGTCATGCTGATTTTTTCGCTCTTCTTTTATGCGTGGGGCGAACCGAAGTATGTTTTTCTTTTAGTTTTTGAATGTTTGGCGGATTGGCTTTTAGCACTCGGAATCGAAAAGTTCCGGGGAACGAAAAAGGCGAAACTGCTTTTAATCGGCGCATGCGTTGTTGATTTGGGACTGATCGGAATTTTCAAGTATCTCACATTCATTCTGACAAACGTCAAAGCAGTGACGGGAGTACCGGAAACAATTCCGCAAATTGCTCTTCCGATCGGTATCTCGTTTTACACTTTCCAGCTTCTTTCCTATGTTATCGACGTCTATCGAGGAGAGACCGAGGCACAGAAAAAGTTTTGGTACGTCCTTTTATACGCAAGCCTTTTCCACCAGTGCATTGCAGGCCCCATTGTCCGTTACAGCGACGTCTGCTACGAAATTGAAAACAGAAAAACAAACCTCAACGAAATTTCAAAAGGCATCAGCCGCTTTGCAATCGGACTCGGAAAAAAGGCACTGCTTGCAAACGTCTGCGGCTCGCTTGCGGACACGGTTCTCCTTTCGGACTCCGCCCTTTCGGTCACGGCCGACCTTCAGAAAAATCTTGCGATTCTTTCAAGTCGTCCGGCTCTCGGCCTTTGGCTCGGAATGATTTTCTATATGCTTCAAATTTATCTTGACTTCTCCGCCTATTCCGATATGGCAATCGGAATGGGACAAATGATCGGTTTCCATTACAAAGAAAACTTCGATTATCCGTACTGCTCAAAAAGCGTCGGAGAGTTTTGGAGAAGATGGCATATTTCGCTCGGCACCTTCTTCAGAGACTACGTTTATATTCCGCTCGGCGGAAGCCGCAAAGGTCTCGGCAGAACAATTTTCAACACCTTCGTTGTTTGGGCACTCACCGGTCTTTGGCACGGCGCAAGCTGGAACTTTGTTTTCTGGGGTCTTTACTTCTTCGCCTTTCTCACGCTCGAAAGAGTTTTCCTGCTCGAAAAGCTTCAAAAGGCTCCCGGCTGGGTTTCACATATTTATCTTCTTTTTGTTTCTCTTTTCGGCTGGATTATTTTCAGATTCAGCAGCATTTCCGCCGGCTTCACCGTTTTGAAGGGAATGTTCGGACTTTGCGGAAACGGATTTACGAATTATGAAATCAACACATTATTCAAAAACAACATTGTTTTCCTTCTCGTTGCCGCATTCGCCTGCACGCCCGTAATGAAGAACCTCGGAAAACGAATCACGCAAAGCGCAAGGCACGACGCAGACACCGCCCTTTTCAACGTTATCAGAAAAATTGCGGTTCCGCTTGTTCTTCTCGCTCTTTCAACGTTTTCATTGGTCGGAGACAGTTATAATCCGTTCCTTTATTTCCAATTTTAAAAGGAGGAGTGATGAATTATGAAAAAACGTAAACACAGCCCAAAGTACATCAAAGCTGTTAAAAAAAGCGTCAAGCTTTACAAAGTCATTCTTCCGTGTGCATTCGTCGGAATGCTCGTTCTCGGCCTTCTTGTTTCTTTGATTATTCCCCTTCGGCCGAAGTTTTCGGAAAAAGAGAAAAGGGAGCTTGCAAAATTTCCGTCGTTTTCGTTTTCCGCCCTTGCGGACGGAAGCTTTTTCAGAGGAATCGACGCTTGGTTTTCGGACACATTTCCGTTCAGAGAAGCCATGATTTCGGCAAACGAAAAGGTTGAAAATCTCAGGGGCTTCGGCGACAGGATTTACGGACTTAACAACGACGTCAACATCACCGTCCCCTCCGCCGACAGCAACAAGCCCGAAAACACAACCGAAGAAAGCACCACCGAAGAGGAAAAGGAACCCACCGTTCCGGAACAGCTCGGTGCGGTTGTTCAAAAGCTTTCAAACGTAGCGGTCATCGGCGATGCCGGCTACGAATATTGTTCGTTTAACCAATCCGTTGCGGATATGTACGCTTCAATCGTCAACAAAACGGCAAACAAACTTTCCGGAAAAGCAAAAGTCTACTCGATGCTTGTTCCGACGAGCATCGACATCACGATGCCGGACAAGGTCAGAGAAGAGATGAACACCTGCAACCAAAAGGAAGGCATGGACTATATCTACGGAAAAATGTCCTCTCAGGTTACGCCCGTCAACGTCTACAAAGCCCTTCGTATGCACCGTGACGAATATATTTACTACCGCACCGACCACCACTGGACGGCTCTGGGCGCATATTACGCATACGAGCAGTTCGCAAAGGTCAAAGAGGTTAAACCGATTTCGCTCGACAGATTTGAAAAGAAGAGCTTCGGCGAATTTCTCGGCTCGTTCTATACCAACACGAACAACAGCGCAATGAAAAAGAATCCGGACGACCTTGAAGCGTATATTCCGCCGTACAAAACCAAGCTTCAATTCACCCAAACGAACGGCCAGGTAATCGACTGGTTCCTTATCAACGACGTTTCCTCTTATCCGATTTCGGAAAAATACAGCGCATTCACCGCTGCCGACAATCCGTACACCTACATTGAAAACCAGAGCCGGGAAAAAGGAAAAACCTGCATTGTTGTCAAGGAAAGCTTCGGCAATGCTATAATTCCTTACATGGTTTACAACTACAAAAAAGTTTATGTTATCGATTACAGATACTATCAAAAAGGCATCATTCAGCTCGCTCGGGAGGTCGGTGCAGACGACGTTGTTTTCATCAACAATATGTCGGCAGTCAGAAGCGAAAGCCTCATCAGCAGAATGAACGCAATCACCGTTTAAGGAGGATTTATCATGGTAAAACACGTTGTTATGTGGAAATTCAAGCCTTTTGCCGAAGGAAAAACAAAGGAAGAAAACCTTCTTCTTGTTAAAAATGCACTTGAGGCTCTTCCGGAGAAGATCGATTTTCTCCGTTCAATGGAGGTCAACCTCAACATCAATCCGAAAGAATCAATGTTTGACGCCGTTCTTCTCAGTGAGTTTGACACACTCGAAGACGTTCTCAAATACCGTGACCATCCGGAACACAAAAAGATTTCTTCCTATGTCGCCCTTGTCCGTGAAGCAAGAGCAAGTGTTGATTACGAATTTTAAAAAAACGAATCCCGGCCGCAAAATGAATGCGGTCGGGATTTTTAACGCCAAAAGACTGCCTCAAAATTCAATGAGGCAGTCTTTTTTTATTATACCGAAAGAAGTCCGGCATCGATTACGAATTGTGAACCGGTTGCATATCTCGCCTTGTCGGAAGCGAGGAAAAGAACGAGGTCGGCAACGTCCTGCGGCTCAATCCAGGGCACAGGAAGAAGGTTGCCTGCCGAACGTTCGGCAATTTCAATCGGCGTCATGCCTTCCATTGCGGCAAGACCATCGTTCATCGGGGTGTTAACACCGGTCGGGTGAATACTTACAACACGGATATTGAACGGTGCAAGCTCAATCGCCCAAGCCTTTGTAAGACCGGTGAGACCCCATTTTGAAGCAGTGTAATGAGAAAGTCTGTTTCCGCCGCGAAGTCCCATGACGGAAGAGTTGTTGATGATTACGCCGCTCTTCGCCTTTTTCATATACGGAACAACTCTGCGCGTTACGTTGAACGGTCCTTTGAGGTTGATATCAATCATTGCGTTCCATTCATCGTCGGTCATTTCGTCAACGGTTGCATAGGCGCAAATTCCCGCATTGTTGAAAAGAATATCGATTTTTCCGAGTTCGGCAATCGCCTTTTCAACTGCGGCAGTAACGGCGGCATCGTCACGAACATCGCCGACGGCAACAACGCATTTTCTTCCGAGTGCTTCGATTTCGGCTTTAAGGGTTTCAAGCTCATCGTTTGTTCCGAAGTTATAGTTCGGGTATTCAATCTTTTTCGCAACGTCAAATGCAACGATGTCTGCGCCCTCTTTTGCAAGGGCAAGAGCGGTTGCACGACCCTGTCCGTGGGCGGCGCCGGTTATAAAAGCAACTTTATTTTCAAAATCTTTCAATTGTTATCACTCCTTGTTATCTTCGTTTTTGCGGTATTTATAAAGGATATCGTCAAGCGGAACTTTTGCAACGGTGTTAAAAAGGTTCGTTGCATACATGATTCCGGCAAAGGCGATGAGAAGAACAATCTGTTCTTCGGTGAATTTTTCTTTGAGTCTGTCATAAATTTCATCAGGAATGTTGTGCGGATCAACGCAAATTGCCGAACCGAGGTCAATGAGAAGTTCCTCGGCATCGGAAATTTTCGGATCGTCCGGATCGTCACCGGAGTCAATCAAAATCTTTCTGAAAAACGTTGAGCAAATAAGGCAGTCGTTTCCGTTTGAAATTGCATAGGAATAAAGCGACATTGCACGTTCGCCGACAACAGGAACAAGAAGGTCATAGAGCGTGTACCACTCCATATATGCCTTGAAAGCCGGAACATTGTGAAGAAGCGTGCGCTTCATGTTTGTGATTCTTCCGTGCTTTGCAATTTGGTCGTCATACTCTCTTTTGACTTCGTCACTTGCGGTTTCATAATCAGTCATTGATAAAAAACTCATTGAAATCTCTCCTTACTTTCTGTTTTTAAGCCGCTTATCACATTTCGTTGCAAGATGGGTTCCGAGACTTTGGAAAATCTGAACCAAAACTATAAGAAACACAACCGCAATGGTCATGATAAGGTACTGATATCTGTAGTATCCGTAGTTGATTGCAATTTTTCCGAGTCCGCCGCCGCCGATTACTCCGCTCATCGCCGCATAGCCGAGAACGGTTGTCACGGCAATTGTTGCGTTTGAAATGAGCGAAGGAACGCTTTCCGGAAGCATTACTTTCATAATAATCTGAAACGGAGAAGCGCCCATACTCTGAGCGGTTTCGATAATTGCCGGGTTAATCTCGCGAAGACTTCCTTCAACAAGTCTTGCAACGAACGGGAATGCCGCAATAACAAGAGGAACGATTGACGCAACGGTTCCGACAGGTGTTCCGACAATGAGCCTTGTGAGCGGAAAAACCATAATCATAAGAATGAGAAACGGAACGGAGCGAAGAAGGTTGATAACAATATCAATGAATTTAAGAATCGGCTTCGGGACACGAAGAATTTTTCCGTTCTCTCCGGCAACAATGAGAACACCGAGAGGAAGTCCGATAATGATTGCAAAAAGGGTTGAAAGAACGGTGACGTATACCGTTTCCCAAATTGCAAGAGGAAAGTCATTCTTCACAACTTCCATTGCATTGACAAAAGTTTCGGACTGAAAATAGTTACTCATTGCCCTTCACCTCCTCAACAAATATATCGGGCATCGCTCTGAGATATTTCATTGCTTTTTCAAGCTCTTCTTTTCCGCCGGGGATTCCGAGAATTATGTTGCCGTAAGCCTTGTCGCCGATTCCCTTCGTCGAAGCGGAAAGAATGCTCGCCGTGATTCCTTCGTCAATCGCCATTTTTGCGATAAGCGGTTCGTTTGTTGCGTTCGCACCGTTGAAAACAACGCGAATGACATTGTCACCTTTGAGAATTTCAGTGCTTTTTTCGTAGCCCTCCGGATAAACAAGGCGTCTTGCCGCCTTCGATTTCGGCGCTGAAAAAACATCGCTGACAAGACCTTCTTCAACAACCTCTCCGTTGTCGAGAATTGCAACGTGGGAGCAAATTTGTTCAACAACACTCATCTGATGGGTGATGACAATTACGGTGATTCCGAGCTTGTCGTGAATATCACGGATAAGAGAAAGAATCGACTGGGTTGTTTGCGGGTCAAGGGCACTTGTTGCTTCGTCGCAAAGAAGAATTTTCGGACGGGTTGCAAGCGCACGGGCAATCGCAACACGCTGCTGCTGTCCTCCCGAAAGCTGAGCCGGATAGGCTTTGAGCTTATCACCGAGACCGACGATTTCAAGAAGCTCCGTTGCACGTTTTACGGCTTCTGCCTTTTTTACGCCGGCAAGTTCAAGCGGAAAGCAGACGTTTTTAAGGCAGTTTTTTTGCATGAGCAAATTGAAGCCCTGAAAAATCATTGTGATATTTCTGCGCTCGGCACGAAGTTCCGCGCGTGAAAGCGTTCCGATATCGCAACCGTCAATAATCACCTGACCTTCGGTTGGTCTTTCAAGCATATTTATGCAACGCACAAGCGTGCTTTTTCCCGCTCCGCTCATTCCGATGATTCCGTAAATATCTCCGTCATTGATTTTCAGCGAGATGTTCTTCAGTGCTTCAACGTTTCCGTCGGAAGTTTTGAAGGTTTTCGTCAGATTTTTAATTTCAATCATAAATTTCTCCGATAACGACCGAAAAAGGCCGCTAATTTTTTATATTTTCTTTCTTCCGATAACAAGAAATAACGTCGGCTGTCAAAAGACAGACAACGCTATTTCAAATTGTTATTTCTGATTATTTTTTAAGAGCGTCGAGAGTTGTCTGCTTTCCGCCGTAGAAGCCCATCGGTTCAACGTGGATTGCGCCGACGGAAACAACTTCGGTCTTGTTTTCTTCGTTGAAGTCTTCAAGATACGGAAGATGCTGGAAGTAGTTTGCATCGATCTCTCCGCTGTCAACAACTTTGTTCGGCTGAACGTAATCGGTGAATTCCTTAATGTCAAGAGTTATGTCCTTTTCTGCAAGGATTTCCTTTGCAACGGCAAGAATTTCTGCGTGCGGTGTGGGAGAAGCCGCAACAGTGATTTTCGTTCCGGCGAGTTTGCTGTAATCAACGCTCGAATCGAAGCCGTCACCCGGATTTTCAACGGTTGAAACAACTGCGCCGTCATATTTTTCGGTGATAAAATCGGCAACCTTCTTGCTTTCGAGAGCAGCTTTGAGCGCCTTAATTTTATCGGTTTCTTCGTTGCCCTTCTTAACGGCAAGGATGTTTGCGTATGCGGAGGACGAACCTTCGATTGCAAGGGAATCCTTGACCGGATTGAGGCCTGCTGAAATTGCATAGTTTGAATTGATTACGGCGTAATCAACGTCCTTGAGGATGTTCGGAATCTGAGCGGCCTCAACTTCCTGGAATTCAATGTTATTCGGATTTTCGGCAATGTCTTTGATTGTTGCTTTGATGTCTGCGCCTTCTTTAAGCTTGATGTAGCCTTTATCCTGGAGAAGAAGAAGCGCTCTTGCTTCGTTGGTTGCGTCGTTGGGAACGGCAATTGTGATTTTGCTGTCTTTTGATGATGAGCAGGCGGCGAAGGTTGCAACGATAAGCAAAGCCGCAAGAATTAATGCAATTGTTTTTTTCATAAATTAATCAACCTTTCATTTTTTCATTTTTTGTTTTATTTTTGAAATTGTTGTTTTTTGTTTTTGAGTCAAAATTATCTTTCAGCGCAAAAGCGCATTCGCTGATTTTGTTTATGCTTCATTAGCGGTTCCCCCTTTGATTGAACGAGCGTACTTTAACGCTTTGAACACCGTCCGCCAAAAATCGGTCAGGTGTCATTTGCAAGTAGATTATAACGCTTCTTTTCCGATTTGTCCAATACCATATGAATATAGTGGGTTATAGATTGAACCTATAACCGAACTTTGTTATATAAGTTCTTTTGCTTTTTCGCCGAGGTAATTTTGAATTTCCTCAATGTATCTTTTTCCGATGCTGCTGAGAACCGTGTTTTTCTTTGTGATGTATCCGATTTCCATATCGCTGTTTTCCTCAACGGAATCCGCTTCAAACGGAACGGCAAGATAATCGCTGCCGTTAAGCTCCTCGCAGATGATACCCGAACAAAGGGTGTATCCGTTAAGTCCAATCATAAGGTTGAGCATTGTTGCACGGTCGTTCGCTTTGATAATCCGGGTATACTCGTTCGTGCTCAGAATTTCTTCGGAAAAGTAAAACGAACTGGAATCGCCCTGTTCAAAAGAAAGGCAGGGATAATCTCGAAGCTCGTCAAAGCTTATTGACTTCTTTTTTGCGAGAGGGTGACCCGACCAAAGGTAAACATATGCACGGCATTTGATGATATGGTGAAACTCAAGGTTGTTGCTTCTTAAAAGCTTCGTCACGGCGGCACGGTTGAAATCGCTGAGATAAAGAATTCCGATTTCGCTTTTCATGCTGCTGACGTCGGAAATCACGTCCCGGGTTTTTGTTTCGCGTATTGCAAATTCGTACTGCGTTGTGTCAAAACTTTTAACGAGTTCAACAAAGGCTTTGACGGCAAAAGAATAATGCTGGGTTGAAACACCGAACTTTTTCTTCAGGCTGTGCGCTTCACCGTATTTTTCCATCAGAACTTCATACTGGTTATAGACCTGCCTTGCATAAAGAAGAAATTCCGAACCGTCCTGAGTGAGAGAAACTCCCCTTCCGCTGCGGTAAAAAATTGTGATTCCGAGTTCTTTTTCGAGTTCCTGCATCGAGCTTGAAAGCGAGGGCTGCGAAATATAAAGAATTTCCGCCGCTTTGTTGAGTGAACCGACTTCGGAAATTGTTATTACATAATGAAGTTGCTGAAGTGTCATTGCCTTTTCTCCCGAAAGAAATTTTTATTTTACTTTGCTTTTGCAACAACGGCCGTTCCCGAAGCGGAAACCATGAACATATTCCCCTGGCCGAGTACTTCGTAATCGACATCAACGCCGACGATTGCATTTGCGCCCATTGCGGCGGCACGCTGCTCCATTTCCGAAAGAGCGTCGTTGCGAGCCTGAATGAGTTCTTCTTCATAGCCCTGCGACCTTCCGCCGATGAAATTTCTGATTGACGCACCGAAGTCCTTGATGAAGTCAACTCCGGAAACGACTTCTCCGAAAACAAGACCTTTGTATTCGACGATTTCGGCGTTATCAAGATTTGATGTTGTTGAAATTACCATAATAGATACAGCTCCTTTTATTTGATTTTAAAACATTTGTTATACTGCTTTACCCAACGTGAAACCGAGGCGGCAGTCGGTGTTTTCGGCATTACGGCGGTAACCGCCGTTACCGTCGCAATTCGTTCGCCCGTTTTGAGAATTTTTTTAAGAAGAACCTTGTCTTTGACAACATTCTTTGCTTTATTCAGAAGATCCGCCGGGGTGATTCCCGAAAGCATCGCCGGAAGGCTTGTTGAATCCGCACCGATAGTAAGGTCGTTTGCGGTAAGAACTCCCGTTTCAAACATAAAGTCAAGTTCTTCCGGCAAAAGCTTTGTGAGAAGAAGCTTTACGCAGGCAAGAGTCGCAAGACCCGAACCGAGCGTTTTGTAAAAACCGAGCTGATACTTCCAAAGCGTCTCAAGGCTGAAAGCACCGTTCTTGTCGGAAGAAACGGTATCGGCAAGGATTCTTGCGGCTTTGAGCGAATTTGCAATTCCCGAACCGATAATCGGAACCGTCATGAAAGCGCTGTCGCCGATTGCGGCGTATCCGTCGGCAACAAGAACACCCAAAGGCTGTCTGACGGGAATCGTCACAAACCGGCCGCCACGCACAACTTTATCGCCGAGGCGAATATTTTCCTTTTGCATTACGGAAAGACTTTTGTCAATTTCCTCATCGGTGAGCGGTTCAAAACGGCCAATGAGAACATCGGTGAATTCTTCCTCGCTTGCAACCCAGCCGATTCCGAGCTTTCCCTGCGGAAGCATATAAACCTTATAAACGTCCTTTACCGGCTCATCGCTCGCTTTGTTATAAAAAGCGCGGTAAACGTAAAAGCGTGAAAAATCGCCGCTTTCTTTTTCAATCGAAAGATACTGCGGAAGATTTTTTCTGACGGGTGAATCAATTCCGCAAGCGTCAATAACAAGGTCGCCGTAAAAATCACCGTTCGCCGTTTTTATCCCGACAACACGGTTTCCGAAAAGAATCGGAGCGGTTACTTCACAGCCGAAAACGAATTTTACACCGCTGTTTTCCGCATTCTTCACAAGAAGATCATAAATATCTTTTCGTTCCATCTTGATTTCAAGCTGATCTTTCAAAACGTCCTGAACCAAGCCTTTTTTGCAGTTCGGGCTGTAAAAAGTCATGTTGTCTTTATAAGTAAACTTGTCGTCATCGGGCATCGGAACACCTGCGATTTTGAGTGCGCCCGGTGCAAAAATATCCGTCCAGTCATAGCCGAGAGCGGCTCTTTCGTTTCTTTCATATACCGTGACGTCAAAGCCGTCCCTTGCCAAAAGTGCCGCGGCGGCAAGTCCCCCGTGTCCCGCACCGGCAACGAGGATTGTTTTCCCCATCATTTTTTCCTCCAACTCTTTTTGATTCATTATACATTTTTATGCGGCGGTTTTCAATATTTTGTTAACAATATTTTCCGCAAAACGAGTTCAATAATTGGTAACAATGTGATTGAAGAAACGCTTTATTTATGGTAAAATGTTTTGTTCAAAAATTTAAAGGCGTGAATTTATGATTATTAAGGTTGAAGAAATTGAAGCCGAGGTCACAAAAAAGGACGTTCGGCGAATCAATATACGCATTTATCCGGACGGAAAAATCAAAATTTCCGTTCCGAGAAGAGTTAAAACCGATGAAATTGAACGGTTCGTCCGCGAACAGCTCGACCGTATAAGAAAAACAAAAGAAAAGCTTTCATCGGACAGCAAAAAGCGGTACCTTTTTGATTTTGAAAAGAACGGGACGGTTTTCCTTTTCGGAAAAGAGTTTCAGCTTGAAAAAAATCCGCTTCTTTCACCCGATGTAACCGTTTGCGAAGGGAAAATCACCGTCGGGACGAAAGGTCTTTCGGACGCAGGAAGCGAAGAACCTCTCGACGGATATTTCAAAAGGCTTCTTTTTGAAAAGCTTTCGGTTCTTGTTCCGAAGTGGGAAAAAATCACGGGACTTGAGGCTTCTTCATGGAAAATTAAAAAAGTCAAAAGCTACTGGGGCAAGTGCAAGGTGAAAACAAGAGAAATTTTTTTCAATCAAAACCTTGTGCATTACCCGAACGAATGCATAGAATATGTTATTCTTCACGAACTTTCGCACATAAGATATCCCGACCACGGGCAGGGATTCAAAAACTTTCTTTCAAAACATATGCCCGATTGGAAAAGAATAAGCAACATATTAAAATAGGAGCCTACCATGAAACATTTAAAGGATTACTTAAAATTTTACAAGGTTCAAAGCATTCTTGCTCCGCTTTTCAAAATGCTTGAAGCGTGCTTTGACCTCACCGTTCCGCTCATCGTTGCGGACATCATCAACACCGGAATCGCAAATTCCGACACGGCATACATCATCAAAAGATTTTTCCTTTTGCTTTTCATGGCGCTTCTCGGCCTTTTGAGCAGTTTCACCGCGCAGTACTTTGCGGCAAAAGCCGCAATCGGAACTTCAACAAGGCTGAGACACGATTTGCTCAAAAAAATTCAGCTCCTTTCCCTCAAGGAGACCGACAAAATCACAGCGTCAACGCTCATCACAAGAATGACGAGCGACGTTATGCAGGTTCAAAACGGACTCAACCTTTTTCTTCGCCTTTTCATGCGAAGTCCGTTCATCGTTTTCGGCTCGATGATTCTTGCTTTCACAATAAGCAAAAGCCTCGCATGGGTTTTTGTCGGCGCAATCGTTCTTCTTTTCATAATCATTTTTTCGGTTATGAAGCTCACAAACCCGATGTATGAAGACGTTCAGAAAAACCTTGACAAAATCACCGAAGTTACGGGAGAGAACCTTACCGGTGCAAGGGTTATCCGTGCATTTTCAAGAGAAAAAAAGCAATCCGAAGCTTTTGACGCAGTCAACACCGGACTTTATTCTTCTCAGATTAAAGTCGGAAAAACCGCCGCGGTTGTCAATCCGCTGACATATGTTGTTGTCAACACGGTTATTATTCTTGTCCTTTGGTTCGGCGCAAAAATGACGGATTCCGGTCTTCTTCTTTCCGGCGATATCGTTGCGCTCATCAATTATATTTCGCAGATTCTTGTTGAACTCGTTAAGCTTGCGAACCTCATCACGCAAATCGGCCGGGCGATTGCCTGCATGAACCGAATCGGAAAGGTTCTTGACACGGAAAGCTCGATGGAATACAAAAAAAGCCTTCTTTTTGAGCAATCGGGTGAAGCCGTTCGTTTTGAAAACGTAAGTTTTCGCTATAACGAAAGCGGAGAAGAAGCACTCAAAAACATTTCTTTTTCGGCAGACCGAGGTCAGACAATCGGAGTCACGGGCGGTACCGGAAGCGGAAAAAGCACACTCGTCAGTCTGATTCTTCGCTTTTACGACGCAACCGAAGGAAAAGTTTTTCTTTGCGGAAACAACATTAAAGACATACCGAAAGAAGCTCTTCCGAAAACGGTTTCGGCCGTTTTGCAAAAACCGCAGCTTTTCAAAGGTACAATCAAAAGCAACCTTCTTCTTGCGAATCCGAAAGCCACGGACGAAGAAATTCAAAACGCACTGAGAATTGCACAGGCAGAGGATTTTGTGAACGCCAAGCCGCAAAAGCTTGACGACCCGGTTGAACAAGGCGGCGCAAACCTTTCGGGCGGACAAAAGCAAAGGCTCACCATTGCGAGAGCAATCCTTTCAAACGCAAAAATTCTCATTCTTGACGACAGTTTTTCGGCACTCGACTTTGCAACGGACGCGGCGCTTCGCAGCGCTTTGAAAACGCTTCCGAAAGACCTCACCGTTTTCATAATCAGTCAGCGGGTTAGCTCCATTCGCAATGCGGACAAAATTCTCGTTCTTGACGACGGAGTTCTCGTCGGAACGGGCAGTCACGGCGAACTTCTTGAATCGTGTGAAATCTACCGCGAAATTTTTGAAAGCCAAAACGGAAAGGCGGGAGAATGATGGACAAAAAAACACTAAAAAGCGTTCTTGTGCTGATTAAGCCGAACACGGGTTTTGTTGTTTTGAGCATTCTCTGCGCGATTTTGAGCGTTACGGCGGCGCTTCTTATTCCCGTCTGCACGGGTGACGCAATCGATTACATGATTGGTCAAAACAATGTTGTCTTTTCCGGTGTTCTTCAAAAAGTTATTACAATTGCCGTCATTGCGGCCGTTGCCGCACTTTCGCAGTATCTTATGTCGCTTTGCAACAACAAAACCACTTATTTTGTCTGCCGCGACCTTCGCGGAGAGCTTGGAAGAAAACTTCACTCACTGCCGATTTCATACATTGACTCCCATTCCTTCGGCGACCTTCTCAGCCGCATGATTTCGGACGTTGACACTTTTGCCGACGGACTTTTGATGGGCTTTACTCAGCTTTTCACCGGTGTTGTTACCATTGCGGCGATTCTTGTTATCATGTTCGTTTTGAACTGGAAAATTGCTCTTGCGGTTTTTATTCTTACTCCCCTTTCGATTTTTGTTTCAAAGTTCATCGCAACCAAAACGCATAAGTATTTTAAAAAACAAGCTTCAATCCGAGGTGACGAAACCGCTCTTATCAACGAGCTGATTGAAGGCCGGCAGGTTTTGAAAGTTTTCGGTGCCGAGGACAGAAGCCTTTCGGATTTTGACGAAATCAATGACAAGCTTCAAGACGCCGCACTCAAGGCAACGTTCTTTTCAAGCCTCACCAATCCGAGCACAAGACTTGTCAACAACATCGTTTATGCAATTGTGACTCTTATCGGAGCGGTTATGGTTGTTGCTTCCGGCGATCTTGCGGGCGGACTCACCGTCGGCGGCTTGAGCGTTTTTCTCAGTTACGCAAATCAGTACGCAAAGCCGTTCAACGAAATTTCCGGCGTTGTTACGGAATTTCAAAACGCTTTAACCTGCGCTCAACGAATTTTTGAGGTTCTTGAAGCAGAAGATCAGTCACCGGAGCCGAAAAATCCGCTCACTCCGCCGGTCAAGGGCGAAGTCGGTTTTGAAGGCGTTGCCTTCAGATATGTCAAAGAACGTCCTCTTATCGAAGGACTCAATCTCGACGTCAAAAGCGGTCAGTGCATTGCAATTGTCGGCCCGACCGGTTGCGGAAAAACAACGCTTATCAATCTTCTCATGCGCTTTTACGACGTCAACAAAGGCGAAATCAAAGTTGACGGAGCGGATATCAGAAAAATGCGCCGGGGCGACCTTCGTTCAAGATACGGAATGGTTCTTCAGGACACCTGGCTTTGCCACGCAACCGTAAAGGAGAACATCGCATACGGAAAACCCGACGCAACGGACGAAGAAATTATTGAAGCCGCAAAAAAGGCACACGCACATTCTTTCATCAAAAGACTTCCGCAGGGGTATGACACAATCATTTCCGGTGAAGGAGGAAATCTTTCCGCCGGTCAAAGGCAGCTTTTATGCATAGCACGAGCGATGCTTTGCTATCCCCCGATGCTGATTCTTGACGAGGCAACTTCTTCGATCGACACAAGAACCGAACTGAAAATTCAAGCCGCATTCGACAAAATGATGGAAGGAAGAACAAGTTTCATTGTTGCCCACCGCCTTTCAACAATCAAAAAGGCAGACCTCATTCTTGTTATGAAAGACGGAAAAATCATCGAAAAAGGAAACCACGAAGAACTTCTTCAAAAAGGCGGCTTTTACAAAAAGCTTTATGAAAGCCAGTTTGCAAAAGTTTAAGCGAATATTTACAAAAAGATGTTTACTAAACGCTCCTTTTGCAATATAATGGTTAAAACGGATCTTTAAAACACAAACACTCTTTTTTAATTGAAGGTGAAATTATGACTTACGAAATTGACGAACTTCTCAAAAAAGTCAAAAAAATACATTTTATCGGAATCGGCGGCTCGGGAATGTGCCCTCTCGCTGAAATTCTTCTTTCATGGGGATACGAAATTACCGGTTCGGACAACAATCCGGGCGACAACATTGACAAACTTCGCTCCCTCGGCGTAAAAATTACGATGGGACAAAAGGCGGAAAACATCAAAGGCGCCGAAATGATTGTTTATACCGCCGCCCTTCTTTCGGACAATCCGGAGCTTTGCGCCGCAGAGGAAAGTTCGATTCCGACCTTTGAACGTTCAAAACTTTTCGGCGCAATCACAAGAAGGTTTTCAAACTGCATCGGTGTTTGCGGAACGCACGGAAAAACAACCGTAACTTCAATGCTCACCCAGGTTCTTATTATGGCCGGCAAAGATCCGACGGCTGTGATCGGCGGAAAGCTTCCTCTCATTGACAGCCACGGAAGAAGCGGAAAAAGCGAAACAATGGTCTGTGAGGCTTGCGAATTCGTTGACACCTTCCTTGACCTTTCGCCCGACGTTGCGGTTATTCTCAACATTGACGAGGATCATCTTGACTACTTCAAAACGCTCGACAACATTATCAGATCTTTCCATAAGTTTTCGCTTCTGACAACGCACACACTTATTTATAACGGCGACGACGAAAACACGCTCAAGGCCGTCAAGGGAATCGAAAAAAAGAAAATTACCTTCGGTTTTACCGATAAAAATGATTATTACGCCGAAAACATTACATACAACCGAGGTGCTTTTCCCGAGTTTGACGTAATGAGCAAGGGCGAAAAAATCATTCGTCTCAAGTTGAACATTCCCGGAACCCACAACGTTCTCAATGCGCTCGCCGCCTTTGCCGCCGCAGTGAACGCAGGCGTAAGCTTTGAGGACTGCAAAAAGGGAATTGAATCTTTTTCCGGTGCGGGAAGAAGATTTGAAATTCTCGGCGAATTTGACGGAATTACAATTGCTGACGATTACGCCCACCATCCGCACGAGCTTGAAGCAACGCTTACCGCGGCAATGAAAATGGGATACAACAACGTTTGGGCGGTCTTTCAGCCGTTTACCTACTCAAGAACGGCAATTTTGCTCGACGATTTTGCCCGTGTTCTTCAAATTCCGGACCGTTGCGTAATGACCGAAATCATGGGTTCAAGAGAGGTCAACACATACAACATCTATACAAAAGACCTTGCCGCAAAAATTCCGGGCAGCGTTTGGTTCAACACTTTTGAAGAAGTTTCAAAATATGTCACCGACAATGCACAAAAAGGCGACCTTATCATTACGCTCGGCTGCGGAGATATCTACAAAGCCGCAAGAATCATGGAAAAAATTCTTAAAGAAAAATAATTCGATTGGAAAAAATTGCCGTGCATTGCTTTTCGATGCACGGCAATAATATTATCAGCGGAAAGCTTTTATATGCGTTTGCGGCTTCCCGCACCTCTGAATATTGCGGGGAAGCCCGGCATATTCGGAAACTTTCAGATAGAGAGCCGTCAGGCTCGAAAAACGTCTTATGAACACGGTTTTTTCAAAAGAAAAGGCAAGAGTTCATCGGGCGTTAAACGCCGCAGATTTGAGCGGCAAAAAAACCGCCCGGTGAAAATTCACCTGAGCGGTTTTTACTTTTACTTTGAAAGTTCCGAGAACAGCTTTACGTTTTCAAAAGAAGGTTTTTGCTTTCCGGCCTCGATTCCGTGAATAATTTCGCAAACCTTATCATTATACGGAGTTTTCACTCCGTATTTTTTTCCGTAAGCGCAAACGACACCGTTGATTGCATCAACTTCACACTTTCTTCCCTTTTCAAGATCCTGAAGCATACTCGCTTTGAGAGCGGCATGTTTTTTGATACAAATCGGAATAAGAATAAAAGCGAGCTTTTTCTTTAAAGAATTGCTGTAATCAAGGAGCTTTACAATATCCTTTCCCTGAACGGGTTCGATTTTTATTCCTGCGGCCGAAGCAACGTCAATACATTCCTTAATGATGTTCTGACAGCAGACACGGGAATCCTTTCTGTTCGCCGCCTCACCGAAAGTTCCGCCCGTCACGGCAGACATTCCGCTGAAAGCCGCATTAATAAGGAGCTTTGACCAACGAACCCCCATAAAGTTTTCTTCAATCTCAACCGGACACATTTTTTCAAGGAGCGATTTTACATACATAAGCTTTTCATCCTTCTTGCCGTTCATTCGGCCGAGACCGAAGCTCATGCTGTCCGGTTCGCTCGTAAGTTCGGAAACACCGTGGCCGTGAAGCGTTGCTCCCCATGCAACCGTACAACCCATTGTTCTTTCCTCTCCGACAACTTCGGAAACCGAAAGTTCCGGAAGCCCGTTCTGCATTGTGCAAACAATGCAATCATCGGTCATATTCTTCTTGAGGTTTTCAAGAATATTTTTATTGTCAAGCTGCTTCGTAAGAAGAATTATAAGCTCATATTTTTCCGTCATTTGATCGGGAGTCAATGCATGAACAGGAACGGTCATGTTCACTTTTCCGATGATTTTTGCGCCGTCACGGTTAAGCGCATCAACGTGTTCCTTATTCCTTGTGATAAGATCAACGTCAACGCCGGCTTTTGAAAGATAAGCGCCAAGGACGGTTCCGAGTGAACCGGCGCCAAAAATTGCAGTTTTCATAATATTCCCTCTTTTATAAAATTTGTCCCCCTTGAAAAAGCCAAGAGGGACAACAAATTAGCAAAGTTCAATTATTTAATCATGCTTGCGATTTCAGCAGCAAAATCTTCGCTCTTCTTTTCGATTCCTTCGCCCTTTTCAAAGCGAACAAAACCTGTTACCTTAATGTCTGCGCCGAGAGCCTTGGCAACGGAATCAACATAGCCCTTAACGTTTCCTTCAAAGAGATCCGAACGAACGAATTCCTGGCAAAGGAGGCAGTTTTCTTTGTAATACTTTCCGATCTTGCCTTCAACGATCTTGTGAAGAACAGCTTCCGGCTTATTTGCCATCTTCGGGTCTTCCTTCATCTGAGCAACAAGAATGTTCTTTTCCTTTTCAAGAACTTCGGCGGGAACCGAAGCTTCGTCAAGGTATGACGGGTTCATAGCCGCAACCTGCATTGCAACGTTTTTGCCCATTGCGTCGAATTCCGGCTTTGCTGCGGTTGCGTCGTCAACATCGAACGAAACCATTACTCCGACCGTTCCGCCTGCATGGATATAAGTTGCAACGTGGCCTTCGGCACGCTCAAAACGACGAACCTTCATGTTCTCGCGAAGAGCAAGGAAAACTTCCTGAACTGCTTCTTCAACGGTTCCTTCACCGTCCGAAATTTCGGTCTTGAGAAGAGCGTCAAGGTCAGCCGGGTTCTTTTCAACAACAGTCTTAACAACCTTCTTTGCAAGATTGGTGAACGGTTCACCCTTTGCAACGAAGTCGGTTTCGCAGTTAATTTCAACGAGCGCACCGCTCTTTCCGTTGCTGTATGCGGCAACAACGCCTTCTGCGGCAACTCTTGTTGATTTCTTAGCCGCGGAAGCGAGTCCTTTTTCTCTGAGAATGTCAACAGCCTTGTCCATGTCGCCTTCGGCTTCGACAAGAGCCTTTTTGCAGTCCATCATTCCGACGCCGGTTTTTTCGCGGAGAGTCTGAACGTCTTTTGCAGTGAATGCCATAATATTATTCCTCCTAAGTTATATTCTTGAAAAAAGCCCGTAAGATAAAAGACAAATTACGGGCTGAAAGTTATTGATTTGAGAAGTGCTTATTCGGCAGCTTCTTCAGCAGCGGCTTCTTCGGCGGGAGTGTTGGCTTCACCCTGTCTGCCTTCGATGATTGCGTCAGCCATTGCGCCTGCGATAAGTCTTACGGCACGGATTGCGTCATCATTGCCGGGAATTACATAATCAACTTCGTCGGGATCGCAGTTTGTGTCAACGATTGCAACGATGGGGATTCCGAGCTTATGAGCTTCGGCAACGGCAATTCTTTCCTTGCGCGGGTCAACGATGAAGATTGCGGCCGGCTGACCCTTCATCTTTGTGATTCCGCCCATGAACTTTTCGAGCTTTTCGATTTCAAGGTTGAGCTTGATTACTTCCTTCTTCGGAAGAAGAGCGAAGGTTCCGTTCTGCTCCATGTCCTTGAGCTGAGCGAGTCTCTTGATTCTCTTCTGGATGGTGTTGAAGTTTGTGAGCATACCGCCGAGCCAACGTGCGTTAACGTACGGCATTCCGCAGCGAACAGCTTCTTCACGGATTGAATCCATAGCCTGCTTCTTTGTTCCTACGAAAAGAACTTCTCCGCCGTTTTCGGAAACTTCACGAATGAAGGAGTAAGCTTCTTCAAGCTTCTTAACCGTCTTCTGAAGGTCGATGATGTAAATTCCGTTTCTTTCGGTGAAAATGTACTCGGACATTTTCGGGTTCCATCTTCTTGTCTGATGTCCGAAGTGAACACCGGCTTCAAGAAGCTGTTTCATTGATACTACTGACATTGATGTGTCCTCCTGAAAATTAGTTTTAACCACCGCAAAGTTCCAAAAAAGTCTGCCACACTTTCGTGAACAAGGCATACTGATCCCTCTGCGTGCGTTATCTTGGGTATTATATCACAGTGAAAAAAGAAAAGTCAAGGCGTTTTCACTGATTTTTTCAAGTTTTTCGGCCTCATTCAAAAGCTTTCATGTCTTTGTCGAAAAGCTGCTTTCTTTTTATTATATAATAGTCGTCTTCGTTTTTGCCTTTGATGATTTCATCGGCAAGAAGAGAGGGGTTAATGTTCGTTGTGCTTCCCGCCGGAAGAACGAGAGACAAAACCGGAACGCCGCTTCTTTCTTTGATTTCATACGATTTGACGTGCGGCAAAAGATCAATGTCCTTATAAACTTTTTTATGACCTTTTTTTCCGAGTTTTTGAACGATCAGTTCTTTTCCGGAAAGCATTGTTTTAATCCGCTCTTCAATTTGCTCTGCGCTTTCGGCGGTATAAAAAGCAATGTCGAAAGAAGCGAAAGAAATGAACTTCGGATCAAGTCTCGGTTCGGTAACGCAGGTTACGGTAATTCCGTCCGGCATTACACCCGAAAGTGCCGACATGACTTCACGGTTTGTGATTTCGCCTTCAACACGGATATCCATCGCATCGTTTTCGCTTTCCATTCCGAGCGAAAGCGGAAGAACGAATGTCATATACGGGTGCGGATTGAACCCTTCGGTATACCAAAGCGGAATTTTTGAACGGCGGATTGCACGGGTCATTGTCCTCATGAGGTCAAGATGTGAAATATATCGCACGTCTCCTTTTTTCTCAAACCATATTCTTACGCATCGCATCGCATTTTCCTCCGTTAAGTTTATTCGCTCCGCAGCCGGCGCATTTGATTCTGCAATGCGGCGTTGTTACGCTTTCGTGAGCCTTTTTGTTTTCATTGATAAGAAACTCTTTTCTGATTCCGTAATCAAGATGATCCCACGGAAGAATTTCTTCAAATTCACGCTTTCTCGAAGTATAAAACAGAGGATCGATTCCGCATTTTTCAAACGCTTCCATCCAAACGTCAAACTTAAAGCTGTCATCCCAGCCGTCAAACTTGCAGCCGTGTTCCCACGCATAAAGAATAACTTTTGAAAGTTTTCTGTCTCCCCTTGCAAAAACTCCTTCAAGAAAACTGATGTCGACCTTATGATAGCTTACGTTCACTTTTCTTGTTTTTACGCAAGAAAGAAGGTGTGCCTGCTTTTCGAGAAGCATTTCTCTTGTGTCCTGCGGTTCCCACTGAAACGGGGTGAACGGCTTCGGAACAAAAGAGGCAACGCTGATTGAAACCTGAACGCCCTTGCCTTTCGGCTTGTTGGGATTTCTGTAAAACTCATCGACAACCTTTTGTGCGAGGTCGGCAATTCCGGCAACATCGTCAAACGTTTCCGTCGGAAGGCCAAGCATGAAATAAAGCTTAACCGCCGTCCAGCCGCCCTCGAACGCTTTTCTTGAAGTTCTCAAGACCTCGTCTTCGGTAACGTTTTTGTTGATTGCGTCGCGAAGGCGCTGTGTTCCCGCTTCCGGAGCGAAGGTAAGTCCGCTGCGCCTTACTTTATTGAGCTTTTCCATAAGCTCGTCCGAAAAATTGTCAACACGAAGCGACGGAAGCGCAATGTTTATTTTTTCCGGTATCGTCCACGAAAGAAGCTTATCGAGAAGCGGTTCAAGCCGGGTATAATCGCTTGTGCTGAGCGACGAAAGCGAAATTTCGTCGTAACCCGTCACGTCGCAAAGGCCTCGACACTGGTCGTTGATTGTTTCCGGCGACTTTTCGCGGATCGGACGATAGATAAAACCGGCCTGACAAAAACGGCAGCCGCGGATACAGCCGCGCAGTATTTCATGAACAACCCGGTCATGAACAACGTCGATATACGGAACAACAAACTTTTCCGGATATTTGACATTGTCAAAATCGGAAACCACCTGCTTTGTGACCTTTTGCGGTGCGCCGTCCTTCGGAACAACGGCTTTGACTGTTTTGTCTTCGTTATACTCGATTTCATAAAGCGACGGAACATAAAAACCGTCAAGTTTTGCGGCCAGACGAAGGAATTCCTCTTTTGTGCTTCCTTTCTTTTTGCATTCTTTCAAAAGTTCAAAAAGCGGTTCATACATTTCTTCGCCCTCACCGAGCGAAAAAATGTCGAAAAATTCCGCCATCGGTTCAGGATTGCAGGCACACGGACCTCCGCCGACAACAATCGGAGTCAGCGAATGCCTGTCCGCCGCTTTGACGGGAAGACCGGCAAGGTCAAGCATATTAAGAACATTGGAATAAGAAAGTTCATACATAAGCGTGAAGCCGATAAGATCAAAGTCTTTAATCGGGTCGCCGCTTTCAAGACCGTAAAGAGGAATCTTATGCTTTCTCATTTCGGCTTCCATGTCATGCCACGGCGCAAAAACACGTTCACACCAAATGTCATCATGATCATTGGCAATTGAATAAAGAATTTTCATTCCGAGGTGCGACATTCCGATTTCGTAGCTGTCCGGAAAGCAGAAAGCATAACGAAGATTGACTTTTGACTTATCTTTGATTACGGAATTGAGTTCGCCGCCGATATACCGACCCGGCTTTTGAACAAGCGGAAGAATTTTTTCAACTTCTTTGTTTATCATTTAAATTTCTCCGTTCTTTTATTATTTAAACTCTAAAAATATCAAATATATAAACACAGCCGAAAGGCTGACATTGAACCCGAAAAGAAAAAAATATACGGCGCAAAAGCCGCCGAACAAAACAACGGCAAAAAGCGACACGCGCGAAAGAATTTTGAGCGTTTTTTCTTCGCCGCGTCTTGTCATCAAAACGCAGTAAAGTGCGTTCCACGCATCCAGACTTTTTGCAGGCATAAGGTTGAGCGCCGCAATAAAAAAATTAACAAAAAACAAAACTGCGGCATCTGTTTTTTTATACACGGCCGAAACGCAAAGCGACACGGCACAAATCATAAAATTGACCGCAACGCCGCCGAGAGACACAATCGCTCCCCTTTTATAACTTTGAAGCGATTCACCCTCGCATTCGATTCTGACGCCGAACGCACCGAAGCTTATAAGCCGAACCCTTTGCGAAAAAGCAAACATCGGCAAAAGATGACCCGCTTCGTGCGCAATTGAGGAAAGAAAGCACATAATCGCAATTTTTCCGTCGGCCAAAAGCAGCATCAGCGCCGCAACAAGAAAAAACGAAAAGCCGATTTTGAGCTTTGTTTTTCCGAAATCAACCGTCATTTTTTCAAAAATGGCAACGGATCGAGACGTTCGCCGTTTTTATGAATTTCAAAATGAAGATGCGGTCCGGTTGACCAGCCCGTGCTTCCGACGAGTGCAATCGTTTCGCCGCGGCGGATTACCGCGCCCTCATCGACAAGAATTTTACTGCAATGGCAGTAAAGCGTTTCAGAGCCGTTTGCATGAGTGAGATAAAGATATTTTCCGCTTCTTGAGTCCTCTCCGACTTTTCTGACAATGCCCGAATAGGCGGCTTTGATTTTTGTTCCCTGAGAAGCCGCAATGTCAAGCCCCGTATGAAGAGTGTTGTTTCCCGTAATCGGATTTGTGCGGTAGCCGTAATAAGAAGAATACCAGCCGCTCACAGGTGAAACAATCGCCTCTTTCGGTGAAAACGAAGCCGGAATAACCGTTTTTCCGGACGAAACCGACGTTTCTTTCAAAGAAAGCGATGCCTTTTTTGCCGTGACTTTTTCGGTTGCTTTTTCGGCAGTTGTTGTTTCGGGAGAGGTTTTCTCTTCCTCCTTTGAAGGCGCCGTCGTTTTTTCGGACGTTTCTTCTTTTTCGGCGGAAGGTTCGGTCGGTTTTTCGGTTGTTTCTTCGTTTGAAGACTTTTCGGTTGACTCTTTTTCCTTTGAAAAGAGCTTAAAAACGGAAATCTCCGCCGGCGAAGAAAAATAATCTTTTATTCCTTTGACGGCGTCCGAAAAATCTTCTTTCAAAAACGAAACGCTCATCAAAGTTTTGAAATCCTCTTTAATGTTTTCGGCGGCGGTTCCGCCGCTTCTTGAAAGAACAAAAAGCGAAAGAACGGCAATAAACGTAAAAATAATCTGGCAGACGGTGACCGGAAAAAGTCCGTCATCCTTTTCTTTTTTTCTGCGTTCGGGTTTTCTTGTTTCTTCCAAAGCTTCCACCGTTCCTTTCATCGGACAAAAATCCGTACGGTAATAGCTATGAGGAAACAAAAAGAAAAATGCAAAATTTTTATCCGACCATGATTCTTCCTTCAGGAACGATTTCGTTTTCTTTTTCGTCCTTTTTTGAACCGAGGGCAACAACAAAGCACATCGGGCCGATTCTTCCGACATACATTGTAAATATCAGCGCCCAAAGACCGACCGTTCCGGCCTCTGTGGTAACCCCGGCGGTGAGTCCGCAGGTTGAAAACGCCGAAATCGCTTCAAACAGAAGGTCGGTTCCGTTCATTGACGGGATATCCCACGAAAGAACGCACGAGGCGAGAAAAACAAAGAGCATTGAAAGAAGCGCAATCGCAAGCGACTTTGCAACAACGGCGTGGGTGACACGTTTTTTGAGAACAACCGTCTCTTTCCTGTTGCGGATAACCGAAACAACGGTCATCGCAAGAACGGCAAAGGTTGTTGTTTTGATTCCTCCGCCGGTTGAACCGCTTCCCGCCCCGATGAACATCAAAAGCATCATAATGATTTTTGTAACGTCACGAAGCGACGCCACATCAAGAGAAGCGAAGCCCGCAGTTCTCGTTGTTATCGACTGAAAAAGCGCGGCGGTGATTTTTTGGGAAAGCGGCATCGAAGCAATTGTTTTACCGTTGCGATATTCAAGAACAAAAACTCCGACAAAACCGACCAGAATCAGAATTCCGGTTGTGATAAGCGCGGTTTTTGTGTGGAGGCTCAGCCGTTTTGTTTTGCGGTAATTCAAAAGGTCATAAAAAACATAAAAGCCGATTCCGCCGAGGACAATCATTGCCATAACAACGCCCATAACGAGAAAATCGCCGTTATAATTCGCCATTGAGCCGAACTCCTTTTCAATTCCGAAAAGGTCAAAGCCTGCGTTGCAATACGCCGAAACCGCAGTAAACGCGGAAACCCAGATTCCCTTTGCACCGAGCTTCGGAACAAAACGGATGCACAAAAGCCCCGTTCCGATGAGCTGACAGACAACGGTTGTCGCAATAATCGTTCTGACGAGCGGTTTCACCTGAGAGAACATATCAAGATTTGTATATTCCTGAGCAAGACGCATACTGCGAAGCGCGGAATGCTTTTTAAAAGCAAAAATAAAAAACGATGCGAAAGTCACCATACTGATTCCGCCGATTTCAATGAGAAGAAGCAGAACAACCTGTCCGTATCTTGAGAGCGTGACCGCCGGGTCAATAAGCGTGAGTCCCGTGACGCAAACGCTTGAGGTTGCGGTGAAGGCGGCTTTAATGAAAGAAAGACCGTTTCCGTCCCTTGTCATACACGGAAGCATCAGAAGAAGCGTTCCGGCAATAATCACAAAAAGAACGCTCAACGCGATTATTCTCATCGGATGAACGGGGCGTGATTTTGTTTTTTCTCTTTCCTTTTTCAAAATTCCATCCTCCTGCGGCCGTTTTTTTGAATATTGCTTTCCAATTATAGCACAGATTGTTCATAAGTCAAAGTTTTTTTATTCTCTCGGTTGACGAAAAGATAAAAATAATGTTATAATTTTTAAAAGTTTTCGTCAAAACGAAGCTAAAATTTTTACCGAAAGGGAGAGTGCAAATGTTTCAGGATTTCAAATCCGACGGGTTCATGTTTATGCTTGCCGTCGGAATCGTGGTCTTCGTCATTGCCCAGTCGCTGTTCTTCATGATAAGAGCGGCAAAAAGAGGAAAAGAGCTCGGCATTACGAAAGACCAAATCAAAAACACCATTACGTCAAGCGCGGTTTTTTCGATTGCTCCGGCAATCAGCATTGCAATCACCGTTCTTGTCCTTTCAGTCGCCCTCGGATATGTTCTTCCGTGGATCAGACTTTCGGTCATCGGAGCGATTCAATACGAAGTTCCGGCGGCAGAAGCCGCAATTGAGGCGGCGGGAATTTCAGGCGGAATCGGAAGTCCGATTACCGACCCGAAGGTTTTCGTTGCAATCGCATGGGTTATGACGCTCGGCTGCATCCTTCCGCTTGTTCTCATTCCGATCATTCTCAAAAAAGTTCAAAAGAGCGTTTCCGGAGCGGTCAGCAAAAACGCAAAATGGGCAGACCTGATGTCCGCCGCGGCTTTCATCGGCCTCATTGCCGCATTCCTTTCAAGAGGTATTGCCGGAATAGGCGAAGTCAAAGTGAACGAAGCCGGAGAAAAAATCAACGTTACAATCGGCGACGGCGCAGGCGTTCTTTCGCTCGCCGCAATTGTTTCTTCAATCGTTTTCATGCTCATTCTGACTTTCATCAACAAAAAGCTCAAGGCAAAATGGCTTGAAGCTCTCGCAATGCCTTTGAGTATGATTCTTGCGATGGGAGTCGTTGTTCTCATTTCAACCTTTGCGCCCGACCTTGCGGCGATTGAATGGAGGTATTAATGATGAAGAAAAGAAGTTACATGGACTCCGTTCATTTTTACGGAAGAATTTGGTGCGTTCTTGCGCTGCTCGCATTGTTTGCGGTTCCGATTCTGATGTGCGTTCACCTCAAGGTTTGGCCCGATTGGGGCGTTGTTGCGAGCGGTTTTGCTTCCGTTGCAATTCTCTTTTACCCGACGGGTATCATTGAAGTTATCGCATACGCTCCGCTCCTCGGTTCGGGAGGAACTTACCTTTCCTTCCTCACCGGAAACATTGCAAACCTCAAGCTTCCCTGCGCCCTCAACTCGATGGAAAACGCAAACGTCAGAGCAAACTCCGAAGAGGGCGAAATCATTTCAACGATTTCAATCGGCGCTTCCGCAATCGTCACAACGCTCATCATTGCGGTTTTCGTTCTCCTTTTTGCCGTCAACCCCGGCTTTACAAAGGTTATGAGCGAAGGCGCACTCGCTCCGGCGTTCAAGCAGGTTACTTACACGATTTTCGGTGCGCTCGCCGCAAGCTACTTTGTCAAGCACTGGAAAATTTCAATTTTCCCGATTGCGGTTCTTTCGCTCCTTCTCGTTTTTGCGGGAACAATTCAAATCGGCATTCTCATCTTTGCCGGCGTTGCGATTTCGATGCTCGGCGCACACGTCATGTACAAACTCAAATGGGTATAATTTAAAAAAAAACCAACCGCCGGCCGAAGATTTTCGCCGGCGGATATCTTTGAAAAAACGGAGGTCTTGGCTTTATGCCGTTTCTTGTTATTTTACTCGTTTTGCTTGCGGTGTTCGTAATCGTAATAAATTTCAACGCCCTTCGGATCAAAACGCCGCAGTTAAGCACGGAAAAAAAGGAGCCGAGCGTTGAAGTTGACGAGAATCTTGCCGAACAGAACCTTTCAAAAATGATTCGGTGCAAAACAATTTCAAACAAGGACAAGTCAAAGGTTGACGAAGCGGAGTTTGAAAAGTTCCGCTCGCTTCTTTCAGAGCTTTATCCGACCGTTTACGAAAAGAGCGAAAAAGAGGACATTGCAGGCGGACTTCTTTTCAGAATCAAAGGTAAAAGCAGCAATTCTCCGTCGGTTCTTATGGCACATTTTGACGTTGTACCGGTTGACGAAGAAAAGTGGGATTCCGACCCGTTCGGCGGAGAAGTCAAAGACGGTTTTCTTTGGGGACGCGGAACGCTTGACACCAAGTGCAGCCTTTTCGGAATCATGGAAAGCGCAGAAGCCCTCCTTGACGCCGGATTCGTTCCGGAAAACGACATTTACCTTTCCTTCGGCTGCAACGAAGAGGTTGCGGGAGACTGTGCGCCGGAAATCGTCAAGACGCTCAAAGAGAGAAAAATTTCACCTGCGTTCGTTCTTGACGAAGGCGGAACAATCCTTTCGGGCGACGAAAAATATTTTCCGCACAACATCGCCGCAGTCGGTATTGCCGAAAAGGGACCGATGGACGTTGAACTAACCGTTAAAGGAGAAAGCGGACACTCCTCTCAACCTCCCGAACACACGGCGGTCGGAATGCTTTCACGGGATATCTTCAGGATTGAAAGCCGTCAGTTCCCGATGAAAATGAACTTTGCGGTCAAGGCAATGTTCAAAGCTCTCGCACCGCACACACCGTATATCGGAAAAGTTATTCTCGGAAACCTTTGGTGCTTTTCTCCGCTCATCAGATTCTTTTGCAAAAAGAACAAGACGGCGGCCGCACTTTTCAGAACGTCGATGGCATTCACTCAGCTTGAAGGCAGCAAGGGCGCAAACGTTCTTCCGTCGGAAGCGAAGGCAATCGTCAACATCCGCCTTTCCGAAGGCGAAACCCCGGCGAGCGCAATCGAACACATGAGAAAAGCCGCAAACGACCCGAACCTCTCCTTCAGAATCGTGAATTACTCAAACGCAACGCCCTGCGCAAAGGCGGAAGGCAAATACTGGGAAGCGGTCAAAACGTCAATCGACCGAAACTTTGCAAACACGGTTGTTTCGCCGTATCTCATGATGGGCGGAACGGACTCCCGCTTCTTCAATGAAATTGCAACGGAGATTTACAAATTTGCGCCGACTCTCACGGGCGGCGGACTCCTCAAAACAATGCACAGCGACAACGAACGAATCAGAACCGACAACATTGAACCGCTCATCGGTTTCTATACGGATTTGATGAAAAAGCTGTGACAAAACAAAGAACCCGGAAAAGGTGTTTTCTTCACGTTTTCCGGGTTTAATTTAAGCTTATATTTTACCGAATCTCTTCTTGTTTAATCGCACGAAAATGCATTAAGCGGTGATATTTCACCGTAAAAAAGCTGTGACAAAGGAACACTCCCGTCACAGCCTTTTGTTTTCGGAAAAAATTTTTATTGCCCGGCTTTTTCGACCGGGTCTTTTTTATCCTTTTTAGTGAAAATGAGGAACTTGCTGAGGACGTAATTGATAACAACAACAATCACGCCGATAATGAGCTTTGCGGTGATTTTTCCGGAAAGCTTTACGATGATAAAATCAAAGACCTTTTCATCAAAGCTCAAAATTTCAACAAAGAACCAAAGTCCGGCCTGCTCAACAAAATACGAAGCGATTCTTGCGCCGAGAAAGGACGGAATCTCTTTTTTGAGAACGTCAAACTTCCAGCTTTTGCTTTCAAAAACGAAGAGTTTGTTTGTGACGTAAGCAAAAGCAACGGCCGCAATCCATGCAATCGTGTTCGTGAAAAGATAATACTTTCCTTTGAAAAGAACGTCGAAGCCTTTGAAAACAACGAGGTTTACAAGCGTTGTGAGTACGCCGAAAAGGACGTATGTCACGGTTTCCTTATTGACGAGCTTTTTGAAAAGTGCTTTGATTTTTTCCATAGTTTCAGTTCCTTATGCAGCTTTTGCGGCCTTTCTTTTTTCTTTGAAATCGTCGATTTTCTTTTCGATTTTCGGCATGACAATCGGATAAAGCTTATTCACGATGAGAATGCCGATTAAAGCGTAAACAATTCCGACAAGTGCGCCGAAAAGAACGTCGGTGCAATAATGAACTTCAACATAAATTCTTGAAAAGCCCATTACGGCAGCGAAAAGAGTGAGCGGAATTCCAAACTTTCTGTCGTACCAAAGAAGCGCAATTGCGGCGGCAAAGGCCGAAGAAGTATGGCCGGACGGGAAAGAATAGCTCGTCGGTCTTGAAACAAGTTCGGGGAACTTATAGACTTCGTGCCACCAGGAATACACGGTCGGATCAAGATTAAACGGACGGGGACGGGCGAAAATCGTTTTAAGAATCAGGTTGTTTCCGACTTCCATAACAAGAAGCGCAACGATGATTGCAACCCCGGCCTTGCGATATTTTTTCGTGCAAAGGAGTGCAAGCGCAATCGCAATGAAGATTATTCCTCCCTCTCCGAGCGACGTAATAATTACCATCAGCTTGTCAAGAAAGCCTCCGTGAATGGTCTGAACCCACTGAAAGACCGAAAGGTCAAAATGCAGGAACGGGTCGAACAATGTTTGCATGTGTTTTTCTTCCTTTCTTTTTTGTTTGCTTTTTTTCAAACCGCAAAAGCAGGCGGTCAAAAACGAGTTAAAGCTCAAAAATCTTTTTGAGCTGCTTTGCCGCACGGCCTACGGCAAGGGCGGTGATTTCGTCCCCCGCCATGAGCACCGTGTTTCCACGCGGTATCATAAGCGTGCCTGAGCGAATAACATAAATAAGAACGCAGTCCGACGGAACGTCAAGCTCCATGACCCGCTTTCCGGATTTGCTCCAATTGTCGGGAATTTTATATTCGCTGATTACGGCGGCGGAATTGCTGATGTCGGCAATGAATTTTACGTTTGCGCCGTCAATTTCATGCTCGATGAGACCGGTGATAATCTGCGTTGTGTCAAGAACGATGTCAACACCGAGACGCTTCATGAGCGCAATGTTTTTATGATTGTTGCTTTTTGAAATTGTCCTTTTTACGGAAAACTGCTTTTTTGCAATTTCGCAGGCGATGAGATTATCCTCGTCGCAACCGGTGACGGCAATAAAAGCGTCACTTTTTCCGACGCTCGCCGAAGCGAGAGTTTCAATTCTCGTTCCGTCTCCGCAATATACCGTCACGTCAAGTGCGCTTGAAATTTTTTCGCAGCGTTCTTTGTCCGAATCGATGATTTTGATGATATGGTTTTCTTCAAGAAGGCTTTTTGCGAGGAAATAGCCGAGTTGACCGGCTCCGACAATTACAATTTTCATTCCGCTTTCTCCTTAAATCATTGCAAAAATGAGCATATCGCCGTCATCAATCGTGATGTTGTCATGCGAACAGAGCATGAGTTCGCCTGTGTTTTTCTTTTTGACGGCAAAAAGCATTTTATCCTCAAGATTCGCTATTTCATCAACCGAGCGTCCGAGTTCACGCTTTTCGGGTTTTCTCATAACAAAACTGACGCTGTTTCCCCCGATTGAAATTGAGTCGATTTCGTTTGAATCCTCCGTTGCAAGGTTAAAAAAGATGTCGCTTTCAAGCCTCGTCGGGCAAACGGTTTTAAGACCGAATTTTCTGAAAACGGCCTCTCTCGACGGGTCGAGAACACGAAGATAAACCTCCGAAAGACCGAACTCAATGTTCAAAGTCTGGGCAACCATGACGTTGACGGTATCCTTTCCGGTAACAACGAACGCCATGTTTGCGCTTTCGCAACCGGCATTTCCGAGAACGTCGATATCCGTCACGTCGCCGCAAACCTCAAGCCCCGAAAAATCATCGGAAAGCATTGAAAAATTTTCTTCGTTGCTGTCAACAACGGCAACGTCATAGCCCCTTTCGTCAAGGGCATTTGCAAGGCGGCTTCCGGTTTTTCCGCAGCCGATGATAATAATATTCATTCACTCACCTCATAAACGTTTTTGAATTTTACGTCAACCTTTTCTTTTTCGAGAATCAAAACGGCGTAGTTTCCGTTATAAATCGCACCGGGATTCACGGCAAAAATTTTTGAATATGAGTCATAAAAACAGTCGCTTCTGTGAGTATGGCCGTAAAGGGCAACGTTCGCACGAACGCTTTCGGCTTTTTCAAGGAGCGGAAGAAGGCTTCGCTTCACCGAAACGGTGTGGCCGTGGCAGGCAATGATTGTGTTTCCTTCAAGGTGCTTATAGGCAAAATCGTCAAGCTCACCGGAAAAGTCGTTGTTTCCCCTCACGGCAATGAAGGTTCGCCCGGGAAACTCCTTTTTCATTTTTTCAAGGTCATTTGCACCGTCGCCGAGAAAGAAAACGATTTTGCACTCCCCTTCTTTTTCGATTGCGCGGGAAAAATTCGTTGTGTTTCCGTGACTGTCGGACAAAACGAGAACCTTCATTCATAATCACCGCCGAAAAAACATAGATATTATTATGACATTGTATCACATTACGGGAGGTTTTTCAATGGATAATGAAACAAAAATGAACACGGAAAAAATCAGCGAACTTTTTGAAAAAGCAAAAGAAAAGGAGAAAAGCGGAGTTCTTGACGTCGGCTCGTTCATCGATGAAAACCTTTCACCCTCCGACGCCGAAAAGCTCAAAAGCGCAATGAAAAACCCAAAACTTATCAAATCAATCCTTTCCTCACCGCAGGCGCAGAAGTTCTTTGAAAAATTTTCCGACAAGGGTAAAAATTCATGAACCTTGAAAGCATCAATCTGCAGGAGCTTTCCGAGCTTTTTTCCTCTTTGAGCGAAGAAGACGTTGAACAGCTCAAAAGCGTTGCCGCCTCATTCTTTTCAAAGGGAGAAAAAGAAAAAAAGGAGGAAGAAAAAAGGCCGCCGAATCCCGAAAACGAACAGCCGGATCTTGAGAGCATTAAAAAAATCATGAGTATTTTGAAGCTTCTCAAAAGCGACGTTCACGACCCTCGGTGCGACCTTCTTTATGCGCTCAGACCGATGCTTAAAGAAAGCCGGCGCGAAAAGGTTGACCAGGCGGCAAAAATGCTCAGGCTCCTTTCCGTCCTTCCGAAGCTTCGGGAACTTGACAACTGAGACGAGGTGAGAAAAAAATGGCGCAGAACATTTCAAAAGAGGACTTTTCAAAAATGCAGCAACAGGCAATTAACCGTGTAAAAGAAATGCAGCGTCAGGCAAAAGCCGAAAAAGAAAACGAACCGAAAAGAATTTTTGAACCGACGGACGAAAAGGAAATTCCGAAACCGCCGGCAATTAAAAAGGTGCATACGAAAAGCAAAAGAACGGTTTCGGCTTTTCTTGAAACGGACAGCGACGTTGCGCTGATTCTTCCGCTCATTCTCCTTTTGCAAAGGGACGGTGCGGATGAAATGCTGATTCTCGCTCTGCTTTATATCATGGCATGACGCAAAAGAGGTTGCGGCGGCAAACGACCGTCACAGCCTTTTTTATTCGGGTTCATTCAATTCTTTTTCCGATATTATTGAAAGGCAAGCTTTCTTTTTGTTGACAAATCATATTATCGGTGATAATCTTAAACACGGTATCGGCAAAAGCGATTGAAAAATTTTGAAAAAACAATGACCTTCATATGCTTCTTCAAAAGTTCGCTTAATACACGGCGTTTTGAAAAAAGACAAGGAGCTTTTAATAAAACGATTATGATTGAAATCAGAAAAGTTGACAAAAAAGAAAAAGACGAAGCAATAAAAACCGCCTGCGACATATTTTTTGAAGAACAGGACGTTCCGAAAGAACTGACCGACATCAAGACAGAGCTTTCGCCGGTTTGGTGGGGTGCGTTTTCGGACAAAGAACTCGTCGGAACAGTTGCCGCATACAAAAAAGACGGCGTTCGGTACATGGGACGGCTCACCGTCAGGGAAAACATGAGAGGTCGTCACCTCGCAACCGAACTTGTGAAAACAGTGTTGAAAGAGCTTTTTGAAAACGGAGAACCGGAAGTCCGCCTTGACGCAAGAGAAGCGACGAAAAGAATTATTTTGTCCTTCGGCGGCGAGGTTACCGGTGAGGAATATCGGTTTTTCAAAAGCACCTGCGTTCCCGTCAGAATTACGAAAAAACAGTTTGAAACGAATAACCGATAAAAAATCGAAACAGCGTTAAGCCGATTCCTGCGAATGACTTAACGCTGTTTTTTCAGTTTCGTTCCATCGAAACGTCGTTATAATGCGCTTTTCTTTGTTTGCTTTTGATTGTCCTTCTGACAAGAAGGCCGTGAAGTGCCTCTTTGTCAAAGGGAAAGAGCGGGTAAAGATAAGTGTAGCCGTCAACGGTTTTCGTTGTGCAAATCATAAGAAGAATAATTACAAGCCCGACAGCAAAGCCCCAAATTTTGAAAATCGCCGTAAGAATCAAAAGAAGGGTTCTTGAAATTTTGATTGCATAGCCGAGTTCGTAGCTTGCCTGAGTAAAGTTTGAAATTGCGGCGAAAGCCATGAACAAAACAACTTCCGAAACGAACCAGCCGGACGAAACCGCAAATTCGCCGAGGACAAGCGCACCGACAACACTGAAAGAATTGCTCAGCGCACTCGGAGTATTGAGCGAAGCGAGGCGAAGAGTGTCAATCACAAACTCAATAACAAGAAGCTGGGCTATGAGCGGAACGCTGTTCGGTTCCTTCACAAGAATGAACTTTAAATTTTCCGGAAGTCTGTCGCCGTAAAGCGTCAAAAGATACCACGCCGGAACAAGAAGAAGCGAAAGCGCAAAAACAAGAGCACGAATATAACGAAGGAAGGTTCCGATCATCGGCGGAAAATAATAATCGTTAACGTCCTGAATGAAATCAAAAACACCGGTCGGAAGAATCATCGCCGACGGCGAACCGTCAGCAAGAACAACAACGTTTCCGTCAAATATACAGGCTGCGGCGGCATCGGGACGTTCGGTATACCGCACCTTCGGAAACGGATTCCACGGCTGGGACGGAACAAGACATTCCCGAAGGCTCTCCTGGCTCATTGTCAGGCTCGACACTTCAATTGAGCTGAGCTTTTTTTCAATCGAAGAAAGCTGCTTTTTGTTCACGCTGTCTTCAAGGAAGCAAACAACGACGTCGGTTTTTGATTCGCTGCCGATTTGAAAAGCCTTGAAGGTCAGCTTCGGATTGCGGATTTTCCGCCGGATCAAAGCGGTATTGAAAATCACGGTTTCAACAAAGCCCTCATGGGCGCCGCGAAGAACCTTATCCGATTCCGGTTCCTGAACGTCACGGGCGGGATAAGTTCGCGCGTCAATTATTATCGCTTCGCAGTAACCTTCGACAATCATCCCGATTGCGCCGGACAAAACAAATGTTGTGAACGTTTCAAGGCTTTTTTCAACGCTCGATTCGATATAGGTTATATGACTGTCAAGAAGGTCTTTCGCCGTCGGACATTCCTTCATTTCCTTTTCGGTAAGCTTGCTGATATATTCAAGCATTTTTTCAAACATTTCATCTTTGACAAAACCGTCGATGCAATAAAAAGTAACACGCTTTCCGCCGGCCTTTATGCGTTTGACGAGAATATCAAAACTCTCTCCGACACGAAGCTTTCTGTTGATCATTGCAAGATTTTCTTCATAGCTTTTTTCAAAATCGCTCATTAAATCACCGAAAATATTTTCGGCAAAATCTTTATTTTTATTCAAAACCGTTCATTAAAAGGTTCTGTAGCCATTATAAAGTTCAACGATTGCGTTCCACGTCAGCGGGCCGACATAGCCGGTGACCGGCATTCCGTAAAGCGACTGAACCGCTTCAACCGCACGAATCGTTTGCGGACCGTAAACGCCGTCAACGGTTACGGGCGAAACGGCGTCAAGGTTTTGAGAAATTACGTTAAGATAAGTCTGAAGCTGTTCAACGGCTTTTCCCGTTGCGCCATCAGTTATGACATAACCCGGATAAAGAAGCGATGAATAGGTCTTAAATTCAAAGGGAAGCGAATTGACCGTTCTTCGGTATTCATCAAGAATTGCGTTCCACGTTGCCTCGCCGATGATTCCGTCGGGCGTAAGTCCGTGTTCACGCTGAAAAGTCTTTACGGCTTTTTCCGTGTCTTCTCCGAAAATTCCGTCAACGGTAACCGTCGGAAGCGTATTGTTGAAATACGCAAGAAAATTCAAATAATACTGAATGATCGAAACCGGCTGTCCCCGATCGCCTTTTCGCAAAGGATAAGGGAAAAGACGTTCGGCTTCGGTAATTGTGATTCCCTCGGAATAAAGCTCTGAAAGACGTTTCACGGCGTTATATATCCGGCGAATTGCGTACCACGTTGCCTCGCCGACAACTCCGTCGGGAGTAAGGTTGAAAACACGCTGAAACTGTTTGACTGCGTTTTCCGTTGTCCGTCCGAACGAGCCGTCGGTTTTCGGAATTTCCGGAATGCTCGGATAATTTTGAGAAATGCGGTTAAGACGGCGCTGAATTTCAAGAACATCGTTGCCGACATCACCGACTCCGAGCGGCGTTCCGGGATAGGTTTGAAAAGAAGGCGCAACGTCGGCACGCTTTAAATTAATGTCGTCACCGTAATAATATTTCAAAATTTCATAAGGCGTATATCCCCGGTTCGCAAGACTCACCGTTCCCCATTGGGAAAGACCGGGACAGGAAACGTTGATTCCGTCACAATATTCGGTGTAATACGGCTGAACCGTGCCTTCCTTTACGACATAAGTATTGAAAATTTCATCGACTATCCGGGAGATATTTCCGAAGTAATCGCGTCCGTATTGAAAAGCCTGGTCATACTGAGTTGAATTTGTGATGTCAAAATCATATCCTCTTGAGCGGTAATACTCAAGAAATATTCGATTGAGGGCGAGCGAAATCTGTGCAATTATGTTTGCCCTTATCGCATTTTCCGGCCATGTAGGATAAATTTCGCTTGAAGCAACGTTTTTGATGTAATCGGTGAACGGAACGGTAACATTCCTTGCGTTTGAGTCGGGTGGACCGAGATGAACGGTGATGTATTCCGGAACGACAACGGCGTCAGGCATTTCTCTCCCCGCCTTTCATCAAAAGTTCGTTTGGTTCGCTTTCGGTCACGTCTGTATTATCCCTTTCGTCCGTTCCGAGAGGAAGAAGCTGTATGTTCTGAATCGATTCGACGCCGGAAAAAACGGGAACGCCTAGATACTTTCGTGTTTGAAAATACGGATGGGAAACGGTTATGTCATACTTTGAATAAGGCGACTTTTCCTGCGGTGACTGAGAAAACGATTTTTTCGGTGCGGGAAGAAGAATACTTCCGACAACGCCGTTCGTGTTTGTGTAACCGTCAAAATATACCTTTTTATTCTCTGCTCCGATGATTACAACGTGAGCGGAGGAAACGGGATATGCACGGTTTGCCATAAAGACCTGGACTTTCAGCGAACCGAGAGATTCGGGATAAGGCTCATCTTCTTCAAAAACGGAATTTTCATCTTCGGGAATGAAAGTTTCGTCGGGATTGCTTTTTTCTTCGCCGGAGCTTTCCGTCACGGGAAAAACGCCGAACCGTTCGCTTTCGGTTTTTTCGTTTTCTTTTTTCAAAGATTCGTTTTCGGTTTGAGGTTCGGTTGAATCGGGCGTTCCTTTTTCTTCGCTCTTTTCGTTGAAAACTGCCGAAACCGAAACGGCTTCTTCCTTTTTTTCGGCGGTTACAGGTTCGCTTTCGTCAAAAGCGGGAGAAAGAATTTCACTTTCAATCGAGCGACGTTTTGCGTCAATAAGCTCTTTTTTATACTGTTCAATCATCGAATCAAAGCTGTTCATTCTTATCACCTTTCAGAATATATTCACACCATTTTATGAAAGGTTACGGGAGAATGTGATTTTTGAAACCTAAACGGTTCGGAATTGCCGTTCGGTCGAATTTCGGAAGATGTCTTAAAAAGATGAAGCATTGCAAAAGAAAAAAGCCGCCAAAAAATTGACGGCTCTCATAGCTGATTCATTCTCCCCAGACGGAGAGTGTGACGGTTGTTCCCTCTTCAAATTCAAGTCCTGCAACGAGCGACATCGTATAGACCGTTCCGGGAGTTCGGCTTCCGTCGTTTTCTTTGATTACCTTTTGAACAACAAATCCGTCCTTCGTGAGAAGCGAATATGCATCCTCGTATTTCATACCCATCACGTCTTTGAGAACGACATACGGCTTTCCGCTGCTGACAACGATTTTGATTTTTGTTCCCTGTTCAACGGTTTTTCCGGCCGGGATACTTTGAGAAATGATTGAATTTTTTTCAACCTCCCGGCTCGGTTCAAACGAAAATTCAATGTCAAAATTTTCGTTAAAAGTTTTGCTGTTTTCAATGTCACGATATGTCAACTGAGTAAAATCGGCAACAATTACGCTCTTTGAAATCGGAGCCGAGCTTTCGGTTGTTTTCGGCGGTTTTGTTGTGTGTTCCTTCGTTTCTCCGTTCATCGGGAGAAACGTCATTGCGGAAAGAGCTTTGTCAAGAAACGGAACATCGAAATATTTATAAAGAAACGTTGAATATGCCGTTACGAAAACCATCGCCGCAACCAAAAGAGCGGTGAGAATCACCTTGAAAGTGATTGAAGAACCGGATTCCGGAAGTTCGGTTTTTTGAGGCGGCAAAGTCGGCTTTTTTTCCTTCTCGGGCGGCTTGTCCGCCTTCGGTTCGGGGACGGCGGTTTTTGGGTGCGTTTCTTCTTTTTCGATCCGAAATTTTGCTTCTTCAACCGCTTGTGCCCGTTCCGGATAAAGAAGAGAAAAAAGTCCGTCAACGGTTTGGATTCTCGCTTCGGGATAGACGGCAAGAGCGGAAAGAATCGTTTCAATCGCCTTTTTGTCAAGTTCTTTTGCGTATTCCTGCGGAATAAACATTGAGTCGTTCACCGCACGTTCCGCAGCGTTTTGGGGTCTGATTCCGGTCAGAACTTTATACATTACGGCCATCACGGAATAAACGTCGGTATATGTTCCGACATGAAGGCGACGGTCGGAAAGTTCAATCGGCGCAAAACCCGAAGAAGAAAGCGCACGAAGCTCAATCACATCAGACTTGGTTTGCGGAATTGAAAAGCCGGAAAGATGAAGCCTTCCGTCCGAACCGACAAGAATCGTTTCGGGCGAGACAGCAGCATGAACAATTCCGTTCGCATTAAGTTTTCTCAATGCGATGAGAATCGGGCGAAAAACGTTTTTCACCCTTTCCCAATTAAATTTTTCTTCGGAAGACGAAAGATAAGTTTCAAGACTGATCGACTCAAGCTTTTCGCAAACGGCATATGCGGTTGAGTTCGCCGAAAAAATTTCCTTAACCGTCGGAAGAGCCGGAGTACGGTTAAGCGACATGAGCGTTTTCCAAAGCTTTAAAAAACTTTGAAGGCAGGACTCATACATTGCGCCGTAACCGGCACGAACGCTCACCGAAGGCTCCCCTTCTCCTCTGACAATGAGATTTTTCGGAAGAAACTCACAAACGGAAACCGGAACACTGTTTTGAAGGTCAAAGCCCGAATAAACAACGCAGTCGGTCGAAAAACCGGTACAAAACCCGATAAGATATCTTCCGCCGAGAACATACCTTTTTTGCAAAAGCGGCGCATGTTGCGGTTCTCTTACGTTTTTTGAGCAGTTCGGACACACCTCCGCCCCGAAGGGAAGTTCATGCATACAGCAAAGACAAATATTTTGAAGATCCACCGCAAGACACCTCCGTTACGCACAAAATTTTTTTGTGCTTTTCAAAAAAATTCGGTTTGTAATATATTACATTTTTACGGCAAAAAAGTCAATATAAGCAATGCGACCTAATATTACAAATCTTTTAAGTTTTTTCTTCAAACATTTTTCTGAGATTTTCAATCGCCTTTTTTTCAATCCTTGAAACATATGAACGGGAGATTGAAAGTTTTTTTGCAACCTCACGCTGAGGAAGACAGCGTTCGCCCGAAAGACCGTAACGTTCGATAATTATTTCCCTTTCCCGTTCATCTTCAAGAGCGTTGATGAATTCATAAAGCTTTTTCGTCTTTTGCTTGAGGTCAATGTCGTCCGTGATTGTGTCTTCAACATAAATGATGTCAACGAGCGTGAGCGGGTTCCCCTCGCTGTCGGTATCAATAGGTTCATTGATTGACATTACCCCCGCATCCTTTTTTCCCCGGCGAAAATGCATAAGAATTTCGTTTTCAATGCACCGCGCGGCATAGGTTGCAAGACGAATGTTCTTTTCGGGCTTAAAAGAGTCAATCGCTTTGATGAGACCGATTGTTCCGATTGAAATGAGGTCCTCCTGCTCGGAACAATTTGCGTAATACTTTTTTATTATGTGGGCGACAAGACGGAGATTATGCTCAATCAGCACATTGCGAGCCGAAGAGTCGCCGCTTTTCATTTTTTCAAGCATCTCCTTTTCACGCTGAGCGGAAAGCGGCTTCGGAAAGGAATTTCCCGAACCGAGGTGAAGAAAAGAAAAAACAAGGTTTTGAAGAACCGTTTTAATGAGCTCAAACATAGCGTTTTCCTCCCGAAAATATGTATACGGTTTTATAATACATTCTATTTTGCTTTTTGCGCTCATAGTCTAAAAAACTTGTACTTCTTTTCAAACAAAAAAGCGTCCTTTTAAGACGCTTTTTCAAAATTATGAAGTTGTAAAATCACTTTCCGTCTCTTTCACGGATAACGAACCTTGTCGGCGTTCCTTCAAGGCCGAAAACTTCACGAATCTGGTTGTCAATATAACGCTGATAGCTGTAATGGAAAAGCTCCGCTTTGTTGACAAAGCAGACGAATGTCGGCGGCCTTGTCGATGCCTGGGTCATGTAATAAATTTTCAATCGCTTGCCCTTGTCTGTCGGCGGCTGAACCCTTGCGGTTGCGGCGGCAAGAACATCGTTGAGCTTTCCGGTTGAAATTCGCATTGCGTTTTGCTCGTCAACGAATTTGATAAGCTCGAAAAGGCGGTCGAGTCGTTGACCGGTCTTTGCGGAGATGAAGATTATCGGAGCGTAAGACATGAAGGAAAAGTCGTTCATGAGCTTTTTTCGGTAAGAGTCCATCGTCCGTCCGTCCTTTTCAACGGCGTCCCATTTGTTGACCGCAACAATGCAGGCTTTTCCCATCTCGTGAGCGATTCCGGCAACCTTTGAGTCCTGCTCGGTGAAGCCTTCAACGGCGTCAATCATGATTACGCAGACGTTCGCCCTTTCAACGGCCATTCTTCCTCTGATGATGCTGTACTTTTCAAGCTGGTCGTCAATGCGGCTTTTTCTTCTCATTCCGGCGGTATCTATGAAAACAAAATCGCCGAATTTGTTTGAGATGTATGTGTCGGTTGCGTCACGGGTCGTTCCGGCGATATCCGAAACGATTGCCCTTTCCTGACCCGAAATCGCATTGATGAGCGAGGATTTTCCGACGTTCGGCTTTCCGATTACGGCAACGCTGATTACGTTTTCCTCCTCTTCCTCGTCACATTCGGGAAGATATTTGATAACCTCGTCAAGAAGGTCGCCCGTGCCGTGGCCGTGAACGGCGGAAACACCCACCGGGTCGCCGAGACCAAGGTTGTAAAACTCGTAAAAATCGGCGGGAAGCTCGCCGACGGAGTCGCATTTATTGACGCAAAGAACAACGGGCTTTCCGCTGCGCTGAAGCATTGCGGCAACCTCGCTGTCGGTTGCGACAACGCCGGAGCGCACGTCGCAAACAAGAATAATCACATTTGCGCTTTCAATCGCAAGCTGAGCCTGACGGCGCATCTGTTTTAAAATTATGTCATTTGAATAAGGCTCGATTCCGCCGGTATCGACAAGCAGAAAATGACGTGAAAGCCATTCGCAATCACCGAAAATCCGGTCTCTCGTAACGCCGGGGGTATCGTCAACAATTGAAAGCCTCTGACCGACAAGTTTGTTAAAAAGGGTGCTTTTTCCCGTGTTCGGGCGGCCGACAATCGCAACAACAGGTCTTGCCATAATTTTTCCTCCTTTATATTCCGAGTATATTGTCAAGAAGCGCAAAGCCGTCGTTTTGGTCTGTGACGACAACGCTCACCGAAAGAGCGTTTTCAACGTCTTCGACGGAAACGTCGTCAAGAAAAACGTCACCCTCCGAGCGGAGCATGACCGACGGAATAATCAGCGTTTCTGCATGGTTTTTATTTTTAAGCCGGGCGATGAGATCCTGCCCGGTAACAAGGCCGGCAACGGTTATACTATGACCGAAAAAGTCGTTTTCAACCGCAAAAACGTCCGCCTTGACATTCGGGTACTTTTTGTTCACAAGAGAAGCAAAGTATTCGATAAGCGGCTTTGCGGCAACACCCGTCGCAAGCGAAACCCGGCGCTCCTTTTCTTCGGAGTACTCACACGTTTCAAGGGCAGCCAAAAAGTCGGTTTCAAGGTTTTTCCAAAGGCCGACGCCGTTTTCAAGCTGAGGATAATCCTCATAGTAATCCTCGCCGGGCATCGGCATTTCAGCCTTGAGATAAAACTCGTCGGCGCAAAAGGCAAGACGTGTTCCGTAAAGCTTTTTACATTTTTCTCCGAAAGAATCGACGGTTTCGATAACCTTTTTCGCCGTTTCCTTTGTGTACGGCTCAAGCTTTGCGAGTCCGTTTCTGAACTTTGTAAGCCCGACGGGAACGGCGGCAATGCTTTGAATTGCCGGACGAAGCTTTTCAAGCTCGTTTAAACTGAACTCAAGCTCCTTTCCGTCGTTGATTCCGGGACAGAGAACAAGCTGAGTATTGAGCTGAATTCCTGCGTCGGCAAGGCGCTTGAGAATCGAAAGGCACTCCCCTGCGTGCTTGTTTTTCATCATCTCGACACGAAGAGCGGGATTCATGGTGTGAACGGAAACATTCACGGGGCTGATGTGCATTTCAATAAGGCGTGAAACGTCATGTTCGGTGAGGTTCGTGAGCGTAACATAGCTCCCGAAAAGGAAGGACATTCTTGAGTCATCGTCCTTGAAGTAAAGCGTTTCACGCATACCGGGCGGAAGCTGATCAATGAAGCAGAAAACGCACTTGTTTTTGCAGTGGTGCTGCTTATCCATGAGATAGGTTTCAAATTCAAGCCCAATGTCGTCGTATTCTTTTTTATGAAGCCTCACCCGTTTTGCTTTTCCGTCGGAGACGAGCGCAAGGGTGAGCTTTTCCTCTTTGATATAAAAGCGGTAATCAAGAACGTCATTGATTTCATGAGAATTCACCGAAATGAGAACATCGCCGGGTTTAATGCCCTTCTTGTCGGCTATTGACTTTTTGATTACTTCGCTGACAAAAACAGACATGTTTTTTCCTCCGTAAAAAATCTATTATCTCTTATCTTTTATCTGTTATCCGAATTTGAAATTTTTTGCAGAGTTTCACGGGTCGGCACGGGTTCGACCCGTAAGAAATAAACCATACTGTTTTGCAGTAATTTTATGCGGCGGAAACGGTTGGGTTAAACGGGAACCTCGCAAGACTCCCCAACGGTTAAACCGCACGTTGTTCATTAACACCTTACCGTTTTCTTTATTCAAACCGAGACAAGAGATAATACATAACAGATAACAGATTTTTCTTTACTTTTCAATCAAAGAAAAAGGCAGAGGAAGCAAAACGCTGCTTCTCTGCCTTTCATCAGTTCAAAGGCGATGAAAGCCGAAAACCGGCAATCAACTTAGTCCTCGTCCTTAGCAACAACGAGCTTGCCCTTATAATAACCGCAGCTGCCGCATACCTTATGCGGTACTGTATATTCACCGCACTGTTTGCATCTGACAAGTGTCGGAGCGTCGAGCTTCCAAACGTTTGAACGTCTCTTGTCTCTTCTTGCCTTTGATACTCTTCTCTTTGGTACTGCCATGACCAGCACCTCCTTATAAAAATAATTAAATAAACAAAATCATTCGTCGAGCATTGAGAGCAGAGCCTCAAGCCTCGGGTCAATCTCCTTTTTGCAGGAACATTGTCCTTCATTGAGATCCGCACCGCAGGTTGGGCAGACGCCCTTGCAGTCTTCTTTGCAAAGAAGCTTGCTCGGCAGGTAAAGAAAAATGTCTTCTAAAGTGAGCCTTTCGATATCAAGACCTTCGGGCGGAACAACGATGAACTCGTCCTTATCCTCGCCGCTGAGCTTTGAAACGAGGATATGCTCAACGGGAACACGAAAACTCTTCGTGAACTCACGGGCGCAACGGTCGCAAAGCGCAGTAAAATCAAAAGCGGCAACGGCAGAAAGAGTCACAACACCGGCACGGTTGACAATTTCTCCAAAGAGAGCGACAGGCGTTGTGAATGGAAACACACCGTCAAACTCCTCTTTTGAAAAATCAAACGAGCAGTCAAGCTTCAACTTTTCAATTCCGCCGTTAAGCAGACTTTCAAGCGTGATAATCATAACTCACCTCATAATAACGTATAACATTATATAGACATTGAAACATTTTGTCAAGTGATTTTTAAAGAAGTGTTGAAGAAAAAAAGCGAAAATTTTTCTTTTTCTCAGCGAATCTTGTAAACATTCGCTTCAAACGGGGTGAGCGGTTCTTTTCTGTCCGCATTTACGTTTGAGGCAATAAGAGTGTAATTCTCGGTTCCGGGCGTTCTCTTCGCTCTTTTTGAAGTGAGGTTCAGTTCAACGAAGTATTCGCCGTCACTTTCAAGCGTTCTGTAATAAGTCAAAACGTCGGAGAATTTTTTGTTTGCAAGCTTGAAGTCGCCGTAAACAAAGGCCGGATGACTGTGACGAAGGGCAATCATCGTTTTGAAGAAATTCAAAACGGAATTGCGCTTTTTTTCTTCATCTTCAACGTTGATTGTTTTGTGATTCGGGTTGACCTCAATCCAAGGCTTTCCGGTTGAAAAGCCGGCATTCTCCCCGCCGTTCCATTGCATCGGTGTTCTTGCGTGATCTCTTGAGCCTGCCCAAACGATGTGGTATGCCTCGCTTGCGCTCTTGCCCTCATCGCAAAGCTCCCCGAACTTGTTGACGCTTTCAACGTCACGGAAGTCATCCATCATACGAAATTCGCTGTTGCTCATTCCGATCTCCTGTCCCTGATAGACAAACGGAGTTCCCTTGAAGGTCATCTGCATTACGCAAAGAAGTTTGCTAAGCTCCTCACGGTAAAAACCGTCCGGGCAAACCTTTGAGGTCATTCTCGGCCAATCGTGGTTTTCAAAAAAGACTACCGGCCAGCAGTGGTTTCCGTAATGAAGCTGCCATTTTACAAGCTCCTTCGCCATCGGACGAAGGTCGTATTTATAATCTTCAAAGCGTTTTTTTCCGGGGTTGTCCATATGGTCAAAGGAGAAAACAACGCTCAGCTCCTTGCGGTAATCTCCGGTCATGAGCTTGCTCATTTCGATTCCCGTTCCCTGACATTCGCCGACGGTGAAGGCATCGTACTTTGAAAAAGTGTTCTCATTCATTTCACGGAGATACTCATGAAGTCTGGGTCCGTAGAAATAATGCTCAACACCCCTGAAGCCCATGAGCGAGCCGACGGTTTCGTGGCCGTCCGGAAGGCCGGGAGCTTTTGAAATGAAGCTTATTACGTCAAGGCGGAAACCGTCAACACCCTTTTCAAGCCACCAATTGATCATGTCGTAAAGGTCACGGCGAAGGTTTTCGTTTTCCCAGTTGAGATCCATCTGCTTTTTTGTGAAAAGATGAAGCGCCCACTGCTTTCTTTCCGGGTAGTAATTCCATGCGCTTCCGGAGAAAAGAGAAGTCCAGTTGTTCGGTGCGGTAACGTCGTCGCCGTTCTTTCCGTCTTTCCAGATGTAGTAATCCTTATACGGCGAATTTTCATCGCGGAGCGAGCTTTGGAACCACTCGTGTTCGTCTGAGGTATGGTTGATGACAAGATCCATGATGAGCTTCATGTCCCGCTTATGAATTTCAGAAAGGAGGGTGTCGAAATCCTCCATCGTTCCGAACTCCTTCATAATTTTGCGGTAATCTCTGATGTCGTAGCCGTTGTCATCGTTCGGCGAATCATAAATCGGGCTGCACCAAATTGCGTTGATTCCGAGCGATTTAAGGTAATCGAGTTTACTTATAATGCCCTGCAAATCGCCGATTCCGTCGCCGTTTGAGTCGCAGAACGAGCGAGGATAAATTTGATAAAAGACGGCTTCCTTCCACCACTTCGGTTCAATCGGTGCGTCGTCTTCAAGCGGAGCGTCCTTTTCGCTGTTGAGAATTCCGATGAGCGAATCAATGAATTCATCGTCAAATTTTCCCATCGTGAGCTTTTGAATTCCGGAAAGCTTCAGGTTTCCGATGGGCGTTTTTGTGATTACCGAAAGGTCAAGTCCGGCGGCATAAAGCGCTTTTGCAAGAATATCGTGACCTGCCGGAGATTTAAGAACATCTTTGATTTTTGTTTCTCTTGTGACGGTAAAACTTTCCATAAAATTCCTCCGTTCGCCTTTCGGCAGTTTCTTTTATCAAGATATATCATACACCAGAAAAGAAGTTTTTTCAAGCAAAAAAGCGATTAATTTGAGCCGTGCTTTTCCCGTTTGCGTTCAAACCGCAAAATTTTTTCTTTCCCTTGACAAAGTTGCGTAAAAGGTGCGACTTTTTCCTTTTTTGAGCCTTAAAATGAAAGGAGTTTTTCTTTCGCAAAAAAACTACAGAAACGGAAAAATCAAAGCATGAAGAACAAAAACAGACTTTACGGCTACACGATGATGAGCAACGAGCATCTCAGAGAAAAGGAAATGAGCCTCAAGGCAAAGGGACTTTTTTCCTTGATGCTTTCCCTTCCGGAGGATTGGAATTACTCAATCAACGGGCTTTGTAAAATTTGCAAAGAGAACAAAAGTGCAATCAAAAGCGCCCTTTCCGAGCTTAAAGATTTCGGCTATCTCGACATTGTTATGAAGCTTCCGAACGAAACCGAAAGCGGAAGAATCGAATATGAATACCGAATTTTTCAACATCCCGTGAGCGTTAAAGAGAGATACGAAAAAGAGGCTTCTGTTTTTCAAGCCCCCGAAAGCCGTACACAAATAAATAAAGAAGAAATAATAAAAAAAATACCGACTAAAGAAAAAGAAAATCATGTAAAAGAAAACGGAAAAAAGAACGATGTTGAAAACTCCGATTCGGGCGTTATGACCATCGGCGAAATGGGCGAGCTTGTCAAAAGGTATTACGTTCTTTACCGCTGAAAAAAGCAAAAAAAGCCGCCGCATTCCAAATCTCGAACACGGCGGAATTTCAACGGATAAAATCAGGTCTGGGCTGCGCCGTCAACGGAAATTACCGTTCCGGTGACATAGCTTGCCATCTCGCTTGCAAGGAAGAGGAAAACGTTTGCAACCTCCTCCGGTTCGCCGATTCTTCCGAGAGGAATCGGAGCGGCAACTCTTTCAACGATTTCAGGCGGAAGGGCGGCAACCATGTCTGTGCGGGTCACTCCGGGAGCAACGGCATTGACCCTGATTCCCTCACGGCCAAGCTCACGGGCAAGGCTCTTCGTCAAGCCGTTCACGGCAAACTTGCTCGTCGGATAACCGACACCGCTGGGCTGACCGTAGATGCTTACCATTGAGCTTGTGTTGATAATGCAGCCGCTTTTTGCTTCACGCATGAACGGTTCAACCGCCTTGCAGCCGTTGAAAACGGCCGTGACATTGAGATCCATGATTTTTTTGAAGTTTTCCGGTGTGTACTGCGAAAGCGGTTCTCTTGCGGAAATTCCTGCGTTATTGACAAGAATGTCGATTTTTCCGAAGGTTTTAACAACCTCGTTCACGGCGTTTTCAACCTCGTCAAATTCGGCAAGATTCGGCCACATTCCGATAACTCTGTAATCTTTGTTTTCGGCTTTAAGCTCGGCAAGAGCCTTTTCAACAGTCTCTTCTCTGCTTCCGAAAAGAGCGACTTTTGCGCCGTTTTGAAGGTATGAACGAACAACGGCAAGGCCGATTCCCCTCGTTCCGCCGGTTACGATTGCAACTTTTTCTTTGAGCATTTTTTTCGATCCTTTCATGATTTGTTTTTCTTCGGATTTTTTCCTTTTAAAGTATAGGAGCAAAAATGCAAAAAGTCAAGGCCGTAAAGGACAAACCGTACATTTTTGAAAAAGGAAAGCCGCCCGACGGAAAAATCCGAACGGACAGCCCGAGTTTAACAATCAAACCAAAGAAGCTTTGCTTCATATGCGTTTTCGTCATCGGTGATATAATACCACGGTTCACCGCTCCACTTTTGATGAAAGCGAATTATCACCTCGGAATCAACTGTCACAAAAACGACAAAATGTTTATCGGGAAAGCTTTGCCTTAACGCAGAAAGAAGAAGTTTTCCAAGTTTTTCGGAAAGCTCGCAAACTTCATCTTGTTGAGACTTTTTTACGTTGTCAAACAAATGAACGTGATTCTGCAAAGCTTCAAATGCAGTTTTATCTTCAATCGGTTCAGTAATTTTTGTTATCCCACACGATTTCAGAAGAATAAATTCATCGCCACCGAAAGAAATGTTCGCAAAGTCAAACAAACTTATAAATTCATTAAAAGCAGAAATTTCTTTCTTTTTCATTCTTATTCAAGCGAATCGAGATACTTGCAGGCATTCACCGCGGCAATCGCTCCGTCGGAAACGGCGGTTGCGATTTGGCGAACACGCTTTGTTCGGCAGTCTCCGGCAACAAAAACGCCCTTTGTTCCGCTTTCGCACTCCTCTCCCGAAATGATGTAGCCGTAATCGTCAAGGCTTGAAACCGACTTAAACGGCTCGTTTTCCGGCACCTGTCCGATTGCAACAAAGATTCCGTCAACAAAAAGAGTTTTTTCCTCCTTCGTTTCGGTATTGATTATTCTGATTGAGGAAAGAGAATCATCGCCCTCAATCGCACAGACAACGGAGTTTGTGATGAATTCGACGTTGCTCTTTTTTTCAAGCTGATCGAGAAGCTTTTTTTCGCCGGTGAAAAACGAAAGGTTTTGAACAAGAGTAACCTTTTTGCAAAGCTCGGAAAGCATGACCGCCTCCTGAAGGGCGGTGTTTCCGCCGCCGATGACGGCAACCTCCTTCCCCTTGTAAAACGCTCCGTCGCAAACGGCGCAATACGAAATTCCCGCTCCGACGAATTTTTCCTCGTTTTCGGCGCCGAGGGTTCTGTGCTTTGAGCCGGAGGCGATGATTACGCTTTTTGCTTCGTAAACTCCGTTTTCGCCGATGAGCTTTTTTGTTTTTCCTTCGGTTTCAATCCCGGTGATTTCGTCAAGCTCGATTTCCGCACCGAGAGAAAGCGCCTGTTCAACAAGATTTTCGGCAAATTCGTTGCCGCTCATGCGAAGCGTTCCGGGATAGTTTTCGACTTTCGGCGAATGGGTAATCTGACCGCCGAAGGTCTCCTTTTCAATCACAAGGACGCTTTTTTCCGCACGCCTTGCATAAACTGCGGCGGTAAGCCCTGCGGGGCCTGCTCCGATTATTGCTATATCGTACATAAAGCTTTCACCTTTCAATGTCTCAAAATGCAATGGTTTTTGTGCTTCGGAATATTAAAAAATACCGTGATTATACTTGATTTGTCCGTACAGCATAAATATCAGCCCGACAATGACAGCCGTAATAATTATATACGGTATTGCCGCTTCATTCAGATATGCCGCCGCATATGCCAAAACAAGAGAAATTCCGATAATAAGCGTTCCGGTGCCAACGGCTTTTCCGTATTTAGGCTCATCCTCTTCTTTCACTTTTCTGCGGTTATAAGAATGTATTGTGCCGATATTTCCCCGTATGTTTACAATACCGAGGACGGATATAAATATTCCTAAAACTAACAATATTATATTTTCCATTGTGACCTCACAAAACAGATACTGTTTTCGATATGTTCATAAATATGAACCGGTTCTGAGGGCTGCGTTTATAATTATATACGCAAAACAGGCTGTCGCAAACCATGAAAAGAGAAGCGACAGCCCCGTTTTGATTATTCGGATTGTTTCATTACTGAACAGCGACGGTTTCAATATACTTTCTGATGTTTGAAACGTTGCCGATTTTTTGAACGTCTCCGCCGTTTACGATGACGAGAGTCGGAGCCATTGTTACGCCGAATTTCTTCGTAATTTCCGGATTCTCGTCGGCATAAACCTTTTCAAAAGCGATTCCGGCCTTGTTCAAAAATGTTTCTGCCATTTTGCAGTTCGGGCAGGTTCTCGTTGCAAAAAGGAAGGTTCCGTCCTTTTCTTCGCAAACGCTTTCCTTAACCTTTTCCTGCTCTTCCTTTACCGACTGGGGATCAGTTGACTTTCCGAGGTCGTAAACCTTACGTTCCTTGAACTCCTGAGTTTTTCCGTCGTTCCAGTTACGAACCGGACGGTAATAACCTGTGATTCGGCTGTATACTTCGGTTTCTCCGCCGCAAATCGGGCAGGTATACTGCTCACCGGAAATATATCCGTGATCCTTGCAGACCGAATATGTCGGAGAAAGGGTGTAATACGGAAGTCTGTAATTGTCGGCAATCTTCTTGACAAGCTTTGCGGCAGCTTTCCAGTCCGGAAGCTTTTCGCCGAGGAAAGCGTGGAAAACGGTTCCCGAAGTGTACCGTGTCTGAAGGTCGTCCTGAATGTCAAGGGCGGCAAAAACGTCCTCGGTGAAACCGACGGGAAGATGCGAAGAGTTTGTGTAATACGGTGTTCCGCCTTCTTCCGCCGCAGTGATAATATCGGGATACTGTTCAACGTCATGCTTTGCAAAACGATAAGTTGTTGATTCGGCAGGCGTTGCTTCAAGATTATAAAGGTCGCCGTACTGTTCCTGATAATCGGAAAGACGCTCTCTCATGTGGTCAAGAACTTCCTTTGCAAAGTCCTGAGTTTCCTTATGGGTAAGGTCGGCATGGAGCCACTTTGCGTTGAGGCCGACTTCGTTCATACCGATAAGGCCGATTGTTGAGAAGTGGTTTTCAAAAGTTCCGAGGTAACGCTTTGTGTAAGGATAAAGGCCTTCGTTAAGGAGCTTTGTGATGATTGTTCTCTTGACTTTGAGGGAACGGGCGGAGACATCCATGAGGTGATCGAGTCTTTCATAGAAATCAGCCTTGTCCGAAGCAAGATATGCGATTCTCGGAAGGTTGATCGTTACAACGCCGACCGAACCGGTGCTTTCGCCGCTTCCGAAGAAACCGCCCGACTTTTTGCGAAGCTCACGAAGGTCAAGACGAAGACGGCAGCACATACTGCGGATATCGCTCGGTTCCATGTCGCTGTTGACATAGTTTGAGAAATACGGTGTTCCGTATTTTGAAGTCATTTCAAAGAGAAGCTTGTTGTTTTCGGTATCCGACCAGTCAAAGTCCCTTGTGATTGAGTAAGTCGGAATCGGATACTGGAAGCCGCGGCCGTTTGCGTCGCCTTCAATCATCGTTTCGATGAAAGCCTTGTTGACCATATCCATCTCTTTTTTGCAGTCCTTATACTTAAACGGCATTTCCTTTCCGCCGACGATTGCGTTAAGCTCGGCAAGGTCGTTCGGAACCGTCCAGTCAAGGGTGATGTTTGAGAACGGAGCCTGAGTTCCCCAGCGTGACGGAGTGTTTACACCGTAAACGAAGGACTCAATGCACTTTTTAACCTGCTCATAAGAAAGGTTATCGGTCTTTACGAACGGAGCAAGATAAGTATCAAACGAGGAGAAAGCCTGAGCGCCCGCCCACTCGTTCTGCATGATTCCGAGGAAGTTTACCATCTGATTGCAGAGGGTTGCAAGGTGCTTTGCCGGAGCGGAAGTGATTTTTCCGGTTACGCCGCCGAGACCTTCTTTGATGAGCTGTTTGAGCGACCAGCCGGCGCAGTATCCGGTGAGCATTGAAAGGTCATGAAGATGAATATCGCCGCTCTTATGCGCATTTGCGATTTCTTCGTCATAAATTTCCGAAAGCCAGTAGTTTGCGGTGATTGCGCCGGAGTTGCTGAGAATGAGTCCTCCGACGGAGTAAGTTACGGTTGAGTTTTCCTTAACACGCCAGTCGGTGACTTTAACATAGCTGTCAACAACGGCCTTATAGTCAAGAATGGTTGACTTCATGTTGCGAAGCTTTTCACGCTGCTTACGATAAAGGATATAAGCTTTTGCAACCTGAGAATAGCCGGCTTTTACGAGGACGGTTTCAACGCTGTCCTGAATGTCCTCAACGGCGATGTGGCCGTCCTTGATTTTTGATTCAAAGTCTGCGGTGACTTTGAGTGCGATGAAGTCAATGAGGTCATCGTTGAAATTGACCTCCTGCGCTTCAAAAGCGGAGCGGATTGCGGCGGAAATTTTATTGATGTCAAAACCGACAAATTTTCCGTCTCTTTTCTTAACGTCAAACATTGTTGCGTCTCCCTTCGTATTCAATCGGCGGAAAGCTCTCCGTTTCCTTCCGTCGTCGTTTTTTTCTGTGCCTGACAAGTATATAACAAGAAAACAAAAAAGTCAAGAGAAAAAACACAAGATATTGCGTTTTTCTTTGACTTTTTAACTACATCTTGATTTGTGAAACACTATATTTTGTGTTTAACGGCTTCAAATGCCTCTGATCTCAACATTTTCAACAAAGTTTCTTACCAAATTTGCAAATTTTTCGAGATCTTCTTTTTCATACGGAGTTTTTTCCTCTCCGACAAGGTCTCCGCTTGAAACATACTGCTGAATGAAATATTTTTTTTCGCCCTTCAGCCATTCTCCGATTTTTCTAAAATCTTCTTCGGTTTGAAGCTCCTTTGCGGTTGTTGTTCTGAACTCATGGGAAACACCGGAGTTTTTCAAAATTTCAACGCTTTTGCAAACGTTTTCAAGAATCTTTTCGTTCTTCACGCCGCAAACCTCAAGATACCTTTCCTTTGAAGTTTTGATATCCATTGCAACGTAATCGAGAAGCCCCTTTTCAAGAAGGGACGAAAGCTTTTCGGGAAAGCTTCCGTTCGTGTCAAGCTTCACGGAAAAGCCGAACGAACGAACCTTTTCTATGAAATCTTCAATGTCGCTTTGAAGGCAGGGTTCTCCGCCCGTGATACAAACCCCGTCAAGCACGCCCTCCCGTTTTTTGAGAAAAGAGAGAACCTCCTCTTCGTCCATACGGTCGCTTTCGGCTTCGGGAAGAACGAGCGAAGCGTTCTGGCAAAACGGACAGCGGAAATTGCAGCCCGTTGTGAAAATTGTGCAGGCAAGTTTTCCCGGGTAATCAAGAAGAGTGAGTTTTTGAAGGCCGCTGATTTTCATTGATTTCTCCTTTTCAAAGGTTTATTATTCCGAAAAAAGTCCGGTTCATTCAAAAGGTCATAACTCAAGGGCTGCCGCAAAGGACAGCCCTTTGATTGGGTTTTCGTTTCATCAGGTTCCGTAAAGAATCGGAGTCGAGATGAAGAAGATGCTGCTTGCAAGAAGAATCTGCGCGGCAAAATATGTTGCGATGTTGAAAATCTTCAGCGGTCTGTTCTTACCCTGTCCGGCGAAAAGAATGATTCCGAGACTTCCGTCCGAAAGAATGAACAAAACCGCACCGAGAGCAACGGTGATGAAAATCATCACGATATTGTCATTGAGGCCGTAAAGCCATTCGCCGATGCAAAGTCTGAAAGCCTTTGCGAGCATTGCGCTGATTGTTACGGCGTAAAGAACAACCGGAATAACCATATAAAGCTTTCCGGAGGCAAGCTTTCCCTGCTTCTTTTTGATTCCCGCATAAAGAAGAACAAGTCCGACGAGAACCAAAACGGCAACCAGCTCATACCACGCAAAAAACGGCTTGTCGGGATACCTTTGAGCAATCGCTTTTTGGAAGGCGAAAATATAGAAGATATGACCGCCGAGGAAAGCAAAAAGGCCGAGTCCGAAAACGAAGATCTTATCCGTGATGAGATGAAGGAACATATCGCCGAGCCAGCCGAAGAACAGTCCCCACAAAATCAGCTTTGTATAAGGCGAGGAAGCGGCCGAATGTCCGCTGATTTTCGCCGCAAGAAGTCCGGCGGCAAAGAAAAGAGCCGAGCAAATCATTTTGAAGCCGAACGATTTCCAGCACTTGTTCGGCCAGGAATACTTGAGGAAGAACGGAACGAAAACGAATTCCGCCGCAACGACAAGAACAAAAAGAATTTTCAAAAACATTATTTATATCTCCTTTTTCGTTATTCAAAAAGGTTGAAAAGAATTATTTTTCGATTTTTCCGCGAAGCGTAAGATCAACAACGGGAACAACATACGGAAGAGCCTGGCTGACAACGGTTTGAAGAACCTGATTTTTAACAACGTTCTTGACCGAGTCTTTGAGCGAATTCGCCATTACGGAGGTATCCGGGCGCATGGTCGGCTTCAAGGTTACCCTTCCGTCGGCAAACTTAAAGACGAAGATTCTTTCGGCGGTCGTTTCGATGGCTCTGATATGAATTTCAAGCTCGCATTCGCTGTTCCAGCAGCCGACGCTGAAAGCGGTATACGGATTTTCGCCGATAACGATGTTATCCCGGCGATACTCCCCGTCCATTCCGACGTGAATACGGTTGACTTCCTTTCCTTCCGACCACTCCATGACAAGCTCGTTTTCAAGCGGTTCAAAGGTGACATTCGTGATGTTTCCGGCCTTTTCTCTCGCCATGAAGGAAACGGGAAGGGTGATTACGCTCGTCGGGAAACCGGCAATGTTAAGAATCGGAGACTTTGCAAAAGTGATTCGCTTTCCGGCAATCTGCTTTTCGGTGAAAGAGCGGGGTCTTTTCGGAAGGCGTGGATAAGCGGGAATCGAAACTTCAACGGCGTCCTCCTCACGGGCATTGTCGTCAAAAGCCTTCGGGAAGAACTCCCAAATCACGTCACGCATACCCTGCTCGTCAATTTCGCCGCCGGTCATTACAAAGCAGGCGTCGAGGTCTTCAAAGACGATTCCGAACTGACAGAACATTCCGTCGGCACGGTAAGAGCTTTTGTATCCGCCGTTTCTCCAGAAGCAGTAGCCATAGCCCTGCTTTGAGTCAAGCTCATCGTTTTTGCTGTTGTCGGCGTGATAAGCGGTTGCGGTTTTTACCCACCATTCGGGAATGACCTGCTTTCCGCCGAACTTTCCGCCCTGCTGATAGCAAAGGGTGAATTTTGCGAGGTCTTCGGTTTTGATCATAAGACCCCAGCCGCCGGTTTCGATTCCTCTCGGGCAGGTTTCCCAATACGGGTCAACAATTCCGAGCGGCTCAAAAAGGCGGGGCGTGAGATATTCGATAACGCTCATCTTTGTCATCTTATGGATGATGCAGCAAAGAAGATACATATTTTCGCTGATATACATAAACTCGGTTCCGGGTTCGCTTCCCCAGCCGCTGTGGATGATATCATGGAACCAGCGATCCTTCGTTTTATCCATGAAGGGGGTTACGGAAAGGCCGCTCCTCATTGAAAGAAGGTCTTCAACGGTGAGCTTTTCAAGGTAAGCGTCGGGCTTGTTTCCCCTCGCTTCGGGGAAGATTTCAACGAACCTTGTGTCAAGAGAGAAATATCCCTCATCGATTGCAAAGCCGATTGCGGTTGAGGTGAAGCTCTTACTGACGGAATACATCATATGTCTGTATTCCGGGCCGAGGGGGTCTCTGAACGCCTCACAGGCAACTTTTCCGTGGCGAATAACCATTAACGAGTGAAGCTGCTTATCAAGTTCCATACAACGGTCAACAAAAGCCTGAACAACCTTTGAAGAAACGCCGACCGATTCTGCGCTTTTTGCGCGTTCGATTGAAATTTTTTCAATCACTGCCATTTTTAATCTCCTCCAAAACTTTCTTCCGGGGTTTCCGGTTCTTTTCTTCGCATTGCCGAACGGCAGAGGTTCTGTTCAGTCGGCAACATTTGTACACTTCATATTACCATAAAAGTGAGATTTTGGCAATGCAAAATGAATTAATTTTTAAATTTCTGCTTTTTGATATCGCTTCATTGTTATCGTTTCGGTGAAGTGGGTTCTTTAAATTTATGTTGTCCTTCCTTGCACGGGAGCTTTTTGTTCTATGGCGCCCTCCTGTGAGGGAGCTGTCGGCTCTGCCGACTGAGGGAGGGAATTCCTACGCTACGGTGTATTTTTTTATGTTGTCACTTTGATTCGCACCGTGTACTATATCTTTTTATCCGTCCGCTGTGCCGGGGGTACTTTTGTCGGTTGATACAAAACAAAGCAATGGGGTCCTTTTTCATCTTTCTCTTTATGCTGTCGCTTTGATTCGCACCGTGTACTATATCTTCACACCCGCTCGCTCCGCTGGGGGCACTTTTGTCGATTGAAACAAAAGTACCCAAAAGTTCGCTTTTAAGTACGCCGCATTTGGAAACCGAATTTCCCTTTTGCGGGGGAAAAAGGAAAATATCGGCTTCCGATGCGGCTACAACGGTTTCGTCTGCTAATCTCACTTTTCAAAAAACACCAATCCGCTATTATCGTTAAACCACACTCTGTCATGATTTTCAGTCAGAGAAAGCTAAAAAGAACCGTTTCGCTTTTCTTTTCTCCGCGGATTTCTTGCAGTGGATTTATATGTTCTGCCTTGATTTTTTCATTCGTAGTGGGATTTCGTGAGACTTCCGTTTAACTCTCACCGTTTTTACCATATAAATCTTTACAGTGCAAAAAGTTAGATTTCCTTCCTTTAAATTTTTCAACATTCAAGTACGAACAAACAAAAAAGCATAGAAGAAAAAATCCGCAAAAGTCAGAGATAAAACCTGTCAGCTTTGAATATTTACTTTTAAACAATCTTAACCGAAAGATTTGAATTCAAGCGGATTTTCTCCGGCTTAAACATGAGCGGAGAACTACCTAACCTTAGCCGCATCGTGAACGATAATCGGATTTTCCCCCGCAAATCCGATTTCGGTCACAAATGCGGCGTACTAAAAAAGCGAACTTTTGGGTACTTTTGTTTCAATCGACAAAAGTGCCCCCAGCGGAGCGAACGGATGTAAAATTAAAGATGAAATGTGCGGTTAAATGAACAACATCAAAAAAATAAGCCGTAGCGTAGGAAATCTCTCCCTCAGTCGGCAGAGCCGACAGCTCCCTCACAGGAGGGAGCCAAAGAAAAGTGATTCAATAATTGTCATGTTTCGGAAATTTCAGCCGACAGCCAAAAGTGTCCCCGGCACAGCGGACGGATGTGAAGATATAAGACACGGTGCGAATCCAAGCGACAACATAAAAAAATACACCGTAGCGTAGGAAGTCTCTCACTCAGTCGGCAGAGCCGACAGCTCCCTCACAGGAGGGAGCCATAGAACAAAAATCTCCCGTGCGAGGAAGGACAACATAAATTTAAAGAACCCACTTCACCGAAGCGATAACAATGAAGCGACACCGAAAAAAAAACGGACGGTTTTCCCCCACCCCCTCAATCCCGATAACGCTTGACAGATAACGGCGAAAAATTATATAATATGTAATATACGCTTTTAAAAGCAAAAGGCTAAAAATTATTCAGTACTGACGAGGTATCAAAAATGTTCTTATGCTATAACAAACCGGCAAACATGAATTATTTCGGTTGGGAAAACGAAGCGCTTCCGCTCGGCAACGGAAAAATCGGCGCAAAAATTTTCGGCGGAAAGAAATGCGAACTCATCCAATTCAACGAAAAAACACTTTGGTCGGGCGGAAAGGACGTTGAAGGTTTTAACTACGGAATTTCAGACACAAGCAAAGGCGAAAACCTCAGAGCCGTTCAAAAAGCCCTTGAGGAGGGAAACGCAAAAAAAGCAACCGCCCTCATGAAAACCCTTGAAGGAAACTTCACCGGTTTCGGTGCATACCAGGCATTCGGAAATCTTTACCTTTCCTTTGATGACGACAACGGAGACGAATATGTCCGGGATCTTGACCTTTCCTCGGCTTCCGCAATGGTCTCATTCAGAAAAGGAAAGGCAAACCATATGCGCCATTACTTCGTCAGCTACCCCGACAACGTTTTCGTCGGAAGAATCTGCTGCGAGGAAAAAGACAAAACCGCAGTTCCGGTAAACATCGACGCCTATCTCGATTCGGAACAAAACGGAACAATCAAGGCCGAAAACGACACTCTCCTCCTTTTCGGAACGGTCAACGCAAACATCGGAATCGGCTCAAAGCCCGGAAACGAAAAGAACTCAATGAAATACGGCTGTGCCGTCAAGTTCATTCCTCAGGGAGGTACGCTCAAAGCCGACGAAAACAACCATATTATTATTGAAAACGCCGAAAGCGTTCTCGTAATCATGAGCCTTGCAACGAATTACATAAACGATTATCCGAACTTTTTCTCGGACATCGATCCGCTCGAAAAAGCAAGAAACACGGTTGAAAAAGCCGCAGAAAAGAGTTTCGGAGAACTTTACAGAGCCCACCTTGCGGATTACAGAGAGCTTTTTGACCGCGTTTCGTTCAGTCTCGGTGAAGAAGAAAGTACTCACCCGACGGACTACATGCTTGAGCGCTTCGGGAAAAAGGGCGAGTTCAAACGTAATCTTATCACGCTTCTTTATCAATACGGAAGATATCTTCTCATCGCTTCCTCCCGAGACGGCTCGCTTCCGGCAAACCTTCAGGGAATTTGGAACGCAAAGAACAATCCGCCGTGGGAAAGCGACTACCACCTCAACATCAACCTTCAAATGAACTATATGCCCGCCTTTTCGGCAAATCTTGCGGAAACCGCACTGCCGTATCTTGACTTCATCAATTCGCTGAGAAAGCCCGGAAGAGTTGCGGCCTTCAATTCCTTCGGAATCGGCGAAACGAAAGAGGACGGAACGGTTGACTTTGAAAAACCGACGGGCTGGGTTTGCCACACGGCCGTCAATCCGCTCGGAATTGTTGCTCCCGGTTTTTCGTGGCGCTGGGGCTGGGCTCCGGCAAACGGCGCATGGGCTGCCTTTGAAATGGGCGAATATTACTCCTTCACCGGAGACATTGAAAAGCTTGAAAACGAAATCTATCCGACAATTGAAGAAACTGCCCTTCTCTGGTCACAAATTCTTGTTCCGGAAAAAGGAACGGACAGGCTCATTGTTTCTCCGTGCTATTCGGCGGAACACGGTCCGGTCAGCGCAGGCGGAACGTTTGAACAAAGCATTGTTTTTGCGATTTTTGATTCGGCAATCAAATTTTCAAAGGTTCTTAAAGAAAACGGAAAAGGCGCCTCGGTCAACGACGAATTGATTGAAAAAATCAGCGGTCAAATCGAAAAGCTCAAGCCTTATGCAAAAACAAAGCACGGATTCATCAGAGAATGGGTACACGAGGATCGTTTTCCGCTCAGGGGAAAATTTCACGGCGTTCAGAACCACCACAGACACATTTCTCATCTTCTCGGCCTTTATCCGTTTGAGCAAATCACGGACGAAACTCCGGAGTTTCAGGCGGCGGCTTCCGCCTCGCTCGATGACAGAGGAATCAAAACGACCGGCTGGGCGCTCGCTCACCGCCTTCTCTGCCGTGCAAGGCTCGGACAGGGAAACCGCTGCGAAGAAGTTATCGAACAGATTCTCAAAACAACAATCCTCAAAAACCTTTGGGGCACTCATCCCCCGTTCCAGATTGACGGAAACTTCGGCTTCACGGCCGGGGTTACCGAAATGCTCCTTCAAAGCCACGGCGGAGTTATTAAAATTCTTCCGGCAATTCCGAAAAATTGGAAAAACGGAGAATTCAAAGGTCTTTGCGCAAGAGGCGGTTTTGTTCTTTCCGCAGAATGGAAGGACGGACGGCTCAAAAGCGGAACCGTTAAATCAAACCTCGGCGGAAAATGCAAGCTTTTCCTCGACGGAAAAATTGCCCTCATTGAAGACGAAAACGGCGTTGAAATTGATGTCGAATTTGAAAACGGCGTGAGCGAGTTTTTGACCGAAAAGGGAAAAACATACAAATTTAGCTAAATACAAAAAAGCTGTGACCTTCATTGTGTCGCAGCTTTTTGTTTGCCCTTTTCGGCGGGCTGTGCTTCGGAATTCTTCGGTTATTTTTTTAATATCGCTTCATTGTTAACGATTCGGTGAGGGTTGTTCTTTGACTTTAAGTTTTTCATTTCGGTACGCTTTTTGAGAATATCGGTCAACCGCCGGCACTTATCCGGTTCTCTTTCCGCACTGCCGTTTAATCAGTGGTGAAGGGGTTGTACGGCTGCATATTTTGAGAACATGAAGGGAATCGGTACACGCTTTGCAAGGGACATCAAGGCCGGAAAAGCGTATGAAGTCCCGGGTGATATAACGTATACGGAATGGAGAAAAAACAGAACGAAGCTGTGAAAAAGATCGACAAACCGTTGAAAAATCAACGGCACAGGCATTGAGGTGAACCAAAAGGAAAGTTCAAAGCCCCTGAAGGCGAAAAGAGCGAGCGACAAAGCAAATCACCGACCGAAACGCAAAAAAGACCACTCTATTGAGTGATCTTTTCATGTGTTTACAGGCCGAATTGACAAGCCCTATTAAATTAAACATTATTGCTCAGCTACATCAATACTAAGTTTAAATCGTCACACACAGTTATGCACATCACCCACATATGCAATACAATTTCTATGAGCAATTTTTATCATAGGTTTGTATTACATTACAAGTTCTTTTGTAATGATCATCTGACTGTGTTTCGTATTCAAAGCTGCTACGCTTTTGTTGATCTACATCATGATTATAAATCTAATATTTTTACTTTGAACAACAGTAAAAAAACACATCACCTCAAACTAAATAATAATCAATGTTGTAAAAATGCTATATTCGTGATATAATAAATCCAATAAATTTGTAAAGGAGCATAGCAGATGAGTAACACTACCCCTGAAAGCACTGAAAAGAAAACAATTGAGGTTAAGCAATCTTTCTTATCTGGTGCGATTTCTGATATTTCCGCCTATATCCAACTGATAGATACAAAGATATCTATAATAATGGCGGCAGTTGTTGCCATTATTATGGGAGGACTTGCTTGCTACGAACCTATTGAGGATTTAATATTTCTCATAAAGCCTTGCAGTTGGCATGGTGTAACACTTATCATTTTGACGACTGTGCTTGTGGTAAACATTATCGGTGTGTTTGTCTTTGGAATTTTGACAATTCGCAGTCACGCCTCGAATATTGGATATAAGTCAAAATGGTTTCTGTCTCAATCCACCAAGGAATACTCTTTTGATGCCTATAAAGAGGATATCATATCTATGAGCGATGAAGATGTGATTATCAATATGACTGCAGAACTTTATAAACTGAATGACATTAACCGTCAGAAAAATATTACATATAAATGGGCACTACGTTCCTTTTCAGCGACATTGATAGCCATTGGGGTTATTTGTGTACTGTTCTTATTTTCCATAGTCTAAGGAGGATTACTATGTCAATTGATGTTTCTGCGATTTATAAAAGCACAATGGAACACTTTAATCAGGCTCGAGAAAATATTGCTGTTGAAAAAAGAACATTTGAGTATAACGCTGATGCTATTTCTGATGTAATTCCAGGGTTTAAAGCTGATAAGCTCGAATTCGGTTCATATAACAAAGAAAATTATGCGGTTCTTTTTGTCGATATGAGGAATTCTACACAACGCGCAGAGCAAGTAGGGCCTGAAAAGACATTCCTAACCATGCATGTCTTTCTTACGGCATTATTGGAGGTTGTCAAACACTATCATGGAAAAGTAATCGATATCATGGGAGACGGACTAATGGTTTTCTGGGGTGGCCAAGCTGCACGTAAAGAGAATAATATGGTGAAGACCTTTGCCGTGCAAAATGCCGGTTTGTGCGGCAGAGATATGCTAACAGTTCGAGAGAGTGTAATCAATCGGATTGTTCAGGAAGAGCATCTTGGGCCGGCCATTAACATAGGTGTCGGAGTCACATTTGACAGTGTGATAGTTACAAAGATAGGAATTTCTGATTCCTATGATGTAAAAGCGTTTGGAGATTGCATCAATACAGCATCCCACTACGCTGACAAAGTTACAAACAAAGTAAAGGTTTCTAAAAAAGTCAAAAATGAATGGCCATCCAGCAAGGGCGGTGGGATACGTTTTACCGCTATTGAGAATGAAAATGCATATTACCTCGAGTCAATCCATTAATTTTAGGAGAATTCATATGAATGAAGAAAAGATCATAAAATCCGAGTTTGATTTGCTATCCACAGCCATTGAAAGGATCGTCTCCTCTGAAGTGCTTCAAAGTGACATGTCTGACCAACTGCCACTAACAAGCGATCTTACAAACTCAAATAAGATATACCGTGGTAAGGTTTCAGTCTTATTTGTGGATATGCGTGAGTCAACGAAGCTTCCTGAAAAGTTTAATGCTGCACAGTTGGTAAAAATATACCGAAGTTATATTCGTACTGTAGTACAGGCGATTCGTTATTCTGGTGGCGTTGTAAGAGACTTCATGGGTGACGGAGTCCTATCTGTCTTTGTCGATAATGCGGAGGGAAAATCAGAAGACAAGGCCGTTCGTGCAGCAAGATATATCACAACAGCAATTGATAAATTGCTTAACCCTATACTAGATCGAGAAATCAAGCACAAAATTTCGTGCGGAATTGGCATACATACCGGTGAGATTACACTATCAAAAGTTGGCATGAAAGGAAAAGAGAATCAAGAGAATGCCGAAGATGAATTTGGTATTGCTTGGATTGGCAACAGCACAAACCTTGCTTGTAAGTTTAGCGGAGCTGTTGGACATGGAACAGTTTTTATTTGTCCATCAACGTATTCTGCACTTACGGATATTGGTAGTAAACAGAATTGGAAATGGGTTGAAATTTCTAAGGGAAGCAATGTGTTGCGTGGATATATCGCTCAGCAGTATTACTTGCAACTTGACAACGATATTGAGCCTTGTGTTGCTGAGGAGAATAAGCCAATCCTGAGCTTAGTAGATGAGTTAAAAACAGAATATCATAAGCAGCTCGCTGTCATTGCACAAAAAGTCCAAGAATTAGGTCGAAAAGAGCAGACTCTTCTTGATAAAGAACATCAGTTAAACAAAATGGCAGCAGAAACAAGCACGAAGTCAGAAGAAGTCATTTCTAAAGAACAAACGCTCAATATAGATATATATCGTTTTTATCTTGATGTATTAAGTAGCGGGCACTGTAAATCTGCCTATGTTATAGAAATGGGACAGAATTTTTGGGAAGAGAACTTAGATAAGCTTATTATTGCCGGAGCTAAGATAGGTAAGGATGAGCATACAGTAAAACAAGAAATTAGTTATGCAATGGTCAGTATTTACCAAAGTTTAGGGAAATACGATAAAGCTTATGATTTCGTAGTTGAGCAAGCCGCAGGCTATTCTTGGTTGAACCTTTATACAGTTCAAAATATCGTTTCCAAAGTCGGATGCTGCGACCGCTTAAAAACCGCTTTGCACCAACGGCTTAGAGATAATAACTTATCCGTTGAACAAAGAGAAGCCTTCGCAAGGACAGAAAATTGGCTTGTCTCTGAATATGAGAAATAGATTCTATAATAAATGTTTTAGCTCAATAATAGTCTGCAAAAGAGATAAAAAATCTAAAACAGTAGAGTAGATATGATAAAAATTCGTTATAAAGCAACGCCTAGTAGCCAGAAACGGAGAAAACAACATGCCACTGATTTTATATAAAAGTGTTAGGATTAAACATACAAGGTAACGAAGGTTAAAAAGCGAAAAAGACATCCTTTAATTGCTTCGAAAAAACGCACCTTACATATTTCTATTTTGTCTTAGAAATAAAAGACTTAGCTTTCTTGTTCTATTGTTTTTATCTTTTTTATTAACTTATTTGAATATGTACAACATAAACGGAATGTGTACCACCAAACAGCTAGTCCATCAATACTATTTAACTCCTCATCATTTTTCAATCCATGAGCAATATTATTTCGCATTCCAAATCCATATTTACTTGTATAATGAACTTTTAAATTAAAAATAAAATCTTCCTCAAGAGATTCTGTAATTTCTGGTAAGTTTAAAATACTTTCAAATGAAAGACACTCTTCTGTTCCATTATCTGCTGTTTTATACACAACCGCACCTAATTCTTCAGCAAAAATTCTAACAGCGTTTTCAACTTGGGGCATTAAAATATGAAGTGCAGTTATAAAATCATAATTAAAGCCTGCTACGATTCCACTTAAAAATGATTCCAGTCTATTTTGGGGTATAAACAAATTATCTTCTAATATAAATCTAATCATATCATTTTTAATATCATATTTATCATTAATTACTCTGAGAAAATTATAAATGATGTCGTGCGCCAGAATCCGATTATAGTTTACAGCCTCTCTTTCATAGTAATGCATTTTTTCTTCTTCAGTTGCCTCTAACAAGGAAGGTATAACACCAACAACTCTCCCTTGAGAATCTAACAATTTATTTGAAAATACTTTTGATATAACCGAGCTGTCATTTACCATTTTTTTACATTTATTTAATCCTAACGGTCTAACACAGAAAGCTAATTTGTAAACGACTTCTTCAAAATTCGATTGGTTTATATCAGATTCAAGCTTTTTAATTGTTGAAGATATATCAATAGATTCTGTAGAAAAAATTTTCATTTCCTTCAGTGATAATTTTTTTACAGGTTCAATTAGCTTTGCAAGTCTCTTTCGTTCACTTTTTGCTTCAGTGTCATTAATTTGATTTAATATGCTCATTGCACGTTGAATTAAATCAATTATATTAAACGCATTGGCTGAATCATCCCAATCAAGTGAATTAGCTTGTTTTTCTAGCAGTTTAACAATTTCCTTTTTTGTGTTTGTAACCAATGTTTTATCTTTGGTGTTAGCTTTAATGACTTCTTCCCTGTATCTGATAGATTTATGATATACATTGTTTTCATCATAATGCTTGATCATTTCAATAAATTTGCCACCAACAAACTCCGAAAAATCCTTAATAGATTTCAATCCTAATAGTAGAAATAAAGACACATATCCATTATCTTTTTCGCTATCTATATATTCACTACACAGAGCCAAAAATTTGTTTCCGTCAACATATTTCACACCGATTTTAGCAAATAGCCTGCAAAGACCCAATGCATGCTTTATGAAAGAAAACGCCTTTTTATTAGTAGGCATTATTAATTCACTGAAGTAGGATATGATTGCGCATTCAGCCATTTCACTTTGATGATACCGATTAAACAAAAATTCGTTACAACTAGCATTGAATAATGTCATTTTTGATTTTGATGCTATTGATTTTATGTTTTCATACACCTTATAATCGGCATTGCAAAACAGATATTTTTCTTTATCAAGAATTTCACCATTTATTGGCAAGTACCATTCTTCCAAAATATTTATAACAATTCTAACTGTTATACGATTTATTCCTCTTCTATGGGCACAAATTTCATTCAAATCTGAAATTATATCTTCATAGCTTTTTGTCGAATCATTTAACACATTCAACACTTCGTTTATTATTTTCATAACTATTCCTTTTCCCCTTAAATAAATCGAAGTTTATATTTATGGCATATCTTCACGCAAATTTGCTGGCCAATCCGTTGGTTTTCGGACAGTTTTAAAATTATATTCCATTGTTATATTTCCTTCAAAAACTAAGTATTATTATGATATGACAAAAACTCATTATTTTTATATTTATTATATCATATTTTTTCCAAGATTTCAAATCCGCCCTTGAGTATAACCACAATAGACTTATCCCCCATCACCCTAATACACTCCACTATTCTTCTTATGACACCGTCATCAAACTCCGTAAAGCTGAAATCTTCATTTTCGAGGATTTCGGCTATTCTTTTTACCTCAATGTCAGTGCTGTTTTGGACAATTATATCTGTTTGGATCATTTCAAGCTGTTGTCTGAGAGACTTAATCTTGTCATACAGCTTTTCAATTTCATCAATGTACCTGTCCTGATTACCCTCGGTACTTGTAGCTCTGTCCATAAGCATATCCGCTTCATCTTGAAGTTGTTTTATGTTAAGTTCTATGTTGTATCTGTTTAAAGTATCACTATCACCCGAAGTAGCATATTCCAAGGTTGCTTTTACCGCTTTGAGAATTTCATTCTTGTTCGGCAAGGCACTTGATAACGCCCTGCATATTGCTTCATGCAATTTATATTCTTCAATTCCGACAGACTTTTGGCAGTATTTATTTCCGTGTTCAATTCTGTTAAGGCAACGCCAATATATTTTCTTTTTGCCATGACTGTTGATTGTTCTGCGTCTGTACGGGCTACCGCACTCACCACATATAAGGATTTCGGAAAGCACATACTTGCCGCTGTACTTTCCGAGTTCGGTTATGGCACTGTCCGATTTTCTGCTTTTGGCTGAGCGTCTTGCTTTTTCCTGCTGAACAAGATTAAAAATATCTCGTTCTATTATTGCAGGGTGATTGTTACTTATCAGGTATTTTGCAAGCTCTCCGTTATTCTTTTTTACTTTTTTCGTTATACAATCGCTTCGGTATGTCTTTTGCATAAGGACATCACCGACATATTTTTCGTTTGACAGCATATTTTGAACAACCGATTTTGACCATTCGGTTTTGCCGTTTCGATTGGGTATTTTACAATCGGAAATATATTTCAAAATTTGTGTAATGCTGTCACCGTCCAGATATCTATTAAATATCATCTTAACTACTTGTGCTTCTTCCGGTACGATTTCAGGCTCGCCGTCCCTGCCTTTCCTGTAACCGTAAGTGTTAAACCGAAAAACATAAGTACCGTTTTTCATTCTCTGCTGAATACCCCAACGGACATTAGCACTGATATTCTCACTTTCGGACTGCGCCATAACACTGTAAAGACCGATAAACATTTCACTGTCCGTTGTAAGCGTATCAATATTCTGCTCTTCAAAGAAAACACCGATTCCCATTGCTTTGAGCTTTCTGACATAATTCAGACTGTCTACGGTGTTTCTCGCAAATCTTGAAACAGATTTTGTAAGGATCAAATCAATCTTACCTTTTTCGCAATCCCTAATCATTTGCTTAAAACGTTCTCGTTTGGAAACTATAGTACCCGTTATGCCTTCATCGGCGTAGATACCAACAAAGTGCCACTTCGGGTTTTTGCAGATATGGTCTGTGTAATATGCAACCTGCGCTTCATAACTTTGAAGCTGATCATCAGAATCGGTTGATACTCGGCAATAAGCCGCAACATTCAATTGTCTATACTCATTTCGTTTTGAGGCTAAAAGCGGATTCGCTTCAATTTTAGTCACTGTTCTTACTGCCTGCATGGTTTACTGTCCCTTCCTGCTGATTATATTTCCTTTCCGTTGATGAAATGAATAGTAATGCTTCCGTCTGTATTTATCATAATCTTCTCGGCTGTTAAAGCCAATAGTTTAATATTTAACTTGTCAGTAAGATTTTGTGTTTTCATATATTCTTTTAACGGCTCCGTATATACTGAGCTATCAAAGACACAGCAATCAAACTTACTTTGTGTACAATCAAGAATTGCTTTTTTGATTGGATTAAACTGAATGTTATGCTGATCTAACATATATCTGATTTCTTTCTCTTTTCTGATCGTTTCAATATTCGGCTCATATGTACTTTTAACACTGTTTGTATCCAACGAAGCAGGATTTGAAATGACGGTATTTAATATGTTTTGTATTTCACTAAACAAGGTACTATCATCAAAATATTTGTTTAATTTACAGTTGTTTTCGCAGAACCACTTTTCACGGTTTGCGGTATACTTAGAAACTCTTCGTATACGCCCGCCGCAAGCTGAACAATACAAAACAGACTTAATACACTTGATTTCTGCCGAATCCTTTTCACGCTTTCCGCCAAGAGAGCTTTTTCTTTTGACGGCTGATTCAAGAACATCACAACTGATTATCTGAGGATATTTGTCATCGCCTGCATAATGAGGGTTTTCAATAATTCGAGCAATCATATTTTTATTCCAGGCTGTTCTACCCTCTTTGTATGAAACATTTTCACGCGTTAATTCATCGGCTATTGATTTAAGTGTCATACCATCTATATATGAAGAAAATATTCTTTTCACTGTTTCTGCTTCATGCGGTACAATTAAGTAATTGCCATACTCCATTTTGTATCCGAACAGAATCCACCTCGAACCCATTTATATCCGCTCCTTTAGCTTCAATCCACATTTCAGTTCATACGTGACATAATCATCATCTGACACAAATATGTTTTGAACCATTGATTCAAACACATCTTTATCAAAGAGAAGCATATATCCGTCATATTCGTCAAGTTCGTTTTTAAGTGTTCTGAACCTTTCTATACTTTTTTCGTCCTCATCTTCATTTAGTAGTTTTATTCTTCTGCTTCTAAGCTCTGTTAGTCTTTTTTGAAGTGCGGAAGTCTGTTCCATATATGAAACATCATCAACAATGTTTCGTGCTTTGAGCTTTGCCAACATACAGTTCTTTTCACATGTTGCAGCAATTTCAATATCTATGTCGCTTATCGCTGTGCTTTGACTGCTGATTTTTGCTTTAAGTGAAACAAGTTGGTTTAAAGCAGAAGCTGCAGTTTCGAATTCATAGAGCTTTAAGCGATTAAATAAACGAACAAATGACTTCCTCAGATCGTCCTCTTTGACATTCTGTGTCTTACAATGTCTGCCTGCAATACCGTTTGATGAGCACACCCAATATGCCTCACCGCTTTGTATCTTTCTTTTAAAAGCACAGCCGCAGTCACCGCAACGTATTTTTTGAGTAAAATTCGTTATTCTGTTAGCTTCATAACTGCTTCTATCTAATTTGTTTTGTTTCAGTTTTTCTTGAACAGCATTGAATAAATCTCTGTCAATCAATGGCTCATGAGTATTAGAAACATAGTACTTATCAACTTCTCCGTTATTAGGTCTGTTTTTAAGCGGAAACATCTGCGGAGTGTATGTCTTTTGCAAAAGACTGTCACCTACATATTTTTCATTGCTCAGAATGTACTTTACTGCTGATAAATTCCACTCTCTGTCCATATACCTTTCACTGTTTAATTCTTCAGCTATTATTCCCATGCCCTTACCTGAAAGATAGGTTTTAAATATCCTTTCAATTGCAGGCTTTAGCTCCGGTACCGGAACAAGATTATTGTTTTCTACCATATAGCCATACGGGGCGGTAGTTATTGAAAACTCACCGTTTGCCATTTTCATTCTGACCGCAGTTGATACTCGCTTTGAACCTGCTAATGCTTCACTCTGTGCAAAAGCGCTTTTGATATACAATATCATTTCAGAATTCATCGTACTTGTATCAATACCGTCGTTTTCAAACAAAACCGTTGTTCCGTAAGATTTCAAAAGCCTGATATTCTCAATACACTCAAGAGAATTGCGTGCAAAGCGGGAAACGCTTTTAACATAAATTCTGTCTATCTTTCCTGCCTTGCTGTCTTTCATCATTCTTTGAAACTCATCTCTATTGTTCACGCAAGTACCTGTTATGCCCTCGTCGGCGTATATGTCAACAAGCGTCATATCTCCGCTTTGTTTTATGAAGTCATTGTAATACTTCACCTGAGCGAGAAAAGAATTTATTTGATCTGTCGAGTCTGTGGAGACACGGCAATATGCCGCAACTCTTTTCAATCTGTCAGAATATATTCCTTTTATTGGGTTTATTATCTGAACCTCTTTTTTCGTCTTGCTGTTCATTTACCGTGCCTACTTTTTCTCATATTTTACTGTTAATTACCGCACGCTTCAAATGTGCGATTTTTAAATTGTTATGGGTTTACAGTTGCGGTTTTCGGCGTTTTTGTTGTTCAGTCTGTTAAACACTTCTTTTGAAATATCCCCGTTTGTATACAGTCGTTTAAGAACAGAGAATACTGCGAGATACACAAGTTCACTTTTCAAGTTATCATCCATAAGCATTCACCTGTTTAATCCAAGGCTGATTCTCAATGCCTTATCAATTTCGGCAATAACCTTTTGGTCATTAACCGATCCTACATACTCTTTAATATGAACCTGTTTATCAACCGTGTTTATCTGCTCAAGCATGACCATTGATTCTTCATTTAAACCAAAGTCTTTGTCCAGATAAACATGTGTCGGTTGATCCTTTTTCTTAACGATTGATGTAATGGGCGAAACAATCAGTGTTGAACTGTATTTATTTCCCATATTGTTTTGGATAATGAGAGCCGGTCGTAAACCGCTTTGGACTGAGCCACCCTGTTCAACAAAGTCACAGAAGTATATATCTCCTCTGTGGAAATCTTTTTGTCCGTAAGAAAACATTTAAACACCTCATTGTTAAAAATTTTTTCGATGTGCTATGTATGCAGAAATGACGAATATAGGCAGAATTAAACATTTTTCTGAATCCCCACTTCTGCAATGTAGCACACCATTTATCCTTGATACCCCGTGTGCAATCGGGAAATCATCAAACGACTGACGGTTAATCAGCTCCACGGGAATCTCACCCCTCCGAGGATCTCTCCGAGCCGCTCTCATCGGTTGCGACGGTTTTTTCACGCTCGACCTGTGACTGAACGGGAGTATCTTTGACCTCTTTGCCTGTCTTCGCATAATCGGTAACCGTACGATTCTTTCGGAGAAACATTTAATCGCTCGGCTAAAAAAGCGTCACAGCGTGTTTTCCGAACTGCTCGAAGCAAAAAAGAACGTATTTGATGAATGTATATTCAGTTGTCAATTCAGAAGGCTTTTATCCCTCTACTTTCTAACGGACATTTTGTAAGTAAAAGCAAACCCCCTAATCAAAAAATTTTTTTGCTTTTTCTTGAATCTTTCGAATTACATTACGGACGCTCTGCGAAGTTACACCCTTTCTTTTTGCAAAATTAATTTGACTTTCCCCGTTTTTCAAGACAAAAAGAAAAACTTCTTTCTGGTAACCAGTCAGAAGTTTCATAAATCTTTCTTCTAAATCTTTTGCCGCCTGTTCCTCTTCAAGGCTTTCATTCGATTGCAGCCACGAAGAATCGTCATTATTTTCATCGTCAATTGTTTCAAAAGAGAGTGGATACATTATTGACGCTTTTGTTTTGTCGTTTATATTGTCTGAATCAAGCGATTTCTTTAAGTCAAGCTCTCGATAAATTCGCTTTTCTTCACATCTTAAAAGCTTCATTGTGTCACCGCTTATTTCGCACACCTCGCCTGTACTTTTGACCCTTGCATAACATTTGCCGTCAATATCCTTCCAAAGGTCGTAGTCAAAATCTTTATTCTTATACATTTATGTAATCTCCTTGAATTGAATTTTTGAAGTTTGTTTGTTTTCAAAAATTCGGAGATTACGGGTATTTAGATACGTAGCACAGCCAAAATAAAACAAAAAAAATCGGAGCAAAGTCGTAAGCACTTCACTCCGGTCTCATATTTTTTTGTGCTTTTAAATGGAAATCCTTCTCATCTATGCGTATGAATTTCAAAATTAACACAGATTTGCAAAACACACAAATTATAGAATCGTTTATTATACTTAACATTTTCACTTCCTTTTGTTTATTATGCAAAAATTTATTAAAGCACATGTTTGATCGATATTTGCCTCACTTAAACAATACTCCAACTTTAGAAATGACACTTTATAAATACATGCGTTTCTTAGGTGTTATGCGTTTCCTTCAGTTCGGAATTTTTATGAGCATTTATTTCAATTTTATAAAGTGAGTTGATAGCATCATTGTCTGGAAAAACTGATGCGTATATATAATTTTTCTTTTTTGATTTTACATTTGCCGGTCTATAATATCCATCTAAACTGTTACGACCAAATACCAATAGCATTAATCGGCTCTTAATTTTCTTCATTTGCTTAAAAACCTCCAACAAACCACTGTGATTATTAATAATTATAAAAAAATTAAACTGTTGTTTCTTTTTTCAAACGTTTTATATAATACCTATATTCATCAAAAAAAACATATATTAAGTCCGCATAAGCTTTTACAATATTAACATTGTACCTTTCTTGTTCTTCTTTAAACGCATCTGTATCTAAAGAGTCTACACATAAAAATCCAATCAAATGATAAGAATCGTTTTTCTTTTGATTATATAACCGTTTGAATTCAATTCTTATCGGAACAACAATTGTTCCTCTATAATATTCTTCCCAATTATCATTTGTATTTCTATATTTATCTCCAATTTTTCTAAGTTCTTTATCATATTTTTTTAAATCCGCCTTATAGAAATAGTCTTTGGCTTTTTGATCATCCACAATATCCCTAAAATCGGTATTATCCTTTAAAAAAATTTCTTTCGTGTCTCGATTTTCGTAATTATCGCGATTAGTATTTGAATTTCGTGAACGACAAAATGTAATAAGCTTGGAACAATTTTTATCAATTACCTCCTCTTTCTCAGTATATGAAAACAGTTTCACGCAAGCACATATTTCCTTTTCCGTAAACGAATTTAAAATCTCACATAAATCATCCAACACATTTCCAATGTATTTCTGATATATGGTGTTTAATTCGTTTATTGTTAACGTTTCAGTCTTGTAGCTATGCAAAGTATCAAAAAAGACATTTCTTGATTCATGTGTTAATCTGTGAAATTTTACAGACGTAACGCTCATTCTTTTTAAAGCTAATTGTCTATACTTTTTCATCCTAAAAAACAAAATACATACAAGTGAAAAAACAGAAACAAACACTACAACCGTTATAGTACCAATTTTTTCTTCAGTATTTACGGTTGCAGCAATTCCTATTATAGGAGTTATAATTGTTACAACTCCCGATAAAACAGTAATCAAATTGATTAACCATAATGGCGTATTATGTAGTTTTTCTTTAAATTTTTCCATTTTTATCTCCTCTTTAATATATAATGCATTCGTAAGTATAATATCAAAATTAAGCTTACATTATCATCGCCACAATCTTCAGATACATTGATGTTAGCACATCAAATTTATCCACTATATTTTAAATTAATCACTTCCATTTCATCTATTTCAGGATTAAATACATATAAAAATTCCCCGTCCGTATCCCACATGGTGCTGTCGGTTACGGCATTTGTTTTTACATATTTTTCACCGTCTATCTCGTATATTTCTCCGTTTTCGGTCTGCCCGTAGGCTTTTCCGTTTCTTATATGAACGTCAATAAACTTTTCGTCCGTCACATCTTCCCTCCTCTGCCCATCATAGCTTGTCAAAAACAATCTGTCACCATCATCAGCACTGTAATAGTACACTTTATCGTCTGTAATAAAGAAGTCGGTTGCTCTACTCTCAGCAAGCTTTTTGAATGAGCTGTCAACATAGCTGAAACGGTAAAGCGTTGAAAGCTCGTTTATGAAAAAGATGTATTCATCGGTTGTGCATATTTTCGATATTTCGGAAACGCCGAATTTGTTTTCGCTATCCTTTTGGGCGAGAAAATCCTTAATGCTGTTTTTGTCGTTTCGGCCTCTTTTGCTTAACCAAACGTCTTTCATTGAAACCATCATAATATCGTTTCCACCCTGTTCAATGCCCAAAACCCTGTCCGTTCCAAGGAAGGCGTTTGGGTTGCTTACGGCATTTCTTGTATCTACCTTAAGCTTTTCAAGTGTGTCAAGATTAAACTCAAATATCGCAGAACCGCCTGTTTTATCATCAATCGCCAAATAATAAAGCAGATTGCCCTTTGTGCAGATGAGCTTTGTTCCCTGCTCACGCTTATCAAATATGGTTTGAGAAAGATCACACATTTTCTTCGTCTTTTTGTCATATATCAGCTTTGTTTTATCGTTTACCGCAACAACATAATTGTCGGCATTGAGAACCGTTAACGCAAGCGCTGAGCCCTCCATATAATTATATATAAGTTCCTCGGGGTAGGTCTTTTTGTTCGTCACGGCAAAAATTGCGCCGACAAGCACGGCCAAAACAAGCAGAACTGAAATTAACTTTTTCATAAGCTTTTCCTCCTTGCCGTCATGAAGTATGAGACCGTTGCAAGTGCAGTTAAAATAATTACCGCAAGTGAAGCTACAACTGAAATTTGTGTAACATTCAACGCTTTAAAATATACTATATCGCCAATGTTATCACCGTATAAATAACCGTTCGCCGTAAGAAATGCCGAAGGAAGCGGAATAAGATACTTGTATTCTCTGTTGGGCAAGATGTAGTTCGGCAGGAAAATTACCGAAAAAGATGTAAAGAACGTCAGGAGCGACTGTTTCAGTACCGTACCAAAAAACAGAGCCAATATTGCCATATAAATGGATCCGAACATTTTTACAAGCAAAAGTGTGACATACCCACCTAAAAGTGAAAGCTCATTTGAAGTACCGAAAAATGCTTCAATATTACTCAAAAGAAACGAGCCGTTTTCAAGTCCGTATGCCATATCCACAGCTAAATATTTTACTATGCTCACAGTCGCACTTGAAAGCATCGCTGTCAAAATCAGAAGAACAAACTGTGAGCACCACTTACGCCCCTTCCCGTTCTCCGTTGGAAATGTCAGGCTGTTTGCGCCGCTCTCTTCATCATAAACACTCAAAAGCACCACAGACAAGATGATAAAAAGCACAAAAGCAAAATCTATACTCTCATTCCCAAAAAGAACCGTCCACGGCTTTTGGTCGATAAGACATCGCCCACTGTCAAGCACGTTTTGATAGTCTGTGGCAAACACGTTAAAACCGCTTCTTCCGACTGCAAGTTCGTTATATCTTTTTATGCCTTCTTCATATTCTTCTTCGGTAATCTTACGTTCGATATACTGCTTGTCAAGATTATCTTTAACCGAAGCAAGTTCTGCGTCTTGCTCAATAAGCTCTTCGATTTTTTTCTGCTTTTCTTCGGTCAGTTCGCCCGCAAATTCGGACATATAAAAGTCATATTTCTTTTGATCTTCACGGTCGGTAAGCTTTGCTGCATTCGCATTTTTTACGCAAAGGAACACTTCAAAAACAAGGCAGAGGACGAAAACAATTAAAAGTCCCCTTTTAACATAAAGCTTATATGCTTCACAATTAAAAAGCTTCATCTCTTTACTCGCCTCACATTCTTGTTATTTATCGTATTGACTGTGAAGAACATCAGCACCGTAAAGAGCAGACAGCAAATGAGCGTGAGAGCCCACCGCCAAACTGGAGAAGAGAAAATATTTACCACGTCAAACGACATAAACATATTGCTTCCAATTATGAGATTGATTGGATTTATCACATTAAATAAATCAAGAACCCCTTTGCTATAAGCACTCAAAAACATAAGGGCAAATGTCAGAACCAGGCCGGAAGCAAAGACCTCATAGCTTTTGTGAAACATGCTCGACAAAACGGAATACATAAGTCCAAAAGAGATAAAGCCCAAAACTTTTATCAAAAACATCAGGAATATAAACGTACCTATCGAACAAGTCAAGCTACTGTATTTGAAGCTTTCGAGAGCATATATCGGCACAGAAAAGCCACGCAGTCTTACACAAAAATAAAACATAATAAGGTCACTTATTGCAAACAGTGCACTTACAAAAACCGTAAACACAGCCATTGCACCCAATTTTGCCGTGCTCGTCTTTTTTCTTCCGTTTTCACTTGCCATAAAGCACAGATACATTCCGGATTCATGTTCACCTGCAAAAAGCGGTGAGAACGCCAAAAGCAAAATCAGAAGCACAAAGAACGAAGAAAACGTGTAGCTAAAATATGTTTCAAAAGCGTTGTAATCGTAAAAACTTTCAATGGTTCTGTCGCCGTATGTACGGTCAATTTTGTCGGCACTTTTTTCAAGATATCCGTTGCCGTGAGATCGGGCATTCTCTCTTCTTTCGGCGTTATCGGCTTTTAGCTGCTTAATTTCAGAATTGTAGTTATATATTCTTTTAATTTCGTCTAAAAACTCACCTGAAAGATACATATCCGCAGTAGCGTTTTCGCCTATAAATTCAACGTCTCCGCCTATTCCGCTTTGAACGTAATATGACATTTTTTCGTTATAGCCCTTTATCCATTTTACTTTTTCGCTTGTAAGCTCACCCTCCAATTTTTCATAAAACACCTTGCGCTGCCATTCAAGTTCATAGCCTGGGTGAAACCTTGAATACTTGGCATAGTTTTGCCAAATGTTAAAGGCATTGAGGCAAAACAAAAGCGCAAGAGAAACAAGAACGAATTTTTTTGAAAAAAGCTTTTTCAGCTCAAATTTCAGCAGTTTCATTTTCACCTCCGCAGTAATACAAAAAAACGTCCTCAAGTGTCGGCGAAAAGATTTCGGCTCTTTCGTGCGGCTTTTCGTCGGAAACAATTCGCAGTTTATAGATATTTCCTTCACGGTAAGCGTTTGAAATATTATATTTTGTGATATAACTCTCAATTTTATCAGCCTCAACAGTAAGCGCCCAAACGTGTCCCTCAATTGACTGCATTAGCTTATGCGGTGTTTCGTTTTTGATCACCTTGCCGTGGCTTAAAAGTATGACATGATTTGCGATGTATTCAACGTCGGGAACGATATGCGTTGCAAGAATTACCGTTCTGTTTTTTGAAATTTCAGAAAGAAGATTGCGAAAGCGTATGCGTTCCTTTGGGTCAAGTCCCGCTGTCGGCTCGTCAAAAATGACAATTTTCGGATCGTTTATCATAGCCTGAGCGACACCTATTCTTTGTATCATACCTCCGGAAAATGTGCCGATTTTATTTTTCTTTTCCTGTGAAAGGTTCACAAATTCAAGCAGTTCGTCAATTTTTTTGTCAATATCTCCATGGACATTTTTAAGAGCCACCATATATTTCAAAAACTCTTCGGCGGTATAGTTTTTATAAAAGCGTGGATTTTGCGGAAGGAATCCTAAATCACCGAGATAGCCCGACTTTTTGTTGCGGATATCCATACCGTTATACAGCACTTCCCCCTTCGTGGGTGAAAGAGCTGTAACAAGAATGTTTATAAGCGTGCTTTTGCCCGCACCGTTCGGGCCAAGCAAGCCGTAAATACCCTCGCCGAGTTCAAGGCTTATACCGCTGACCGCCGTTTTCTTGCCGTAGCGCTTGGTAATATTCTTAATTTCTATCATTTGTTTCACCCATTTCGTACAGCTTCATTTCTTTTCTGTTGCTTTCTATATCGTACCTGAAAGCATAAACTATATCATTTATATCATCTATGAAAATATAATTGCTGCCGAATTGGGAATAGTCAAGTACGAAAGAGCCACTAACTTTACCTGTATCAACATTGTATATACGGTGATTGACTTTGCCGTCGTCATTTGACGTACATTTTGTCATTACATATTTTCCGTTTAAAGAGGCGACAGCATCCTGCCCCTCGCCTATTTCGTTCTTAAACTCAACCGTTTTTGTTTTTCCTGTTGCCTTATCCATCAAAACACAGTCTCCGTAAATTGACGGTATAATTTCTGATTGATTATAAATCAGGATAAAGCTATCATAATTTTTGAAAACCCTTTCCTCCTCACATACATATTTATTTACAATGTTGCCGTTAAAATCGGAAAGGCAAAATGCCCTCATTTTCTTTTCGCCGTCCATATACTCACACTGAAAAATAAATTTGTCATCTGAAAGAGCGCATACATTATCCGCCTTATATTTCATATCTTTGCTGAATTCTAATTCAGTCTCTTCTTTTGTTTTAAGGTCTATAATTTTCACTGTTATGTTATCATCCGGTTTATATCCATCGGAAGTTATAACTTTCATACCGGTATCGCTTATTGCATAGTGAAACATTTTTACAGCTATATCGGAGTAGGATTCACTTGAGATAACATCAAAACGTTCATCAAGCTGCTTTACTGTAAAGTTCTCCCCCATAGCAGCTTTTTCCAAAATCCAAAAGTTACCGCTATTACAATTTAAAATGCCGTTAACCGTCTTTTGTGTGTCGGTCATCTTTCCTGTTTGAGCGTTATATATGTATAGATGATCTTTATCATCTCTCTCCCAAATTTCAAAAAGCACCTCGCTGTCAGAAATATACTGCATATAGTCAACGGCACCGGAAAGAGTATTAACAAAATTTTCTTTTATAGAAACTCTTTTGCCTGGATCTTCTCGATTTTTATTTTTACTTTCCGACGCAACAGACAATGTTGCCGTTGGCTTAGGTGATGAGGTTCCAACGGTTTCCTGCTCAGCGATTCCTGTGCAGCTACATAAGGAAAGTATTAAGAATGTCAAAACAAAAATTATTGTCACTTTTTTCATATTTTTCTCCCATTATTGAAGTATTAAAATGTAAGTATCACTTTTTGTAGTTGTCTTTGCATAATCAAATTGTCCGTCAATCCGTCTCACCATATAATATATGTGATGCCAACCTGATAACTTTGTATTATCAAGGGTTACCTTAATATGTGAGGTCTTGCCGGTTTGAGTTTTAACATCAAAATATTTAACACCGTCATATAACTCTTGCTGAATATGATCAATAAAAACTGACACTCTATAAACGCCTGTCGGTGCAATCAAATCAAGATAGTAATCATTCTTTGATTTTGCTACAGCTTTAATAGCACTTCCTGCCACACCGTCTTTTATACTATCGGTATAGATATAAGTTATTATGGTTTCGTCCGGTTCATCATAATTATGCACATCAAGTACATCTTTATTTATACTCATAATTTCGGAGGTGTACTCTTCAATTCTTTCTTCATTTTTACAATCAGCATCCATGCGAATCCTCCGGCATTTTACATCTCTGAAATCATGATTATTTCCATAATTCAAAAATGTTGCGCCCTCATGGATTGTATAATTGTAGTTAAAATATAATCCCACAGACAATTCAAGTGTATCACCCTTTTTTCCTATATTCGGAACAAAATGAATTTCAAAACTTTTTTCAGCATCTTTTTCCATCGTGAGCGTCAACACCTTTGATTGCTCACTTTTTTCTTTTGAGTTTTCATCAATTATATAAAAATCTTGAAATACACCGTCAAGAAGCACACACAAACCGTAGACAGTTTTAAACGAGCCGTTTGATATATGATGTGAAACAACAAACTCTCCGCCTTCATATGTATATATAACATCATTGTCGCTCTTTTTATCATTCCATCCTCGCATGTATTCAGGTATACTCCCGGACATCTGCATTTGATTAGGATTTTTGCTTGATTTGCCTTCAGTTGTCTGATTTAATAAATCGACTATTTCACTGTCTTGTTTTTTGTTCGACAATGTATTTTTTTCTCCCGACGAGCCTTCACTGCAAGCACAACAAAGAAAAATGATCAAGACAAAAGATAAAATTATCGATAAATACTTTTTCATAAAAACAGCTCCAAATCATTGCATATTTAAAAGGGATAGGACTGCCGTCAAATAAATTATCACGGCAGTCCTTGGATTAGTTATCGTTTAGCATTAACTACGTTTGCATTTCCATAGTAATAATCCGTATCAGAATATACTCCCTCAAGTGAAGCGAATGAAGTAACGGCTTTGGTATATGAAGATTTTGTAAGTTCTCTATACCAAGTTCCGTCATCATTAATTCCTTTTCCTCGTCCATAAGAGAGAACCGTGGTAGTTCCGGCAGGATAATTAACCGTCTTGACAGTAAGATATCCTGTGTATTTACTGAGTAGAGAAATGCCAACACAATTGTCTAATGTTGTTGTATTTTTCTTCCAACCGCATACATTCATTCCTATTGCTTTCAGATCCGTGGAATTTATAACTGTACCTTTACCTACAATTGTACTTTTACTTCCAACTGCAAGTGGATATGAATCCTGAATACTTGTGCTTGATGAATCTCCGGTCATTTTCTTTCCGGCCGCCGAAGCAGGAAAAACGCACAACAGAAATACAAACATAACACTTAATAAAATAGACATTAATTTCTTCATAATGATAACTCCTTTGTTTATAATCGTTTCCAATAAAGATATTAAATCAATCTTTAACTCACGTGACTACTCTTTTCAATAAAGACGTATCAAAGTAAATTAATTCTATTTAACAATAAATTTTTCAGTAGGGGAGCAGTATAAAAGATTGTCATTATCAAACTCATCCTGCAGTTTATAAACAGTGTAATAGCAGTGATTGTACTTTTCAAACTTTGTAGTGTCAATTTTGAAAGCAATTTCCGTCTGCTTGTTCTTTGCAACGGAAACATCTGCATAGTTACAACCGTCAAAAACAGACTGTACTTTATGATTGACAAAAAATGCGACTCTGTACTTACCCTCGATACCGCTGAGGTTAATTGTCATCGGTTGTTCTTTAACACTGTCAACCTCTTTGTCTGTATACATTACCATATATTCGTCTTTATCAAATATTTCTGACGGATTCTCCTTATATAGGAAAGAGTTTAAATTTTCTCCGAACGTGCTTCTGAAATTGCCGTTATCATCCTCTTCTCTGCAATATTTTTTGATAAGAGGGTCGACATCGGATATTTTGACTTTGGAAAAATCAGAACAGATTTTTTCTTTGCTGTCACCGTCGGCATCAAAAATCACTTTTATATTCTTCGTGTTGAAGCCGACATGTACACTATTATATCCCTGCGCTGGATCTTCTGTTTTTACAAGATATGACGGAGATGATATATCCAACATTTCAAGTTCAAGCGTTTCACCTTTTATGCCGATGTTCGGCATAAACTCAACTTCAATGGTTGTCTTTTCATTATTTTTAATCGTAAATTCATAAAGCTGAGTTTCAGGCGATTTCTTACCATTTTTCGTAACAGTAATACTTTGCCTTACTCCGCCGAGAGTTGCATAAATGCCGAGTTCCATTGGGTTCTTTGAACTGAGCGTATACTCCGCTTTCAGGTGTATTTTGCTACCGTCAAAGGTAATTTCCTGCACAGTTTCGGGGTCCTGATTTTCATATCCGTCAACTATCCAATTTACGAAATAGACATCCATATCCTGGTGTTCCGCGCCCTCAAATTCTCCGGGGGTTTCAAAATCTACATTGACACCCGTGTCTTCTTCACCTAGCAAATTTGATAGATTCTCGTCAGCCGTAGTTAATACCTCAGATTTTTTGCATGAGGATAATGAGATGATTAGGGCAATTGACAGTAACACAGTCGCAATTCTTTTTGTCATGATGCTACCGTTACAGAAGGTGTTGCCTGATATCCCTGAGTATTACCGGTTCTCGTTCTAACAGCTATATTACTTGTAACTTGATTTGAATAGGTAATGAGTCCTGCAAAATAGCTGTCCGTATTATTATATTTTGAAACGGTCTGCCAAGTGTAATTTTTGGTGGATAAACCTGACAACTTTGTATTCGTATATCCTGCTCTGGTGGTTGTTATGTTGTATTCATGCGTTTGATAAGTTGAATCCCCTAACGAAACCGCAATAGTTTTCTTTGTCGGACTCGAATTTTTAAGTGTCCCTAACATAGCCATTGTCAAAAAAGACAGACTGCTGTTATATGCAATTGTACCTCTACCCACTATTGTTCTTGTAACACCGACATCAACAGTATAGGTATCATATACATTAGATTCAGCGTTCTTTACAGATGTGTACGCAAATACATTTGTACATAACATTGTCAAAAGCAAGGTAACACTTATAATAGTCATAAAAATTTTCTTCATAAAACCATCCTTTCCTGTCATTAACATAATTGCATTGAAAATCAGGGCTAAATTATTAAAAACGAATTAGGTTATATCTCCAGTTAACCCCATTTTCATATGAGTCATTTTTCCTGCCACCAGCAAAGCACTTGCAAGTGACAAACCTATTGATAGAGAAATTGTGATACTATGAATTGGGAGAACAATACCAACTATTGATATTATCAGCGCTGAAACCGTTAACAATATTACTTTTTTATGATAATTTAATTTTTCTTGGTCGCTTATTTCTTTCTGCGACGTGGCAACGGGCTTTATTGCAATCAAGCATATTGAAGATATTATGAGTATCACAAATGCAGCCCAAACTAAACGATAATCAATAAAAATTCTTATAAGTATTTCACTAATAAGTATTAATAATGTTGTGATGATACTGCATTTGATCTCTGAATTTGCATGAATACCTCCTGCATAATTACGTATCAAGCAGAAGCTGATAAAAAAAATTATCGACGAAAAGGTAATATTAAGAATGACCCCGAACACAATAGCTATCATAAAAAACGCAGTATATGAAATTATCATAAATAATCCGTAAGCATATAACTCTTGGTCTTCTTCGGGTATCACATTTCTTTTCAATAGCTTTTGAGTTATGCGGTTAGATAATTTTGAAATCATCTGTTTTCCTTTTTGAATTTTTCGAGTTTAGCGGGTGCTTTAGGCTGATGGAACCACCAAATGCATGCTTGTTCGGTAGTGCTCAAGCCAATCGAGAGAGCCAATTTCGGAATTACACTTCCAATCTTATTTATAAGCCTTGAAACCTTCATGCTTATACACCTCCTTCCTTATTTCATTTTAAAGCAACGTTACTTTGCACTTTTTATAATATTGACTTTTTATGGATTATCAATAGAATATACAAAACATGACGTTTTTTTTGCAGATTTGACACAATACTGCTATTTTAAGCTCTGCTGAAATTTATTTTATAGTTTTTAATTTTACCTGCAATAAGAGATATTGATACAGTAAACATTCCCGATGCCAAGGAAAATGGAATTTGTTCATTAGAGAGTAGAGCAATCAAAACTACTGTTAACAATGACAATAATAGAATTGTTATTCTGCTCTTCTTTTTGAATTCTTTTGTTTCTTCCTCAGTCAACAGCTTGTTGTGATCTTCTATAGGAGAAAGAAAAAAAACAAGCACACCTGAAATAAGAACAAAAACTATTGAAGCAATCTTCAACCATGTGTTAGGCAATATATGTAGCAAAACTAAAAAGCTAACATAAGAAAGCACTAAAATTGCCAGACAAGCCAAATGGCTTTCCGCATGGTATCCGCCGGCTGTCTTTCTTACAATCATAAAGCTGACAATATAAAATATTGTCGGAATTATTGTATGCGTTATTATAGATATAAATAATACAACCATTAAATTCAAAACAGTGGAAAGCATAATTTCAAAGCAATAATCATAAACTTCCCGTTCCTCTTCTTGAATTAGTGCTTTTGAAATAAAAAAAGATGACAGCATTTTTGCGAAACGAGTAAGCATAATATCACCTCTCGTTTGAATGCTATCATCATTTAATATTATAATCAATCAAAGATGCAAAACCGGTCGTTTTTTCTGCAACTTTGACACTCTTAACTGTTTTTCAGCATAACAATCACCGAAAAGGCCCCGTCTTCCTGCTCAAAAGAAACTGTGCCGTCATATTTTTCCGCAATTTCTTTCACGCTTTGAAGTCCGAAACCGTGGATTTCCTTGTTCCTTTTCGTTGTAAATATCTCGTTGTTCCGAACCTTGATCTTTTCATTTGTTGCATTGCTGATTTGTACACTCAAATAGCCTTGCTTTTGGGCAACAACAAACGAAACAAATCTGTTGTTTTCCGGCATTTTTTCATTCGCTTCAATGGAATTGTCCAAAAGGTTTCCGAGCACTACGCAAAAATCCAAAGGCTTGAGCGACAGCTCTTTCGGAATACATATGCGATGTGTAAACCGAATGTTTTTCTCTTTCATTTTTTGCATTTTTGCCGTTATCAATGCATCAATTGAATCAATGCCCGTGACGGTCATTGCCGACACCGATAAAAGGCTGTCGGTAATTTTTTTCAACTCTTCCGTTCCTGCCGGAGGATTGTTTTTCATAAGCTCTTCAAGCGCGAAAAGTTGATTTTTCAAATCGTGCATCGTTTTGTTTGAAAGCCGTTGTTTTTCGGCAAGCTCTTGATAATAATCTGATTTGTTTTGAATTTGCTGTTGCAAAAGCATAGCCTTGCTTCTGTTCTCCGCTTCTTTGATCTGTGACTCAAACAAATAAAACAGTAAAACATTAGATACGATTAAGGCAATAACCGATACCGCCGCAATTCTCATCAAGGATACATCTTTCGTTCGGTACATATATTCACTCATTACGTATGCAACAAGAAACGTAGCAATCGGCATAGTAACCAGCGGAATAAAAAGCCAAACAGATATTTTTGTTTCCGAACGAATACTAAAGTATCCGAAAAGTTTAATCAGCACAAACATGAAAAGCTTTGAAATCAAAACGCCTTGAATATAAAAGAATAAATTGCTTCTGAGTTCTTCAACTGTTGAGTGTGACATCACTGTAAGCAACATACCGATAAGCATTTCGGAAAGAATCAACAAAACAACTAAAATTGCTGAAAAGACAATGCGTTTCGGTATACTTAGCTTATACAAAAACGAAATAACAAAAATTGAAGCAATCATCACAATCGTTGTTAATGCCTGAACATTTATAAAAATAATTGCCACAGAATTTACAATCGTCAGTACACCGCATACGGAAAAAATTTTCCACGGTTGAGTTTTTTGACCGGTAGAAATCGTTTTAAAATAATCTACAGTTAATAAAAGTTCAAGAACTATACTGATTATATTTACCGCATTATAAAAAAGATTCATAATGAAATTCCCGCCAAATGAAGATTAAAAGCCTGCATCAAGCCTTGCTTGTACTGTCTGCTTATCGGTATTGTTACACCGTTATCAAGCACAACTGACTTTTTGTCAATTCTTTTTATTTTACTTAAGTTTATCAAAAATCCCTGATGACATCTTGAAAAGCCATAAGATTTCAGCTTTTCACACTCATCCTGCAACTTTCCGACACATTCATAGCCATGATTTTCTTCATGGATAAACAAATGTCTGTTATATGCTTCAATATAATAAATATCTTTGTACTCAACAACGTGATTGGTATCACGCCATTTGATTACATACTGCTTATGCATAGAGCGAAGTGTATTTAACGCTCTTTCAAAATCTTTTTTAAAATCGTCATCATTAAGGGGTTTAACAAGAAACTGAAATGCGCCGAGTCTGAATGAATCGGGAACATAATTGACATAGCTTGTAATAAAAAAAATAATTACATTTTTATTTTTTTGGCGAATATCATAGGCAACGTCAAGTCCTGAAATGTTACCCATCTCAATATCTAAAAAAACAATTGAAAATGTCGCTGCATAATTAGGGAATGCCAACAACTCTTCACCTGAAGAAAAAATATGAACCGATAAGCTATTGGGTTTCTTGTAAGGCTCTAATAAATTGTCTATCTTGGTTCTGGAGGCTGAAAGATCATCACAAACAGCTATATGAATCATTGTCTAAAACCTCCTTAATAAATCACCATATATCTCAACAAGATTATAACACATATATAATAATATTTCAACAATTAAATTGATTTAATTTTATGATACAGTGTTAATAAGTTAATTTGTCCATAATTACTTTTAAATTAACATATTTTGTTTTTGATAACCATTGAACAGACAAATTATCAAACTTTCTTAATACATTAGAAGAAGCAGTATTTTTAAAATATCCCTTTGTCGCGTAGTCCCCTTAAAGCCAAACATGGAAATATCTTTTACAAAAAGCTTCATACACATCTATACCGTTATCCGGAGCGGAAAAAGTCAAGGCTGTGTTTTCAGAGGATATCCTAAAATCCATTTTTTCTAAAACACTACAATGCATCATATACGATTTTCTTCAAATCGTTTTTGGTATATTTCGGCATATTTTCACGCCGAACTTCAATATTTTTCTTAATTGTATCATATAACTTGGACAACATCAATTAATACTTTACTCATAAAACGACAACGCATCCACTCTTATTCCATTCTGAATCACCTCAAAATGACAGTGCGGACCGGTTGAATAACCTGTTGAACCGACTTTTGCAATAACCTGTCCTTGTTTTACGGTCTGCCCTGCCGAAACAAGCAAAGCCGAACAGTGACCGTAAAGTGTTGAGTAAGTACCATCGTGCTGTATTTTGACATAATAACCGTAACCGCCTGCGTTATATGTTGCCGCAACAACCGTTCCGTCTGCTGCCGCAACAATCGGCGTTCCCTGCGCCGCCGCTATATCCGTACCACCGTGGGTTTTGACAGCTCCGGTTATGGGGTCTACTCTTGTTCCGAAACGTGATGTTACGGAATAATCGCCTGCAACAGGCCAAACAAATTTGCCCGACCCTATGAGTGAGCCGTTCGGCAAAATAATTGCGTTTGAATTGTTGATCAGCTCATCCCACAGTTCTTTGTATTCATCACTGAGCAGTTCATCAAGCATAGACTTTTGTTCTTTGCTAAAACCGTAATTCTTGCATATTTCTTCCACTGACAGGTGTCCTATGGTAATTGTCAGAACCTTTTTTGTTTCGTAAGTAGTTTTCTTAATAGATACACCGTTTTCATCTGTTGTGATCTTAACTGTTGGAATAGATTTTGTTGTCACCTGTCCCGATTTTGGATTCATATCATTCATAACTGTTTTCAAAAGCTCGTACTTTGTATCGTCCATAGTCGCAACCTCATAAGCTTTATCGATTGAGGTTGTTGTCTTGACCGCATAAACGGCAAGAACAGTTTTCCAATCAACAGTGATGTTGTCTGAGGCTGTTTTAATCTCATATTGGTCATATTGATAGTTACTTTTAAACTCTTCCAAATCTGTGTAATAGTCTGTTGTAAGCCGTGAGATTGCCTGCGTCATTGTAATTTTACTGCCCGTTGTTTTGTCATTTGAAAGAAAAATTCCAAAACAAGTACCCCCGACAGCTGCAAGCAAACATATGATTATGACAATTACAACAGCAGGAACACCTCCCGCCGCAACCGCCGCTTCCATGCTCTTTACCGCCGTAACTGTTGCTTTGCCAGCTTCTGCAATAGCTTTGCCGACTGCTTTAACTGTACTCTTTGCCGTTTCTTCTGCCTTTTTTGCGGTCTTAGCCGTTGCTCGTGCCGACCTCTTAGCGGTCTTTTCTGATTTATGAGCATTTTTAATTGCATTATCTGCGGTTTTAATTGTGTTCTTTGTATAAGCAGAGCTTCTGGCAGTTTGCTTTATCTTCCTTTCAGCAGAATGGGCATATTTTACAGTCTGCTCTTCTGATTTAGGTTTCTTTACAGAGAGTTCACCCCTTGTTTTCGGAGGTGTTTGCTTTTTCTGTTTTGGTTTTTTCTTTTCGTCAACAAGGTTCTTCTGTTTTTCGACATGCGGTTTACTCTGTTCATTAGGCTGTGTTATCCCGTCAGAATGTGATTTATCAGATTTTCTTCCTGTTTTATCTGTAGTTTTTTTATCAGCTTCGTGTTCTTGCGGATTAGTTTTATCGGCAGTCACTTCATCAGAAATATCAGTTCGTTCAGTTTTATCTGCTTCCTTTTGTTTAACCTTTTCATTAACTTTGCGAACACTGCTTTTTACAGCTTTATCCGCAACAATAAGCGCATCTTCTGCGGCTTCGTGCATACCTTCAGTAACTTCATCTGTTGCATATTGTTCAGGTGAACGGTCGTCAGCCGCACTTGTGTTTTTCTTAACTTTATCTTCAACTTCGGCTATACCTTTTTTTGCTTTAGCTGAAACAAATTTGGCTCTGTCAGCTGATTTGCCGGCAGAGCCTTTGGATTTCTTTTTGGGGTTCTTTTCTTTAGGCTTAGTATCTTTTGATTTAACCTCTTTCGCCATAAACACCTCCGGAATTACTCTTTCATTTTGGTGCTCATAAGACGGTACAGTTCTGTGTCTTTCGGAAACTTCCTCTCAAACGGCACAAGAGCCGAACCGACCTTAACAAGACCGTGACCGACTTCAACATTCGTTATATGCGTCATCTGTGTTTCGCTTATCTGCAAAAGATTTGCAAGATCCTCTCTGTCTGTACCGCCCTGATTGAGCATTATGATAAATTCAGAGTTTGCAAGCATTGTTCTTGCAGTATGGCTCTGCAAAAGGTCGTCAACATTCTGCGTAATACCGGTACAGTAAGCACCGTACTTTCTGACTCTTTTCCAAAGCGTAAACAAAAAGTTTGCACTGTATTCGTGCTGGAAAAGGAGATAGATTTCATCAATGAAGATGTATGTTTCTTTCCCCTCTGCTCTGTTTTGTGTAATACGGTTTAAGATATTGTCAAGTACAACTAACATACCTATCGGCATAAGCTGACTGCCGAGGTCGAGAATATCATAACAGATAAGCCTGCTCTTTACATTGACATTGGTCTGCTGAGCAAAGGTGTTTTGTGAACCGCTTGCAAACAGCTCCATAGCAACCGCTATTTCGGTTGCTTCGGGTTCGGGTTGTTCTCTAAGGTCTTTACACAGCTCAACAAGTGTCGGCGGCTTGCCTTTGTACTTTTTCCCTATATATGTCTTATACACATTCGCAAGACAGCGGTCAATGATTGATTTCTGCATAGCCGTAACTTCGCTTTTGCCGCATACCTGTTCAAAGAGCGACAAAACAAATTCAGACTTCATTGCAAGAGGATTCGCACCGTCCGCATATTCCTTGTTAATATCAAGACAGTTGATATGGCTGCGGCTTGTTGCCGAAAGCCTTACGACCTGTCCGTCCATTGCTTCAACAAGTGCTTTGTACTCGCGTTCGGGGTCAATGATGATAACATCGGCATTGGTTGAAAGAAGATGTGATACCATTTCTTCCTTTGCCGTAAAGGATTTACCTGAGCCTGATACGCCGAGGATAAAGCAGTTGCCGTTAAGAAGAAAACGACGGTTAACAATTATCATATTTTTTGATATGACATTTACACCTTTGAATACACCGCCTTCATGCTGTATCTCCTGCACCTTAAATGGCATAAAAACAGCAAGGCTTTCCGTTGTTAAGGTTCGCCTTGCTTCAATTTTGTTTGTACCTATAGGCAAAGTTGCATTAAAACCGTCAAGCTGCTGATATTTCAAAACGCCGATCTGACACATATGGTTTCTTCCCATTGCCTGTATAGCTTCTGTATCAGCGTTGAGTTCTTCAAGAGTAGCCGCCGTGTGCATAATAGTCATTATGACCTTAAACATCTTCTGATCTCGTGCTGTAATATCATCAAGAAATTCTCTGATTTCTTTTCTCTGCTGTTCCATATCATAAGGAACAACAGCTGAATAGTTGTTATTACTGTTTTGTTTTCTTTGATAATTAGCTATATTTGTTTCCACACCGAGAGCCTGTTTTTCAACATACTTTTGTGCTTCATCTGTTGACACGGGAACAATATCAAAATTAAAAATCATATTTCTGTTGGTATCGGTAAGCTCCCATATTACCTTGTCTTTGATATATGAGGGATAATCACGGATAAAAAGAACTCTCGCATATTTTTCTCCGACTTTGAAATGGTCTGATTTAAACTCAAAACCGTCGGGAGATATATAATCTTTAAAGGACTGACCTTTTCGCATTGTATCTCTTAAATCAAAATGATAGTCTGCGGCCTCTTTTGGTCTGCAAAAATCATGTATAATGCGAAGTCGTTCTGTCAGATCAAGCTCGGTACATTTTGAACCCAGCCTTGAAAAATGTGCTGTTAAGTCCGCTCCAACACGGTTAAAATGCGATCTTGCTTCTTCGGCTGTCTTTTTCTGAATAGTTAAAGTTACATATTTGTCCTGAACAATGGCATTCGCACCGTTTGCAAGCATCGTAAGCATTTCATTGATTTCTTTACGGTATTTGTCTTTGCCATCATCGGCATTTGATAACAGCGCCATTTCTTTAAGTTCAGTCTTTTTAAGCTTACGGTTTACAATTGTTATTTGTGTTGAAACACCGTTTTCAAGAGAATTAAGGATTTCACTGTACAAAAGAAAGTTTGCTTCTTTATCCTCTTTGCTTGACACGGCATAATTGATATCTGTAAATTTAAAGGTTTTGGAAAAGCGTTCTTTACCTGTCATGAAGATACCGTCACTGTAAACGGCATCTATTTTGATAACATCCTGAACGGATTTAGGCACTGACATGCCGTCAGCCTTAATCTCATTTAAACCGATTTTTCTTTTTATCATTTCCACAAGGTCGAACATCGTTATTACCTCCAATATAATAAAAGTTAATTGCTTTGAACTTCAGTTCTTTAGGCATAAGCAGTTCACTTTTTATGAAAACCAACAAGGCTTTTTCTGCCGTCATGCCATGATACTTGAAGAAGCCTATTCCTGCGAACGGCACTGCACTTAAAATGCACACCCATGAAAGTGTTTCAATGCCGAAGAACGGTCTTAGTAAAAAGTACAAGCCTACGGCAACACCGCAGGCAAGGACAGAAAAAATGAACTGCCTAAGCGACAGTCCGAAATATACTCTCTCCGTGTAGTCACGGATTTCACGGTTGATTTTAACTTCCATAAGAAGCTCCTTTCAAAAATATTACAGTCCCATCATCTCTTTAACAACCCTATCGCTCATCTTAACCGTACCTACAAGAACAAGCATATTGAATATTAGTTCCCCAACATATTTCCACACCTGATTGACAGCCGCAGCAGTTGTATCAACAACAGGCGGTGATGAAGCAAACAGAGAAAAAATGATACAGCCGAGAACGATAATTGCACCCTCTAAACATACAGCAGCATACGATTTGATGAAGCTTTTTCCTACAGACGAGGACGGTTCGCCAGCAAACGACGATAACGGAACAGGAGCTATAGCCGTGTAAAGATATAATTTAAAAAATCTTCCGTACACCGTCATTATCATCACGAATGACAAAATCGTTATGAACAAACTTCCGATAAGCGTTACCGCCCATAACGGTAAGCTTTCCCAAAAACCGCTGTCTTCAATCGCTTTTATGATACTGTCAGGCAATATCATCTCTGATGTACCTCCTAAACCCGATGTAGCCATTATCTTTGATACCATTCCTTGCACTATGCCGAATAAAGCCATCATCAGTTCAAGTCCATAACTGATTGATGCTTTTGCAAGAATAAAGCGGATAAACATCTTTACTGCTATCTCGGGTCTTTTAAGTTCTGCAAAATTACCGCAGGTCTTCATCATACCTACAACAAAAAAGAGCACCAAAAGCGAATATCCTATCGCCTGCAGTGCCCCGTGTATATCTATAATTACATTCCAAATTGCTCCGCCTTTAAATTCTTCGGGCGATTGTGTTATCAGCGTCCATATTTCGCTTAACTTACCGTTCCAAGTTGCAAGGGCGTTTTGCAGGTTTTGGACTACCCAATTGGTTGATTCCATTTAAATCCCCCTTTCGGAGAAGTCGCCCGACATTTCTGCCGAGCGATTCGTTTTCTTCTAGTTATTTCACAATCAAATCAAGAATAGCCTTTGAAAAGGTAATGACAATACCGCCTGCAACAGTCAGGAACCCGTTAGCCCTCTGTGACGGGTCGTGAGATTTAAGACTCAAACCGACTTGTACAACGCCAAAGCCTAAAATAATCATACCCACAGCACGGATAAGACCAAACATGAAGGTTGAAAGATTGTTTACCGCATTGAGCGGGTCGTCTTTTGCCGCAAATGCCGTTACCGCAAAGGTACAAATGATTGTAACAGCAAGAATGATGCCGACGTAAAATTTAAAGCCTTTTCTTGTTTTGCCTGTTAAAGGTGAATGTTTTGATTTAATCAAATTACTTTTTTTCATTAGCATATACCTCCGATTCATTTCTTAAAATTTCTTCAATTTCTTCGCTTGAATATACTGCAAAATTGGTGTCATCAATGGATTTGTTGTTTTCGTTTTCTTTTGCTTCTTCAATGTCCTGCAAGAACAAATTGCCGACTGAATAATCGTCAAAACCGTGGACATATGGCTGAGTTTTTCCGTCTGTTGTTAGTGCAACATTCGGGTGCTTTAAGATATCATACTTAAGGTCTTTTACCGGTCTTTCACCTCTGATGAAAAGAAGCGCATACCTGTTGTCAAGCATACGCACTTCATCTGGAGTTAAAAGCTCACGTCCCGATATTTGATAGTTAGTTGAGCAATTACCGTTTCTGCCCGTACTCTTTCCAAAAGTGTTCGTGTCGATGGTTTCCTTTCCGAGCAACTTTGAAATATATTCGTGCGTGCTCTGCTCATTTCCACCCAAATAGAGAAATTCGTCACAGTTGCCGATAATACTTTCCCACTGCTTTTCAAAAAGAGATTTGAGCTGTGCCATGTTTTGTATGATAATTGAAACAGATATTTCTCTTGAACGCATAGTTGCAAGTAATTTATCAAAATCATCAGGCAGTGCAACGTTCGCAAACTCGTCCATAACAAAATGTACATGAACGGGAAGTCTGCCGCCGTGTACAAAGTCAGCTTGATAATAAAGCTGCTGAAAAAGTTGTGTATACAGCATACCGACAACAAAGTTAAAACTGCTGTCGCTTTCCGGTATTACCGCAAAGACAGCAGTTTTCTTTTCACCAATGCTGTTTAAGTTCATTTCATCCGTTTTCGTAATGCTTGAAAGGGTATTCAAGTCAAACTTTTCAAGTCTTGCAAGAAGTGATATTTGTATAGACTTCAATGTTTTGCCTGCACCCTTATGGTATGAACGGTAATATTTCAAAGCTATATGCTGCGGATCTTTCTTTTCCAGTGCTTCAAACAATGCGTCGAGCGGACTTACAAGGTATTCATCCTCCTCACTTACATCACCCTGCCTTATCATTTCAAGGACGGTCGAAAAGTTTTGTTCTTCCGGCGGTGCTTCATAATGCAGGATAGATATTAAGGCTTTCAAAAGCATACTTGCTGTCTGATCCCAAAACGGGTCTTGTGCCTGACTTCCTTTCGGTGTTGTATTCTTAAAAAGGTTAGTTACAAGCCTTTGAATATCGTTGTCATCTTTGATATACACAAACGGGTTATAGCAATCGCTCTTATCCATATTAATCAGGTCAAGAACCCTTATCTCGTATCCGTTTGCTTCTAACAAATGACCTGTATCACGAAGCAGCTCGCCTTTAGGATCAAGAACAATAAAGGAAGTATTAGCCTGCATAATGTTCGGCTTAGCGTAAAAGCGTGTTTTACCCGAACCTGAGCCGCCGCAAACAAGCACATTTAAATTTCTTCTGTGTTTTCGTCCGTCAAGTCCGATAGCGGTATTTTGAGAGAGAAGCTTGTTTTCTTTACTGTCTTTATCTGCATACTTCTTCTTAATAACGGTTGCCTTACCCCATTTTGCCGAACCGTGTTCCTCTCGGCGGCGGTAGTTCTTATCAGTAGAAAGATATATACCTATTCCGAGAGCATAGACGCACAGCAAAACGAGGACAGTTTTCAGGCTGTCCTCACAAAATGATATGTGAAACGGATTGTCCATTATCGCAGAAAAGTTTTTTACGATACCGACAATACCGTCTGGTGTATACGGCGCAATAAGCAAAGAGAGCCAAATGACAGGAACTATCCCTAAAGCATAAAGTATGATATTCGTCTTTGAAAACTTATCTTGCCTCATATGAAGCATGCCTCTTTTCTTTAAGATACGTTGCGTCGATAATTTTCAAAAGTAAGCTGTCAACATCTTCTGTCGGCTTTTCTTCTGGATTTAAAACGCCATCAAGTCCTGCCATACTCTTTCATCCCCTTCTTTCTTTTATTTGTTTTCGTTGGTGCTTTTGTCGTCCAGACTTTTGATTTATACTGTTCTTCTCTTATCTTCTCAAGCTCAACCTTGACTGACGGTCGGTTGCTCGGCTCATCAAAATTCTGTAACTTTCGACGGTCGTTTCGCATCCCTGAAATAGGCTCGGACGGACGGGAGCTTTCCGTCTTTGCCGCAGAAGGGTTTTTATTAAACGGTTCATCTTTTTGTTTTGCCTCTCCGAAAAGCTCGTCAATAAATTTATCCTCCGCAATCTTTTCCTGTTCTTTCGGCTGCTGTGATTTTTGAGCAGCTTTGCGAATAGTCGCTTTATCGACCGTTCCCAATTTAAAACGTTCAAATATGCGGTTCACCTTAGACGCATCCTCTGCACGAACCATAATATCGCACTTACCGTCTTTCGCCCCCTTATCTTTAAGCACATGATAAAGCACACCGTACTTCTTGGCGGCCTGACAAAATTTTTTCAAATCTCCGTCTTTGATTTCAAACACCTTAATCGGTTTATTTGATTTAAGCAGTTTTGAAAGTGAGGCTTTGCCTTTGCTTTTACTTGTGTCTTTCAGTGCAAGTACAATAATTTTCGCGAGCCTTTCTGCACCTTCACCGGTTATCTTTGTAGCAGCCTGCACTCCCTCCAGACCCATTCTGACAACCTGTTCAGCGGCGTCTCCTGAATTGTTCATCTCTTTTCACCTCCTTCATATTGGATTCATTTGCCTTATTGATTTTATCTTCAATTTTCGGTTGCTGCTCTTCGATCCTGTCACAAACTAAAATATCTCTCCGAAGTTCTTTAAGCCTTGCGGAGAGATTGGATATATCATCTTTGAGTTCAGTTGTTTCGTTTGTATCGCCTTTGCGTTCGGCGGTTTTGAGCATACTTCTGAGTTTGTTTCTTGCTTCTGTCAGTTCTGAAATTTCAGCTTTACATCTGTCTTTGTACTCGCGAAGTTGTTCAGAAGTATCAATATCATTGCTGCATAAAAAATTCTGCTGTTCGATTAGCCTGTCGAGCTTTCTTATCTCATCACCGAGTAATTTATATAAGTTTCTGTTAGAATTCGGTCTACTCTTAACAACAGAAACAACGGTTACGAATTGAATATACATAGTGCGGTAATCTCTCGGTATTGACTGTCCCCATATCTCATATGCAGGGTATTCCTGGTTCGGAATATCTACTTCTTCATTTCGCCATGCGGCAACGATTCTTTTTGCAATACTTTCGGGGGTGTAATCATCACCGAGAGTTTTGAGCCGTCTCGGTTTATCGAATTTTGCATGAGATATAGTCGCATATTTGCGGTTAAAGTTAAAGGTATACCCTCGCCTTTTCATTCGGTAATAGAAGTCTTTTTCAGTCATTGCGAGTTTTATACATTCGTCAATGTCCTGTTTTATGATACTGTTTTTTGTAAGTTCACCGTTCTTTTCAGCTTCATATTCACCATAGCTTTTTGTCCTGCCTTGTTTGGAATTTTCAATCACATATAAACCGCGCTCTCTGCAAAGTTCATCGGAAAGAGCCCTCATTTTAGCGTAATTCTTTTTGTTGTCGTAATACTTTTTACCGTCAATAAATGATACCGAGTTTAGCAGGAAATGGTTATGGACACAGTGAGAGTTTACATGGGTTGAAACAACAACCTCAAACCTATCTCCCCACATTTTCTTTGCAAATTTCTTCCCTATATCGTGAGCTGTCAAAGGTGTTACCTCATTTGGAGCAAAGGACTGATATGCATGAAAAGCTAAAATACCGCCTGTCTTTTTAAAAGTCTCCTTGGTTTCAATCATCTGTTCCAAAGCAAACTCAGGCTGACAGTTTATGCCTGAGACAAAATATTTTCCATCTGTTTTGCTCGGATTAACTGTATAATCAAGCACATCATGAAGTGATTTCAAATCGGTTTTCTCATAATCTTTGTTTTCTGTTTTCTCGACATTAGAAACATAGCTGATAACTTTGTCAAGTCTTGCAGTGACCTTCCATATTTTAACCGCTGCCATACTTTTTCATCTGAAAAGTTCTGTGAAGTTCTTTTTCGATTTCTCTTAAATCAAGTATTTCCTGTCTCAAATCAGGTACATTCAAAATACCGTTTGACTTTACGATTACAAGAGTCTGATTAAGGCTGTTTCCAACAGCACGAATTTCACGAATTAGTTTATAGTACTCGGCAGGAGGTGCTTGAACGGGAACACAGCCTTGTATAAGATAGCGAATTAAAGTGGTTTTATTCAAATTGGTTTCTTTACACAAATCGCAAAGGTCTTGATGTTCTTTTTCATTAAGATACACTTCCACACGAATGGGTCTTTTTCTCATTACACCAATCCTCTCATCAGGGTTTTAGGGGTGATAAATCCCTAATAAGCGAATTTGACCGTTCAAATTCAGTGCTTGCTAAGACTAAAGACAGAAATATTCTGTCAGTACAATTCATCAAAAAGGCACTCTTCTTCATCGTCATAAGGACAACTGTCTTCATTTTCAGAAAGCTGAAATGCAACCGATCTTTCTACATTCATATTGTCAATAAGGTCGTGTGTATCAAGAACATTCGCGACTCTCTTTGCCGCTTCCTGCTTGGTTCTTGCCACAACCATAAAGTCAGTTTTTCTCGTTTCTACTGAATGGGCATTAAATATTTTCATAGACATTCCTCCGTTATCTTTCCTGATTTTTGTGTTTAGGCTGATAGGGTACAGCTTTAATCTCATCGCCGGATTTGAAAAACTTTTCGGGTAATCTGAATTGTTCTTTGTACTTTTCGATTTGTTCGTCTCTCAAACTTTTAAATCGATCTGTTGAGCAGTCGCAGATAAAAGCTGTCCCGGCAATGATGTCAATCATCTTTCCATCCTTATCATATATGGCTCGATTGAGCGGCATTCCGTTCATCTTACCTTCTTCATTGACGACAAGACAACAGTTCGGATCATCAAGATAATATGCGGGTTCGATTAAACCACCAACCACCTTTTGTAAATCCTCAAGTTCTGTTCCGATCTCGGCCGCTCTTGCCATTTTATTGGGTTCAAGCAAAACAATTCTCATCTTTTCCGGCGCTTTTTCTTCGGCTTCAAAGTTGACTTCTGTGAAGTTATCTGCATCGAGAATATGCTCGCCCTTGTACCAATCATCGGCTATTTTTTGTTCGGCTTCTTCCTGACTTTCTGCTTCGATTTCGACTGTCTTTTTGAGCGTTTCTGTAATGGTTACGTTGTACTTTTTCATCTTTAAACCTCCTTTCTGTGATTTTTATATGGCAATTTTTATGTGTGACAAAAATAAACGTTTTCTGTTTTCGGCATAGGTACGGAGCTTCTTTTTGTAATCGGTTTTAGTTTTGCGCATTATTTTTGCAAAACGCTTTTGTCATTTCAATATGCGAAACTGTTTCAATGAATGTCATTCCGCAAACTTTCATGAGGGAGTGCTCTTTTCGTAGATTGCTATCACTCCACGTTCTCATTCCGTTCGATATATTTAAAAAGTTATGATATTTAGCGGTGTAATCCTTTGAAGATATTCATACAAGTCCATTTGTCTGTTTAGAGATAGCAAAACAAAACTATTTATTTTGCTTTTACTCGCCTATGTGCCATAAATGTTCCCTCCTCTTTACGAACTCAAGACAATATACTTCTTTACTTTTAATCATTCCCGCATTATTTACAATGTTAGTTAAAGGTACGTTTGTTGCCTTTACCCAGAAAAACTGTCATATAGTTTTGAACTCCTTACTTGATTTTGAAATTGGAATTCTTATTCGGGGTTGCATTTGAAAAACAGTCAAAGCGGTTAAACACTGGGTGCATTTTCAAGGTTATTAGCACTGTAAGGTTTCAAAGAAAAGCTGATACTATATCTCATTAAGGTATTTCAACTTGAAAACATGGTTAAAAAGACATCGTTTTTAAAGCAACAACTTATACCTAAAAATGAAAAACTGACAGTTCTAATGAACCGTCAGTTTGAATATATCTGCTTTTTTGTGTCGTACGACCAGTTTTTTGTTGTTTGAATAATGGGTTCTCTAAAAAATTCCAAAGCTCATTTTCAACCCATCATACCTAATTTATAATAATGTAATCCCATAATTATTGTTTCATTTCTTGACCATAGGCAATATACATATTGTCAATATTGTTCATAACAATTACCTTGCATTTTATAATTTTGTTCCACCCTTCTGCATCTGGCATTGCAATGTGAAACTGATTTTTAAAATTGTACATATACGGTATTCCATTACAAATCAATCGTTCAACTTCAAAAAATCATAAAGCATTGTATCAATTTTATGGTTGATTTTACAGTTTGCATCTGACATTGATTTTATTCGCAAAGCATTTAAAATGGTCATTGATTGCTCAAATGATAATTTGAAATCTTTTGTTACAGTATTCAGAATAAAGGCTTCTTCAAATCTAAAGTAAGTATTACCGCGGAAATTAATTGATAAATCAGATATTATTTTTGCTTTTAATAATTCATCTAAATCCATGTTATTGATCGCATCTTCAAATTTAAAAGAATGGTTTCCTTGAAATGCACTAGTTAATCTTGACATTATTTTCGCCTTTAAGAAAGCATCTAAATTTATATTATTAAATGCCTCTTGAAAACATTCCTCATCGATTTCAATATATTTGTTATTCAAAGTCAAATTTGCTCTTATTGCATCCATATATTCATCAGCTATTTCATGACGAGAAAGAATGAATCTTGACATGACTGGGGCTCTTTTAAAATCGCCACTCGAAACAGAAAGCATAGCCCCTACCAGTATTTCTGTTTTTATAACGTCTCCATTAATATTTGGATCATGAAACGATAAGTTTACAATTTCACCTATATTCACACCAACAAGGTTAATGTATCCAACGTCATAATTTTTCGAAAGAACAAATTCGCCAACATATCTTTTTTGCTCTTTTTCATCTGTTTGTATTTTCAGTTCAGCTTTATAGGATCCATCATATCTTATAGAAAACTTTGCAACACTAACCTTTGTAGGTGTGTTTGATACCGTAGGATAAAAATAAAAGAAATAATCATCATACTCATATTTACTATATCTTTTTTCTCTATACTTATAATCAAGTCCCGAATTTAGTACATTCTCATCACTAAGACCAAGCAAATAATCCGATGATACCCCTAAAGCTTTACAAAGAGCAATCAAGAAATTAGTATTCGGAGATCTTTGGATATAAATACTTATATTATTCTTAGATATCTCATATTTAATTTCATTATTTAAAATACTATGTAGATCATCCATAGTTATATCCTTTAATTTCATAACCTTTAGTATTCTCTCTTTAAATTGATTTGGATCAATAAATTTTTTGTTGTCCTCTTTCATTGTATAGCTCCTGTTGTCTTTTTTGATTATATTAGCTTAAATCAGAAGAAATGTCAACTCCTTTCATATACTCAATGGCTTAAACGATTTTATCGTTAATATTTAACAAATCTCGTGAACCGCAATGTTGCAATCTGACGAAAATGAAATTTTTGCTGCAAAGCCCTTGACATAAAGTCGAATTGTAGATAAAATTTAATCACATTAGATAGCAAATAATCGTTTTCGAGAGGGACGTGCAAAAATTGCATTAAGGAGGAAATATTTATGCTTGGAATTTTCAGTAGAATTTATCTGTATCTCTCAAAGGAGTATTTTTTGAATTTTCCTGATTGTGATATAGATAAATTGTTGGAAGATTTTGCCGATTGCAGAGTAATAACTCGAAATGGTCTGAATCTTTTTGAGGAAAATGTTTCACAAGACAGTTTGCAAAAAAAGTATTTTATGGGGCGTATTAAAGACCTCATAATTGAAGAAGCAAATGATTTTATAAGGAATTTTGAAGACGTATATTCAACAGAATCATTAGGTAGATACGTCTCAAAGAGACAAATCAAAAGTTTAGTAAGAGCTTTTCAGGAAAAGGATGGAAAAATAACCGGATACGCCTTTGTTATTTTTCATATTATCTTTAAAGCTGTAAAAACTATTCCAAATTATAACTTTGATAACCTTAAAAACTGTATAAATGCAGTTAATTCTGTCGTAGAAGACTATATACTACACCATCCAAAAGATCCCATTGCCTATTTTCTTCTTCAGTGCTTTAACGTAGTATCAAACGAGATATCACGTCCCGATTTAAAGCCCGCAGACAAAAACAGTTTTCCTGCCATACCAAAAAGACATAACTGCGACTACGACGAATAACTACCATATTTATACCCAAAATAGCAATAGTATTGCTATTTTGGGTAATATAGTAGTTATTTTAAACATTATATACTATAGTCGGAGGTGTCTAATTTGAAAAAAGAAAACAAAATACTTGAAGCCGCAATTGCAATTCCTTCTGGAATGCTTACAGAATTGATATATAGCGAAATATCCACATCATATTATGAAAAGCATATTGTTAATGGGATAGAAACTTTTGTCGAAGTAAACAAGTTTAACATCATTGCTAAAATAACAATCATATTATTCTTATTTTTTGCTATTTGGTTTCTGCTTTCAATTATTATTCCACGACTCATATATAAATTTAGATCTATAACCCGGAAACGCAAACCAACTTACAATACAAAAGAAATAATAGAAACATTTAATGAGACCAAGCATACAGTTCAAAATATTTCGTTTGTGATAAATAATGGCTTCTCCAAAATTTCTTTTGCAATGCTTTATTCTGATGACATAACTAACTGCATTAATAAATTGCATACAGTTTTTTGTTCAAACAATGTTATTCAAAAAAAGACTGCCAACTCTGTATTTCGAGATTCACTATCAATAAACACTAAAGGTTATTTTATATCAAAATATGAATTTACCACTTTGGTATCTATTTTAGAGAAATTGTTTTATGAATGTATGGAAGAACAAAGTAGTGATTTAAGCAGTTGTTCGAGTGCAGAAACAAGCGTTGAAAAATCACATCTAAAAAATGATACGGAAGAATTACAAGATAAAATTAAAGATTTGAAATTGATTTAAAATCATCATGTTGTGAAAAAATCCATACAGATTCGACACTAAAAAACAGCAGATATCAGATAAAGCCACTGAAATTACCAAGCCAATTTTTGTGTTAAAACCAATAAATACCATTTATATTTTTCAGCGGCATTGATACAAATCAATGCCGCTGAACCTATCTCACAACACCAGTTTTAACCCTATCCGAAATACCATCTGCTCTATCAGGCTCACCCTCCACAATCTCACTATCCCTACGATCCATATCAAGAAGAGCATTGACCTCTGCAAGCCTTTGAGATTTTTCTTTCAGTTCTTCCTCCTGCGGAAAGGGTTTCTCCGCCTGCTTTTTGGCATTTTTCTGCTGCAAATTGGTGTTCTCAAGTCGTGCTTCTGCATCGGATAAGACATTCGGGATGTCCGCTATGCGGTTGTCAATTCGAGTAATGTTACCGATGGCGTCAGTACCGAGAGGAACGGGATATTTAAGTCCTCCGACTAAAGTTAATACATATTGCTTCTCAAAAGAATTAAAAGAAAGTTCCATATCAAATCCACGGTAACTGCCGATTACTTTAGGATCAGGTGAAGTCATTACCTTGCACTCGGCAAGTATGGCAGAGCCTGCTCCTTTCTTTTCTGTAAAAGTTAAACCTTGAATCGTCATAGACGAAAATCCGTCTTCATTCGGGAGGGGTTTGTTCTTTGCAGTCTGTATGTCGGTCTTTGCCTTTTCAATTGCAGCTTCAAGCCTGCGTATCTCCTGCGGGTAAAACTTAATCAGCTTGTCCTCAAGCGCATACTGCTGACTGAGATGATTTTGTTTTAAAAGCTTCAGCTTTGACACCGCAACATCTAAATCCATCTTCTCTTTGATGTAAGGATTTCCTGTCGCCAGTGCCTTTATTTCTGCATATGATAACGCCTGTTCGTCAACATCCTCTGCTGACCGAACAGGCGATTTGCTTGTCATGATTTGACCGATAAATTTTTGCTTGTTTTCAACTAATTGATATAAATATGCGTCAAAGGTTTCCTCTGTAACATAACTGTAAATCTCAACTTCGGGATTTTCGTTACCCTGACGTATAATTCTTCCCTCACGCTGTTGAAGATCCGCAGGCCGCCACGGACAGTCTGTATGATGAATGGCGATAAGTTTCTGCTGAACATTAGTACCGGCACCCATTTTAGCTGTACTGCCTATGAGAATACGAATCTGACCGGAACGGACTTTGGCGAAGAGTTCCTTTTTCTTTGCTTCACTGTCTGCATTATGGATAAAGGCTATTTCGTTTTCGGGTACGCCTTTCACTATGAGCTTTTTCTTCATATCGTCATATACATTAAACTTGCCTGTGTTCGGCGTGGACAAATCGCAAAAAATTAACTGCGTCGATTTTTGCGGTGTGGTCTTCTTCCATATCTCATACGCATTGTTCGCACAGACTGACACCTTGCTGTTTGGATCGTCAGGTAAAAGTTCGTTTGAAAGTCTTTGGTCAAGAGCTAATTTTCTTCCGTCGTTCGTGATGAGAAGCATATTGTCAACGCTTGAATCCACCATCTTGTTGCGTACTTTTTCGGCTCGTTCCGATAAAGAAGCCACAAGATCCTTTTGGATTTCCGTAGGCTTGACAGCGATGTTGTGGTAGTTTGCTTTCGGCACAGGCAAATTTAACATATCCGCGGTTTGTATGTCCGCGACCTGCCTAAACATCATCATAAGCTCCGGCAGGTTATAGAACTTGGCAAAACGTGTTTTGGAACGATAGCCTGTTCCCTCGGGAACGAGTTTGTCAAGATGATTTTTGTAAGTTTTCTAAATTCAAATATTTATCCGCTGAAAAATCTCCTAACATCTCGTGTCTGCATATCTCTTGAAACA
>CAKTFN010000002.1 GCA_934561055.1 uncultured Eubacteriales bacterium
GCTCAACATTGTTCTCGTTGAACCGCAGATTCCGCAGAACACCGGAAACATTGCCCGAACCTGCGCCGCAACCGGTGCAAGGCTCCACCTTGTTGAACCGATGGGCTTTCATGTTGACGACAAAAAGCTCAAACGTGCCGGCCTTGATTACTGGCATCTGCTTGATATAACTTATTACGAAGATCTTGAAGATTTTTTTGAAAAAAATAAGGGCGGAAACTTTTTTTACTTCACAACAAAAGGCCGCCGCATTTACTCCGACGTCACCTATCCCGAAAACAGCTATCTCGTTTTCGGACGGGAGGACGCCGGACTTCCGGAAGAACTTCTCAAAGAAAACGAAAAAACCTGCCTTCGCCTTCCGATGAGGGAGGAGGCCCGCAGCCTCAATCTTTCAAACACGGTTGCCGTCGGTGTTTTTGAGGTTCTTCGCCAGTGGGGTTATCCCGAACTCAAAAATGAGGGACAGCTCACAAAGTACAAGTGGTGACGGAGGTGAAAAAATCATAAACAGAGAAAAACACGTTTCGTTTTGCTGTTTCGTCGGAACAAGTGTCAATCTCATACTCTTTTTTATGAAACTGTATGTCAGTCTCTCCTCAAACAGCATCAGCATTTGGTCGGACGCAGTCAACAACCTTGCCGACTGTCTTTCCTGCCTTCTCAGCGCAGTGTGTATGCTCGTTTCGATAAAATTCATCAAAAGCGGCCTTTCGTTTGTTGTCGGAAGAGTTGAGCGGCTTTTGTCTCTTCTTCTTTCGCTTGCGGTGGCCTTTGTCGGACTGAGTTTTGCTTATTCATCGCTCGAAAGGTTCATGTATCCGACCCCGATTTGGTTTTCGGTGAAGTTCGCCGTTATGATTGCCGTGACCGCAATCGGAAAGCTTTTGCTTTTTGTTTTTTACGGTGTTCAGGAAAAGAAAAGCGACTCCTCCGTAATCAAAGTCATGAAAACCGACAGTATGCTCGACTTTTTCATCACACTGACAACCCTTGTTTCGTTCACACTGACAAGATATACGGAATTTGCGATTGACGCTGTTTTCGGACTTGCAATAAGCATTTTCATCACCGTCGGCGCAATAAAAATGCTGAAAGAAGCAATCTGCGGCGTCTTAGGACTCATAAAAACGGAAAAGCGTGAAAAATTTTTTGCTTTCCTTGAAGAAGAAAACATCACGCCGGGAAAAACCGTTTTTTCAATTGAAGAGGGCGAAAAAGAATATGCCGTTGTTCTTCTTTCCGCCGTGCCGGAAAAAGACGAATCAAGCCTTCAAAAGCTTTGCAAAGAAAAAACAGGAATCAATTTAATATTCACAATAAATCAAAACAAAGGAGAATCACAATGAGTACGAAAGAAAAAACAAAAAAGAAGGGTAAGGCCGGAAAAATTATTCTCAAGATTCTTTGCGTCTTCCTTTGCGTCCTTGTTGCCTTCATCGGAATCACGACCGTTGTCAGCGTTGTCGGCGACAAAGCCAACACACAAAAGGCCCAGTCGTTTGAACAGGTCAAAAAAGACGATACCATCGTCCCCGAAAAAGACGAGGACGGAAACTGGACGTTCACAACCGACAGAGATTTTAAAGTTCTTCAACTTACCGACGTTCACATCGGCGGCGGCTGGATGAGCCTTAAAAAGGACGCAATGGCGCTCAATGCGGTTGCCGCAATGGTAACGGCGGAAAAGCCCGACCTCGTTGTTGTTACAGGCGACATGGCATATCCCGTTCCATTCCAGGCCGGCACATTCAATAACAAGGCTTCGGCAAAGATTTTCGCTTCGCTCATGGAACAGCTCGGCGTTTACTGGACCGTTGCTTTCGGAAACCACGACACCGAACTTTACAGCTACTATTCACGCGAACAAATTGCCGATTTTTATGAAAACAGCGGCTTTAAGTACTGCATTTTCACAAGCGGACCCGAAGATGTTGACGGTTCATGCAACCAGCTCATCAACGTCAAAAACACAAAAGGCGAAATCACACAGTCGCTTTATGTTTTCGACAGCCACTCCTATACCGACGGTGACTTCCTCGGAATCATGTGGAAGTATGACAATATTCACGAAAACCAGATCGAATGGTACAAAAACAACGTTAAAGCAGTCAACGCAAAGAACGACGCTCTTTACAAAAAAGAGGGAATCAAAAAGAAGTCCGACGTAAAATCGCTTGCCTTTTTTCACATTCCGCTCACAGAACAGAGAGACGCATGGTATGAATACGCAAACAACGGATATAAAGACACGGAAAACGTCAAGTATATCTATGGTGTTGCAGGTGAAACGGGCAACGTTGTTTACTGCGGAATGCACGACGACAACCTTTTTGAAACAATGGAAGAGCTCGGTTCAACAAAGGGCATTTTTGTCGGCCACGACCATAAAAACAACTTCTCGCTCATATATAAGGGCATCCGCTTCACATACGGAATGAGCGTTGACTACCTTGCATATCCCGGAATCTATAAACTTGGCGCACAGCGCGGTTGCACAGTCATCGAAATTTCTCCGGACGGAACATTCGACTGCCACGCAGAAAACTATTACCAGAACAAATACGTTTCGCTTTATGACAAAGAAAAAGTTGAAATGCAAGAGGTGACCTATTCCGATGAAACATATGGACAGCAAGCAGCTTGAAAAAAGATATCGCACTGACATTAAATCGGCTCAGGGCGTTGCCGCAATGGCGCTCGTTCTGTCGCTTGTTTATATTATTCGCTGGCTTATTACGAAAGAGTTCGATTTTTATTTTTGCACTTCGGTTACCGAGTTCCTTCTAAAAGCCGCGTCGTTTTCGGAAAATTTCCGGGGTTCAATACCTGCCGTGGCCGCAATTGCCGGCACGGCGGTATACATAGGACTTTATATCCTCGGCATTATCCTCGGTCAAAAGGATCCGAAAAAGCTTTGGTTTACTCTCATTCTTTATCTTGCGGACACCGTTTTTCTCCTTGCGATTGATTTTTCCGGCTACTTTGCCCCATTCGTAAAAGAGAACGTTATCGACATCGTTTTTCATGCGTTCCTGCTTGTTTTTCTGATTGTCGGCGTTTCGTCCGTAAAAAAGCTCACGGCAATGAACCTTCCCCTCGTTCTTCCGAAAGAGGAAACGAAAGACTAAAAACCAAATTAACGCATAAAACAACAGCGGACATTGCAAAGCAATGTCCGCTGTTGTTTTTGAGAAGAGAGATTTATAAATCCGGATAAACGCGCCTTCTTCAAAAGATTCCGGCGCAAAACCGGTTTTATCGAAAAAACCCTTACGCTTCAAGGAAGTCAGCCATTTCGCCGACCGTCTTATACTTGATAAAATCGGAAGGTTCGACTTTTTTTCCAAACTCGTTTTTCATTTCCTCAACCATGCAGACCGTGTCAAAAGACGAAAGTCCAAGGTCGCCTTTGAAGCGAAGGTCACGGGTAATTTCACCGTCATATTCAACGTAGTTTTCAATTATACTGATAAGCTTTTCCATTATTATTCCTCACTTTTCAACAGCACATTCTTTAAGAAGATCTCCGACTTTTATTTTCGGATTCTTCGCAATAATATTCAGCGATTTTCTCATTGTTTCAAAGAAAACGTCAAGGTCGTGTTCAGGATTGGGAGTAAGACGATATTCAAAAATGAATTCGAGTCCGCCGTCGTTTGCTCTGTGCCTTGCGGTGAGATAAAGCGGAATCATCGAAGCGCCGTTGTTATACCAAACACCCTTTGCGCTTCTTGCCGTTTCTTCGTCAACGTTCGGAACAATCATGAGCGGCTGATATGAGAAGCCCATGCTGTCATAGGTTGAGTCCGGCTTTGCGTCGGCCGGCATTGACTTATGGCGTTCCACAAGCATTTCGGCAAAGCTGAGCGAGCAATGGCTGTAGATTTCGTTTTGAACGTTCATAATCTCACGTATAGCATCGAATGCGGTCATGTCCGGGGTAACGATGCTGCGCATCGGGAAGAAGTTGATTCTGATTCCGCCCGACTTCTTTTCAAGAAGGTTTCCTCGTCTGTCAACAATCATCTTGAAGGAAACGTCCTCCTCGTTGTCGTTGAAAACGGAAAGGGCTGTTCTTACGCCCATTGAAAGTGTGGCACAAAGCGACATATCGTTTTCTTCGCACATTTTTAAAAGCGCATTCGTTTCCTCTTCGCTCATGTCAAAAATCTTTGCCTTTGCGGCCGGCGAACCGGTGTGGATATCCGCAAAGCGATGAGTCGGATGCTCCTTGCGCTGTTCCTTGAGTCTGCTTTCAAGCATATAGTCGGTGAAAATCGGTTCGCTCGCCTTTGAAAGCGATTCTTCCCAATATTTCTTATCTATTTCATACTGTTCGCTCTTGAGATAAGCGAACTCACCGATGAGAGCCTTTTCATAAGGACGCATTGGTTTCGGATAAGGTGTGCCTTTGAGCTTGTGAAGATAAATTTCCATGATGTCCCGCAAAAAGACCTTGACAGAAAAAGCGTCCATTGCAAGGTGATTAAGCTTCATGAAAATTCCGTTGTAGCCTTCGGCGAGCTTCATGAGTTTGATTGTGTGAATTTCGCAATAATACATCGGAATCGGTCCGCGTGAAAAAGCAAGAAGTTTTTCATGCGCTTCTTCGAGAGTCATGTCGCTGTAATCCCAGGTTTCAATCTCCATTTCGCTTTTCGGCGTAATATACTGCATAACCTTGTACTGCTCGTCCGGCATAAAGCGAAGGCGCATTGTGTCGCAGCGTGAAATTGCTTCTTCAATCGACTCTTTCATGAGGTCAAAGTCCATTTCGCCCTTCCAGTAATAGCCCGAACCGATGTTGTTGATCGGATAGCCCACACCGTACTGCATTGACATAAAAAGCATGAACTGCTGCGGCGTTGTGATCGGATAAGCATTAACTTTTTCGCCAGAAGGCAAAGTTCTTTCAAACATTTTTATACCTCCGTAAATTATTTAGTAATATAAAATAAAAATTATTTTTTGAAATAAAATTCGGTTCTTTTGATTTTTCCGCTTGAGGTGCGCTCAAACGGCTTTTCTCTGAGACGGAAAGAGTCAATCTGTCTGTCCGTCGGAGAGTTGATATTAACTCTGTCAACAATCTTTTCAATATCGCCTTTGATATCGGTGATTCCGTGTGCTTCGGCAAACTGAAGGTCCGGGAAAATTTCGGCAACAAACTTGTCGTTTTCGCCGACAACAACAATCTCCTTGATTATTCCGTCGTCAAGGAAGCGGTTTTCAATCTCCTCCGGAGAAACATTTTCGCCGTTTGAAAGGATAATAAGATTCTTCTTTCTTCCGGTGAGGAAAATGTGGTCACCCTTAAGATATCCGAGGTCGCCGGTGTGAAGGAAGCCGTCTTCGGTGAATGCCGCAGCGGTTTCATCCGGACGCTTGTAATAACCGAGCATGACCGACGGTCCTCTGACCTGAATCTCGTTGTCAACAATACGGACTTCATTGACGGAAAGAACCTTTCCGTTTGAATACTTATTGACATCCGAAAAATCCGAAGTTGAAATTCTCGGGCTGCATTCGCTCATGCCGTAACCCTGTCTTGCGGTGATTCCGTATTTTTCAAAGCTGTCGATTATTGAGGAGGAGAGGAAAGCCGAGCCGGCAATCATCCTTTTGAAGTTCTTTCCGACAACCCTTTCGGCCGCCTCACGGGGTGAAAGCGAAGGGTTCTGCTTTTCGGTAATCTTGATTCTTGTGAGAATCGACTTGCAAAGAGCGGGAACGATTCTCATGATTGTCGGTTCAAAAATAAGGAAGTTTTTATAAAGGTTTTTAAGCTCTCCGTTAAGGCAAAGCGCTCCGCCGTCATAAATCGTTTTAAGAACATCGCAGGCGTAGCAGAAAACGTGATGCATCGGAAGGACGGAGAAGCTCACGTCGGTCGATTCCATGCTGTATTCGTTGTAACAGCTGTTCGCCGCAAGATTATGGTTTGAAAGCATTACGCCCTTTCTTCTTCCGGTGGTTCCGGAAGTATAAATGATAAGGGAGCAATGGTCGGGATATTCTGTAACGTTTGAAAGGGCGCTGTAGCGAGAGCTTGAATTATACTTTTCAAAAATTTCATCGAACCATTCGGCGTTTCCGAGCGAGATGATTTCCTTCAGGCCGGGATAGCGCTTTTGAACTTCCCCGGCTCTTTCCGAAAAGGCGTCCTCGCAGAAGAGGATTTCGATGTCTGCGTCGTCAAAAAGGTCTGTGGCCTCTTCAACCGAAATGTCCGGAGCAAAGGGAACAACAACGTTTCCGCTGAAAATCATTCCGGTGAGGCAGGCAACGTATTCGTAATTCGTGCTTCCGATGAAGGCAATGTGAATACGATCTTTTTTTACCGAACGGATATATCTGCAAACCGAAAGGCAGTCCTCTCTGAATTCATTGTATGTTTTTCTTTTAACTTCTCCGTCACGGATGTAACGGCAAAATTCTTTTTCACCGTATTTGTCTGCGGCGTAATCAATAAGTTCTCTGACGGTTTTTATCGACTCACTCATACTTTAATATCATCCTTATACTTTCTTTTTATTTTAAGACTTGTAGTCTTTGGGAACTCGGTGTCTCTCGTTTTGATTTTGAGAATTCTCTTGTATGACGGAAGGGTGTCGTTATATTTTTTAACGTCTTCCTTGATTTTTTCTTTTGCATCGGGGCAAACGGTTTCGTCAAGATAGAACTCTCCCGTGATGAAGCCGTCTTCTTCCGAAACAACAACCTCCTTGACGTAATCAAGTCTTGTGAGCTGATCTTCAAGCTCCTCCGGAGCAACGTTCTTTCCGTTTGAAAGAACAATAAGATTCTTCTTTCTTCCGACGTAGAAAAGGAAGCCTTCGTCGTCAATATAGCCGTAGTCACCGGTCATGAACCAATCTCCGTCCATAACGGAAGCCGTGGCTTCGGGGTCTTCAAAGTAACCGACCATGACGTTGTCGCCCTTTACGCAAATTTCTCCGATTCCGTCCTCATCGGGGTTCTTGATTTTGATTTCGCAGCCCATTGGCTTTCCACATGAACCGAATTTATAGTTTTCGTATGTCGAGATAGTGATTCCCGGCGAGCATTCGGTTGTTCCGTATCCGTTGAAAACTTCAATTCCGAGGTCGCTGAGTCCTTTTTCGTAAACCGGGTCGAGATATGCGCCGCCGATTACGATATACTCAAGTTCTCCGCCGAGGCCGTCAATAACCTGCTTGAAGAGCTTTCTTCTGACGTCGATTCCGAACTTGCGAAGGAAGTTGCTGAGCTTGATGCCCTTGCGAAGCTTGTCGGCCTGTCCGTTCTTTTCGGCCGTGCGCCAAACGGTTTTATAAATTGTTTCAATAAGAAGCGGAACGCCTGCGATGTTTTGCGGATGATACTTCTTCATGTCCTGCGGAATATCCTTAAGACTGCGGCAGATATATCCCCAGCCGGTGAAAACGTTGATAAGGAAGAGTGCACTCGCCCATGCAAAGGTATGGTTCATCGGAAGGAAGCCGATTGCGTGGTCGCCCTGAATGAGCCTTGCCGAGGAAACCGCAGAGGACATGATGTTCTTGTGGCTGAGCATAACGCCCTTGCTCTTTCCGGTCGTTCCGGAGGTAAAAACGATTGTTGCAATGTCTTCGGGGAGCGGCGGCTCGTCAAGATAGCTCTTGTTTCCGGCCTTGAGGTCGGCGTGGCCTTCTTCGATGAGGTCATAAAAATCGCTGATCTTTATGTATTCGGTGAGGCAAACGCCTTCGGCCTTTTTCAGCTTTTCAACCGTTCCGGCGAACTCGTCAGAATAATAAATCGCGTCGCAATGGCTTCTTCTCATGATGTCGATGATATCGTTGTCCATGAGCTTTGCGTCAAGGGGAATCACCGTATATTTTCCGGTGAGGATCGAATAAAAGCAAACAATCCAGTAATAGCTGTTGTCACTGAGGATTGCAACCTTTTTTCCGGAAAGGCCTCTCATATAAAGGTTCTGACCGAGACCGACGGTGTCATACCAAACCTCGTTGAAGGACTTTGTTCTTTCTTTTGTTCTCGTTTCAGGGTAAATATACTGCTTTCTGTCTCCGCCCTTAATGTGACCGTATTCAATCATTTCACGCGCGGTGTGAAAATCGGGTACTTCAATAAACGGATGGGGGTTTTTCAGCTTTCTTGACATAATTCTCTTCTCCTTAAAATAAGTCGGAAATCCGGAAGCGTGGCGCAACCGTACTTCTTCTCAAAAAATCACACAGTCAATTTCTATTCCGACACCGTGTTGACTAAAAGTATACATGGAATTCAAAGATTTATCAACCGGTTTCCGTGTAAAAATATAAACATTTTGTGAATAATTTCAAATCGTTTGACGGCTTTTCAACATAAATTCGTCTTGTGTTGGAATTATAAGCTTTTATTAAGTAGACAGTTGTCTGCAAAAGCAAGGATTAATGAGCCTTCGCTCACCGAAAAATTGAGCTTTTCAAAAAAAGCGAGCGACAGTTCATCAGAGATAATATACTCTCCGTTTTTCATTTCTTCGACATTTTTTCGTCTTTTTCAAGGAATAAAGAGCAGCTCGAAAAAGAATTTTAGAAGAAGACCGAATAAAAATCGGCGGCTTTGGCTTTATTAATACATAATAAATACGCTCCGCAAGACCGAGTCCTGCGGAGCGTATGTTGTTGACCGAGCTTTTATTCTTTGCTTTTTTCAAATTCAAAAGCATTCATTGCCTTTTCCATATCCTCCGGCAAAGGAGCTTTGCAGGTGATTTTCTCACCGGTCACGGGTTGAAGAAAAGTGACCTCTCCGCAATGGAGAGCCTGATGAGTGATATCTTCCCGTTCCTCGCCGTACATTCTGTCACCCAAAAGCGGTGTGCCGAGAAAAGCAAAATGAACTCTGATTTGATGGGTTCTTCCGGTTTCAAGATTGATTTTGAGGAGCGAAAGCCCGTTTCCGGTTTTGAGCGCTTTCCAGTGCGTGACGGCTCTGTCTCCCCTGTCGTCGGCGGTACGGTAAGTTTTCATCGGATCGGGGCGGAAAATCGGCTTGTCAATCGTTCCGCTTCCTTCAAAGCGTCCCGTTGCCAGCGCATAGTAAGTTTTTTCAATGTTTCCGGAAAGACGTGAGGCTGCGTGGCTGTTCAGCGCACAAACAACAAGGCCGCTCGTACCCTTGTCGAGCCGTCCGACGGCACGGAAGGAGCAGTTTTTTCCCTTTTTTGAAAGGTAGCCGCAAACGCTGTTTGCAAGTGTGTCCCCCTGATGATTGTGCGATTCGTGAATCGGCATATACGGCGGTTTGTTGACAACCAAAACATCGTCGTCTTCATAGATAATCTCCGGCATCACCGAACCGGGAGCGGCGGTTTTCTCATCTTCGGGAATATTTATCGTGACCCTGTCTCCCTCGTGAAGAAGGTCAATCGTCCTTGCGTGTTCCCCGTTGACGAGAAGTCCGTTCTCAATGCGCTTCAGCGAGCGTATGAGTTTTGATGAAAGGTGAACATACCCTTTCAGAAAGCTGTAAAGCTTTGAAGCATCAAAACGTTCGTCAATCGTATATTCGAGCGTTCTCATCTGTCCTTGACCGAATATTCGTCAAGAAGCTTTTTCTTTTCGTTCCAAAGCTTCTGAGAAAGGTCAACGTAATATTTATGCGGATTTTCAAAGCGCTTGATTTCGTCCCAAAGTGTGTTGACCTGCTCGTTGCAGTAGGCTTTGATATCCTTAATATCCGGGCTGTTATAAACCTTTTTTCCGTGGTCAAAAACTTTGACGTGAAGTTCCTTTGCGGTGAAATTGTCAAGGACCTTTCGTTTCCATGTGTATGTCGGGTCAAAAATTTCGTAAGGCTTTCCGCTTTCAATCACCTCGTCGAAAAGGGTAACAACGTCGGCAAGAGCCTTTCCGGTTTCGTTGTCATAAAGGCGATAAACCTTCTTTGCACACGGAGTTGTGATTTTTGAAACATTCTCGGAAAGTTTGATTCTCGGAATAATCTTATCTCCTTCCTCAACGGCAACAATTTTATAAACACCGCCGAAAACCGGAGCGGAAGCCGCAGTGATAAGTCTTTCGCCGACGCCGAATGAGTCAAGCTGTGCGCCTTGGATGAGCATATCACGAATGATGTTTTCGTCAAGCGAGTTGCTCGCAACAATTTTGCAATCGGGGAAGCCGGCCTCGTCAAGCATTTTTCTCGCCTTCTTGGAAAGGTAGGTGATGTCGCCGGAGTCGATTCTGATTCCCTGCGGTCTGAAGCCGCGCGGAAGGACTTCCCTTTTAAAAGTTTCGATTGCATTCGGAACGCCGGATTTGAGAACGTTGTATGTATCGACAAGGAGAGTGCAGTTATCCGGATACTGCCTTGCGTAGGCGCAAAAAGCTTCAAGTTCGGTGTCAAAAAGCTGAACCCAGCTGTGAGCCATTGTTCCGACGGCCGTTACTCCGTAATCACGCTCGTCAATCGTGCAGGCCGTTGCGTCGCAACCGCCGATATACGCAGCTCTCGCTCCGTAAATTGCGCCGTCATAACCCTGCGCTCTTCGTGAACCGAACTCCATGATTTTTCTGTTTCCGGCGGCACGCTTAATGCGGTTCGCCTTTGTTGCAATGAGGCTTTGATGGTTAATTGTGAGAAGAACCATTGTTTCAATGAGCTGAGCCTCCATAACCGGTCCTCTGACCGTTACGATCGGTTCACCCGGAAAAATAACGGTTCCTTCCGGAATTGCCCAAACGTCGCAACTGAATTTGAAGGAGGAAAGATAAGAAAGAAAATCTTCGTTGAAGCCTTTCTTTCTGAGCAACTCAATGTCCTTCTGAGTGAACCGAAGATTTTCAAGGTAATCAATGAGTTGACGAAGACCGGCCATAATCGCAAAGCCGCCGTCGTCGGGAACCTGACGGAAGAACATGTCAAACCAAGTGATTTTGTTTCCGAGTCCGTTGCAAAAATATCCGTTCGCCATTGAAAGCTCATAAAAATCGGTGAGCATTGTGAGATTTCTCTCTTTAAGCGTGTTACCCATTATACTTCCTCCTGATAATGAAGTTATATTTTGTGTTAGTATACTCCTTAATTATTACAAATTAAAGCGTTTTTCGCAAAAAGGCTTATTTTAATTTTAAAAATCCTTTTTCCGGCAACGCTAAACAAAGCTCAATCCCCCGCTTTTTTGCCGAAGGTGCGGATTCGATTACCGAAAGAGGGTGTCCTAGAAATACAATAAAAATATTTTCCCAATCAAAGAATTCCTCTCATTTTTCTTTTTAAATCGTAACGCAAAATTGTCAATTTTTTGTATTATTTTGTTAACAAAAAGTTCCGATTGTTTAATTTTTTTGTTGTTTTTCGTCGAAATATATAATGGAATTTACTTTTCGGAATGATTATTTGATTGTGTAATTAGAAATATTATTTCAGCTCTAATTGACAAAAAGAAAATGATATGATAACATTAACTACGGAAGTAATTCTTGATGGAATTATTAACCAAAATTTTTAGGGGTGTGATTTTAATGAGAATCAGAAAACAGGCACTTGGCACGCGCAACATGGTTGGCGCAAAAATCGAGGCTAAGAGAAAAGAACTCGGTATGAAGCAGATCGACCTTCTTACCCAGCTCCAGATCAAGGGCGTTGAGCTCACCGCTTCGGGTCTTTCAAAGCTTGAAGGCCAGATCAGAAGCGTTAACGACTATGAACTCGTTGCAATCGCCGACGTTCTCGGCGTTTCAATCAACTGGCTCGTAGGCAAAGAATAATTTTCGCCTGATTTTTTAGAATCACTGTGCGCCCGGAGCGTGTTTATCAAAAATAAAACTCCTCTTTTGTTTTTGATAAATATGCTTCGGGCGTACTTTCTTTATGCCGAAAAAAACTTGCCAAACCGCCTTCGCTGTGGTAAAATAAAATGATTATATTTATGAGGTGATATACTTTGGCAACACCTAAAGAAAACATCAGAAACTTTTCAATCATCGCCCATATCGACCACGGAAAATCGACCCTTGCCGACCGCCTTTTGGAGCTCACCGATTCCGTTGCAAAAAGGGACATGACCGCCCAGCTTCTTGACGATATGGATCTTGAAAGGGAAAGAGGAATCACGATTAAATCCCATGCCGTCAAGCTTGATTACAAAGCAAAGGACGGAAAAACATATGAACTCAACCTCATTGACACTCCGGGTCACGTTGACTTTAACTACGAAGTTTCGCGTTCCCTCGCCGCGTGCGAAGGCGCACTTTTGGTTGTTGACGCTTCGCAAGGGATTGAAGCGCAAACGCTTGCAAACACCTATCTTGCCCTTGACCACAATCTCGAACTCGTTCCGGTAATCAACAAAATCGACCTTCCCGCAGCAGATCCCGACCATGTTGCGGCTGAAGTTGAGGACGTAATCGGCCTTGACTGCTCAAATGCACCGAAGGTTTCCGCAAAAACGGGCGAAAACGTTGAAGCCGTTCTTGAACGCATTGTTGAAGACATTCCGGCGCCGAAAGCGAATGATGACGCTCCCCTTCGTGCCCTCATTTTTGACTCGGTTTATGATAACTACAAAGGCGTTATCGTTTATGTCCGCGTCATGGAAGGAACTATTTCTGCCGGCGAAACGATGAAAATGATGGCAACTCAGGCTCAGTTCAACGTTGTTGAAGTCGGATATATGCGAGCCACAGGCATGGAACCGTGCGAAACACTTTCCGCCGGAGAAGTCGGCTACATCACCGCTTCAATCAAAACCGTTCGTGACGCAAAAGTCGGCGACACCGTCACAAAAGTCGAACGTCCGGCAACAGAGCCGCTTCCCGGCTACCGCAAAGTTAACCCGATGGTTTTCTGCGGCGTTTATCCGGCTGACGGTGCGGATTACGAGGCTTTGCGTGATGCGCTTGAAAAATTGCAGCTCAACGACGCTTCGCTCTCCTATGAACCGGAAACATCGGGTGCGCTCGGTTTCGGTTTCCGCTGCGGCTTTCTCGGACTTCTTCACCTTGAAATTATTCAGGAAAGACTTGAAAGAGAGTATAACCTCGATCTCGTCACAACCGTTCCGAGCGTTGTTTATAAAATCCATCTTCGTGACGGTTCCGTTGTTGAAGTTGACAATCCGACCCATTATCCCGATCCTGCGGATATTGACTTTTCCGAGGAGCCTATCACAAACGCACACATCTATTCTCCGCCGGATTACGTCGGCGCAATCATGGATCTTTGCCAGGACAGACGCGGCGTTTTCAAAGATATGACCTATCTTGCGAAGGATCGCGTTGACATCCATTACGAGCTTCCGCTCAACGAAATCATCTATGACTTCTTTGACGTTCTCAAATCAAGAACAAGGGGCTACGCCTCGTTTGACTACGAAATTTCACGTTACGACCGCTCAAATCTTCAAAAGGTTGACGTTCTTCTCAACGGTGATGTGATTGACGCTCTCAGCTTTATTATCCATTCCGACAAAGCCATGGCAAGAGCGAGAAGGATTGCGGAGCGCCTCAAGGAAACCATTCCGAGACAGATGTTTGAAATTCCGATTCAGGTTGCAATCGGAAGCAAGGTTATTGCCCGAGAAACCGTTAAGGCAATGCGAAAAGACGTTCTTGCAAAATGCTACGGCGGCGACATTACAAGAAAGAAAAAGCTCCTTGAAAAGCAGAAGGAAGGCAAAAAGCGTATGCGTCAGTTCGGTACGGTTGAAGTTCCTCAGGAAGCTTTCATGGCTGTTCTCAAGCTTGAGGAAAACTGACGTGAAAGGCCTTTATATTCACATTCCGTTCTGCCTTTCAAAATGCTCCTACTGTTCATTTTATTCTTTTGCGGCATCGGAAGCGATGAAGGACGAATATCTTTCGTCGCTTCTTTCGCATATTGATTATTGGGTCAAAAAGGAAAAATTCTTCTTCAATTCGGTCTATTTCGGCGGCGGAACACCGTCCGTTTTTGGCGGAGAACGGCTTTTTAAAGTACTTTCAAAGGTCAAAGAAAGTTTCTCCCTTTCGCCTGACTGCGAAATCACGGTTGAAGTCAACCCGTCTTCCGCAAGCGAAGAACTGTTTTCTTTTTTAAAAAAAGGCGGCGTGAACCGCATTTCAATGGGCGTTCAATCCGCAATTACTAAAGAACGAAAAGCAATCGGCAGAAATTCGGACTGCAATCAGGTAAAAGCAGCTCTTTCTCTTTGCAAAAAGTTCGGCATTGAAAACACCTCGCTTGATTTAATGCTCGGCCTTCCGTTTCAAACAAAAGAGAGCCTTGAAGAAAGTCTTTCCTTTATCATCGAATCAAAAACGAAGCACGTCAGCGCATATATGCTGAAGCTTGAAGAAGGCACTCCCCTTTTTGAAAGAAAAAATGCGCTCCCTCTTCCCGATGAGGACGAGGTCTGCGATATGTATTTTCAGGTCTGCAAAACGCTTTTTGAAAACGGCTTTGAGCATTACGAAATTTCAAACTTCGCCCGACCCGGTTTTCAAAGCCGCCACAACAACAAGTACTGGCTCTGTGAAGAATATCTCGGGCTCGGCCCTTCGGCTCATTCCTTCCTTGACGGAAAACGCTTTTATTACGAGAGCGACTTGAACGCTTTTTTGAAAAATTCGCCCCCGGTTTCAGACGGCTTCGGCGGCGACGAAGAGGAGTTTGTAATGCTTGCGCTCCGCCTTTCAAGAGGGCTTCGCTTTGACGAATACGAAAAACGTTTCGGCAAAAATTATCCCAAAGAAAAAGTCGAGAAAGCTCGAAAGCTTCAAAACTACGGGCTTTTAAACGTTGACGAAAAAAAAATATGCCTTTCGGAAAAAGGCTTTCTTCTTTCAAATTCGGTGATTGCCGAGCTGTGCTGAAAACAACACTGTCCGAAAAATCGGGAAGGGCGTTGTTATTGACAATTTGCGGCAATTATGATACTATTTTTCCGCAAAGAAGGCTACTTGTAAAAACGGTAGGCGGTTTACCTCACGAAAGCTTTTCTTCCGGGAGGGACGATTTTATTATTTCCCTCCACTGTTTGCGGAGGGGGTGTTGTGATGGAATATTTTGCAATGATGGCTCTGATCCTTATTTTTGCAACGGGATACATAGCCGTCCTTTCAAAAGCATCGGACAATAACAGGAATAATAAAAAATAACCGCCTCGGCTTCCAAAAACGATTGCGGTTATTTTTTAATAACATAATCTGAGGGCGAACCGCTTACTACAGTTGCCTTCTTTGTATCTTTATTATACTCACCCGCTCAGTATTTGTCAAGCGGATTTTATCTTCTTGAAATTTTATAAAGAAGGAGTGTTTTTGATGAAACCTTTCGGTCTTGTTCTTGCCGGAGGCGGCGGAAAAGGCGCTTATCAAATCGGTGCATGGGAAGCAATGCGTGAAATCGGAGTTCGCTTTGAAGCGATTGCGGGCGTTTCAATCGGTTCAATCAACGGTGCGCTCATTGCCGCCGATGACTTCAAAGCCGCAACCGAGCTTTGGAACAACATCTCGCTCGACAAAGGCGTGAACATTTCCGAGCCTCTCCCCGACCCGGAGAACCTTTTCAGCACCAAAAACTGGGGAATACTTTTCAAAGAATTTGTCAAAAACGGCGGCTTTGACGCTTCGCCGGTTAAAGAGTTCATTTCACAGTATATCGACGAAAGCAAGGTTCGTGCGAGCAAAATCCCCTTCGGCCTTGTAACCGTTCAAATGTCGCAGGGAATGACCGGACTTGAACTTTTTATTGACGACATTCCCGAAGGCCAACTCATTGACTACCTTCTTGCCTCCTCGAATATTCCGCTTGCAAACAACATCGGCCCCGAGGGCGAAAAGTTCCTCGACGGCGGAGTTTACGACAATACGCCCGTTTCAATGCTCAAAAAATACGGCTATAACCGCCTTGTTGTTATTGACATTTCAACCATAAAGGGCGTGAACCACAGCCTTGATTTTCTCAACTCAAACGTCGTTTATATTCGCCCTTACAACATCGACGACCTCGGTGCCTCGTTTGACTTCGACAGCGAAAACGTAAAAATTCGCATGAGAATGGGCTATCTTGACGCAAAAAAAGCCTTCTCCTATCTTTCGGGAAAGATTTTTTACTTTTCGCCGAAAACATTCCGAAACATGGTTTCTGAATACGGAGCGGACGCTGTCATGCAGCTTGAGGAACTTGCATATGAACTGAAAGTCGAACGCCTTTGCGTTTATACTCAAAAGCAATTCCTCTCGGCGGTCAAAAAAGCCTTTGACGAAAAGAACGCCGAAGAAGAGGAAAAAGAACGGGCAAAGGAAAGAGAAAAGGAAGAAAAGGAACGGTTGAAAGAAGAAAAGGAAAAGAACAAAGAAAAAGCAAAAGAACCCAAAGAAGAAAAGGAAACCGAAAGGGATAAACAGAAGGAAAGCTCACGGGGTTCGCTTTTCCGCTTTCTCTTTTCAAAAAAGGACGAAAAAACCTATGATGAAGCGGTTGCTCTCCTTCAAAAACTTTCATAAAATATGCGGCGAACCTTTTTGGGGTTCGCCGTTTTTCTCGCCCGAAAAGGATAAAAGTGGTTCGCTAAGCCGTTTGTTCAAATGAATTCTCCAATCAAAAAGCCGTCACACATAAGAACGTGTGGCGGCTCGTTTTTCTCTGAAGTTATCTTTCCTCTCGGAAATAGGTAAGTCCGAGACTTGCCGGGGGCTGATGTTCCTTTTTCTTTCTTGCGCTGACCGTGACGAGAACGATTATCGTAATGAGATACGGGAGCATTTTGATAAGCTCTTTTGCGCTTGAAGAAAGGCCGGGAATATAAACGCAAATGATGTAAAGTCCGCCGAAGAGGAAGGAGCTGAGGATCGCCGACTTCGGTTTCCAAAGTGCAAAGATAACGATTGCGATTGCAAGCCATCCTCTGTCACCGAAACCGTCGTTCGTCCATGCGCCGGCAGTGTAATCCATTACGAAGTAAAGTCCGCCGAATCCGGCAATTGCGCCGCCGATAATCGTTGAAAGGTACTTATAACGGTTAACGTTGATTCCGGCCGCATCCGCTGTTGCCGGGTTTTCGCCGATTGCACGAAGGTTGAGTCCGACTCTCGTCTTGCTCAAAACATAAGAAGAAACGAATGCAATGATGATTGCAAGATAGGCAAGGAATCCGAAGGACAAAAACGTCTTTCCGAAAAGGCCGAGACTGTCTGCAAAGGGAAGCTTCGTTTTATAAGCAAGGCCGGTATTGATGAGCGAGATTGAACCGCTTTCGCCGAAGAAGCTTAGGAGCGAACCGCCGAAAAAGTTTCCGACGCCGACGCCGAAAGTTGTCAGCGCAAGACCGGTAACGTTCTGATTCGCCTTGAGCGTTACGGTGAGGAACGAGTAAATAAGAGCCATCAAAGACGAACCGAGGATTGACGAAAGGAACGGAATGAGAATGCAAAGAAAAGCGTTCGGTGCGGCAGTGTTGTGTTCATAAAGATAACCGCCGATAATTCCGGAAATTCCGCCGATATACATGATTCCGGGAATTCCGAGGTTGAGGTTTCCGCTTTTTTCGGTAATGATTTCACCCGTTGCGCCGAAAAGGAGAGGGATTCCCTGAATAATCGCCGCATTGATAAAAGAAGCAATTGTGCCAAGCATTTATTTTACCTCCTTATTCTTCGAGCGGGTGCTCTTGATTTCATAATTGATGAAGAACTCACAGCCGATTATGAAGAAAATGATTACGCCGGTGAGAATATCCGCAACGCTTTCGTTAAGACGGAAGTTTGTTGCAATTTCTCCTGCGCCTCTCTGAAGAAAAACAATGAGGAATGAGGTGACAATCATGAGAATCGGGTTGAACTTTGCGAGCCATGAAACCATGATTGCGGTGAATCCGTTTCCGCCGGCGAGCGATTTTGAAATCGTGTGGTTCGTTCCGGAAACAAGGAGAAAACCTGCAAGGCCGCAAACTGCGCCGGAAAGAACCATTGTTCTGATGATAACCTTTTTAACGTCAATTCCAATGTATCTTGCAGTGTTCTCGCTTTCTCCGACAACGGAGAGCTCATAGCCGTGCTTGCTGTATTTAAGATAAACAAACATGAGAACGGTAACGGCAACAACAACAAGAATATTGAAAAGATATTTTTGGCCGAAAAGGTCGGGAATCCAACCTGCCTTTGAGTTTGCGTTGACGATACCCATTACGCTCGATCCGCTCGGAACCCAAACCATAATTGAAAAGGAAACGAGCTGAATTGCAATATAGTTCATCATAAGGGTGAAAAGGCTTTCGTTTGTGTTCCACTTCGCTTTGAAGTAAGCCGGGATAATGCCCCAAATAATTCCGCCCAAAAGCGAAGCAAAGAACATGATGAGAATAAGCACTGCGTTCGGAAGTCTGTCGCCGATATAGAACATACAGGCAACGCTCGCAAGAGCACCGATGAGAACCTGACCTTCGGCGCCGAGGTTCCAGAAATGCATTTTGAATGCCGGGGTAACCGCAAGCGAGATGCAAAGCAAAATTGCCATATTCTGAAGAAGGATCCAAACCTTTCTTTTTGAACCGAAGCTTCCGTTGAACATTGAAGCATAAACTTCAAACGGATTCTGCTTCGTCAGAAGGACGATAATGAGCGCGCAGACGATGAGCGACGCAATGATTGCAACTCCTCTGATGAGCCAGGCTTTCCACCAAACCATCGAATTGCGTTTTGCAACGTGGAAAAGCGGCTCCCGGACTTTCGCTTCGTTTTTCTTACTCATTTTCTTCACCTCCCTGAGCTTTTGTCATGAGAAGACCGATTTCGTTTTTGTTTGCGGTTCTTCCGTCAACGATTCCGGTGACTTTTCCCGAACCGATGACCATAATGCGATCGCAAAGTTCAACGAGAACGTCAAGGTCTTCACCGACAAAAATTACGGCAACGCCGCGTTTTTTCTGCTCGTTGAGCAAATTATATATAAGATAGGAAGAGTTAATGTCAAGACCGCGAACGGGATAAGCCGCCATGAGAACCGTCGGAGCGGCGGCAATTTCACGTCCGACAAGAACCTTTTGAACGTTACCTCCGGAAAGTCTTCTTACGGGCGTTGTTGCGCCGGGGGTGACAACTTCGAGGTCATTTATGATTTTTTCTGCAAGTGACTTCGGCTTTTTACGTTCAAGGAACATTGACTTTCCTTTTCTGTAAGAACGAAGCATCATGTTGTCGATAATATCCATGTTTCCGACGAGTCCCATTCCGAGTCTGTCTTCCGGAACGAAGGAAAGTCGAACGCCGAGCTCCCTGATTTGGAGAGGAGTCTTGTCCCGAAGATTTTCGGTTTTTCCCGTTTTCGGATTGTTATAGATAATTTCGCCCGAGTCAAGGTGCTGAAGTCCTGCGATTGATTCAAGAAGTTCACGCTGACCGCTTCCGGCGATACCTGCAATTCCGAGAATTTCGCCGCCCTTTGCGGTGAAAGAGATATTGTCAAGAACCTTAACACCCTCGCGGTTTTGGCAGTTGATGTTTTTAACAATAAGCCTGTCCTGCGGATTTTCCGGTTCGCTTCTTTCAATGTTGAGGCTGATCTTTTTTCCGACCATCATTTCGGTAAGCTCGTCTTCATTCGTTTCGCTCGTCTTAACCGTTCCGATGAATTCACCCTTGCGAAGAACCGAAACTCTGTCCGAAAGCGAAAGAACTTCATGAAGCTTGTGAGTGATGATTACGATTGCCTTTCCGTCGTCACGCATACGGCGAAGAACGGCAAAAAGTTTTTGCGTTTCCTGCGGAGTGAGAACGGCCGTCGGTTCATCGAGAATGAGAATATTTGCGCCGCGATAAAGAACCTTAATAATTTCAACCGTCTGCTTTTCGGAAACGGACATTTCATAAATTTTCTTCATCGGGTCAATGTCAAAGCCGTATTTTGCGCTGATTTCGGCAACTCTTGCCGCAACCTGCTTAATGTTGTATTTTCCCTCTTCTTTAAGACCGAGAACAATGTTTTCGGCCGCGGTGAAAAGGTCAACGAGCTTGAAATGCTGGTGAATCATTCCGATCTTATGATCGAAAGCGTCCTTCGGCGAACGAATAACAACTTCCTTTCCGTCGATGAAAATCTGGCCTTCATCGGGAAAATAGATTCCCGAGATCATATTCATCAGCGTTGTTTTTCCGCTTCCGTTTTCGCCGAGGAGCGAAAGAATTTCGCCGTTGTTGACGGTCAGATTGACGTTTTGGTTCGCTTTGATCGAACCGAAAGTCTTGCTGATATTTTTCAATTCAATTGCCGGTGTTCCCAACTTCATCTACCTCCGTTTGTCTTTCATTTTTCTCAAAACAGAACGACAAATCAAAAATCACTCTCTTTTCAAAAAAATGAAAATCGGGCGAAGCGACAGCCTCGCCCGGTATATTCTTTTTTGAGTGAGAAATTATTTCTCGCTGATTCCGTCAATGTACATGATGTCAAAGTACGGAGCACTTCTCATTCCTTCAACGTCTGATTCGTGGAATGAGCCGTCCTTAACAACTTCGGTATCCTTTTCAAACTTCTCGTCGGGGATAACGTCAGCCTTGTAAGAATCAAGCTTCTTACCCTTAACGGTGAATGTTGAAGTATCGAATACTTTGATTTCGCCCTTTTCGAGCTTAGCCATTGCTTCGTCGATAGCCTTCTGAGTACCGTCTGCGGCAACCTTTTCGTTGAGCTTTGTGAGCTGAACTGAACCGGTTTCAAGAGTTCCGCACCAATCGGTCGGGATCTCTTCGCCCTTAGCAACGGCATTGATCATAATCTCGTAGTACGGAGACCAGTTGATCTTTGAGGAGATGAGAGCGGTGTTCGGACCCATCGAAGATGTGTCGATGTTGTATGCAACGTTGGGAACGCCCTTTTCTTCGCAAGCCTTCGGAGCACCTTCCGAGTCGGCGTGCTGGCTGATAAGAACGCAACCGTCCTTGATGAGGCTGAGAGCAGCTTCACGCTCAAGAGCGATGTCAAACCATGAGTTTGTGTAGGTAACCTTCATTGTTGCGCTTTCGCAAACCGAACGTGCGCCAAGGAAGAATGATGTGAAGCCGGAAACAACTTCTGCATAGTTGAATGCTCCGACATAACCGATTACGGCTTCTTCAGCCTTAATCTTTCCGTCCTTGATCATTTCGTTGAGCTTCATACCTGCGGCAATACCTGCAAGATAACGGCCTTCGTAGATTGCTGCGAAAGCGTTGTGGAAGTTCTTGAGTTCAGCGGTCTTTGCGTGAGTACCGGTTGCGTGGCAGAACTGAACGTTGGGGAATTCCTTTGCGGCTTCCATGATGTAGGTCTCATGACCGAATGAGTCGGCGAAGATTACGTTGCAGCCTGCGTCTGCAAGTTCCTGAGCGGCATTGAGGCAGCTGTCGTCTTCGGGGATGTTGGTCTTAATGAGAACCTGTTCATCCTTAAGGCCGAGCTTTGCCTGAGTGTCCTTAAGAGCCTGGATGAAGTTGTTGTCGTATGTTGAGTTTTCGTCGTGAAGGCAGATAAGACCGACCTTTACTTTTGAATAGTCAACATCGGTGTTGGAAGAGCCGGTGCTGTCAGCCGGGGCTGAAGTTGTGGTGTCGTCCTTTGAACCAGAGCAAGCAGCAAATGAGAAAACGAGAACTGCTGCGAGCAAGAGTGCAAGAAACTTTTTCATGCTTTTTTCCTCCGTAAATTTGTTGCCTTTCGGCATAATTAATATTTATAAACCGCCCTCGGGCAATTTATTTGAATTTAATTTCGCCGTCGTCCATGCTGTCGATAACGGCAAGGGATTCAACGCGAACGCCCTTTTCTCTGATTCTTTTTGAGCCGGGCTGAAAACCTTTTTCAACGGCGATTCCGCAGCCGACAACCTCGGCGCCGGCCTGGTTGCAAAGGTCGATAAGACCGAGAAGAGCATTGCCTTCGGCAAGAAAATCGTCAATGATAAGAACTTTATCGTTCTTTCCGAGGAACTCTTTTGAAACGATTACGTCATATGTCGTTCCGTGAGTATAAGACTTAACCTGAGTCTTATAAACCGTTCCGGCGATGTTCTTCGTCTTCGTTTTCTTTGCAAAAAGAACGGGACAATTAAAAAACTGCGCTGTTATACACGCTATTCCTATACCGGATGCTTCAATGGTAAGGATTTTGTTAACTTCGCAGTCAGAGTATATTCTTTTAAATTCTTTTCCGATCTCGTTGAGGAGTTCAACGTCCATCTGATGGTTAAGGAAAGAGTCAACTTTCAGAATGCTTCCGGGATACACCTTTCCGTCTTTGAGAATTCTGTTCTCAAGAAGAACCATCGTAACTCACCGCCTTCTAAAAATTGAAAAGGACATTTCAAACATACCGGTTCAAAATGTCGCTGATGTGTCTTAACGTTACGAGTTAATTTTATCAAAAGCTGTCGAATTTTACAATACTCCATTCTGTTAAACTTATTTTAAATTAAGAGCAGGCAATTGTGCATTATGCACAAAGTCATTTTTAAAGCATTTAAAAATATTCATCGCAGAAATATACACCGTTTTTTGTCGCAAAGCAACATACGGATTTTTCGTGTTTCAAAAAAGTTTCGTCCGCCCCCGGAACTTTCTTTTTCATCGAAGACGGACATTTTTTATTCAAGAACATAGATTTCAACGTTTCGCCTTCCGAAGTTTGAACATTCGGCAAAAGTGTTGAAATAAAGGTCAATAACGGTCTCGCTGTTATAAATGAAGCCTCCGGTGTCGCTCGCTTCGCAGTAACCGTAGACGCACGTTCCGTCGCACGAAACAACATAAAGTTTTGAGCCGTACGGAATTTCACGCGGATCAACGGCAACCCTTCCGGGCATTGCCTTTTGACCCGTTGCGGTGATTCCTCCGCCGTAATATGCCGTTGCGGAACCGACGATTTTTCTTTTATACTTCACGGGTTTTCCGTATTCGTCAAGCTCGATTTTAACCGTTGAAGGCAGTTCGGAAACCGCACGAAGACCCGAATAGCCGACCGTTCCGACATCGTCGATTTTCACAAGCCGCTTTTTTGTTCCGACAAAAATCACCTCGTCAACGGCTCTTTTTGTCACTTCGGACGAAGCAAGAAAGTCTTTTTTGAATTCTCCGTCAATGTAGGTCTTTATATAGATATCCTTTCGTTCGCCGTTTTCGCCCTCTCGTTCGAGATACATTTCACCGAGATAAAGATCCTTAGTTTTTTTCTTCTTCGTTTTATATTCAACCGAAACCGTTCTCGTCTCAAGTTTGAAGGTTACCCGTCTGAGCCGAACGGTCATTCCCGGCTTCAATGCATCATCCGTTTTGAAGTTGAGAAGATCATACTCGTTGACCTTCACTCCCGCTTCGGTGAGAAGATCCGAAACAGTTCCGGAATTAACGGAAAAGCTTCGTTTTTTTCCGTCTGCAACAACGTTCACTTTGAAGTTTTTTCCGACTCCGATGTGAAGCGGAGAAGGCGCCGGATTTTTCTTTTTTGAGTTTTTCAAAGCTTCTTCCTTTTTATAAAGCTTTGAAAAACCGTCCGCAACGTTTTCAATGTTGTTTTCGAGAACGGCGGCAACTTCTTTTTCATACTTCGTTTGTGCGTCATATTCGGCAATTCTCTCGGCGGAAAAGGTGAGCGAAAGGCAAACGGCGAAAAACGAAAGCGAAAGCAAAATTCCGCAAAGTCTTGAAACGGCAAAGCCGCTTCCCTGTTCTTTCATTTTGAAATTCATTTCCGTTCGCTCCCTTCCGGCTTTCCCAATCATCTTCAACAACCAGAAAATTATATACTTATCGGCCGATTTTGTCAAACAATGCGACTTTTTTCGGTTTTTCAAAAAGTTTTCTCGAACAAATGTTCTGAAAAATTATTGACACCTTCCTTTTCGGGCTGTAAAATATTAAGTGAAACACCTTTGAAAAACGGTGTTCGCAAAGTGAAGCCGCAAATTCACAAATTTTTTCAGGAGGTATAGATGCCCGAAATCAAAATCAAAATTTCAGAAAAAATTGCCCTTTGCAGAAAGAGATATCTCATCTCTTCAAACGAAAATTACACAGTAACCTTTGAGTTCGACAACGAATGGAAGGAACACGAAGCAAAAACCGCACGTTTCTTTTTTGACTCATCATACGTTGACGTTGCCTTTTTGGGAAACACGGTTTCCGTTCCGAAAGTTATTCCGTGCGAGACGCTCGGAATCGGCGTTTTCACCGACGGACTTTCCTCAACGGCGGCCGACATCGGCTGCGTTCTTTCGGCAAAAGACCTTCCGACAGAAAAAGTCGGAGAGCTGACGAACGATCAGTACGAAACTCTCCTTTCCCTCCTCAATGCTCTTGACCTTCGTCAAATCAAGTCCGTTGAGCGAATCGGCGGAAACGTAAAAATTATTTATACCGACGAAACAACGTCCGTTTTTCCGATTTATGACGGCGTTTCCGTTTCCGGTGCAACGGTAAACGAAGAAGGAGTTCTCACCCTCACCCTTTCCGACGGAAAAACGCTCACCGCCGGAAACGTCAAAGGAGAAAAAGGCGAAAAAGGAGAGCCGGGAAAAACGCCCGTCTTTTCAGTCGGAACGGTTCAAACCCTTGAATCGAACGAAGACGCTTCCGCCTCAATCACCGGAAGCGCCGATGAGCCCGTTCTCAATCTTGCGGTTCCGAGGGGAAAAGGCGGCGACGGAACTTGGAAATGCCTTTATTCCGGAACGCTGACGCAAACGCAAAAAAGCTTTGAATTTCATACTTTCCCCGACGGAACACCGCTCAAATTCACCGAACTTTTCATCAAAGGCGCGGCAACAACACAGCACGAAGCCGGAAACATTCAGGCTCTCAACGTCTATTACGGTTGGGAACGCGACGGCGTTTACAATGCATATAAGCTCATTTCAATGATTCCGAAGTTTTGTCAGCCGAACGGAACCGAAATTTCCGAAGCGGAGTTTTCGCTGAAATCCGAGCTTCTCGGAAAAACGCTTTTCAATCAGTTCGGCTATTGCACCAAAGACGGCGTTTCAAAAACCGAGTTGCGAACAACAGAAACCGATTCTTTCACTCAGCTTTCTTTTTGGAGCGGTGCTGCGGGAATTTTTCAGCCCGGTTCACGCTTTGAAGTCTATGCGAGATAACGGAGGAAAAAATGAAAAACGAACTTTTGATTTATGCCCTGAACGGATTTCTGAGAGCCTTTTTTGAGGGTCTTTGCGCAAACGTTTTTCTTCCGCTCTTTTATCTTTTCGTTGTCCTTTTTCGGGAGGTGAAAAAATTTTGAGCAAAGTTACGGAAAAAATTTTCAGAAAAAAAGAACACTTTCTTTCCTCTCCGTTCGGAGAAAGAAGCGTTATTCAAACTTCAAAAGGGAACACATCTTCCTTTCACAGCGGAGCGGATTATTCAACATACGGGAAGAAGCTTCCTCAATATGCAATTGAAAACGGTTACGTTCTCTCCTGCGGAACGGACTACGCTTACGGCGGTGCAAAATATGTTTGGGTAGTCTACCCTTCTCTCGGCGTCAGAATGCTCCATTATCATCTTGACAGCATAAAAGTGAAAAAAGGTCAAGCCGTATCACCCGAAACCGTTTTGGGTTACACCGGAAAAACCGGTCGGGCAACAGGCATTCACCTTCACCTCGGAATCAAGCGCCTTTCCGGCGGAGATTATATCGACCCGGAAAAGTGGAGCCTTGAAGAGTATTTTCAAAAGAAAGAAAAAGCCACCTTTAGAGCCGGAAATTACAAAGTCACAAAAGCCATTCTTTTGAACGTCAGAAAAGGTCCGGGAACGGAATTTAAAAAGCTTTCATTCCAAGAACTTTCGGCAGACGCAAGAAAAAAAGTTCTCCGCCTTTCCGGATTTAAAGCCGACGGCTATGTGAACGGACTTTCGTTTTCGGTTTTTGAAGTGAAGGAAAACTGGGGAAGAACGCCGAGCGGCTGGGTCTGTCTTGACTACTGCGAGGAAATCTCATGACTGACACGGTAATTGTTTCTCTCGTCACCCTTCTCGGAACGCTCGCCGGAACCTTCGGCGGAATTCTCACCTCTTCAAAGCTCACAAACTTCCGCCTTGAGCAGCTTGAAAAAAAGGTTGAAAAGCACAACAGCGTCATCGAACGGACATACAGCCTTGAAAAGGACGAAGAACTTTTTGAAAAAAGGCTCGGCGAACTTGAAAAAAAATTATCCGATCTTGAAAAAACCGGATTCAAAAAAGATGAAACTCATCATGTATTATATAATTGAAAGGAAACATTAAATGAAATTTGACATCACCTCAATCATTGAAGCGGTAATCATGCTTCTTTCCGCAGTCATAACCTGCTTTATTATTCCGCTCGTAAAAACCCGGATTTCGGCGGATAAAAACGAAAAGCTTGAATTTTGGATATCCGCCGCAGTCAAGGCTGCCGAGCAGATTTACAAAGACACTCAAAAGGCCGGAATTCAGAAAAAGGACTTTGTTGTTCAGTTTCTTCTTTCAAAGGGACTTGTTTTTGACGTTGACGAAGTCACCGCCCTCATTGAAAGCGAAGTTTTCAAACTGAACAAAGAAAAGACCGCATAATACCGACTGCCGCAATCGGTCAATCCGAAAGCGGCAGTTTTCGTTTTTTCAAAAGTTATGTCGTGTATCCCTTAACGGCCGGGAATCGGTCTTTTCCGAATCCCATCACACGGGCGATCTGAACGCTGATTTGTCTGTTTTCAACAACATCCTTGTTCGTGAATCCTGCGTCTTTTGCAGAAACATAATAAGGAACGTCTGCCGTTGTGTGGTTTTCGGTTGTATAATAATATTCATCGGTGACGCCGTTATACTTGATTCCACCGGTTTCGTGGTCGGCCGTAACAACAACGAGGGTATCTCCGTCCTTTTCGGCATAATCAAGGGCATAACCAACGGCTTTGTCAAATTCAACAAGGTTCAGTGTTGCCATTTCAAGATTATTCTTGTGAGAAAACTTGTCGATGCAAGCGCCTTCAACCATGAGGAAAAAGCCGTTTTCGTTATCGTCAAGAAGGTCAATCGCCTTTTTTGTCATCTGTTCAATCGACGGTGTGTCCTTTTCGCCGGTGCAGAACTTCATCTCTTCCGCATCAAACTGAGCAAAGGAGCGGCTTTTGCTTTCAAGAGCTTCCATTTCGGTTGCGGTTTGAACAAAGGTGAAACCGTTCTTTTCGCATTTTTCTTTTGTAATGCTCTTTGAACTGCAGCCCCAGATGAGGTCAAGGTTGCTTCTGAGCTGTTGATTGCTTATCGGCATTTCAAGCTGTCTTCCGAGTGCATGAGCCGAAAAAGCGGAGGGAGTTGCTCCGGATGTCTTGTCCGTCGTAACAACGCCTGCGCTCTTTCCGTTCGCCTTTGCAAGCTCCGTGAGCGAAACGGGAACGTTCTCTCCGGTCAGTGTGAACGGATAAAACGGAAAAAGAGCAACCGAGTTTGCCCAAATTCTTACGCCGCAGGCAAGCGCACTTCCGCCGGCCGCCGAATCGGTGTAATCAAGAATGAACGAACGCGTATCCGACCTTCCGCAAACCGGCATTCTTTCAAGATTGAGCGAAACACCGCGTGTTGCCTTCGTTGCCTCAACGGTGTTGACGCCCATTCCGTCGCCGATCATGAGAATAACGTTTTTGTACTCTTTGTAATCGTTGCTGACATTGTTTCCGAGACCGATCATGCAGTAAAGACTCAAAAACAAAGCCATCGATGCCGTGACGAGTTTTTTAAGAAATGTTTTCATGAAATTCCTCCCTTATTTGTTTAACCTGTTCGGTCATCGCAATTGTATCACACATGGAAATTCAAGTCAACGGAAAAACGGAAAAGAAAAAAGCCTTTGCCCGCCGAAAAAACCGGTTTTGCAAAGGCTTTTGAAATTTTAAAAATCAGAAAAGCGACGGAAACGTTTTTGCAAAGGAATATGCAATATATTCGATTCCGTCAACGAACGCACCGAGAATTTTTCGGAAAAATTCTTTTGCCTGTTCGTTATAATCCGTTTCGGAATTGATTTCCGGTTCGGCAACTGTTTTGATTTTGAACGAAACCGTTTTTGTCATTCCGTCATATTTTCCGAGACCGATAATTTTTGCCTGTGCCGTACCTTTTTGAATGTTGTTTGAAAACTCAACGGTATAATCGGTTCCGTCATTAAGGGTACGTTCCATAAATTTAACCTTGATTTTCGGCGTAACGGGTGAACCGGTGAATTTTTGAGCGGCAATTTTATTCACGGTGAATCCCTGATACGAGAGCGTCAATGCGCCCGAAAGAAAATCTGTTCTTGCGGCAATAAAGTTTTTGATTGCTTCAACTTCCGAATCGTATTTATTCAGAATTTCCGTACTGTCGATTGTTGAATAGTAATTCCATCTTATTGCGTTCATAACCGCAGAATCACGAACCTTTTCAATATATTCGGAATATTTCGAGTCGAGAAGTTCTTTGATCGCCGGGATGAACTTTTCTTTCATTTGTTTTTCGGTTTCTTCAACAAAGTCTGCGTGGCGCATTCCGAGAGCATAGATGTTCGGCGTAGCTTTGAAGCTTTGACTTCCGATGAGAGAATTATACCAAAGTGACCTTTTTGCAACGTGAAAATTAGTCGGATCGGTGAGATCCGTTCCATCCCTTCCGGCATAATTGAGAAGAGCATTGTCAAAATCCCAAATCGGGCCGGCAACAAGTTTTTTGCCGCTGTCTTTATAGAAGTAGTTGCTTGTAAGTCCCGCATCCCAGTTGCTTGACCATTCCTGAATAATATACTGTTTTGCAAAAGACTCAATGTCAATATACTCCGTAAAGTGCTTTCCCTTTGAGTTTCGTCCGTCTTTTGAATAAAGTGCGTCTTCCATTTCCTGAAAATAAGAACTGATATACTTTATCTGAGCCTTTGAAGCATATTTGGGAGATTTTGAAACGACGGCCTGACCGTGCTTTGTAACAAAACCGCTCGCTTCGTCGGGATATCTGTCGGCAACTTCAAGTTCAAGAAGATAGCCGCCGGTAATATCTTCGGGGTCATTCGGAATATCAAACCAGCGTTGTTTATTTTCAATAAAGCCGCTGAATTTTCCGGCGAAACCTTTTTGCGGAAAATCGGAAAGTTCTTTTCCTTTGTTGGCATCTTCGGTTGATTCTTCAAGGTCATAAATATCAACGCGGTTTTTATTGATTTCAACTTTTTCGGTAATAAGGTAAACGCCTTTATATTCGCCGTTGATATAAACATCGGCGTTTCTGCAATCCGGCGATTCTTCCATTCCGACCGCCGCACCGAGTCCGTAAGTGACTTGGTTGCGAATAAGCGATTTGTCTTCATAGTTGGCAATAAAGCACCAGCTTTTTGCTTTTTCCATTCCGAAAAGTTTTGATTTTGATTCAAGCTTGATGTTGTACGGCTTTTTCGTCATACTCCAGGTTGAATTTCCTCTGCCCTTCATTGAATTGAGTTTTCCGTCGTAATCGGTTTTTCCTTTTTCGTTGACGGCGAGCATTGTGCAGTCTTTTTCTTTGTGTGATTTATCGGCATGAATTCGGTCAAGGCCGCCCTCAGGAGTGTTGATGAACACCGCAGGAAGTTTGCTCGACGCAAGAAAAACAATCGTATAATTCTTTCCGTTGCAGGTAAGGGTGAACTCGCCGCCGTTTGAAAAGACCGATGTTGACTCTCCGTTTGAAAGTTCTTCTCCGTTGCAGATTACTGCGTCGGAAGCAGAGAACCAAACCTTAAGCTTTGAAAGGTCGGTTTTTGACGGCATAAACATATAGTATTTTCCGTCAATCTCACTCTTCCACCAATTTATGTTTCCGAGCGAACCGAAGCTTTCTTCGCTTCCTTTCGCCGAAACGGCAAAGAAAGTGATTCCGTTATCCCCGGAAGCGAATGCCGAAAGAGCAAAAACCGATGTGAACAGCATTGCGAAGACCAGTATTGCCGACAATGCGGCCCTGAAAATTTTCTTCATATTCTTCCCCCTTTTCAATTCATGACACTCCATCAAAAAGTGTCTTTTGTTATTTGTATGTAAATTATAACATTTTTTCATTCTGAAATCAATAATAATATAAATATTTTTTTAAATTTATTAATTCATTGTAAAAAAAGTTAAATTAAAAACAAACAGTAAAAAATATCGGGCAAAAAAATAACCGGGCAAAACTCTTGACAAATCCCGTCATTACTGATATAATTTTTCAGCTGTATTGTATACGGCACTCTTTGCCCCGTTTGTCCGGGGCCTAAAGTCCATAAGGAGGTGCAAAACAATGACAAACAACTATGAATCCATGTTAGTTTTTTCAGTAGCTAACGGAGAAGAAGCTGTTAACGCTTTGGTTGAAAAGTTCAAGTCACTCATCGAAGCTCACGGAACAATCGATTCCGTTGATGTCTGGGGCAATCGCAAGCTTGCTTATCCCATCAACTATGAGACAGAGGGTTACTATGTTCTCGTTAACTACGCAAGTGAGCCGGATTTCCCCGCCGAACTTGACCGTATCGTTAACATCACCGAAGGCGTACTTCGTTCCCTCACCGTCAAGAAATAAGGGAGGAACAATTTATGCTTAACAGTGTCGTTCTCATGGGTCGCCTTGTTGCGGATCCCGAGCTTAGAACCACCACGACCGGAAAATCGGTCTGCAGCTTCAGAATTGCCGTTGACAGAGGCTTTGTAAGAGCCGGCGAACAAAGACAGGCTGACTTTATCCCAGTTGTTGTTTGGGAGAAGACCGCCGATTTTGTCTGCCGTTACTTCGCCAAAGGTTCAATGATTGCAGTTCAGGGTCAGCTCCAGTCCCGTCAGTACGAGGACAATACCGGAGCAAAAAGAACGGCTTATGAAGTCGTTGCCCGTGAAGTCAGCTTCTGCGGTTCAAAAGCCGAAACCGGAAGCGTGAACCCTGCGTTCTCCGCTCCCGCCGCTTCTGCGCCCGCTCCCGCATATCAGACGGCAACTCCCGGCGATTTTGAAGAAATCACCGACGACGAAGACCTTCCGTTCTGATTGCAACCGAAATTATTAACAAGGAGGAATAACCAATGGCATACGAAAGAGGAAACGGCCGTCCCAACAGAAAGTCTCGCAAAAAGGTTTGCGCTTTCTGCGTAGATAAGGTTGAATCAATCGACTACAAGGACACTCAGAAGCTCCGCAAGTTCACTTCGGACCGTGCGAAGATTCTTCCCCGCCGTGTAACAGGCACTTGCGCACGTCATCAGCGTGAACTCACAACCGCAATTAAGCGTGCTCGTCAGGTTGCTCTCATGCCCTACACAAGCGACTGAGTTTGAATTAAACCTAAAAATGCACCCGCCAAAAGGCGGGTGTTTTTGTGTTGGGGTTCACATAAAGTTGTTCAAACAAAAATTTAGTTGACCAATATCATAATTGTATGCATCAACAAATTCTTGTTGTTTCTCCTTTGATTTGCCCCAAATAAAAATCTGATTATCCGTTACTTGTCGTGCAAAACTACTCCCCCAAATTCTTGAAACAATAAGAGTTTTTATATATCGGACGTCATTATTTTGTAAATTATAATAATTACCACTCTTTGCATCATAGGAAAATAATGCTCTACTTGCTTTTACAAGTTCATCTACAACATACAGTGAATATGTTGCATCTGCAATTTTTGTTGTTGGTGTTAAAACTTCAAGTCCTGTCATTATAATATCTACGCAAATGAGCCACGGATTTGTGCCAGATAATAGTGCCCAAGCAAAACCAGCCAAGTTTGCAACCGCATCAGTTGCAAAATCTTTCACTTGTTCTTTTTTGAAAGCGTCATATCTTTCATCAACTAACAATAAGATATCTTCTGCAGCTCTGGAAACAAATTTTTCTTTTGCATTGTCACTTTCTTTAAGTTTAACCAAAATATCTTTATTTGTTATAAACTCACTCTGTATCGCAACAAGTGCCGAATATGCATTTATATGATTATATATATCTTCAGCAGTGTCAATTGCAAATCCTATTCCTGAACCTATAACATCAAATTTTGATATTGAGTTGAATTTAAACAGGTAATTCCTTTCAAACAACGAACACTGAGCTTTTAACTTGACAATGGAGTCTGGGGTTATGTTCCTTGCGGAATGTCCTGCAGCAATCCATTTTTTGATTGCTTTAATTCCTTCTGTATAATTTTCAAAGCTGTCTGCCCAACTCTCAGCCATTTCTATTGCTTCACCTATAATTGTTTCTGCAAACTCATCATACATTTCCATAGAAACATTATTGCTTATATTTTTAATATCATCAAGATTAGAAACCGATTTTAAAATTGATCCCAATTCGAGTTTTGCTTCATCTTGATGTGACCAGTTCAACGTCGCTGTAGACCAAATATTTCTAGCTGTACTATTGATCCAGTCACTTTCCTCTTTATAAACTTGCACATATGTAAAATTGCCATCATCCGTAGGATAATCGACTGCATACGCATTATATGAATTCACCATAGGATCAGAACCATTTGCATGTTCCTCAAAATCTGAGTATCCATCACAATCACTATGTTCCATAGTGGGATCTGAGACCATATAAAGATATACAGAATTACCTTTTTGCTTAACTACAAGTTCGTCTCCGTTTTTAACACCATCGTTATCATAGTCATCACTCGGATTGCCATTTTCATCATAGTTAAAATCATATCCCCTAAATTCAAGCGATCCATTGCTTAACGGGAGTTTTCCTTCTTTGATAAGTTTTGTATAATAGTCAGAAATACCATCATTATTTGAATCGGTCACATAGTCTATGGTTTCAATTTTTATATCATCATATATTTCGTTTAATTCAGAAGCAGTACTTGCATAGAAGAATTTTCCTGATGTTTTACTGGCAACATTTTTTAGTAACTCGTTATCGGACGAGCCCATACCAATAGAGTATACATTTATACCATTTGAATTACACCGATTAATAAGATCATTATAAGAATATGAAGTGCGATTATCTTCTCCATCTGTTATGAAACAAATATATTTATACCTCGCTTCGGAGTTTTTAAGTTCATTAATTGCAGTATTAATTCCATCGGATCCATTAGTTCCCGAATCTGAATTATATCCATTATCGTAACTGATTGAATTTATAGTGTTTATTAATTCATTTTTATCATATGATAATCTGTTAACAAGTGTGGCTTTTGCCACAAATTTTACTACACCTGCTCTGTCTTTATTATCTCTTAATTGGGCTATGAATTCTTTTGACACTTTTTTAAATAGTTGAGTAGGGTCATTAGCTACCATACTTTGGGAGTAGTCAATTACGAACACAATATCCAAATTATTGTCATCATTCTCTTGATATTCCGGTGGTTTGATCTCGGTTTCCCAAACCTTATCAAACTTAACTTTGTTCAAAAGTATATATGTGGAAAAGTGTTCAACATTAGCACTTACTTCACCCTCTGATACTCTTTGATTTGGTAATTCTTCAAATGTTCCTGTTTTTTCATCAAAATAATAAATCCTTGGCTGAAAATCTTCGCCTATTTTTCCTAACGATAAATCGTATTTAAAATACAGAGTTGCTGATTCCGGATGACCACTAATAGAAATATCATATGCACTTCCCAAATATCCCGGTATAGTAGGAGAAACAGCCGGGGAAGTTGCTGATGTTACTGGAGTGATTTTCATTGTTCCAACTTGAGAACCAGAGACTGTAGCTTCCACCTCAATTGTAACAGGAGTCTTCTCTGATGTTTCACCTAACCTATCATTTTCATAAAAGACTTTATCTGCTTTTAATGGATCTGTCCCCAATCGAACTTCATCTCCGTCACTGGCACCATCTTCATCTGTGTCAGCTTTCAGAGGATCTGTATGATACTTGCATATTTCTTCATAGTCATCAAGATCATCACTGTCCGAATCTTTCAATATAGGATTAGTTCCATTTTTTAACTCGAATTCATTTGAGAGCTTATCACCATCATGGTCTTCTTCGGAATCTTTAATACCGTTTCCATCGGTGTCATCCGATTTTGGATCATAATTAAATAACATTATCTCCAAATAATCATTAATGCCATCATTATCACTGTCAGAAGAACTAATATTGGTATTGATACGCTTTTCTATATCGTCAGATAATCCATCATTATCTGTGTCTGTATTAGTATCTATCCAAAGTGCATAAAGTGTCATATCTTTGTTAATGGGATTAGTAAACGAAAAAACATCTTTATAATTTTTAGGCTCTTTTTCGGTATACCAACCTGCAAACATAAGATTTCCATTTGTGGGGAAATCCGGTGTAACGGCACATTCTCCCTCTTTTACATTCTGACTCGGTATGGCTTTTCCACCATTTGAGTCAAATGTTACAGTATATGTCTTTTTGTTTGTTGTATCCTCCCCCGGCAAAGTCATCGACGAACTAACCTCAGCCATAACAACAGCCGGTATACCGTCAACTTTAAAGCTTACAGGTTCATAGTTGCTGTTGAACATTGCGACGATCATATAAATCGCCGACCAAAACGAACCGAAAACGGCATCGTAGATTTTCTGAACCCATTCAATCGCAAACGAAGAATGCTTCGCCTTTGCTATTGCTGAAAACTCATTGCTCGTTTCGTTTTCGATCTCCGCATATTTGATGCTGTATTTGTCCGCATCATCAAATTTTGCAAACGGTGTCGCCCGGTATGTAACCGAAACGTACTGCTTGCTTCCGGTTGAGTTTTTGATTTTTGTTTGAAGTTTGATTTCTTCTCCACTCTTATACTGCTTTTTGTCGCTCGTGAGCGTTACGGATACACGGTTGACCGTTTCCGCCGCTGCCGCAAATGCAGAATAAGACATTGAGAAAAGAAGAACAAACACAAGGAACAGACTTATTATCTTTTTGCTGTTCTTTTTCATTTTCATTTTCCTCCAAATCGATTTTTTAATATAAATCAATCTCTGTCCGATTTTTTGTTTTTTTATTATTAACCTTCCTTTCCCAATATATTTTTCCCTTTCAGACAGATATCAATTTTCAATGCTTTTAAAGAATTCTTATATAGACATTTTACATCGTTAAATCCGGATTGTCAATATAAAATTAATCATTTTTGAAAATAATACATCTGTCTAAAAAAAGGCCGCCGTTAAGATAAACCCGGAAAAGATCAATTTTCTTTTCCGAGGCATCCTTACGGCAGCCTTTAATTCTCTTTATTTTTTGCTTATTAGCTCAATGCTTCAACTATCGGGTCAAGATTTTCCGCCTTCACGCCGTCAAAGCCCCTTTCAAAAAGCTCAAGCGCCTTTTGGTCGGTCGGATCGTCGCTGTCTTTAACCTTTGCCTTCATCATTTTGAGCATCATGTTCATCATGATTTTATACATACCTTTGAGGTTCTTGAGGTTGAACTCGCCGGGAAGATAGAAAAACGATTCGGTAATCTTGTTCTTTTCCGAAACCTCTTTTTTAGACTCGTCGCTCGGCATCATTCCGACGGCAACAACCGCTTTCAATTCGCCAAACTTTTCTCTCGCCTGAGAAAGTCCCTGAATGTCGCCGGCCATCACCCAGCCGAGATAAATAACTTCTTCGCCGTCATTTTCGGATTTTGAAAATTCCTGTGCCTTACATTCGAGTTTTTCCGAAAGCATTTTGGCGTATCTTTCGGTTGAACCTGCATTAGATGTGTAAACAATTTTCATCAGATATCCTCCGTTGTTTTTGTTGTTTCGTTTTTCTCGGATACTCTCTTTGCACCGAGCCTTCCTTTAGAAGCAAAAAACGAGAAAAAGAGAAGTACAACGGCAAGCATTAACCAGCCTGCACGCTCGGTTTGAACAATATTAAAAAGTTGAGGTGAAGTAATCGTGTTTTTTGCAACATTCGTAAGAAGATTCGGAATTGTCGCAAGCAGGAGCGAAGTCGTTGCCATTGAAACCAAAAGTTGCCTTGAACCGGAGAAGAAGAGTCTTCCTTCCCTTTCGCCGTTTTTGAAAGCAATGTTCGCCTTAATCAAAAGGCAAAGTTCAAAAATCAAAGCGGCAAGCCTCGGAAAAACGAGGAGGGCAAGATCCCTTGAGCTGACGGGAGCTGCACCCTCACGAAGGACTTCAATGAAAAAACCGAGCAATCCGCCGGCCTCAACCGTCAGGCGGTCTTTCAAAAAGAACAGCGGGACAAATGCAATACATGCGGCAAGCAAAAACAGTCCGCTCAAAACGGCCGCAACAGCTGAAATCCATTTAAAGGCCTTAAAAACCTTTTTGATTTTTCCTTCGTCCATAAAATTCAACTCCTTAAACAAAGCCCGGAATACTTTCAATAACCGTAACGTGATTATATCACTGTTCTTCTCTTCGGTCAAGTATGCGGTTAAAGAGCCCGCTTAAGGCAGTACCGCAAAAAACTTTTTCATAAATAATGCAAAAAGCTGTTCCGAAAAACCCGAAACAGCCTTTTATGTTTATTTGCTGTAATGTCTGATAACTCCAACCGACATTGAAATTACGTCAACGACATGGAAAAACGCTCCGTCTTCGGTCGGATAAACCGTGATTCCCTCCGCCTCTGTCGGAGAAGTTGCCGCCTTGCGTTCAAGAACAGTGGTAACCTTTCCCGTTTCAAGATCTGCGGCATAAACATGTTTGAGCTTGCTCGTGTCGTTGCAGGAAATATAAAGTATTCCGTCATAACATTCGGCGCCCTGAACCCGATGGAATGACGTTTCAAGCATTATTCTTCCGATCGGTTCAAGCGTTTCGGCGTCAAGAACGTTGACAAAGTCTCCGCCTCTTGAAATGCCCGTATAAATAACTCCCTTTTCACGGTCGGCGGCGCACCAGGAAAGATTACCCTCCGGCTGAATTTCTTCGCCGAGAATTTTGTATTGACCCGTGAATTCAAGCGTTTCGGTGTCAAAAACCGCAACGGCCGGGTGTTTTCTGAAAACATCCTCAACCGCAACATAAATTTTTCCTTCATAATAAGAACAGCCGCCAAGATGATTGAAAAGCTGCTTTTTCATCTCTTTCGGCATTGCATTGCGGTTTTCGGCAACAACCTCGCCCGTCTTCATGTCAATCTTTGCGATTCCGTTGAAGCCGGTGTATGTCCTCGCTCCGGTGCAATAATAATACGTTCCGTCCGTTGTGATTCCCTGGGTGAGATAATCGCCGTCGCAGAGAACATAACGGTCGGTTGAAATGAGCTTTGAGTCGCCGAGTGTGTTTTCGCCGCCGTTGTCAATCGCATTCGCAAAAAGAAGCATTGCGCTGACAAAAAATGCGGCAATCCGTTTACACAATTCCATAAATCATTCTCCCTATAAAAATAATACAAAAATTATATCCTTTTTTCACCGTTTTTTCAAGTATTATCATAACAAAAACCGCCGTTTCGGAAAGCCGAAACGGCGGTTCAAAAAAATTAATCCGAAATTTTGCTGAGAAAAGCTTTGAGCCGCTCCGATTGCGGATTTTCAATGACGGACTTTGCTTCACCTTCTTCGGCAATTACACCGTCATCCATGAAAATGATGTAATCCGAAACTTCTTTTGCAAAAGTCATCTCATGAGTAACGATAACCATTGTCATGTTCTCTTCGGCAAGCTCTCTTATAACCTTGAGAATTTCTCCCGTCAGCTCCGGGTCGAGCGCACTCGTCGGCTCGTCAAAGAAAAGAATTTTAGGCTCAAGTGCCATCGCCCTTGCGATTGAAACTCTCTGCTGCTGTCCTCCGGAAAGCTCGCAGGGGTAGTTTTTGATTTTTTCGGAAAGCCCCATTTTTTTAAGAATTCCGAGCGCCTTTTCTTCAATTTCGGCATAGATCGCCTTTTTGTTCTTTTTGAAATCAGGACGTTCCTTCGCCTGAAGCTTCATCGCAAGAGTAACGTTGTCAAGAACGTTATACTGAGGAAAAAGGTTGAACTGCTGAAAAACAAGGCCGATTTTGAGCTGCTTTTCTCTTTTTTCCTTTTGAGTGAGCGAGCTTTGGCTTTCGGAATCAAAAATCACGTCGCCGTCAACGGTAATTTTCCCCTTGTCCGCCGTTTCAAGAAAATTGATGCAGCGAAGAAGGGTTGTTTTTCCGCTTCCGGAAGAACCGATAACCGAAAGGACATTGCCCTCCTCAAGATTGAACGAAACGCCTTTGAGAACCTTCGTGCTTCCAAAGGCTTTTTCAATGTTTTGAACTTCAAGAATTGCCATCTTTCATCCTCCTCAGACTTTGAAATAATCCATCTTCTTCTCGATTTTTCCGAGTATGAGAGTGACAAGGCCGGAGAAGATGAGATAAAACGCGGCGGTGTAAAACAGCGGCCAAAGAAGACCGTCAAGCTTGATGAATTTCTGAGCCGCCCAAATGATTTCATAGACGGTGATGATTCTTGCAAGCGAGGTATCCTTGATGAGCGTAATCACTTCATTGCCCATCGGCGGAACAATGCGCTTGATGACCTGAAGAAGGATAACTTTGAAAAACGCCTGGCTTTTTGTCATTCCGAGAACCTGACACGCTTCGTATTGTCCCTTGGGAATACTTTCGATTCCGCCGCGGTAAATTTCGGAAAAATAGCAGGCATAATTGATTACAAACGCAACGATTACGGCGTTAAAACTTGAAAGACTGTTCCAACCGGCAACCCACTGAATGAAACCGTTTTGCGAAGCAAGCTTTTCTGCCGAGGCGGCGATGAGTCCCGGTCCGTAATAAACGGCGATGAGCTGAAGCATCAGCGGCGTTCCTCTTATTACCCAGACAAAGGTTTTCACAAGCCATTTGACCGGCGGAATTTTGCTCATCGAACCGAAGCTTATAATAAGTCCGAGCGGAATTGCAAGAAGAAGAGTCAGCCCGAAAATTTCAATTGTCGTTCCGAAACCTTCAAGAAGGCTCTTTGTAACTGTCCAGAACATAATTTAAACTGCCTTTCAATTAGTAATACACCGAAACCGGCGAAAAAACGATTCTCTCTTTTCATAACCCAAGGCGAAGAGGAAGTCCCCTTCGCCTTGAAAATTATTGACTTATACTTTTTTCAATCAGAAAGCAAGGGAAAGATTATACTTTTCTGCAAGCTTTTTCATTGTTCCGTCTGCGGCAAGTTCCTTTGTTGCCTCGTTGATTTTTGAAACGAGAGCCGAACCCTGGCGGCAGCCTACGCCGTATTCTTCTTCGGTGAGAGAAGTTCCGACCGCAAGGTCTGCATAGCTTGTGCCTTCTCCGACCATAGCCTTAGCCATTGTGATGTCGATTACGCAAGCGTCGGAAGTTCCGGCCTTAACTTCGGTGAGAGCGGTTGTCTGAAGGTCAACTTCCTTTGTTTTGAGTCCTGCGTTCTTTGCGGCGGATGCACCGGCCGAACCGGCTTCAACGGCAAAGGTGAGCTCCTTCATGTCGTCCGTTGTTTTATACTTTTCAATAGCGTCGGCCTTCATAACGATAACCTGAGCGTTGATTACATAAGCGTCCGAAATATCCATTGACTTTTTGAGTTCGTCTGTGATTGTCATACCGTTCCAAAGGCAGTCAACCTTTTTTGAGGAAAGTTCCATTTCCTTGTTGTCCCAGTCAACTTCAACGAACTTTACGGTGAGACCGAGCTTTTCGGCAACTGCTTTTGCGTATTCTGCGTCGAAGCCTGTCCATTCGCCGTTTTCGTCACGGAAATCCATCGGCTCATATTCGGTGATTCCGACAACGAGGTTTCCGCTTTCCTTGATTGCGTCCCAGTCTGCGTTTGCTTCTCCCGAAGCGGAGGAGCTGTCGGAAGGAGCGGTTGTTGTTTCTCCGCCGTCCTTGTTGCAACCGACAAAAACGAATCCGATTACGGCAACGATGGCCGCAAGAACAACAGCAATAATCTTTTTACTCATGATTGATTACTTCCTTTCATACCCAAAGGGTTCAAGAATTTTAAACTGCGAAGCATTTGCGTTTCGCTTTACTGTGGTAACATATTAACACGATATAGCAACATTGTCAAGTCTTTTTTTGATTTTTTTATCCGCTTTCTCCGTTTCAAACAAACGTCACAAAAAAATTTAAAAACCGATTGATTTTTTGTGCAAGTAATTATATACTTGTAATTAAGAGAAAACAAAAAAGGAGAGAATACTTTGAAAAATCCGATTAAATTTTTCTTTTCGCGTGAAGAAACCGAAACAAAGGTTGCAAACAACCGCCTTCTTTCTTATGCAGCGGGACTTGCGGGTCAAAATATAAGCTACAGCTTCATTTCGCAGCGTCTTTTTGTTTTTATTAATACCGTTCTCGGAATTCCGTCTGAAAAGACCGGTCTTATCACCGGAATCAGTACTCTTTGGGATGCAGTCAATGATCCGATTGTCGGAACGCTGATTGACGCGCGAAAGTTCAAACCCGGAGACAAGCTTCGTTCCCTCATTCTTTACACTTCGCCGATTATCGGAATTCTCACGGCGCTGATGTTCTTTGATTTTAATTTGAACATAACGGCAAGCATTGTTCTGATTCTTATTGTTTACCTCATCTATGACCTTCTTTATTCCATTCAGGACATTGCAATGTGGGGACTTATCCCACTTTCAAGTTCCAACTCGGAAGAGCGCAGCCGTGTTTCGCAGTGGGTATCGATCGGTGCGGGCGCAGGTGCGGCAATCGGCGGACTTTTTCCCTCCGTAAGAAGTATTCTTGTTGACAATGCGGGAATGAGTGAAAAGAACGCATATTTCCTCGGCGCCGTTGTTTTCGGTCTCGGCGGAATGCTCATTTCAATGCTTGCCTACAGAATGAAAGAAAAGGCCGTCTATGTCAGCGAAAAGAAAGTCAGCGTTCTTGACAGCCTTAAAAGCCTGAAATACAACAAAACTCTGATTATCATCTGCATTGCCCGTTTTCTCGGTTCAATTTCTCTCATGCTTCCTTGGGAATACTTTTTTGAAACCGAAGGCGTTTCATATAACTTTTTCGGAATTGAACTTTCCGGCGGAACAATGCAGGTTCTTCACGGACTCATTCCGGGAATTCCCGGCGCATTTATGATGTTCTTTGCAACAAAGTTTGCTGCCAAAATCGGCGGAATGAAGCGTGTTCTCGTTGTTTCCGAGATTCTTCAAATCATCTGCCGCCTCGGTGCATTCGCAATCGGCGCAAACAACCGCTTCCTCAACATCGGCGCACTCATTTCGATTTGGGTTCTTCTTTCAATCTGCAACATCCCGATTTCAATGAAAGACATCGCCCACCGTTCGCTCATCAGCGACTCGATTGACGAGGTTGAGCTGAAAACCGGCGAGAGAACCGAAGGCATTGTTTTTTCAATGCAAAACTTTGTTTCAAAGCTCAGCGCCGCAGTTTCAAAGCTCATCCAAGGCTACGTTCTCAAAGGACTCAAATTCAACAACAAAATTGTTGAAAACGGAAATGCCCTTTCCGGCGCCGCCCTCATCCGGGCGCAGAGCAAGAATTCGCCGTTCTTTAAATATCGCTGGCATCAATTCATGCTCGGTCCTATCATCGGTTCGATTCTGTATCTTGTTACCATTCTTTTCCTCAACGACGACCGTGAACATATGGCCGAGGTTGAACGCCTTCTCAAAGAAAAGCGCAACGAAATGGAGCTTGCGTCGGCGAACGAAGCGAACTGAAAAACAAAAAAAAACAAAAAAGGATTGTGACGAACGAAAAACGTCACAATCCTTTTTGTATTATTTGAATCTGTCAAAAAAGCTTTTCTTTTCCTCACCGACGGTTTTTCCGTCGTCGATATTGTTCTTCGGCTTGTTCGGAAGGGAATCATTGAACTGACGAAGAAGCTCTTTCTGCTTTTGATTGAGGTTCTTAGGAACGTCAACAATGATTCTGACGAACTGGTCGCCCCTGCCTCTTGAACCGAGCTGCTGAATACCTCTGTTCCTGAAGCGGAAAACCTCGCCCGGCTGTGTGCCGGCCGGAAGTTCGTACTTAACCTTTCCGTCAAGCGTCGGGATATAAAGCGTATCGCCCAAAGCGGCCTGTGCAAAGGTGACGGTGAAATCACACCAAACGTCAAAGCCGTCACGCTCAAAGAACGGGTGCGGACGAACATTGATGTTTACTCTCAAGTCGCCGACGGGGCCGCCGTTGACTCCGGCGTTACCCTTTCCTCTGACGTTGAGCGCCTGTCTGTCGTCAATACCGGCCGGAATTTCAACCTCAACGGTTGCCGGTCTGCTTTCAAAGCCTGTTCCGCGGCATTTCTGGCAGGGGTTCTTGATAATCTTTCCCTTTCCGCCGCAGGCCGAACAGGGCTTAGACGTACTCATAACGCCGAAGGGCGTTCTTTGCTGAACGTTAACCTGACCGCTGCCGCCGCAGGTTTTGCAGGTTTCGGCCGAAGTTCCCTTTGCCGCTCCGCTTCCGCCGCAGGAAGAGCAGGTGTCGATTCTTGTTATGTTGATTTTCTTTTTGCAGCCCTTTGCGGCTTCTTCAAAAGAAAGAGTAATATTCGCCTGAACGGTTGTGCCTTTTCTCGGTGCGTTGGGGTTCTGCTGCCTTGAGCCGCCGAAACCGCCGAAGCCGCCGCCGAACATACTTCCGAGAATATCTCCGAGGTCAAAGTCGCCGGAAAAGCCTCCGCCGAATCCACCGCCGCCAAAGCCGCCCGCGCCGAAGTTCGGGTCAACACCTGCGTGACCGTATTGGTCATAGCGGGCTTTTTTCTGGCTGTCGGAAAGGACCTCGTAAGCTTCGTTCGCTTCCTTGAACTTTGCTTCGGCTTCCTTATCACCCGGATTCAGGTCGGGGTGATATTTTTTTGCAAGCTTTCGATACGCTTTTTTGATTTCGTCGTCGGAAGCGGTTTTGCTCACCCCGAGCACTTCATAATAATCACGCTTGTTTTCTGCCATATATACAACTCCAAATTAGACATTAGAGCTGTTTTTAGCAACATCTAATGTCTAACATCTAATGTTTAATATCCGGTTTATCAGTTAGCGTCGGTGAAGTTTGCGTCGGTATAACCTGCATCGGTGTAACCGCCGTTGTTTCCGCCCTGAGCGCCGCCCTGGTTGAAGTCTGCACCGCCGAACGGAGCGCCCTGCTGACCTGCCGCACCCTGTGCGCCGGCCTGTGCCTGAGCCTGCTGATAAAGCTTTTCCGAAACCTTATAGAAGGTCTGCTGCAAAGCTTCCTTTTCGTTCTTGATGAGGTTGAGATCCTGACCGTTCAATGCGTTCTTAAGGGAGTCAATCTTTGACTGAAGTTCACTCTTGTCGTTTGCGTCGAACTTCTCGCCCTCTTCGGAGAGGATTTTTTCGCACTGATATACCATCTGGTCGGCTTCGTTTCTTGTGTCAACTTCTTCACGGCGCTTCTTGTCCTCTTCTGCGAACTGTTCTGCGTCATGAACGGCCTTTTCAATGTCCTCTTTTGACATATTGCTTGAAGCGGTGATTGAAATCGACTGTTCCTTGCCCGTTCCGAGATCCTTTGCGGAAACGTGAACAATACCGTTTGCGTCGATATCGAAGGTAACTTCAATCTGAGGAACACCGCGGCGAGCCGGCATGATTCCGTCAAGGCTGAATACGCCGAGAGTCTTGTTATCCTTTGCGAATTCACGTTCACCCTGAAGAACATGAACCTCAACGGACGGCTGATTGTCAACTGCGGTTGAGAAGATCTGGCTCTTCTTTGTGGGGATAGTCGTATTTCTTTCAATGACCTTTGTGTTGATTCCGCCCATGGTTTCAATACCGAGTGAAAGCGGAGTAACGTCAAGAAGAAGAAGACCCTTTACGTCGCCGCCGAGAACGCCGCCCTGAAGGCAAGCGCCGATTGCAACGCATTCATCCGGGTTGATTCCCTTGAACGGCTCTTTGCCGATGAACTTTTTGATTGCGTCCGTAACGGCCGGAATTCTTGATGAACCGCCGACCATGAGAACCTTGTCGATGTCGGAAGTGTTGAGTCCGGAGTCGCTCATTGCCTGACGAACCGGTCCCATTGTTGCTTCAACGAGGTCTGCGGTGAGTTCGTTGAACTTTGCTCTTGTGAGAGTTGCTTCAAGGTGCTTCGGACCTGTTGCGTCTGCGGTAATGAACGGAAGGCTGATTGAAGATGAGGTTACGCCGGAAAGCTCGATCTTTGCTTTTTCGGCTGCTTCCTTGATTCTCTGCATTGCCATTTTGTCTGAACGGAGATCAACGCCCTGTTCGGCCTTGAAGTTGTTGACGAGCCAGTCCATGATTCTCTGGTCGAAGTCGTCGCCGCCGAGGTGGTTGTTACCTGCGGTTGCAAGAACCTCCTGAACGCCGTCACCCATTTCGATGATTGAAACGTCGAATGTTCCGCCGCCGAGGTCGTAAACCATAACCTTCTGGTCGTCTTCCTTGTCGATGCCGTAAGCAAGAGCTGCGGCTGTCGGCTCGTTGATGATTCTCTTAACGTCAAGACCGGCAATTTTGCCTGCGTCCTTTGTTGCCTGACGCTGAGCGTCGGTGAAGTATGCCGGAACGGTGATAACAGCTTCGGTAACCTTTTCGCCGAGATAAGCCTCTGCGTCGGATTTAAGCTTTTGAAGAATCATTGCGGAAATTTCCTGCGGAGTGTAGTTCTTTCCGTCAATGGTAACGTGATAGTTTGAACCCATCTGACGTTTGATTGAAGAGATTGTTCTTTCGGGGTTTGTGATTGCCTGTCTTTTTGCAACCTGACCGACAAGTCTTTCGCCAGTCTTTGAAAATGCAACAACTGACGGGGTTGTTCTTGCGCCTTCTGCGTTAGCGATAACAACGGGTTCGCCGCCTTCGATAACTGCTACGCATGAGTTTGTTGTACCAAGGTCAATACCGATAATCTTTGCCATAATTTATTCCTCCAAATGATGTAATATCAAAATTTATTTTATATGAAGAACCGAAAGCCGGGCTTAGGGTTCTTTTTTTCAGTTTGCAACCTGAACCATTGCGGGTCTGAGAATTCTGTCGCCGAGGCGATAGCCCTTTGAAAAGACCTGAGCAATAACGTTTTCGCCGAGGGATTCGTCTTCGGTGTGCATAACACCGTTGTGAATGTTGGGGTCAAACGGATCGCCCTTTTCGCCGAATGCTTCAACTCCGAGCTTTTTGAGCGTTTCGCAAAAGCTTGAGTAAATCATTTCGACGCCTTTTTTATAACTTTCAAGGTCTGTGTCGCCTGCATTTATTGCACGCTCAAAATTGTCAAGAACTCCGAGAAGTTCTTTGAGGCAGTCGGCTTTTGAATCGCCGTAAGCGGCTTCTTTTTCTCTTGCGGTACGCTTTCTGTAATTATCATATTCCGCAAGGGTTCTGATATGCGCTTCCTTTGCGGCGGAAAGCTCTTTCTGAAGTTTTTGGGCTTCGGATTCGCCTTTCTCCTTTTTCTTTGACTTTTTTTCGCCGGAAGTTTTTTCCGAAGTTTTTTCCGAAGTTTTTTCCGACTTTTCGGTTTTAACTTCGGCTTCCTTTTCCTTTTTGATTTCATCTGACTCTTTTTTTGTTTCAGCCATTGTCATCCTCCTTTTCTGTCGGTTCGTCGTCAAACGTATCAGTGAGCATTTTGCTCACAAGTTCGGTCAAATATTCAATTCCCGGAATCAGCTTTGCGTAATCGAGTCTTGTCGGACCGATGATTCCGATGGCTCCGGTCTCATGTCCGCGAATGTTATATCTTGAAATAATCATGCTCGTGTTTTCAAGCTGGCGGAACATATTTTCTTTTCCGATTGTTACCGAAAGCGAGCCCTTGTTTGCCGAAACGGCACGTTCAAGCTTATCTCCCTCGTCAAAGAACTGCATCATTTCAAAAACGTTGTCGGAAAACTCACGGTGGTGAAGAAGGTTTTGTTCGCCTTCAAGATGAATTTCCGCCTGAACCGCTTTTGAAGCAATGTCTGCAAGGTGAGAAAAAAGCGGACTCATTGAAAGCGCTCCGGCGCCGAGCGACGCAACAAGCGTTTGAATCATAACCGTTCCGATGTCACTGACCGGCCGTCCGATGAATGTTTCTTCGGTAATCCGATAAAAGTTTGAAACCATTTCGGATGTGAGTTCGGTATCCGTTCGGCAGATTCCGTTTTTAATGATTCCGGACGATGTGATGAGAACGATCATCGCAAGGCGTGTTCCGACGGGGACAAGCTCAATCTTTTTGACAATTGCGCCCTCATCGGTCGGCGTTGTTGCAATCGACGCGCAATCGGTCATTTTTGCAAGAAGCTCACCGGCTTTTCCGAGAAGCTTTTCCGGATTCCCGGCGAAGCGTTCAAGCTGAGCCTTGATTGTTTCCCTTTCTTCTTCCGAAAGTTCGTCACGGCTCATCAGGTGGTCGATGTAATAACGGTAACCTTTTTGTGAGGGAACCCTTCCGGCCGAGGTATGCGGCTGATCAAGAAGCCCCATTTCGGCAAGTTCGCTCATTTCGTTTCTGATTGTTGCGGAAGAAACAGAGATCGGAAGCGCACTCATCAAAAATTTCGAGCCGATCGGTTCACCGGTCTTGATGTAATGTTCAACAATTGCGGAAAGGATCATTTCCTTTCTTTTTCCAAGCTCCATGTCTTCGCCTCCTTCAGTGATGTTTTAGCACTCTTAATCATTGAGTGCTAATCACTGTCATTAATATACAACGTCTGCTAAAAAAAGTCAAGCGTTTTTTTAAAAAATTTTATTTTTTTTGCGCTTTTCTTTTCTATTATATATGTGTTTGACGAACCCGGTTTTGAAGAACATTTCCACTTCTCCGTTCAAGAGATAAGAGCAGAATTTTCCGCACAGTATTAAGCCGCCCGCTTAACGCTTCAAACGACGAAAAAATAAAACAAAAGAGCAACCTTTGCAGGCTGCCCTCTTTTGCTTTATTTTGCTGCAACGGTATCGACAAGCCAACCGGGAGTGTACTGAGAACCGTAAAAGACCCCGTTTATTGAAACCCCGTTGTTGATTCCGCCGCTGTAAATTTTGTAATTTTTTCCTTTTTCAAGCTCCGAACCGGAGAACCAAAAGCTTTTGCAGCTTTTTGCGATTGAAAGACAAAAAATTTCTTTTCCGTCAAGTCCGGTGATCGCAAGGAGAGTATTCGCCGGAAAAGTTGCCGTTGTTGTCAGCTCCGGACATCTTTCTATGTTCCCCTGCTTGAGAGGAATGCTTCCGGAACTGAAAACCGTTCCGCCCATCACGGTATAAATGCTTTTTGGGTTTTCCTCACTTTTTGAGCCGAATGAAACAACCGTTCCGCCGGTTTGAAGAACGTTTCCGTTTTCGCCGAAGCCGTATCCGTGTGTGTTAACGAAGACGCTTCCTCCGGTTATGTAAACGCTTTTTCCTTCAATCCCTTCGGCGCAGTATTCGACGTTAATGTTTCCGGACGCAATTGCAATTGTTGACGACGCAAAAAAAGCATTTGCATCGGTTTTAATGTCAAAATTTCCGTCGGTGATTATGATCTTTCCTCCGCAAAAAAATGCGTCGTCAAGGCTGTTCACCGTAAAATCGCCGCCCGAAACGGTGAGCGATTTTTCCGCTCTGACCGCCTTTGATTCGCTTGCGTCAATTGTCTGTTCGCCTGAAGAACCGGTCATTCCGGAACTGACGTGCGGAATTGCCTTTGAATAATTCCTTTTTCCCGCTTTTCCGGTGCTTCCTTTTCCGCTCGTCAAATCAAGCACACCGCCGGAAACGGTGAGAGTTGAAGAACTTTGAATGCAGTTAAGGCCGCTTTCAATTTTAATTTTTCCGCCGGAAATCGTGATTTCGCCCTTTCCTTCGGAAAAGCCGGTTCTCATTCCGTTTGAACCGCCGGAAGCGTTCAGCGTTCCCGCCATGAACGCAATTTTATTTTTTGCGCCGAGTGCGTCGTCTGCGCTTTCAACATTAATGTTTCCGCCGAGAACGGAAAGCTCCTTTTCGGAATAAATTCCCTTTTTATATTTTGCGCTGACCTTCAGCGTTCCGTTTCCTTCAATCGAAAGGTCGCTTTTGCTGAAAAGAACCGCCTGGGTATATTTTCCGCTTCTTCTTGCGGTATAGTTATCCTCGCCGGAACTGTCCGAAAACTCGTTGACTGCGTTTTCCGAAAGAATAACGTGAACCTTCCGTCCGGAGCTTACAACACTGAACGGCGAATCCGAAAGAGAACGCGCAATCACCCCTTCAAGCTGAAGAAAAACATCTTTTTCGCTGTCTTTTGAATCAATGATTATTTTTCCGTCGGAAAGTTTTCCCTTGACCGAGTAATAGCCGCCCTTTGAAATTTTGAGAACCGAATCCGAAAACGAAGCTCCCTTTCCGTTGATTGTTGTGTTTTCATCGTTAAGGATAATATATGTGTCAACTTTTTTTGACGTTTCATTGCTTTGCGACGTCGGAACGGTGACCGAAGCGTTGTTTTCAATCGGCGCAACGGTTGAAAGAGCGGCCGTTGTTTCAACGCACGGCTTTTTGCAAGCCGCAAAAAAGAGCGGCAATGCCATAAACATAAGCGCCGAAAGAACGACGTTCAGTTTTTTCAAAGAATGCATACTGAAAAGAACTCCTTTTAAAGACTTTCTCCGTTTTCCGCAAGGCGGCAGCACATAATTTCAAGGTTGCCGTTCCTGCACCGAAGTGAATCGATAAATTCCTTTTCCTCTCCCTCTTTTTTGAGCCTGATTTCATAGCGGAGCTTGAAAAGACTTCCCATATTTGTTGTCTTAACACTGATAAGCTCACAGTAATCGGTATATTTTTCAAAAAGGTCATTGAAAACCTCGGTATAATTGAGACTTTCCGGAATCACAACGAGAAGCTCTTTTTTCTTTGCGTTCGCCCTTGCGCCGAGCCGAAGCACGGAATAAAGCGAAAGAAGCAAAAGCATAATCGCCGCGAAAATCGCCGCAAAGGCAACGTATCCCATTCCCGTTGCAAGACCCGAAGCGAGAGCGATAAAAATTGCACCGATTTCCTTTGCCGTTCCGGGAATACTTCTGAAACGAACGAGACTGAATGCCCCGGCAACGGCAACGCCGGCCCCGAGATTTCCGTTAACCATCATGATCACAATCTGAACAACGGCAGGCAAAAGCGCAAGCGTAACAACAAAGCCGGAAGTGTATCTCTTTTCCGTTTTAACATAAACAAGCGCCGCCGCAAGCCCGATGAGCACCGAAGTAAAAAGACAAATAAAAAACGAAAACGGTGTTATCGATGATGAAAGGACTGACTGAAAGATTGCCGGCATTTTAAAATTCCTCCGTTTTTTCAAAAAATCTCTCCGTTTTTGCGAAAACCGATTCGCAAAAAAAATCAAACAAGCACCTTCTCACCCTGAGGTGCAAACATCATTTCATATGCTTTTCCGTACTTTGAAAACGAGCGCGGATATATTTCAAGAACATCAAGTGCCTTTGAAAGCCAAACCGGAACCGCTCCGAGACTTTTCACCTCAAAGACAAGAAGAGCGTCGTCAAGAATCTTTTTTCCTTCGTCTCCGAGCGATAGGTCAAGAAGCTTTGTTCTGAAACGAATGTTTTCGTCAAAAGTCAAACGAAGTTCATGATCTTCCTTTGAAAAGAAAGCAGTTCTGTCGCAAAAAATCGAAACAGTCGGGCGAAGCCCGCGATAAAGACCCATGAAATACGCAATTTCTCCGTAAACCTGATCCTTTGAATTTTCGATTTTTCTTCTGCAAAGGAGGTCAACCGCCCGAGAATAGGTCATATTGATTCTTCTTTTATAAACAACACCTTTGTATTTCTTTTTCAGTTCAATAAAAACGTTGCTGTTTTCGTCCGGAATGCCGTATGACCGAAGGCGAAGCTTTTCTTTGAAAACCGGCCGCTCAATCGAATTCCTGATGAGGCGGTAATCCGGCGTATCAAAATAAAGATTGCAAACCGTGCTTTTTCCGAACTCGTCGGGTGTGACGTAATCTCCGATGAGTTCAAAAAGCTTTTCTTTCTGAGTTTTTGTGATGACGTATTTTTTTTCGTAACGTTCAAAAACCGACTGGAAAACCGGCAAAGAAATCACCTCCGAAAAAGAACAAAATTTTTAAGTTCAAAGAACAACTTTAAAGACGAGTGATTTTGAATCCGCCGTTTCAGCGGTAATTTTTCCCTTGTGGCGGAGAACAATCGCCTTTGCGATTGAAAGGCCGATTCCGTAGCCGCCCGTTTCTCTCGAACGGGAATTGTCTGCACGGTAAAAGCGGTCAAACAATCTCGGAAGCTGATCTTTGTCAACGTGGTCGCAATCATTATAAACGTCAAGACAAATGTTCTTTGCCGTCTTATAAAGCGAAACGGAAACTTTTCCGTTTTCGCTCGCATATTTCACGGCGTTGTCACAAAGGAGGGAAACAAGCTGGCGCAATTCCGCCTCGTTTCCTTTATACATAATGTGTTCGGGAGCACTGACCGAAAAGTCAAGTCCGTGAGCCTTTGCAATCGTTTCAAAATTCGCAGCCGTGTCAAGAACGGCCTCGCTCAAATCAAAGGTTTCGTGCTGAATCTCCTCCGAGGCTTCGTCAAGCTTTGAAAGTTCAACAAGATTCTTGACGAGGACGGAAAGTCTTTGGGTCTGATCCTTAATGCTTGTAATCCACTCGCTTTCACCCTCGCAAAACTCAAGAACGTCCGCGTCGGCGGAAATAATCGCAAGCGGAGTTTTCAGCTCATGACCCGCATCGGTAATGAACTGTTTCTGTTTTTCAATGCTGTTTTTGACCGGCTTGAGCGCCCGGTTTGAAATTTTATAAACCGGGAAAATCAAAAGAAGAATGCAGGCAAGTCCGGTGAAAAACGAAATTGAAACGAGCGTAAAGCACGACTCAACCTCACGCTGAAAGTCAACGAAGATAATCATAGACTTTTGAGTTGTGCTGTCCTTGACGTAATAATAGCGATATGAGTCAATCACGCCGAAGCCCGGCTCATTGGGATAAATCTGAGAAGCAAATTCAAACGCATCCTTGTCGCTCACCGCCGCAACATTCTCCGTCGAAATATCCGTAACGACGTTTCCCTGAAGCTTTACGACGAAATATCTCGTCGAATACGGCGTTTCAACACTGATTTCTCCCTGAGCAAACGGATTCCAAAACGATGAATAGTAATCCTCAAGACTGACGCTCGACGTCGGAAAATGGCCGTCGTTTTCTGCAATGAGAATCAGAGTATTCCTCAAATCAGTGTCACGCTGATAGATATTAACCGCATTGACGGCGAAAAGCTGAACAAAAACAATCGTGACAAGAGCCACAAACGCAATTGCGACGAATTTTCGCTGAAGACGTTTCAGCATTTTACTTCCTCCAGAGTGTAACCGACTCCGCGGGTTGCCTTGATTTCAATGTTCGCTCCTAAGGAAGCGAGCTTTTTGCGAAGATACGAGATATAAACCCAAACGACGTTTATTTCCGCTTCGGTTTCATATCCCCAAATTCGCTCCATGAACTGCTCGGTTGAGATGAGTCTTCCGGCGTTCGTCATGAGCATTTCAATCATCTGAAACTCCTTGTTTCCGAGTCTGATTGAGCCGTTTTCGGTTGAAAGTTCATATGTTTCACGGTTGAGCGAAAGATTTCCGAGAGAAAGAAGGTTCGGCGAAAATTCGGTTTTCCTTCTCGTCATTGCGCGGATTCTCGCAAGAAGTTCTCCCGTTGCAAACGGCTTTGTGAGGTAATCGTCCGCACCGGAATCAAGGCCGAGAATTTTGTCTTCGGTCTGAGCCTTTGCGGTGAGAATGAGAACCGGGGTTGAAACTCCGTTTTCACGAAGCTTTTTGAGAACCTCAATTCCGTTCATTTTCGGCATCATAAGGTCAAGGATGATTCCGTCGTAATTTTCGCTCATTCCGTAATCAAATGCGTCCTCGCCGTTATAGACGGGGTCAACGGAATAATTACTGTGTTTAAGAATTGCACAAAGGGCCTTTGAAAGGTCCTTTTCGTCTTCCGCAAGAAGAAGTCTCATGGATTTACCCTCCTGATTTTTAAAACTCTTTTTCATCTAATATTATAACTGTTCTTACTGATTATGGCAAGAAAAAATTCGTTCTTTCAAAAGAATCTTTTCGCTTTTATTATCGGAAATAATATAGTATATCAACCTAAAACCAACATAAAGACGGCCTTTTGTCGGATTGAAGCGTAAAAAACCGAACGTTTCTTCTCTTTCGGTACTGCTTCGGACGAGTTCTTAAAGCGGCAGCGATAAAGAAATAAAACGTAAAAATCGCCTTTCGCCGCAGTCCGATTATTAAAAAGGGCTTCCCCCCTGAATTCATAAAAAGTTAACAAAGTGTTAAAGATGTTGCAGAGGTTGACTTTTGAATGTGAATACTGCTATAATATATGAGTGCAAAAATAACACCAAGTTTAACGCATTGGAGGAATTAAAATGAACGTATTCATGATTGGCGGAACCGGATTGCTCGGCTGCGAAGCCGCAATTCAGCTCATCAAACACGGTCACAAGGTTACATCGGTTGCTTTGCCGCCTCTCCCCGAAGGAGCTCCCATCCCCAAAGAGATGGAAATTATCTTCGGAGACATCAACAAAAAGTCGGACGATGAAATTCTTGAAATGCTCAAGGGCAACGACGTTTTCATCTACGCCGCAGGTGTTGACGAAAGAGTTGAATTCCCCGCTCCGGTAATGGACTATTACTACAAGTTTAACATTGCTCCCCTTGAAAGAATTTTCCCGCTTTGCAAAAAAGCAGGCGTTAAGAGAGCGGTTGTTCTCGGTTCATACTTCGCATATCTTTCAAAGCTTCGTCCGGACATGAGACTCGTTGACAAGAACCCGTACTTCAAGTCAAGAATCATGCAGGAAGAAGTCTGCGAAGCAGCTTGCGACGACAGCTTCAGCTGCGCAGTTCTTGAACTTCCGTATATCTTCGGAACTCAGCCGGGAAGAAAGCCCGTTTGGACCGTTCTCATTGAGCAGATTGCCTTCATGGATAAATGGCCGTTCACCATGTATCCGAAGGGAGGCACGGCAATGCTTACCTGCCGTCAGGTCGGTGAAGTTATCTGCGGCGCCGCAGAAAGAAAGAAAGCAGGCTTTGAAGCTCTTCCGATCGCAATGTACAATCAGACATGGAAGGAATTCCTTTCAATCGTTTATGACGCAAGAGGAATGGGCAAGGACAGAAAGATTGTCAGCGTTTCTCCGCTCATGATGAAGTTCGGCATGATCAAGCCGTCTCTTGATTACAAAAAGAGAAAGATTGACTCCGGAATGGATCTTTTCAATCTTCCCGACATCATGGATCTCAACCTCTTCATTAACAACGCCTATGCAAAAGAGCTTGGTGCAACCGAAGACGATATCGTTGACGCAATCTTTGATTCCATCAGGGTTTCGGAAGCTTCTTACAACGGAACCGTAAAGCTCCTTGAAATGAAGGGCGAATAATTTAACTGCTTAAATGTAAAAAGGACTGTTTCCGAAAAACTCGGAACAGTCCTTTTTTGCTGCCGAAAATCATGTGTTTTAAGCGTAATATTCCGTTGTCACAAAGTCAAACGCCGGGCGGAATTTAAAATCAAATTCCGGTTTTATGGTTTTTTCTGATTTTTGCCGAATAAAAAAGACAAAAGCTTTTTCAATTTTCGGATAAAATGAATAAATGCACGGCAAAAATGTATATGCACAACTGCACTGAATAATGAATAATTATCATCGAAAATGTTGAAAACTATGTTAGGAAAGTTAATAAGTTTACAAATTTTGAAGAATATTTTTGTAAATGAGAAAAATATTGTTGAAAACGTGATTTTTTTAACATTTTTAACGAAGTTTTCAACATCGTAAGGTTTTGACCTTTACAAAAATAAAATCGCCGTAAAGTTCATCTCTTTACGACGATTTTTGACATTTCGGATAATATCCGTTTTGCTTTTTTGAAAGGTGAAGAGAAAATGAATATCACTCATCATCCTGTCTTTTCTTAAAATAGGAAACGATTTTGAAAATTACCGTGTTTTTGAAAAGCGTTTTGTGAAGAAGGTGGCGCTTGATGCAACAGACGGCCGCAAGGGTAAAGAGGACGAAAATTACGCTGCAAATTTCGGCTCTGAGAGCGAGATAAGACGGCTCAAGCGTGAGCCATGACGTTCCGAGGTGCGGATTCAGAATGAGATAAACCGAGTTTTCCGAGAGGAAAAGCATTGAAAAAGCAATCAAAATATGAACCGCAATGTGAATTTCATTCGGAAGTCTGTCGGTGAGGGCATATTTTGCAGCACCCTTATGTTCCCTTCTTCCGGAAATTCTGAGAAGGAGAACCGCAAGCAAAATTCCGATTGCACTTAAAATAACGGTCAAGGCGATTTTTCTTGCAACAACCGAGTAAATTTCATTGTAGGTTTTTTCAATATTTTTGCAGTTTTCGTTGAAAACCATACCGCCGGAGAACGAGACCAAAAAGTCAAAGGTTTCACCGAACCCGACCGAAAGTTCCTGAACAATCGGGAAAAAATCCTGAATCGAGCCGGGAATATAATACGGATTTTTTGAATTGAAAACCATCAGACAGTTTTCAAGCGAAGAAAAGTATTTTTGAGCTTCTTCACTCGTCGAAACCGGAGCGTTTGAAACAAGGCGGTTTTTTTCATGGTCAAAAACCGCAAATAAAACGTTGTCAAGTCCGTCAAGATATTCGGCAACGGCTCGGTAATCTTCATCGGTTCGTTTTTCGCTTTCAAGAAGATCCGCATACACTTTGGTATAATAGTCCTCAACAGCCTTTCGGTTGACAAAAAAAGTTCCGCTTTCGCTCTTTTTTACAAAGCCGTTTGAAAGGTATTCCCCGTCAACGCTGTTTTTTGAAACCTGATAATCAAGAATGCTCAAAACGGTTTTGATTTGAGCGTCGAGGTTTTTGTTTTCCGTCTCGGTATAGTAATTGATTAGATCCGGGTTTGAAAAGCCGTCGGCGTCCTGATATTTCAGAGAGTATGAAAGAATGTTTGAAAAGGCGAGTTTCACCTCTTGCTTAAACGGCTCGCTCGTTTCATAGTTGAAGTTTGGCCCCTGCTTAAAGGAATTGACAACATAAGAATCCTCTTTCGTGTAAAGCCTGATAATGTCGAGAACCTGAGTGGCGCAGAGAAAGGTCAAAACGGCAATCAGAATTGCTATGAGAGCTTTTGAAGAAGTGAGGTAAAGCGTGTTGCGGAAAGCGAGAAAAAATTCTTTTCTTTTGCTTTTAAAGCTTTTTTCGTTTGCAATGTTATTTTCCATTAGAAACTCTCCTTTGAATCACAGCTCTTCGCAGAAAGCCGCAAAATCGGAAAGGCTCATTTCCTCGGCTCGGACGGTTTTTTTAAGTCCGGCACTTTCAAGGGCGACCGAAACAGTTTCCTTAGAAACTCCGAGCGAGGAACTGACGGAATTGAGAACGGTTTTTCTCCGTTGGGCAAAAGCGGCTTTGACAATGCGGAAAAACTTTTTTTCGTCTTTCACTTTTACCGGCGGTTCTTTTCTCAGGTCAAGTTTTATGACGCTGCTGTCAACCTTCGGCGCAGGCATGAAAGACCCTCTTGAAACGTCAAAAAGCTTTTTCGCTTCGGAGTAATAATCAACGCAGACGGTGATTGCCCCCGCTCCCCTTGAACCGCAGCCGGCAATGAGTCGGTCGGCAACCTCTTTTTGAATCATGACGGTCAGGCTTTCAATCGGAAGGCCGCTTTCAAGAAGAAGGGTGATTACCGGTGTTGTAATGTAATAAGGAAGGTTGGCGCAGACAACGACATTCATTCCCCGAAACTTTTCTTCAATGAGTCTATGAAGATCGATTTTGAGAATATCGTCGTTTATGACTTCGGTGTTAAGACAGCCGTCGAGCGTTTCGGAAAGGACGGGAATGAGCCTTGTGTCGAGCTCGATTGAAACAACCTTTTTTGCACGAGCCGAAAGTTCCTTCGTGAGAACACCGATTCCGGCGCCGACTTCGATTACGCCGGTGTTTTCGTCCGCACCGCAAAGCTCCGCCATTTTCGGACAGACGGACGGGTTGACGAGAAAATTTTGGCCGAGCGACTTTGAAAATGTGAAGCCGTGGCGCGAAAGAACGCTTTTAATTACTGAAATGTCGGATAAATTTTGCATAATTCAAAATGCTCCTTGCATTTTTTAAAATTCGTTGTATAATGTTTATATCATTATACAACGAGGTGAAGCATTATGTCAATTCTTGTTACGGGAGGCGCCGGATATATCGGCTCCCACACCTGCATCGAACTCATGAAAGCCGGCTACGACGTTGTTGTTGTCGATAATTTTTACAACAGCAAACGCGAAGCGCTCAGAAGAATTGCAGAGCTTGCAAAAAAAGAATTCGCTTTTTATCAGTGCGATATCCGCGATGAAGCCGGACTCGACAAAATTTTTAAAAGCGAAAAAATTGATGCGGTTATTCATTTTGCCGGCCTCAAGTCGGTTCCCGAATCATGCAAAAAACCGCTTGAATATTACGACAACAACATAAACGGAACGCTCACTCTTTGCCGTGTTATGAGAAAGAACGGCTGCAAGAGAATCGTTTTCAGCTCTTCCGCAACGGTTTACGGAATGAACAACATTTCTCCGCTTAAAGAGACAATGCCGACCGGAGGAACAACGAATCCTTACGGAACAACGAAATATATGATCGAACTCATTCTCAAAGACCTTTATACGGCCGACAACGAATGGTCAATCAGCCTTCTCAGATATTTCAATCCCATCGGTGCTCACGAAAGCGGACGAATCGGCGAAGATCCGAACGGAATTCCGAACAACCTTATGCCGTATATTGCGCAGGTTGCAGTCGGAAAGCGTGAATACCTCAACGTTTTCGGTGCCGACTATGATACTCCCGACGGAACCGGAGTTCGCGATTATATTCACGTTGTCGATCTTGCTCTCGGCCACGTTAAGGCTCTTGACAGAGTTCTTTCGCAGAGAGGCTGTGACATCTTCAACCTCGGAACGGGCATCGGATACAGCGTTCTTGATGTTGTTCATGCCTTTGAAAAAGCGAGCGGTGTAACCGTCAATTACAAAATCGGTCCCCGCCGTCCCGGCGATATCGCAACCTGCTATTCCGACCCGACGAAGGCTTTTGAAGTCCTCGGCTGGAAGGCGGAAAGAGGTCTTGAACAGATGTGCGCCGACTCCTGGCGTTGGCAGAGCAACAACCCGGACGGATATCCGGACAACTGATAAAAAAAGGCTGTCACATTGAGTGGCGGCCTTTTTGAATGTTTTCGGTGTTTGAGGCGTTTGAAGATATACTTTCCTTCGTCCGCCGTTTCGGCAGAGGCACCGAAATGCCAAACATATTGATACTTTTTTAAATAAAACAATGGAACCCGACGCAAATGAAAAAATCGTCGGGTTCCATCTATTTGAAAGGAGAGGGGAGTGCGGTGGGGAGGAGGGGGCAGGTGAAAAATCGGAAAAAACACACTGCGATCCCCATCGCACAATCACAGTATATGAGTGATACTTTAAATGTAACTAAAGCAGTGAAAAAATTTTGCGCCTTTTTTGTTTGGCTAATTTTTCATCCTTTTTTTGAAGAGAAACCCCGAAACGGCGAAGATTGCGACGGAATAAACGAGGACAATCGCAAGGTCGGTCAAAACCGCTTTGAAATCTCCGGAAAGGGTTGACTTCACTGCGTCAACGGCACGGTAAAACGGAAGAAATTCGCAAATTTTTCCGAACGGGCCTTTAACCATGCTCAGGTCAAACCACGTTCCGGAAAGCCATGCGGAAAGGTTGACGATGATTGTGTTGAAAGCTCCGAGGGCTTTCTGGCTGAAAAGCGTTCCGCTGAGAACGCCAAAGCTGATGTATAAAAGCGAGGCCGCGGCAATTGAAAAAACGCAGAGAAGAAGTTTTTCCGTCGGCTTAAAACCGAGAACGAAAGAAAAGGAAAAGCTCACTGCGCTTTGGATTATTCCGACCGCAACGCACGGAAGACTGTAACCGCAAAGGAAGTCCGCCGCAGTCATCGGAGAGGCAAAAAGCCTTGAAAGGAAAGCGGTCTCCCTGTCGGACGAAATCAGTATTCCGAGAAAAATCGAAAGGAACGAAAGCCCGAAAACAATCATTCCGGGTGCAAGCGTTTCAATCGAAAAAATTTCGGGCATACCGTCGATATTTTTTGAAAGGAAAAAGAAGGCGGTCATCAGAACAACCGGAAACCCGATTCCGAAAACAAGGGAAAGCGGATCTCTGAGAATTTCCTTAATGTTTCTTCTTGAAAAGGTCAGTGCTCTCATCATTCTTCCTCCTTTTGCGGATCGGTGAAAAACAAAAACGCATCTTCAAAATTCTTCGCACCGGCTTTTTCGGTGATTTCCCTTGCCGTTCCGAGCGCGCAAAGCTTTCCTTTGTTCATGATTCCGATTTCGTCGCAGAGTGCTTCGGCTTCTTCAAGGTAATGCGTTGTGAGAATCACGGTCATTTTTCCTTTGAGTTCTTCAATCACTTTCCAAAGGTCACGTCTTGCACGCACGTCAAGGCCGAGGGTCGGTTCGTCAAGAAAAAGAACCTTCGGTTCATTAATGAGTGCCATTGCGATTGAAAGCCTTCGGGCCATTCCGCCGGAAAGTGACTTTGCTTTTTCGTTCGCCCGGTCGGAGAGCGAAAAACGGCTGAGCATTTCTTCGGCCTTTTTCTTTGCGTCGCAACGCTTTGCGCCGTAAATTTCGGCAATGAATTCGAGGTTTTCAAAAGCGGTCAGTTTTTTTGCCGCTGCGGTTTCCTGGGGCGAAATGCTGACAAGTTTTTTGACTTCCTGCGGAGACGAAAAAACGCTTTTTCCTTCAATGAACGCATCGCCCGAAGAAGGAGAAAGAAGGCCGCAAAGCATTTTGATTGTTGTTGTTTTTCCGGCTCCGTTCTGACCGATAAGGCCGAAAACCGTTCCTCTTTTTATGGAGAGCGAAAGTTCGTCAACGGCTTTTCGTGAACCGAAGATTTTTGAAAGTTTTTTGAGTTCGACGGAATTCAATCTTCGTCATCCTTTCCTTTTTGCGCGTTGAAAATTGCGTTTGCAAAATCCATATATACGTCGTTCGGGACAATCGCAATTCCCTGATTCTCATCCGCAAGAAGAAGAACCGTATCACCGGGCTTGATTTCAAACATATCTCTTGCGGCTTTTGGAATCACAATTTGTCCCTTTTCGCCGACTTTTACCGTGCTTATATATTTTCCTTTGGGTGGGTTCATAAAAAATCCTCCAATTCATAAAAGTATAACTTGTATAACTTATTATACTTTTCTCCGATTCGTTTGTCAATACACAATTAAAATTTTATCTTTCGGCAAAGATTGCATAATTTCGTCTTTTGTGGTATAATAAAAAACGATAAAAAGAAAAGGACTGATAACAATGGAATACACATACAAGCCCACGGGGGTCTGCTCAAGAGGAATCTCGTTTGAAATTGAGGACGGAAAAGTCAAGAACGTTCTTTTTAACGGCGGCTGCAACGGAAACACAAAGGGAATTGCAAGCCTTGTTGAAGGAATGGACGCAGAGGAAGTCATCAAAAGACTTGAAGGTCTCACTTGCGGATTCAAAAAAACGTCCTGTCCCGATCAGCTTGCAAAGGCTCTTCGTGAAGCACTCGGAAAGTAAGCTTTGTTTTCGGCCGGAATGCAGTTTGCGTTCCGGCTTTTTCTGTTTTTTCGGTACCCCTCCGACTTTCCATCGCTTGCCAAAAAATCGCTCTCGGTACGCCGCATTCGGAAACCGATACGCTTTCAACGATTTCATGTGCTTTTCTTTGAAAGATTTCATTTCTTCAAAGTTTTAAACATTAGAGTAAGCGTAAGCGGAAAAGTTAACGATTAAAAACCGCACCGGTTGACGATAATCAGATTTTCCCTCGGTCAGCTTTCCTCATGAAGCGCCTAAATTTCTCAAAAACCACTGGATTTTTAAGTCGTTCGGTGCTATCATAATAAAAAAAGCAAAGACACCAATATAATTAAAAAGGCGGAATAAAAAATGAAAAGATCGCTTATTGTTATTGATATGCAAAACGATTTTATCACCGGCTCCCTCGGAACCAAAGAAGCTCGTGAAATCGTTGAAAACGTAAAAAGAAAGATTGCACAATCCAAAGAAAACGGCGATGAAATCATCTTTACCCGTGACACTCACGGCGAAAACTACCTTTCAACCCCCGAAGGGAAAAATCTTCCCGTTGTTCATTGCGTAAAAGGAACAACAGGTTGGGAAATTGCCGAAGGACTTTACGAAAACGGTTGTGAAATCATCGATAAACCCTCTTTCGGATACACCGGTTGGAACAGATTTGACTTTGAAAAAGTCGAACTTTGCGGTCTTTGTACCGACATTTGCGTTGTTTCAAACGCTCTGATTTTGAAAGCATTCTTTCCCGAAGCCGAAATCTCCGTTGACCCTTCGTGCTGTGCCGGCGTAACTCCCGAAAGCCACGCCGCCGCACTCGAAACGATGAAAATGTGTCAAATCAAAATTATTTGACCGCAGACAAAAAACGAAAATTCTCCGCAGACAAAAGCTTTTTTGTCTGCGGTTTTTGCTTTTGAGACAGCGTGTCTCATGAGTGAAAACTCACTTTTTCTCAGAGAATAAATTTATGAATATTGTGTTACAAAATTTTTAGGTTCCTACACATTTAATAAAAAACTGTAAATTTTTCACAAAAAACTTTTAATAGCCTTTGACTTTTTGCTCAAAAAGTCTATAATTTATATTGTAACCGATGAATGATGAATGTCATCGGTTATTTCCGGCTTTATCAAAGGAGAAGTTTGAAAAAGCCGTTAACAGTGGTTACGGAGGAATCGTTATGAAGAAAGCAAAGAGGATAATATCAATTTTATTGGTATTTGTTTTGTCGGTCGGAATTTTTTCCGTCGGCGCCGTTGCAAAAGAAGACGAAGGAAAGTGGATTGCCGCTTGGGGAACGTCTCCCGTTGATTTTTATATCTCGCTTGCGGATTATGCGGACGGATTCATCGTCAACGGAAAAATCCCCGCCGGTTCTCTTTTGAGAACGGAACTCACCGTCACGGCTGCCGGAGAAATGCTCCGCCTTAAGTTTTCAAACGAATACGGTGACAAGGACGTGACATTTTCGCACGCCGTTGTTGCAAAAACGAACACTTCCAAAGCCGGCGCAATCTGGACAACAACGAAACGCGCGATTACCTTTGACGGAAGCACCGGCGTTACGATCCCGGCCGGAAAAAGCGTTTGGTCGGATCCGATTGCCATGAAAACCGACGCACTTGACAAACTCACCGTCAGCATGTACTTCACGGAAGAAACTTATGTCAAAACCTGCGGTCTTTTCGGCGGCCAAACATATTTTTCATATTCCCTTCCGAAAAAGTCCGATTCAAGATACATGACAAATCCCTCCGAAGTCAGCATCGCAACAGGAACGAATACTTATCACATCATTCCCTTCCTTTCGCAAATCGACACCTATGCCGAAGATGACGACGCTTATTCCGCCGTTTTCATCGGAGACTCAACTCTCGTCAACGGCATGACCGGCTATCTTTCGACCCGTCTTGTTGACGCAGGCGAAAACGACATTGCGATTATCAACAAAGGAATCATGGGAAACCGCCTTTTCTACAAAGGAAACGGCCTCATCGGAAACCTTTACGGCGACGCACTTCTTGACCGTTTTTCAAGGGACGCTTTGAGCGTTACCGGCTGCGAACTCATCATCGTTAAAATCGGCGTCAACGATATTCTTCATCCCTCGTCAAAAAGCATGGGCGACAAAGCTCCATATGTTTCGGCAGAGGAAATCATTGAAGGTTATAAAAAACTCGTTGAAAAAGCGCACGAAAACGGAAAACGGATTTATTTCATGGAAATCACTCCGTGGAATGGCTACGTCCGTGACATTCTCGGAAACAAAAACGATATTGTTTGGACCGAAAGTCTTCAGGCAATGTGCGACACCTGCAACGACTGGATCAAAACCAATGACGTTGCCGACGGATACATTAACTCCGACTCGCTCGCAAACCCGGAAAACCCGACATCCTTCATCAACCAGTTCACAAAAGACGGAATCCACTTCAGCGAAGTCGGCGCTATCGCCTTTGCAGACTGCATTGACGTCGAAAAGATTTTCGGAATTGAAAATTCCAGAACCGCAGCCGAAATTTTCGGAATCGACCCCTTCAAAGCCTCAGCATCGGAGACAGTAAACAAAAAGCTTTTAAAGGTCAGGAATATCCTTTTGATTGTCCGCCAGCTCCTTTCAACGCTGAAAGTCGAATATAAGCCGCTTCACAACCTTCTTGACCGAATCATCGGCTGGCTCCCGGACGAAAACGACATTGCCGAATCCGCCGAAAGAGCAGCAAACAGGGTTTCTTCATTTCGCATTTGATTGATACAACAGAGAGAGATTATGATATAGCAAAGTCCTTCGGAAAAGTCCGGAGGACTTTGCACTTTATTTCGGATTTTTCTTCGTGCCTTTTTCGCTTTTTCGGCTCTCGTTTTTCAAAGCGGCGAACTTAACTTTGCCGCTTTTCTTTTTTAAAATTGCAAAACACCCTTTCATATGTTATACTGATTTCGCAGTAATGAAAAAGGCAGGTGAAGCGGGTATGAAAAAAAGCGGAAAACGAAAGTCGGCCGCCGTGCTGTTCGTCCTTTTTCTGATTGCAAGCGCAATCGTTTTACGAAACACCCGCTTTGAAGGTCACCCGAATTTGTCCGGCTACATAAGAAGCCTTATTTATATTTTTCTCATGTCCGCATGGTTTTTTTCAATCAGAAGAAGAATCGTTCAGCCGCAGGCTCGGCGCTATCTTTCCGCAATCGCCGCCCTCCTCCTCTTTTGGGTAATAATCAGAACCTGCAAGTTTTTTCTTCCCGTTCCCGCCTATCTGAACCGTTACTTTTGGTACCTTTTCTATCTTCCGATTATCTTCATCCCCGTCTTTTCGATTTTTGTTGCGTCCTCTCTCGGAAAGGGAGAAGACTTTCGCCTTCCCAAGGGTGAAAAGCTCCTTTATTTTCCGGCGGCGGCCTTGCTGATTCTCGTCCTTACGAATGATTTTCACAACCTTGTTTTTTCGTTTCCGGAAGGTATGGAACGATTCAACGAAAGCTACCTTTACTCTCCCGGAAGCTACATCGTTTTCGGCTTTGAAATTTTCTGTGCAATCATTGCTCTTGTCATGATGATTCTCAAATGTAAAATTCCTCGCAGCAAAAGCTTTCATCTCCTTCCGACAATTCCTCTTTTTCTTGCGTTCATATACTCCGTTCTTTATGCGCTCAAGGTTCCCTGGCTTTATACCCTTGCCGGCGACATCACAATTTCGGTCAGCCTTCTCGTGATTCTCACCTATGAATGTTGCATAAGCTGCGGTTTGATTCAGTCAAACACAGATTACGACCTTCTTTTTTCCTCGGCAAAAATCAAGGCGCAAATCACCGACAGCGACCTTAATGTTCTTTTTTCCTCGGCATATTCCGACAAGCTTTCAAGAGAAGACCTTGAAAGCGGTGTTGCCGGAACGTTCCGCCTTGACCGAAACACCGTTCTCAAAAGCAACCAGATTCAAAAGGGCTTTGTTTTTTGGGAAGAGGACATTTCCGAACTTGCGGACACGATTGAACAGCTTGAGCTGACTCAGGAAGAGCTTCGTGACACGGGAGACGTTCTCAAAGCGGAAAGCGAACAAAAATCTCATTGGCTTCAGCTTTCGGAGCAAAACCGCCTTTACGACCTTGTTGAAAAAAAGACGTTTTCTCAGGTTTCCCTTCTCCATTCGCTGATTTCTCAAATCAGGGAGACGAACGACATCGCCGAAGCACGGCGGCTTCTCGGAAAAGTTGTTGCCGTCGGCACATATATAAAAAGAAAAAGCAACCTTATTTTTGTCGAAAGCAAGAAAAAGACTATTGCCGCCGGCGAGCTTCGCCTTTGTCTCAACGAAAGCGCCGTAAATCTCCGTCTTTGCGGTGCGGAATGCAAAGCGGTTTTCAACGTTGAAGGTCCGCTTTCCGCCGACTGTGCAAACACGGTTTATGACCTTTTCGAGGCCGTAATCGAAAAAAGCTTTGACTCGCTTTCAATGCTCCTTCTTTTTGCGGAGGAGAAAAAAGAAAAAATTGTCATAAATATCGGAGTCTGCTGCGAAGAGGAGCTTTTTTCTCTCAAAAGTGCCTTCCCTCTTCTTGACGTTGAAAAGGACGACGACGGTCTTTTCTGTCTCGGCCTTGAGCTTGAAAGGTTCGGTGAAAAATTATGAACCTTATTAAAGAAAGTTTTGACAACCTTCCGATTGCGGTCTGCTTTTTTGATTCCTGCGGAATCGTTCGTCTGATAAACAAAAAAATGCTCGCCGTAAGCTCGGTTCTCGTCGGAAGCTCGGTTCAAACCCTTTTTGAGCTTCAAAGCGCACTTTCGTCTGTGCCCGAATGCGTTGAGGTTTTTGACCGTGAGTCCCTCGTTTTCCGCTTTCCGGACGGAAGCTTTCTGCGTTTTTCCGAAAAGGAGATCACCGCCGAAAACGGCGAGCGCTACACGCAAATCACGGCCGCCGATGTTTCCGAGCTTATTGAACGCCAAGCCCGGCTCAACGAGGAAAACGAACGGCTCGCCGAAGCGAACCGCCGTGCCAAACAGCTTTACGACAACATGGCCGAAATCGTTCGGGAAGAAGAAATTCTTTCGATGAAAATGCGAATTCACGACGATATCGGTCACTGTATTCTTTCCGCAAGGAAGGAGCTTTTGCAAAACAACGGCATTGAAGCGGTAAAGGCAAGCGCCGCACGCTGGGAAGAATCAATAGATGTTTTGTATCACGCCGCTGCCGGCACGCAGGAAACGGACGAAATCGAAAACGCAATCCGGCGTGCCTCCCGGCTCGGAGTCACCGTATACATAAACGGACAGCTTTCCGACCGCACAGAAAAAAGAAAGCTTTTTGTCCTCGCTTTGAACGAGTGCGTAACGAATTGCGTCCGCCATGCAGACGGAACCGAGGTTTATCTTTCCGCTTTCAAAAAAGGAAATCGGGATGAAATCAGAATCACCAATAACGGCATCCCTCCGAAAGACGAAATTTCCGAAGGCGGCGGCCTTTCCGCCTTGAGAAAACGCATCGAAAAACACGGCGGAACAATGACGGTTCAAAGCCGTCCGTTCTTTGAACTTTGCATAACTTTCGGCGAAGGAGAAAACTATGATTAACGTGATGATTGTTGAAGACCAAAAGATGATCAGAACCCTTCTTGAAAATTATATCAATAAAGAGGACGGCTACCGGGTTGTTTTCTCGCTTTCGGCCGCAAGTCAGGCTCCGGGGCTTTGCGGTGAAGCAAAAATTGACCTCATTTTGATGGACGTTCAAACCGAGCGGCGCGAAAACGGGCTTGAAGCGGCGAAAAAAATCAAAGAATTGTTTCCCGAAACAAAAATTGTGATCGTCACCTCCCTCGTTGACTTTGAGGTTTTGAAAAAAGCAAAAGCCTTCGGTGCAGACAGCCTTTGGTATAAGGATACGGACGAAGAAGCGCTGATGGACGTTGTGAGAAGAACCGTTTCCGGCGAGCATATCTTTCCGGACTCACCGCCCGTAATTGAAATCGGAACGGCAAAAAGCACGGAATTCACAAAAACCGAGCTTTCCGTTTTGCGATATCTCGTCAAAGGACTTTCCTACAGCCGAATTGCCGAAGAGATGGGCGTTGAGGTTACAACGATAAAATATCACGTTACAAATATGCTTCAAAAAACGAATTTCAAGAACAAACTTCAGCTTGCCCTCGCTGTCAGCAACGAAAAATTCATCGCCGATCTTAAATAATCTTAAAATTTCTTCGCTCGCCCTATACTTTGGTATAGGGTGATTTTTTGCATAATAAGGTAGAATATTACAGGACTTGAAAAGTGAGGTGATACAATGCGAAGAATTGTTCTTGATATGCAGTGCCGGCTTTTTGCCGATGCGGTTTCTCAGTCTCTTTCCGGAAACGATCCGGACTTTGAAACGCTCCGGGCGGAATCATCCGACGAAACGGTGCGGCTTTGCAAATCAAGTTTTGCCTACGCCGTAATCATGGAAGTTTCGGCGCTCGCTTCGCAAAGAGTCGAAAAGCGGCTCGCCCTCAGCGCAAAAGTCCGTGAGAGTTCACCGAAAACGAAAATCGTTTTCCTTGTTGACGAAAGAGCCGACCCCGGTCTTGCCGAAGAGGTCAGGCAGGCAAAAAAGGACGGACTTATCGACAACTTCATCTATGCGTCGGTTTCCTCGGCGTATCTTTCGGCAATCATTGACACACTTTAATCCGATACGGAGGTAATAATTATGAAAGTTAAAAGAATCCTTGCGTTTTCAATGCTTTTAGTTCTCGGTCTTTCGATTTTTTCCGAGTTTCCTCTCAAATCCTCTTTTTCTTTTTCGGCTTCTGCCGCACAGCAAAATGCGTCGGCGAATAATCAAGCCGCTCAAACAATGTCAAAAGCCGCCCGTGCATCCCTCAAAAAGGCGCAGAAAAAATTCGGAGAAAGCAAGAAAAATATCGGTCTTGCGTTCATCGGCTATGTGACCCACCAAACCCCGAAAAAACAGCTCATCAAATACGTCAAAAAATCAAAGCTCGCCGCAGTCTATCCCTTCCTTTCGGAGGTTCCGGCGAAAAACTACGTTTCAACCGGCGGAGCGGAGCTTTACGCAATCGTTCCGCAGAACAAAAAGGTTTCCTTTACCCTTTACAAATCGAAGGTTTCAAACCGGGGAACATATGTGAATGCCAAAAAGCCGTTCTACGTCGGAAAGCCCGGAGAAATCATCATCCTTTGCTGCAATCCGAGCGAGATTTTTTCCGATGTTCTCATCGTTGCAAAAAAAGGAGACAAAAAACTAAGCTTCCGCCCGGTCATTTCGCTCAAGGACGGAAAGCTTGTTAAAAGCAAAAAGTATTACGACTTTACCTATTACAAAAATCCGAATGCCGTCAGTAAGCGTGACGCTAAAATCGGATATGAGGTTCTTTGTGAAACGAAGGAGGTAAAATATTACCAGAAACAGGGAATGACCCTCGTTTGCCTCAACAAACGCCGCAACATCAACGGCGCTCCGAGCATCCTTTATGCAATCGGCAAAAAGAAGGACGGAAAATTCAAGGCCATTCGTTATTACGGCGTTTGCGACAACATAATTTTTGCCTATAACTCTCAAAACAAATCATGGGACATTCTCACAAGAGGATAACGAAATAACAACAATATATAACAATGTGAAGGAGTTTTTATCATGGGACTTATTAAAGCTGCAGCCGGCGCCGCAGGTGGCGTTCTTGCCGATCAATGGAAAGAGTTTTTCTATTGCGAAGCTCTTGACAAAGAGGTTCTTGCGGTCAAAGGACAAAAAAGAGTCAGCGGCCGCTCGTCAAACACAAGGGGAAGCGACAACATCATTACAAACGGAAGCGGAATTTCCGTTGCCGACGGCCAGTGCATGATTATCGTTGACCAGGGAAAAATTGCCGAATACTGCGCCGAACCCGGTGTTTTTACATACGACGCTTCAACCGAGCCGAGCGTTTTTTCCGGCTCTTTCGGCGAAAGCCTCAAGGAAACGTTTAAAACAATCGGAAAACGTTTCACCTACGGCGGAGACACCGCAAAGGATCAGAGGGTTTATTACTTCAACACGAAGGAGCTTCTTGACAACAAGTTCGGAACTCAAAACCCGATTCAATTCAAGGTTCGTGACGACGACATAAATCTCAACCTTACAATTGGAATCCGCTGCAACGGCGTTTACTCCTACAAAATCACAAATCCCCTCCTTTTCTATACAAACGTCTGCGGAAACATGACCGACGAATACAGAAGAGAGGAGCTTGACTCAACCCTCAAAAGCGAATTCCTCGGTGCGCTTCAGCCTGCTCTCGGAAAGCTTTCCGCAAAGAAAATGGATTACACGGAAATTCCGATGTATACCATTGAGCTTGCCGATGAAATGAACGCCTTCCTCTCCTCAAAATGGAGCGGACTGAGAGGCCTTTCAATCGTTTCAATCGGAATCAACAGCGTTACCGCTTCGGATGAGGACGTCAAAAAAATTCAGCGTCTTCAGGAAGCGACCGCAATGGGAAGCAACGCCTTTGCGATGGCCGGAAGGCTCACGAACGCTCAGGCGCAGGCCATGGAGGATGCGGCAAACAACCCGAACGGCGCAATGATGGGCTTCATGGGAATGGGCATGGCGCAGCAGGCCGGCGGAATGAACAATGTCGGAAACCTTTACAGCATGGGCGTTCAGCAGCAGCAAGCTCAGGCGGCTTCGGCAGCTCCGGCGGCCGACCCGAACGCATGGAAATGTTCCTGCGGCGCAACCGCAAGCGGAAACTTCTGTCCGAACTGCGGCTCGAAAAAGCCCGCCCCCGCTCCGGCCGAAGGCTCATGGAAATGCTCCTGCGGCGCAGTCGTTTCCGGAAACTTCTGTCCCGAATGCGGCTCGAAAAAGCCGGCGGACGAAGGCGGCTGGACCTGCTCTTGCGGCGCAGTCAACAAAGGAAAGTTCTGCCCGCAGTGCGGAGCGAAAAAGCCCGAAGGCTCGCCCCTTTATCGCTGCGACAAGTGCGGCTGGGAACCGGAAGACCCGAAGAATCCTCCGAAATTCTGTCCGCAGTGCGGCGACCCTTTTAACGATAACGATATCAAATAATTCAACCAACGAAAAGAGAACATACAATATGTAACTTTTGTTAAGCGTTGAGAAAGCGACAAATCCGGACTTTTCATTCGGCTTGAAATCAACAAAAAAGTGCATGAAAGCCGATGTCCGGTTGTTACGGAATTTCTCAAATCTGCGTTTCTTTCACTAATCAGCAAAAAAGACAAACCAAAAGCCGCTTTTGCGGCTGCTCGGGAGGTAAGAGACATTGAGTGTAGTACAAGAATATAAATGCCCCTGCTGCGGCGGATCCGTTGAGTTTGACAGCTCGGCTCAAAAGATGAAGTGTCCGTACTGCGACAGCGAGTTCGACATTGAGGCGCTCAAAAAAAATGAAGAAACACTCGGCGAAAGCAAAATGGAATGGAAGATGTCCGGCGACGAATGGAAAAGCGGTGAAGAAGGCTCGCTTCGCTCCTACATCTGCGAATCCTGCGGAGCTGAAATTGTTGCCGATGAAACCACCGGCGCAACTTCCTGCCCGTATTGCGGAAACAACGTTGTTTTGAAAGACAGGTTTACCGGCGGACTTCGCCCCGATTATATCATTCCCTTTAAGCTTGATAAAAAGGCGGCAAAAGAAGGCCTTATGAAACATCTGACCGGAAAAAGACTTCTTCCGAAAGTTTTCAAAAGTCAGAACCATATCGACGAAATAAAAGGCGTTTATGTTCCGTTTTGGCTTTTTGACGCAGATGCCGACGCTTCAATCAAGTATGACGCAACAACGGTTCGGGTTTGGAGCGACGGCGATTACGAATATACCGAAACGAACCATTATGCGCTCCACCGCGCAGGTTCATTGGGGTTTGAAAAAATTCCGGTTGACAGCTCTTCAAAAATCGACAACACCTTGACGGAAGCGATTGAACCTTTCAATTTCAACGACCTCAAACCGTTTGAAGCGGCGTATCTCGCAGGATATCTTGCCGACAAATACGACGTCAAAAGCGACGACTGCATTGTCCGTGCAAACGAACGCATCAAATCTTCCGCCGAAGAAGCATTCCGAAAAACCGCAACCGGCTATACTTCGGTCACTGCAAAAGAAAGCTATGTTAATCTTCGCAACGGTTCGGCAAAATATGCTCTTCTTCCCGTTTGGGTACTCAACACAACGTGGCAGGGCAAAAAATATGTTTTTGCAATGAACGGACAAACCGGAAAATTCATCGGAGACCTTCCCGTTGACAAAGGTGCGGCGGCAAAATGGACGCTCGGACTCACTGTAGCGTTCGGCGCGGCAAGTTACGGCATCGCATGGCTTTTATGGCTCGCCGGAATTATAGGAGGTTAAAAAATGAAAAATCGAATTATTTCTTTGTTCATTGCACTTCTTATTGCTCTTTCGTGCGTAATTTCTGTCGGTGCGGCGGATTTTCCTTCCTTTGTTGTTGACTATACCAAAACACTTTCGCAAGATGAACTTCATGCCCTGAACGAGCTTTCAGACGTCTACTACAAAAAATACAACACCGAAATTTCCTACGCTCTTTTTGAAGGAAACAATTCCGAAGAGATCATAACCCAATCCGAAAATCTTAAACCGGCAACGGACGCCGAAAACCGAATCCTTCTTGCCGTGAACGACGATTACTGGTATGTTGTCTCTTCCGGAACAATCGGCGATTCGATTAATGACGATGTTGAGGAAACGTTTTTCAACGTTTCGGCCGGCAACGACCGCTACGACGGCATTCAATCCTACATAACCGAAGCAGGAAATTATGTTTCCGATTTTTTTGACGAACCGGAAACCGAAACAACAAAAACAGAAACAACAACCGCCGTTTCTTCAGCGGACTCTTCTCTTAAAAATCTTCCGAAACCGTCAAACAGCATAAAAAAAGGCGACGGCTTCACCGGAAAATATCCGCACATAATGGACACGGCAAAGCTTCTTTCAAAAGAAGACGTTTCCTCTCTTGAAGAAAAGCTTTCAAAAATCAGCGAGCAACAAAAACTTGAAATTGTTGTTGTGACAACACAGGACAGCGAAGGCTTTGAAGTCTCCGATTATGCCGGACGGATTTTTTCAACTTGTGATTACGGTTACGGCGAAACAAAAGACGGTATTCTTCTCCTTCTCAGCATGAAAGAGCGGGATTGGTACATTGCGACCCACGGTTACGGAAAGACGGTTCTCTCCGATCGGCAGGTTGAATCCGTCGGGAAAAAAATAGTTCCCGCCCTTTCGGCAGGTAACTATGCAAACGCTTTTTCGTCTTTTGCCGACGAATGCAACAATTATGCAGAAAAAGCAACCGTTGTCTCCCTTAAAAATCTTCCGAAACCGTCAAACAGCATAAAAAAAGGCGACGGCTTCACCGGAAAATATCCGCACATAATGGACACGGCAAAGCTTCTTTCAAAAGAAGACGTTTCCTCTCTTGAAGAAAAGCTTTCAAAAATCAGCGAGCAACAAAAACTTGAAATTGTTGTTGTGACAACACAGGACAGCGAAGGCTTTGAAGTCTCCGATTATGCCGGACGGATTTTTTCAACTTGTGATTACGGTTACGGCGAAACAAAAGACGGTATTCTTCTCCTTCTCAGCATGAAAGAGCGGGATTGGTACATTGCGACCCACGGTTACGGAAAGACGGTTCTCTCCGATCGGCAGGTTGAATCCGTCGGGAAAAAAATAGTTCCCGCCCTTTCGGCAGGTAATTATGCAAACGCTTTTTCGTCCTTTGCCGACGAATGCAACAATTATATTGAAGCAGCCAAAAACGGTAACGCTGATTATGATTCGGACGGAAGTTACTCACGCGCTCCGCTTCCGATTACCGCTCTTCCGATATGCTTCGGCATCGGCCTTATCATTGCACTTATCATTGTCGGAATTATGAAAAGAAAGCTCAAAACCGCCGTCAGACAAAAGGAAGCAAACAACTATGTCAAAGACGGAAGCTTCCGGGTTACCGAATCCTACGATCAATTCCTTTACAGCAACGTTACCCAAACAAGAATTTCAAGAGACGACAACGATTCTTACGACAGCGGAAGCAGCAGTTCTTCCGATTCATCGTTCGGCGGTGGCGGCGGAAAATTTTAAGACCAAAGAGACTTCATAGGCATTTTTGATAAATTGAAAGCCGGAGTGCCGCTCACCCCCGGCGCTCCGGTGCAGACATTCCACGTCCCGTTAAGTTCCGTCAAAGAGAAATCGACAAAAAGCGGTTCCTTTGGGAGCAGTATCTTCTCACCGATATCATTCAGCCGAAATTCCTTGACCCCTTGGCATAAACCGCAGCAAAACAATCACAAACCACGCAACACCAAAAAAGATTAAGGAGGAAAACCCACATGAAAAAGAACAAATTCCTGCTGTCTGTTCTCCCGGTACTCATTTTGCTTTTTGCTTTAACGCTCACCTCTTTGGCAGCTACCCCGTATTCTGCCGAAGAAAACACGGTCTATGTTTCAACCTACGCAGAGCTTAAAGCCGAGCTTGAGGATCTTAACGCAACAGCCGACAGCAACAAGCTTGTTGTTCTCAAAAACAACATAAGCGTTACAAATCAAGATATTGACTACAACATTTCCATCAGCTATCCGGGAAGGCTCTTTCTTGACCTCAACGGATACAGTTTGAACGTTGACTCCAATCGCACCGACGCTCTTTTCAATATTCGCAAAGCCAAATCTCAGTCCGATTATCCGAAAACAACGTTCACGATTCTCAATTCAAAGACCAAGGTACAAAGCACGGTAACTTTACACAGCAATTATTACGCCTATAACGGCGAGTACATCAGCGCCGCAATTTTGAAATGCAACAACAGCCAAGCGAACATAAATATTTTCGGCTATGCGCAAATTAATTCAAGCGGCAACTTTACAACTCCGAACCTCGCCTTCAAAATGAACGTCAACAAGAACAACACCTATACCGGCCGAGCTTTCTACATAATTAATGTCACCGACGCAAACGATATCTATATAAACGGTGCGCTTTTTGAATTCGGTCCCGTAAAAGGAACACCCGTTTTCATCTTTAAAATCAATCGCGGTTCATTAACCACCATCACCGGTCAATCGCAATTCTACAGAAGCAGCAAGGATGAATGCAACTCAAACGCAGTTGAAATAGTCCATCACAGCAGTTATTCAAAACAAAACATTCTCAGGCTCGGAAACTTAAATATCGAAAACAAAAACCATGCCGGCACTCCGCTTTACATTAGCGGAGCCACTACCGGTCCCTGCGGTTCAAACGGCTACTGGTCAGACATTGTTCCCGCAGCGGCAAACCCGAGCTTAAACGTCAACATTCTCCACGGCTTAACCGTCACTAATTTCAAAACTGTTCCGACCAAGAGTTTCGCCAGCACGGACAAAAGAACCAGAATCATCTCCAACTGCTGCTCGGTTTCCGGTTCCTTTACCGAACATTACATCTTCGGCTCAGTCAAAAAGTGCAACACCTGCCACGGTATCAAGGAAATAAAAGCCCACAATTACACTTCGCTTATAGACAGCGGAAAGATGGCAACCTGCACCGAAGGCGGAATTTCTCCGAAATATAAATGTTCCGATTCCGGCTGCAAATTTTATACCGGCGGAACAGCTCTCGCTCCCCTGGGTCACAGTATGACCAAAGGCGGCACCCTTTGCAACCGCTGCAAGAAACTTTTCAATCCCGCAAAGCTCAAGGTCGGAGCCAACGTGTACGACCCGATCGTTATGAACACCTTCACTCCGGAAAAGGACGGAATCTACACGTTCTTCACCACCCCGCCGCAAGGCTACAAATTCTATCGTTACGACATTTCACCGATAGTCGACGGAAAATACTGTCCCGAACAGTCTTTTGACCTTGGAACAAAAGTCGATCCCCTTGACGTTGAGTTGAAGGGCGGCGTCAGCTATGTTGTTTATTCCATCTGCTACGGAAGCCCGATTTCAAGCTATGTTTTGACAATAACCGAAAAGGACGTTTCGCATAACCCCGAAAAGCCCGACAATCCGGGTGGCAACAGCCAAGGAAACCAGTCTGCAAACTGCTCCTGCGGCTGCCACAAAAAGGGCATCGTCAAATTCTTCTTTAAGATCGGCCTTTTCTTCCAGAAAATCTTTAAGAAGAATCAGGTCTGCAAATGCGGAGTATGGCACTATTAATGCAAATAACCACAACTGAATAACCGACACAGCCGCAAAATGGGGATGGGTTCTCTGTTTTGCGGCTGATTTTTTTTGCAAAGCAGAAATTTTTTTCAAAGGCTGTTATAAACCGTGAATTGCGGCTAACGCTCCGAATCAAAAACGGTCAGCTGATTTTCCTTTCAATTCACTTCAACGGCTTAAATCTTTAATGCTTTACTGGGATTAACCCCTTTCTATTTTGTCAGGACATAAATGAAAGGTCTCTGCCTTTCGGCGAAAGAATGAATATTGAAGCTCAGCTTTTTTGAGTATTTCAAAAAACTGTCTTTTTCGCTTAATCACCAGTCCAAAATAAAAAACGTGAGCCGAAGGAACTTTTGAGGTTCTTCGGTTCACGTTTCAGATTGTTATCAATGCCTAAATTGAATTTTCAATTATCCTTTAGCAATATTGCTGTATCCCGATTTCAGGGTCTTTCCGGAAATTTTTCCGGTTGCAACAACTTTGAAGTAGTAGGTTTTTCCGGCAGACGCCTTTCTCGCCGTGTATCTGTTTCCGGCAACGGTTTTAAGCTTTTTATATGTGCCGTTTTTATTGGTGCTGTAATAAATTGTATAGCTGCTTGCTCCGCTGACTTTTCTCCAACTGAGACCGACGGTTTTCGTTCCCGATTTTGCTTTAAGAACCGGTGCCGCCGGGTTTGTTCCGACGTTCAGCGTCTGTGAGTAAGTACTGTTGAGGCTTCTGTCTTTTCCGACAGAAATAACTTTAAAACGATATGCTCTTCCGGCAGCGAGCTTTTTAATCGTTGCAGCGTTACTTTTTACAAAAGCAACTTTTTCATACTTCTTTGTTTTGGAATTAAACAAATACACGTCATAACCGACCGCACCGGGAACATTGCTCCAAGTGAGGGTGACATATGACGCTCTCTGTCTTGTTGCTTTGAGCGATGTCGGAGCATTCAAAATGATTTTATATGTCAGTTTATGTATTCCGGAGTAGTTACCCTTAAAATTGACTGTCGCAGTATATGTTTCCGGCTTCTGACAACCGGACGGATATGTAACCGTATAATCCGTTCCGTTTTTAAGCTCTTTTCCGGCCGAGTTTTTAACAATTACGGCAGGTTTCTGAACCTTTCCGTTGTATGTGTATGCTGCTTTTGAAAAAGCGATTTTTGCAATGCGGCCGATTTGCGAAGAAGTAGCCGTTTCTCCGCAAAGGGTACATTTTTGAACTTTCTTTCCGTTTGATGAAAGTGTTGCCGGAGAAACAATGGTGACAATTTTATGTCCGACGGGAGCGAGTTCCTCTTCGCTGAGCTTTTTTTCACAGATATTGCAAACGATCATGATTGAGCCCGATTTTGTGCAAGTCGGATTAACCGTAACCTCTTTCGTGTCGGTATGTTTGCAACCTTCGGTTTTCAAAACCGTATGACACACGGTACATTCGGTGTGCCTTGCTCCGTCTGCGTCGGAAATCCAATCGCTTTCGATGTGTCCCAAAGCGGGAACAACAATCTGTTCGGTAATAATCTTTCCGCAAGCCGAACAATGCTGACCTTCTGTGAGTCCGGTTTCCGTGCATGTCGGGGAAACAGCCGAATCTTTAACAACAGTCTTATGTTCATTTGGGTTTATTGAACCATATGTAGCATTGCAACGAGTGCAAACCGCTTTTTCAACGCAGTTCGCCGAACCGCCGGTATGTCCGAGAGCGGGAATAACAGTTTGTACAGTGATGTTCTTTCCGCAAGATGAACAATGCCGACCTTCTGTGAGTCCGGTCTTTGTACAAGTCGGAGCAACCGCCGAATCTTTAACAACATTCTTATGTTCATTTGAGTTTACCGAGCCATATACAGCATTACAACGAGTGCAAACCGCTTTTTCAACGCAGTTCGCCGAACCGCCGGTATGTCCGAGAGCGGGAATTTCTTTGGAATCAACTAAAATTTTTCCGCAATCAACACACTTTTTTCCCGCCGTTGAACCAGACTGTGTGCAAGTGGGAGCAACATAGCCGAATTCAATTAAATCATGTTCGTGTTCATATTCAACAACAAAGCCTTCGACAAGTTGGTCGTTATTATTAAAATCATTCCATTCATTTGACACATACAGTCCTAAATAATTTTCTTCACCATAGTCGTTTGGCTCACCGTAAGACCAATTAGTATAACTCCAGCTTTCGCCCGTCACCCATTTCCAGATGCCTTCGGATTCTGAATCGGTAGCACCGAGCCAACAGAAGCCAATTTCATTATTACTTGCAATAGCATCTTGTTCTCCTTGCGAAGTTATCGTTGCCAAATGTCCGCCATTTGCTTTTGCAATGCTGTTTGCATTGCCCCAACTTGTCACGCCGGAATAGAATTCATATTTATTTCCGTTATATGTAAACGATTTTTTCAAAACAGGACTTGAAATTTGCGGCTCAACGTTTACATTTGAATTAACCGTTCCGCTAAATTCCGTGCTTCCGTTTACAACATAATCTCCGGTTGTCCTAATGTCATTTACAGTATATGTTGTTCCTTTGGTGTGGCTCGCACAATAATCAACAACATCATTGGCAACAAGAGAACCGTTTATGTACACATCAAAAGTCACATTGGAAAAACCGGATTTATATTCCATTCCGTTCACAAATGTATTAACATCAAGTGAGTATGTTTCGCTAACATTTATTTCAATCCAATTACCGACAGACTCACCAGCAGAGTTACCCGATACAACTGTTATTCTGTATTTTCCGGGGCTATTAAAAGAAATCTGTCTTGAAAAGCCGGAACATCTTTCTGCAATTTCCTGTTTTGTTGAGCTCCAACAACTTACCCAGTAATATGTTGCGTTTGCACAAGAAGACCAAGTCAGTGTTGCCACCTCACCAACATTAAGTTGCGTTTTGCTGACACTAACATTTGGTGCACTCGGTTTGGACACATCCCCGTCAACGACATAAATGTAGCCCTGAAATCCGGAAGTATATGAATATGGATTTTTATTTGTCTGATATCTGAATTTTTTTGCCGGATTGCTTCTGCCGCTCCAATTTGATTCGGAAAAATTTATTGTTCCGTTACTGTTAACGCTTTCCACAAACGCAACATGACCGGACCAACATGCAATTGATCCTGCTTTTGGAGTTGAACCATACGGATAAAAATTGTTTGATTTATTATATCCGTACCATTTACCCGCATTTCCTGTTGATAACTTCGGGTATTTTCCGGTCACCTCCCACGCTCTTCCAAATGCATAACAAGTGCAATTCGGGAGACCGTAGCCACTTTTATAGAAGGGATTGTTTGCATAATAATAGGCATTATCGGTTGTTGGCATTGTCGTTCTCGCCGAAAAAGCCTCCGCCTTCATTGAACTCATACCTGATAAATCAACCCCGACAATTCCGGCAAGCGGTACAGACGTAATTGCCATAAGTACAACCATCAGACAAGAAAGCACTCGTTTTAATCCGTTTTTTGCATCCATTTTTTACGTTCTCCTTTTTCTTTTCATTTTAGGATAGTCCATGAAAAGAATTATAACATCTTTTATAAAAAGACATCAACCTAACAGAAACAAACGGTAGTCAAACGGAAACGAACGGCGTTGCAAGCGCGGCATATTTATCCGGAAGCTGATGACCGAGTTTAGTATGTATCGGTTATTCATTACAAATCGCACCATACATTTCTGCCTTCCGAAAACTCGGTTGAAGCCGTGTTAATCAAAAGGCCTCACAAAAACCATGGACACATCACGCGGCAAAACCGCATGATGTGTCCACTTAATTTTATTCGCTTTTTTGACGTGTAAAAGAGCTAAAAACCCTCTTATTTCATAGCCTCTTCAACCGCAACGGCGCACGCAACGGTTGCACCAACCATCGGGTTGTTACCCATGCCGATAAGTCCCATCATTTCAACGTGAGCCGGAACGGAGGAAGAACCTGCGAACTGAGCGTCGGAGTGCATTCTGCCCATGGTGTCGGTCATGCCGTATGAGGACGGGCCGGCTGCCATGTTGTCCGGATGAAGAGTACGGCCTGTTCCGCCGCCGGAAGCAACCGAGAAGTACTTCACGCCGTTTTCAACGCACCACTTTTTGTAGGTACCTGCAACGGGATGCTGGAAGCGGGTCGGGTTGGTTGAGTTACCGGTGATTGAAACGCCGACCTTTTCAAGCTTCATGATTGCAACGCCTTCGGGAACGTTGTCTGCGCCGTAGCACTTAACCTTTGCTCTGTCGCCGGTTGAGTATGCCTTTTCTTCAACAACCTTTACGGTTTCGCTGTAGGGATCGAACTCGGTCTTGCAATATGTGAAGCCGTTGATTCTTGAGATGATCATTGCAGCGTCCTTGCCGAGACCGTTGAGAATAACGCGAAGCGGCTTAACTCTTACTTTGTTTGCGTTGAGGGCAATTTTGATTGCGCCTTCTGCTGCGGCAAAGCTTTCGTGACCTGCAAGGAAGCAGAAGCATTCGGTTTCTTCCGAAAGGAGCATTTTTCCGAGGTTACCGTGGCCGAGACCAACCTTACGGTTGTCCGCAACGGAACCGGGAATGCAGAAAGACTGAAGTCCTTCACCGATTGCGGCTGCTGCGTCGGCAGCCTTTACGCAACCCTTTTTGAGAGCGATTGCACAGCCGACGGTGTATGCCCAAACAGCGTTTTCAAAACAGATGGGCTGAGTGCCTCTTACGATTTTGTCAACGTCAATGCCTTTTTCAAGGGTGATGTCCTTGCACTCTTCGATGGAGTTGATTCCGTATTCTTTAAGGACGCCGAGAATTTTATCTGAACGTCTTTCATAGTTTTCAAATAATGCCATTGTTCTCTACCTCCTTATTCCTGACGCGGGTCGATATACTTTGCAGCTTCAGCGAATCTGCCGTATGTGCCCTTTGCCTTTTCATAGGCGGTGTTGGGATCGTCACCCTTTTTGATGAAGTCGGTCATCTTTCCGAGTGAAACGAATTCATAGCCGATTACCTGATCGTCGCTGTCAAGAGCCATTCTTGTAACATAGCCTTCAGCCATTTCGAGGTAACGAACGCCCTTATACTTTGTTCCGTACATTGTGCCAACCTGTGAGCGAAGGCCCTTTCCGAGGTCTTCAAGGCCTGCGCCGACGGTGAGTCCGTCGTCAGAGAAAGCGGACTGTGAACGGCCGTATACGATCTGAAGGAAAAGTTCACGCATTGCGGTGTTGATTGCGTCGCAAACAAGGTCGGTGTTGAGAGCTTCGAGAATCGTCTTGCCGGGAAGAATTTCACTTGCCATTGCGGCGGAGTGAGTCATACCGGAGCAGCCGATTGTTTCAACAAGAGCCTCTTCGATGACACCGTTCTTGATGTTGAGCGAGAGCTTGCAGGCGCCCTGCTGGGGTGCACACCAGCCCACACCGTGGGTGAATCCTGAAATGTCTTTGATTTCGTATGCCTTTACCCATTTTCCTTCTTCGGGAATGGGTGCGGGACCATGGTTCGGTCCTTTTGCGACCGTACACATTCTTTCAACTTCGTTTGAATAAGTCATGTGTTGTTCTCCTTTCGGAATGTTAATTGTTTTTGCTACCCAATATAATAACAGAAATTTCTCTCACTTTCAATAGACAGCGTGAAAAAAATGTTGTTTTTCGCCGGGCAAAAAATATTCATTTTGACGAGAGGGACTTTTCAAATCTTAAAACTATCTAACTGCTGAAAATGAGTTTTCCCTTTAAGATTGTATATTATTCTTAACAATAGTAATAAATTGCTAAATAATTAAATTATTATTTTATTGTAACATTTTCGTAACATTTACAATTTAATATATAAAATACAGATATAAGTTTATATCGAATGTAAGGATATTAATATTGCCATTATTCATCAGCCTATCTTTCAAAAGTCTCTTGTTATGAAAGGAGGAGATTCCCGGTATAGTTCTTTAAGCTCTGTTTTTCCGCCCGTTGCCTTTGCTTCGGGCGGATATACCAATGTGTTTTGGAGGTGGTCTTTATGTTTCAGCTTAAACTTGTTTTCAAAAAGAAAAGCTTTCTGATTTCGCTTTTGGCGGCAACTTTTCTTTCGGTTCTTTCGTTCGTATTGTCATGTATAAAATTCTTCGGTGCGGAGCTTAATGAAATTCCGTCAGCCGAAAAAGTTTTTATATGGAGCAGCGGTCAAGATGTTATTTCAGTTGTTCTGATTTACCTGTTTCCCGTTCTTTGCGTTCTCCCGTTTGCAGATTCATACATAACCGAAAAGGATAGTAATATGCTCCCAGTTCTGCTGCCAAGGTTCGGCACAAAACGCTTTCTTTTTGAAAAGCTTTTAGCCGTTGCTGTTTCGGCTTTTACTGTTGTTGCTGTTCCCCTTTTGCTGAATTATGTTCTTTCTGTCACAGCTTTTCCGACCGAAGTAAACACTTACTCAACCCTTTCCGCCGACCAATCATGGTTTTTCTCGACCCGACGGATAAATATGCTTCTTTTTCCAAAGCTCTACATTGGGCACCCGTATCTGACAAACCTTTCTTCAATTTTGCTGACAGGACTGTTTTGCGCTTTGATGTCCGCATTTGTTTGTGAGCTTTCGGTTTTTTTCAGCCGCTCACGAGTCTTAATTCTCGCTTTCTTTTTTATCATCAACGACCTTCTGATTCTTTCTCAAAATCTCATCGCCACCGAAAAAATTTCCTGCTATGCTCCGTTTTATTACACTATACTCGGAAACGACGAAAGCGGAAAAACGCTTTGGTTTTTCCTGCTCATTTTTGTCGTGCCGTTTGCTCTTTGCGCCCTCATTTTTCCTTTTTGTGTAAAGAAGATTAAAAAGTGTTGGGGGTGAAGATGTGGTTTTGATAAAGAGACATTTCAAACCTTTCCTCATGACGGCGATTTTTGCAGTCATTCCGGCGCTGATTTATTCGTTTCAATATCAATTTGACCCTGCTTACGGCGACAGTATCAGCTATACATTGAAATCATTCTGCTTTTACGAAAGCAATGATGACCTTATGCTTACACTCACTATTTCCGCAACTATGTTTATTCAAATTATTCCCCTGTTGAACATTTTTAAACGCGATTTCGGCACGGAACTTTGGTACTGCATAACAAGATACCACTCAAGAAAACGTTGGTTTTTTAAAAAAACGGCAACCGTTATTTTAATGTCACTTTTCAGTGCAGTTGTGTTTTTTGCCGTTTCGCTTATTTTACTTCTTTTAAGAAACGTTGTTGATTCGGGTTTTGTTTCGGAAAACAAAACTCTTTTTCTGTGGTTGTTTTTGCTGCGGTTTTTTTTCGTTGTGTTTTTTGCACTGCTTTTAAATGTGATTTCAATTGCGGTAAAGGTGCGCTACATTGTTGCGTTGGGCGCGGCACTGACGATTGCTTCCGGAGCATTTTCAATTGCCGAAATCTTTGCCGGACTGAAAAATTCGCTCAATTCCTATGTTCATGCAACGTTTTATTTTCACCGTGAAATTACAGCATTTCTTGATGAAAGCCGGATAAGCTACTTTTTTTCCGGAATATCGCTTTTTGAAAGTGCGATATATTTTGTTGCTTGCCTCGGTATTATCACAACAGCCGGCTTGATCTTAACCGAAAAAATGGATTTGGGATTATTGGAGGAATATTAATGGGATACATTAAAATTCAAAATTTAAGCAAAACAATAAAGGGAAAAACAATTTTGAAAAACGTTAACCTTTCATTTGAAAAGGGCATTGTTTACGGACTTGTCGGCTCAAACGGCTCGGGAAAAACAATGCTCATGCGTACCATTCTTGGGCTTGTTGCGCCAAGTGAAGGAAAAATCACGGTAAATGAAAAACCGGTTCTTCCCGGAAAGCCGTTTCCGTGCGATGTCGGACTGATGATTGAAAACAATTCGCTTTGGCAGGAATTGAGCGCATTTGAAAACCTCAAGCTCCTTGCAGGAATTAAAAAGAAAATTTCAAGCAGCGAAATCAAGCACTCAATAGCCCGCGTCGGACTTGACCCTGAAAACAAAAAAACGTTTTCAAAATTTTCACTCGGAATGAAGCAACGCCTTGTGCTCGCACAGGCAATTATGGAAAAACCGGACGTTCTTATTCTTGACGAACCGACAAATTCGCTTGACGACGATGGCATTGAACTTTTGAAAAAAATCATAATCGAAGAAAAGAAATGCGGTTGCCTTGTTATTGTATCGAGCCACTCACCGGAGCTTTTTGATGGTATATGGGACGAAGTAATAACCGTAAAAGACGGTGTTTTTGTGCAAAAGGAGGACACATAAATTATGAAAAAGATTTTTCTCTTTTTGTTTTCCCTTTTGATTGTCGGTTCTTTCAGCCTTTCTGCCGTAACAAAACTGAGTTTTAAGGATTACTGCAACGATGAAGAAAAGCAGAAAAAAGCCGTGCTTTCCGGAATTTCACAAGCAATTCCCGGCAAAGAGGAAAGCGCCGGTAATGAAAATGAAGAAGAAACAATGGCTTTTTCTTCTTCAATTAAGAGCCTTTTAAAAGCCGAGCTTATCGCAGAGGTTGAACCCGTAGGCAAAACAAAATGGGAACACCAAGCCGCACTCTGCACTCTCAAAGTAAAAAAAGTATTCAAAGGTGACGTTAAACCGGACGAATTGATTGACTTTTATGAAACGTCGTTTTTTAACATTGTGAACAAAGATGAACTTCGGTTTTTCAATGCGTCTCTGTTTACTCCGATGAAAGAGGGCAATTCTTACATCGTTTTCGGAAATCGAAAAGACTTTCACCCGCTATATGAACAAAAACTTGAGAGAAAAGTTTTTGTTCAAAAAGGGTTAGACATTTCATGGTTTCAAACCGAAATGACGGAACCTGCGGTTTTATCCGAAGATAAGGAATATACTTACGGCGAAATCAAAGACCTTGAGTTTTTGTGCAGTACAAAAGAACAGCGGTCAAGAACAATCGACTTCAAGAAAGAAATGCTTTCTGTTCTTAGCGAAATGTAACCGTTCTTTAATTTTTCTTTATTTTCGCTCCAAATTTCTGTAACTTTTCCTTGACTTTCCATGTCCCTTATGATATCATTTAAAAAAGGATTCTGTCCGAAGAAACCATTCTCAGGAGGTAGAACACAATGGCAATTATCGAAAGTTATCTTAAAAGTCTTTTTGAAAACATTTCTCTCAAATCAATCTTCACCGGCCTCATTGCCGCAATCGTTGCCCTTTTCACAATGATTTCAACCGGAAATACCGGTAAACTTGCAATGAGAGTTGTCGGCGAAGTCAACACCAACAGCAAGGAAATAGTCGTTGAAATCAGCAACTATACCTTCAATACCGTTAAGGACGAAGCAGGCTATTCGGGATATAAACTTGAAATCAAGGACGGCGACGGTTGGAAGGAAGTTCCCATCCTCGGCGCAAACAAGGACATCGTTTACGGCGATATCAAGCCGCTCACCTCTTCAACAAGAATCATTAATCTCGGAACCCCGCTTTTCGGAATCACCCTCCTCACCGCCGGTGATTACAGACTCACAAAGACCTTCCCGAACGGAGAAGTTGCAACCGCGGAATTCAACGTTGTTGCCGCTTCCGCTTCGCAGGCCGCATAAATAAAAAACATTCCCGACCGAAATTTCGGCCGGGATTTTTTCATTCAAAAGGAAACCGCCGCAAACGAGCATTTTCGTAAGCGGCGGTTTTTTCTTAATCTTTTTTGTCACGTTTGAGGAAATGAACAAAAACAAAAATGAGAATGCAGATGCATTGAAGAATCGCACAGGGAATGAGAAAATACTTGAAATTTTCCATGAATACCGGATACGTCATGCAAAATCCGACCGACCAGATGATTCCGGAAACGCAAACACATTGCCAAATCCGCTTCCACCAAAGCGAAGAAAAAACGGTCAGAACGATGAAAACCGCAACCGTCGCATACTGAAAAGCAAACGGCGCATATGACTGAACCGAAGGGATATTTTTGAAAATAAAAAAGACAACCGATGCGATGAAATATGTTCCGAGAGCGGATATGAACGGAATGAAAATGTGCTTTGCCTTTTTTATTCCGATTCTTTTTTCATCGGTTTTTTCGGTTTCTGCGGAGTCTTCTTTCGGCGGTGTATATTCACAGTCAAGCAGAAAATCAAGCGGAACGAAAAAAAACTTTGCGATTTTTAAAAGCGTATATGCGTCCGGAATGCTTTCGCCGCGTTCCCATTTTGAAACCGCTTTGTCGCTGTAATTCAGGCTTTCCGCAAGCTGAAGCTGAGTGATTCCCTTTTCTTTGCGAAGCTCAATAAGCCTTTTTGCAAAATGATTTTTTATCTGTTCTTCATTAGTCATTATTCATTCTCCGAAAAGTTTATTATGCAGTCACATTATATAACATTTTTTGAAACTTTTCAATCGAGGAACGTCAAAATTAATAAAACAGTTAAAAAGAACTTTTTTTCGGTTGCGCTTTTTCACGGAAAAGAAACTTTTCGGCGAGCGCTCCGGCGCCTGTATTTTTGAGAAAAACAACGTTGAATTCATGTTCTCCCGTCAGCGGCGGACAGGAAAACCGCCCGAAGCGTTCATCGTCTTTGACGACCGCTTCGTAAAGAAAGCTGATTCCGTCGCCTCGGCGAACAAGCTCTTTTATCAGCTTGAACGAGCTTATGCAAGCACGCTTTGAAAAAGCGTTCACCGAATATCCGTTTTGAGCAAGTTCACGCTCAAGAATATTCCGCGTTCCCGAACCGTGCTCTCGCAGAATCAACCGTTCGGAAAAAAGCTCCTCAACCGAAACGCTTTTTCCCGAAAAGCGGTGGTTCTTTTCACAAATTCCGATGTACGGTTCCGTTCTCAAAAGAAAGCAATCATATCTTCGTTTGTCAAAAATTCCTTCAAGAATCACAAAATCAAGTTCGCCCGCATCAAGCTGAGAAAGAAGGCTCGCCGTGTTGTCAACAAGGAACTCGAGTTCGTTCCCTTCACGCTCAAGAAAACGGCGAACTTCCGTAAAAAGAATGTAATCTCCGATTGACTTCGTTGCACCGATGCGAAGGAGCGTTTTCGGTTTTTCGTGAAGCGAATAAAGAAATTTTTCCTCGTTATATCTGAGCGAAATTGCATATTGCTCAAGGAGCACACCCTCACGTGTTTTTTGAAGGCGACGCTTGCTGTAATTGAAAAGCCGAACGCCGTACTGAACCTCAAGCGCCTGAATGTGCTTGCTGACCGCCGGCTGAGAAAGATTGAGTTTTTCCGCCGCCCGTCCGTAATGCATCGTTTTGCAAAGAGTCAAAAAAGTTTCAAGTTTTTGATCCATATGATCCTCCGTTTGGATAACAAATCAGAATTGTTCGATAACGTTTAATGCCTTTATTTTATCATAAAGCAGTGATAAAATAAACAGGCAAAAATAAAAAAGCGGAGGAATTCTCATGAAAAAAATTCTGAAATTTGTTCCGGGAACCGCACTCGCCCTCGTAATTGCGGCGGTTGCAAAGCTTCTTGAAATGCTTGAAGAAAAAGCCGGTCTTCATTTCATCGGTGCGTCGGTTATCGCTCTTTTCATCGGAATGATTGTCAACGCATTTTTCAAACCGAACGACGTCACCGCCCCCGGAATCAAGTTCACCTCAAAGAAAATTCTCAAATTTGCGATTGTTCTCCTCGGTGCAAGTCTCAACATCAAAACCGTTCTCACCGTCGGAAAATTTTCTCTCACGGTAATGCTTTTCACCCTCGCAACGTGCTTCGGTCTCGGTGCCCTCATCGGAAAACTTCTCGGTCTCAACTGGAAAACGAGCAGTCTCATCAATGCCGGAACCGGAATCTGCGGCGGTTCCGCAATCGCCGCAATTGCCCCGGTCATCGAAGCAACGGACATGGATATTGCATACGGTATGTCGGCAACGTTTTTGTTTGACATGGTAATGATTGTTGTTTTCCCGATTTTCGGCCGTCTTCTCGGACTTTCCGATGCCGCTTTCGGCCTTTGGGCGGGAACGGCGGTTAACGACACCTCAAGCGTTGTTGCAACCGGTTACGCCTTCAGCGAAGCCGCCGGAGATTTTGCAACAATGGTCAAACTCACAAGAACACTTGCAATCATTCCGGCCGTTCTCGTCTTTGCCGCAATCAACATTCATTTGAAAAAGAAAGCTCAAAAGGACGGCTCGGCAGTCAAAGTCAATCTCAAATCGGTTTTCCCGTGGTTCATTCTTGCCTTCCTTGCAATGTCCGGTCTCACAAGTCTCGGACTGATTCCGGAAGCTGCGGCTTCGGTTCTCAAAAACATCAGCAAATTTTTAATGGTTGCCGCCCTCGGAGCAATCGGTCTCAACACAGACTTTAAAACGCTCTTTAAATCCGGAGCAAAGCCGATGCTCCACGGGTTCATCATTTCGCTCTTAGTTGTTCTTGTTGCAATCGGCGTTGAATACATGATCGGCGTCGCTCCGACGGGAACACTGATGTGATTGATTTTTATGATTAACCGACTCTTGCATTAAGTGTAAAACAAAAAATATAATAACGACAAAAGGACTGTATTTCATACACCGCATTAAATTGCAACGAAAAGTGAAGTACGGTCTTTTCTTTATTGATTGAATCAATATAACCTTAAAGCGAAAAAGCCTTATCACGGTTTTTCGCTTTTTTGCCTCTTTTCGTCAAATTGTACTAAGAGAACTCCGCATTTTTTATTTTCTCGGTATTTTCACCAAATAATTCTGCAAATCTTTATTATTCTTGTCTATTGAAAAAATTTGATTTGAATCGTACAATAAATATATTCCAGAGGAAACTTTTTTATCGTTCCGAGGAAAATAAAAAGCATAAGGAGATATATGAAAATGTCAAAAAGTAAAAAAACAACAAGAATTCTGCTCTGTGTTTCTCTTGTTTTGATGCTCCTTTCTAGCATCGTTGTTTCCGCAGTTCAAACGAACGGCGGAAAGGTAACAATGAAAGAACTCACAATTGAAACCGACGCAGGATACACAATGTCGGCGTATCTGCTCGTTCCCGATTCGGCAACGGCGGAGAATCCCGCTCCGGCAGTCGTAACTTCTCACGGCTATCTCAATAATAAGGAAATGACCGACGCAAACTACGTTGAACTTGCCCGCCGCGGCTATGTCGTTCTTGCAATCGATCAACCCGACCACGGCGATTCGGAAGTTATCAAAAACTTCAACATCCTTGCTCCCGACGGAGTTTACCAGGGTGTTCTTGCCCTTTCGAGAATGCCTTTTGTTGACACAGCAAAAATCGGCGTCACCGGTCACTCGATGGGTTCGTGGTCGGTTCATCAGGCAATCAACGCCGACAATGCCGCCGACAAACAGCTCATTGCCGCCGCCCTCATTCACTGCAACAACCCCGTTGTTCAGGATAACGACGGAAATTACGTTAACATTTACAAATCCCGTCCGATCGGCGTGATTTCAGCCGTCTATGACGAATTTTTCGGAACCTCGACCGGTGAAAACGGCGAAGCTCTTCAGTCTCCGTATTACGAGCAGTCCGCTCAGGCTCAGTCCTTCCTTCATTTCAGCAAGGATCCGTCGGGTCTTGAAACAAGAAAATCCTATGAATATTACACAGACAAGGTTGACGGTGTCGAGACCTTCCGTGTAATGTATCGCCCGCCGATTATTCACCCCTGGTCACACTTCTCCTCACGCTCGGAATCATATGTAATCGACTTCTTTGAAAAAGCCCTCGGTGCTCCGAACCCGATTGCTTCAAGCAGTCAGATTTGGCAGGTTAAGGAAGCTTTCAACTTTGTCGGTGTAATCGGCTTTGCTCTCTTCCTTTGCTCCTTCGGTGCCGTTCTTCTCAACACAAGAGCTTTTGAAACCCTTCGTGCAACGGAAAAAGTCGAGCCTACTGCGATTAAAGACAAAAAAGCAATTCTTCTTTTCTGGCTCAGCCTTGTTCTCGGCGTTGTTTTCAGCTGCCTTGTTTATCTTCCGCTCGTTGCACTCGGAAACAGTGCAAAGGTTGCCCAGGGTGAAGCGCTCGGTCTCGGGCTTTGGTCAACCGCCTGCGGACTTTTCACAATCCTTTCAATGGTTGTTTACTATTTCGCCTACGGCAAAAAGCACGGAATGAACCTTTCAAACAGCGGAATCAAACTCGGGGCAAAGAAATTCGGTCTCACGGTTGCCCTTGCCCTTTCGGTTGTCGTTGTCGGCTATGCGTGCGTCTTTGTTGCGGACTACTTCTTCCTTGCGGACTTCCGCCTTTGGACTCTCGCAATCAAATCGTTTGAAGCACCGATTCTCAGATACATTCCGTACATTTTCCTTTTCTTCACCTACTACATTGCAAACTCGGTTGCAACAAACTGCTTCAATTACAACACAATCGGCGGAAAGCTCAACGGCTTCATCAACGCATTGTTCGCCGCCCTTCCGGCAGTCATTCTTCCGGCAATTCAATACGGCACATACTATTCTCAGAACCATATGATGTGGTATCAGAAGAGCATGGGCGACCCGAACTATCCGATGTTTGTTCTTTGGTTGTTCCCGATTATTATCATCCTCTTCGGAACAACGCTCGTCAACAGATATTTCTACAAAAAGACAAAGAACCCGTACATTGCAGGTATCATCAACGCAGTGATTGTCGGTCTCATCACAATCATCAACACCTGCACGGTTGTTCCCGGCTGATTGCTACATCTTAATGTTTCCAAAACATCAAGATATGCACCGAAAATGTTGTACATATCTTGAATTATATGACAAAAAGGTGTATAATATTACTTTACGAACATAGAAAGACAGCTCGGAGGGAACAGATGAAACTCGAATGGATGGGAAAATACCGAAAGCTTGTTGAATCCATGATCGGCATGGGCAACGCATACAGCCAGGTTTCAAAAATCGAGGTTTTCGGCGATGACGTAAAGCTCAATTCGGTTCAGCTTCAGGTTATGGAATACACGCTTGAAAACGAGGAACTGAATCAAAATATGTCTCAAATCGCGCAGCGTCTTTCGATTTCTCAAAGTAACTTTTCAAAAATCACGAATCAACTTGTAAAAAAGGGAATGCTCGAAAAATTCCACACAAGGAACAACTCAAAAAATGTAATAATCAAAGTTACGGAAAAGGGCAGGGATTTTTACAAAAACTACAGCCAAAATGCATCAACCGATGTTTGGCGCAGAATTTTCAAAAAGCTCAAGGACGTTGACGACAAAGACGTTGCCGTTTTCGTTGAATGTTTGAATGAATTTACAAATCAAATTAATCACTGTCCTTCGGCCGAGGATACCAAAGGCGAAGAGCTGATAAAGATTAAGTAAAGTCTCTGACCTATAACAAAAGACTCCCGACAAAAATTGTTTGGGAGTCTTTGCTTTTGTTTTTGAATGGCACCATTATTTTCGACGGTTTCACCGATAAACAATAAAACAACCTCCCGTCCAAATTTTGAATGGGAGGTTGTGGTGGAGATGGCGGTAATCGAAACCGCGTCCGAAAACCGATCCGTCTGACTTTCTCCGGGTGCAGTCAGTCTTTTAAAATTCCCTCAAACCAACGCCGAAAGACAGGCTTTGATTCTTGGTAGCCCCTGATTCATGACGACCTACGAGGCGCTCGGCCGTTCACGTTCACTGCTTCATGACGCCTGATGCTTCGCCGCAGTACTCGAAGCTCAGACGGGCTGCGTTAAGCAGCCTTCAATACTGTAGTATTGTCGTTTATTTTTAAAGTTTGCGCAGTTTAAAGTGGTTGCACAGGCACTACCCGCTTATCAGAGTTCAGAGTCCCCGTCGAAATCCTTTCATCCCCATATAGGGCAGAAAAACTTTTTCGGTTTGTCTGCTTTTTTATTTTATCATTTCGCACGCTTTGTGTCAACGGAAGATTTTTGAAAAAATCAGTTTCTTCCGCGCATTTCACGCTCAATATCACGCTTTGCGTCACGTCTTGCGGCATCCTCACGCTTGTCATAGTTCTTTTTACCTTTGCAAAGACCTATTTCAAGCTTTGCCCTTCCGTTAACAAAATATACCGAAAGAGGAATGAGAGTCAAGCCCTGCTGCTTCGTCACACCGAAAAGGCGGTTGATCTCCCGCTTGTGCATGAGCAGCCTTTTTACCCGCATCGGGTCACGGTTAAAAATGTTTCCGTGCTCATATGGACTGATGTGCATTCCGTTTGCGAAAATTTCTCCGCCGTCAATGCTGCACCATGAATCCTTGAGATTGACCTTTCCTTTGCGGATAGACTTGACCTCCGTGCCGAAAAGTTCAATTCCGGCTTCATAGGTTTCAAGAACAAAATAATCGTGATATGCTTTTTTGTTTTGCGCAACTTTCGGAATGTCGTTTCCTTTCGCCACGGGTGTCACCTCTTTCTTTGTTTTCGGTAATTTTTTTAAAGCTTTCGTCTGCCCTCAAGCGCCCTTGTCAGCGTAACTTCATCGGCGTATTCAAGGTCTGCTCCGACAGGTACGCCGTAAGCAAGACGGGTAACGGTAATGCCCATCGGCTTGAGAAGACGTGAAATATACATTGCGGTCGCTTCGCCTTCAACGGTCGGATTCGTTGCCATGATGACCTCGGTGACCTTTCCGTCGGAAAGCCGGGCGATAAGCTCCTTGATAGTGATATCCTCGGGGCCGACGCCGTTCATCGGTGAAATTACGCCGTGAAGAACGTGATATGTTCCGTTGTATTCGTGCGTGCGCTCAAACGCCATAACGTCCCTTGGGTCTTCAACAACGCAGATCACGCTGTCGTCACGGGAGTTGTTTTTGCAAATCGGGCAAAGCTCTTCCTCCGAAAGATTGCAGCACCGGGCGCACTTTTTGATTTTTCGGTGAGCGTCAAGAATATTTTTCGCAAACTCCTCGGTCTGTTCGTCACTCATTGAAAGGACATAAAACGCAAGCCTTTGCGCACTTTTGTGACCGATTCCGGGAAGACGTTCAAACTGGTCAATGAGCCTTGCGAGAGACGCAACTTTGTAATCGGCCATCAGAACGGGAGATTGAGTCCGCCCTTGAGAGCGCCCATTGCCTGTTCCATTGCGTCATCGGCCTTTTTCATTGCTTCGTTTGCCGCGGCAATTATGAGGTCCGAAAGCATTTCAATGTCTTCGGGGTCAACAACGTCGGGCTGAAGATCGATTTTTTTGATTTCGTGTGCGCCGTTTACGGTAACTTCAACCGCTCCGCCGCCTGCGGAAGCGGAAAAATCGGTCTGTTCGATTTCTGCCTGCTTTGCTTCAAGCTGAGCCTGCATTTCCTGAATTTTTTTCATCATATTCATCTGGCCGCCGCCCTGCATTCCGGGAATTCTTGCTTTCATGTCTTTTGTCTCCTTTAAATTTATTAATTGAAAAATTTTTGTTTTTTTATTCAACGTCAACCTGAACACCGAAATCCTTTGCCCTTTTTACAAGATCCCGAAGGGGATCCTTCGGCTTTTCGGGTTCCTTTTTCTGAGCCGAAGCCGGGTTGTATATTCCCAAGCGATATTTCTTTCCGGTAACCCGGTATATTGCTTCCTTGACGTCCCGTCCGTTCGTTCCGACTTTGATGAAGGAAGCGAAGGTCGGGTTTTCGCTCTTGATTAGAACGAACTCTCCGTTCAAAAATGCCGTTGAACCGATGAGTATTCCCCAAAGAGGCTGATTGATTTGAGTGAGTTCCGAAAGAACCTGAGTCCAATCCGGAAAAACCTTCGCCGTAATATCACCCTGCGAAGCCGAAGCGTTTTCTTCGTTCGTCTTCGGTGCACGTGGGGCAACCGGAGTTTCCCACGACGCACGCTTTTCTTCTTTCGGCGGTTCCGGCTTTCTTTCTTCAAAAGCCGGAGGCGGAGCAAAGAAACTTTCGTCCGAAGGCGCAAAGTCCGTCTTCGGTGAAACGGTATCCGCTTTCGGCGGTTCTTTTTTTGCTTCGCTTTGAACCAAAGGCTGCGGTGTCGTGCCTCGGGCGGCGAACGAACCGCTCTTTACGGCAAGTTCAAGCGCCGAAATGCGTTTCAAAAGCGCTTCGTTGCTGCTGTCAAGCGCCGGCGAGGAAAGGCGGATGAGAACCATTTCCATTTCAATCCTGCGGTTGACGGAACGTTTGATGTTCGCTGAAGCTTCCTGAAGAAGGTCGATTGAAAAAAGTATACCCTCAAGGGTAAAAAGCGAACTTTGCTTCTTATAGCTTTCAAGTTCGTCTTTCGTTGAAACGAGAATGTTTTCGGCGTTTCTTACGGTTTTTGCAATCATAAGGTTGCGAAAATGCATCGTCAAGTCGGCGCAAAGGCGCTCCATGTCGCAGGAAGCGGCATAAAGCCCGCTGAGTTTTTCAAGTGCCGAAGCCGAATCGTGGTTTGCAATGTCCGCCGCAAGGTCAAAAAGGTGCTGCTTTCCGGCAATTCCGGCAACGGAGCAGACAACCTCGCTTGTAACATGGTTTGAAGCGGAGATGCATTGATCGAGCGTTGAAAGCGCGTCTCTCATTCCGCCGTCGGCAAGTCTTGCAATCAAAACGGCGGCGTCTTCGTCAAGAGTGAAGTTTTCCTTTTCGGCGATGTAATTCATGCGCCCGATCATGTCATTGGGAGCAACTCTTCCGAAATCAAACCGCTGGCAACGGGAAAGAATTGTGACCGGAAGCTTGTGAACTTCGGTCGTTGCAAGAATGAACATGACGTGTTCCGGCGGTTCTTCAAGCGTTTTGAGGAGCGCATTAAACGCACCAATTGAAAGCATGTGAACCTCGTCGATGATATATACTCTGTATTTGCAATTTACCGGAGCGAAGCCCGATTCGTCACGAATGTCACGAATGTTGTCAACGCCGTTGTTGCTTGCGGCGTCAATTTCAACAACGTCCAAAATTGCGCCGGAGTCGATTCCTTTGCAAATTTCGCATTCGTTGCAAGGATTTCCGTCAATGGGATGAAGGCAGTTAACCGCTTTTGAAAGAATTTTTGCGCAGGTTGTTTTTCCCGTTCCTCTCGAACCGGTGAAAAGATATGCGTGAGAAAGCTTTCCTTTTTCAATTTCGCTTTGAAGCGTTTTGGTGATGTGATCCTGACCGACAACGTCGGAAAAAACCTTCGGCCGGTATTTTCTGTAAAGCACCTGATACATTCTTTTCACTCCCTTTTGTTCCGCAGAATCCGAAAAATACGGTCGCTTCGATTTCGGCAAAGACGAAACCGCCGTCAAACGCATTAAGACGATGTAATGCCGGTAAAAAAACGGATATTGCAGAGTTCTTTTTTCGTGCGGATAGAAAAACAGACAAGACACGTTCGCTTGGTCATACAGCAGCAGGCTTTGACTGTGTCGCACAGTATTTCCGCTTAATGCTGCTCGGTTCCCCGCCTGACATGGTTCGCGGTATCCTGTCGCACAGGACCCGTTGCTGCATGACCAAATTAAAGCATCTTGTCTTTAAGCCAAACGGCGCAGAACCGCTTTAGCTGATTTATTATAATATAAACGGACGATAAAATCAAGAGTTTTTTGAAGTTTTTATCGTCCGTTCATTATAAAATGAAACAGAACAGCAGAAAAGTCATGGCAATAAAAAATAAATGCCCGTTTTTCTTTTGAGATCTTTCTTTTCGGCGGCTTCGGCCTTTCGTTGCCGAATCTCAAATCCGGCTTTCCGAAGTATTATAAAAAACCGATTATTGTTGACTTATGTTTTTCTTCGGGTTATACTAAATTGTGTATCTCAAGAGAGATAAAAAAGAAAAGGAGTTTTTTACGATGGGATTTTTGAAAAATAAAACCGCAATTATCACCGGAGGCGGAAGAGCGGTTTTGAGTGACGGAAGCTGCGGTTCAATCGGTTACGGAATTGCAACCGCTTATGCAAAAGAGGGTGCGAACCTTGTTCTCACCGGACGCAACCTCAAAAAACTTGAGGACGCAAAAGAGGAACTTGAAAGACTTTACAAAATCAAGGTTCTTGCCGTTCAGGCCGACGTAAGCGCCGGCTCGGACAACGAGGCAACCGTCAACGAAGTTGTTAAAAAAGCTGTTGACGCTTTCGGAAGAATCGACGTTCTCATAAATAACGCTCAGGCTTCCGCTTCGGGCGTAACAATTGCCGACCACACAACCGAACAGTTTGACCTTGCCGTTTATTCCGGTCTTTATGCAACGTTTTATTACATGAAAGCCTGCTATCCTTATCTTAAGGAAACCAAAGGCAGTGTAATCAACTTTGCCTCCGGCGCAGGTCTTTTCGGAAACTTCGGCCAATGCGCTTATGCCGCGGCGAAGGAAGGAATCAGAGGTCTTTCAAGAGTTGCCGCAACGGAATGGGGCAAGGACGGCATAAACGTCAACGTTGTTTGTCCGCTCGCATGGACCGCTCAGCTTGAAAACTTTCAAAAGGCATATCCCGAAGCTTTCAAAGCCAACGTTAAAATGCCTCCGATGGGTCATTACGGCGATGTTGAAAAGGAAATCGGCCGTGCCTGCGTTCAGCTCGCTTCGCCCGACTTCAAATATATGAACGGCGAAACAATCACCCTTGAGGGCGGAATGGGTCAAAGGCCGTAAAAGCTTCCGTTTAAGAAAACAAAGAACTGCAACGAAACTTTGTGATTCGTTGCAGTTCTTGATTTTTAAAACTCAGAAACGAAGGCTTTTGTCCTCTCCGATTCCGCTCATTCCGTCGAGAATATACTTGTTTCCGTCCGGGTCGCAGACGTAACCTGAAAGCGTGCCGAAGGTGACGTGATAATTGATGTCAATCACGCCGCCGGGAAGACGCATGATGAAGCGGTCGCCGATATCAAAGGTGATGTCAACCATTCCGTAAACGTCACGGATTCGCCATTTGTTGTATTCGGGATGCTCAAAACGAACGGGCGTGAGGAGCGTTGTGTTGCCTTCAAACCAAATGAGGTTTTCGTTGTAATCGTTTTGATTCGTTGATTGGTTCCTTGTGAGATTGAAGCCGAAGAACTTCCTTTCTCCGTTAATTTCCATCTTTCCCATGGTTGTTACCCAGTCATAATGGGCAACATACGGATAATATCCTCTGTGGTCATCGATGATTGCGGTGCTTTCTTCGTCGGCTTCATATTTTACGCCGTTGAATTCCACCCAACCGGAAAGTCTGAAAAGGTCCTTCTGAGAATAAAGCGGACGGTTGGCGCCGAAGGGAATCGAAACGATACTCGGAAGCGAAACACGGTTAAGTTCAACGTCATAGCTGACGGAGTTTCCGCTCTTTGCGTCTTTTGCGTGGCCGGTAACAAAAGCCTGACCTTTTTCAAAATGATTGACGCATTTGAGAACAACGTTCTTTCCTCTCGATTCCGTTGTGTCTCCGTTGAGGAGAGTGTCTGAAATCACGGCGCAGTTTTTCGGGAACATATCCTGAAATTTTGTAACTTTTTTCGTTCTCTTGTCATAAACGAGCGTAAGTCCGGTTCCGAAAATGCCCATATCGCAAACAGCGGTGAGAACGATGATGTCTTTGAGGTTGAGTTCAATCGCTTCCCAAAGCGTGAGCTTCATTTTATTGAGAGCGTTCGGAAATTTTGAAGGCTTGTTAACCTTCAAAAAGTCCATCTTCGGAAATTCCTTTTCAAAAGTTCCGAAATATGCATTTCCGTTTTCGTCAACAACATTTTCGGGCGTTGGAACGGCTTTTCTTTTTTCGGAAAGCACGTCATAAAAATTCATATGTATTTCCTCCCTTTGTTCCGCACGCCGACTGCGGCGGAATATAAATCTTTTTCCAATTATATACTTTTTTTCCGACTTATGTCAATCTATTTTCGGAAGTAAAAAACGCTAATTGGAAAAAAATCAACAATTTTTTTAAAAATGATTGGGAATATTTTTCGTTTTTACAACAGTAAGTTACAAAAGTGATTAAAAATTAAAAAAGAATTCACAGTCAATTGACAAGTTGATTTTCAATTGTTAAAATAAGTGTTAGAAAAACGAACCTTTTCCGAATTTTTTTAAATTGTACTTATTCAGGTTCGTTTTAATCGGAGGTGTTATTATGGAAAACGAAAAGAAAAAGGTTCTTTTAATCGTTAACCCATGCGCCGGAAGAACAAAGACAAGAACGTCAACGTTTGATATAGTTGATAAGTTTTCAAAAAGTGATTACGAATTTTCAATTCAGACAACCACCTGTCAGGGCGATGCAACGAATATTGTCAAAAAGAAAAGTGATGAGGCCGACCTCGTTGTCTGCTGCGGAGGCGACGGAACGCTCAACGAAACAATCAACGGCATTATGGACATTCCGCGCCGACTTCCGATCGGATATATTCCGATGGGCTCGACCAATGACCTTGCCTCAACGCTGAAAATTCCCCGCGACGTTGAAGAAGCGGCAAACCTCATTATGTCCGGACGAACGAACAGCTATGACATCGGCCTTTTCAACAACAGATACTTTTCTTACGTTGCTTCTTTCGGAGCTTTCACAAAATCATCATATGCAACGAGCCAGAAGATGAAGAACCGCTTCGGCCATCTTGCGTATATTTTTAACGGAATCGGCGAATGGAAAAACATGAAGCCGGTTCACATGAGAATCGAATATGACGGCGGAGTAATTGAGGACGACTTTTCGTTCGGCTCAATTTCAAATTCAACTTCGGTTGCCGGAATTTTCAAGTTCAACATTGACGACGTCAAACTCAACGACGGATTTTTTGAAATTCTTCTCGTCAGAAAAATCAAGCCTATTACGGCGCCGTTGATTGCCGGAAAGGTTATTCGCCAGGAATACGACGGAAAACAGATTGTTTTTCTCCGAACGAGCAAGGTGAAAATCACTTCTCCGCAGGAGGTTCCGTGGACTCTTGACGGCGAATACGGCGGTGCTCACAAAGCGGTCATGATTCACGTTCTTTCAAAGGCGGTTGAAATTTGTTCTCCGAAGAATCCGCTTTTTGAAGAAGACGCAATCATTGCGGAAAATCTGAAATAATTAAATTTTGTGAAGTTATGGAATTTTAACAATCTTTTCCAAACAATTAAAAATTTTTGAATAAATTATTGACAAACTCTGAGTAATGCTATATAATAAGCAATGTAGATAGGTGTATCGGTGTATGTGATAACAAAGGAGGATATCAATATGGACAATGGCTTTATGGCATATATTCAGGCCTTCATTGATTTCATTTTGAAAATTATTTCATTTTTCAAATCCAATGATGACAATTCGGATAACAACGAAAAAAAGTGAAATCAGATTTAAACTGCCCCTGAAATTCAGTGGCAGTTCATTTTTTGTTCACAAAAGATTGAACAAATATTTATTTATTATTTTTCAAAGTGTCCTGTTTAATCTTACAATTCGGACGAAGGAAAACTTCTTTCAAAAAGCCGAGGCCGCAACGAAAAACGTGCGGCTTCGGCTTTTTGTGATGAAATGTTTTGACCGATGAGTTTAAACGTCGGTATGAAACAACGCTTAAACTCATCGGCCGTCCGATTTTTGCTGGGGTGTGATTTCGGCCGGCAAACCGGCCACCGATTTTGTGAAAAGATGGGGTGTGCAGCAAGGCATCCGATTTTCCGCTTTCTCCTCAAAGCGGTTTTGCCTCACCGTTGACAGTGATATAATATCAAATCTTTCGTTTTTTCGCAACTCCTTTAAAGTGTAAAAAAATTTTTTTACACTTTTTTACACTTATAGTTCCAAAGTCAAAAATTCATTATTCCGTAACGGTTTGTTAACATTTTTTCGTTCCGAAACAGGTCTTTTCCAAAAACCAAAGTCCGTTTTTTGGGACAGCCTTACATTGACACGTTTTTGGCTCTGTGATATTATTAACCGGTATTTGTCTTATATAATATTGATTAAGAGAGGAACTTTTTTTCATGAGGTTTTGCGAATTGCTGAAAAAGACGCTGAAGGACATCGGTGTCTCGGTTACGAAGCTTTCTTCGGACACGGATTGCACCCGGGTTTTTCTTTACTCCGTTTTCAACGGAGAAAAAAAGCTTTCCGAAGAAATTTTTCGCTTCATCATTTCAAAATATGATTTTTCCCCTCTTCAGATTTCCGAGCTCGAACGCCTTTTTTATATTGAAAACCTCACCGCAACGCAAAAAGAGCTTCTTTCCGTTCTCAAGGACGAACTTGAAAACATCGGAAAAGAGCACCCTTCCTCTTTGTTCCTTTCAAAGGAATTCACCGTTTCAAATGACGGAGTTCTTCTTTCCGGCTCTTCCGATTATTATTCCGCAATCGCCGCTTTCATCAAAAACGAGTCCGGAATTGAAAACAACGCGATATATACGAATTACTCCTTTTTTGACGTTCAGGCAGACAACATGATTTTTGACTTTGCAAAAAGCGCAAAAAACGGACTTGTAATCAAACATACGGTCAGGATGGGCAACGAAACCGACATTAAAGAAAGAATCAGAAACATTTGCTCCGCAGTCAAATTTTCAAAACTCGGCCACATCACAAACGTTTCCGGCGGAGGAACAAAAGACCTCACCTTCGCTTCCTACTTTATCGGAACAAAAACAATTCTTCAGTATGATCCGCAAAGTGAATGCGGCTTTCTCTCAGGAGACGGCGTCATTGTCAACGGCTTCCGCCTCCTGGCACTGAAAAAGGAAAAAGAAAAACCTCTTCTCAACGGTTTTTCAAAAAGTGCGCTTGAGCTGAAAGACATTCTTTCTCCGCTTCAAAAGAACATGCTTTCCTTTCTTGATTTCCGTTTTCCTGCGAATCTTTTCACAACGAAAAAAATACTCGGCGAAACGCTCAAAAAGGAACTTCCCTTTCACGATGAAATTCTCAAAACGTTTTGGGATCACGTCAAACATTTTCAGGCCGTCAAAACGCCGGGGCTTTTTTCTCAGCTCGGAATGCAGCGTTTTGCCCTCGACGGAGTTGCAAGCGACGCTTCGTCCGCCTTTCTTTCCCCGATTTCTCCGGAAAATCGGATTGAGCTTTTCAGAAGGTACAAAGAGAGCATCGAAAAAACTGATTACTCACTCAAAATCATCAACAGCAACATTTTGAAAATCACCGAACACTGTGCTTTTGAAATTTACAACGACGGCTTTTCGCTCCTTTTTCGCTCGGATATCAATCCGGAAGAGGCTTTCATCGGCGGTTGCTATATCATCTGTAAGGACGAACAAATCGCAAAGCTTCTTTTGGACTTTAAAGATTACATTTGTCTCAGCGACGCCGTTCTTTCAAAAGAATACGCAAAACTTTTCACCGAAGATCTTATCAATCAATGCCGTGCAATGATTAAGTCCGCCGAATAACCGCAAAGAACGTTTTTGCGTCGAGCTTCGGATCTCGCTCAAAAACGAAGAATGAGAGGAAAGCTTATGCATTTTGGTTCCCTTTTAAAATCAACTTTAAAAGAAAACAAAATCCCCGTAACACGCTTTGCTTCGGCAATGAAACTCAACCGTGTTGCGGTCTACTCCGTTTTCAACGGAGAAAAGCAACTTTCGGAAGATACGTTCAACCGTGTTCTTGAAACGTTTTCTTTCACCCCGGAGCAGGAAACAGAACTTCTTCGCTCTTTTCGCCTCTCAACGTTCAGCCCGGAAAAACTTGAGGTCATGAAATTTCTCGTTGATGAAGTTTCGCGCATCGGAAAAGCTCCGGACTGCGGAGAAATTGAAAAAGAGCCGCTTGATTTTTCAAACGAAAGCACGATTCTTTCAAATAAAGCACAGTACTATTCCGCAATCGAGGCCCTTTTAAAAATCGAAAGCGAGCACGGAAAAAGTACAGTTTACACAAACTATTCCTTTTTTGATGAACCTGCGGATAAAATCACCTTTGATTTTATCTCACAGGCCGATTGTCCTCTTTCAATAAGACACTCAATCGTCAAAGGCAACAAAGATAACCTCAAAGAACGCCTCAGAAACGGTTTTGCCTCAATAAAATTTGCGGTTCGCGGTCACGTTACCGATATTGCCGAAGAAAACGAACAAACATATGCGTTTCCCGTTCATTTTGCCGGCGAACACGCAACGGTAATGTTCGACCCAAGAACCGGTCACGGCTTTTTCTCAACGAACAAACCCGTTGTCCGTGCATATTATATTTCCGCCGCAAGCAGGGACAGTGAACGGCCGCAGTTGAACCGTTTTATCGACGACCCGTTTGAACTCAAAAGCATCACCGAACCTCTGATGATGTCTCCGCATATTATTTTTGAATCCACTGTTCCGATTTGCTATTTCACCGAAAAAGACGTCCTTGACGAAACGCTCAAAAAAGACCTTCCAAACCGGGAAATCATTCTCAGCGCATTTTGGAACCATCTTCTCATTTGCCGAAACATCAAAGTGCCGACGATTTTTTTGAAGAGTGCAATCAAAACTTTTGCCCAAAAGGGAAAAAGCTATGAAGCGCCGAACACATTTTTGAACTTTCTAAGCGTCAAAAACAGAAAGAAAATTCTTCTTAAAACGAAGGAGAGTATTCTCAACGACGATTCTTCGATTTTTATTGTTGACGACGGAATGATTAACATTTACGAAAACTTGGAAGTCTATAATTTTGACCGTTGCACAATGGTTGCATACGTCACCGACAAACCCGGTTGCGACTTCATCGGTTCCGGTCTTTTCACCGTTAATGACAGCAGCTTCCTCCCGCTTCTCAACGACTTTTATGATTATCTCATCGTCAATGATTATCTTCTTTCAAAAGCCGAAGCCTCAAAAGCTCTTGACGAAGGAATTGCCCTTTGCGATGAAATGATTGAAAACGGAATGGATTAACTTCCTGCCACGAAAAATTTTCAATTACCGCTGCTCCGATTTTATTTTTCAAAGTGTCCCGTTTGATCTTGCGATTCAGAGCGACGAAAAAGTGAAAAAACAATTGTAAAACGTCGGGATTTGTGATATCATGTTAAAAAGCGGAATTTTGTGTTCCTAACATTTGAAAGGTCAGGATAAATTATGGAAGTTATTGTTATGGACAATGCTTTTGAAATTTCAAAAGCCGTTTCGTCAATAATCATTGATGAGGTCAAAAAGAATCCGAAGGCGGTCCTCGGTTTTGCAACCGGAGCTTCTCCCGTTGAAACATACAAGCGAATGATTGAGGCTTATAAGGACGGAAAAGTCAGTTTTAAGGACGTCACAACGTTCAACCTTGACGAATACTGCGGCCTTGAAAGAGAAGACGAAAACAGCTATTTTTACTTCATGAAAGACAATCTTTTCGGAAAGACCGACGTTGACTTTGAAAAGGTCAACTTCCTTTCGGGCAACGAAGAGCAAAGCGAAAAGACCTGCCGTGAATATGAGGAAAAAATCGCCGCCGCGGGCGGAATCGACATTCAGCTCCTCGGAATCGGAACGAACGGTCACATCGGTTTCAACGAACCGTCGGACTGCTTCTCGGACGGACCGTTCAAAGTTAAACTCACTCAAAGCACTATTAATTCAAACAGCAAGTATTTTAAAGATAAAAAAATGCCCGGATATGCGCTCACAATGGGAATCGGCGACATCATGAGGGCGAAAAAAATCATTCTCATCGCAACCGGAGAAAGCAAGGCGAACGCCGTTTTCAAAATGGTCAAAGGCGAAGTTACTCCTTCCTGCCCGGCGTCCGTTCTTCAAAACCACGGCAACGCGGTGATCTATCTTGACAAAGAAAGCGCAAAACTTTTATGATATCTTTGAAAAAGGAAAATTGCAATGGCTAAAGATGTAATAAAAACAAAACCCGAAATCATTTTTGCCGACGTTACGGACGAAAGAACGGTTGAACTTTCCTGGAAAGAAGTCAAGGAAGCAACCGGTTATAATATTGAACGATATGATCGTGAAAAGGATAAGTTCGTAAAAATCGGTTCGGTTGACGCCGGAACAACCGCCTTCACCTGCAAAAAGGAGCCGAAGGACGGCGTTTATCAATACCGAATCAACGCACTCAAGGCGATTGAAGGAAAGCTCAGACCGCTTTCAAAAAAAGGTTCTCCCCGTGAGGTGAACATTTCTTCGATTCCGGCGGTCAATGTTACAAAAATCAGCAGTCCCGAATTCGGAAAAGTCAGCGTCTCATGGGAGAAGGACGAAAACGCCGTCGGCTACGTCATCAATCGCCGCCTTGAGGAAATGAACGAATCTGTCGTTCGCGGTGAAACCGATTCCGAAAGTCTTTCTTTTATTGACGACACTGCGGTTTCCGGCCAGGTTTATTATTACAACGTTCAAAGTTTCATTCTTGACGAAAACGGCGAACGTGTTTTCAGCAACACCGGAAAAGAGGAATGCTTCGTCTGCGTTGACAGCACGGAAATTCTTGAAGTTAAGAGAAAGCATTTCAAAAAAGTTTCAATCAGTTACCGCCTGACTTCCGGAATTTCGTTTTATGTCCTTCTCAAAAGCGAAAAGAAGGACGGCGAATTCACCGAAATTTCAAGGAGCAAAAGCGGAACCGCGCTTACCCTTTCCGACAAAGCAAAAAGCGGCGAAAAAGGTGCTTATTACTGCGTGCGCTGCTGCAAGATTGTAAATTCAAAGGAATGGTATTCCGACCCGGGAAAGGCTGTTTATGTGAAGTATAAGCTTTGATTTTTATCGGTATTTTTAACAAAGATTTATGAAAAAGCGAAAAAACGATTAAAAAATCTTGACTTCACCGTTTTTGGCGGTTATAATTACGATAAGCTCATTAATTTTTCAAAGGAGGATATTTATGAACAAAACACTCAAAAAAGTTGTTGCTTATGTTCTTGTTCTTACGCTTTCGTTTTCAATGTTCGGCGTTATGTTCGGCGCTTTTGCCGAGGGAACGACCGCCTCGGAAGGAACGACCGCTGTTGCGGACGATGACGAAAACAACGACAAGGGAACAACAATGATTGAACTCTTCGTCAAATTCTGCAAATCATTTTGGAGTTTTATCAAGTATATTTTCTACGATGTTTTCCTCGGAAAGCCCGCTCCGGAGATTCCGAAACCTCCCCGTTTCTAACTGATTTTTAATCAAAAACCTCAGCGTTTTCTTTGCTGAGGTTTTTCTTTTTTCCGAAAGAATTAAGTTCCGACCTTTCCGCCGAATTCACGGCGGTGTTTTTGAAACGCAATTGAATCATCAAAAAACCTCACGGATTTTTTCTTTCCGTGAGGTGATTTTTAAGCTTTGAATTCCATGTATGTTTTTCCGTCTTCAAGGTTTTTCCAAAGGAAAACACCGTCCTCAATCGTCATGTAGCCGTGAAAACTGTTCTCCTTCGGAATCGAAACCGAACCCGGATTCATAAAAATGAATCCGTCTTTTTCCTCGCATTTCGGAACGTGCGTGTGGCCGGAAAGAAGAATGTCTCCTTTTTTCATCGGAAGCGGCTTTTCTTCATTATAAATATGCCCGTGGGTCAAAAAGACGAGCCTTTTTCCGAGGTCGAGAACAGAGTATTCCGCAAGAACGGGAAAGGGAAGAACCATTTGGTCAACGGCGCAGTCGCAATTTCCGCAAACTGAAAAAATTTCGTCCCTGAGCGGAGAAAGCATTGCAATGACCTTTTTCGGCGCATAGTCTTTCGGAAGATCGTTTCTCGGTCCGTGATAAAGAATATCCCCGAGAAAAACGAGTCTGTCGGCCTTCTCTTCCTTATACTTTTCAATCATTTTTTCGCAGTAATATGCGCTTCCGTGGATGTCGGAGGCAATGAACCATTTCATTTTATATCATTCCTTTGCTTTAATCTTTTTTCAGCCGAGAACCTCTCGCTTCGCTTTGACGAGTTGTTCGATGAAAAGATTGTCAAGTGCGCTGAGGGTGTAATCCTTCCGATAAATCAAAACGTCTTTGTAAATGCGGCGGTTTTCCTCAACCGTCCGCTGAGTCAGTCCGTACCGCTTCAAAAGCGCTTTCGGAATTGAGGAGACCCACATGAAGGTTTCTGGATTTTGCGAAAGAAGCTCAAACTGGCTTGCCCTTTCAAAAACAAAAATTCTTCGGTCGGAATTGTCCGGAAGTTCCTCTTTCTTGATTTGGGCAAAAGGGATTGAAGGAACGTAAGGATCGGCATGAGCAATTTCAATTTTGTCTTTGAGGTCATCGTAAGTGATTTCCTCTTTTTTTGAAAGCTCGTTCTCTTCGCTCATCAGAAGAACATAACGGAATTTTGTGACAAGCTCAAATTCAAGCCCTTTTTCTTCCATCATGGTTTTGTAATACTTGTCGTAATTTTCCGCATACCGGACGATTCCAAGCTTGTAATTTTCCTGAAGAACGTTTCTCAGCGTTCTCATTGAATTCGTTTCTTTATAAAAAAGTTCGGCCGGGGTTCCTTTTTCAAGGAGCTTTGAAAAGGAAGCAAACGCTTCCGTGATATAGCTCGCGCGGGGAACGGAAATTGAAAAACGCTTTTTTTCCGTTCGGCTTTTTTTAAAAAGGTCCTCGATTGAGTCAACCTGTTCAAGAACGGTTTTTGCGTAACGGACAAATGTTTCGCCGTCCGGGGTGAGGAACATTCCCTTTGCACTGCGTTCAAAAAGAGTTACGCCGAGGCTACTTTCAAGTTCCTTAATTGCACGGCTGAGAGTCGGCTGACCGACGTATAAAAGTTCGGCAGCCTTGTTGATTGAGTTCGTTTCCGCAACAACAACGGCATATTTCATGTGAAGAAGATTCATGCTGTTCCTCCTTTTGCGTTTTGAAAGGCTTTTTATTATTATAACCGAGCGGCGAAAAAAGTCAACATTCAAAAAAACATAAACAAAAAACCGTCGCTCAAAAGGGGTTCGGATACCCCATTCGGGCGGCAGTTTTTTAATCAGTATATTCCTTTTCAGTAAAGCCAGAAATAAAGGCCGATGAAATGAATGAGCGAACCGGCAAGAACAAAGATATGAAAAATGCTGTGGAAATATTTTTTCTTTTTTCCGAGAGCAAGGAAGGTTGTTCCGACGGTATAAACCGCTCCGCCGAGAACAATCGCAACAATCAGTCTGACGGAATTTTCGCAGTATTTGTAAAGCGGATAAATCATCACAAGACACATCCAGCCGAGAACCATATAAAGAACGGTTTGAACAACCTTGAATTTTTCCTGGTCAATATATGTTAGAACCGTTCCGACGGTTCCGATGATTATGCTCAATGTAATCATTGTCACGGCGAAGGGTTTGTTGTAAGGAAGAATTCCGACGATCATAATCGGAATGCTCGTTCCTGCAATAAGAAGATATATTACCGCATGGTCAACGACACGCATGATTTTTTTTGCGTATGAGGGTTTGATTGCGTGGTAGATTGTTGATGAGGAATAAAGAATCATCATTGAGACGCCGAAAATTACCGCGCCGAGTTTTGTTCCCGTTTCCGTCGCTTTAAGGAAAAGCGTGATGAAGCTCAAAAGTCCGAAGATTATTCCGATTCCGTGGGAGACGGAATTAAAAATTTCTTCGCCTTTTGTGTACGAGGGAAGTTTTACGTTTTCAAAATACATTTGAATCACTCCGTTCCGGCGATATTTATGTTCGCCAAAAATTTTCCGGAAAGCGGCTTTCGCTTCCGGCCTATGGCAAACATTGTAAGCCAAAAAACGGTTGTTGTCACCCTACGGAGTCGTTTTCTCGGTCTACAACAGAAAATTCCACCGTAGAGTTTGCTCTCTCTACTCTCTACCCGCAGTAGAATAGGCGGCAGATTTAGAAAATCTGCCGCCTAAATGTTATACATTTTACTTTTCAGCGTGTTTCTTTAAAGCTCATGATTTTGTTCATCAAAGTATTCAGAAACTTAAAGAATTTTATAAGAACGGTTTTGAAAAGCTGCAAAGCATTTTCCTTTTTTACTTCGCTTCCGCTTACCGGCGAACCGAAAGCCTTATCTTTTGCCGCATAAAAACGGCTTTCCGCCGCTTTGAAAGCGTCCTCGTCAACAACGGTTTCGGAAAGAACACGGTCAACTTCGGCGATTGCGGCTTTCAGTTCCTTTGCGTCTTCGGGCAAAAGGCTGCTCTCGTCGAAATCACGAACTTCATCAACTGCATTAATGAGACTTTTTGAAATTCTCGAATTGTTGAACTGCGGAAAAACGTCCGGATAAGAATAAACGTTTTTAAAGCTCTTGTCGCAGAGAAGACGGATTGCGAGTTTGAGAATCACGTCGCAGCTTCCCGTGTATTCATGGTTATGATGGTTGAAGTAAAAAGTGTGGTCGGGAAGGAGAGCGGTTGAAGCGTCAACGGTTCTTCCGTGATCGAGGTGATTGTGGTTCGGGTCGGAGCAAGTTCCGTAGTCATTTCCCTTTTGAGTGTATCCGGCGCCGAGGGTGCAATCAACCGGTGCGCTTGTTGCACCGAGTGAGGTTGAATCGAGCTGAATGATTCCGTCTGCGTTAACCTCTTTCCATGAATCGACGATCGGATAAAGCGAATAGTTATAGCCGACAATGTCAAAAACCTCAACACCCTGTTCACGGAATGAGAGGATATTCTTTTTTGCGTTCAGCTGAGCATTGTAATAGCGGTCTGTCTGTTTTCTGATTACGGCTTTTTCGTTCCCTGCAAGATATTTTTCTCGGGCAGCCGGGTACGAACCGGAGGGTACAAGACCCCACATACAGGTTGAATTTGAAAGATAATCTTTGATGAGTTTGTCAACGGCAATGTCAAGAACATCGTTGAGAACGTCCTTTGGAACAACGCGGAGAAGAAGGTTTGCAAGATAGCCGAGCCAATCATTCTCTCCGATAAGCTTCGGAAGCATGTATCCGTAAAGCGCATCATCGTCGTCAATTAAGCCTTTTTCAAAAATATCACCGATAAGCACCGAACCGTCGATTGCCGGAACGATATAAACAACCCTGTCAACGCTTTTTGCAACTTGGGGATAATACTCCATGACGGCATTCCAAAGAGAACCGCCCTGGCTGATCGGAACAACGTTGACCTTGCTGTGACCGGTTTCTTTTTTTGCCGTTTCAATCAGTTCGTAAATCTGCTTTGCAAGGCGTTCAATGTTGTCGAGTGATGAATATGAAAAGAAATAAAGGTGGTCTTCTCCTGCTTTTTCAATATAGCTTTCGAGGGGAACAGCTTTGAGGATATGTTCTTTGTCGTGTTCGCAGAGGTTTGAAAAAGCCGTGTTATATTTTGTTGCACGGATGTCATAGACGAAGTTTCCGTTTTCATCGGATTTAATCCGTTCCATGAGGGCTTTTCCGAGAACGTCGCCGAGTGCGTTCGCAAATTCATGCTTTTCATCCTCACGGCAAAGGAGCGTTTTTGAAAGCGGAAGAAGAGCTTTGTTCAGTGCGTCTTTGACGATTTCGGAGGTATCCATAAAGAAAGGACCGGTTCTTTCTTTTCCTTTTGAGTCGAGCATAATTTTTCCGTCTTTGTCATAGCAAAAAACCTCGCTTTGAAAAAGGCCGGGAATGACAACAGTCGGGCTGTTTTCGCATTTTCCGCCGCATGAGGCTTCCGCCGCAAAAGCAAAACCGGAAACGGACGGGAAAACGAGAAGAAGGCAAAGAATCACTGCGATTACTTTTTTCATTTTTTAAAAATCTCCTTTTTATAAAATCTTTTCTTAACGATATTCTAAACAAATTCAGTGCAAATTGCAATGCTTTTGAAACATAATAAGGAAAATTGTTAAAACAAATGTCTAAAAAAATCGGCTGTTATCACTTTGATTTCTTTTGTGAACTTTTGCGTGTGGCTTTATACCGTGCGTTTAAACGTACTTTCCTTCGGCTCGCTCCCGTGAGCACACAGACAGCCCGTGAGCCAAAGAGAAGTTTTGCAATAATTTTCTTGAAAAAATAAGCCGTAGCGTAGGAACCCTCCCTCGCTCGGACGTAAAATCAAATGAAACCGTTCCGAAAAAAAACGGTAAAAGACAAAAAAAGAACTGCCGGAAAAATCCGACAGTTCTTGCTTTTTCAAATTGACTTACGCAAGTTCTGCGAAGTACTTGATGGTACGAACCATCTGGCTGGTGTAGCTGTTTTCGTTGTCATACCAAGAAACAACCTGAACCTCATAGAGGCCTTCGCCGAGGTCGATAACCATAGTCTGGGTTGCATCGAAGAGTGAACCGTACTTCATGCCGATAACGTCTGAAGAAACGATGGGATCTTCGTTGTAACCGAAGGATTCGCTTGTAGCGGCCTTCATTGCGGCATTGATGCCTTCCTTAGTTACGTTTTCACCCTTAACAACAGCGGTAAGGATTGTTGTTGAACCGGTGGGAACGGGAACTCTCTGAGCCGAACCGATGAGCTTTCCGTTGAGTTCCGGAATAACAAGACCGATTGCCTTTGCAGCGCCGGTTGAGTTCGGAACGATGTTTGCTGCGCCTGCACGAGCTCTTCTGAGGTCACCCTTTCTGTGCGGACCGTCAAGGATCATCTGGTCGCCGGTGTAAGCGTGAATTGTTGACATGATGCCGCTCTGGATTGCAGCGTAGTCGTTAAGAGCCTTAGCCATCGGAGCAAGGCAGTTGGTGGTGCAGGAAGCTGCCGAAATGATCTGGTCATCAGCGGTAAGAGTATCGTTGTTTACCGAGAAAACGATGGTCTTAAGATCGTTGCCTGCCGGAGCGGAAATAACAACTTTCTTTGCGCCTGCATTGATGTGAGCCATGCTCTTTTCCTTTGAGCAATAGAAACCGGTGCATTCAAGAACAACGTCGATTCCGAGTTCGCCCCAAGGAAGGTTGTTTGCGTCTGCTTCCTTATAGATGGTGAGGGTCTTTCCGTCAACGGTGATGGTGTTCTTTTCGTCATCAGCCGAAACGGTGTGAAGGCCTTCGCCGATTCTTCCGCAGTAGCCGCCCTGAGCGGTATCGTACTTGAGAAGATGAGCAAGCATTGAGGGCTTTGTGAGGTCGTTGATTGCAACAACATCATAACCTTCTGCGCCGAACATCTGGCGGAATGCAAGACGGCCGATACGACCGAAGCCGTTAATAGCAACTTTAACTGACATAGTGATTACCTCCGATAATCTTAATTACAAACTTTTGCACATATATATTACTCTAATTGGCGGATTTTTTCAACAGAAAAATCAAAAAATTCATTTCTTTTACAATTTTTGTCAAGCTGAACAAAATATTGTTTATCAAAGCTAAAAAGGGCATAATACTGACGAAAAAATCAGTAAGGGGAAATTGCCGTGAAAGAAACGCTGAAGGAAAAGGTTTCAAGACTTTTGCTTCTTGAGCCGACAAAAGAAAACGAAAACGAAATTCGCACCCTTGTTTCGGAAATTTTTTTACGCTCGTGCGAACTTTACGAAATTGCGCAAACAAAAGGCGAAGCCGGAAAAACGAAAAAGCTTCTTTCGCGTTGTCTCAAAAAGCTCCGGGCAGTGAACAACAAAACGGAAAAAGAGCTTCGGGAATGCGAGTTTCTTTTTGTCGAACTTGACCGTCTTTTGGAAAGCGTTTGCCTTTGTACCGATATCCTTCTTTCGGACAAAAACAAAAAACTTTTCTTTGAGTCGGAGAAAATTGCGGTCTCATGCTGTCCTCAATTAATTATTGACGCTTTTCTCAATCTTATTTCAAACGCCGTAAAATTTTCTTCCGGAGATATCCGTGCGTCGCTTTCCTCCGGAAACCGCCAATGCGTAATCACCGTTTCCGACGCCGCAAAAAGCGAAGAGCTTTCTCTCATTCGGCCGAAAGACGGACTTTTGAGCGTTCAAAACACGGCGAAGCTCCACGAAGGACGGCTTTTGTTTTCCTCCGGAAAGAGTTCTTTTTCCGCCCGAATGGCACTTTCGCTTGAGCTTCCGAGAGGAAAAAGATATCACGCACAGCCGTTCACTGCCTTTCTTGAAAACCGAACGTCTCCGGTTTACGTCGGGCTTTGCGATTGCATGGAGTAGATTAAATTCGGATTCCGTTTTTATTAACTCAAAGCTTAATTATAAAGCATACTTTTTCAAGTTCCGAAAACGGAGCTTGAAAATAATCCGCCGCACCGGTTCCTCTGCGGCGGATTTTTCCGTCTTTTATGAAAATTGCCAAGATTTTTTCCGAATTTTTTTAATATTTAAACCCTTTGCATATTTACTTATAACTGATTTGGTGATACAATGTTTTGTGTTGATTTATATCAATTATAATAGCCGAGTGTGCCTTTGAGCAAACTTCGCCTTTGGAGGCTTCGGCTGTTTGGAAAAAGTTAATTTCCGATTTTAAGGAGGACAAAGCCAATGGCAAGAAAATCAAAGACCATGGACGGAAACAATGCTGCCGCATATGTTTCCTACGCTTTCACAGAGGTTGCCGGTATTTACCCCATCACCCCGTCAAGCCCCATGGCAGACTATGTTGATCAGTGGTCGGCACAGGGAATGAAAAATATCTTCGGAACAACCGTAAAGGTTGCCGAAATGCAGTCCGAAGCCGGCGCCGCAGGTACCGTTCACGGTTCTCTCGCAGCAGGCGCACTCACAACAACCTATACCGCTTCTCAGGGTCTTCTTCTCATGATCCCGAATATGTATAAGATTGCGGGTGAGCTTCTTCCCTCGGTTTTCCACGTTTCGGCCCGCTGCGTTGCTTCCCACGCTCTTAACATCTTCGGCGACCATTCGGACGTTTACGCCTGCCGTCAGACCGGTTTTGCAATGCTTGCAGAAACCAACCCGCAGGAAGTTATGGATCTCGGCGCTGTTGCTCACCTTGCGGCAATCAAGGGCAGAGTTCCGTTCATCAACTTCTTCGACGGTTTCCGTACTTCCCACGAAATTCAGAAGATTAAGATTTGGGACTATGAAGACCTCAAAGAAATGTGCGACATGGACGCCGTTGAAGCGTTCCGCAAGCGCGCTCTCAACCCCGAACGCCCCGTAATGCGCGGCTCTCACGAAAACGGAGACATTTTCTTCCAGCACAGAGAAGCCTGCAACAAGTATTACGACGCAGTTCCCGAAATCGTTGAAGATTACATGGGTAAGGTCAACGAAAAACTCGGAACCAACTATCACCTTTTCAACTACTACGGCGCTCCCGACGCAGAAAGAGTTATCATCGCAATGGGCTCAATCTGCGACGTTGCCGAAGAAGTTATCGATTACCTCACCGCAAAGGGCGAAAAGGTCGGTCTTGTCAAAGTTCGTCTTTACAGACCGTTCTCGGCAAAGCACCTTGCAGCAGCAATTCCGGCAACGGCAAAGAAGATTGCCGTTCTTGACAGAACGAAGGAGCCGGGCGCACTCGGCGAACCGCTTTATCTTGACGTTATCGCAGCCCTCAACGAAACCGGAAGAACCGGAATCGAAGTTATCGGCGGCAGATACGGCCTCGGTTCAAAGGACACCCCGCCGGCAAGCGTATTCGCCGTTTACGACGAGCTTGCAAAGGAAGAAATGAAGCGTCACTTCACAATCGGCATCAACGATGACGTAACCTATCTTTCACTCGAAGAAAAGGCTGCTCCGAACACTGCCGCAGAAGGAACGATCGAATGCAAGTTCTGGGGTCTCGGCGGCGACGGAACCGTCGGCGCAAACAAGGACTCAATCAAAATCATCGGCGACCATACCGACAAGTATGTTCAGGCATACTTCCAGTATGACTCAAAGAAGACGGGCGGTATCACAATCTCCCACCTTCGTTTCGGCGACAAGCCGATCAAGTCCCCGTATTACATCAACAAGGCCGACTTCGTTGCCTGCCACAACCCGTCATACGTTGAAAAGGGTTACAAGATGGTCAACGACGTTAAGCCCGGCGGTGTATTCCTCATCAACTGCCAGTGGGACGAAAAGGAACTTTCCGAAAAGCTCAATGCAGAAGCAAAAAGATATATCGCAAACAACAACGTTCAGCTTTATACCGTTAACGCTATTGACCTCGCCGCAAAGATCGGCCTCGGCAAGCGCACCAACACCGTTCTTCAGTCCGCTTTCTTCAGCCTTTCAAAGGTTCTTCCCGAAGAGGAAGCAATCGGCTACATGAAGGAAAAAGCTCAGAAGTTCATGAAGAAGGGTAAAGAAATCGTTGAAATGAACGAAAAGGCAATCGACGCAGGCGCAACGGCTTACGTTAAGATTGACGTTCCCGCAGATTGGGCTGACGCAAAAGACTGCTGCTGCGAAGCAAAGAGCGAAGGCGCAGAAAAGCTCGTCAAGATGGTTGACGAAATCATGAAGCCCGTCGGACACATGGACGGCGACGCACTTCCCGTTTCCGCCTTTGAAGCTCACGCCGACGGTACTTTTGAACAGGGCGCATCGGCATACGAAAAGCGCGGTGTTGCGGTTATGGTTCCGGCTTGGGACGGTTCAACCTGCGCACAGTGCAACCAGTGCTCATATGTTTGCCCGCACGCAACAATCAGACCGTACTGCCTCACCGAAGAAGAAGCCGCAAACGCACCGAAGAACGCAATCATCGTTGACAAGAAGGCCGGCAAGGGCAAGGGCGTTTACAAGTACACCCTCGCCGTTTCGCCGCTTGACTGCATGGGCTGCGGCGTCTGCGTAGGCGTCTGCAAGACAAACTCGCTCAAGATGGTTTCCCGTGAAAGCCAGGATGATATGCAGCCGGTATTCGACTACATGGTTAAGAACGTTACCGTTAAGGATGACGTTGCCGACAACACCGTTATCGGCAGCCAGTACAAGACTCCGCTTCTTGAGTTCTCCGGTTCATGCGCAGGCTGTGCGGAGACCGCTTATGCACGTCTTATCACACAGCTCTTCGGCGACAGAATGTATATTTCAAACGCTACCGGATGCTCCTCCATCTGGGGCGGCCCGGCAGCAACTTCACCCTACACCGTCAACAGCAAGGGTCACGGTCCGGCATGGGCGAACTCCCTCTTTGAAGACAACGCAGAGCACGGCTTCGGAATGCTTCTCGGTCAGAACGCAATCCGCAACGCCCTCATCGCAAAGGTTGAAAACATCCTTTCGGCAGAAAAGGCTCCCGAAGCTCTCAAGGCAGCTGCAAAGGCATATCTTGACACCGTAAACGACGGCGAAAAGAACACCGCTGCGGCAGACGCACTTGTTGCAGAGCTTGAAAAGGTTGCAGGCGGCTGCGAAAACTGCGCTTCAATCCTCAAGGAAAAAGAATATCTTTCAAAGAAGTCCGTTTGGATCTTCGGCGGCGACGGCTGGGCATACGACATCGGCTTCGGCGGTGTTGACCACGTTCTTGCTTCCGGCGAAGACGTAAACATCATGGTATTCGACACCGAAGTTTACTCCAACACCGGCGGACAGGCTTCAAAGGCATCTCAGATCGGTCAGGTTGCACAGTTTGCGGCTGCCGGCAAGAGCATTGCAAAGAAGAGCCTTGCAGAAATCGCAATGAGCTACGGCTATGTTTATGTTGCACAGGTTGCCATGGGCGCAAACATGAACCAGACCATCAAGGCTCTCACCGAGGCTGAAGCATACCACGGTCCGTCAATCGTTATCGCATACGCACCGTGCGAAATGCACTCAATCAAGGGCGGCATGGTTAACTGCCAGAACGAAATGAAGAAGGCTGTTGACTGCGGTTACTGGAATATGTTCCGTTACAACCCGGCTCTCAAGGCAGAAGGCAAGAACCCGTTCACAATCGACTCCAAGCCCGGCGTAAGAGAAGACTATCAGAAGTTCCTTCTCAACGAAGCACGTTATTCGGCTCTTACCCGCTCCTTCCCGGAAAGAGCAAAAGAACTCTTTGCGGAAGCAGAGCAGAAGTCGGTTGAAAGATATAACCACCTCAAGAGACTTGAAGCTCTCTATGCTCCGGACGCTGAATAATTCGGCGGCATAAACAAAATCACAGCGGTCATTCAAATGAGTGCCCGCTGTTTTTGTTGTGTACCCGATATGTTTTATTGGGGTAATTTTTGAAAACGGCACTCGGTATCGCAGACCGCCGCTTTTCCAAAAGGCTTTTTAAAAATTAAAGCTAAAAATATTTTTGAAATTGTATTGACATTGAAATAAACATATGTTATTCTTTTTGTAAGATATATATCTGATTTGTAACAGGTATGTTTTTGATTGGTGTTTTTTCAATCAATATTAATATAACAACCTGTGCCTTTAACGAAAGCAATCATTTGGAGGATACATCTCATATGAATAGAAATATACCGAGAATTGTTATGGCGGTAATTGTCAGCCTGATTATGGGTTATATAGGGTTATATGTCGGAAGCTTTTTCAATTCGGATAATATGCCTGTGATTTTTGTTATTATTACCATGGGCGCTTTCATAATGAATGAAATTCATAAAAGCAGAAAAACAAATTCCGAAAGCAAAGAACCGGATTCCGGAAACGAAAAAACAGATTGAAAAAACCACGCAAAAAAGGCGGCCGCATCGATTTTGATGCGGTCGCCTTTTTAAAAGCTTATTTAATTATTCCAGACCGGCAAGGGAGCGAAGCTCATGAACCTTGTCCGTTTTTTCCCACTGAACGCCGAGTTCCTCTCTGCCGATATGGCCGTAAGAGGAAAGAGGGCTGTAAATCGGTGCGCGGAGATGAAGCGCGTCAATGATTGCGGCCGGGCGAAGGTCAAAGACCTTTTCAACAAGTTCGGCAATTTTTCCTTCGTCAATCTTTGCCGTTCCGAAGGTTTCAACAAGAACCGAAACCGGCTTTGCAACGCCGATTGCATAGGCGAGCTGAACTTCGCATTTTGAAGCGAGGCCTGCCGCAACAATGTTCTTTGCAACGTATCTTGCCGCATAAGCCGCACTGCGGTCAACCTTTGTAGGATCCTTTCCGGAAAACGCTCCGCCGCCGTGGCGTGAATATCCGCCGTAGGTGTCAACGATGATTTTTCTTCCGGTGAGACCGCTGTCGCCCTGAGGTCCGCCGATTACAAAACGTCCCGTCGGGTTGACATAAATCTTTGTGTCCTCTCTCATGAGTTCGGCCGGAATTATGGGTTTGATTACATATTCGGTGATGTCTTCTCTGATTTTTTCGAGCGAAACGTCCTCGCTGTGCTGAGAGGAGACAACAACTGCGGTTACGGCAACGGGTTTTCCGTCGTCATATTCAACGGTAACCTGGCTTTTTCCGTCCGGACGAAGATACGGAAGAGTTCCGTTCTTTCTCACTTCGGTGAGTTTTTTTGTGAGCTTGTGAGCGAGAGAAATCGGAAGCGGCATAAGCTCCGGAGTTTCGTCGCAGGCAAAACCGAACATCATTCCCTGGTCGCCGGCACCGTTGAGATTATATTTATCCTCTTCGCCGTCTTTGAGCTCAAGCGATTTGTCAACGCCCATTGCAATGTCGTCCGACTGTCTGTCAAGGGTAACGATGACTTTGCAGGTGTTTCCGTCAAAGCCTTTTTCCGGCGAATCGTAACCGATATCGCAAATTGCCTTTCTTGCAATCGCCTCAATGTCGGGAGAGCAGGTTGTGCTGATTTCGCCCATGATGAGAACCTGATTTGTTGTTATCGCCGTTTCGCAGGCAACGCGGGCGTTCGGGTCCTTTTCAAAAATTGCGTCGAGAACCGAATCCGAAATTCTGTCGCAGATTTTATCGGGATGTCCTTCTGTTACGGACTCCGAAGTAAAAAGATGTTTAATCATAAAAATGAGCTCCTTTCGTTTTCCTTTTCTTGAACTTTTTCGGTTGAAAACGGAAGACAATAAAAATCTCCGGTCATTTTTTCAGACCGGAGATAAAACCTTATCTTTCGGTCAATACCGCAGGATTTAGCACCTTGCAAAAGCAGGTTGCCGAGCTTCAAAGGGCCTGTTCCCTCAGCTACTCTCAATAAGGAAAAATATTAAATTTTACGTTTTGCAACTTGATTATTATACACCGTTTCGGGCATATGTCAAGACATTTTCGGAAATTTATCAGATCCAAGTGAAGTAAAGGTCAAGTCCGTCAACGTTATACTTCATGCCCTTTGCGTCCATTGCGGCGGTGAGACCCTTGAGCATTTCAAAGTTCTTCATCGTTATTCTGATATCCATTCTGTAAACGGAGAAGTCATATCCGTTGTTTCCGAACTTGAATCCGGTGCACCACCAGTAAAGGCCATAAGGACGTTCAAAACGGAACTGCCACTGTTCTTTGGCTTTGTCGTAATAATAGAAGTTGACGGAAATTCTGAGCATATCATCATCGGAAGCGCAGTCGTAATGGTCAACGTTTCTGTCCTTCGGCTTTGTGTATACGCCAACTTCGCCGCCGTAAAAGATAAGTCCGTACTGACCCTTCCAAAGCTGAATCATCCAGTCCTTTTCGGACGTTGAGAACTTATAACGTTCGGTGTTGTAATTGATGAAAATGAACTGAGCGGAAACGTCATAAATAACGTTGAAGCCGAAGTTTCTCTGCCACGGGTCTTTTGCGGTGTAGAAAACGTTTCTTTCGGGGTCATAGAGATAACCGAGAAGGCCGGCCGCACCGATCTGACCTGCGTTTGCATACGGGTTGTTCGGATCCTGAACGGCTTCGTAGTTATGTTCAACAGTGATTTCGTCGCTGTACTTATCCTCGCCGTTAACGGTGACATAAGCGCAAACTTTGTAAGTATATCTCGTGTTGGTTGTTACGTCTTTATCGTTGAAACTGCATTCGTTCGTTGTTCCGACGAGAGCGTTTGTTCCGTCGAGCGGGCTGTAACGGTAAATCTTATAGCCGTCTGCGCCGACAACGCCGTCCCATGTGAGGGCAACGCTCTTGTCTGAAGTTGTTGCGGCCTTAAGGTTCGACGGAGCGGTCGGAACGTTGCAAAGACGGAAAGTCTGGCTGTACTTTGATTTTTCGGTTCCCGATGAAACGAGGAAGCGGATGTTATATTCCGTTCCGGGTTTGAGATTTTCAAATGAAAAAACGGTGTCCTTCGTTGTGATGACGTCAATCCATTTGCCGCTGTTTGCGTCACGGTAAGAGATTGTGTATTCATCGGCGCCGTTGACGTCGTCCCAAGCGAACTCAATGCGATCCTTGGTGAGGTCAAGAACACGAATCGATTCAACCGTTGAAAGAAGGGTCTTTCCGGTGACTGCGCCGCAAAAAGCGGAATAAGTTGTTGCGACAGAGGTTTTTGCAACGCTTCTTACGCTGAAGTTATGCTTTGAAAGCGAGGCAAGACCTTCTGCGGTATACTTCGTTCCCGAAACGGAAGCGAGAAGGCTCTTTTCGCCCTTATAGTTAATGTCGTAAATCTCATAAGCCGTTGCACCTCTCGACTTTTCCCATGAAACGGAGATGCTGTTTTCGGTAACACCGTCAATTTTAAGTCCGGTGACAGCGGTCGGAAGGGTTTGAGCTTTGATTGTTGAAGAATACTTTCCGTAGGTAATCTTTCCGTTCTTCTTGACGAAAGCCCTGACTCTGTAAGAATAAGCCGTGCCGGGAAGAAGAGCTGTGTCGGTATACGAAAGTCCGGTTACGGAAGCTTCGTCAATCCACATTCTCTGGTTGCCGCTGTAAAAATAAATGCGATATCCCGTTGCGCCGGCAACCTTCGGCCACTTGATTGTTACGGAAGAATCGGTCTGACCGGAAACCGTGACCGACTCAACTCTTCCGACAACAACGGGTGCTTCGGCCGTTTTGACCGCAAGCTTAGGAGAATACTTTCCGTAAGTCACCTTTCCGCTCTTTTTGACGAAAGCTCTGACTCTGTAATAATAAGTCGTAAGTTCGTTAAGACCGGTGTCTGTGTAATTGAGGGCGGTGGTGTTCTTTTCAACCACCCATTTTTTTGTTTTTGCGTTGTAAAAAACAACCTGATAACCGGTTGCGTTTTTAACTTTTGACCATTTGAACCTGATTGATGAAGGGGTTTTTGAAACGAGAGCAATGCTTCTCACGGCGCCGACTTTGACTGCCTGAGCGGCGAACGACATGTATGCCGTTGTCGGCATCAGCGTGCATAGGCATAAAACAATGCATAGCAATCTTTTGAGTGTGTTTTTCATGATTCTTTATTTCTCCTTTTTAAAAATTATATAAATTGCGCTCCGCCCACGGGACGGATGCTGAGTACATAACACGAATCGTCTCCGAAAACCGAACTCATCAGACCGATATAACGGTCAAGAAGCTCATTCGGAACGAAGGCCTGAATTGTTCCGGCGAAACCGCCGCCGTGAACACGCCACGCGCCTTTTCCTTTGAGAACCTCTTCGCTCAAAGCGAGGGCAAGCGAAAGCGGCTGAGAAGTCGGGGCTTTGTTTGAGTAAACGTTCTGATTATACATATAAGAAGAACGTCCGCTTTCAACAACAAGTTCTTTAAATGAATCGAAATCGCCTTTTTTCAAAAATTCAACCTGCTTTTCAACGCGCTCGTTTTCTCCGAAGAAATGAAGCGCACGCAAAACGGCTCTTTCCGACGTCTTTTTTGCAATTTCGCCCGCATGGGAAAGAACGTCCTCTTTTTTGATTTCACGAAGAACCTTTTTTCCGAAGAAGGCGGCAACGTCTTCCATCTCCGTTCTTACCGCCGCATATTCGTCGGTGAGGTCGCAGTGGTCGCCCTTCGTGTCAACAATGCAAAGCGAATGGCCGGTTTTTTCAAAGTCAAGCGCAACCTTTTCAATCACGGGTTTTGACGGATCTTCAAAGTCGATCGTGACAAAACCGCCGACGGAACAGGCCGTCTGATCCAAAAGGCCGCTCGGCTTTCCGAAGTGGACGTTTTCGGCGTACTGGCCGATTTTTGCAATTTCAACGGGGCTGATTTTTCCGTCGTTGTAAAGATAGTTGAGAATCGTTCCGACGAGAACCTCAAAGGCGGCGGAGGAGGAAAGTCCGGAGCCGGAAAGAACCTTTGAAGCCGTTGTTGCGTCAAAACCGCCGATGTTGTAGCCAAGTTCTTTAAAGCGGGCAAGAATGCCTCTGACGAGCGAACGGCTGCGTCCCTTGTCCTCTTCGTTCACCTCAAGGTCGGTGATTTCAACCGTGTCGATGTTATAACCCCTTGACTTGACGCGGACAATTCCGTCGTCGTTTTTCGATGCGGCGGCAACGGCGTCAAGATTGACCGAAGCGGCAATAACCTTTCCGTGGTTATGGTCGGTATGGTTTCCGCTGACCTCGGTTCTTCCGGGGGCCGAAAAAAGAGCAATTTCCCTTTCGTCATTTTCTCCGTACTGTTCGGAAAAATCCGAAAGAACGCCGAGAAAACGCTCATATTGCTCATCGTACTGTTCTTTTAAATATGCCTTTGAAAAGCTTTCGTCAAGCTTTTTTTCGGCGAGGGCGGCCTTGACCGCAGCAAAATTGCTCATGACGGAACACTCCATTGTTTTAATTTTAAACTCATTTTTGCCGAGAAAACGGCAGTTTCACCTTAACATTATAGAAGCTGTTTAAATTCAACCTTAAACAAAAAGGAAAATTTTTCCGCGCGGCTCAATAATCCGCATTCTCTTTTTCGTCTTTCGGTTTTCCAAGCCTTGTCAGCCCGATTACGCCGTTGAGCGAAAGGACAACGAGTCCCGTGAAGAAAAAGAGAAAAATGAGCGGAAGAATGAAGCTTGCGGAAGCGGGATCAAAAACATTTCGGCCGATCGTCGTATAAGAAAAGAGCTTATACGAAAAACCAGCAAGCGAAACAAACAGATACTTCCAAAAATTGATTTCCGTTGTTCCGTAAAGCTGACTTACGGAGTTAATCGGCATTCCCGGAACGAGGCGCAGACAGAAAAGAATCAGCGTTGAACCAAGCTTGCTGTTTTCAACGAAAGTGTGCGCTCGATCATACTTTGAAAGAATTTTTTCCGCATTTCCGCCGCCGTAATGTTTTCCCCAGAAAAATTTGACGGTGAAAAGGATTGAAAGGCCGACGATGTTGATTGCCGTTGCGTAATACCACTTGAACAAAACGCCCGCCGCAACGCAAATGCACGAAAGCGGAAACCAGGGAATGACCGCCTTGAGCGTATAGTTCACAAGAATCACGGCAACGGAAAACCACGTTGAGCCGTTCGCCTGAATCCAATTGTCAAATTCAACGAGGGTATCGGTGTATTTGTTGTACCATTCAAGGAACTTAGGCTCCTGAAAAAGGCGGAGAAGAACAATCAGTGCGAGCGAAAGCGTAAAGCAAATGAACGCAATGAAGTTCAAAACATAGCTTCTTGATTTCTTTTCGCTCACCCGAATTTCCTCCCTTTATCGGTACAATAACGTACGCTACTATTTTATAATAAAAAACTCTTTCGGTCAATGATTTTTCTTAACATTTTTAAAAATTAATTTTAATTGGAAATTTTTGCCTTTTATCTTTTGCTTGCCCTTCACGTCGCTTTTTGCCGTTTTTTGGTTCGGGAATATGCGTTTAAAAAACGGCCGCCCGAAGGCAACCGCTGTCACTTATGATATTTTGAGCCGTTTTCGATCTGAATCGCGCGATAAATCTGTTCAAGAAGCATGACCCTGAAAAGCTGATGAGGAAAAGTCATTTTGCTCACGGAAAGGCGAAGATTGCTTCTTTCCTTGATGAAGGGAGCAAGACCGAACGAACCGCCGATGATGAATGCAACACTTCCCGTTCCGGAAGAGGCGAGGGAAAAAAGCTTTTTTGAAAGCTCTTCGGAAGAAAGCTCCTTTCCTTCGATACACATTGAGAAAACGGCGGCACGGTCGGGAATTTTTTCGGCGATTCGCTTTCCTTCCGCCACAAGTGCGTTTTCAATCTCTTTTTTTGACGGATTATCGGAAAGCTTTTCCGGCTGAAGTTCGATTACATTCAGTTTGCAAAGCGAGGAAAGGCGCTTTGAATATTCGGCGCAGGCGTCTCTCAGAAAGCTCTCCTTGAGCTTTCCGACGCAGATTACGGTGATTTCAAGCATTTTTTAAAACCTCACAATGTCTTCGCTGTTTTCTTTTGCGTTGACTTTAAGTATATAGTCGCTGTCGATTTTTGCTCCGCTTTCGGAAATCGTGCAATAGCTCGTTTGAAAAGCAAGTTCCGGAATGTTGTTTTCTGCGCTCAAATGGCCGAGGAAAAGGCGGGCTGTTCCCCTTTCGACAAGGTCCCGGGCAACGCAAGCGCAACTTTCGTTTGAAAGGTGGCCTCGATCCGAGAGAATCCTGCGCTTGAGATAATAGGGATAAGGTCCGTTTTGAAGCATTCCGACGTCATGGTTTGACTCAAGCATGACAAGGTCGCAGCCGATTATTCCGTTGAGAACCTCGTTTGTAACCGTTCCGATGTCGGTTGCAACGGCGGCTTTTCGTCCGTCCGGAAAGTCAATCGTGTAACCGCAACTTTCGTTGCTGTCATGCGGCGTTTTAAACGAACGGACAAGAAGGTCGCCGACTTCGTCTCCGTTTTCTCCGATTTCAAAAACGGGAAATTTTCCGTTCAAAACCCCTGCGTCTTCAAGTCCTCTGAGTGTTCCGGCGGTTGCGTAAACCGGAATTTTGAAATTCGATGCAAGAACCCTGATTCCGGAAATATGGTCGCTGTGTTCATGAGTGACGAATATCGCCGAAATTGAGGACGGGTCAATCTCCCGTGAAGAAAGCGCTTCCTTAATCCGTTTTGCGCTGACCCCGGCGTCAATGAGAATCCCCGTTTTTGACGAACCGAGGAAGGTTGAATTCCCGGAAGAGGAGGAGAAGAGCGAACAGAATCTTGCCATTTTATCATTCCTTTTTTAATATATCCGTGTTTTCGCCGCAAGGCGTCTTTTTCACAAAAAACGGGCGTCGGAATCGACGCCCGTTTGGTTTTTTCAAAATAATCGCATCAGCTGGCGGCATGAGCTTTGCTTTCATCATCAACAATTTCTTTTCTTGTGATGTCTGCGCCGAGAGCGTTGAACTTTTCAACGTAGTCTTCATAACCGCGGTCGATATAGATAATGTCTTCAACTTCGGTTGTTCCTCTCGCAACAAGACCGGCAATGACCATTGCGGCGCCGGCACGAAGGTCGTCGGCTTTAACCGGAGCGCCCGAAAGATATTCAACACCCTGGAAAACGGCAATTGTTCCGTTGACCTGAATGTTTGCGCCCATTCTCACGAGCTGATCGACATACTTGAATCTGCTGTCCCAAACGCCTTCGGAAACAACGCTTGTTCCGTCTGCGATTGAAAGAATAACGCTCATTTGCGGCTGCATATCGGTCGGAAAACCGGGATGCGGCATTGTTTTGATGTTGCACTTTTTGAATTTTCCGTTCGACTCAACTCTGACGGAGTCGTCATATTCGGTGACTTTTGCTCCGCATTCAATGAGTTTTGCGGTGATTGATTCAAGGTGCTTCGGAATGACGTTTTTGATGAGAACGTTTCCGCCCGTTGCCGCGGCGGCAACCATATAAGTTCCGGCCTCAATCTGGTCGGGAATGATTGAATATGTGCAACCGTGAAGAGTTGAAACGCCGTGGATTTTGATTACGTCCGTTCCGGCGCCTCTGACGTCCGCACCCATTGCGTTGAGGAAGTTTGCAAGGTCAACGATATGCGGTTCTTTTGCGGCGTTTTCGATGATTGTAAGCCCTCTCGCCTTAACTGCGGCGAGCATGACATTGATTGTTGCGCCGACGGAAACCTTGTCCATATAAACAAGGCAACCGGTGAGATGGTCGGCATAGGCGTTGATCATTGCGTTTTCAACAACGGTAGCCGTTGCGCCGAGAAGTTCAAAACCTTTGATGTGAAGGTCAATCGGGCGGACGCCGAAGTTGCAGCCGCCGGGAAGCGCAACCTTTGCTCTTCCGTATCTTCCGAGAAGAGCACCGATGAGATAATAAGAAGCACGCAGCTTTTTCGTCATCTCGTGGGGAACGATGTAAGAATTGACGTGGCGCGTGTCGATTTCGATTGTGTGCTTGTTGAGATATCTGACAGTTGCACCCATATTGCTGAGAATTTTAACCATACAGCTTACGTCGCTGATGTTGGGGATATTTTCAATGCGGCAGACGTCCTGCGCAAGAAGCGTTGCGGGGATGATAGCAACAGCAGCATTTTTTGCGCCGCTGATATCGACCGAGCCGCAAAGTCTGTTGCCGCCCTTTATAACTAATTTTTCCAAAACAGTTCTCCTCTTTTCGCCGCAAAATGCGGTCTGACTTTCGGCAAGCGGTTAACACCGAGCCTTTAATCTTTAATTATCGCAACCGAAACCGGCCGCAAAAACGATATATGTAATCCGGCTTTGAAAAAAGGTTCAACCGTCAGCCGGATATTAAAGTCCCTTTAAACCAAATCATTATATCACCTCAAAGCGAAAAAGAAAAGCCCTTTTCAATTTTTTGTTGAAAACAAACAAAATCCGCCCACGATTTTTAAAGAATTATATGTTTTCTGTTTTTTATCTCCTTGTTTTTATTATTTGACGAAGCGATTTTTAAAATCGATAAAATTAAAGGCATTTTTTCAATTTTTTTAAAAAACAAACGCAGGACGATCCCCGTTTTTCATGAAAAGATTTTTATGAAAAAGTGCGCTTCGCCGAAAAGTTTGCGTGACGGAGATATTTTTCCGGAAGTTTCGCCGAAGGCTTAAATTGGCGGCGCTCACATTCGAAAGAGATTCAAAACCTTTCAATTTGGTTGCTTTTTCCCTTGCTTTTGAACGGTTCTTGTGATATCATTGACTCAGCCGAAGAAATTCAAAGGTGCGTTTGTCGGCAAGGCGGCTTTTTTCAAAGCCGAAAGCCGAAACGCACCTTTTTTTATTGAAGAAAATTTTTTAAGTGGGTGATTTTATGTTTAAAATGCCATCATACACTGCGCCGGATTTTTCAAAAGAACCGTTCCTTTCCTTTCCGAACGTAACAACGGAAAAAGCCGGAAACGGATTTATTCCGGAAAATTTTTACGCAACGACGATTTTTCCGGAGTATTTCAAAATCGACGGAGAATGGAAAATGCTGACAAAAAGCAGAATGGACTGCTCCGTGGTAATCCGTGACGGAAAGCCTTATGCCGTTGAAATGCGAAACATTAAAGAAGGCGACGATGTTGTTGTCGGAAGAACGGACGACGGAACGAACGGCGTTTTTGTCCATTCGGACGGTTTTCACGAAGAGAGCGAAATTTCGCAAAACAGCCAAAGCTTCGCTTTCAGACAGGGTCAGTCAAGAGAAACTTCATATTCAAAAGATTACGACAAACTTTACGAAATCCTTCGCAACGACCGTGACCACGGAAAAATCGTTTGGGTTCTCGGTCCGGCGTGTGCTTTTGACAAGGATTCAAGGCAGGCAATGGCCGACCTCATCGACAACGGCTTTTGCGATGCGCTTTTCGCCGGAAATGCCCTTGCGACGCATGACATGGAAGCCGACCGTTTCCACACCGCTCTCGGTCAGGATATCTACTCAAAAGAGGTCACCTTCAACGGTCACTACAACCACCTTCACCTCATCAACCTCGTCAGAAAGGCCGGCGGCGTCAAAAATTACGTTGAACAAAACAACGTAAAAACCGGCGTAATGAGTGCTCTCGTCAGAAACAACATTCCGTTTGTCCTCGCAGGGTCAATCCGTGACGACGGTCCGCTTCCGGACGTTATCGGAAATGTCTACGAAGCGCAGGACGCAATGAGAAAGCACACTATGGAGGCAACGACCGTGATTGCCCTTGCAACTCAGCTTCACACGATTGCAACGGGAAACATGACGCCCTCATATCAAGTTGTTGACGGTGTTGTCCGTCCGGTATATTTTTATGTTGTCGATGTTTCCGAGTTTGCGGTCAACAAACTCAAGGACAGAGGCAGTCTCAGCGTCACCGGCGTTGTTACGAACGTTCAGGACTTTGTTGTCAACATGAGAAGAAATCTCGTTGACTGAACCCGGAAAAAGAGAGGAGTTTTAAAAAATGGACGAATCGGTAAAAACAGAATCCCTTCCTTCCGAAAAGAGAGAAAACAATTCCGGCCTTCAGCTCAACAAAAAATCAATCGCACTGATTCTTGTTTTGCTGACGGTTATTCTTGCTTTTGCGGGAGTTCTCACTCAAGTGATGCCGAGGGGCGAATATTACACCTATCCTGAAAACACATACAAACTTTCCGACGGAACGTTCGTCACGCTTCAAACCGACAGCGAATTCACCGTTGACAAAACCGAAAAAATGAGCGAAAGCGAATATCTTTCCCGCCTTGCTTCGCTCGGTCACGAGGTCAAAGCGGTTGAAAGTTTTGACGGCCTTGACATTGACTCGGCCGAAAACGTCGGCAACATGATAATCGACGGAACGTATCACAAAATTGATTACAGGCTCCCGATTTGGAAAATTCCGGCGTCGCTCATTCTCGTTTTCGGTTCGGACAACGTCACAACCGGAATTGCAATCATCGTTTTCATTGTTCTCATAGGCGGAACGTTCCTCATTCTTGACGAACGCGGAATCCTTAAATACATTATGGCGGTAATCATCAAAAAGTTTGAAAAGAAAAAGTATCTTCTTCTCTGCATAATGATTTTCGTCTGCATGTTTTTGAGTTCGACTGCGGGTATTCTCGAAGAATCGGTCACGCTCGTTCCGATTGCGGTTGCGATTTCGCTCGCTCTCGGCTGGGACTCGCTCGTCGGTCTTTCAATCAGCCTTGTTGCGATTGCGTTCGGTTTCACCGCGGCAACGTTCAACCCGTTCAACGTTGTTACGGTTCAAAAACTTGCCGGTATTCCCGTTTTCTCCGGCCTTTGGCTGAGAATCGTGATGTTCGTTCTCGTTTATGCGGTTCTTGCGACTTTTGTTGTTCTTTACGCAAAGAAAATTGAAAAGGACCCGAAAAAGAGCATAAGCTATGAAAGCGACAAGGCTCTTCGCGAAAAATATCGCCTTGAAGACAGCGAAGCCGTTCTTGCCGACGAAAAAACGAAAAAGGCAACCCGTGCATTCGTCCTCTGCGTTTGCGCCGTAATCGTCTGCATCATTCTTGACTTCGCCTTGAGTCTTTCCGGAATGCTTTCAATGCCCGGAATGGCAATTCTTTTCACCGTCGGCGGCCTTTCCGCAGGGTACCTTTCGGGACTTCGAGGAAAGAAACTCGCAAACGGTTTCGTCAGAGGCGTCAAAACAATTGCGCCGGCAATTCCGCTGATTTTCTTCATTCTTGCAATCACTTATATTCTTGACGAAGGCATGATCGTTCACACGATTCTCAATTATGTCTATTCGCTCATCCGCGGGCTTTCGCCTTACAGCGCAATTTTGCTTCTCTTTGCGTTCGTTGTTGTTCTTGAATTTTTCATCGGTTCGGGAACGGCAAAAGCATTTCTCATCATGCCTATAGTCGCACCGCTCGCTCAGCTCGTCGGAATTTCCGGAAACAGCGTTGTTCTCACTTTCTGCATGGGCGACGGATTCACGAACCTTCTTTATCCGACGAGCGGAATCATGATCATCGCAATCGGTCTTGTCAACGTTTCATACGGAAAATGGCTGAAATTCACGTGGAAACTTTTCCTTGCGGAAGCGATTCTTGCCGTTGCAATCATGCATTTTTCGATTTTTATCGGATACGCATAATAAATCTTCAACATTTTTCACAAAAATATTGACGTGAGAAATAAAATACTGTAAACTATAACCGAAAGCACTGCGCTTTCGGTTATTTTTTTCTGCTTTTTTCAAAGCTTTATGAAAGGACTGGTTCTGATGGAAAAAACGGCAGCCCGAAACCCGGTGCGATATGTCGGAATCAAAGAAAATTTGATTTACGGTCTTGCAAACTCCGGCCAGGTTTTCAGTTACAATATGTTCGCCGGAACATATCTTTCAATCTTTTTTGTAAAAGTTTTCGGAATACCGAGCGAAGCCGTTGCTACAATGGTTTTCGTTCTCGGAATTTGGGACACGGTCAATGACCCGCTCATGGGTGCAATCATTGACAAAACAAGAACCCGATACGGAAAACTGAGGCCGTATCTCCTTTTTGTTCCGATTCCGCTTTCAATCGCAACTGTTCTTTTTTGGGGCGGACCGCTTCTTTTGCAAAACACAAAGGAACTGACCGTAAAAATTATTTATATGTATGCGTCATACCTGATCTGGGAGTTTTTCTATACGCTCGGCGACGTTCCCTTCTGGAGCATGAGCGCCGCAATCAGCCCGACGCCCTCCGACAGAGCAAGGGCAATTGCAAGCGCAAGAATCATCAGCAGTATTCTCGGAGGAATTTCAACCGCCGTAATGCTTCCGGTTCTCATGGATTTGAGCAACAACGGAAAGATTTCAATGAATCTCAAAGAGGTTTTTGCCCTTTGCGGTCTCATTTCGGGAATTGTTCTTCTTGCCCTTTTTTCGCTCGCCGGACTTTTCGTCAAGGAAAGGGTTGTTCAGGAAGTCGAGCAGGTGAAGTTCATCGACTGCTTCAGATATATGTTCAAAAACAAGCCCCTTTTCATGATTATTCTCAGCAGCGTTCTTTCGACTTTCTCCGGAATCGGCGGAATTTTCAGCGGATATTTCTTCGTTGAGGTTCTTCAGGCAATGAGCTGGAACACGGTCATTTCGCTCCTCGGCGGAATCGGCGCCGTCATCGGATATGTCACCATTGCCTTTGCAAGAAAGCGGCTCGGAAATTTGAAAATCATGATTTACAACACGGTTGTTTCTTCGATAACCGGCGTGATTGCTTTCCTCATTGCGTATAAAAACTACGAAACGTGGTATGTTGTCATTCCGATCCTCACGGGAAGGAACATTGTTTCAAACATTTTTTCAACATACAATTCCGTCGCTTCAACCGAGGTTATTGCCGACTGCGTTGACTATATGGAATGGAAAACCGGTGTCAGAAACGAAGGAATGGCTTTTTCAACGCTCACCTTCCTCGGAAAACTTTCAAGCCGTGCTTCAACGGCAATCGCAACGGCGCTTTTGCCGGTAATCGGTTATATTGTCAAAGAATACACCGATGCCGACGGACTGATTCAAAGCACCGCAACCTGCACCGAAGCTTTCGGAAAACCGACTCAATTTTGGCTTTGGGCGTTCAGCACGATTATTCCCGGCGTTCTCGGACTTATTTCGATTATTCCGCTTTTCTTTTACGAGCTCCACGGAAAAAAGCTTGAACAAATCAGAAGCGAGCTTTCCGAAAAACGTCATGAAATGGCTCAAAAGATGAACGAAGGAGGAACGGAAAATGGATAACAAATGTCCGAAATGCAAAGAAAAACTTTCGGTTTTCTATATGAAACAGAACTGCCCGAAGTGCGGCGCAAACCTCCTTTACTACGGAATTGAAGACCGCCTCAAAGAGGATGCGGAAAAAGCGAAAGAGGAAGTTGAAACTTTCTGGCGAATTATCAGAAAAATCGACAGGGCTAATCTTGTTGAAAAGTATTACAAAAAGCGCGGCGAACCGTTTCCTTGGGACGACGGGACAAAAGAAACCGAAGAAGACGAAGAAACCGAAAAGATTTAAACCTTTTTTGAGCAACGGCTCAAAACCCCCGGAGCCGAAAGCCGCTTTTCGGTTTGACGAAAAGAAAAGCTTCGTCATCTTCTTTGCCGAAAATATACAAAAGCTCCTCACGGAAAGATTTTTTCCGTGAGGAGCTTTTAGGTTATCCGTCATTTCGGACTTCAAAAATTTCGTTCCAATTTTCGTAATACATTTTCTGCTTGAGAAGGGCTCTCGCTTTGATATAATCATATGCTTTCTTATGGAAAACGTCGAGCTCTTTTTGCGCTTTGTGAAGTGCGTCCGCCTTTTTGCGGCGTTCCTCCTTTGTTGTTTCCGGCATTGCGTTTGCCATGTTATATTTTTCAAGCGACGGCTCACTGATTGAATAAAGTTCTTCAACCGAATGGCTCAAAAGTTCCTCCGCTTTCAAAACCGCTTTTTTCATTTCCTCTTTTTCAAAACGGTTCTTTTCTTCGGCAACAAGAGCGAGTGCTTTGATTTTTCGCCTGAGCATTGCTTTTTCTTTTCTTTTGAGCGAAGGAGAGGAAAGCTTTTCTTTGCATTCCTCAAGTTCTTTTTCCGCTCTTCGGAAAATTTCAACCGCTTCGTCAAGCTGACCTTCGGAAAAATCTCCGTTTGCAAAATCTTCAAGCGCCGCACGGATTTTCAAAACATCAATGTGAGCGTCGTGATCCTCCTCGGTGAGGGTATACATTGAAATGAACGGAATGAGCGAAAGAGCGTAGCCGACAATCGCAAAAATAATCATACCCCTCGAAATCGGTTCACGGAAACTTTGACTGTAAAGATCGTTATAGTTTGAAACAAGGCCGTAATGATTTTGAATCAAAACCGTGTTGACAAAATAAGTCGTTGCCATCGTTATGAACGTTCCGATGAACGAAACAACCTGACCGAGAAGGCCTTCAAGCCTGTCACCGGTTTTGTACTGCTGATAATCAAGAACATCCGCATTGATTGCGCCGTCGCTGATGAGCGGAAAAGTTGTGAAAAAGCCGCGAAGGAAAGTGAACGCAAACAACACCCAGATATTGCGAAGCGAAAGAAGCATTCCTGTCATTGCAAGAATCGAACCGACCGTATACATTATTACAAAGTTTTTCTTTCCGAGCTTTCTGATGAGAATCGGTGCAATAAGCATTGCCGGTGTTGCCGCCGCACCGAGGATTGTCACAAGCGTTCCGTTGAGCGCTCCCTGCTGTGCGGTTGAAAGGCCAAGCATATCTTTTATTCCATAGTAAAAATACCAAGTGGTAATATTTCCGATTCCGCACTGGAAGAAAACCAACCACGCCTGGAAAGAGCGTGCCCACTGATACTTGTTTTTCATTCCGGAAACAATACCTTTAACGAACGGAACCTTCGGAACGTAATCTTTTGAAACGATAATTCGCTCCTTTGTTCCGCTGTAAGAAAGCAACCCTATGATTGCACCGACAATTCCGAAAATCGGCATTATTATACGATAAGGCGCAATCGTGTCAAGTCCGCCGAAGAATCCGCCGATGAGCGGAAATGCAAAGCCCGTGATTGACGGCGCAAGGGAATAAATGAACGTTGAAACAGTGATTACGTCTGCCCTTTCGGTTGAGTTCGGACTCATAACCTGAACAAGAGTCGTATACGCCTGTTCATAAAGCGGATAGAAAAGCTGAAGAAGAATATAAATTGTGAAAAGCGAGTAAAGCTTTGCGTTGTATGTCATTGTTTCCCACGGCAAAAGAGCAAAAACCGTGCAGAGAATTGCGGAAGGAATTCCGGTATACAAAAGGTACGGTCTGAACTTTCCTTTTGAACTTCTCGTGTTGTCAATCAACATTCCTCTGACAGGAACGATAATAAGATTCAAAACCGTTGCGATAAGGTTGAGCGTTGTGAGATCGCCAACCTCAAGTCCGAGCGCCGAGCCCGCAAGAAGACTCGTTCCCGAAAGCGAAATCTGCCAACAAAGGGAAATCAAAAGCTTTACGCCGATTCCGCCGACGCTGTATGCCGCAATTTCTTTGAACGGAATATATCTTCCTTCGGGCGGCGTTTTCCAATTTGATTTGAGCGACAAAACAAAGCCGCCGACTTTTTGTGAAATTCCGCCTTTTTCTTTTTCTTTCATTCGTTATTCTCCTTTTGAATGTCGTATTTTATATGGCAAAAAATTTTGTTTTTTGTTTTTCGACGTAAAAAAACAAAAAAATCCGTTTTTTTGCCGTTTTCGTTGCGAATGCCTTTTTTGATTTTATCATAAATTCAAGGCATTTACAACCAAAAAAGTTAAAGAATTGTAATCTTTTTGTACGGTTTTGACCAATAAAAATAAATCAGCGGGTAATCGATAACAGGTATATCTATACATGCATTACCCATATGAAAAACTTGCAATTCCCAAACGGAGCTTTGTCTGCTAAAATAAGTCCGACGAAAGGTCAAAAGGAAGTAACCTTTTTGGGTTGCAGAAACAAAAAGTCAATTCTTTAAGGAGGATTTTTATTATGGCACGTTTTACATTACCTCGTGATCTCTATCATGGAAAGGGTGCTCTTGAAGCCCTCAAATCATTTGAAGGAAAGAAAGCAATGATTTGCGTCGGCGGCGGCTCAATGAAGCGTTTCGGTTTCCTTGACAAGGCTGTTGACTATCTTAAGGAAGCAGGCATGGAAGTTCAGATTTTTGACGGAATCGAATCCGATCCCTCGGTTGAAACCGTTATGAGAGGCGCAGACGCAATGCTCAAGTTTGAACCGGACTGGATCATCGCAATGGGCGGCGGTTCACCGATCGACGCAGCTAAGGCAATGTGGATCAAATATGAATATCCCGAAGTTACTTTTGAAGATATGTGCAAAGTTTTCGGCCTTCCGAAGCTTCGCAAAAAAGCTCACTTCTGCGCAATTTCATCAACATCGGGAACCGCAACCGAAGTTACCGCATTCTCGATCATTACCGATTACAACAAGGGAATCAAATATCCGATTGCCGACTTTGAAATCACTCCGGACGTTGCAATCGTTGACCCCGATCTTGCCGAAACAATGCCGAAAAAGCTTGTTGCTCACACCGGTATGGACGCAATGACCCATTCAATCGAAGCTTACGTTTCAACCGCAAACTGCGATTACACCGATCCTCTTGCTCTTTACTCAATCAAGATGATTCAGAACGATCTTATTGATTCTTACAACGGCGACATGGCAAAGCGCGACAGCATGCACAACGCTCAGTGCCTTGCAGGTATGGCCTTCTCGAACGCTCTTCTCGGAATCGTTCACTCAATGGCTCACAAGACCGGCGCAGCATTCGCAGATTACGGCGCACACATCATCCACGGTGCGGCAAACGCAATGTACCTTCCGAAAGTTATCGCTTTCAACGCAAAGGATCCCGTTGCGGCTGAACGCTATGCAAAGATTGCCGATTATATGAACCTCGGCGGCGAAACAACCGAAGAAAAAATCAAGAACCTCATCGCCGAACTTCGTCACATGAACGACGAACTCAACATTCCGCACTGCATCAGACATTACGGTGCAGACAGCTATCCCACCGAAGAAGGCTTCGTTCCGGAAAACGTTTTCCTTGAAAGACTTCATGACATTGCAGTCAACGCAATCGGCGATGCCTGCACAGGTTCAAACCCGCGTCAGCCGAGCGTTGACGAGATGGAAAAACTTCTCAAGTGCTGCTATTACGACACTGAAGTTGATTTCTGATAACCGAAAGGTTTTATCCTCTTTAAAAGCTTTTGAACTCCGGGTCTTAAAAAGTTTTTCTCTTGACTTCTCCGTTAATTTGCTCAACCGAATCTCCTCGTTTTAAGACCTTTCCCCGAAAAAAGTCCGAACCCTGCTCGAACAAAGACTTTCGTCTTTGAGGGCTCGGACGGCAAAAGCTTTTGGAATTCCTTATATTATTGCCGGCGCATATGCGCTAGTATACTGCTGCCGGAATTTCCGGCAGCAGTATTTTATCACCGAAAATTCCGCTTTCTCCGGAAGAAAGCTTTCCTTTTTTCCGCCCGAAGCTTGATATATAAAGACAAAAAGTTTAAAATCAATGGCTATTTAAAGATAAAGGAGACTTGCCGCATGTACAAAATTGTAAGAAAGAAAAAGCTGACCGCTGCCGTTACTCAAATGGAAATCGAAGCGCCGCTCGTTGCGAAAAAAGCGCTTCCCGGCCAGTTTATCATTCTTCGCGTTGACGAAAACGGAGAAAGAATTCCTCTCACCGTTGCCGGATACAACAGAGAAGAGGGAACCGTAAAAATCATCTTTCAGGTTGTCGGCTCAACAACTGAAATGCTCGACGAAAAGAAAGAGGGCGAATATCTTCAGGATTTCGTCGGTCCTCTCGGCGTTGCGACAAACATTAAAGGTCTCAAAAAAGTTTGCGTAATCGGCGGCGGCGTCGGTTGTGCAATCGCTCTTCCGATTGCCGAAGAACTTTCGGCCGCAGGCGCCGATGTGACAAGCGTCATCGGTTTCAGAAACCGGGAAAACGTTATTCTTGAAAACGAATTCGTAAAATGCTCAAACAAGCTCGTTCTCATGACGGACGACGGTTCTTACGGAAGACACGGAAACGTTACCGTACCTCTCAAAGAGATGCTTGAAAAAGGCGAAAAATTCGACGAAATTATCACAATCGGACCGCTCATCATGATGAAGTTCGTTGTTGCCGCGACAAAACCGTTCGGCGTTCCCGTGACGGTTTCAATGAACCCGATTATGATTGACGGAACGGGAATGTGCGGCGGCTGCCGTCTCACTCTTGTTCGGGACGGAAAGCGCGTCACAAAATTTGCGTGCGTTGACGGTCCGGACTTCAACGGTTATGAAGTTGATTTTGACGAAGCAATGGCAAGAAGCAGGTCTTACAGAGGCTTTGAAGAAAAAGAACGTGAAAAAACCTGCAACCTTTTCAAGGCTCAGTAAGGAGGAATTACAATGGCTGTTCAACCGAAAAAACACGAAATGCCGACGCAGGATCCCATCGTCCGTGAAAAGAACTTCAATGAGGTTGCTCTCGGCTATACCGCCGAAATCGCGGTTGAGGAAGCAAACCGCTGCCTTAACTGCAAAAACAAACCCTGCGTTTCGGGCTGCCCCGTAAACATTGACATTCCCGACTTCATCACTCAAATCAAGCAGGGAAATTTTGAAGAAGCATATTCAATCATCTCCGACTCATCCTCGCTCCCCGCTGTTTGCGGAAGAGTTTGTCCGCAGGAATCGCAGTGCGAAAAGCACTGCACGCTCGGAATTAAGTTTGAACCCGTTGCAATCGGAAGGCTTGAACGTTTCGTTGCCGATTGGCACAACGAAAAAAGCAAAACCGCTCCCGAAAAGCCGGAATCAAACGGACTCAAGGTTGCGGTCATCGGCTCCGGTCCGTCCGGACTTGCCTGCGCCGGCGACCTTGCAAAAAAAGGATACAAGGTTACCGTTTTTGAAGCACTTCATTCCGCAGGCGGCGTTTTGATTTACGGCATTCCGGAATTCAGACTTCCGAAGTCAATCGTCGCAAAGGAAATCGATACTCTCAAGGCTCTCGGCGTTGACATTGAAACGGACGTTGTAATCGGAAAAACACTCACAATCGACGAACTTTTCGACGACGGATACGAAGCCGTTTTCGTCGGTTCCGGCGCCGGCCTTCCGAAGTTCATGGGAATCAAGGGCGAAGGCTTCAACGGTGTGTACTCCGCAAACGAGTTCCTCACGAGAATCAACCTCATGAAAGCTTATGAACCGGGAAGCCACACTCCCATACGCCACGGCCACAAAGTTCTTGTTGTCGGCGGAGGAAACGTTGCGATGGACGCCGCCCGCTGCGCAAGAAGACTCGGCGGAGAAGTTTCAATCGTATACAGAAGAACAGAAAATGAACTTCCGGCAAGAAAAGAAGAAATCGAACACGCAAAAGAAGAAGGAATCAACTTCATGTTCCTCACTTCTCCGGTTGAAATTCTCGGCGACGAATCCGGAAATGTCAAAGGAATGGTCTGCCGGAAGATGACTCTTTCCGCTCCGGACGAAAGCGGAAGAGCAAAACCTGTTCCACTTCCCGAAAGTGACTTTACGATTGACGCAGATTGTGTTATAATGGCGTTGGGTACTTCTCCCAATCCGCTCATCAGGAACACAACCGAAGGTCTTGAAACCCAAAAGTGGGGCGGAATCATCGTTGACGACGAAACCGGTCTCACCTCAAGAGAAGGAGTTTATGCCGGCGGAGATGCCGTAACCGGTTCTGCAACGGTTATCCTCGCCATGGGTGCAGGAAAGCAGGCTGCCGCTTCAATTGATGAATATCTTACGGAGAAACATTCATAACCCAAAATTTAAGGACGTTTGTCCGTTATTTCATGAACCACCGACCGAGCGTACTGCGCCCGGCCGGTGGTCGTGTAAAATGAAAGGGGCAGAAAAATTTGAACCAAACATTTGACTTTTCTGTTGTTGACTCGATTCTTGAAAGTCACGACTACCAAAAGCAGGCAATTATTGCCGTCCTCCAGGAAATCCAAGAGCATTACCACTATCTCCCACGCGAAGTTTTTCCTTATCTTTCGGAAAAACTCGAAATCAGTGAGGCTCGCATTTATTCAGTTGCAACGTTTTATGAAAACTTTTCGCTTGAACCGAAGGGAAAGTACGTCATCAAAGTCTGCGACGGAACCGCTTGCCACGTCCGCCGCTCAATTCCGATCCTTGAAAAACTTCGCAAGGAACTGAACTTAAGCGAAAAAAAGAAAACGACCGACGACCTCCTTTTTACGGTTGAAACCGTTTCGTGTCTCGGAGCGTGCGGTCTTGCGCCGGTTCTCACCGTCAACGACAAAGTTCACCCGGCAATGACTCCGGACAAAGCCAAAGCTCTTCTTGACGAACTGAAGGAGGAAAGTTCAAATGCTTGAAAACAGGGAACAGCTCATCGCTTTCAGAAAAAAGGAAGCCGAAGCTTATGAATCACAGGTTGAAAAAATCATAATCTGCGCCGGAACGGGCTGCGTTGCCGGCGGCTCGCTTGATGTTTACGAAAAGCTCAAAGAGATTATGACTGCGGAAGGAATCAACGTTGAAGTTGAACTCAAGGCCGAACCGCACGAGCGTGCAATGGGACTCAAAAAAAGCGGCTGCCACGGCTTTTGCGAAATGGGACCGCTTCTCAGAATCGACCCTCAGGGCTGGCTTTACACAAAGGTTCACGTTGAAGACTGCGAAGAAATCGTTGAAAAAACAATCAAAAAAGGCGAATACATTGACCGTCTTGCCTATAAAAAAGACGAAAAACTTTACAGAAGACAGGAAGACATTCCTTTTTATAAGCAGCAGACAAGACTTGTTCTTGAACACTGCGGAAGAATCGACGCTCAGTCAATCAGAGAATACATTGCCCTCGGCGGATACTCCGCTTTTGAGAAGGCACTTTTCGATATGACGGGCGACGAAGTCATTGACGAAATCACCCGTTCCGCCCTCAGAGGAAGAGGCGGCGGAGGCTTCCCCGCCGGAAGAAAATGGGCTCAAGTCAGAAAGCAGAACGAAAAGCAAAAATATGTTGTCTGCAACGGCGACGAAGGCGACCCCGGTGCATTCATGGACAGAAGCATCATGGAAGGCGACCCGCACAGAATGCTTGAAGGCATGATGATTGCGGCCGTAGCCTGCGGCGCAAGCGAAGGCTATATCTATGTCCGTGCGGAGTATCCCCTTGCGGTTGCAAGACTCAAAAACGCAATTGCTCAGGCCGAAGATCTCGGTCTTCTCGGCGACAATATCCTCGGTTCGGGCTTTTCGTTCAAGCTCCACATCAACCGCGGCGCCGGTGCTTTTGTTTGCGGCGAAGGAAGCGCCCTCACCGCTTCGATTGAAGGAAAGCGAGGCTTTCCGAGAGTTAAACCGCCGAGAACGGTTGAACACGGCCTTTTTGACAAACCCACCGTTCTCAACAACGTTGAAACCTATGCAAACGTTGTTCCGATCATCAACAACGGTGCGGATTGGTACCTCGGTTACGGTACCGAAAAAAGTCCCGGAACGAAGGCTTTCGCTCTCACCGGAAATATTCAGAACACCGGACTCATTGAAGTTCCGATGGGAACAACGCTTCGGAAAATTATTTTCGACATCGGCGGCGGCATGAGAGGCGGCGAATTCAAAGCCGTTCAAATCGGCGGTCCTTCGGGCGCATGCCTGACAAAGGAACATCTTGACCTTCCGCTTGATTTTGACACGCTCAAAAAAGTCGGCGCAATGATAGGCTCCGGCGGACTCGTTGTTATGGATTCAAACACCTGCATGGTTGAGGTTGCCCGTTTCTTCATGCACTTCACTCAAAACGAGTCGTGCGGAAAATGCGTTCCCTGCCGTGAAGGAACGAAGCGAATGCTCGAAATTCTCGAAAGAATCGTTGCCGGCGAAGGAAAAGAAGGCGACATTGAACTCCTTCTTGAACTTGCGGACACAATCCGTGCAACCGCTCTGTGCGGTCTCGGAAAGAGTGCGCCCTCTCCCGTAATCAGCACGATCAAAAACTTCCGTGAGGAATATGAAGCTCACATCAAAGACAAAACCTGCCCGGCAGGTCAGTGTCAGAAACTCAAAAAAATCAGCATCGATCCGGAACTTTGCAAAGGCTGCTCAAAATGTGCCCGTCAGTGTCCGGTCGGTGCAATCAGCGGAAAAATCAAAGAACCGTTCAGTATTGACCTTTCAAAATGTATCCGCTGCATGAGCTGCATTTCCGCGTGTGCATTCCACGCAATCAAGGAGGGTTAAAAATGAGCGAAAGACAATATATGACTGTTGACGGGATTCCCGTTGAAATAAACGGCGAAAAAAACATTCTTGAAGTCCTTCGGAAAATCGGAATCAAGCTTCCGACTTTCTGTTATCACTCGGAGCTTTCGGTTTACGGCGCTTGCAGAATGTGTATGGTTGAAAACGAATGGGGCGGACTTGACGCCGCCTGTTCAACTCCGCCGAGAGCCGGAATGAAAATCAAAACGAACACCGAAAGACTCAGAAGATACCGCAAGAACATTCTTGAACTCATTCTTGCAAACCACTGCCGTGACTGCACAACGTGCGAAAACAACAGCAATTGCAAACTTCAGGATCTTGCAATGCGTTTTCATATCGACGGAGTCCGTTTTCCGAACAACGCACATTCAACGAAAGACGACGACACATCTTCGCTCTGCATCACGCGCGACGCCGGAAAATGCATTCTTTGCGGCGACTGCGTAAGAATGTGTAACGAAATTCAGAACGTCGGCGCAATTGATTTTGCGTTCAGAGGTTCAAACGCAATCATCAGCACCGCTTTCGGAAAGCCGCTTGCCGAATCGCCCTGCGTAGGCTGCGGTCAATGCTCGGTTGTTTGCCCGACGGGTGCAATCGTTGTCAAAAACAATATTCCGAAAGTCTGGAAAGCAATTGAAGACCCGGAAGTCAAAACAACCGTTCAAATTGCCCCGGCGGTCAGAGTTGCGCTCGGAAAAGAGCTCAACGTCACCGACGGCGAAAACGTCATGGGAAAAATTGTTGCCGCCCTCCGCCGAATGGGAATCGACGAGGTTTACGACACTTCGCTCGGCGCAGACCTCACCGTTATGGAAGAAAGCGAAGAGTTCCTTGACCGCCTTGAAAGCGGCGAAAAGCTTCCGCTCATCACTTCCTGCTGTCCGGGCTGGGTGAACTACTGCGAAAAGAAACACCCCGAACTTCTCAAAAACGTTTCCTCCTGCCGTTCTCCGATGCAGATGCTCGCTTCAATTCTCAAGGATCAGTCGAACAAAAGCCCGAGGAAGATGTTCCACATTGCAATAATGCCCTGCACCGCAAAGAAATTTGAAGCGGCAAGACAGGAATTTTCCGATTCCGGCGACCCAAACGTTGACGCGGTAATCACAACTCAGGAACTCATCAGAATGATCAAGGAATCGGGAATCATGTTCGACGAACTTGAACCCGAAGCGATTGACATGCCGTTCGGAATGGTTTCCGGCGCAGGCGTAATTTTCGGCGTAACCGGCGGTGTTACCGAAGCGGTTCTTCGCCGTGTTGTTTCGGACAAGAGCAGAACGTCGCTCCTTTCCGTTGCGGAAATCGGCCAGAGAGGTCCGGAAGGAATCAAAGAGTTCAGCATTTCTTACGGCGACGCAACTCTTCACATTGCCGTTGTCAGCGGTCTCGGAAATGCGGAAAAAGTTCTCAAACGGGTCAAAAACGGCGAACACTTTGACTTCATTGAAATCATGGCCTGTCCCGGCGGCTGCGTCTGTGGCGGCGGTCAGCCGTTTGCGGCCGCTCAGGCTCTCAAAGAACGCAGCAAGGGACTTTACAAATCCGACCGTCAGTTCAGCATCCGCCGCTCGGAAGAAAATCCGCTCGTTTCCTCAATTTATGATGACATCATTGCCGGAAGGGTTCATGAACTTCTTCATGTTGAATACAAAGGAAAAGGTGAAGAATAAATGGTAAAAGTCAAAATTTGCATCGGAACAAGCTGTCATCTCAGCGGCGCTCAAAGCGTAATCGCTTCTTTCCGTCATCTCATTGAAGAAAACAATCTTCAGGACAAAATTTCGCTCGAAGGTGCGTTCTGTATGCGCAGATGCGAAAACGAAGGCGTTGCCGTTTCGGTCAACGACGAAAAATTTCACGTCAAAGCGGCGGAAGCAAGAAAGTTTTTCCGCGAAAACATTCTTCCTCTCACCAAAGCTTAAAAAGAAAAAATAAAGCCGAAGGCGGTTTTCGCTTTTCAAAACCGCCTTCTTTTTCAAAAAGAAAACACTGGAGGTGTTTTTTTGGAGCAGAACAAATTATCAAAGGCAACGCTCGGACGGGTTCCGGTATATCTCAGCTTTCTGAAAAGTCTTGACGAAAACATTAAAACAATTTCGGCAACGACAATCGCAAAACAGCTCGGTTTCGGTGAAGTTCAGGTCAGAAAAGACCTCGGCGCAATCAGCGCAACCGGAAAACCGAGGGTCGGATATATCAGAAGCGAACTCACGGCACGGCTTGAAGAACTTCTTGAAAATGAGGACGGAAACGCCGTAATTGTCGGAGCGGGACGGCTCGGAAAAGCACTTCTTGATTACACCGGATTCAAAGATTACGGAATCAACATGCTTGCGGCGTTCGACGTCAAAATCAGCGATGAAGAAACGTCGAAGGACGGAAAAAAGCTCCTCCCCGTTTCGCAGCTTTCGTCCTTTTGCAAACAGAACAACGTGAAACTCGGCGTGATTGCCGTTCCGACGAAAAACGCTCAGGACGTTTGCAATCTTCTTTGCGAAAGCGGAGTGAAGGCAATTTGGTGCTTCGCCGCCTGCCGGCTGTATAAGCCCGCCGATGTCATCATTCAGTATGAAAACATGGCTCTTTCTCTTGCGCATTTGAAAATGCAGATAAAATGATATATAATAGGTAAAGCCCGATTAATTCTTTCTTTTTCGCAAGCACCGAAAAAGAATCAAAGGAGAAGAGCTTTATGCAACTTGACAGGATTATTGCCGTGAGGAACAACAAAACGGTCTATTGCGACGAAGGAAAAACATACAAAGTTTTCGGCGAACCGTTTTCAAAGTCGGACGTTCTTCGCGAGGCTATGAACGAAGCCCTTGCGGAAGAAACGGGGCTTTTTGTTCCGAAGGTTCTTGAAGTCGGAACAATCAACGGAAAATGGGCAATCGTTTCGGAATATATCGAAGGAAAATCGATTCTTCGGCTCATTGGAGAAAACCCGGAAAAAAGGGACGATTATCTCAGTCTTTTTGTTGACCTTCAACTTGAGGTTTTTGAAAAAAAAGCCCCGCTTTTTTGCGATATGCACGAAAAGCTTGAACGCAAGATTTTTCTTTCCGACATTCCGAAAAAAAAGAAGGACGAACTTCTTCAAAAGCTTTCAAAAATGCCCGTCCGAAAAAAGCTTTGCCACGGAGATTTCAATCCTTCAAACGTGATTCTTACTCCGGAAAAAAAGCCTTACATCATCGACTGGTCGCACGCCTCGCTCGGAAACGGTCTTGCCGACGCAGCCGGAACGGCGCTTTCGCTTTTTCTTGACGGTGAAACCGCCCTTGAAAGCGATTATGTTTCGCTCTTCCTCAAAAAGAGCAAGGCCGAAAAAGAAGAATTCGACTTTTGGGTTCCGATTGTTGCGGCAACTCTTTTTGCAACCGCAAACGAACGGGAAAAAGCCCTCCTTTCAAAAAAAATCAACCTCTGAGCATCACACTCGCAAATCCGCCTTTCAATCAAAAAAATAGGGGAAAAGAAAATGAAAATTACCGTTTGCATCGGCTCGTCCTGTCATATCAAGGGTGCGCGCCGTGTTGTTGAGGAGCTTCAGCTTCTCATTACCGAAAATCACCTTCGCGAAAAAGTTGAGCTTTCCGGAGAGTTTTGCATGGGAAAGTGTCAACTCGGCGTTTGCGTGACGGTTGACGGAGAGTTTTTCTCCGTTTCGCCGGACAAAGTCAAAGAATTTTTTGAAGAAAACATTATCGGAAAGCTCGGCTGAAAATCCGGCTTCCGGAAGTCTGCTTTGCTGCCGCGGCAAAGCAAAAAAATCAGGAAAAGCGCGGCGGAAAGGTTAAGGATAATCACTATGGCAACAGTCAAAATTTGCGTCGGTTCTTCCTGTCACCTCAAAGGCTCGGAAAAGCTCGTTGAGCTTTTTCAAAAAGCAATCGAAGAAAACGCACTTCAGGATGAAATTACGCTCGCCGGAAGCTTCTGCACCGGAAAATGCAACCGCACGGGAGTTACGGTTACACTTGAAAACCAAATTTACACCGGAATTACTCCGGACAACTTCAACTCATTTTTCAACGACAAGGTTTTGAAACTTGTGAAAAAACGCTGAATGAGAGGAGCGGATTCAAATGGATTGTCTTACGCTTAAAAAATCGAATTGTAAAAATTGCTATAAGTGCCTGCGCCATTGTCCGGTCAAAGCAATCCGCTTTTCCGGAAACCAGGCTTACATAATCGGAAACGAATGCATCCTTTGCGGACATTGTTTTGTCGTCTGTCCGCAAGACGCAAAGCAAATCGTCAGCGAGATTGAAAAAGTGAAAGTTCTTTTTCAAACGGGCGAACCCGTCATTGCCTCGCTTGCTCCGTCCTTCATCGCAAATTACGAAGGAGTCGGAATCGAAGCGATGAAAGAGGCTCTTCAAAAGCTCGGTTTTTCCGATGCGGAGGAAACCGCAATCGGCGCAACGATCGTCAAAAAGGAATATGAAAAAATGGTCAGTGACGGCGGACGGGACGTAATTATTTCCTCTTGCTGCCATTCGGTAAATCTCCTTGTTCAAAAGCAGTTTCCGGCACTCGTTCCCCTTCTTGCGGACGTTCTTTCGCCAATGCAGGCGCACGGAGCGGACATCAAAAAGCGTATTCCGGACGCAAAGGTCGTTTTCATCGGACCCTGCGTTGCAAAAAAGGACGAAGCCTCGCATTACGAAGGCTTTGTTGACGCCGTTCTCACTTTTGACGAACTTTCGGCAATGTTCAAAGAAAAAGGCATTGAACCCGAAAAGAAAATCGAAAAGAAAGAAAACAGCCGAGCCCGCTTTTTCCCGACAACGGGCGGAATCCTCAAAACAATGGACAAAAAAGAGGACAACGGCTATACATATATGGCAATCGACACGGCTGAAAACTGCATTGCCGCTTTGAAAGACATCGAAAACGGCAATGTGCATAAATGCTTCATTGAAATGTCAATTTGTCCGGGAAGTTGCGTCGGCGGGCCGGTAATGGAAAAATTCCATCGCTCGCCCGTAAAGGACTATGCGGCGGTTTCGGCGTCTGCCGGAAAAAAGGATTTCATCGTTACCGAAACGGGTGAATCGGAACTCATCAAAAACTTTGAAATCATCGAGCATAAACTTCCGATGCCGAGCGAAAGGGAAATTACCGATATTCTTCATCAGATGGGAAAAACAAAGCCTTCGGACGAGCTCAACTGCGGAAGCTGCGGCTATGAAACCTGCCGTGAAAAGGCCGTTGCAATCTTTCAGGGAAAAGCTTCCGTAACAATGTGCCTTCCTTATCTCAAGGAGAAAGCGGAAAGCTTTTCGGACACAATTGCAAGGAACACTCCGAACGGTCTCATCATCCTCAACGAGAACCTTGAGGTTCAGCAAATCAACAAAGCCGCTCAAAAAATTCTCAACATCCGCCTTGCTTCCGATATTCTCGGCGGCCAGATCATCAGAGTTTATGATCCGTGCGACTTCATTGAAGTCCTTTCAACCCGAGAGGACATCAGAAACAAACGTGTTTTCCTTGCGGAATACGAAAAGTATGTTGAAGAAAGCATAATTTATGACAAAGAATACCGGATTCTTTTCTGCATTCTTCGTGATGTTACCGAAGAGGAAACCCAACGTCGGAAAAAGGAAACAATCAGTCGCCAAACCGTTGAAGTTGCGGATAAGGTTGTTGACAAACAGATGAGAATCGTTCAGGAAATTGCCTCGCTTCTCGGCGAAACGGCGGCAGAAACAAAAATCGCACTTTCAAAGCTTAAGGAGTCGATCGTCGATGAATAATCTTTGCGCCGAAATCGGCTGGAAAAGCATCAATCATGAAGGGGAACAACTTTGCGGCGACCACGTTGACGTTGTCGAGCAGGGCGACAATTCCTGTGTAATTGTTCTCGCCGACGGACTCGGAAGCGGAGTCAAAGCGAGTATTCTTTCAACGCTGACTTCAAAAATCATTTCAACGATGATGGCTCAGGGAATTTGCCTTGAAGAATGCGTTTCAACAATTGCACAGGCTCTTCCGATCTGCTCCGTCAGAGGCGTTGCTTATTCAACCTTCACAATCATTCACCTCATTGACAACCGCACCGCCGAACTCATTCAGTTCGACAATCCGCACATCATTCTCATCCGTGATTACGAGATTTTCAATTATCCCGAAAGCGAGATGAACATTGACGGAAAAAAGATTTACAAGTCGGTGATTGATCTTCGGGAAAACGATATTTTCGTTGCAATGAGCGACGGTTGTCCTCACGCCGGAATCGGAATTGCGTATAATTTCGGCTGGAAAAGAGAAGATATCGCCGAGTTCATGAAGGGGCTTGCCCCTGTCGGATACACGGCGAAAACGCTTTCGACAATGCTCGTTGACGAATGTTTTCGCCAATACGGCGGTCATCCGGGCGACGACGCAACCGCCTGCGTAATCAGAATCAGAAAGCGTGAACCGATGAATCTTCTTTTCGGTCCGCCGAGAAATCGCGACGACTGCGGAAGAATGATGGCTCTTTTCTTTTCAAAGGAAGGAAAGCATATCGTCTGCGGAGGAACAACGTCTTCAATCGCCGCCGAATATCTCGGAAAGCCGCTTAAACCGACATTGAATTTTGAAAAGAGCGACGTTCCCCCGATTGCCGAAATCGAAGGCGTTGACCTTGTTACCGAAGGCGTAATCACAATCAACAAAGTTATCGAATATGCAAAGGACGCCCTTGCAAGCAACGAAAAATACGAGCATTGGAGCTTCAGCCGTGACGGTGCTTCGCTCATCTGTCGGATGCTTTTTGAAGAGGCAACGGACATCAACTTTTTCGTCGGACGGGCTGTCAACCCGGCGCACCAGAACCCGGAGCTTCCGATTAATTTCAACATAAAAATGAACCTCGTTGAAGAACTTTCGGACTGTCTGAGAAAAATGGGAAAACACGTCAAAGTAATTTACTTCTGATTTTTTTGCCGGCTATAAAATAAAACCGTGATTCACTTTCTGCGCAGGAAAGCGCAGTGTGAATTACGGTTTTTCGTTTTTATGAAAAGGAAGATGCGGCAGAACGCTTTGTTTTGCCGCATCTTTTGTTCTTATTTGAAATACTTCACAGCGGATTCAAACATCTTAATGTCGTAATTTCCGGGAACGTTTTTATAAAGATCCGGAGCATAACGCTCGGAGTGACCCATCTTTCCGAAAACTCTTCCGTCCGGTGAAGTGATTCCCTCAATTGCGAACATTGAACCGTTCGGATTGAAGTGAATGTCCGACGTTGCGTTTTTGTTTTCGTCAACATACTGAGTTGCAATCTGACCGTTTTCGGCAAGTTTTCCGATGAGTTCTTCGCTTGCGATGAAGCGGCCTTCGCCGTGAGAGATCGGAACGTTATAAATTTCTCCGACTTCGGTTTCGGCAAGCCACGGAGATTTGTTTGAAGCGATTCTTGTTCTTACAATCTTCGACTGATGGCGTGCGATTGTGTTGTATGTGAGGGTCGGACAGTTTTCATCGGTGTCAATGATTTTTCCGTAAGGAACAAGTCCGAGCTTTATGAGAGCCTGGAAGCCGTTGCAAATTCCGCACATGAGACCGTCACGTTCTTCAAGGAGAGCGGTGACCTGCTCTTTGATTACGGCATTTCTGAAAAATGCGGTGATGAACTTTCCGCTTCCGTCCGGCTCGTCGCCGCCGGAGAAGCCGCCGGGAATGAAAATCATCTGCGATTTTTCGATTTCCTTCGCAAAGCGTTCAACGCTTTCGGCAACCTTTTTCGGAGAACGGTTGTTGATTACGAAAATTTCCGGTTCTGCACCTGCGTCACGCATTGCCTTTGCGCTGTCAAGTTCGCAGTTCGTTCCGGGGAAAACCGGAATGAGAACCTTCGGCTTTGCAACCTTGATTGAAGGCGACGGACGGGAAGTGCAGTTATACGAGAAGGTTTCGATTTTTCCTTCCGGGTTTTTGATGTTGCATCTGAAAACGCTTTCGAGCTTATCCTCATAAATCTTGAGAATCTCTTTTTCGTCAACGCTTTCATCCTTATATGAGAACTTTCCGTCGTCGGTAACCGTTCCGACAAAGACGGCGTTTTCAATTTCTTCCGGCGTTTCAAGAAGGAAGCCGCCGTAGTTATACTTGAAGATGTCGTTAACCGAAAGTCCGTTGTCAAACTTGAAGCCGAAGCCGTTTCCGAAAGAGGACTTCATAACGGCCTCTCCGATTCCCGAAAGGGTCGGTGTAATACATGAAGCGGCTTTCTTTTCTCTCAAAAGAGCGGTCACACGGTCGAAGAGTTCAAGGAGCGACTTCGTTTTCGGAAGACCGTTTTCGTCGTACTCCGCAGCAAGGAAGAAAACTTTGTTTCCGCTCTTTTTGAATTCGGGCGAAACAATGTTCTTCGTTTTGTCGGTCGTTACGGCGAAGGAAACGAGAGTCGGAGGAACGTCAAGATTTTCAAAGCTTCCGCTCATTGAATCCTTTCCGCCGATTGCGGCAATTCCGAGTTCGGTCTGCGCCTTGAGGGCACCGAGCAAAGCGGCAAGCGGTTTTCCCCAACGCTTCGGATCCTTTCCGAGACGTTCAAAATATTCCTGGAAGGTGAGATAAACGTCTTCAAACTTTGCGCCGGTCGCAATGAGCTTTGAAACCGATTCGACAACAGCGAGGTATGCGCCGTGATATTCGCTCTTTTCAAAGATGAACGGGTTGAAGCCCCATGCCATGAGTGAGCAGTCATCGGTATGCTTTTTCTCAACCGAAATTTTCTGAACCATTGCCTGAATCGGGGTGAGCTGATTCTTTCCGCCGAAGGGCATGAGAACCGTTCCGGCGCCGATTGTTGAGTCAAACTGCTCCGAAAGTCCTCTCTTTGAGCAGGTGTTGAGATCGTCGGCAACGGCACGGAGATTTTCCGTGAAAGTGCCGTTTATCTTCTTTTCAAAATCACGCGGCTTTTCGGGTGCAACCGTGATATGCTTTTGTGCGCCGTTTGAATTGAGAAATTCACGGCTTATGTCAACGATTGTTTTTCCGTTCCAGTTCATTTTAAGTCTGGGTTCGCTCTTGACAACGGCAACAACAACCGCCTGAAGGTTTTCTTTATCGGCAAGAGAGAGGAACTTTTCAACGTTTTCTTTTTCAACAACAACCGCCATGCGTTCCTGCGATTCGCTGATTGCAAGCTCCGTTCCGTCAAGTCCGTCATATTTTTTCGGAACGGCGTTGAGGTCGATTTCAAGTCCGTCCGCAAGTTCTCCGATTGCAACGGAAACACCGCCGGCACCGAAGTCGTTGCAACGTTTGATCATCAGGCAGGCTTCCGGATTTCTGAAAAGGCGTTGAAGCTTCCTTTCCTCCGGCGCATTACCTTTTTGAACCTCTGCCGAGCAGGTCTCAAGCGACTTGAGGGTATGCGATTTTGAAGAGCCGGTTGCACCTCCGCAGCCGTCACGTCCGGTGCTTCCGCCGAGAAGAATGACAACGTCACCCTCCTGCGGTCTTTCCCGGCGAACGTTCTTCGCCGGAGCCGCGGCAACAACCGCACCGATTTCCATACGCTTTGCCGCATAACCGTCGTGATAAATCTCGTCAACGATTCCCGTTGCAAGACCTATCTGGTTGCCGTATGACGAATAGCCGTCTGCGGCGGTGGTGACAAGCTTTCTTTGCGGAAGCTTTCCTTCCATGGTTTCGCTGACCTTTTTGAGCGGGTTTGCCGCACCGGTAACTCTCATTGCGCCGTAAACATACGAGCGGCCCGAAAGCGGATCACGGATCGCACCGCCGATGCAGGTTGCCGCACCGCCGAAGGGTTCGATTTCGGTCGGGTGGTTATGGGTTTCGTTTTTGAAAAGGAGGAGCCAGTCTTCATCCTCACCGTCAACGTTGACTTTGATTTTTACGGTGCAGGCGTTGATTTCTTCCGATTCGTCAAGCTTTTGAAGCTTTCCTTCCTTTTTGAGCTGCTTCACGGCAATCGTTGCAAGATCCATGAGGCAAACGGGCTTTGTTCTTCCGAGCTCTTTTCTGATTTCAAGATAATCATTGTATGCGCTTTGAAGAAGTCCGTCCTCAAAAGTTACGTTGTCAATGTTTGTCAGGAACGTTGTGTGGCGGCAATGATCCGACCAGTAAGTGTCAATCATTCTGATTTCGGTCATCGTCGGATCACGCTGTTCTTTTCTGAAGTAATCCTGACAAAAAGCGATGTCGTCAATGTCCATTGCGAGAGCATATTTTTCAAGGAAGTTTTCAAGACCGCTTCTGTCAAGGGCGCAAAAGCCTTCAAGAACGGGAACGGAAGTCGGAATTTCATAATTGACTTTGAGCGTTTCCGGCTTTTCGAGCGAAGCTTCTCTCGCTTCAACGGGGTTAATGACGTAATGCTTGATTTTTTGAAGTTCCTCTTTTGAAGGGGAACCGTAAAGCATATAAATCTTTGCGGTTCTCACCGTCGGACGTTCGCCGCAGGAGATGAGCTGAATGCACTGAGCAGCGGAGTCCGCACGCTGGTCAAACTGGCCGGGAAGATATTCAACGGCAAAAACCTCGTCCGAATCGTAGGCGGGCTCTCTGTATGTCACGTCAAGCTGGGGTTCGGAAAAAACGGTTTTGACCGCATAATCAAAAAGTTTTTCGTCAATGTTTTCCGCATCGTAACGGTTGATAACTCTGACGTCTTTCACGGAAGTGATTTGAAGAAGCCCTCTGATGTTTTCAAGAAGGGACTTTGCTTCCTGGGCAAGTTCCTTTTTCTTTTCGGTGAATACTCTGTATACCATTCTTATTCCTCCGCTTTGAGCGCTCTTGCGCCGATGTCTTTTCGGTAGTATGCGTTTTTGAAAGCGATTTTTTGAACGTCCTCATAGGCTTTTTTAAGTGCGGATTTGAGATCCTTCGCCGTTTCGGTCACACCGAGAACCCTTCCGCCGCTTGTTTTGAGAACGCCGTTTTCCGTTTTTGCTCCGGCAAAAAAGACGTGCTTTTTCGTCTCCCCGTCAAGAGTGATTTCAAAGCCGGTTTCATATTTTCCGGGGTAGCCGTCAGACGCCATGATTACGCAGGCGGCACTGTCACGGCTGAACTCAACCGGAACTTCGGAAAGTTTTTCCTGCGTAACGGCCTTCATAACCGTGAGAAGATCCGACTTCAAAAGGGGAAGAACAACCTGGGTTTCCGGGTCGCCGAAGCGGCAGTTATATTCGATAACCTTCGGACCGTCTTTTGTGAGCATCAGCCCGAAATAAAGGCAGCCTTTGAAGGTTCTTCCTTCCTTGTTCATTGCGTCAACGGTCGGAAGGAAGATTTTTTCCATGCATTCTTTTGCAACTTCGTTTGTGTAATACGGGTTCGGCGCAACGGTTCCCATTCCGCCGGTGTTGAGACCCTTGTCTCCGTCGAGCGCGCGCTTGTGATCCATCGACGAAACCATCGGAACAACCGTTTTTCCGTCGGTGAACGAAAGGACGGAAACCTCCGGACCTTCAAGGAATTCTTCAATAACAATCTGCGCTCCGCTTTCGCCGAAGACCTTTTCCTCCATAATGCTCTTGACCGCATCTTCCGCCTCACGCCTTGTTTCGGCAATGATTACGCCCTTTCCGAGGGCAAGTCCGTCCGCCTTGACGACGGTCGGAATCGGAGCGGTTTTAAGGTATTCAAACGCCTTTTCCGGGTCGGAAAAGACTTCGTATTTTGCAGTGGGAATGCCGTACTTTTTCATGAGGTTCTTTGAAAAGACCTTGCTTCCCTCAATGATTGCGGCTTTTTTTTCGGGGCCGAAACAGGGAATTCCCGCTTTTTCAAGCTCGTCAACCGCACCGAGAACGAGGGGATCGTCCGGAGTAACAACGGCATAGTCAATCCCGTTTTCAAGCGCAAACTTCACCTGCGCCGGAATATCCTTTGCGCCGATGTTCACGCAGACCGCGTCACCGTCCATTCCGCCGTTTCCGGGAAGGGCAAAAATTTCGGTAACCTCAGAGTTTTCTTTAAGCTTTTTGATCACGGCGTGTTCACGTCCGCCGGAACCGATAACCATTATTTTCATAATTGTTCACACTCTTTCAAAACACCGCCGATTAATGGTGGAAAAGTCTCATCTTTGTGAATGCCATTACCATGTTGTATTTGTCGGCGCATTCGATTACAAGGTCGTCTCTGATTGAACCGCCGGGTTCGGCAATGTAAGAAACGCCGCTCTTGTGAGCGCGTTCAATGTTGTCTCCGAACGGGAAGAATGCGTCCGAACCGAGCGAAACTCCGCTTATGCCGGAAAGATATTCTCTGATTTCCGCATCGGTGAGAGGTTCGGGTCTTTCGGTGAAATATTTCTGCCAGTTTCCTTCGGCGCAAACGTCTTCTTCGTTGCGGTTGATGTAACCGTCGATGACGTTGTCACGGTCGGGACGCTTGAGGCTCTCCTTGAACGGAAGGGCAAGAACCTTGTCGCACTGACGAAGGAACCATGTGTCCGCCTTTGAGCCGGCAAGACGGGTGCAGTGAACTCTTGACTGCTGACCCGCACCGACGCCGATTGCCTGTCCGTCATAGGCGAAGCAAACCGAGTTCGACTGGGTATATTTGAGCGTAATGAGAGAGATGATGAGATCACGCTTTGCGCTTTCGGGAAGGTTTTTGTTTTTTGTGACAATATCTTCAAGAAGAGAAGAATCGATTTTGAAGTTGTTTCTTCCCTGTTCAAAAGTGATTCCGAAAACCTGCTTGTGTTCAATCGGAGCGGGAACATAGTTTTCGTCAATTTCAACGATGTTGTAATTTCCGCCACGCTTTGACTTGAGAATTTCAAGTGCTTCAGGCTCATATCCCGGAGCGATTACGCCGTCGGAAACCTCACGCTTGATGAGCTTTGCGGTTGTGACGTCGCAAACGTCGGAAAGGGCAACCCAATCGCCGAAGGAGCACATTCTGTCCGTTCCTCTCGCTCTCGCATAAGCGCAGGCAAGAGGTGAAGAGTCAAGGTCTTTGATGTCGTCAACGAAGCAGGCCTTTTTGAGCTTTTCCGGAAGAGGAATTCCGACTGCGGCGCTCGTCGGGCTGACGTGCTTGAATGAAGTTACGGCCGGAAGCGAAAGAGCTTTCTTCAGCTCTTTGACGAGCTGCCATGAATTGAAAGCGTCAAGGAAGTTGATGAAGCCGGGCTTTCCGCTGAGGATCTTGATCGGAAGTTCGCTTCCGTCGGCCATAAAAATCTTTGCGGGCTTTTGGTTCGGGTTGCAGCCGTATTTAAGTTCAAACTCTTTCATGTTTTTCTCCTTTCGGGATCAGTTGTTTTTGTTAATAAGTCTGTCGGTATATTCTCCGCTTTCAATGTCGGTATAGCGGACATAGAGCGAGATTTTGTTGTTTTCATCAAGGTTTTCCCAAATTTCATTTGTGAAAGCGTCGATATCGTCCGGAATGAGCGTTCTTTCCGGTTCGCCTTGGAAGGTCGGAATCGGCTCGCCGTTTTCAACATAGGTGTGAATAAAATGGCCAAGCCCCGGCTTTGAAGGATAAGAGAAAGTAAAGCGGCAGCAATCCGAGCCTTCTTCGTCAAGACTTTTGAGAATGCTCATTTCATAATTGAAGCCGTTTTCAAAATGAAGAATTCCGCTGATTCTCGGGGTGAAGTTCGGCGCATCCGGCTCAAAAGCCCTCGTTTCAAGCGCCTGAGAAAAGGTTTTTCCTTCGCTCATGAGGTCAAAAACCGTGTCGGTCTGGTCGCCGTTTGTGATGATGAGGTCCTTTTTAAGAGGACGGACGGCGTTATAAATGATGAGCGACGGGTCGCTGACTTTTGACGGGTCAAACGGCTCGGTCTTGAGGCTGTCGGCGTCCTTGACGAAAATGCGGTTACGGCTGTTTTCGCTTCTGCCCATAATGAAATATGCGCCGACTGCGTTTTTTCCGTCCGCCGAACGTCCTATGATGATTCCGCGTCCGACATATTCGTTGCCCTTTATAAGCTTTTCGATGCTTTTGATTTCATAGATATTCATATTTCTTCTCCAATCTCTTCACAGACTTTTTCCGCAGCTTCGGGAAGGATGATCCATTCGGCGTTTTCCATAACACGCTTTTGGAGCGTTTCGGGCGTGTCGCCCTCTTCGATATAAACGGCTTTTTGCATGATGATTTTTCCGCCGTCCGGAATTTCGTTGACGAAATGAACCGTTGCTCCGGTGACCTTTACGCCGTAAGAAAGAGCGGCTTCGTGAACCCGAAGTCCGTAAAAACCTTTTCCGCAAAACGACGGAATCAGCGACGGATGAACGTTGATTATTCTGTCTCTGTAATGCTCAATAAAGCTTTCGGTGAGAATACACATGAAGCCGGCAAGAATGATGAGATCAATCTCATTTTCCGAAAGGACAAAAAGAAGCTCTTTTTCAAACTCGTCCTGAGAAAGCTTTTTCTTTTCGATTGCGGCGGTTTTGATGTTTGCGTTTTTTGCCCTTTGAAGCGCATAGGCATTCGGATTGTTTGAAACAACGAGCTTGATTTCGCCCGAATGAATGATTCCGCTTTTTTGAGCGTCAATGAGCGCCTGAAGGTTTGTTCCGCCTCCGGAAACGAGGACGGCAATGTTCACTTTTCTTTTCATACTATCGTAACCTTTTGTTCGGACTTGACGATTTTTCCGATGACGTATGCGTCTTCGCCGTTTGCCTTGAGAATTTCAAGAGCCTTTTCGCTCTCCTCTTTTGAAACAATAACGCTCATTCCGACACCCATGTTGAACGTGTTGAACATATCGCGTTCCGGAATGTTTCCGGTTTTTGAAATGAGGTCGAAAATCGGAAGTACTCTGATTTTCTCCTTTTCAATCTCCGCTCCGAAGCCGTCCGGAATACTTCTCGGAATGTTTTCGTAAAAGCCGCCGCCCGTGATGTGAGAAACGCCCTTAACCTTCACATTTTCAAAAAGGGCAAGCATCGGCTTGACATAAATCTTTGTCGGCGCAAGAAGTGCGTCGCCGAGCGAAACGCCCGAAAGCTCCTCTCTCGGAGAGGTGAGGTCTGCGTTTTCAACGTCAAAAACCTTTCTGACGAGCGAAAAGCCGTTTGAATGAACTCCGCTCGACGGAAGGGCAATTACAACGTCGCCTTCGGTCATTGTCTTGTTGTCAAGAATCTTTTTTCTGTCAACAACGCCGACCGAAAAACCGGCAAGGTCGTATTCGTCCTCAGGATAAAAGCCAGGCATTTCGGCGGTCTCTCCGCCGATGAGAGCAGCACCGCTTTGAACGCAGCCTTCCGCAACGCCGGCAACAATTTTTTCAATTCTTTCCGGAATGTTCTTTCCGCAGGCAATGTAATCAAGGAAGAAAAGCGGCTTTGCCCCGCAGCAGATGATGTCGTTGACGCACATTGCAACGCAGTCGATTCCGACCGTGTCGTGCTTATTCATGAGGAAAGCGAGTTTCAGCTTTGTTCCGACTCCGTCCGTTCCGCTGACGAGGACGGGACGCTCCATTCCCTTTGTGTCAAGCTCAAAAAGACCGCCGAAGCCGCCGACGTCGGAGCAAACTCCCGAGGTCATTGTTCTTGCAATATGCTTTTTCATCAGTTCAACGGCTTTGTAGCCGGCCGTGATATCAACGCCTGCGTCCGCATATGACTTTGACTGTGAGTTGTTCATCTTTTACTCCTTTTCTTCCTTTTTCAAATTTTCTGAAATTTTTGTTTCAAAACGGTTCTTTTTCGGTGACTTCGGAATTTCGGTCGGATAGTTTCCGTCGAAGCAGGCCGTGCAATAGCCCGAACCGTTTATGCCCTTCGCAATCTGCTTGACGCTTGCAACGCTGAGATAGCCGAGGGAATCAACACCGATGATTTGCGCAATTTCATCAACCGTGTGTTTGCACGCAATGAGGTTTTCTCTTGAATCAATGTCCGTTCCGTAATAGCAGGGGTTGACGAACGGCGGAGCGGAAACCCTCATATGAACTTCCTTTGCGCCGGCCTCACGAAGAAGTTTTACAATTCTTGCGCTCGTTGTTCCTCTGACGATTGAGTCGTCAATCATGACAACGCGTTTTCCTTTGACAACTTCGGAAACGGTGTTGAGTTTAATGCGAACCTTGTCCTCACGGCTCTTCTGACCGGGAGAAATGAAGGTTCTTCCGATATATTTGTTTTTAATGAAGCCGATTTCATAGGGAATTCCGGACTGCTTTGAATAGCCGATTGCGGCGTCAAGGCCGGAATCCGGAACGCCGATCACAACGTCGGCCTGAACGGGGTGTTCAAGTGCAAGAAAAGCGCCGGCGCGAAGCCTTGCCGAATGGACGCTGCAGCCGTCGATTACCGAGTCGGGACGGGCAAAATAAATATACTCAAAAACGCAAAGCGAGCAATCCGTCTTTCCGCAGTGTTCCTCGATTGTACGGACGCCGTTTTTGTCAAAAACAACAATTTCGCCGGGCTTAATGTCACGGACAAAATGTGCCCCGACTGCGTCAAGGGCACAGCTTTCGGAAGCGACAATATATCTTCCGTCGTCCGTTTTACCGTAGCAAAGCGGTCTGAAGCCGTTTTCGTCCCTGACGGCGATGAGCTTTGTCGGAGACATGATTACAAGCGAATATGCGCCTTTGAGCTTGCTGACAGCCTTGTTGACCGCTTCTTCAATCGAAGGTGCGGAAAGACGCTCTTTCGTGATGATGTATGAAATTACTTCGGTGTCACTCGTCGTGTGAAAAATCGAGCCTTGAAGTTCGAGTTCTTGGCGAAGTTCACCGGAATTGACGAGGTTTCCGTTGTGAGCAAGAGCCATTTTTCCTTTGATGTGGTTAACAAGAATCGGCTGAGCGTTGCTACGCTCGTTGGCTCCGGTTGTTCCGTATCTGACGTGGCCGACGGCGATGTTTCCCTCTCCGAGACGTTCGATAATCTCCGGGGTGAAAACGTCGTTGACAAGGCCGATGTCTTTATAAGCGCAGATTGCACCGTCGTCGTTCACGGCAATTCCGCAAGATTCCTGGCCTCTGTGCTGAAGCGCAAAAAGGCCGTAATACGCTGTGCTCGTTACGTCGGATCTTTCAGCGGAAAAAACGCCGAAAACTCCGCACTCTTCTCTAAGTGAATTATTCATTCTGTCCTCCGAAAATCAATTTGAGTTAATCCGAAAAAAATCAGCCGAAAACTCTTTTCATCATTTCGTTGTATGCGTCCTCAACGCCACCCATGTCACGGCGGAAGCGGTCTTTGTCAAGCTTTTCGTTCGTTTCTGCGTCCCAGAAGCGGCAGGTGTCGGGAGAAATTTCATCGGCAAGAACGATTGAACCGTCCGAAAGTCTTCCGAATTCAAGCTTAAAGTCAACAAGCTTTACGCCGAGCGAAAGGAAGTATTCCTTGAGGATATCGTTAACCTTGAAAGCAAGGGTTTTGATTGTTTCGATTTCTTCCTTCGTTGCAAGGCCGAGTGCAAGAGCGTGATATGAGTTGATAAGAGGATCGTGAAGATCATCGTTTTTATAAGAAAATTCAATCGTCGGTTCGGAAAAAACAATTCCTTCTTCAACGCCGTAACGTTTTGCAAACGAGCCGGCGGAAATGTTTCTGATGATGACTTCAAGGGGAACGATCGAAACTTTTTTGACGAGGGTTTCACGGTCGTTCAGCTCTTCAACGAGGTGAGTCGGAACTCCGTTCTTTTCAAGAAGGCTGCAAAGGAAGTTTGACATGCGATTGTTGACAACACCTTTTCCGGCGATTGTTCCTCTTTTGAGGCCGTCGAGTGCGGTTGCGTCGTCCTTATAGGAAACGATTACAAGTTCCGGGTCGTCGGTTGCGAAAACCTTTTTTGCTTTTCCTTCATAGAGTTGTTCTGCTTTTTTCATAACTTGATTCCTCCGCTCAATTATTGAACTGTTCTTCAACAGCTTTGTTTTTTGAAAGTACTTTTTCCGTGTCGGCCGTGCGCTTTTTTGAAAGCTTTTCGGCAAGCGAATCGTCCGTCACCGAAAAGATTTCAACGCAGAGCAAAGCGGCATTGACCGCACCGTCGATGGCAACCGTCGCAACGGGAATGCCCGATGGCATCTGTACGGTTGAAAGGAGAGCATCAATACCGCTGAGTTTTCCTGAATTAATCGGAATCCCGATAACGGGAAGGGTTGTGTTTGCCGCAATTGCGCCGGCAAGGTGCGCCGCCATTCCGGCCGCCGCAATGATTGCGCCGAAGCCGTTTTTGCGTGCATTAAGGCTGAACTGCTTCGCTTCTTCGGGTGTTCTGTGCGCCGAAAAAACGTGAACTTCAAACGGAACGCCGAAGTCCTTGAGAGTTTGAGCCGCTTTTGAAACAACGGGAAGGTCGCTGTCGCTTCCCATGATGATTCCCACTTTTTTCATAATTAAATCCTCCGTAAAAAACAAAAAAGGACATAATTATCCCGATTCAAGGAAACGCAAATTTAAAATCACACTCGGCAAAATTTATGTTGCCGGTTAAGAGGTGTTTCCTTAAGAATAACTATGCCCAGACGGTCGGCGGGTAGCAGCCGAAAGGCCGCTCAAGGATTATCGGTCCACGTGGTGCTCCACTTAAAACCGTCAGGCCCGAAAAACCCTTTCTGATAATTTCATGCCGAAGAAAAAACCGTTTCGGCAACAAAAAGATTATATCACACAAAAGAACGCATTGTCAATTAAATGAGGGAAAATGGTGAGCCATCTTTCACCCCGGCAAAATCAAAATTTTTAAGCAATTTGACGAATAATCACGCTCCGCTTTGTCAAAAAGGCACAATAAAAAGCTTATACCCAAAAAGCGGATATATTCCGGAAAGATTCAAAAGTCAAAGAAAAATCCGGAACACCGTTTTGATGTTCCGGACAAAGTGTTTAAATTATTTCTTCTTGAAGATCTTGAAAATGCTCTTGAAAGCTTCAATGATGCTCTTGAAGAAGTCTGAGAAAGCCTTGCTGAATGCGTTTCCGACAGAGGAGCTTCCCGAAGAAGAACCCGAGGAAGAGCCCGAACCCGAAGACGATGATGACTTAACGGCAACCGACGGATCGCAAGTTTTTACGAACGAATCGCTGAACGAAAGGGTAACGGCTTCTTTTCCTTCGTCGGCAACAACGATTGACGGAGCGGAAAGAACGTTCTTGAAGGTGATTACTCTTCCTTCGGTCGTGTCAATGCAGGTGTAAGAATTTCCGACAATTCCGAAAGCGGTTGCGGTCTTTTCTGCGCCCGAAAGAACAACGTCATAATCTTTTCCGTTGAGGTAAACGGCCTTGACGTACTGACCGAGACCTTCGTTATAAACGCTTGTGTATGCGCCCGAAGCGGTTACGGCTGCGGGAACGGCTTCACCGTCTGCGATTGAAATTACGTCTGCGTCGCCGGCCTTAACCGAAACTGCGGTGTTTCCGGTAACAACAACGCTCTTTGCAAAATCGGTGTCTGCACCTGCGGCAAGAACTGCGGAAGCAACGTCAAGCTTTGCAAGCTCTGCGGCGGTCTTAACCTTGATTTCGGTTGAGTCATACTTCTTAACCATGTTAACGAGAGCGGCGGTCTTTGCGTTTGCAAGCTTTGCAAGAAGGCCTTCGCCGGTCTCTCTGACTGCGATTACGGTGCTTTCGGCGAATGAAGCGTAGTCTGAGTTGTCAGATTCAAAAGCAGCCTTTGCCCACTCTGTGAAGCAGTCTTCAATGTAATAAGTTTCAACGAGGGAAACCATGAATTCGTACTTATCCTTGGTGTTGAAGAGCTTGTCGGAGATTGAAATAACGGTCTTGTATGCACTCTTGATTGCCGAGGTAACGCCGTAGCTGTCGAGAGCAATTTCGGCTGCAAGGGTTGCGGCGTCTTTACCTGCGTCTGCCGTGAGCGACTTTACAAGTTCGTCAACTGCGGCCTGCATTTCTGCATCGATTGTTTCCGCAATTTCAGCTGCGGCTTCTTTAACCGCATCATTTTCGCAGTTTTCAACGAGGTATGTAAGGAAGTCTCCGTAGAAAGCACTTGCGGCCTTTGCGGAAAGGATCATTGCGTAGCCCTTAACGTATGCTTTGTAAACTTCGTTTCCGTAGTTTGCGGCTTTAATAGCGGTTCCGAGAACGCCCATTGTGGTTCCCCAAGCTTCGGACTGGGTAAATTCAAGAGCGTCGGTGAACTTTGAAGCAATTTCGCCGGCCTTTGTGATAACGCCCATTGCGCTGTTTGCGCCGCCGAGAACCTTCATGATTTCTTCAAAGGTTTCGTTGTTGTACTCGGCTTCAACCTGTTCGATAAGACCGAGGAGAACAGCCTTTGCGTAGCTGATGTCAACGGAGTTGTCAAAGTAGTTGTACCATGCGTTGTCATAGAAACCGAGAGCGGTGTACCAACCGAACTGGTTTTTGAAATAATTTTCTTTTTCAACATAGTCCATGTGATAATAATGGCTGTTGTCAAGGATTTCATCGTGGATTGAGCTTCCGTTTGAAGCGAAAGCGGCGAATGGGAGAACGCAAACGATCATCATGACCGCAAGAATCACTGCAAGAATCTTTCTTTTCATTTTCGGGTCTCCTTTTTAATAATTTGTTGCCTCTGTGAATTTTCTGAGGCATATGATGTATTCATTTTATAAAATTTAATAAAATAAGTCAAGCGTTTTATCGCTTTTCGTGATAAATCAACTAATCAAAAGGATATGTTTTGTTGAAAATGCACCAAAGAATTACAGCAATTTCCGTTTTGTTTAATATTTTTTTATTTTTTCGAGATGTTTATGCAACAATCGCTCCGTGAAAAGAAAAAAAGCGGCCGCTCCGAAAAATCTCGGAGCGGTCGTAAATAAATTTCGCTTTATTTTACTTTTTTAATAAGTTCGGCAAAAGCCTGAGCGATTGTTGAAGCGGATTCGCTTGAACCTGCGTTAATCTCCTCGTTTTCGGTGAACATCGAACGGTAATCGTTGTCGGGAAGAATATAACCGATCTGGTCGTTCGCAAGACCGAAACAAAGAAGCTTTTCAACCTTTGCGGTTTCGGCAAACGGCGGATAATCCCAGCTCTTTCCCGTCCATGTGTTTTCCTTTTCAATAACTCCGCCCCAAAGAAGTTCGGGAGAAATTTCGCCGGGAACAATCATAACGCCGACTTTGTTTCCAAGCTCCATATAACCGATTTCGCTGACGGCGGTGAAGCCCGAACCGTTCTTTGCAAGAGTTGAATTGACGAGTCCTTCTCTGATTGCAAGTTCAAGAATCTGATTCGTGATTTTAATATACACGTTCTGATGAGCAATGTTGAGAACCGGGTCAAGCTTTGTTTCGTCTTTGATTGACATGAGTCTTCCGGCAAGAGCCTCGCCCATTGCCTTTACGTTTGCGCCCGGAACGGAATCGTCAAATATCAACGAGCCGTAATTACCTGTTATTGCAAGTTCGGCTCCCTGAACATAAACCACGTCGGCACCGGTTGCCTTGTTGATTGTTTCTCTGATGTAATACGGGAAATCCGCACAAATCTTTGTTGTTGAAATTCCTGCGCCGACGGCATGAAGTCCGCCTTCGCAGATCCAAATTTCGTTTTCCTTTGAATCATCCGGAACAAAACGGAATCTGTGAAGATCGGGGTCGAGCACCTTCGGTTCGCGCTTGTCATAAATATATTCCGAAGCGTCAACGTTTCCGTAATAAAGTGTTCCGGCCGTCATGTCTTTGACCGCTTCTTTGACCGTTGAAGCAACGGTTGAAACAACGTTCGTCATGAATTCCGGAGTTTTTCCGCCGATGAACTTGTCGGTATCTGCGCCGAGAATACTGAGGAACGGATTGAGAAGAAGCGCCGGAAGGAGCGGTGCGCCCATTCCGAGAATATCAATGCACGAATGCTGATGAAGAACGGAAACATTGATTGAAACAATATTGTTTTTCTTTGCAAAATCTGAGAGTACGGCTCTGATTGAAGCAACGTCACCGCTTGCGATTCCGTAGCCGTCAATAACGGCGTGAACAACCGTTCCGCCCGTCGAATCTGAAATTGCATAAGTGCAAACCTGCTGGTCATCAATAATTTCGGTCGGATGTCTGCCCTTGAACGGTTCAAGAGTTCCGGCCATGTTCAGCTTTTTTCCTTTGTAAAGATATGTTCCGTTTTTGAATTCAAGGTCTTCAATGAGAGAAGCCTTTGAAAAACCGACCTTCCACTTTGAGTCTGCCTTCACCGAAGTTTCAAACTTTGCGTCACCCGGATAAAAATTGTTCGGCTTGTAATTTTCGATATCGGGGAAGCTTCCGCTCCAGTCACGGCCCGGAATGATTCGGTTGAGGACGGAAACCGCCGCCGAAACAACCTTGTCGAGAACCATATAGAGAGTGTTTTCGGCCTTTTGCTTTGTTGCGTCGTCAATTTTGAAGTTTCCTGCCGAGGCTGTTGCCGCAAAGCACGACGAAACCATTAAAACGGCAAGAACGAGCGCAATTGCTTTTTTAAATCTTTTCATCGAATTTTATCTCCCTTTGTTTTAAATTTTGTTTGAAAAGCAAGTTGATTTTACCACAATTTTCACAAAAAAACAACCCCGAAAGCAAAAGCTTTCAGGGTTGCCGTTGTCAATTCAACTTATTTTGCAAGGGGGAGCATGCCGAGAATCTTGTTAACGATTTCGGTGATCTTTGCAATGATTGCCGAGAAGTCGATTGAGCTGAAGTCAAAGTTCTTGATAGCATCGATAATTGCCTGCATTTCATTTCACCTCACATAATATAATTCACGAATAACAGCCGTTTTGTGAACAAGCCGTTACCTGTATGAGAAGAGAATATGAGCTAAACCTTAACTGAACCTTAAAAACGCTGTTATTTTGTAAATAATTTCAAAATATTTTTAATTTATTTTAAGAAAGTTGCGGTCGGGCTAACTTGTTTTCCGTGCGGAAATGCTCACATTCAGCCTTCAAGCGATTTGAAAAAAGGCGAAACGAGGGCATACGCTTTCTCCCCGCTGTTTTCTCTTGCAATGTAAGAGGAGTGGTCGTTAAGGGCAACGATTGCGATTTTACTGTCCTTGATTGAATCGTGGATGAAAACCGTGTCCGAAAGATCCATGATGTCAAACTCTCCGGCAACGATATATGCCGGGCATTTGATTTTTGAAAGGTCGTCCTTCGTGATGTGCGGCTCGGTGAGCATCATTTTGTTGAGCTTGCTCGGATTTTTTTTGTTATTGTAAAGAACGCTTTGAATGAAAAAGTCCTTGAGCGTTTCCGGAACGGTGTTTGCGCCGCAGGAAACAAAGCCGCCGAGAAGGTCGGGATATGTATAAGCAACGGTGAGCGCAACAATGCCTCCGTCGCTGTGACCGACGACATACGGCTTTTCAAGGCCGAGCTTTTCAATGAATTCCTTAACGTCTTTTGCCATCAGGTCATAGGAAATTTCTTCCGGATCGGAGCTTTTTCCGTGGCAACGGCTGTCAAGCGAATAAACGGTGTAATCATTCGCAAGATATCTTGCCGCTTCGTCGAGCGAGGTGAGGTCAAGGCTGTTGCCGTGGATAAGAATAACCGGGTGGCCGCCTTTTCCGTAAACGGCGTAATGCATTTTGACCTCGCTCAATTGAACGTAATCATCCTTTTCGGGTCCGGCAACGGGTTCGGGAACAGACGAAACATCAAGCTTGATGAGATTATGCTTTTTTGCGCCGACGTGAACCGCCGTTACCCAAACAGCCGCACCGACAACAACGGCAAGAACGACGCATCCGACTGCGGCAAAAACTTTTTTTGCTTTTTTCATAATTGATTCCTCCGAAAAATTTTCTCGCTTAAAGTATAGTCCGCAGGAAAGCTCCTGTCAAGGAGAAATCAAAAAGTCGCTGTTGCCGTCAAAAATCCTTCTTAGAATATGGGTCTTTTCTTTATATTCGCACAACCGTTTGTTTGACCTTTTCGCACCCTTAGCAAAGCTCAGACCCGGGAAAAAGAACGCAGTTTTTTTCTCAGCCGCAGGCCGAAAAACCGCCGTCAACAACGATTGACGTTCCGGTAACATAATCCGAAAGAGAGGACGAAAGGAAAAGAACCGCTCCGGTGATATCCTCCGGCTTTGCAAGCCTTTTTTGCGGAATGCGGACGTTCATATATCCCATCCAACGTTCGTTTTTGAGCTGAGCTTCAATGAGCGGGGTTTCAACAAAACCGGGGCAAACGCAGTTGACCCGGACTCCGAAACGCGCCCACTCTCCCGCAAGCGATTTCGTCAGCTGAAGGACGGCGCCCTTGCTTGCACTGTATGCTGCGGCGGACGGAACGGCAACGAATGCGCTCAGCGACGACATGAAAACAACTTTTCCGCCCTTCTTTTTGTTCCAGAAGCGGTTAAAAACCTTTTGAGTGAAAAAGAATTGGGCGGTGAGGTTGATGTCAATGACCTTTCCCCAGCCTTCATGGGTTTCAAACATACTGTAAACATCATGGGCAACGCCCGCATTGTTAACAAGAACGTCAACCGTTTTGAATTCGTCCTCTGCTTTTTTAAGAGCCGCTTCGACGTCTTCATCTTTTGTAATGTCACAACGTGCAAAAGCAACCTTTGAGGCCGGATATTCCTTTTGAAGTTTTTCCGCCGTTTCCGAGAGTGCGGTTTCGTTGAGGTCGCAAAGAAAAACAGAAGCTCCGTTTTCAAGGAAGCCCTTTGCGCACTCAACGCCGATTCCTCCGGCCGCACCCGTGATGAGTGCAATTTTTTCGTTTAAATCAAGTTTATAACTCATACATAATTCTCCTGTGTTCACAAATTATTAATATTATATCATTCTTTCGCTCTGTTTTCAACATACACAAAGAAGGCGATTTGTCACAATTTCATTTTTGGGTACCTATTTGGTTGGGTTCTTAAACCGTGCGGTCAAAGAACCGGCTTAGAGCAGTACCGCCGCAGTTGTCCTGCGGCGGTTGTAAAACGTTCAGATTGAAATTTTAAAGAACGTTTTTGAGTTCGTCAATGTGAGCGAGAGCTTTGAAGAAATCGGTAAAAATGAGGAAAACTTTTTTAATGAAGTCGTCGAATTTGTTTCTTGTTCCGACTTTGAGTTCAATTTTGCTTTCTTTGAAGCCGTCTGTTTTTGTAACTTCAAAAACAGTGCTGAGCGTTGCGTGGTCTGAAAGTTCGGTTCCGTCTTCGGCACGAAGGAATTTATATTCGCTTTCGGTCGGAACGAGCGAAACTCCGCCGCCGTCACGATAAAGGAATTTTTCAACCGATTCCCAAACGCCCCAATAGTTTCCACCGTATTTCTTCACGCATTCGGAAAAGTCCTTGTAATCTCCGTTGTTGTGAAGTTCAACCCATGAATCTTTGAGTCCGCAGCCTTCTTTGAGATATTCGTAAAGGCCGTCGTCGTTTGCTCCGTAATGAAAAGCGATGTTGAAATCGCCGGTAACGATTACGGGACGGTCGGTTCCTCTCGAATTAATCATTTCTGAAAGCTGTCTGAAATTGTCGCGTCTTGCTTCCTTTGAGCCTTCGTCACCGTAAGCGTCGGCATGAATGTCATAAAAATCAACCAAAACGCCGTCTCCGAGGTCGAGAACGCAGTAAAGAATGCCCTTCGGGGTCATCTCATCCGCACCGTGGTCAAGAACACCGTATGTTTTGTTCCAAGCCGTTCTCTGCTCGTTGTAAAGCGGATATTTTGAATAAAAATTCATTCCGTCTCCGCCGGGGACGCCGCCGGTGTGGATCGTCTGATAGGAAAAAGACGAAAGTTCTTTTTTGAGCGAATCGTGGTAACCGAAGTCTTCCTGAACGGCAACAACGTCATAGCCGCCCGCATTCAGGATTTTTCCGATGTTCTTCTGGTTCTTTCTTACGTTTTTGTCTCCTTTTCCGACGAGAGCTTTGAAGTCCGGAAGGCCGGCAACATTATAGCTCAAAAGCGAAAGCGTTTTCTTTTCTTCGGCGAAAGAAGCAACCGAAAAAAGCGAACAAAGCATCAGCAATGCGAGAAAAAGAGCGCAAAATTTTTTGAGGTTTTTCATTTTTTATTATCTCCCTTTCGTGTTTGTTTTTCGGCACAGTCTGCCTTTTGTAAAAATTATATCACAACGAATTCAAAAAATCAAACATATCCTTTCCTTTGAAAGACAAAAAAAGACCGCTGCATCAGGTCGGCTCGGCAAGGGATTTAACAGCCTTAAACTGATTTTTTTGCGTATAGCAGCGTTAAAGAGCCTGACATCCGGCAGACTTCCTGCGCTTTTGTTTCTTGTTTCTCATCAAAAACATCTTAGTTTAAGGTGCGAAGCAGCTATATTTCGGATGTTTTTTCGTGAAGTGTAAACGGAAAAAACCGAATTAAAACCTATTAAAATCCTTGCCGAGATACCTTTTTATGCAGCGGCCTCGGTTCAGCCTATATAATTCATCGGGTTCTGCTTTTCTCCGTTGTAACGAATTTCAAAATGAAGGTGCGGACCGGTAACGTTACCGCTTGCACCGGCGTTTGCAATGTGCTGTCCCTTGCTTACCGACTGTCCGGCAGAAACAAGAAGCGATGAACAATGGCCGTAAAGCGAGCTGTAGCCGTCGCCGTGGTCAATGACAACGTAGTTTCCGTAACCGGTTGTTCCGTAGTTTGCAACGATAACCGTTCCGGCTCTTGTTGCATAGATCGGCGTTCCGTAGTATCCGCTTCCGGAAATGTCAACACCGCCGTGAGTACCCCAGCCCGAAATGCTCGGATCTCTGTTTCCGAAGCCGGAATTGACATATCCTCTCGCCGCCGGGAAAGCCCATGTTGCATTCGTTTGCGCCGCGTTTGAATTTGAATTCGAGTCCGGAACAGAAGGCGTCGGGTTCGGGTTGACCGAAGCGTTCTGTTTGATGATTTTGTCAATTTCCGCGTCGGCAGCCTGCTTTTCGGCGTTCAGCTTTTTGATGTAGCTCTGATAAAGTGCACTGCTTTGATCAAGTTCGTTGATGAGTGACTGAACTTTCGACTTGTCCGAAGAAAGCTGAGAAATCGTTGTTTTGTATTCGGTCTGCTTCGTCTTGAGTTCGGTTCTCTTTTCAAGGCTCTTCTGCCTCGTTTCCTTGACTTCTGCGCGCGTGTTGCTCAATTCCGCTTTTAAAGCTTTGAGCTTTTCGATTTTTGCCGTGAAGTTGTCAATGATACGCTTTTCGTTTTCGGAAGTACGTTTCATCATCTCAAGGTGGGTGAGAAAACTTGCAAGGTCATGAGCACCCATGAAAATTTCAAGAACCGACTGCTTCCCGTTGACGTAAGAGTTTCTCATGAGGGCTGAAAGTTCGCCCTTCGCCTCGTCAACGCCCGCCTGATTTTCATCAATCTTCTTTTTTGTTGCCTTAATTTTCAAAGAAAGCTTTTGAAGCTGTTTGTTGTATGCGGCAATTTCTTTGTCAATGTCCTTGATTTGCGCTTCAATCGTGTTCGCTTTTTCCTGAACGGCGGCAATCTGAGTTTCAAGAGTGGTGAGATATGCCTCGTTCTTTTCTTTTTTGCTTTCAAGCTCGCTGATTTTATCCTTGTTTGAGCTGATTTCTCCGTTGAGGCGGTCAATCTTGTCCTCAAGCTCCTGTTTCGTTGCGGCGCGGACAACCGATGTCGGCTGTGCAAATGTTACGGACACGAACAAAAGCACAAAGCTCATTAAAAGAGCAACTGCTTTTTTCATAAAAAATACGTCCCTTCTTTTTCGATTGCGGTCAAAAGACCGTTCAATTCGGTTTTGCCGCCGTTTTTCGGCGGCTGTTTTTTAATTTTTTTCGTCTTAAAATTTTGTTTTTTCATGTGCCGAAGCCCATAATTATAAATATTTTATACCGTTAAGCTAAGTCTGACTTAAAACAAAACAGCCCGATATGTCTACTTTCCGACGCAGAAATTCGCAAAGACTTCGTCAATAACGGCGTCCGAAGCTTTTTCTCCGGTGAGTTCGAGGAGAAAGCCGATTGCATCGTCAATGCAGACATTGACTGCGTCAAGAGTAACTCCCGACCGAAGTGCATTCAAAGCTTCCCTCACGCTCGAAAGTGCGGAAGAAGCGTTCTTTCGCTGACGTTCGGTTGAAAGAATCCCTTCGCTTGCGTCAAGCTCCTTTGTGCAAAGAAGGCGTTCGGCCTTTTCTTCAAGAACCGAAAGTCCGTCTCCGCTCAAAGCGCAAAGCTCGACGGTTTCGCCGAAAGCGGCTTCGATTTTCTTTTTTTCAAGCTCGTGCGAAAGGTCGCTTTTGTTGAGGACGGCAATCGCACGCTTTCCTTTGCAAAGTTCAATGATTTCTTCGTCTTCTTTTCCGAGCGGACGGGAAAGGTCAAAAACGGTAAAAACAAGGCCGGCTCTTTCAAGCTGCGAGCGTGCCTTGTCAACGCCGATTTTTTCAACCGCATCGGACGTTTTTCGGATTCCGGCGGTATCCGCAAGGCGAAGAACAAGTGCTCCGAGATTGACCGTTTCTTCAACAACGTCCCTCGTTGTTCCCTCGATATCCGTTACGATTGAGCGGTTCCTTCCGGAAAGAAGATTCATCAATGCGGATTTTCCGACGTTCGGCTTTCCGACGATTGCGGTTTCAACGCCCCTCGTCACCGCCGCACCGGCGTCAAACTTTGAAAGAAGGGTTTTAAGTCCTCTTTCGGTTTCCGAAAGAGTCTTTTCAAGTTCGGAGTTTTCAAGCTCCGGAATTTCGTCGTCCGGGTAATCCACCCAAGCGGCAAGCTGAGCGGAAGAAGCAACAAGCTTTTTGCAAAGAGAACCGATTCTTTTGCTGAGCGCACCTTCAAGCGTTCCGAGAGCGGCTTTTACGCCAAGCTCGTTCTGAGCGTTGATGAGACCCATGACCGCCTCCGCCTCGGCAAGGTCAAGCTTTCCGTTGAGGAAGGCACGCTTTGTGAATTCGCCTGCGGCGGCCGGTCTTGCGCCGGCGGAAAAGAGGGCACGCAAAACACGCTTGAGAACAAAAAGCCCGCCGTGGCAGGAAAGTTCAACAACATTTTCCCCGGTATAGCTTTTCGGTGCACGGAAAACGAGCGCAACGCATTCATCGATTCTTTCGCCGTTTTCGGTTGCAAAACCGTGTGCGGCACGGTAACCGCAAAGCTTTGTAAGCCTTCTTTTTCCGCTCGGCTCAAAAATGCGGTCGGCAATTTCAACGGCATCGTCGCCGGAAACACGGATAATTCCGATTGAACCGGTATTCTGCGGAGTTGCAATCGCCGCAATTGTTTCGCTCATCGTGCTCACCCTTTTCGTTCACTGATTAAATACCTTAGTATATAATTATACCTCTTGCGTCAAGAAATTGCAAGAGGTACGGTTTTTGTTCGATTTTCGCTGTTTTATTGTTGCTTAAAAATTACAAAACACAATAAAAAGCAACCGGAAAGTTCTTCCGAATAACGGCAGGCGGTTTTTATTTTCTTCATTCAATACGTTCAAAATCTTCCGCCGGATGCTTGCACAACGGGCAGATAAAATCCTCCGGCAGTTCTTCGCCCTCATAGACGTATCCGCAAATTTTGCACCGCCAGCCCTTTGTCTGCGTTTTCTGCGGCTTCGGCTTTACGTTTTTGTGGTAATAGGCATAAGTCAGCGATTCCCCGTCCGAAAGAACCTCCGCTTCGGTAAGCTCGGCAATAAAAACGGTGTGGCTTTCAAAGTCGAGCGTTTGAGTTACACGGCAGGCAAAGTATGCGTTGGTGCAGGACGGAAGATAAAGAACGCCGTTTCCGGCTCTTTTTTCGCTCGGATTTTTGAAAAACTTTTCCTCGTCCCGTCCGCTTTTAAAACCGAAATGTTCAATCAGGCCGAACGGCGTTTCCGTTGTGAGAACCGAAACGCAAAATTTTCCCGTCCGAAGAATCATGTCATGAGTATAATTCGCCTTGTTGACGGACACGCTCACCGTGAGCGGCTTTGAGGCAAGCTGCGAAAAGGTGTTGATTATGCAGCCGTTATCCTTTTCGCCCTCTCTTGCGGTGAGAACAAAGAGTCCGTAGCTGATATTATGAAGCGCATTTGTGTTCATTTGTGTTTTCTCCCTTTGCTTTATATATACAGTATAATCGTTTTTACCGAAAAAATCAAATATTAACAAAAAAATCCGAGCCGCCGCAAAAAAGGACTCTCTGATTGCGGCGGCCTGAATTTAAGCCGGTTTATATTTTTTTCAGTCTGCGATTTCAAAATACACATTTGCAACAAAACCGGGATACTCCATCGGTGTACCGATCACGGCAACGGGTCTGAACTCGGTTCCCTTCAAAACGGCAAGCGAATACCAATTTGTAACCTCGCCGTTTTCGGTTTCGTTTGTGTAATCGATGGTATCGAAGCGTGATTCGGCATCAACATAATTTCCGTCTTTGTCAACAGCCTTAAAGCAGAGCGAGTCTGGAATCTTGTCCCTGACCTTGCTTTCAGGGTTGTATCTGAGGTTAACCTTTAAAAGATAAAGGTCACAGTTTTCGGTAGCCTTTTTTTCTTCGTCAAAATTTGTCGAAAGCTCATCGAGCATTTTTTCGGCTTCCTTTCCGGAAAGAACCTTTTCAAGCGTCAGGTTATAATCAAAAAGCGCCTTTTTGTCCGAAGAATTATTGCCCGAAGTGATAATATTGCTGTGACGGATTCTTACGCTTTCACCGGTTTTATGTGGCTTTTCAAACGAACCGAAGTCGGTATCCTTAAAAATCAGAAGGTTCTGGTCATCGTCACCGTACCGGATATAGTCGCCGCTTTCCGACGTCGGAATGTCGGGCTTTGACGTCTTGTCTGCCGAAGCGTCCGAGACCGAGCCGAAGACGCTTTCGGGCGAGGACGTGCTTTCGTCGTTGTTTTCTTTCGTGCAGCCGTAAAAAAGAAAAATTGCCAAAAGGCTCAAAACGGCCGCCGCAATTCTTTTTGCGGTTTTTTTCATGTCAAATCCTCCTTTGTTCCCGTCGGAAGGTACTTTCTCCTCCCGCAAAAAATAATATTGAAAAAAGCGCAAAAAAGCAATTGTTATATCAGCTTTGTAATCGTAGTAACAGAATTGTTACTTTGTCCGTTCAAGCTGACGTTCGGACGAAGGCATTTTTTCTTCAATTTTTGCTCTTCTTTAAAAAATCCGACAAAAAATACACAAATAATTTTTTCTTTTGCTATTGCACAATCCGTGCAAATATAATATAATAATCTCGTATCATTTTGTGCAACGACCGTTTTTGCGGCCGTCGCTTAGAAAAACCGGCAGGTGCCGTTACAGAAAGGAAAAAAGTTATGGCAAAAGACAAAAACCCGGATTCAAAAATGAATTTTGATCCCGAAGTAAAAAAAGGTTTAATTATTGCATTGGTTATCGTTCTCCTCTTTTCAAGCGGAAACTTCCTCGGCTCTCTCATGTCCTCGGGAAAGGCGATTGAAAAAGCTTCCTCGGACGTTGCAAGCGCCGTTTCAACTCAGCCGGCAACGACGACCCAGCCTGCGGCAACCGAGCCTCCGGCAACTCAGCCCGCAGCATCGGAAAGCACCGCTCCCGCAGCCGACTCTTCGGCTCCCGCCGCAGACAGCACGGCTCCGGCGAACAACAACGCTTCAACCGGTGCGCCGTCAACCACTGCCGATATAGTTAAACTCTTCAACGAAAGCGCCAACAAAATCAAAACAAACGCTTCAAAGGTCACAAGAAACTATCAGGATTATCAGCACAACGAAGACAAGACCGAGCTTCCCTCGGCTCTTCAGTCCATCGGTAAACCTCTCATCAGCAAATTCCTCACCAAAAACGAAACTCCCGTTGAATACACAGGCGCGGACATCACCGCAAACTATCCCGTTGCCGGCGAAAGTTTTGTCAGCAAAGTCACCGAAGCCGACATCGCAAGCGCAACCTGCAACGACGACGGAACAAACTATAATATCGTTCTTAAATTCAAGGACTGCACCGACCCGGTAGATTCCGGCTGTGCAAACGCTTTTACCACCATTAAAGAATCCGACGTCAAAGGAAATGCACCCGTTGTTCAGTCTTTCAGCAACAGCTTTTACAATGCACAGATTGAATGCAAAATTGACAAGGCAACAGGTAACATGACTTGGGCAAAATATACCCTCCCGATGGTTCTCAGCGTTACCGCCAAAGTTCTTGTTACGATTGACGCAAAAGTCGGCATGACCTTCATCGACGATTACACCATCACTTATTAATCACAGCAAAAATTTTCCTCACATCGGTTTTCCGGTGTGAGGCTTTTTTATCGCACAAAAAAGCCCGGCGTTTTTTCTTTTTGAAACGCCGGGTTCAATTTTTTCTTTATCTTTGATAATACTCGATATATCTTTCAATGCAGGCGGAGATGATTCTTCTTGCCTCTTCGTTGTCGCAGATTTCCGAAACCGTTGTCGTGTGGTCGTGTTCAAGGGTTTTGTAAACCTCAAAGAAATGCTTGATTTCTTCAAAACGGTGAGAAGGAAGCTGTGAAACGTCCTCATATGTGTTATAGTTCGGGTCGTTAATCGGAACGGCAATAATCTTTTCATCGCTCATTCCGCTGTCGGTCATTTTAAGAACACCGATGGGCTTGCATTCGACAATTGTCATCGGGCGGATTTGCTCACTGCAAAGAACAAGAACGTCAAGCGGGTCGTTGTCGCTCGCATATGTTCTCGGAATGAATCCGTAGTTTGCGGGATAATGGGTTGAGGTGAAAAGAACACGGTCAAGCTTGAGCATACCCGTTTCCTTGTCAAGCTCGTATTTATTCTTTGTTCCTTTTGAAATTTCAATAACGGCATAAAACTGATCCGGTTTGATTCTCTTCGGTGAAATATCATGCCAAATATTCATAAAAATAACATCTCCTTGATTTTTCGTTTGTTCAACAAACATTGTAGCAGAAAAGACGAAAAAAGGCAATATTTTTTTGCTTTCATTTGGTTGACGGCGAAGAAAAAAACAAGGGCGGCTGCGAAAGCCGCCCGATAAAAAGGTACCTTTGAGTTTTTTCGCCATTTTTTATTCCGCTTTTATTCCGCCCCGTCTGCCGAACGGATTGCACTGATGTAATAAGAATCGCCGTTTTTTCTGAGAGTAATTTTGACATACTTTGACGGGTCGGGTTTCACATAGTTCCCGTTTTCATCTTCCTTCCGGTCGTTTCCGGAAAGATAGCCTACGGAAAGAGTGACCGAATCGCTTTTTTCCCGGGCACCGAGAACGCTCGGCGTATAAAGCGGAGTGATTCCCGTGATCGGAATGATATACCGTCCTTTTTTTTCGCTGTACTTAAACTCAATTCCGCCGCCATCGGCCGAGGTATGCCGAACCTCAACGTCGGGACCGAAAAGGCGGTGAAGTTCTTCTTCAACATCCTTTTTCGGAATGAGCATTCCTTGGTCGGAGTAAGCATATTTGTCCGCATCAAGTCCGCTTTTGAGAATTGACCAAATTGAAATTGCAATGAGCTGACTTTGATCCGCTTTTGAAACGTCGTCAAACGTGTCCGGATCGTTCATAACAACGGGACTGATGAAGTTTTCGTATTCTTTGAACTTCGCCGCATTGTTGTTCGTTTTTGAAACCTTCCCGGCAACGAAAAGAACCACGCTGACAACGCCGATCAAAGCAAAAATGAGAACAACCGTTCCGACAATCAAATTCGCCGCTTTTGTTTTTTTAACGTTTTCCATAGCGTTTTATCCTCTGATTTGTCCGTTTCCTCTGACAATATATTTGAAGCTGACGAGTTCGGGAAGCCCGAGCGGTCCTCTTGCATGGAGCTTTTGGGTTGAAATTCCGATTTCCGCACCGAAGCCGAACTCGTTTCCGTCGGTGAAGCGGGTTGAAGCATTGACGTAAACGGCGGCGCAGTCAACCTCAGCCGTAAATTTCATGCTGCTTTTATAGCTTTCGGTAACGATGCATTCGCTGTGTCCGGTTCCGTACTTTGAAATGTGTGCAATTGCTTCGTCAATGTTTTCAACAACTTTTACGCTGATTTCATAGCCGAGATATTCTTTTCCGAAGTCTTCTTCGGTTGCCGGAACAACTCCGGGGATGATTTTTGCGGTTTCTTCGTCGCCGTGAATCACAACGTTCGCTCTTTCAAGTTCTGCTTTTGCAATCGGCAAAAACTCCTTTGCAACGGCTTTGTGAACAAGAAGACTTTCGCAGGCATTGCAAACGGACGGACGTGAAACCTTTGCGTTATAAAGAATATTCTTTGCCATTTCAAGGTCGGCGGATTCATCAACATAAACGTGGCAATTTCCCGTTCCGGTTTCGATTACGGGAACGGTTGAGTTTTGAACGCAGGCTTTTATAAGTCCCGCTCCGCCACGGGGAATCAAAACGTCAACATAATCGTTCATTTTCATCAGTTCATTTGCACTTTCCCTTGAGGTGTCCTCAACGAGCAAAATACAATCTTCGGGAAGGCCGGCCTTTTTCACGGCCGAGCGCATAACGTCGGCAATCGCTTTGTTTGAGTTGAACGCTTCCTTTCCTCCGCGGAGAATAACGCTGTTTCCGCTTTTAAGGCAGAGTGCGGCGGCGTCTGCGGTAACGTTCGGACGTGCCTCAAAAATAACGGCGATTACTCCGAGCGGAACGCTGACTTTTTCAATTGAAAGGCCGTTCGGTCTGACCGAGCCGGAAATTGTTTTTCCGACCGGATCGTCAAGAAGCGAAACTTCTTTTACGCCGGATGCCATTGATGCGATTCTTTTTTCGTCGAGCGAAAGGCGGTCAACAAGCGACGGTTTCATTCCGTTTTCTTTTGCGTTTTTGACGTCAAGTTCGTTTGCGGCAAGGATTGCTCCCGTATTTTCAAGGAGTGCAGCGGCAATTTCATTAAGCGCGGCGTTCTTTTCCGCCGTGCGTGCGGTCATGAGATATGCTTCTGCTTTTTTTGCGCGTTTTCCGAGTTCTGTTAACATTATGGATCACCTCGTTTTAGATTTTAGATTTTAGATATTGGATGTTAGATATTAGATGTTAGATATTAGATTGTGTTAACCGCACGGTTAGATTTTAAAAGTGTCTAAAATCTAAAATCTACCGTCTAACATCTACCTTGGCAGAAACAGCGTTCCGGTCTGCCTTCCGTCGATGAGCTTGTAAATGTCCTGCGGTGCGCTTCCGTTCATGACAACGGTCGGTATTCCGCAGTCGCTTGCAATTTGCGCGGCATGAACCTTTGTGACCATTCCTCCGGTTCCGCGGCTTGTTCCGGCCGCTCCGCAGATTGAAAGAATTTTTTCGTCGATCGTTTCAACAACGGGAATAAGTCTTGCGTCCGGATTTTCCGTCGGGTTGGAATCAAAAAGTCCGTCGATATCCGAAAGAATGACAAGCGCATCGGCACCGATGAGCTTCGCAACGATTGCGGAAAGGCTGTCGTTGTCTCCGAAGACGATTTCCTCCGTTGCAACGCTGTCGTTTTCGTTAACAACGGGAATTGCGCCGTATTCAAAAAGCTTTTGGAATGCGTTTGAAAGGTTTTCTCTTCTTGTTTCGTTTTCAAAGTCGTCCTTTGTAACAAGGAGCTGGCCGACCTTTTGGCCGTATTCGCTGAAAAATTTGTCATACATAAACATCAGCTCGCACTGGCCGACGCAGGCGGCCGCCTGTCTGCCCGGAATATCCTCCGGTTTTTTTGAAAGGCCGAGCTTTCCGACTCCGACTCCAATTGCGCCCGACGTGACGAGAACAACGTCCATTCCGGCATTGTGAAGATCGGCAAGAACGGAGCAAAGTTTAATCATTCTTCTTATATTTGTTTTTCCCGTTTCATATGTAAGGGTGGAGGTTCCCACCTTGACAACGAGCTTTTTAACTCCCTTGAGCGTCATTGTTTTTATCTCCTTTTTAACCTAAGGCCTTTTATTCCTCGATTATTTTTTCATAAAAATCTTTTTTCTCTGTTTTTCCGACTGCGGTGAAAGAGGCCTTTGAAAGGTCAAGATATTTTTTCGCCGCTTCTTTGATTTTTTTGTGGGTAACATTTTTTATGCGGTCAATAATTTCATCATCGTCAATGAATTTTGAAAGAATCAAAAGGTTTTGCCCCATTGAAGAAAGTTTTGAATGGGGCTGTTCACGGCTCATGATGAGGCTTGAAATGAGCTTTTCCTTTGCGGTTGAAAGTTCTTTTTCCGTGATGCTCTCCGGAAACTCCCGAATGATTTTGCACGTTTCTTCAAGCGCTTTTTTCTGTCCCTTCGGAGAAAGGCTCATCGAAACGCCGATGTAACCTCCGCCGAGATACCTTGCAAGGAAGGAATCGACGCTGTAAACAAGGCCGAGCTGTTCACGGATTCGCTGGTTGAGTCTTGAAGAACTTCCCGTTCCGAGAATGAACATTGAAAGCTGAAGCGGAAAAAGATCCGCATGATCAATCGGAATTCCCGGGAACGAAAGCATGAGATGCGTTTGTTCAAACGGTTTCTTTTCAAGCGTGACGCATTTTTTGAACGGCACGGGCGTTGTTCCGATCGGGTTATTCGTGTTTTCTTTTTTTCCGAAATACTCTTTGATTTTTGAAAGCATCTTTTCCCCGTCAAAGTTTCCTCCGACACCGATGACAATTCGTTCGGGAACATAAAACTTTTCCATATACGAAACGAAAGTTTCCTTTTTCGTGTTCTTCACCGTTTCCGGCGTGCCGAGAATTTCAAAGGAAAGCGGGTCGCCGTCAAAAATTGCGCTCTCGTTTTTTTCGTAGCAAACATCCGCAGGGTCGTCCTCGCACATTGCGATTTCTTCAAGAATGACGCCTTTTTCGGTTTCAATGTCATTTTCATCAAGGCGCGGATTGCAGACCATGTCAAAAAGAATGTCCGCCGCTTCCTCAATGTGATAATCGAGCGCACGGGTATAAAAGAAAGTATACTCCTTCGTTGTGTAAGCATTCACCGTTGCGCCGAGGCAATCCATGCCTTCCGCAATTTCAAAAGCGTTGCGCTTTTTTGAGCCTTTAAAAACGATATGCTCGATGAAATGAGAAATTCCGTTGTTTTCCTTTGTTTCGCCCCTTGAGCCGGAAGCGACCCAAACGCCGACCGTTGCCGAACGAAGGTCATCCTTTTTTTCAAAGAAAATCCGAAGTCCGTTTTCGAGTGTAATAAGTTTCATTTGCTGTCTCCGATTGATTGGTAATGACTTTTATTTCTGTTCGCAGAATTGCGAATTATAAAGCGTTGCGTAAAAACCGCCTTTTTGAAGAAGCTCTTCGTGAGTTCCGTGTTCAACGATTTTTCCGTCATCAATGACAAGAATATTGTCCGCCCCTTTGATTGTTGAAAGGCGGTGAGCAATGACAAAATTCGTCCTTCCTTTCATGAGGTTGTTCATTGCGGTCTGAATCTGAACCTCCGTTCTGGTGTCAACGGACGAAGTTGCTTCGTCAAGAATGAGAATTTGCGGATCGGCAAGAATTGCTCTTGCGATTGTGAGAAGCTGCTTTTGGCCGGAGGAAAGGTTTGAGCCGTCCTCGTCAAGAACGGTTTCGAATCCATCCGCAAGAGTTGAAACAAAATGGTCAACCTTTGCGGCCTTAACCGCATTCATGAATTCTTCCTCGCTGACGTTTTCATGACCGTAAAGAATGTTTTCACGGATTGTTCCAGTTTTAAGCCAAGTGTCTTGAAGAACCATTCCGAAAATATTGCGAAGATTTTCCCTTGAAATGTCCCTGATGTCCGTTCCGTCGATTTTGATGCTTCCGCTTTTGATTTCGTAAAAGCGCATGAGAAGGTTGACGAGCGTTGTTTTTCCGGCACCGGTCGGTCCGACGATTGCAATGAGCTGGCCGGGCTTGACCGAAAGATTGAAGTTTTCAATCAGCGGCTTGTCATCCGCATAAAAGAAGCAAACGTTTTCAAAATCAACATAGCCCTTTGCTTTTTCGATTTTTGTTTTAACCGTGTCCGGAACTTCCTCCTCACTTTCGATAATTTCAAAAACACGTTCCGCCGAAGCAAGCGAGGACTGAAGGTTATTGATAATGTTGCTTACGTCAACGAGCGGCTGCATGAACATATTTGAATAGACCATAAAAGCCGTGATCGTTCCGAGCGACATTTTTCCGTCAATAATAAAATATCCCGCAATTACGCAAATAAACACATAACCGATGTTTTTTGCAAAACCGATGACCGGATTGATGAGGCCGGAAAGGAACTGTGCCTTTCTGCTGACCGAGTAAAGTTCTTCGTTGATTGCCGTGAATTCCCCGATTGCGTTTTTTTCGTGGCCGAAGGCTTTGACAATCTGATGTCCGGTGAACATTTCTTCAATATGGCCGTTGATGTTTCCGGTTTCACGCCACTGCTCACGAAAGCGCCTTCTCGAAAACTTCAAAATGATGAGTGCAACAAGACCGCCGAGCGGAAGCGGAACAATCGTCACAACGGACATTATTACGCTTTCTTTGAGCATTACGGCAAGTACACCGACGAACGTGACGAGCGAGGTCACAATCTGAATGAAGTTGTGCTGGAAAGTGTTGTTGATGTTGTCAATGTCGTTCGTAACTCTTGAAAGAAGGTCGCCTTTGTTGTGCGAGTCAAAAAAGCTGAGCGGAAGGTGAGAAATTTTTCTGTTGACCTTGTCACGAAGTTCCGTAATAACGTCCTGAGTAACCCTTGCCATGACATAGTTGATGATAAACGTGCAAAGCGCATAAAGGACAAAAATCACGGCAACGTTTTTGAGAATTCCGCCGATTGCGGAAAAGTCGATACTTCCGACGGTGAGCTTTCTTTGAACCTGTTCACTGATGAGATCGATTATGCTTTTGAGATACTGCGGACCGATTACGCCGAGAACGGCGGAAGCGGCGGTGACAACCATCACGAAAGCAACGGAGAGTCTGTTACCTTTTAAAAGGGAAAGAAGTTTTTTTGCCGTTTTCAGAGTGTTCTGCGGTTTTTGCGGTTCGGCTTTTTCGCCTTCTCTGTATTTAGCATATTTTTCGCTGCCGACACGGCGGTTTTCTTTAAGTGAGGTTTTTTCTTTTTTCATACAAAAGCCTCCTCACTGAGCTGGGATTGAACAATTTCACGGTAAACCGGGCAGGATTTGAGAAGTTCGTCGTGTTTTCCTTCTCCAACAATTTTTCCCTCGTCGAGAACAATGATTTTGTCTGCGTCAAGAATCGTTCCGACTCTTTGGGCAACAATGATTACCGTTGCCGAAATTTTTTCCCGGATTGCCGTTCTGAGCTTTGCGTCCGTCATGAAATCAAGGGCGGAAAAGCTGTCGTCAAAAATATATACTTCCGCCCTTTTGACGAGCGCACGGGCGATTGAAAGGCGCTGCTTTTGACCGCCGGAAAAGTTTGTTGCGTTCTGGCTGACCGGACTTTCGATTCCGTCCGGAAGAGTGCTCACAAATTCGTTGCACTGAGCAACGTCAAGCGCAAGCGCAAGGCGTTCTTCGTCTGCGTTTTCGTCGCCGTAAAGAAGGTTGTCCCTAATGCTTCCGCTGAAAAGGAAGCTCTTTTGCGGAACAAGACCGATTCTTGAATGAAGGTCGCTTTGGGAAAGACTTTTAACGTTCACGCCGTCAAAAAGAACTTCGCCTTCGTCGACGTCGTAAAAACGTGAAATCAGATTAATGAGCGTTGTTTTTCCGCTTCCCGTTGCGCCGATGATTGCAGTGACCTTTCCGCTTTCGGCGGTGAAGTCAATTCCGGAAAGGACGCTGCTTTCCGCATCTTCATATCCGAAGGAAACGTTTTTGAATTCAACGGTACCTTTTTTTGATTCGTCGACGCTCAAGGGCTTTTCCGGGTCTTTGATTTTCGCTTCAAGGTCAAGAACTTCGGTGATTCTCTTTGCCGAAATGTTGGCGCGCGGAACGATTACGAACATTGCCGCGGTCATCGAAACGGAAAAGACAATCATAATCATATAAATCACAAAAGCCTGAAGGTCGCCGACGGAGTTTTGAATTTTGACAACGTCCGTCATTGCGTCGATGTTTTTCGTGGCAACATAGATGAGAAGATCAAGCGCCATAATGATTAGCACGATGCAAACCGGGAGCAAAACAGCCATAATTCTTGAAAATTTCATCACAAGACCCGAAAGAAGAAGATTCTTTTCCGAAAAAACCCTGTCTTCAAAATCGGTGCGGTTGAAAGCACGGATAACACGGATTCCGGTGAGTTTTTCACGCAGATAGCGGTTCACCTCGTCGGTGAGCTTTTGACGCTTTTTGAAAAGAGGCATAACGAGTTTGACAACAACGAAAGCAAGAAGAGCGATAACCGGAATGATTGCGAAAATGATCATTGCGAGCTTTGCGTTGAGAAAAAATGCCATGAACGTTCCGCCGACGAGCATAATCGGCGAAGCGATAATGATTCTGATGAGCTGCAAAACAAAATCCTGCATAACCTGAACGTCGCTTGTGCAGCGTGTGATGAGCGACGGAGTCCCGATTCGGTCGATATCCGCCTGCGAGAGAGTTTCAACCTTCAAAAAGATTTTTTCACGGAGAATTTTTCCGTAGCAGGTTGCGGTTTTGCTCGAGTAATAACTGCTGAGAACCGAGATTCCGACGCCGAGGGCGGAAACGGCAATCATAATGAGTCCGACGCGTTTAATGTAATCAAGGTCTTTGTTTTGAATTCCGACGTTGATAATCTGCGACATAAGCATCGGAAGCACAAGTGTCATTCCCTGCGCAAGAAGAACAAGAATCATTGAAAGAACAGCGGTTCCTTTGATCGGTTTTATGTAAGAAAGTACCTTTTTCAAAACCGAACCTCCCCGTTTAACAAAATTTAAAAGTCTACACGCGACAGCAAAACAATTGCTTCTTTCAAGGCATAAATAGCCATTTTCTGAATTATAGCAAAACATTATGAATATTTTGTAAACCGGATATGTAATTACTATAATGTAATAAAATTTAAGAAGGTTGAGGCATATGTTTTTGAACTTATTTTTTTGTTTTTGAAAAATGCTTTCTTTTCGTTCTTCTAAAGCTTCATCGGGAGAAATTTCAAAAGAATTTCAAATCTTTTGAAAAAGGGGTTGACTTTTTCCGACCTTTGTGATAGTATACTTTGGCAAAAACAAATGCGCCAATAGCTCAGCTGGATAGAGTGTTTGGCTACGAACCAAAAGGTCGGGGGTTCGAGTCCCTCTTGGCGCGCCAAAGCTGAAAGCCTTTATTTTCAAGGGCTTTCGGCTTTTTTCTTTGTCTGTTTCGGTGCTTCAAAAACGCCTTAAAACGGGCGTTTGGTGTTTATTTGGTGTTTATTGGTTAATTTTTTGGTGTTTACGGTGTGTGTTTGGATATAAAAATTGTGTCTTGTTTTTCATGGATATATAAAAAGCTGACAGTTTCCTTTTGCGGTTGCTGTCAGCTTATTTTTTGCCCTCATGAGGGCTTATGTGGCTTTTTTCACGGGCATGAGCATGTCTTGTATTGCTTCTGCCGCAACTTCATCAGAAGACTTGATAAAGTGTGCATAAATTTTTGTTGTCGTGCTTGCGTTGGCGTGTCCGAGTCGGTGAGCAACGGTTGTCAACGGTGTTCCGGCGGCAATTTGTAAGCTTGCGTTTGTGTGTCTCAATGAATGGATATGGATATCTTCGGGCAGATTGTTTTTTCTTGCAAAGTCTTTGAACCATGAAGTCACATAATCGGGGCGAAGCGGCTCACCTGTTGTTCTTGTAAAAACAAAACCGTTGTCTTTCCACTTGTCACCGACTTTGAGTCGTTCGGCGGCTTGCCATGCTTTATATTGCTTCAAAAGCTGTGTAATAAAAGCCGTAACTTTAACCGTTCGGTGTGATGTGTTCGTTTTGGTGTCGCTTTCATAAACGCCTTTTCCGGGTGAATAGATTACCGTCCTGTCAATGTTTACGGTATTGTTTTCAAAATCAATATCGCTCCATTTTAAGCCGACAAGTTCGCCGCGCCTTAAACCGAGGAAAACAAGAAGATATATCATCGTTTTTTGCTGTATGCCCTCATTTTCAAGAAGTTCTAACATTCTTCTTGTCTCTTCTTCGTCAAGGTATGAGGGCGTATTTTGGCGTACTTTCGGGCGTTTTACTCTTTGGCAAGGGTTAGAGGTTATAATCTGCCATTCAACGGCAGTGCTTAAAATAGACGAAATAAGCGTGTGGTGAAGCTGTATTGTTTTGTCTGACAAATTTGTTTTGCCTATCGGTTCAAATACTTCATCAAGCGGCTTTTCGATTGCTTCGGCTATTTTTGCGGCAGTTTCCTTTGAAACGTTCTTTTTGTTTTCCGCTGCGTCAAAGGTTGACTCTGCAACACCGGAAAGGTTCACAAGGTCTTTTTTCTTCAACTTTTTTGCTTTGCGGTATTCTTTAAGGTCAATCAGACAGCGATACTTTGTATCGTGCCGTATACCGTCCTTTGCAAGTTCTTTGTAAAAATTAATAAGGTGCTGCGGTTGAAGCCTGTCAAGGCGTATATGCCCGATACATTGATTTACTCTTTCTATGAGGGCGGTATATTGTTCAATCGTTTTTGCCCTCAGTTGCTCTTTTGCGTATGACTCAAACCATTGCTCGGCAAACTCTGAAAACTTTATTGAGCCGTCAAGATATGTTCCGTTTTGCACCTGTTCTTCAAACAGGACGGCTTGACGGTTAACTTCCTTTTCAATCTGCTTTGCAGTCATACCGGGCGAGGGTTTCCATGTTTTATGTTTTCGTATCTGTTTTCCGTCTATGTCATACCCGGCAGAGACGGTTATTTTATAGGTGTTATTCCGTTTCGTTATCGTTGCCATTGGTATTACCTTCTTTGTTTAAGTTCCTATGCTTCATTAAAAATGTCAAAAATTCTTTTTGTGATAATTCCGAGCTTTCAAATGCTTTTACAAGCGCTAAAATCTTTTCCGGTGATAATTCGTAAGTTTCAAACGTCTTTTTCAAAAAAACTTGAAGCGCTTCTGTCACTTCAAAACGTGCATATCTTGTTTCTGTGTTAAATTTATGAAACTCGTTGTTTATGTCTACCATATATGCGAAATCAACATTAAAGTCACTTTCAATAATAGCTGACAAAAGTTTGCTGTAATATGAAAGTCTTTTTACACATTTACCGTACTTGAGAATGGCTTTAGGTAATTCGGGATAACAAATAATTTTATCTATTATTCTGGCAAAGCCTAAACAATACGGTATTGAACCCTCTAAATCACAATGCAAATTTTTCACTGCTTCTTCGCTCAATCCCGTATAATCACATATGGCTTTTAATTCCGGCTCATTGGTGCTTTTTGCATTTGAAAGACCAAGAAGATAATCAACCGGAACTTCAAAATAGCGCGCCATATCAGACAATAATTCAATATCCGGCACGCGCTCGGATTTTTCATAAAAACTTATACTGCTGCGTGAAATTCCCAAGGCTTCACCGAGTTCGGTTTGACTTATTCCTTTTTCTTCCCTTAGTTTTTTCAGACGTTCTGAAAAATATTCCATTGTATCCATTGTGTTCACTCCTGCGCATTTTTGTTGATTTTTTAAAACTTGCTGCAAATTGTGTTGACATTTACAAAAATAGGCAGTATAATATAAATGTCACGATAAGCAGCAACACAAATATATCACTAATGTTGTTACTTGTCAATTATTAATTAATAGGAGCGTTCAAAAATGGCTAACAATGACATTAAATCGTATGCAAAAGAGAAAAAAGTCTTTCTTTGGCAGGTCGCTGACGGGCTTCATATATGCGACATGACATTAATGCGAAAACTCCGATATGAGTTATCCGAAGACGAAAAAAGTAAAATCTATGCCCTCATTGATGAAATTTCAGGAAGGAAAAGCGCGTGATTATGACAGTACCGAGAATGAGAACCGTTCCCGAAGCGTTCCGAGAACTTAAAAAGGCAGACCCGAACACGGCGTACACGCTAAGAGCATTGAGAGCAGCCGTTAACAAGGGAGAAATCCCCGTTGTAAGCGTTGGTAATAAACGCCTTATAAACCTTGATACATTTTTTGAGCTGCTTAATTCGCCCTCATATGAGGAAAATAACGCCCATGAGGGCAGAAAGGTAAAAATATCAAGGTTGGTATAAATAAGCCGCAGAAACGGCAAAAGACGGGCGGCGATTAATGCCGTCCGCTTGTTTTTAACCTTTGATAAAACAATATTGGGCAAAACAAATGAATAATACACGCTTTTTTAAAAAGACTGTTGTTACCAAAAACAGCATTGAAGAATACAAATATGCGCTCGGTTCGGCGGTTTCTTCTGACCGTTGTAACCGCTGCAAACCCACCACAGAAGCACAGGCGGCTTGCAACCTCAGACAGGCAACCAAAAATCTTGGTTGGCTCATTTCCGAAAACTTCGGCACGGGTGATTATTTTATTACGCTCACATATGAGGGCGATAATCCGACGGAAGAAGAAGCAAGAATGACACTTGATTATTTTCTTCGGAATATGAGGGCGTTATATAAAAAAGCCGGTATTCCGTTTCGTTACATAAGCAAAACAGAGCGAGGACGAGGAACAGACAGAATACACCACCATTTAATAATCAATCGGTGTTCAAACATCAAAGGCGCGCTCTATTGGTGTTGGTTTTTCGGTTGGTATAAAGTCGAAGTAATCGACGGGAGCGACGATTATCACAAAAGGCTTGCAGGATATTTGACAATGCCGAAAGGCAGCAGACCGGCAATGAAGCAACTCTATAACCGTTCCCACAACCTCACAGAGCCGCAAATCATTGTAAAAGAGATAACAGAGCCGGAGTTTCACGAAGCACCGGAAAGCACATACGGCACCGAAAACGGCAGCTATAACCTTGTTGAAAGTAGCTTTCAAAGTACCGAAGACTGCATGGGCAAGCCTTATTGCTGCTACTATTACACACGGCACAACGGTATGAATTGCTTTGAATGGTTCAAAGAACAGCCGAAAACATACCAAAAACCACGCAGATATTGCGGAAAGAAGCCTAAAAAGAACAAAAACGCAGCGAAAAAGGCACGAAGAAAGAACCGGAAGAAGTAAAGAGCAAGCCATGCACAGCGAATTTTTTAAATCGGCTTAGGTCGATTTTTGAAGGCTTGGTATATGCTATAACCTTTCGACAAAGCAGAACGGCAAAAGACAGGAGAAAGAGCCGCTGACAAGGGGATAATCGCCGCTTATGAGGGCGTACACGCAAGAAATAATCACTCATGAGGGCGAATATATCCCCCGGTCATGTTAATTTTGCTTTTTTCTTTTTCTTCCCCACCGACTGCACCCACAAATTCATAAAATTTTTTAGAAATGAAAGTTTTTTCAAGATTTTCCCGTTTTAAAGAACAAACATTTGTTCGGACTTCAAGAAGCAAGCACATTTTAATAACAATGAGTTACTGTTTTAGATAACGAACATTTGTTCGGTCTTTAAGAGAGTAGCATATCCGGAAAGGAGAACCGATATTTTGACAGTTCAGACACTTAAAAATTTGCGATATCTTCCGCAACAGATTGAAAACCACACAAAACGACTTGAAGAATTGAAGAGTAGCGGCGATAATTCGCCCTCATGTGTTGAATTAATAAAGACGTATGAAAGCAGAATACAGAAATGCAAGACTCAATTATACGAGGGAGAACGATTTATTGCAGATATTGAGGACGGCTTTTTGCAACAAGCGTTTTTTCTTCGCTATATCAAGGGCGAAAAGTGGGCAAAAACAGCGCTGCTTCTCGGCGGTGGAAACACCGAGGACGGCGTAAGAATAGCGTGTATAAGGTACATAGAAGCAAAACTCAAAGACTAAACGGCTGATTTTCCTTTGTTGGTGCATATTCAAGAGAAAAAGAGGGCGTTTTTGATGTGCAACGAGGAATTGGCAATCTTAATCAAACAAGGCAAAAGCGAGTTATACGGCGAATTATGGGAAAACACAAAGGCGTTGATGTATAAATTCGCCCGACGGTTCTATTACGGCAACGCCGAACGGTGCGCTTCGGCAGGTGTTGAATTTGAGGACATTATTCAAAGCTGCTTTTTTGTACTCACTGATATGGTAAAGGCTTATGACGAAGAAAAAGGCTTCAAGTTCACTACATATTTTCATTTTCTTTTCAAAAACCGCATGAAAGCCCTCATAAACGGCGGAATAGAGGGTAACAGGTCGGCGGCATATAAAAACCTTTTGAACTGCTGCGAAAGCCTTGATGAACCGATAAAGAGCATTAAGAGCGACTCTGACGAACTCGCCATCATTGATACGGTTGAAGATGAAAAAGCCGAAAAGCCATTAGAACAGATTGAATATAAGGCAGACTTTGAACAGCTTCATGATGAAGTTGAAAAAGCTATTGCACGGCTGCCGCAGTTACAGGGCGAAGCTATACGGAAAAAGTATCTGAAAGACGAAAGCGCCCCCGTTTTGAACGAACAGGAGCGCAAAAACGCAAAAAAGGCACTGACGGCATTAAGAAAAGACAACGATTTGAGGACATTCGGCATTGAATATCTCGGCTTAAACCTTTACTCGGCAACAGGGCTTCAATCTTGGAAGAATACGCAATGCAGCAGTGTTGAAAGACTTGTTGAAAAAGCTGAAAAGATAAGAGAATACGCGCAAAAACGCCCTCATGATGAAAAATGTTGAAATTTATTTAGGTTTGCTGACATGGTTACGCGCGCGCACGCGAGAGAATGTCATCGCTCAGTTTGCAATGAGCGCCCTCGCTCCGAGACATGGTTACGCGCGCGCACGCGAGAGAATGTCAGGTTTTGTAAGGTTCTTCATTGGTTATTAGTAGAGTTCTTAAGGGTTTCCGGACACGGTTACGTACGCATAAGGAAAAAGCGTCTTATGAGGGCAAACACAAGAGAAACGCCCTCATTAATTCATTTCTGAACGCATGAGGGCATATGTTTATGCTTGGCATGGTATTAGTTTTTTTCGGCGGCGCAGCTTCTTTATTTTTCATACTGCTACGCTTTGCTCTTTTTCGATTTCTTTTGAAATATTGTAAATTTTACGAGACACATTATAATAACTTTTTTCGATTTCATTACAACTATTCAAAGCTGCAGAAGCGACAGCTTCCAAAAATGCAACCTCTGGAACATTAATGACCGGCAAAATGTAGTCAATTATCAACTTGCAAAATGTTTGTGAATGAAAAATTTCAAGTGCTGCGTTTTCTACTTCTTTTTCGACGTTGTTTAAATTGTCCTTAATCGTTTCGTTGACAAGTATTTTTTCCATGTTTTTGTACTCCTTTATTTTTGGTCTTTTGCCATAGCTTTAAGTTCTGAAAGCAGGTTTCCGAGCCAAATTGCCGCTTCGTCAATCTTGACTAAAGAGTCATACATTGAACACACCATTGCTTTTGCTACGCTTTTTTCATAGGGATATTCAATTGCAGACGTTTCAACAACATCATTTATCAATATGCTATTGAAAGTTTCAGCGTGTTCCCTTTCGACTTGAAGTTCAAGCAGCGCGTCGGAAATTTGAACGCAGATTTCGGTTAATTTGTTCATAAAAATACTCCTTTTATATTGATTTTCAACGCAGGAAACGGTATAATAACTTTGCCCAACAAAGGTTAAAAAACCTTGCCCTCATGGAATGTTATTCGGTTCATGAGGGCGTTTTCTTTTGCCCTGTTCCGTTGTTGTGAGTACAGTATATCACCTTGTACAAGTATATTCAATAGGCACAATAGACAAACTTGTACAAGTATATTTGTACATTTTTATACTTGTACAAGGTATAGATACGTGATATAATATAAAGCGTAGGAACGGCGGCGGTTGTTCTGACTCCCTCAAAAAGGGGGTGATATGTTTTGACGGAAACAGTGCTCTTGATTATCTTGCTTGTTGCAATGTGCGAAGTCATAAAGAACATAAAAAAATAACCGCCCTGTGTCTGCCAACACAGAAGCGGTTATAAAAATATAACTCGTGAACAAGCAGAACAGCTAAAGCCGTTCCTTTTGCACATTCATTTTAGCACATTGATTTTTCAATGTCAAGTGGGAAAGGTTGTTTTTATGGCAGAGGGAAAAGCAAGCACCAAGGCGAAGAACAAATATAACGCCGAAAACTACGACAGTTTGCGTATAGTTGTTCCTAAGGGCAAAAAGGACGTTTTAAAGGCTCACGCACAAAGCAAGGGAGAAAGCCTTAACAGCTTTGTAAACCGCGCAATAGACGAAACGGTCGAGCGCGACAACAACAAATAACTATAAATATTAAGACAGGAGAATTAATATGAATTGTAGATATTGTAATGATACAGGTAAATATAGACTGCCGAATGATGTTAAAAGATTTGAACGTTTGGTTGAATGGGAAATGGATAAGGCATACTTTGTAAATTATGATATGGCTGAAAAAATAGCATATCAAGAAGTTGGTTATACTGTTATTGATTGTCCATATTGCAACATTTCAAAACAAGAGACAGTTGAAAATGAGTCTAACAAAACTTGAACTTTTTACGCATATGAGCAAAGTTGCCCTCATGAGGGCAGAAAGAAGAAAATTAGTGTATGAATAATGAATTTCGTTTTCTTATATATAAATCAGCCGAAGAAGATGTAACAGTTAACGCCGTTATAGGTGATGAAACACTTTGGTTGACTCAAAAATCAATGGCTGAACTGTTCAAAACAACAAAACAAAATATTAGCTACCATATTAACAATTGCTTTAAAGAGGGCGAATTGAACGAACAATCAGTTGTCAAGGATTTTTTGACAACTGCCGCAGACGGCAAACCGTACAATACACATTTTTATAATCTTGATGTAATTATTTCCGTCGGTTATCGTATTAATTCATATCGCGCAACGCAGTTTCGTATTTGGGCAACCGGTGTTTTGAAAGAGTACATAAAAAAGGGCTTTGTTCTTGATGATGAACGGCTCAAACAAGGCAAGACCGCTTTCGGAACGGATTATTTCCGTGAACTTCTTGAACGCGTTCGTTCAATTCGTGCAAGCGAACGGCGTATTTGGCAACAAATAACCGATATATTTGCAGAGTGCAGCATTGATTATGACAAAAATGCCGCTATCACTAAAGATTTCTATGCAATGGTTCAAAACAAGTTTCACTTTGCAATAACCGGGCATACTGCTGCCGAAATTGTTCATTCGGGTGCAGACAGAACAAAACCGCACATGGGGTTAAAAACATGGAAAAACGCTCCTGCGGGGCGTATTCTTAAATCTGATGTGCGCATTGCAAAAAACTACCTCAACGAAAAAGAGATACGGCAGCTTGAACGGGCGGTGACCGGCTACTTTGATTATATTGAAGATTTGATTGAAAGAGAAAACACTTTCACAATGGAAGAATTTGCAGAAAGTGTCAATGAATTTCTTGCTTTTCGCCGTTATGATATTCTTCCCGATAAAGGACGGATTTCCGGACGTGAAGCAAGACGCAAAGCCGAAGCAGAATATGACGAATTTAACAAAACTCAGAAAATAGACTCCGATTTTGACAAAGAAGTCAAAAAAATGCTTGCGGAACATTCTGACAAGTAAAACGGTCAACCTGACATGGTTACACATGCGTGTTCGCATGAGCAAAGTTGCCCTCATGAGGGCGAATAATCAGACCCGATTTTGGTGTTTATTTGGTGTTTATTTTCGTGAAAACCGACGTATACGCAAGGAAACGCCGTGAAGCATAAAACGCTTCAAACCGTTGTGTGGTGGGCGTTTTCGGCACTTTGTGAATATGCGGAAAAACATAAAAAATACAGCTACGAACCAAAAGGTCGGGGGTTCGAGTCCCTCTTGGCGCGCCAAAATAAAAGCTTCGGTTGTCTGAACCGGAGCTTTTATTTTTTTGTGCATTTTAATATTTTACACGCAAGAGGGACGAGAACGAGGAGGGAGGAGCAAAGCGACGGAAGAAAACAGTCCGGCGGACTGTTTTCGCCGACGGGGCAACGAGCCGAGGGCGAGGCGATAGGTGCGGGAAATTCCGTGATTTTCGGCAATGATTTTCAAATATAAAACAACAGCGGTTGCCGAAAAGCGGCCGCTGTTGTCGCTTATTGAGTATATTGACCATTCATTCTTTTTTCATTTTCCCTTCGGTCGGGCGAAAACCGAAACAACAAGACCGGAAACAACCGCCGCCATTATACCGACGCTCGCCGAGGCAAGCGGTCCGTCAAGAACGCCCAAAAGTCCCTTTTCGGCAACGGCTTCTTTTGTTCCCTTCGCAAGGCTATATCCGAATCCGGTGAGCGGAAGAGTAGCTCCGGCTCCGGCCCATTTTGCAAGCGGTTCATAAAAGCCGACCGCACCGAGCAAAACTCCGCAAACAACAAAAAGTACCAGAACTTTTCCGGGCGTGAGTTTCGTCAGGTCAACGAGGAGTTGGCCTGCCACACAGATTAGTCCGCCGACGAGGAACGCTTTGCAAAGAGCAAGAAAAAGTTCCACCCTTACATCACCGCCTTGATTTTTGAAATGCATTTTTCGACGCACTTCTTGTTGTCCGTAAGGAAACAGACAGCCGCTCCGAGAGCCGCAACGGCAAGCATTACGGCAAGAATCTTCTTCAAAGTGTAAAGGCATCTGTTGAGTTTCATAAGGCACATGAAGAATTTTACGCAGGAAAGAGCTTTCATTTTCAAATTCTCCTTTTATGAGTTAATTATTATCGCTTTTGATAAGAACCGCATGAGCGATTCCCGGAATGCTTTCTCCCTGAAGGGATGAAACCGGTGACATCAGCGCCCCCGTTGCAACGAACAAAACTTTTTTGAAAAAGCCGTTTCTGAAACGGTTGAGAATATACGAGCAAAGAACGCTTGCACTGCATCCGCAACCGGAGCCGCCGGCATGAACGTCCTGCTCCTCTCTGTCAAAAATCAAAAGTCCGCAGTCGTTATGAACCGAGGAAAGGTCAATTCCTTCCTCCCGAAGCATCAATTCTTTGAGAAGGTCGCTCCCGACTTTTCCGAGGTCGCCCGTCAAAATCATGTCATAATCCGAAGGCGAAGTTCCCGTGTCGCAAAGAAAATCGGTAATTGTTTTCTTCGCCGCGGGAGCCATAGCCGCCCCCATGTTGTTTGCGTCGGTGATTCCGAGGTCGCAGATTGTTCCGAGGTGAATTTTGTCTATATACGGGCTTGCGCTCTTTTTTGAATCCTTCAGTACCGCCGCACCGGCGCCCGTAACCGTCCATTGCGCCGTCGGAGTACGCTGACCGCCGTATTCAAGCGGATAACGAAACTGCTTTTCCGCCGAGCAAAAATGGGAGCAGGTTGCCGCAACGCAGCAGTCAAAACCTCCCGTTTCAATCGCAAGCGACGCAATGCAAAGCGAAAGCGCCATTGTCGAACAGGCACCGTAAAGGCCGCAAACCGGTATTCTGAGGCTTCTCAATCCGAATGATGAGCCGATGCATTGGTCAAGAAGGTCACCGGAAAAAATTGCGTCAACCTCATTTTTTTCCGTTGCCGCATTCAAGAGAGCTTTTTCAACGGCACGCTTCAAAAGTTCGCTTTCTGCTTTTTCCCAAGACGGAAGCCCAAGCTTATCGTCGGAAAAAACGAGGTCAAACTCCTTTCCGAGCGGCCCTTCGCCTTCCTTTTTTCCGACGGCCGCAGCGTTTGCGATTATCCTCGGCTTCTTTTCAAGGAAGATTGTTTTTCCTTTTCGTGTTGCCATTTTTCTTTTTCTCCTTATAATCAGTACAACTTAAAAACAAAAACGATGAGGCCGTAAAGAACCGCACTTCCGCACCCGAAAACAATAACCGGTCCGGCGAGCTTGAACATATTCGCCGCCGTTCCGAGAATCAACCCCTCGGAATGAAACTCCATCGCCGGGGAAACAATCGAATTTGCAAACCCCGTAATCGGAACGGCCGTTCCGGCACCGGCATGCTTCGCAATTTTGTCAAAAACGCCGAATCCCGTGAGAATCGCCGTGATTGCGATTATGATCACAAGGACAAGAGCTTTCACCTCTTCAAGCGTCATTGAGGTCTTTGAAAAAAGGAAGGTCAAAAGTTCGGCAAAAGCGCAAATTAGTCCGCCGACCGCAAAAGCTTTCACGCAGTCGGCAAAAACGGGCGAGCCGGGTGAGAATCTTTTTGCAAGATTTGAATATTCGTCTTTTGAAACGGACAAATTTTTCACCGCCTTAATATAAAGTTCAACTCTATTTTTTACCAAAGTCTTTGATTTTATACACGCTTTAGCTTGACAAAGTGAATCGGCGCAGATAAAATAAATATAAAAATATTTTCGGCCGAACCGAAAAAAGAAAAGAGGTTTTCAAAAATGGCTGTTTTTAAGGCTTTTAATGCAATCCGTCCGATTCCGGAGGATGCTGAAAAAATCGCCGCCCTTCCATATGATGTAATGAACAGTGAGGAAGCACGAAATATGGTTGAAGGCAACGCCCTTTCCTTCCTTCACGTTGACAAGGCGGAAATTGACCTTGACCCTTCAATCAACCCGTATGACGAAAAAGTTTATCTCAAGGCTCGCGAAAACCTTGATTCGCTCGTCGAAAACGGACATTGCAAAAAGGATGAAACGCCGTGCTTTTACATCTACCGTCAAATCATGGACGGTAGAGCGCAGACCGGTCTCGTCGGCTGTGCAAGCATTGACGATTACATAAACGGTGCAATCAAAAAGCACGAGTTCACCCGTGCGGACAAAGAACAGGACAGAATCAACCACGTTGATTACTGCGACGCAAACACAGGTCCGATTTTCCTCACATACCGCGAAGACGACTTCATCGGCAAAACCGTTTCCGATTGGAAGGAAAGCCACTCTCCGGTTTATGACTTTGAACAAAACGGCGTTCAAAACACCGTTTGGGTGATTGACTGCCGGGAAACGAACGAAAAAATTGCCGAAGCGTTTTCAAAAATCGACTCTCTGTATATTGCCGACGGCCACCACCGCTGCGCTTCCGCAGTCAAGGTCGGACTCAAAAGGCGTGAGCAGTTTCCAAACTTCGACGGAAGCGAAGAGTTCAACTTTTTCCTCGCCGTCGCGTTCCCGAAAAACGAACTTGCAATCATGGATTATAACCGTGTAATCAAGGATTTGAACGGCATGAACGAAGAAGATTTCATGAAAAAGCTTTCGGAAAAATTTTCCGTTGAAGCTTTTGACGGCGAAGGCGCATACCGTCCCGAAAAACGCCACACTTTCGGAATGTATCTCGGCGGAAAGTGGTATAAACTTGAAGCGAAGGACGGAAGTTTTGACGAAAACGACCCCGTTTTGAGACTTGACGTTTCAATCCTTCAAAACAACTGCATTGACCCGATTTTCGGCATCAAGGACCCGAGAACCGACAAGCGCATTGACTTCGTCGGCGGAATCAGAGGTCTCGGCGAACTTGAAAGAAGATGCTCGCTTGACATGAAAATTGCATTTTCAATGTTCCCGACCTCTCTCGACGAACTCATGGACATCGCCGACGCCGGAAAAGTTATGCCGCCGAAATCAACATGGTTTGAACCGAAACTTCTCAGCGGACTTTTCATCCACAAACTCAGCTGAAAAAAATAAAAAAGCCTGCTGTTATGCAATGCATGACAGCAGGTGATTTTGATTATTAATAATTACTTTTCACTAAAAAGTTGAGATAACTTTTGCGTATTCCTTTTATCGAGACTGCTTCGGATTCTTGATTTAACCATCCGGAAAACCTTCACATTCCTCGATGAATACCGCAAAAATCCAATCCGAAAGGAACTTACATAATCATGACCGAAAAACTTTATGACCTTGACAGTTACGTCACAGAATTCACATGTAAAGTCATATCGCTTTACAAAGATGAAAATTACACCTATGTCGAAACCGACCGTACCGCCTTCTTCCCCGAGGGCGGAGGGCAAACGAGCGACCGCGGTTTTCTCGGCGGAGCATATGTTGAAAACGTTCGGCTTGAAGGAGAAAAAATTACACATATCGTGAAAAACAATGTTGAAAACGTGGAGAAATTGCAGGTCGGAACCGAAATTTTTGGAAAAGTTGACATGAAAAAGCGTTTTTCCGATATGCAGCAGCACACGGGAGAGCATATTTTTTCCGGAATCGTACATTCTCTTTTTGGCTTTGAAAACGTCGGTTTTCACCTCGGAAGCGACTTTGTAACAATCGACACAAGCGGTGAACTGAGCGACGACGACATCCGTAAAGTTGAAACTCTTGTCAACGAAGCAATTTGGAAAGACCTTGAAATTAAGGTTTACTATCCGTCGAAAAAAGAACTTGAAACTCTTGCCTACCGCAGTAAAAAGGAAATCGACGGTCCTCTTCGCATTGTTGAAATTCCCGGCGTTGACGTTTGCGCCTGCTGCGCACCGCACGTCAAACGCACCGGTGAAATCGGCTCGTTCCGCGTTGTGAAAAGCGAACGCCACCGCGGCGGAACAAGACTTTTTATCCTTTGCGGCGAAAGAAACATTGCCGACGCAAGAGAAAAGCTCATGCAAAATTATCTCGTCAGCAACCTCCTCGTCACAAAAGAGACGGAAACCTTTTCAATGGTTCAAAAGCTCAAAGACGAAAGAGCCGCCCTTTCCGCCGAGGTTTCCGCACTCAAAAAAGAGCTTTCGGCTCTCAAAGCAAAAAGCGTTGAAGGCGGAAAAAGAATTGTTGTTCTTTCCGAAACGGACGACATGAACGAAGCGAGAACACTCGCCGACAGCCTTTCGGAAAAAGCCGAAGAATTTGCGGCCGTCCTCTTCGGAGAAAACGGCGGACGTTATGTCATCATTTCAAAAACGGGTTTTGACCTTTCGGCTCTTTGCAAAGAGTTCAACAAAGTTCTTTCGGGTCGGGGCGGCGGAAGGAACGGAATCGTTCAAGGCTCGGTTTCCTTCCCGGAAAAAGCGGAAAAATTTTTGAAAGAATTCTCTTTTTAACCGCACTTCTCTTGAAAAGAAAAGCCCGAAATGATATGATAAAAAAAGAAGAGATTTTTTTAAAAAGAGGGAAAAATATGAGCAACAACAGCTGCGAATTTTGCGAGCATAATCTTTACGACGAAGAAGAGGAAGTTTATTACTGCAACGTTTCTTTCGACGAAGACGAAACCGCTCGCTTCCTTGACGCCGAATATAACTGCCCGTTTTTCAAGTACTATGAAAACGAGTATAAAATGGTTGAAAAACAGAATTGAGGTCGCTTTTTATGGAGTCACTTAAACATCTTTACAAAATCGGTCGCGGCCCTTCGAGCTCTCATACCATGGGGCCGGACAAAGCCGCCCGCCTTTTTAAAGCGAAATATCCCGACGCAGACAAATACGTCGCCTATCTTTACGGTTCGCTTTCCGACACCGGAAAAGGCCACAAAACGGACGTTGCGATTATTGACGCGTTTGCGCCGACAGAAACCCGTGTGATTTTTGCCGGTATGCCCGACTTTCCGCTTCCGCACGAAAACACGATGGATTTTTACGCCGAAAAGGACGGAAAAAGAATCGGCTTTGCACGAATCATGAGCGTCGGCGGCGGAAACATTGTTGTCGAAGGCAGTGAGGTTGCAAAGCACAGGCAGGTTTACAAGGAAAGCTCATTTGCCGAAATTTCGGAATACTGCCTTTCAAAGAACATCAGACTGAGCGATTACGTCTTTGAAAACGAGGGCGAAGAAATCAAAAATTACCTTGCGCTCGTTTGGAAAACAATGAAACAGTCGATTCACGACGGCCTTTCAACAAGAGGAATCCTTGACGGCGGACTTGAGGTTGAAAGGAAGGCTCAGCTCCTTTATAATCAAACGCATATTGACGAAAGCGACACAACGAAGGAAAACCGCCTTGTTTGCTCTTACGCCTTTGCGGTCAGTGAGCAAAATGCGGCGAGCGGAATCATCGTCACGGCTCCTACCTGCGGCGCATGTGCGGTTGTTCCGTCCGTTCTCAGGTATATGCAGGAAAAGCGCGGCTTTTCCGACGAACAAATTCTCCGTGCGCTTGCCGCCGGCGGAATCATCGGAAACCTCGTCAAAACGAACGCTTCAATCAGCGGTGCGGAATGCGGTTGCCAAGCGGAAATCGGAACGGCCTGTTCGATGGCTGCCGCCGCTCTCTGCGAACTTTTTTCAATGGGTCTCGGCCAAATCGAGTATGCCGCCGAGGTTGCGATGGAGCATATGCTCGGTCTTACCTGCGACCCGGTTTGCGGCCTTGTTCAAATTCCGTGCATTGAGCGCAACGCTGTTGCCGCAATGAGAGCAATCAATGCGCTTTCGCTTGCGAATTTCCTTTCAAACACACGGAGAATTTCCTTCGACGACGTTGTGAAAACAATGTACAAAACCGGAAAAGACATCTCTTCACGCTATAAAGAAACTTCAAAGGGCGGACTTGCCGAAATCGAACTTTCAAAAAGGAACCGGAAGGACTGAATATAAAAAATGGACAAGCTTGAAACAATTTCAAAAATCAAAGAAGGCGGCCTCGTTGCCGTTGTCAGAGCAAAAAACGAAGAAGAGGCCGAAAGAATCACCGAAGCCTGCATTGAAGGCGGTGTTGCGGCAATCGAGCTGACTTTCACCGTTCCGAAGGCACACCGTCTTATCGAACACATGGCGGACAAATACGCTTCTTCGGGAGAAATCATTATCGGGGCGGGGACTGTTCTTGACAGCGAAACGGCAAGAATCGCAATTCTTTCCGGTGCGCAGTATGTTGTTTCTCCACACCTTGACGAAAGAATTCTTCGCCTTTGTGCGAGATACCGAATCGCCTGTATGCCCGGCGTTTTTACCCCGACCGAAGCGGTTAAGGCGCTCGAACTCGGCGCAGACATTCTCAAAATTTTCCCCGGTGATATTGCAACGCCGAAGTTCATCAAAGCTCTCCACGGCCCCCTTCCTCAGGCGCAGATGATGCCCTCCGGCGGCGTCAGCGTTGAAAACGCGGCGGATTGGATCAATGCCGGAGCCGTTGCGCTCGGTGCGGGCGGAAGTCTCACCGGAGCGGCAAAGGACGGGAATTACACTGCAATCACCGAAACGGCGAAGCTCTTCCTCAAGCGCATCAATGAAGCAAGAAAAGCATAAATGAAACAAAGCTGTAATCCAAAACAAAGATGATTACGGCTTTTTGTTTTTTCTGTACCGATTTATGTGTGTTCTTTAACCGCACGGTTCATCTTTAAATTTACCTCCGACCGCTGTGCCGGATGTGCTTTTGGCTGTCGGCTGAAATTCCCGAAGCAGAACAATTATTGAATCAAATTTCTTTGGCGCCCTCCTGTGAGGGAGAGACTTCCTGTACTACGGCTTATTTTTTTGAGGTTGTTCATTTAACCGCACGAGTTTCTTTGGCGCCCTCCTGTGAGGGAGCTGTCGGCTCTGCCGACTGAGGGAGGGAATTCCTACGCTACGGTGTATTTTTTTATGTTGTTCATTTAACCGCACGTTTCATCTTTTAATTTACATCCGTCCGCTCCGCTGGGGGCACTTTTGTCGATTGATACAAAAGTACCCAAAAAATCGCTTTTGGGTACGCCGCATTTGGAAACCGAATTTCCCTTTTGCGGGGGAAAAAGGAAAATATCGGCTTCCGATGCGGCTAAGGTCAGGTCGTTCTAAGCTCACGGTTTAGAAAAAGAAAATCCGCTTGAATACGAAACTTTCGGTTAAGATTGTGCGAAAGCAAGTTTACGAAAGGAAAGAATCTTCTTTTGCTTGTTGCGGATTTTTTGGTTCTGTGCTTTTTTGTTTGCTCGTACTTGAATGGTTGAAAGGCAAGATTTTTTCTTTACTGTCTTTCTCTTTATGTTGTCGCTTTGATTCGCACCGTGCCTTATATCTTTCTATCCGTCCGCTCCGCTGGGGGCACTTTTGTCGATTGATACAAAAGTACCCAAAAAATCGCTTCGAGTACGCCGCATTTGGAAACCGAATTTCCCTTTTGCGGGGGAAAAAGGAAAATATCGGCTTCCGATGCGGCTACAACGGTTTCGTCTGCTAATCTCACTTTTCAAAAACACCAATCCTCTATTGTCTTTAAACCACACTCTGTCATGATTTTCAGTCAGAGAAAGCTAAAAAGACCGCTTTCTGCTTTCCTTTTCTCCGCGGATTTCTTGTTCTTTATTTTGGAATATTCCCTTCTTTTATGTTTTTCAACATTCAAGTAAGCGTAAGTGGAAAAGTTCACGCTTAAAATCCGCACAAGTCAGAGATAAAACCTATCAGTTTTGAATATTTACTTTTAAACAATCTTAACCGAAAGTTTCGTATTCAAGCGGATTTTCTCCAACTTAAACGTGGGTATACCGCCACCTAACCTTAGCCGCATCGTGAACGATAATCGGATTTTCCCCCGCAAATCCGATTTCGGTCACAAATGCGGCGTACCAAAAAGCGATTTTTTGGGTACTTTTGTATCAATCGACAAAAGTGCCCCCAGCGGAGCGGACGGATATAAATATAAAAGAAACCCGTGCGGTTAAAGCACCTTTTAAATCAGTACCGTCAAAAAAAATCTTCCCGAAAAAACGGAAACGGTGTTCCGCTTTTTCGGGAAGAAACGGTGCATAAAAAGCACGTCAGTTTTTTGCGTTGAGCTTTTCTTCAATCGTCGGAAGAAGCCCGTAAAGAGTGACGAAAAGAACAACAACCGCAAAACCGGCTATCGCAAGATTGCCCATCTTTTCGCCGCAGAAAATCGCAACCGGTATCGGATTGAAAATCGGCTCAATCGTGAGAAGGAGCGAACCTTCGACTTTGTCAACACGTTTGATTCCGCGGCTGAAAAGAATGTTTGCAAGGCCGTATTGAAAAATTCCGAGAATAAGAATCCAAACAATGTTCGTTTTGTCAAAGGAAAGATTTTTGTCAAAGAAAATGAACGGAAGGCAGAAGACAAGACTCATGATATTGCTCAGATAAAGACAGTCGTCGCTGTCGCTGTTTTCGCTGTTCATGATAATGATTTGCGCCGCAAAGGTCACTCCGGAAAGAAGTCCGAGAATGTTTCCGGCAATTCTCGTCGGGTCAAGGCTGTCTGCAAACGAAAGAACGCAGCCGCCGAAAACCGCAACGGTAATCACTGCCTCGCTGAGCTTTGCTTTTCGCTTTTGAAAAATTACCGAATAAAGAAAAACAAGAATCGGGGCAATGTACTGAAGAACAATTGCCGTTCCCGCCGTTGTCAGTTTGATTGACTCAACGTATAAAATTCCCGTTGCGCTCATCGCAATCGCACCGAAAATATTCGCTTTTGTGAGCTTCGCTTTGAAGGTCTTTTTGACCGCAACGAGCATGAGAAGCGAAATCAAACTTCTTGCCGCCATCAGCGAAAACGAGCTCCACGTTATTGATTTTACGCAAACTCCGGCAAGTCCCCAAAGGATTGCGGTTGAAGCAATAAGAATGCGTCCGAGATTATGTTCCTTTTTTGAAATGGTTTCCATTGTTTTGATTCACCGGCTTTTTAAGATATCATCAGAGTATTTTTGAAAATTCCGCCGCAATTTGAAAGGCGTTTTTTTCGGTTGTGAGGATTGAAACGCCCTCAAGCTCGGCTCTTTTTTTTGCGTCTTCGTCAAGCGGAGCGTTTTCGGTCAAAACGATGCAGGCGCAATCGGTGAGAACGGCAACGGCAACGGCATTGATGTTGCCCATGACCGTCAGCCAACAGTCACCCTCCTTCGCTTTTGACATTACCCAACTGAGAAGGTCGCCGCAGTAACAGCCGAAAACCTCTTTTTCATCGCCGCCGTCTGTGAGAGATGTCAGCGAAAGCGCTGCTTTCAAATCTTTAACAAGCATAATTTTTCCCTCTTTTTAAGTTATTCGTCTTTCAGAAAGTTCTCTTCAAAGTCGTTTGAAGTTGCTTTTGTTTTTTCGGAAAGGACCTCCTTCTTTCTGAACGGAGCCGGAAGGCTTTCTTCGTTGCTTTCCTTTGCCGCCCAAAAGATGCAGTCATTTTCTTCCGCATATCCCCGAACAATGTCGTCCGCAAGCGCACGGCATGACGGCGCGCCGCAGATTCCGCAGTCAAGACCCGGAAGTTCGTCTTCAATCCGTTTCAGTTCGCTCATCATGCGCATGGCTTTGATGACGTTGTCCGCAAGTTTCATCGCCGGAGAAGGCATCAGCTCATGCGTCCAGCCCATGAGGTCAATATGAAAATCATGAGGAAGGCGGTTGCATGAAACCGGCATAAACTTCCGAAGGCGCTGAATTCTTGCCTTTGCAACGTAAGGATTTTCAACGGTGAGAACTCCTCCGACGCAGCCTCCCGTGCAACAGTTGAGTTCAATGAAATCAAGGTCGTTGAGCTTTTCGTCTTCAAGTTCTTCAAGAACGTTGATAACGTTTTCGATTCCGTCCGCCGCAAGATATCGCTCCTTCAAAAGACCTGCCGCTTCGCCGCCGCTGCTTGCCCAGCCGACGCCGATTATTCCAGAGTCTCCGAGAGGTTCAATGTCATCGGGGGAAAGCTTATCCATCGTTTGGACGAGAACGGGATAAATGTCCTTGATTGCAAAGGCACCGTTGATTATTCCGCCGTCATAGCACAGAGGGTTCGTGATTGCTGTTCGCTTTGCCGGGCATGGTGAGATGAAAAAAACGCCGATGTCTTTGCTTTCAAGACCGGTTTTTTTCTTCGCCGCCTTGCGTGCAAGCCTTGCGGCGAGGTCAACGGGAGTGAAAAGGGGAAGGATATTTTTAATCAGATTCGGAAATCTTGTTCTGATCAGTCTCAAAACCGCCGGGCAGGCAGAAGAAATCACCGGGCGCTGAAGCTCGCCGTTTTCAAGCATCCGTCTTGAGGCGTCGCTGACAAGTTCGGCCGCTTTTGAAACCTCAAAAACTTCGTCAAAGCCCATTCTTTTCAATCCCGTCAAAACGTAATCAACGTTGTCAAGGTTATTGAACTGACCGTAAAGCGCCGGAGCCGGAAGGGCAATACGGTATTTGTATTTCACAAGCTCGTTAAAATGTTCGCTGACCGCATACTTTGCGTGGTGCGGACAGACTCTGATGCATTCGCCGCAGTCGATGCATCGGTCGGAAATTATGTATGCCTTTTTGTTCCGGACGCGGATTGCCTGCGTCGGACAGCGTTTTATGCAGTTCGTGCAGCCCCGGCATTTTTCATCGTCAAGGCGCACCGAATGAAAAATATTCTCCATTTTTTCTCCTAATATAACATTTGTTCAACGCTTCATGCGTTACGGAAGTGATTTATATGATGTTAACTTTCAGTCTGAGCGTTGTTCCGACGCCGACTTCGGTTTCAATCACAAAATCGTCGGTATATTTTTTAATGTTCGGAAGTCCCATTCCCGCACCGAAGCCGAGGCAACGAATGTTGTCCGGTGCGGTTGAATAGCCCTCTTTCATTGCAAGTTCAACGTTTTCAATTCCGGGGCCGTGGTCGGAAAGGGTAATGCTGATTTTGTTTTCGTCAATTTCAACGTCAATTTCGCCGCCGCCGGCGTGGATAACCATGTTGATTTCGCCTTCGTACATTGCCACGGCAACGTTTCTTGTTACCGACGGCGAAATTCCGAGTTGTTTGAGCGTTCTTTTCACGTCTCCGGATGCCGCACCGGCGCGGGTAAAATCATCCCCCGGAACGTCATAGTGAAGTTTTATGGACTCCATTACGCGCCGCTGCCTCCTCTCAGACCGGCGGAATAAAGTTTTCCGCAAGCGGTGAACATTTCCATCGAGGTGCAAAGCATCACCATGTCACGCTCTTCGGCAAGGTTGATCATTGAAAGATCCGGCCTTTTTCCTCTGACAAAAACAATGCAGTGCATATCCATCATTTCCGCCGTTCTCACAACCTGAGGATTGACGAGTCCGGTGAGAAGAACGGCCTGCTCTTTGACAAAGGCAAGAACGTCGCTCATCATGTCGCTTCCGCAAGCGGTGTGAACCTCGGTTTCAAGAAGGTCGTCACGGCAGACAACCTCCGCTTCAAGAATTTTCTGAACTTCTTTGACAGTCATATAATGTTTCCTCCGATACCGAAAAAGGCGAAAGAGCAGTCAAAGTGTCTTTCGCCTTAATTTGAATTTTTATATGCGGTTTATAAAACGAACCGGGCGTTTTCGATTTCCTTTTTAATGATTGCGCAGGCTGTGTTCCAAACGATTTTTCCGGCGTCAATGAAACTTTCGCTGTTCCTTTTCACCGAGCAAAGCATTGAAAACGCTTCGCCGATGTCGCTTTCAAGGTCTTTTCCTTTTTTCATTGCAAGATAGTAAAAAGTAAAAGCCGCACCGTCCGAAATGTTTTTGTAAAATCCCGCGTGTTCTTTTCTGAGTGTGTCGTGCATTGCGTTGATTGCCGTTGTTGAAAGCTGAGGAGCCGGAATTTCAAGCTGAAGGAGCGACTCTGCGGCAAAAATCATAAGTACTCTAATTTGAAAAAGAATATCCTGCGACTGAAACTTCGGCGCAAGAAGCTCTTTGAAGTCAACCGCAAGGGCGCCTTCCTCTGTGCTGTCAATGAGCGGAGTCAGCGTTGCAAGACGTTTTCCGAGCTCTTTCGCTTTCAGAAGGTTTCCGTTCTGACGGTGAGAGTTGAGAGCTTCAATATCGGTTGAAATATTGACCGAAAAATCTTCCTCGTCTTTTTTTGCTTTATAAATTCTTACGTCGTCCGCCATTGAAGATACCTCCGTGAAAAAATCAGAAAAACGTTTTGTTTTTTTATTCTGCCGATGCCTTTGCGGCCGCAACCTTTTTTTGTTTTCTTTTCATTTTTGCTTTGTAACTGAAAAGGTTTGCGAGTGCCTCTTCGTCCGGACCGTAATCGCCGAGACAAACAGGGTAAGCGTTGTAACCGCCGTGAAAATCGCTTCCGCCGGTCATTACAAGCTTATGCTTTTTCGCTTTCTTTTTGAGATATTCCTGCTGTTCGGGAGTATTTTCCGGGTGCCAAACCTCAACGCCGTCAAGGCCGAGGGGAATGAGCTCGTCAAGAAGCTCAAAGTTGTTGTAAAAACCGGGATGGGCAAGAACGGCAATTCCGCCTGCGTCATGAATCGCCTCAAGGGTTTCCTGCGGCGAAGGATAGGTTGATTCAACAAGGACACAGTCCTTTCCGTTTCGGCTGAAAAGCGAGTGGAAAAGGTCGCCGAAAATTGTTGTTGTGTAACCGCTTTCCAAAAGTGCCTGCATGATGTGCTGCTTATAGATGTTGGTTGAGCCGGTTGCACATTTTACGATGAACTCGGTTGTTATGGGAAATTTTTGAGCAACTCTTACGGCCATGACTTTTCCGGCGCTTTTTCTGATGAGGGAATTGCGCTTGCAAAGACCTTCAAGTCTTTCGGGGCTGTCCGGAAAATAGCAAAGCAAATGTGCTTTGCCTTTGCGGGTTTTATCCGTGCAGGTGAGTTCAACCGCCGGAATGACGGTCACCCCGAACCTTTCACCGATGATTTTTGCTCTGACGGTTCCGGCAAGGCAATCATGGTCGGTAATCGCAAGCGTTGTTACGCCGCTTTTCTTTGCAAGAATGATGATGTCGTCAATGCCCATTGTTCCGTCGGAAAGCTTGGTATGACAATGTAAATCTGCTGACAAAATTAACTCTCCTCTCCCCTTTTTAAAAATCCTTTGTCTTTCAAAATTCTCTCTGAAGCCGGAAGGCACCTTTAAAAAAGAAAAACCTTCGGCGAAATGAAATGTACAAAATATATGTAAAAAAGGTCAAATTACCGCAATAATACTATATATGATTTAATTATATCACACTTTTTCGGTTTTTCAAGGGAAATCAAAAATAAATTTTAGTAAAAGCCCGATTTATTTTCTTCTCCGCCGAAAAGTCGGAAGCATATTTTTTGTTTTATGTTTTGGGCTGCTTCATTGTTATCGCTTCGGTGAAGCAGGTTCTTTAAATTTATGTTGTTCTTCCTCGCACGGGGGGTACTTTTGTCTGTCGGCTGAAATTCCCGAAACAGGACATTTATTGAATCACTTTTCTTTGGCTCCCTCCTGTGAGGGAGCTGTCGGCTCTGCCGACTGAGGGAGTGATTTCCTACGCTACGGCTTATTTTTTTTGAAGTTGTTCATTTAACCGCACGGGGTTCTTTTAAATTTACACCCATCCGCTCCGCCGGGGGCACTATTGTCTGTCGGCTGAAATTCCCGAAGCAGGACATTTATTGAATCACTTTTCTATGGCGCCCTCCTGTGAGGGAGCTGTCGGCTCTGCCGACTGAGGGAGTGATTTCCTACGCTACGGCTTATTTTTTTATGTTGTCGCTTTGATTCGCACCGTGTACTATATCTTTCTATCCGTCCGCTCCGCTGGGGGCACTTTTGTCGAATGGGCTTTCCTTTCTCCGTCTTTATCTTTATGCTATCTCTTTGATTCGCACCGTGTACTATATCTCTTTATCCGTCCGCTCCGCTGGGGGTACTTTTGTCGATTGATACAAAAGTACCCAAAAAATCGCTTTGAGTGCGCCGCATTTGGTGAACGAATTTTGATTTGCGGGGGAAAATCAAAATATCGCCCACCGATGCAGCTAAAGTTAGGCGGCGGTATACCCACGTTTAAGTTGGAGAAAATCCGCTTGAATTCAAAGCTTTTAGTTAAGATTGTTTAAAAGTAAAGATTCAAAAATGATAGGTTTTATCTCTGACTTGTGCGGATTTTAAGTGTTGACTTTTCTGCTTACGCTTACTTGAATGTTGAAAAAATTTAAAGGAAGGGAATATTTCAAAATAAAGAACAAGAAATCCGCGGAGAAAAGAAAAGCGAAACGGTTCTTTTTTGCTTTCTCTGACTGAAAACCATGACAGAGTGTGGTTTAAAGATAATAGCGGATTGGTGTTTTTGAAAAGTGAGATTAGCAGACGAAACCGTTGTAGCCGCATCGGAAGCCGATATTTTCCTTTTTCCCCCGCAAAAGGGAAATTCGGTTTCCAAATGCGGCGTACCGAAAAGCGAATTTTTGGCAAGCGATGGAAAGTCGGAGGGGCAAGAGGATTTTGCGTTGTATTTTTGTTTTGACAAGGATGAAAGCACAGCAATGGTTGTTCCATTGCGAGCATTTCAGACGCAGTCAAGGCGGAAATACAGCGTAAAAAACCTTGTCAATTCGGCTTTCCATTGCTTTGTTTTGTATCAATCGACAAAAGTGCCCCCGGCGGAGCGGACGGATGTAAATTTAAAGATAAAACGTGCGGTTAAAGAAACAACATAAAAAATACACCGTAGCGTAGGAAATCTCTCCCTCAGTCGGCAGAGCCGACAGCTCCCTCACAGGAGGGAGCCAAAGAAAAGTGATTCAATAATTGTCCTGTTTCGGGAATTTCAGCCGACAGCCAAAAGTATCCCCGGCACAGCGGACAGATAGAAAGAAATAGTACACGGTGCGATTAAAACGATAATATAAAGAGAAAGAACGAAACCCCCGTGCGAGGAAGGACAGCATAAATTTAAAGAACACTCCCCGGCGAAGCGATAACAATGAAGCGATAACAAAAAAGGCCGCAACCAAAAGATTGCGGCGCTTGTTCTTTTTCAGATGTGATAAAGATTGTCGTTTTCATAATCCGGTTCGGTCGTCAAGTCAATTCCGAGCTTTGAAAAAATCTTGCTGTCCGTTCCGGAAAGAATGACCGAACAGTGAACCTGAGCCCCTTTGAGCATCGGAAGGAAGGAAAGTGCCTTTGCGGCATTTCGGTTCGTTGCGGCGGCAACGGAAAGAGCAACGAGAATTTCGTCAACATGAAGACGGGGGTTGCGGCTTCCGAGATAGTTCACTTTAAGGCTTTGAACCGGCTCGATGAGATCGGAGGGAATGAGTTCAAGCTCATCGTCGATTTTCGCAAGATACTTGAGCGCATTAAGCACAAGCGAGCTTGCCGCACCCAAAAGCTGCTTTGTTTTTCCCGTGATTACCGTTCCGTCGGAAAGCTCGATTGCGGCGGCCGGTGTTCCCGTCTTTTCCGCAATTTCGTTTGCGGCGGCAACAACTTTTCTGTCTGCGGTTGTAATGTTCGCCTTATTCAAAAGGAGTTCAAGCTTTTCAATCTCTTTTGAAACCTCAAGTCCTTTTCTGCGGTCACAGAGAGCTTTGTAATATCTTCTGATGATTTCCTGCTTTGCGGCGGTGCAAACGGCTTCGTCGTCAAAGATGCAGTAACCGGCCATGTTTACACCCATATCGGTCGGTGATTTATAAGGTGAGCTTCCGTAGATATTTTTGAACATTGCGTTCAGAACCGGAAAAATTTCAATGTCTCGGTTGTAGTTGACCGTTTTGATGTTGTATGCGTCAAGGTGGAACGGGTCGAGCATATTCACGTCGTTGAGGTCGGCGGTTGCCGCTTCATATGCGAGGTTGACCGGATGATTCAGCGGAAGGTTCCAAATCGGAAACGTTTCAAACTTTGCGTAGCCGGCCTCGATTCCTCTCAAATGCTCATGATAAAGCTGAGAAAGGCAGGTTGCCATTTTTCCGCTTCCGGGTCCGGGGGCGGTGACAACAACAAGGCGGCGTGTTGTTTCGATATATTCGTTCTTTCCGTAACCGTTTTCGGAAATGATTTTTTTCACGTTTGAAGGATAGCCTTCGATTTTATAATGAATAAAGACCGGAACGCCGAGAGCGCAAAGCTTTTGCTTGAAAACGTCTGCGCTGTCCTGTCCGCTGTACTGAGTGATTACAACCGAACCGACAAAAAGGCCGACGCTTCTGAAAAGGTCAATGAGACGGAGAACTTCCATGTCGTATGAAATGTTGAGATCGCCTCTGAGTTTTTTGCTTTCGATTGAGCCTGCGCTGACGGAAATCACGATTTCGGCCTCGTCCTTGAGTTCAAGAAGCATTCTCAGCTTGCTGTCCGGTTCAAAGCCGGGAAGAACCCTTGAAGCGTGGTTGTCGTCAAAAAGCTTTCCGCCGAACTCCATGTAAAGCTTTCCGCCGAAGCGGGAGATACGCTTTCTGATTTGTTCGGACTGGGTTTTAATGTATTTATCGTTGTCAAAACCTTTTTTAAACATCTTCATTCTCTCCGAATTCAAAATTTTCGGGCAACTGCGGTTGCCGGGCATAAATCAGCCGCCGAATCAAAAACATCCGAGTATTGACCGGCGGGATTAAAAATACAAGACATACTATATCAAATTTCATCCGTCTTTTCAATAAGCACAGAAAAATTTTTCAGCCGAGAAGTCTTTTTTCAAAATCAATCTCTTTTGAAACCTCCTCGATAAAGCGAAAACAATCTTCGTCACGAACGAGAAATTCTCCGACTTTTTGAACCCTTTTGAAAAACCTTTTGCTGAACCTCACGTCCTTTGCGTTTTTCACAAGGGGACAGACCGAAAACCCTCTGTAATCAAGCGAAACGAAAACCCGTCCTTTCTCATCGACGCAGGGAAAAAGCGGAAAAAGGCGGCAGGAAAGCGGCCTTTCTTCCCGGTTGCAGCTTCCGCCGCAGACGGCGAGCCTGACGTTTTCTTTTTCCGTAACCGTGAGCGTTGTTTTTTCAAAAGGGAAAAGGAGCATTCCAGTTCTTTCGTCTCCGCGGCAGCAGCTCTTTTCGCAAAGAACGCCGCAATCCTTTCCGAGAGGCGTTTTGTTTGCGAGAATTCTTTTCGCCGTTTCATAGAGATTATCGTAATATCCGTTCATTTTTATCATCCTATCATGAGAACGCCCTGCGTGATGCAGAACTCTGCGATTATATATGTGAGCATAACAAGAAAGTATTTGCGGCGCAAGGGCTTTTTGTAAAAATCGTTGAAAAACAAAAGAATATCGGAAACATAAAACGACACCGCACCGAAAAAAACGAGAGCCGAGCCGAAAGACGGCCTTGAAAGAAGGAGCATGAACGCAAAAAGATTCATCGCTCCGTTGAACGCAAGATATGCGATCATTCCGAAAAGTGTTTTTGCGTCCGCTCCGTTTTTAAGCTTTTTGAAAACCAAAAAGGCCGCAACGAAGTATACCGCAAAACAGACCGCAACAAGAGGATAATTCACCGCCGAAAAGTCGGTAAGCTGTGCATACCGAAGGATGAAACACACTTGAGAAACAAGAAAGCCCGCTCCGCCGACGGCGAAAAAGACGAGTCCCGGCGGCATGAGAAAAATGTCTCCGATTAAACTTCCGACGAGGGCGGCAATCATCAAGCCGCTTTTCTCCTTTGCCAAAAAAAGATAGTAAAACAAAAGGAAAAGAAGAATGAACGCTTTTGTTGCGTACCGAACGGACTTTTTGTCAAAAAAGCTCGCAACAAGGTGAACGGCACCGAAGCAAAAGAATAAAACGAGAAAAACGGTTTTCATTTTTATCCTCCGTTGTTTTTTTTATTTCATTTTACATCATTACACTCTTTCGGTCAATACGAAAAGGCAAATGTTGCCGAACCGATGTTTAATGTCGGATTTAATTTTGGGTGGTATTTATAATAAGTATCGTTTTGTCACAAAAAAGTTTTCAAAAAGTTTTTAAATTTCCCAATTAAATTTCCCTTTTTGCGGTTGCATATGACTCTTATTTATAGTATAATAAACGGTAACTATAATGAGGGGGTATGCCTGTTTGGAAGCTTATCTTGACAACAGCGCAACAACAAAGCCCTGTGAGGGCGCAAAAAAAAGAATCAACGAAGCGCTCGATTTTCTTTGGGGCAACCCCTCTTCACTCCACGACATCGGACTTTCCGCCGAAATTTTGCTCGACGACTCAAGAAAAGCCGTTTCATCCCTCCTTTCATGCAAAGAAAACGAGCTTTACTTTACTTCGGGCGGAACGGAAAGCAACAACATCGCCCTTTTCGGTGCGGCTCATGCGATGAAAAAAAAGGGAAAGAAGCTTGTTGTTTCTTCGGTTGAACATCCGAGCGTTTCAAGGGTTTTTGATGAACTCGAACAAGAGGGCTTTGAAGTTTTTCGTCTTCCGGTTGACCGTTTCGGCGTTGTTTCAAAAGAAGCGCTTGAAAACGCGGTTGACGAAAACACGGTTCTTGTCAGCATGATGGCGGTCAACAACGAGCTCGGTTCGGTTGAGCCGATTGAGGAGCTTTCAAAAATCGTCAGGGAAAAACACTCCCCGGCGCTTATTCACGTTGACGCGGTTCAGGCGTTCGGAAAAATACCGCTGAATGTTAAAAAGTCCGGCGTTGACCTCATGAGCGTCAGCGCACACAAAATCCACGGCGTCAAGGGTGCGGGCGCACTTTTCGTCAGGGACGGCGTTCACCTTGCTCCCCACGTTTTCGGCGGCGGACAGGAAAAGAACATTCGTCCGGGAACCGAACCTCTTCCGGCGATCGCCGCTTTTTACGGTGCGGCAGAGGAAGTGAGCATCAGAAAATCACTTCCGTATGTTACTTCGCTTCGGGACGAATTTGTGACCGAACTTTCAAAAATCGACGGTGTTGTAATCAACAGCGGAGAAAACGCATTGCCGTATATCGTCAATATTTCACTTCCGGGAAGACCGTCCGAAGCGGTTCTCAACTTCCTTTCTTCAAAAAGAATCTTTGTTTCCGCCGGCTCAGCCTGTGCAAAGGGTCACAGAAGTCCGACCCTCACCGCCGCCGGCCTTGAAACCGAACTTGTCAATTCCTCACTCAGAATCAGCCTTTCAAGGTTCACAACGAAAGAAGAACTTGATTTTTGCCTTGAAGGAATCGAAAGCGCAATCAAAGCAATTCGCAAAAAGTAAAATCATTTCGGAGAGATAAAATTAATGAAAAAAGTTATTCTCATCAAAAACGGAGAGCTTGTTCTCAAGGGACTCAACCGCTCAACGTTTGAAGATATGCTCATCAAAAACATGCGCCGCAGACTTTCGCCGCTCGGCACATTCGGCTTTACAAAAGCTCAGTCAACAATCATTGCAGAGCCGCAGGACGAAGACATCGACTTTGACGAAGCCGTTGAACGCATCAAGTGCGTTTTCGGAATAGTTGCTTTTTCCGTTGCGGGTGTGACGGAAAAAGACCTTGAAAAAATCAAGGAAGCCGTTATGGACTTTCTCGGCGACGACCTTCGCTCGGTAAAAACTTTTAAAGTCAACGCAAAACGCAGCGACAAAAAGTTTCAATATAAATCACCGGAAATCTGCCGTGAAGTCGGCGGATACATCCTTTCAAAAATTCCGTCGCTTAAAGTTGACGTTCACAATCCCGAACTCACCGTCACCGTTGAAGTCCGTGACAGGCACGTTTTTGTTCACGGAAACCAAATCAAGGGTGCCGGCGGAATGCCCGTCGGCTCATCGGGAAGAGCGGCGCTCCTTCTTTCCGGCGGAATCGACAGTCCCGTTGCCGGCTACATGATGGCAAAAAGAGGCCTTGTTCTCACGGCGATTCACTTTGCCGCTCCGCCGTATACCAGCCCGAGAGCGGAGCTCAAGGTCAAAAAGCTCGCCTCGCTCGTTGCGAGATACAGCGGAAGAATTAATTTTGCCGTTGTTCCGTTCACCGAAATTCAAGAGCACATCAAGGACAACTGCCCCGAAGAACTTTTCACGATCATCATGCGCCGCCTTATGATGAAGGTTGCGCTGAGAATCGCAAAGCAGGACAAATGTCAGGCGCTCATCACCGGTGAAAGCCTCGGCCAGGTTGCGTCGCAGACAATCGGCGCAATCGCCTGCACGGACGCGGTTTCGACAATGCCCGTTTTCCGCCCCTGCATCGGAATGGACAAAGAGGAGATCATCTCAATCGCAAGAAAGATTGATACTTTTGAAACCTCACTCGAACCTTATGAGGACTGCTGCACGGTCTTCACTCCGAAACACCCGAGAACCCGTCCGACGCTTGAACTCATTGAAGAAGCGGAAGCGAAGGTTGACTTTGAAGAGATGATTCAAAAGGCGGTTTTTGAAACAAGGTTTTGCTCGGTTGACGGGGAATAAAGATAATTTCAGATATTAGATAACAGATATTTCAGAAGGTAATGGATTATGAAGTGTGAACTCGTTTTCGTCGGAACGGAACTTCTCCTCGGCGATATTCTCAACACAAACGCTCAGTATCTTTCAAAAAAGCTTGCGGCGCTCGGATTCGACGTTCTTTTTCAGTGCGTTGTCGGCGACAACCCGGAAAGGCTCAAAGAGGTTTTGAAAGAGGGTCTTGAACGAGCGGACATCATCATCACAACGGGCGGTCTCGGACCGACGAAGGACGACCTGACAAAAGAGGTCTGCGCTTCAATGTTCTCTCTGCCGCTTGAAATGCACGAAGAAAGTCTCAAACGTGTTCACGATTATTTCAAAGCGAAGAACGCCCCGATGCCGAAAAGCAACGAAAAGCAGGCGCTTATGCCGCGCGGCGCAGTCGTTTTCAAAAACGACAACGGAACCGCTCCCGGTTGCGCGATTGAAAAAGACGGAAAGCACATCATCATTCTCCCCGGCCCTCCGAGAGAGATGCACATGATGTTTGAAAACGGCGCACTGCCGTATCTCAAAAAGTATTCCACTCATGTTATAATTTCTCACTCGGTTCGTACCTTCGGAATCGGCGAAAGCCTTATGGCGGAAAAAGCGGGCGAACTTCTCGATATGCAAAACCCGACCGTTGCACCCTATGCAAAAAGCGGCGAAGCCCTCCTTCGTGTTACCGCAAAGGCAGAAACCGAAGACGAAGCCGAAAAACTCATTGCTCCCGTTATCGGTGAAATCAAAAACCGTCTCGGCTCGCTCGTTTACGGAATCGACACCGGAAGCATGGAAGAAGCTGTTGTTGCCCTTTTGAAAGAGAAAAAGCTTTCTCTTTCAACGGCGGAAAGCTGCACCGGAGGTCTCATCGCAAAAAGAATCACCGATATTCCCGGTGCATCGGACGTTTTCGGCTGCGGAATCGTTTCCTATTCAAACGAAGTCAAGCACTCCGTTCTCGGTGTTCAAAACGAACTTCTTGAAAAATACGGAGCCGTGAGCGAAGCGGTTGCCGCTTCAATGGCGCTCGGCGCAAAAAAAGCCTCCGGCGCCGATATTGCCGTTTCGGTAACCGGAATTGCCGGCCCCGCTTCGGACAACACAAACAAACCCGTCGGACTTGTTTTCATTGCGGTTACCGACGGAAAAAACTTCAGAATCAAAAAACTTCTCACGGGTCACGCCGAAAAAGGCTGCCGTGATTACAACCGAACGGTCAGCGCATCGGTTGCCCTCAACGAAGTCAGACTTTTCATTCTTGAGAAAAAAAGCAACAAAAAAGATATTGATTCTTATATTAAATCATTTTAAAGGATAATGCAGATATGAAGATCATTTATGAGGATTCAAACGGACGAAACAACAACCGTCCGACGGAAAACGGAAGCGACGGTTTTTCGCGCTCAAATCTTCCGCCCGAAGTTAAAAGCGTCCGTTCCTCGCGAAAACCGAGGAAGGAGACGCAGCACATTTCTTCCGGTGTTCCGGAAGGAACCGCCGAAGCGGCAAAAACGCAAGGGGAGTCCTCTGCCCAAGCCGCACCGCAAACGGCCGAGCCGATTCCTGAATTCAAACTCACTCAGGAGCAAATTGCGATTCTTCTTCGCCAGTATCTGAACGCAAATCCCGAAAGCGCACCGGCTCCTTCTCCGGCGCCGGAAGCAAAACAGCCGCAGTCTCAACCTCAGCCTCAACCTCAGTCGCAGGCTCTTACCCCCGTTTCGGAAAAGGAAAACGACTCGGATTCCGGACGAGCCGGAACAAGAATCGTTTTTCAAAGTCCCGATTTTGACTCTCCGGACGAAGGTCTTCCGAGGTACGGCGGCCCCGTCATTCCAAACGAATATGACTATGACTTTGACGAGGACGACGATGATTTTGAAGAAAACTACGAAATTCCGTCTCCGAAGGCACTTCCGGGATCGGGCAACATATCCCCGAAGGACTACACGGTTGACGAAATCGACATAAGCTCTCAAAAGCCCGCCGAACCTCAGCGCCCGAAAGCTCCGGTCTCCGCACCGGTAATCAGGCGCAGAGCGCAGGACGGAGGTTCATATGTTCCGCAGAACATTCCCGTTCAGCCGGCAAACGTGAATTCTCCCATTTCAACCGTAACTTCAAACATTCCCGTTTCCGAAAGTCTTGTTGTCGAAGATGTTCAGGAAACGGATTCAAAAGAAAAAAGAGGAAAGAAAAAACCGTCCGTTTCGGAAATCATCCGCCTCACGGTTCTTTCCGTTTCAATCATCGCAATCGTTGCTTCCGTTGCCGTCCTTCTCAGGGAGTACAAGCTCCACAAGGACAATCAGGCTCTTGAATCCGACGTTTCAAACCTCATTGTGAGCGACGACGAATCAACGACGAAAAAGCCGGACAAAAACAACAAAAAAGACCAAGTCACCGAAACAACGCTTTCTACCGAACAAAAATGGGCGCAGATACGAGCCGAATATCCGAACACGATTTTTCCGCCGAATATCCAGCTCAAATACGCAAAGCTTTACGCAACGAACAACGACTTTGTCGGTTACCTTGAAGCGAAGGGTGTGAACCTTTCCCTCCCTGTCGTTCAAACGGACAACGACTCGGTTTACCTTGAAAAGAACTTTTACGGCCAAAGCACAAAATACGGCTGTCCGTTCGTGACATATCTCAACAACATTGAGCCGCTCGACCTCAACACGGTCATCTTCGGCCACCACATGAACGACAAAACAATTTTCGGTGCGCTTGACAATTACAAAGAAATCGACGGTTTCAAAAAAGCCCCCGTAATCACGTTCAACACGCTTTACAAAAACTACAAATGGAAAGTCATTGCGGCGTTTATTACGAACGCCGAGGAGAAGGACGACAACGGTTATATTTTCCGCTACTACTTCACATCGCTTTCAACGCAGGAACGTTTTTCGGCCTATCTCAACGAACTTGCACAGCGTTCGCTTTATGACACGGGCGTTGACGTTCTTCCGACGGATAAGCTTCTCACGCTTTCAACCTGCTCTCATGAATTTGAGGACGCAAGATTCGTTGTCGTTGCCCGCCTCGTAAGACCCGGCGAAAGCGCCGAGGTTGACGTTTCAAAAGCAACGGAAAACTCAAATCCGCGTTTTCCGCAGGCTTATTACACGGCGAAAAAACTCACGAACCCGTATTACAACGCTTCCCGCTGGGAAGTTGAATAAGTCCGTTTTTGAAAAAGAGATTTCTTTTTCGGTCGGAGCGTGACAACGAACTTTCTGCATTCAATAAAAATTTCGGCGAACAGATTTTTGCCGAAAACGGAATCGAGGAAAAAAATGTTAAAATTATTTACTCTTGAAAATCTTCCGGCGTCTTCTTCGGATGCGGTCTATAAAATCTGCCTTTCGCTTGAAAGCTACGGACTTTCGGACGACTGTGTCTGTTCGTTTGAAAATTACGACGAACTTTTTGACGCGGCTGTTGCCTCGCTCCAGGACGGCGAGCGTGTGATAATCGCAACCGATCCGGCGGACTATATTTCGGTCAAGCGTGAACTCATCGGAAAGTTTTTGCTTGACGAATACTCCTGCCCGAACATTGCCGAAAAAATTTCTCAAAATGCGGACGACGGAACGGCATCGTTCGACATGGCGGCCGAATGCATCATTCCGCGCGGTGCGCTTTTCCACCTCACTTCCGACGGTCTTCTCAGCGGCTTTACCTGCGCCGTTCTCAACGGAACGCTCACATATATGCCGCTTGATTTCGTCAGAGTCGACGCCGTTATTGACGATTTTATAAGCACCGTCCTCGAAGAACCGGAAGAGGAAAGCCTTCAAAACGAGCCTTCGGCAGAAGAAACCGGTGACTCAACCGCTGAAAACGAAGGCGAAGAAAACGAAGAAGCTCCGGCATTCGACTTTTCTCCCTCGGTTTCAAGAATGGTTTCCGCCCTTCTTCAGCTCGGAAAAACCACAGCTTTCGCAACGGGCGAGGCCGCAATGCAGGTATATAATCTTTACAACAAAATCGACGGGCTTTCGGATGTCATCAACTTTGTCGAAATAGTTGACGAAGACGCGGAAAACACCGATGAAGACGAGCTTTCGGAAAGCGATTCCGTGAAAACAATCCGCCATGCGCGTGAAGCGATGTTCAACACCGAATCAAGTTTCGGTGCGGCAATTTCGGACGTTCTCACGAGCGAAAACGAGGACGGAACAACGAATTACTTTGCATACGTTGCCGTTGCGGAAAAGAAGCGTGCAAAAGCGAAAAAAATCAACACATCTAATCCGAACGACCTTGAGCTCCTTCTTCCCCATTGCATTGCAATCCTCTGCGATACCTTGACGGAAAAGCTTGACGAAATCAGAAAAAAGGAAGAGGAAACCGAAGCCGCAAAAGCGACTCCGGCCGAAAAAAAGCCCGAAGAAAAGAAAATTTCAAAGGGAATGCTGGTTTTCATTGCGGCGGTTTTGCTCGTTGCGGCAATCACACCGATTATCATCGTCAGAATGATTTGGAAAAACGAAGAGCCAACAACAACCCAAAATCCGTTTTTGTCTTCTCAGCAGTCGGTACCTTCCGACTCAAACACCTCAAGCGCTTTTCCGGGAATTGACAGTTCCGCCGCCAACGGAACAACGAACGTCAACGCCGGAACAACTCCCGCAGAGCCGACGGCAACCGAGTACTCCGCACAGTCAACGGCGGCTCCGGCACCGTCAAAGAGCGGAAAGTTCACCTTTTATGTTTTCGGCTACGGCCACGGAGTCGGTATGAGCCAGAACGGAGCGAACTACCTTGCCGCTCACGGCTGGAACTACGCTCAAATTCTTGCAAACTACTATTACGGAACGGTTCTTGTTTCCGGCGACACATATCCGGAAACAATCAAATACAACGGCTCGGCATACAAAACGAGGGATTACCTCGCTTCGGCACTTGAAAGCGAGATGGGCTCGTCCTTCCAAAAGGAAGCGCTCAAGGCGCAGGCCGTTGCGCTTTATACCTTTGCAAAATATTATGATTATACCCTCGGAACGGACTCAAACGCATTCGGAAAAACGCCGTCTCAGGCCTGTTACGATGCGGTTGACGAAGTGATGAAATACGGTCTTTACATTGCATATTCCGGAACGGAAACGGCTCTCACCCCGTTCCACGCAATCAGCGCCGGAATCACAACGTCCTTCTATAACGTTTGGGGCGGAACGGCCGTTCCTTATCTTGGCGGAGGAAGACCGAGCTACGGCGACTACGAAGCAAAGGACTTCAAAACGACGTATTCAATTTCAAGCGCAGACTTCAAAGCCCTCGCAAAAAGCAAGCTCGGCGTTGACCTCAGCGGCGACCCGTCAACGTGGATAACGATTATCTCTCACGACCGTGCAATCAACGACAACGTCGGCTACGTTTCCTCGATGAACATCGGCGGAAAGGTCATCTCCGGCAACGATTTCAGAACGAAGGTTATGGAAGGAAAAATCCGTTCGCACTGCTTCATGCTGGTTTATACCCCAGACGGACAGTAAGAAGTGACTGTCAAAATTAATATACTTATTCGGACGTTCGTTCTTCGGGCGTCCGATTTTATTTTGAAAAAACGAAAAGAAAAAGTTGATTTTTTGTCTGCCTTGTGATAGAATAATTTCGGCACACAATTTAACACGCATAAAAAAGGAATACACTTTTGGTAAAAGTGCATTCTCTGTTTCACTATGCCTTTTTTATGTATGTGTTAAACAATTTGTGTGCCAACAAATGAGATGCATTTTTGCAGTGCGTCTCGTTTGGAGGCGCACTTTTTGTTTATTTAGGAAGGAGGGTAGAGTTTTTTCAAGTCAAAAAACAAACAGAAAATCAACTTTTATCGAAAGGATGAAATCGGAATGAAAAAGAAAATGAAAAGAATATTATCAGTTGCTTTAATGCTATTTATGATTATCGGTTCTCTGCCTTTGCTTTCGTTTGCGAAAGAAACCCAAATACCGGAAGATGCCGTAGAATTTAATGGGCATTATTATAAAGCGTATGACCAAAAACTTGCTTGGCACACCGCAAAGACATATTGTGAAGAATTAGGTGGGCATCTCGCTACCATAACTTCTAAGGAAGAAAATGACTTTGTTTACGAAATGGTACGTAAGAACGGTATATCCTATTGGCTTGGTGGAACAGATGAAGAACAAGAAGGTGTTTGGAAATGGGTAACAGGCGAGGAATGGTCATTTGATAATTCAGGCTTTGATAATAGATTGAATAACCAAGACTACTTAGTTATGAATTATTTGAATAACAATGTATGGGACGATCAAAGCGATATAGGTGATTCGTTTCTTTGTAATGTGAGTGGTTTCATCTGCGAATGGGAATCAAAAACCACCCCTAACGGTTATAATTTTCTTGAAGATAGTTATCAGTTTTCAAACTTTGGTACATACATTAGCAAAAAATATTTCACGACTATGTTTGGTCAAGACTTAGGCACTGAAATTTGGAAGGTACATTCTAATCAAGGCGGTGTATGTTTCGGTATGTCATATACAACAGCCTTGTTTTATAATTCAAAACCGGATGCTAAATCTATTATTGCTAAACCTCGTATTTCACAAGATACTTGCTCGAATTTGCGCGGCGCATTTACTCAATCCGAAGTAAATATCGGCGGAAAGAAAATTTCTGTTCTGGATTATATAAGATATGCACATATTTATCAATTCGGTCCTGAATATGCAGAAAACTCTGTTTGGTCTGATATATCAACGATTTATGGTATTGTTAAAAACTATTTTGATAACAACCAGATAGGTGTAACTATAGGAATGACTCGTAATGATGGGACGGGTGGTCATAGAGTTTTAGCTGTGGGAATTGACGGAAATGATATTTTGGTCGATGATCCGAACAATACTTCAAGTCCTGAACGAATTGAAATGGGAGATAACGGTTATTGGAGCTTTTCGGGCTTGCCCGGTTGGAGCAGCGATACTTGCAGAATAAGATACAGTTCAGATACTTATATGCCATATGAAACTTTACTTACTGGAAAAACCCTTGGCAAAACCGATGAAAACGAAGAAGAAAACTATGTAATCGGAATGGATACTCTTGCAAAAGATAAATTGCTTTTGACCGTAGAAAACAGCAATTCCGAAATTGATTCAAATGACATTCTTGAAATCATACCGGAATATTTTGAAGAAAATTCCACCGAAACAGCAAAGCAATATTGGCTTATGAATGATAAATCAATATCCGTTTCAAACACCGGCGGTGAAGAAAACGAAGTTCGCCTTGCCGGTAACGGTTCAGTGTTAACGGCGAGTGTGTCGGATAACAGCGACGTTACGATGACTCTTGACGGTCAAAAAGCAGAAACTAAAATTGATACCGTTTGCGGTAATGAATATACGGTTTCGGTTATTGATTTTAATGATGCGGAAGAAGCTATTGAAGCAAAAATAACCGGCACTGCCGCAAAAGATACAGTAACCGCCACTAAAACGGAAGACGGTGTTACCGTAAGCGGACTTTCAGATATCACTATTACATATTTGAAAGATGATACGGAATTCGCCGACGCAAAAGCAGACGCTCCTGACGGACAGGAAACCGATATTTCTATTGATGAAAACGACAACATCTCGGTGACCGAAGAAAAGTCGGCTTGCAACCACATTTGCCACAAAGGCGGAATTTCAAAGGTATTCTATAAAATCGCACGCTTTTTCTGGAAGCTGTTTAAAATAAACAAGTATTGTTCCTGCGGTGCGGCGCACTATTAATTCAATCACCCAAGGCTGTCTTTCACAGGCAGCCTTTTTCTTTTGCCCGGGTATATTTTTTGAGCGGCGGTTTATGATATGAATTGAACGTATTGACTTGACAACAGCCCGTAAAATGACTATACTTTTACACGGAAAGATATTTCAAATTCTTTTAAGGAGTGGATATTATGCCATTAGTAACAACCACAAAAATGTTTAAGGACGCTTATGAAGGCGGTTACGCCATCGGCGCTTTCAACGTTAACAACATGGAAATCATTCAGGGTATCACCGAAGCTGCGAAAAAGCTCAACGCTCCGCTTATCCTTCAGGTTTCAAAGGGCGCAAGAGCCTATGCAAACCATACCTACCTCGTAAAGCTCGTTGAGGCCGCAGAAAAGGAAACCGGCCTTCCGATTGCTCTTCACCTTGACCACGGCCCCGATTTTGAAACCTGCAAGGCTTGCATCGACGGCGGCTTCACTTCCGTAATGATCGACGGTTCTCACCTTCCGTACGAAGAGAACGTTGCTCTCACAAAGAAGGTTGTTGATTACGCTCACGCTCACGGCGTTGTTGTTGAGGGTGAACTCGGTCAGCTTGCCGGAATCGAAGACGACGTTAATGTTGCCGACGACAAAGCTTGCTTCACCGATCCCGACCAGGTTTATGACTTTGTAACCCGCACCGGCGTTGACTCGCTTGCAATCGCAATCGGAACAAGCCACGGCGCATACAAGTTCAAGCCCGGCCAGAAGCCCCAGCTTCGTTTTGACATTCTTGAAGAAGTTTCCGAAAAGCTTCCCGGTTTCCCGATCGTTCTTCACGGTGCATCATCGGTTATCCCCGAATTCGTTGAAAAAATCAACAAGTACGGCGGACAGATGCCAGACGCAATCGGTATCCCCGAAGAGATGCTCCGCAAGGCCGCAACAATGGCTGTTTGCAAGATCAACATCGACTCCGACCTTCGTCTTGCAATGACCGCCGCAATCAGAGAGCACTTTGCTCTTCATCCGGATCACTTTGACCCGAGACAGTATCTCAAACCCGCCCGTGAAGCAATCGAAGGAATGGTTGAACACAAAATCAACACCGTTCTCGGCTGCGCCGGCAAAGCATAAGAAAAAAATTATTCCCCGACCGAATCGGCCGGGGATTTTTTTGTGTATGATTTTTAGCAAAAAGCTTTTAGTTTTCATTATATGCTTTATAAATTAAATTCTGAGCTTTTTCTAAATCTTCGGAAGATTTAATTGATAGTTCCAAATTGCCGGTTCCCCAATGTCCTTTTGAACGTACATCACGGCTGAACCCGGAGACTAAATCAACCGTATCTGGATTTAATTTGAGATGTAAAACAACAGCACTTTGATATACTTCCGCACATACAAAGTTCTTTGCTTTTTTAAATGCTACATAATACTTTAATTGATTTTCTGATATATCATCGCCTAAAGATAATATATATTCTCTAATTGAATAGTATAGATTTTGGCTTTTTTCGCCCGCCTCGGAAAAGTACTTTCCAAAGTCTTTTTCTTTGCTTATGCGCTTTTTACTATTTGCAGTTTGACATATATCATTACACGAATCTTGCACAATAGGTTGAACCTGAGGAGCATTGACATGTTCAAAAGCAATCAAATCGTCACCAAACTTGCGATATCTAACAAGCTTAATATTCCGTTGCATTTGATTGACGGCGTGTTCATCAAACTTTGTAAAATCATTCGCAATACAAATAACGCAAGGCATGCTCCAATCAATTATATCAGCCTTTTCTTGCCCTAAAACATCCATAACCAGAAGTTTAAAATCGGCTTTATGATCCAGAAGCCAATCAAGATAGAACAGTCCTTGATTTATAACATTTTCATTAACACTGCGTTTGTATTCAAAAATAACAGGGCAATTGTTTTCATCTATGCCAACACTATCCATTCTTCCGTTTGTAATTCGGTACTCAGATTTTAAAAAAGTTACTCCAAAGAACGTCATCATATTTTCTTCTAAAAGTTTTTGAAGCTCCTTTTCTAAAGTTACTTGTTTAGATGCAAGTTCTTCGACTTGATCGTTAATCCGAAAAAGTTTTATATCTGCCACGTTATATTCCTTCTATAATTTTATTCATTAATTTTTATTTTTATGACCATATTAGCGCTTGAACAACAACACCACGCACTCGACGTGAGTACAAATTCAAATGATATCCCCACAAAATTTCGGAAATATGGGCAATATTTATACAGTACTAATACTGCTCGTGTATCCCTTTTCTCACAAAATCATGTATTATCATCTTCAACTTCTAAAACTTTACATTCGTATAAATTATTTTTGAAATTAGGAATAATTCACATATGAGATTTTTCTCATTTATATTTAAACTTATTATTTTTTAATATCTCTCTTATACGTTCCTCTTTTGTCCCTGCCTTAATCCAAATACTTCTTTTTTTATTTAAAAAACATTTACATCCGCACAGTTTTAATAAAGGTTGTATCTCCTCACGACTTGCTTCGAATATCCGTTCCATATCATCCGATAATATATAGTCATGATTAGAAAATTCCTTATCTATCTTTCTAATATTTCTTTCTATTCGCATCCAACTATTTTCTTCATCTAATATTGCATTTTTCTTGTTTCTAAGTTTTTTCATTTTAGACCAAATTGTGGTTACCATAGAAATAATAATTGCACTCGGCAAAGTTTGAAGAACCCCCACCTCAATCTGCCGCATTACCTCTGGACTGTTGAAATAATTACATACACTATCCACAATCTCTTTCAATAATTGCAAATCAAATTCATGTCGCTCATTCCAAAAATAATATTCATATAATTCTAAAGCAATTAAATCCTTAAACTCTTTTTTCTGAATCAAAAGCAAAAAATCATTAGATTCATTTGACTTATCATCATATCCTCGCAAAAGCACTTCATCTAAAATATAATCAATATTTTTATTACTTCCCATGTTTTCTCTCCCTGTTAATGATTTACCAGCTAAAGTCAACTCTCCTTTATAAATCAAGTTCATTTCTTCACAAAGAAAGTAAAGTTTAGAATCATCTTCTTTATAAAAAGAATTTGTTCTTAAATAATCCATAATCTCATTTTTGGATATATTATTTTCATCATACCATGACCAATAATATTTTCTTCGTCGAAGCAGATGGTATATATACATCAATTTATCCGTCGGAATCAATACATCATTTATATACACTGCCACATTTTTTGCATTATAAGTGTTGATAATTAGCCCTTCCCCATTTGGATTTGTAAAATCAAGATAATTCAAGGGATAATATGACATATTGTTTGATTTTACTTCGTCATTATCAAAAAACTCTGTACAAAAATATATTTTTACACTATAAATATCCAATAAAAAATCAACATACCTATTAACATTAAAAAACTCAACACCCGTTAGTTGAATACCTACCGAATCGCCACAATTTACTTTTTTATGAACTTTGTTATACTTTATTGTGCCCATCGGATTCAGCAACGGACGCATATACAAATAATGACTTCCTATTGGCACTTGTGCTGAAAGTTGTGAAAATAAGAATCCCAGAAAATCTTCAATCATTAAATTAGCATTATTAACACATTGAAGTTTTGAAAATATCTTTTCCATTTCATTCCTTAATGGTGGTTCAAAACTTATATATTCATAGTCTTTTTTAATCACAATCTGCTTTGTATTATCATTTCCTCTATAACGTTTATGCAAAACAATCACATCCCACAAGCGCCAAATCAAAGGAACTGTTTCAGTTGTTATAATATTATTTTTTATAACGACTAGAAGCAATTCATATAGAAGTTTTATTTCTTCCACACTCGAAGTATTCTTTTCAATTTTTCCTAATCCCGCATAAACATTTCCATTATTTCCATCAATTGTTACGCTATTGCCCGATGCATGAATAGCATCTCCCATTTTATTAAAATCACCAAACCCAGCCACACATGGTTTATTAATACCTCTACATACTACTGCCGCGTGGGAAGTCATTCCACCTCGAGCAGTAATAACCCCTCTACAATATTTTGAACTTACTAACTCAATCGTTTCCGTTGAAAGTTCCATTTGACAAAAAATAAACTGTTCTTTTTTCCTTATCAAGTATTCTGCTTCATCGATTGAAAAACAAATCGTAGCAGTTCCTACCCCTCCACTCACAGGCAAGCCTTTTCCTAAGAATTCTAACTCATCGGCATTAACTAATTTTTCTTCATCTAATAAATCTTCTATCTGCTGATATGGTATCTTTTTTATGACATCTTCCACGCTCATTTTGCCTTCACAAAACATACTCATAACAATCTTTAAATTTGCTAACTTTGATCGTTTACCAATGCGTGCAGACAAAATATACAATTTTCCATTTTCAACCGTAAATTCCACATCCATCATATCATGAAAGTGTTTCTCTAATATTTCACCATAATGCTCCAGTTCAGTAAAAATTGATTTATTCATCTCTCATCCTTTAAAATGTGTTTACCATTCATCAAATTCAATAATTATTATTTTCCAAATATTTATCTCTAAATTTTTGAATTCTAAAGAAGCATCCAATATATAATTTAACTGTTAATTACAATTAATCGCTATATCAAAAAATTTCAATGCATCCTTTTTCGCTTCTACCTTCTCCACCGTCGGATGCTTTCTCGACTGTGCCAATTCTTCTACCGCATTAGGTGCATCATACATCGGCATCCCCAATCCTCTCTTTACCTCTACTGTTTATGTAATATGTACCTTGAAGCCAAATTTAGCTTTTAATAAACATAAATCATAGAACTTAACTAATGTCACACATCCGCCGAACATAATCCAATACATCCTTATTCTTTTTTATAATATTTTTATCAGAATACATTTGATCCAAAGTCTTCCAACAATACTTTTTCCCATTACAATGAAATGTTCGTTTATTATTAAAATCAATCGCAATATTCGTTGCTTGAAAGTAATGAAAATTATATTTTTTTCTCACTTTATCTCCCACAGAATATTTCTCACTTATATTATTTCCTATATACTTAAACTCTATTTCTTCTGATATTTTTAAATCTCTTTTTATGCACTCCGTTATATATTTCAATTCTTTCGCTTTACTAAAAATCGCATTTAAACAATGATAGTTTGGGAATAGCCAACAGTTCCATCTTTTACTTTTAAACACCAAATACTTTCCATTTTCACGGCTATCTCTTATCACAACAATATTAAATGGATGCTCTATCTTTGGATCAATATCCGCTATTTCACTATACAGTTGATCTACAGAATAGATTTTTATACTCTTTATAAATGTATAAATTCCATATGTCAATATAGCAATCGAAATACCCCATGCAATAATTTTAAAATATAACGGCTTTATAATTGTTAATTGACTAAAATCTGAAAGTACTAAAGTAATCATTAGAGATATACTAGAAATACTCTCTCCTATTCCATCATATTTTTTCTGTTCAAGCATTTTTCGTTTCTTCTCTAACAATAATTTTAATTGATTTTCATCAATATTCAGCATCAGATTGTACCTCCTGAAACACAGCATATCTATTAATCAGATAACCTCAAAATGCTTCAACGCATCCTTTATGGCTTCCACTTTCTCTGCCGTCGGATGCTTCCTCGGCTGTTTCAATTCCTCTACCGCATTAGGAGCATCGTACATCGGCAAGCCTAAATTTCTCTTTACCTCTGCGATATATGCGGTATGTACTTTGAAGCCATATTTAGCTTCTATGTACTCCTTTATCATTTTGTAGGTCACTCGTTCTTTGGGCTTGTAGCTTTCCGCTCTTTTAGCAATATTATCAAGTGGAACTTTTCCCTCACCCTCGCCAAACTCAACTTTTACGTTGATATGTCCGTCTGGCTTTTTGTGGGAAAGCAGTACTACCGTCTCCACATGATTCGTATGCGGAAACATATCAACCGGTTGAATTTTCTTCACTCGGTAGCCGTTTTTTGAAAGAAAAAGAAGGTCCCTTTCAAGCGTTTCAACCGAGCAGGAAACATAAACCACACGTTCCGGAGCGGTTTTGACAATGCTTTTGAGAAAATTTAGGTCGCTTCCGGCACGGGGAGGATCCATGAAAACGGCGTTGAATTTTTCGCCCTGTGCGGCGGCTTCAACCATGAATTGCCCTGCGTCCGCACAGTAAAACTCGGCGTTTTCAACGTTGTTTTCCCTTGCATTGAAAACCGCATCGGAAACCGCGTCAAAGTTCAGCTCAACTCCGACAACCTTTGCTCCGGAGCTTTTCGCCGCAACAATTCCGATCGTTCCCGTTCCGCAGTATGCGTCAAGAACACGGTCGCTCTTTTTGAGTGCGGCAAAGCCGATTGCCGTTTTATAAAGAATTTCCGTTTGAACGGGATTGATTTGGTAAAACGAACGCGGAGAAATTCTGAATTTGCAAGAGCAGAGCGTGTCCTCAATATAACCGTTTCCGTAAAGAACAAATTCCTTTTTTCCGAGAACCATACTCGTTCTTGAATTGTTGACGTTTTGAACGACGGTTGTAATTTCCGGAAACTCTTTCAAAAGTGCGCCGAGAAATTCCTTTTTCTTCGGAAAAAGCTCCGTTCCCGTGACGAGAACAACCATTGTTTCTCCGCTCGAAAAACCTCTGCGGACAAGAACATGGCGAAGAAAGCCCCTTCCCGTGTCTTCGTTGTATGCGTTCAGCTTGAACGGAGGAAGAAGTTTTCTGATGAAAACGATGATTTCGTCGGCAAGCTTGTCCTCAAGAAGACATTTAGTCACCGGAACGATTCGGTGACTCGCAGATTGATAAACGCCTGAAATGACTTTTCCGTTCACGTTTTTGAACGCAGCCTGAACTTTGTTTCGGTAATGCACCGGGTTGTCCATTCCGATGATTTCTTCAACGTGGCCGAATTTTCCGAGTGCTTTGATGCATTTAACCTGTTTGAAGGAAAGCTGTTCCTCGTAATTCATGTTTTGAAGCTGACAACCGCCGCATTTTTTATAAAGAGGGCAACCGTTTCCTTTGCCCTCTTTCTTTTGCCGAGTGGTTTTTAATTTTTCAGTTTTCATTTTCCGGCCTTTCTGCCGTATTTTCTCATGCAGTGTCTGACCGCAATTTCAATCGTCAAAAGAGTGACAACGGCGCAGACGGCCGCAATCGGGTTGCTTTCGTTCTTTTTCATTTTTTTCGCTCCTTAAAAGTTATTTGATATTAACCTTGTGTTCCATTATCCAGCCCGTTGCAAAAAGCATTCCGAGGGCAACAAGAGCCATAAAGATTGTTCCGCCGATTCCGAAAGCGAACATTGCGTCGCTTCTTTCCATTGAGGTGAGTGCAAGTTTTACTCCTGTTTCGGTTACGGTTACGCTCAGCGGAAGCGAATAAGTCAGCTTTGCACCGATTGAGTTCGTGATTGCATATGAGCCGAAGAAGATGAGAAAACCGAAAAGTTTCGGGTGCTTCTGGAGCGGTCTTGTGTTTGCAAGAGTAACCGAAAAATAAACAAAGCCGACGAACGTGAGTACCGTCAAGAGCAAAATGAGCGCAAAATAAACCAATGCCTTTGCAATCATTGCGCCCGACGGGAGCATGTCAAGAAGGCCGCTGTCGCGAAGAATTTCAAGAATGCTTCCGAGTTCTCCGTTGCTTTGCGCTCTTGCATTGAAGAAAATCACGAGATAAATCAAAGCGAGGGCAACTACCGAAGCAATTATCCAAACGAACGAAACGATAACTTTTGAAACAAGGAGAGTGCTGCATTTTACCGGGAGAGTAAAACTCAGATATCCCTGGTTGGTATAAAGCGAGTCATAAAAATTTTTGATGACCGCAACGAGGGTCATGATCACAACGAGAAGACCGGCAAAATAAAGAATGACCGAAGCGGCAACGCTGAGCCACGTCATTTTGATAAGAAGCGCAATCACCATGACAGCGAGTACCGCCGCCGTGCAGGCATAAATTGCCATGACATATCGGGCGGAATGTTTGAATTCGTGTTTTAAAAGTTTACCAAGCATAGCTGAATACCTCCTTAAAGACTTCCTCAACGGTTTTTCCTTTTTCTTTGATTTCGTCAACGTGGGAGTCGATGACAACCTGTCCGTTGCTTATCATGAGAACGCGGTCAAAAATATATTCAACGTCGCTGATAAGGTGGGTTGAAATGAGAACGGTTGAATCGGCCGCATGGTTTTCGATGATGAGGTCGAGAATGTGACTTCTTGCCGCCGGGTCAACGCCGCCGAGCGGTTCGTCAAGAATATAAAGCTTTGCTTTTCTGCACATTACGAGAATAAGTCGGAGCTTTTCCTGCTGACCTTTTGACATTGTTTTGAGCCTTTGCTTCATGTCAAGGCCGAACTGATTGACCATTTTTTCCGCCTTTTCACGGTCAAAATCCTTGTAGAAATCCGCAAAATATTCAAGTGCGTCGCACGGGCGCATCCAATCCGGGAGATAGCTTTTTTCCGGAAGATAGGCAACAATACTTTTTGTGTACGCTCCCGGTTCTTCGTTGTCGATGCGTACCATTCCGTCATAATCCTTGATGAGTCCCGTGAGAATTTTGATGAGGGTTGTTTTTCCGCAGCCGTTGGGACCAAGAAGGCCGACAATCTGGCCGCTTTCGGCCGCAAAGCTTACGCCTTTTAAAACCTCTTTACTGCCGTATGACTTTTTGAGATCCGAAACGTTGATAATCTTACTCATTTAATCATTCGCCTTTCGTCTGATTTTTTAATATATTAATATCCGATAATTAATTTTTGCTTAAAGGAACGTTTATTTTATTCTTGTTTTTCCCGTGACATATGCGATAAGTCCCCAAACGAGCTGAAGCGCAATGAGAGCGAGCGGCCCGAAAGCAACCGAAACTTTGAGTGCGGTGCAAAGCATGGAAAGAACGAAGCTGAAGCCGAGACCGGAAAGCATGATGATTTTTGAAAGTCTGTCCGCCTCAAAAAGGTTATGAGCCGAATTGATGAGAAGAAGAATGTTCTTTTCGCTCTTCGGGCAGGCAAGGCCGTTTTCCTTCCGCATTGAGGAATTGGCTTTGTAGGAATCGACAATCTCGCAGTTTTTCGTCGTCATGAGCTTGATTGCGGCAACGTCGGCCATGAGCTTTTTCGCCGCAAGTTCCTGCGTAAGACACGGGTCTCCGCAATTGAGCATGAGAACGATTCCCGTTTTGTTGAAGGCAAAAACACTTTTTTTGACGTCGTTTCTGACTTTGTAATCAACAACGAAAACGCCGACGATTACGCCTTCGACAACAACATACATCACGCTTTTTCCTTTTGCGTAAAGCTTTTCCTCCTCTTCGCCCGGGGCGGCAATGCTGTGAGATAAAAGCATTTCACGGTTTCCGACGAGAACTCTGCGTCCGACAACCCAGCATGAATAGCCGAGTTTTTCTTCGTACTGAACGTCCTCCGCTTTCGGCGGGCGGATTTTTTCCTCTTCAAGGAAGGAGTCGAACTCGTTTTTCAAAACGCTCCTTGTGTCCTTGAGTGCGCTCGCCGCAAAAACAACAACGTCGCTCAAAAGCATCGTTCTTCCGACGGCTCTGAATTTTGAAACCCTTCCTTCAAAAATTTCGTCCGCATCAACGGCGATTGCCGTTGCTTTCGCAACTTCTCTTGCACTGTCAAAGGAAGCAACAACGGCCGAACTTTGAGAAAGCGTTTTGTCGTTTTGAAGCTTGATTGCGAAAGAAACGAGCGATGAAAGAACCGGAACGCAAAGGCAAACGCTTCCGCAAAAGCCGGTGAAGAACGCCGCCGCACTTTTTTCAACGATTGCTCCCGCAACGGCGAAGGCAACGCTGACAACGAGAATTCCGATGCTTTCAAAAAGAAAAATCTTTTCGTCCGAAGACCGTAAAAGTGAAAATTTTTCAAAATCGGCCGGGATTTCGCAGTCCGCCGTATAAAGAATCTTCGGTTCCTTTTTTTCGCTGATTCCGTAACCGAGCGAGGAGGCGTCGGCTTTGTTTTCAACGGTTTGGAGCGTTGAAAGCGTTTTTGAGCGCATGAGAACCGAAAGGTCGCGCCGGACGCATTCGAGCCTGAGACATTCCGAAACGCCGTATGCCAATTCCGAAAAGAAAAAGCAAGGAAGATAAACGGCAAAATTCGCAGCGTCCTCAGGCTTCAAAAAAAGAAGGCTCAGACATTGCAAAAGCGAAGCCGCTCCCGAAGCCGCAACGAAAAACGAAGCGTTCGGCTTTTTGTTTTTGAGGGAAAGAAAACCGTCTTTTAAAACGTCCCTTGCAAAAAAGGCGCCGGCCGCAAAAAGAAGAAGGTTCAAAAGCAGATACGGCAATGCACCGTTTTTGAAAAGGAACGAAAACGAGCCCGAACTTACGAACGAGCAAAGAAGGAAGAACAAAACAAGGGAAAGCAAAAGAAGAACAGAAAAAATTTTGACTTTTCTTTTTTCGTTTTCTGTCGCTTCCTTGAGCGAGAGACGTTCTTTTTTTGCGCTTTTGAGTTCTTCGCGCCGTTTTTCAAGCTTTGCTTTCTGCTGAACGGAGCGAACCGTTTTTTCGCCGAGTTTTAAAATTCCGCCCCTGCTCTTTTTTCTGACGTCGATGCGGTCGATGATGTCAAAAAGGCTTTCTCCTTTTTTGGCTTCAAAGAGGTCGGCAACGTTTTTCCCGCCCTCTCCGGTCGGCTCTTTTTCAAGAATCGCTTCATCCGCAATGTCCTTTGAAAGAACGCGAAAATTGTCAATGAGGTTTTGCCTCGTTTTTTTGAGTTGCTTTTCAACCGAAGACTGCGAAACGACTTTCGGCTTCGCCTCATCGTCGTAACCGTCAAGAAGGAGCTGGCCGCTCTTTTCTTTTTTTGCTTTTTTGATTTCGGGCGGCTCGTTTTTAAGGCTGAAGTGTTTTGTTTTTCCGTCGTCCGGAATCACTTTTGTTTTTTCGTTGTCTGAAATTCTGATTGTTTTATCGGTCGCCAGAGGCGATTTTTTCTCTTGCGGTTTTTCTTCCGAAATCGGTGAGATTCCGACCGATTCGAGAATTTCGTTGATTTCGTCAAATTTTCCCGTTTCGTTTGAAGAACCGGGCTCTTCGTTTTTTTTCTTCACAAAATCGTCGTCATAAAAAGCCGACGGGTCTTTTTTAATATCTGACATAATTTTCTTCCACCCTTTTTAATTGCCGACAGATATTTTGTCCGTTCTTTGCCTTGAGACTTCATACATTAAAATTCCGGCGGCAACGGAAGCGTTGAGCGAGCTGATTTTTCCCTTCATCGGAAGCGATACGATGAAATCGCTCTTGCTTTTGACGAGTTTTCCGACTCCGTTTCCTTCCGAGCCGACAACAAGGCCGACCGCACCGGAAAAATCGGTTTTTGAGTAGTCCGTTCCGTCCATATCCGCGCTGTAAATCCAAACGCCCCTTTCCTTGAGTTCATCAAGCGTTGAAGAAAGATTCGTCACTCTGACAACGGGCATATATTCAAGCGCTCCGGCGGCGGCTTTTCCGACCGCCCACGTCAAAGAGACGCTGCGCCTTTTCGGAATGATGATTCCGTGAGCACCGGCGCATTCCGCCGTTCTGATGATTGCGCCGAGGTTATGCGGATCTTCAATCTCATCGCAAATAATGATGAACGGAGCCTCACCCCGTTCTTTTGCGAGCGAGAAGATGTCCTCAAGTTCGGCGTATTCGTGGCTTGCGGCGTAAGCGGCAACACCCTGATGGTTTCCGCCGCCGCAAAGGAAATCGAGCTTTCTTTTGTCAACTTCTTTGATAACGGTGCCTTTGTCCTTGCAGGCGGCGATTATTCTTCCGACAGAGCCGTTTCGTTCGCCTTTTGCAACGAGGAGAGTGTCAATCGCGCGCTCGCTTTTCAGCGCTTCAAGAACTGCGTTCCTTCCGACAATGAGTCCGTTTTCCTGCTTTTCGTTTTTATTGTTTTCCATTTAATATCCTCCGGTCGTCCGAACCCGGACGCAACAAGGTCAATTATACATTATAAGTTTTTTAATTATAACATATATAAAAAAGAAGAAAAAGCGAAATTGAAAAAATCTTTTGTTAAATTTTTATAATCTTTTCCTCTTTTGCCCGAAAAGGCTTGATTATCTTTGCGTATGTTGGCATAATGATATATAATGAAAATTGTGCGTCCGAAAAGGTGCATGATTTTTAAATTTTTATCGGAGAAAAGATATCATGAAAAAAGAAGCAATTGAAGAAATTCTTTCGCTCTCAAAGGAAGAGAGAAAGGAAATTATTGAAAAGCATAAAGAAAACGGTGTCCTCATTCCCATGGACGAAAACGTTTTCATCGGAAAGAACGTCACGATTGAAAGCGGTGCGGTCATTCTTGAAGGTACCCACCTAACCGGAAAGACGGAAATTAAAAAAGACTGCGTAATAGGCCCAGGTTCGTTCATCTGCGACACAATCGTCGACGAAGGTTCGGCTCTCAACTTCGTTCAGGCTTTTGAAAGCACGGTCGGCAAAAACTGCGACCTCGGCCCCTTCGTTCACATCAGACCGAACAGTCGCATTTCAAACAAGGTTCATCTCGGAAATTTCGTCGAAGTCAAAAATTCAACAATTGACGAAAAAACGAGCGTTTCTCACTTGACATATGTCGGCGACAGCGACGTCGGAAAGAACGTCAATTTCGGTTGCGGCTGCGTCACGGTCAACTTCACCGGAAAGGAAAAATTCAGAACAACCGTCGGCGACCATGCTTTCATCGGTTGCAACACGAACCTTGTTGCCCCCGTAAAGGTCGGCGATTACGGCTACACCGCCGCAGGCTCGACAATCACAAAGGACGTTCCCTCAAATGCGCTTGCAATTGCAAGGGCAAGGCAGGAAAACAAAGAAAACTGGGTTCTTAAAAAGAAGCCGTACAGGGATATGAAATAAAAAACGGGAGCGTAAAAATGTTTTTGAAAAAGGAAAAGTTTTCTTCAAACAAAACTTTTGATTATATGATTGTCGGTCTCGGCAATCCCGGAAAAAAATATGAATTCACAAAGCACAATGCTGGGTTTCTTTGCATTGACCTTTTTGCTCAAAACCTCGGCGTAAAAATCGACCGTCTCAAATTCAAGGCGCTCATTGCGGACGTAAGAATCGGTGCAAAGCGCTGCCTTCTCATGAAGCCGCAAACCTTCATGAATCTCAGCGGCGAGGCCGTCAGAGAGGCGGCGGAATTTTACAAAATTCCGCCCGAAAAAATCATTGTGATTTTTGACGATATCAGCCTTGAACCGGGAAGGCTCAGAATCCGCCGGAAAGGCTCCGACGGCGGCCACAACGGAATCAAGAGCATCATTTTTCAGCTTCAAAGCGACTCTTTTCCGAGAATAAAGCTCGGAATCGGAAAAAAGCCGCACCCGGACTTTGACCTTGCCGATTGGGTTCTCGAACCGTTTTCAAAGGACGCTCTCACCGCTTTGCGCTCCGCCTGCGAAAATGCCGGCGAAGCCGTAAAACTCATGATTGACGGAAAAACCGATGAAGCGATGAGCCGGTATAATTCATAAAAAGTTTTTTCTTTTTGTTCCGTTCAACATTGACCTTGACGCAATTGTCTGATAAAATGTGTGTCGGAATAAAAATCAAAGGAGAAAAGGCAATGAAAAAATCGAAACGACTGAAAGCGATTGTTTCCGTAATTCTTTGCGTCGGAATTATTCTTGCGTGCATTTCGTTTTTCTCCCTTGAAAAGCTGAAGAAAAATTTTGACCCGGTCTTCCTTCCGGAAGATTTTACCGTTACCGGTCACACCGGCTGCATGGGAGAGAAGGAAAATTCAATCGAAGCGATGGAGGCCGCCGTTTCTGCCGGTGCACAGATTGTTGAATTCGACCTGAATTTTGACGGAAACGGAAAACCCGTTCTTTCCCACGACGAACCGAAGGGGAACGAAGTTACCCTTGAAGAGGCATTCGCCTTCCTTGAAAAGCACCCTTTTGTTCTTGCGAACATTGACGCAAAAAGCACGGCGAATCTTTCTCCCGTTCAGTCTCTCGGAGAAAAGCACATGATTCTCAACCAGCTTTTTTTCACCGGAATCAAAGAGGAAGACGTTGAAAAAGTGAAAGAATCATGCCCGAAAATTCCGTATTATCTCAATGCGGATGTTGACGCAAAAAAAGTTTCCGACAAAGATTATCTTGAAGAAATCGCAATGAAAGTCATTTTGAGCGGTGCCGTCGGAATCAATTTGCACAAGCGTGCGCTGACAAAAGAGCTTTGCTCCTTTTTCCATGAAAAGGGACTTTTGGTTTCGGTCTATACCGTCAACGGTGAATATGAGCTTTATCGCGTTCTTTACGCCGCTCCGGACAACATCACGACAAAAAGGCCGGACAGACTCACGGCAATTCTTGAAGAAAAAAACCGAGTTAATTAAACAATTCATATAAAAAAGTGAGGTACTTAAAAATGAGCAAAATCAAAATGGGAAAAATCGTCGAAATGGACGGCGACGAGATGACTCGAATCATCTGGAAGATGATTAAGGACGAACTTCTTTCACCGTTCGTTGAACTCAACACCGAATATTATGACCTCGGTCTCAAGCACAGAGACGAGACGAACGACCAAGTCAGCATCGATGCGGGCGAAGCCTGCAAAAAGTATCACGTCGGCGTAAAATGCGCAACCATCACACCGAACGCTCAGCGTGTTGAAGAATATAACCTCAAAGAGATGTGGAAAAGCCCGAACGGAACGATCCGTGCAATCCTTGACGGAACCGTTTTCCGCGCTCCGATTCTTGTCAGCGGAGTTAAGCCGGCCGTGAGATTTTGGGAAAAGCCCATAACGATTGCACGTCACGCTTACGGCGACGTTTACAAGGGAACCGAATTCAGAGTTACCGAACCGGGAAAGGCCGAGCTCCTTTTCACCGGAGAAAGCGGCGAACAGAAAAGGGCAACCGTTTATGACTTTGAGTGCGGCGGCGTTCTTCAGGCGCAGTATAACAAAGACAGCTCAATCAGATCGTTCGCCCATTCCTGCTTCAACTATGCGCTCGACACAAAGCAGGACCTTTGGTTCTCAACGAAGGACACTATTTCAAAGCAGTATGACCAGACCTTTAAGCTCATCTTTGAAGAAATTTATGAAAACGAATACAAAGAAGCTTTTGAAAAGGCCGGAATCACATATTTTTATACCCTCATCGACGACGCCGTTGCAAGAGTTATCCGCTCAAAGGGCGGCTACATCTGGGCTTGCAAAAACTATGACGGCGACGTTATGAGCGACATGGTTTCAACCGCTTTCGGCTCGCTTGCAATGATGACGAGCGTTCTCGTCAGCCCGGACGGAAACTTTGAATACGAAGCCGCTCACGGCACGGTCACAAGGCATTACTATCGTCACCTTGAGGGCGAAACAACTTCAACGAACCCGATCGCAACGATTTTTGCGTGGAGCGGCGCCCTCAGAAAACGCGGCGAACTTGACGGAAACAACGAACTCATGAAGTTTGCGGACAAGCTCGAAAAAGCCTCGCTTGACGTAATCGAAAGCGGAAGAATGACGAAGGATCTCGCTCTTCTTTGGCAGGGCGAAAAGCCGCAAACGCTTTCAACGGAAGAATTCATTAAGGCAATCAGAGCCGAACTTGAAAAATAATCAAAAAGTTTTCAAAAAGCCGTTCCGATTTTTTGGTTCCGGCTTTTTGTTTTGCAAAAAATCGGCGCTTTATCGCTTTAAATCAGGTGGTAAACTCAACAAAGAAAATCTTTTTTCTCAAAAAAACTTCGTGATAAGCTCACAAAATTATGCCTTTCCGAAAGAAATCTTCAAAAACCGCTTGACAAAACGGGTGAAAGACTTGTAAAATACAGAGCATAAAGGCAAGGGCGTCTTAGAGAAAACAATCTCTTTGACGCCTTTTTGTTTTTCTTGCCGCAATCGGCAGAGAGAAAAAATTTAACATTAAAACGTAACTTTGCGGGACAAGGGAGTCTCTTTTGAAAAAAAGACTGCCTCTGTCCCGCTTTTCGGTTATCATGAAAGGAAGTGCAAACATCTATGCAGCAATCGGACAATCAACCCTCAAATCAAAGTCATCAGAGAAAAGAAAGAATTTTTGAAAAACATTTCAGGAGGAAAAAATTATGTATAGTTCCGTAAACACAATCTGGGTGCTCATAGGCGCCGCACTCGTCTTTTTCATGCAAGCAGGCTTTTCAATGTGCGAAGCCGGATTCACAAGAGCAAAAAATACCGGAAACATTCTTATGAAGAACCTCATGGATTTTTGCATCGGAACGCCGTGCTTCTGGCTCGTCGGTTTCGGTCTCATGTTCGGTTCGTCGAGCGCAATTTTCGGCTGGATTGATCCGCTCATCATGAAAGATTACAGCGCAATTCTCCCCGAAGGCGTTCCCCTTTGGGCATATGCGATTTTTCAGACCGTCTTCTGCGCAACGAGCGCAACAATCGTTTCCGGCGCAATGGCCGAAAGAACGAAGTTCAGTGCATATTGCATTTACTCGGCGGCAATCTCGCTGATTATTTATCCCGTTTCGGGCCACTGGATTTGGGGCGGCGGCTGGCTTTCACAGCTCGGCTTCCATGACTTTGCCGGTTCAACGGCCGTTCACATGGTCGGCGGCGTTTGCGCTCTCATCGGTGCAAAAATTCTCGGACCGAGAATCGGAAAGTATGACAAAGCCGGAAAGCCCAAAGCAATTCTCGGTCACAACCTCACTTTTGCGGCTCTCGGCGTTTTCATCCTTTGGTTCTGCTGGTTCGGTTTCAACGGCGCTTCAACCGTCGGAATGGATACCGACGAACTCATGGAAAGCGCAGGCCTCGTTTTCTTCAACACAAACCTTGCGGCAGCCGTTGCGTGTTGCGTAACCCTGATTTTCACTTGGATCCGTTATAAAAAACCGGACGTTTCAATGACTTATAACGCCGCTCTTGCCGGTCTTGTAGGAATCACTGCCGGTTGCGACGCAGTCAGCCCCGTCGGCGCGGCAATCATCGGAATTGCCTGTGGTTTTGCCGTTGTTCTTGCCGTTGAATTCTTTGACAAAGTTGCAAAAATCGACGACCCCGTCGGTGCAATTTCCGTTCACTGCGTTTGCGGCGCACTCGGAACAATCCTCACTGGTCTTTTCGCAACCGGTGTTTCAACCGAAAAAGGTGTTTTCTACGGCGGTGGATTCCACTTCTTCGGTGTTCAGCTTCTCGGTGTTGTTTCCGTTGCGGCTTATGTTGCGGTTATCATCACGGCGGTTTTCCTCATTCTCAAACACACAATCGGACTTCGTGCGGACAAGGAAGACGAAATTGCCGGACTTGACGTTTCGGAACACGGACTTCTCACCGCATACGCAGGCTTTGCAATGCTTCCGGATACTACATATGACGAAGAAGAGGTTGTTGCCGTTTCGGGTGACGTACCTGTTGCCGAAGCAGTACCCGTCAAAAAGATGCCCTCGTTTGACGAAGGAAAAGATGAAAGCGGCATAAAATTCACAAAGGTTGAAATCATCTGCAAGGAATCGAAGTTTGAAAAGCTCAAAAATGCTTTGACCGAACTCGGAATCACCGGAATGACGATGAGCCACGTTCTCGGTTGCGGCGCACAGAAGGGAAAACCCGAATATTACAGAGGCGTTGAAATTGAGCCGACCCTTCTTCCGAAAGTTCAGCTTGACGTTGTTGTCAGCAAGGTTCCCGTAAGAAGCGTAATCGAAACGGCGAAAAAGGTTCTTTACACCGGACATATCGGTGACGGAAAGATTTTTGTTTATGACGTTGAAAACGTTGTAAAAATCCGCACCGGAGAAGAAGGCTATGATGCACTTCAGGACGTTGAATAAGTTTTCACACGTTGATTTTTAAGAAAAGATTTTAAATATAAAAGAAGGAATTGCAAGAATTTGTGATTCCTTTTTTGTTTTTATCCGTAAAAAATGCGATGCCCGTCGCAAAGGACCGGACACCGCAAAAAGGACGTGATTTGATTTTTTCAAACAGCGAAATGCTCAACGTCAACGTAAAGATACTTTTGACCGCCCTCATCGTACTGCCTGAGAGTTCCGACCATTGAAATTGAAGAAAAATCCTCCATATCGTCGGGAACGTCGTCGCCGTAAAACTCAATGTACCACGCCGCGCAACAACCGGTGTCGTCGTAACCGAAAGCAAAGTTGTAATTCTTTTTGTCTCCGGTTTCGGCGGCCTGCTTTTGATAGGTTGCGGTGAGACGTATCGTTTTTCCGAGATACTTTTCCGGTTCATTGACAATTGAAGTCATCTGAGCGGTCGTCATGGTTTTGTTAAGGCCGTTCATGTCAATGTCAACGTCATACTTTTCAAGCTCCTTGAATTTTTCGCTTTTCTCCTGTGCGGCGGCTGTGTTTTCCGTCACGGCAACGGTTGAAAGCGTTGTGTCGCCGGAAGGCTGGGAAGACTGAGAATTATCCGAACCGTTTTCACCGCAGGCGCAAAGCGAAAGAGCGATTATGATAAAAAGAGCGAGAACGATTATTTTTTTCATCTTTTTGTACCTCCTTTGAGTACGTCAATAATTATACAGATTACAAATACACCGAGATTACAGGCAACAATTGTTGAGCCGACCGGCGTTGAAAAGACAATCGAAACGAGTATTCCGCAAACGGCACATACAACCGAGAACACTGCCGCACCGATCATTACTCCTTTAAAACTTCTGAAAAGCCGCATTGCGCAAAGCGCAGGAAAAACAATGAGGGCGGAAATCAAAAGTGCGCCGACAAGGTTCACCGAAAGAACAATCACAACCGCCGTTGTCACGGCAAGAATGAGGTTATAAACCGAAGTTTTTGTTCCCGTCGCCCTTGCGAAAGTTTCGTCAAACGTTACAGCGAATATCTTGTTATAGAAAAGCGCAAAAATGACAATTACCGCCGCCGCAAGAACGGCGCAGGTTATAACGTCGCTTTTTTTGAGCGTTAGGATTGACGTTGAGCCGAAAAGAATGCTGCAAACGTCACCGCTGAGATTGGTCGTTTTCTTTGAAAAAACGTTGAGAAGAAGATAGCCTATCGCAAGCGAGGAAACCGAAAGAACGGCAACCGCGCTGTCTCCTTTGAGCTTTGCGCTGTCCCCCCTCAAAAGAAGGACGGAGGCAAGAACCGTCACGGGAAGAGAGACATACATCGGGGTAACCGAAAAAATCATTGCAACCGTCATCGCTCCGAACGCAACATGGGAAAGTCCGTCACCGATGAGCGAGTATCTGCGAAGAACAAGGCTTACGCCCAAAAGTGCGGCGCAAAGCGCAATCAGCACTCCGGCAACAAGAGCAAAACGGACAAAGTCATACTGAAAATACGAAACAATCTTTTCAATCATTTTTTTCGTCCTCCTCTCCGAGAAAGGCTTTGCCTTCGGCACTGTTTTTATAATCTTCCGTTGTTTTGAAAAATGCGCCGTTTCGGCTTATCTGAAGAATATGCGTTGAGTACTTCATCGCAGCCGAAAGGTCATGAGAAACCATAATGACCGTTACGCCGTTTTTTTCGTTGATATCCTTTATCAGGTCATACATATTTTTTGTAACAATCGGATCAAGTCCGGCGGCAGGTTCGTCAAGAAGAATGAGACCTTTTGCGGCGCAAAGCGCACGGGCAAGCAGAACACGCTGCTTTTGACCGCCGGAAAGCGCACGGTAGCTTTTGTTTTTGAGGTTAAAAATTTCAAGACGTTCAAGCCACTTTTTTGCCGTTTCCTTTTGCTCTTTCGAGTAAAACGGGCGAAAGCCGCACCGGCCGAGACAGCCGGAAACCGCAACCTCCCAAACCGTTGCCGGAAAATCCTTTTGTGCGTCTGTTTGCTGCGGAAGATAACCGATTGAAGTTTTTGAAAAACTGTTCGCAAATTTAATTTCTCCGCTCACCGGAGCTTTGAGCGAAAGGAGAGTTTTTATCAGCGTTGACTTTCCCGCTCCGTTTTCTCCGATTATACAAAGATAGTCACCGGAAGAAACCGAAAAGCTGATGTTTTCCGCAACGGCTTTTCCTTCGTAACCCACACTGACATTTTTAAGCGACAAAAGTTCCATCAGTTGAGTACCTCCCTAAGGACGGAAAGGTTGTCCGTCATTATCGAAAGGTAGCTTGTTCCGCTTTCAATGTCGTCTTCCGAAACCGACTGACAGGAATTGAGTGTTCTGACTTCCGCTTTGCTTTGCGAAGCAATCGTCTTTGCAACGGAGCCGTCCGAACCGTCAATTTTGAGAACAAAGGGAAGCTCTTTTTCCTTGACTTTTTCAACAAGAAATTTTATTGTTTCAAAGCTTGCCTGCGTTTCGGCAGAACAGCCGGAAAAAGCGGCAAAACATTCGAGTGAATAATCGTCCGCAAGATATCTGAACGGGAAGCGGTCGCCGAAAAGGAGAGTTTTGCGCTTTGCGTTTTTCACCGTTTCGGAGTAATCCTTTTCAAGGGCGGTCAGCTTTGAAAGGTAGGAAGCGGAATTTTTCCTGTATTCTTGTGCATTTTTTTCGTCAAGGGAGCAAAGTTTTTCGGTGATTGCCTTAACAATCAGTTCGGCGTTTTTGAGCGAAGTCCAGACGTGTTCATCCTTTTCTTCTTCGTGCTCTTCGCCTTCTTCGTGCTCCTCTTCCTCCATGCCTTCAAGCGTTTCCTCATCCTTTGCGTCAACAACATCTATCAGCGAAAGAACGCAAATGTTTTCGTTTTTTGCGGTTTCAAGAACTTCGTCTGCCCATTCGTCGGATTCTCCGCCGATGTCAATAAATAAATCGCTGCTTTTAATTTTGAGAATATCATCTGCCGAAGGCTTGTAATTGTGCATATCAACCTTTGATTTGAGAAGAAGAGTAAGTTCCGCTTTGTCTCCGGCAATTTCCTTGCAAAAGTCATACTGAGGAAAAATCGAGCAGACAACAGAAAGTTTTTTGTTGTCTGCGCCGGTGTTTTTTGCCGCTTCAACGCTTTTCTTTTCATCGGTGCAGGCGGAAAATAATGCTAATACAAACAATAAAGAAAAAAATACCGAGAAAAATTTTTTCATAACAATACCTCTATTTTCTAAAATATAAAAATAAGACATAAAAATATAACAGGACAAAAAAGCCTTCTTGAAAAAAGGCGCAATTATCCTGCTTAAAAAAATTTAACCCAGTATTTTGTTTTTTAACGTAACGGGAGTTTCGTTCCGAGTTTTCACGGGAAGATTTCGATCAATCGGAACGAATCTTTGCGCGCAAAAAACGAAGAAAAAAAACGAAACAAAAACGGAAAGCCCCAACGTTTTGAAAAGCGACTGAGCAAAGTTCACCATTGCGCAAATGAAGCATCCTCTGTCGGGACAAAGGTGCGAATCATGCGCCGGAAAACCCGAAAGCGAAAAAACGAAAGCAAAAGAACAGATGATTGACGCAACGAGAATCAAAGCGAAAATCTTTTTTGCTTTTTTCATTTCAACGCACCTTCCTTTCATGGATTTTTTTCAGTGTAGCATAAACTTTACTTTTTGTCAAATAAAACGACAGCGCCGACAAGCAAAATTATCACAATTTAATTAAAAATAACATAAAAAAGCCGCCCGGAAAATTACGGACGGCCGAAAAAATATGAACTTAATATTTTCCGAGATATTTTTCGATTTCCCACTGAGAAACCCTTGTGCTGTATTCTTTCCATTCTTCCTTTTTCGCTTTGATATAGCGGTTAAAGACGTGGTCGCCCATGCATTCACGCATGAAATCGCTCTTTTCAAATTCTTTAATCGCTTCTCCGAGCGTTTTCGGAAGTGAACCGATTCCTTCTTTTTTGCGTTCTTCGTCGGTGAGATTGAAGATATTTGAATCTTTTGCCGGCGGAGGAGTGAGTCCTCTTTCGATTCCGTCAAGACCGGCAAAAATGCTCGCCGCCATTTCAAGATACGGGTTTGCAGCCGGGTCGGGGTTGCGAAGTTCAACTCTCGTTGCAACCCCCTTTGCGGAAGGAATACGGATGAGTGGGCTGCGGTTTTTCGCTGACCATGCGATGTAAACCGGAGCTTCGTAACCGGGAACAAGGCGCTTATACGAATTGACAATCGGGTTCGTCAAAACTGTCATGCTCTTAATGTGATCCATCATTCCGGCAATAAAACCGTAAGCCGCTTTTGAAAGGCCGAATTCGTCATTTTCGTCATAGAAGGCGTTTTTTCCGTCTTTGAAAAGCGAAATATTAGTATGCATTCCCGAACCGCACTCTCCGAAAACGGGCTTCGGCATAAACGTTGCGTAAAGGCCGTGGCGGTTTGCAAGATTTTTAACAACGAGTTTGAATGTCATAACGTTGTCTGCGGTACGCAAAACCTCGTCATATTTAAAGTCGATTTCGTGCTGACCTTTTGCGTTTTCGTGGTGAGAAGCCTCAATTTCAAAGCCCATGCTTTCAAGCGTAAGGCAGATATCTTTTCGGCAGTCCTCACCCTTGTCAATCGGACCGAGGTCAAAGTAACCCCCTCTGTCGTGGCAGAAAGTTGTCGGTCTTCCTTTTTCGTCCGGGCGGAAGAGGAAAAATTCGCATTCCGGGCCGACGTTGCAGGTGTAACCCATGTCGGCGGCTTTTTTGATTGCTCTTTTGAGAACATGACGCGGATCGCCTTCAAACGGCATTCCATCCGTAAAATAAACGTCGCAAATAAGTCTTGCGGTTTTTCCGCTTTCACTTTCCCAGGGGAGAACGACAAACGAGTCAAGATCCGGGTGAAGGCACATGTCCGACTCTTCGATTCGGACAAAACCGTCAATTGACGAACCGTCAAAGCAGCAACGGTTGTCGAGCGCTTTTGAAAGTTGGCTTCTTGTGATCGAAACGCTTTTGAGCATTCCGAGAATATCGGTGAACTGAAGGCAGATGAATTTTACATCTTCCTCTTCGGCAATGCGTAAAATATCTTCTTTTGTGTAGCTCATAATCAAAATTCCTTTTTATCCGATTTGCTGCGACGAAAGAAGCCCGCGTTCCCGAAAAACGGACGCACGCCGAAAATCTCCCTTTTCGGGGAGAAAAACCAATATTCAATTCATACACAGCTATTTATTAGTCTATCATTTGCGACTTGATTTGTCAACAAAAACCGGCCTTTCGCCGCACAATTTTATCAAATGAAGTATCCGCCTTGAAACAGCGTAAAACATTCTGCTTTTGGCGTAGCCCGAAGCGGTGTTTCGCCGTTTGGCGTTACATTCGGAAAAAGCGGCATTTTTTAAAAATTTTTCCGATTCATTGCGTTTCTCTTAAAAAATCTAAAAGTTCTCAAACATTTGTCAACAAAAAGAAAGGCTCATTTTTGTGCATTTAGTAGATAAATTTTACAATCACGCTTTTTTCTTGAAAAAACCGTCCAAATTATTGTATAATGAGTCAAAGTCATGCTCATTTGAGTCCTTCGTTTCGGAGAACGAAGCCGAAGAATAACCGTGAGCCGGCAAACATAATTACCAATTTGAAAACGGAGGAAACACCAATGTCCGAAAAAACAAAGGGTGCGTCAGCCGCACCCCAGACACAAAAGCTTAATTACAAGCGAACCTTTTTAATCGGTCTCGGCTTTATGGCATGTATGCTTTTGTGGTCAATCTACAATTCATATGTTCCCGTAATTCTCAAGGCAAAATTCACAGAGCTTTTCGCCGCAGAAGGCGGAATCGTCGCTTTCCATCAAAGAGTTCCCGCTCTTGCGTGGCTTTCCGTTCCCCTTATCGTCAACGCAATCATGACGATTGACAACATCTTCGGCGTTATCTTCCAGCCGTTCTTCGGAAAAAAGAGCGACGGAACAAAGTCAAAATTTGGAAAAAGAATGCCATATATTATCATCGGCCTTCCGATTTGCGCCGTTTTCTTCTGCTTCATTCCGGTTGTTGCTTTTTCGGTGAAGGCAATTGCGCTGAGCATTGCACTCATGATGTCCGTCGTAATCTGCTTCAACTTCGTAATGTCAATCTGGCGTTCACCGGTTGTTTCGCTCATGCCGGACTTCACTCCCTCAAACCTTCAAAGTGACGCAAACGCAGTCATTAACATCATGGGCGGCATCGGTCAGGTTCTCGGCTTCGTCATCGGAACTCTCGTTTCAACCCTCGCCGGCCTTTTCGGTCTCAACGGAATGGCCGAAATGCTCAAGGCAAAAACGAACACTCTCGGCCAGATTCTTGCAACCAATCCGGACGGAAGCGTAATCGTTGACGCCGTTGACAAACTCGGAAACGTTACCGGTCTTTATGAATGCCCGGCGGATCTTGCCGACAAGTTCAAGGTCTTCTTTGAAGGAAAGCATGACAGCTTTGTTGTTGACGGCGTTACCCTCGCTCAGAAGAGAGTTCTCACCGTTGACGGCGTTGTTCAGTACGTTAACTACACTCCGATTTTTGTCGTTGCCGCAATCATCGCCGTTTTGAGCCTTGTTGCCCTCATTGCTTTCTATAAGAAAAACAAACAGTATGACCTTTCTGCCGCAGTTGAACTTGAAACCGCAGACGGCGAAAAACCGAAGAAGATTAAAATCCGTGACCTTCCGATTTCAAAGGAAGAAAGAAAGAGCCTTCTTCTCATGCTCGCCGCACTCTTCTTCATTTGCAACGCAACCGAAGCGATTATCCCGAACTTTACGAACTTCGCAGAGGAAACTCTTGCGGTTAAGCCGATTTATTCAACCCTTATGATGGCCGTCTTTGCCGTTTCGCTCGCAGCGTTCGGAATTCCGGCCGGTACCCTCGGAAGAAAAATCGGACGTAAGAAAACAATCGTTATCGGTCTCATCGGCTGCATTGTTTTCTTCGGAATTTATCTCGCCGTTTCTCAGATTTTCGGAAATCAGAGCAAAATCACATGGATCTCGTTCTGGATTGCCCTCGTTGTCGGCGGCGCTTGCGTCGGAATGATCAACATCAATACGCTTCCGCTCGTTCTTGCAATCGGCGGAAGAGAGTTCGTCGGAACTTTCACCGGATATTATTACACGGCAACCTTCTCGGCCGCCGTTTCCGGTCCGATTCTTTGCGGCCTTCTCATCGGTCTTTTTGACAACGATTATAACTTCATGTTCCTTTTCTGCGCGCTTGCTTTCGTAATCGGCCTTCTCATCATTACCCGTGTAAAGCACGGCGAGGTTGCCAAGGGCGAAGACACCTCATGGCTCGATGAAGCCGTTCAAAACGCAGATGATTAATTAACCGTCGTTAATAAAACGGGGACGGGTTTGTGCCCGTTCCCGTTTTTGATTTTTTTCAAAAAAGGAGAAAAGAAGAAAATGTCTGAAAAAACAAAAAACGTTTCCGACGCTCCGAAGAAGCAAAAGCTTAATTACAAGCTGACGATTCTCACGGGTTTCGGATTCATGGCGTCGTCAATCGCCTGGGCAATTTATGACCCCTACGTCACCAAAATCCTCAACCGTCTTCTTTCGGCTTCGGATTTCGTCACAAATCTCAGCGCAAAGCTCAATGAGGCTCTTCCGTGGCTCGCAAATCTTGCAAGGGCTCAGGGTGAAGACGTCGGTTTCGGCTCAAGCATCACCCTCGTTCCGCTTTTCATCGGAATCATAATGACGTTCGACAACGTTTTCGGCGTCATCTTCCAGCCGACCTTCGGAAAGCTTTCCGACCGTTGCCATTCAAAGCTCGGAAAGCGCCGTCCGTTCATTGTTACAGGCGCACCGATTTCGGCCGTTCTTTTTGCTCTCATTCCGATTGTTGCGCTCAAAACGAACAGCGTTGCCGCAACAATGGTAATCATCATTCTTTTTGTTTTCGTAATGTCGCTTTGGCGTGCGCCGGTCGTTGCGCTCATGCCCGACCTCACTCCTCCGGAACTTCGCTCCGAAGGAAACGCAATCATTAACCTCACCGGTTCCGTCGGAAGTCTTATCGGTATGGTTGCCGGAACGATTGCAAGCGTGATTTACGTTGCTCTTTTCGGTCAGTACACCGACGAAGCCCAAACTTTCCCGATCGTTTTCCTCATCGGTTCGTTCGTCATGATTGCCGGTTCGCTCGTTCTTCTCTTCTTCGTCAAAGAGGAGGACACAAGCATCAAAATCAAGGCCGACAAGAATCAGATCATGGACGCAAAAGCAAGACGGGCCGCCGAAAAAGAGGCGAAGAAAGCCGAAAAGGAAGCAAAGAAAGCAATCAAGCTTTCAAAAGCAGAAAGAAAGAGCCTTGTTTTCATGCTCTTCTCGCTCTTCTTCCTTTTCTGCGCTTCAAACGCAATCACAACGTTCTTCTCGCTTTTCGCCGCAGAAATTCTTCACCTTAAAACCGCAAAGGCAACAATTCTTATGGCAATTTTCGGTCTTTGCTCCGGTCTTGCCGCAATCCCGGCCGGAAAGCTCGGAACAAAATGGGGAAGAAAGAAAACAATCATGGCCGGTCTTTGCACTTTTCTTGCCGTTTTCGTTGTCTTCTTCGGAGTGTTCACCGTAATGCTCGCCTCGGACGGACTTTCAAGCGGAAAATATGTTGCGGCAAACAAGGTTTATGCGAACATTGAAGGCGCAATGAACGACATCAACACCGCAAACAAAAAGGCCGCAGGCGAAAGCGGAGCCGAATTTGAAACGCTTGACCTTGAAGGTTACGTTGAATACCTCAAAAATCCGACCGATGAAAGTCCGTATTCAAAGGTTGACGCTTCGCTCAAAGAAAGCACAAACGGCGGTTACAGCCACGATTCTCTCATTGCAACAAGCCGTGACGTTCTTGAAAAGGACGTTGCCGACGGCGATTACGCCGGCGCAATGAAAAACATCATGGAAGCCGTTGACGGCGTTGTAAAAATTCTCGGAATTTTGATTTTCCCCGTTCTCATCCTCGGCGGTGCGGCGAATATGTTCATCACCGTCAACACCCTTCCGCTCGTTCTTGAAATCGGTGGACTCGAAAAGGTCGGAACGTTCACCGGATATTACTACACCGCAACGTTCTCGGCTCAGATTGCTTCGCCGATTGTTTACGGCTTTGTCGCAATGGTCAGCGGAACGTATATGTCGCTGTTCTATTACTGCCCGATTGCGTTCCTGCTTTGTATGTTCTGCATTCTCTTCGTCAAACACGGCGAGGCGATTCCGCAGGAAGTTGTTGACAAAATCGAAGAAGAAAACGCCGATTGATCAATTGAAAATCAAAACTGCCGCAACGGTTCACGTTGCGGCAGTTTGTGTTATCCGTAATATGCGTCGATACTTATGATGAAGAAAAATCGAAAGTCGGCTCAAAGAACTTCTTTCAAGAATTGAATTGCCTTTTCAAACCATCCTTCGGCGGTTGTGTTCCTTGCAAGACCGATTCCGTGTCCGCCCCTCGGATAGCGCATAAAAACGTGTTTTACGCCCATTTTTGAAAGCCGCTCGTCAAGGCGGATACTGTTGCTGATCGGAACGGTTTTGTCTCCCTCGCAATGCCAGAAAAATGTCGGCGGATAATTTTCGTCTGCAATGAGTTCAACCGATTTGTCCGCCTGTTCCTCCGGCGTTGAACGGAGGCCGAGAAGACGAAGACGCGTAATTTCGTGCGTCTCCTCTTTCATGCTGATTACAGGATACGCAAGAATAACTGCTGACGGTCTGAGCGAATATTGTCTGTTGTGGTAAACCGATTCAAACCTTTCAAATCTTGCGGCGAAATAGGCGCAAAGGTGGCCGCCGGCCGAAGAACCGCAAAGAATGATTTTTTCCGCGTTGACGCAGAATGCGGCCGAATGAGCCTTAACAAAGCAGATTGCCCTTGCAAGGTCTTCCATCGGGTTCGGGTAATGTGCGTTTGCCGCAACGCGGTAGTTGAGCATAAAAACGTTATAGCCGGCCTTGTTAAAAGCCCGTGCGTAATCACCGCCTTCGTTGTTGAAGGAAAGGAATTCGTAAGCTCCGCCGGGGCAGACGATTACGGTCGGCGCATTCTTTTTGATGAGGAACGGAATCACGTTTACAAAAGCACGGGAAGGCTCTTCCTCAATTTCCTCTTTTGAGTAAATCGGATAAAAGATTTTTTCGCCCGAAAGGCGTTTTTTGGCAAGATAGCGTTCAAACATAAAGCGGCGATGTTTGTTTGCAAGTCGGTTTTTTAAAGTAATCATCGGTTCACCTCTTGAATTTATATTGATTTATGATATACTTTTGTGGTTATAAATAAACTTCCGATTGTCGGGAGGGAAAAGGTCCCTTCGTTAATCGGCGGTTCACTAAAGAAACACTTAAAGTTAAAAAAGGCAGGAAACAATCATGAGAATGAGAAGAAAAAAGAATCTTGAAGAGCGGATCGAAAACTGCGAAGGGTATATCGTTGACCTCGGCTACGTTCACGGCGGATACGACGAAAACGGAAACGAGCTGATTGAAAAAAAGCTTGTTGATTACGAAAAGATTTTCGGAAACAAAAATCCCGTTTATCTTGAAATAGGCTGCGGAAAGGGTCAGTTCGCTTCGGAGTTTGCAAAAACGCACCCCGAAATCAATCTTCTCGCCGTTGAGGTCAACCGCAACGTTGCGGTTCTTGCCTGTGAAAAAGCAAAAAAGAACGAACTTTCAAACCTTCGTTTCATGGTTATCGGTGCGGAAAAGCTTGAATATTTCCTTCCGGAGAACAGCATTGAAATGATTGTTCTCAACCATTCCTGTCCGTTCCCGAAAAAGCGTCAGGCGAAGCGCAGACTCACTCACGAAAATTTTCTCAACATGTATAAACGCCTTCTCAAAGACGGCGGAATCATCAGGCAAAAAACGGACAATATGCACTTTTTTGAGTTTTCGCTTTGCGAATTTTCAAAATGCGGATATGAGCTTTTAAAAGTTTCGCTTGATCTTCACAACAGTGACGTTGAAGACAACATCGTCACGGAATACGAACAGCGTTTCACCGACCTCGGCCAGCCGATATATTACCTTGAAGCAAAGAAAACGAACTGATTTTAAAACCGCTTTATGCGGTTTTTATTTTTCTTTTCGCAAAGCGTCGGACGTCGCAAAAGCAACATGAAGTATTGCTATTATTAAAACATATCGCCTGAAAATTGTCAACCGTGAGAAGTGCGAAAGAAAAGTTCATTGTGTCTGATAATCGACAATTATCTATAAAACTATATAATATCGCACTTTTGCCTTGACATGCCAAGTCGCAGAGACTAAAATTGAAGGGTATTTTGTGAAAAAGAGGTGTTATTTTGAGCATCGAAAAAGAATCCGTTTCGGCCGACGGCCGCTATGAAGACAGACCGTGGTTTAAAATTGACAATGCGGCAACGCTTTATGCCGCAGCAAGAACAAAAAACTGGACAAGAACGTTCAGAACCGCAATTGTTCTTGACGAAGAAATCGATCCGAAAATCCTTCAAAAGGCGCTTGACGAAACGGCAAAACGTTTTCCGTTTTTCTGCGTTCAACTGCGTGACGGGTTTTTCTGGAGCTACTTTGAGCGTATTGACGAACTTCCGAAAATTGTTCCGGATACAAATTATCCCTACCGTCCGATTGACCTCGGAGACAACAAAAAACCATGTTTTCGCATTCTTTACGGAAAAAACAGGATTGTTCTTGAGGGCTTTCATTCAATTTCGGACGGAAGTGGAACAAAGATTTTTCTTTCAACGCTCACCGCACATTATCTGAAACTCAAAGGCGAAAAAATCACCTGCGACGGAGAGCTTGTTCTTTCGGCAGAAGACGAACCGAAAGAACAGGAAGCGAGGGATGATTATTACACCTATGCCGATCCGAACGCAAGCGCAAAGAATCCGCCCCGTGTTACGGTTCACATCGGTGAAAATGATCCTCTTCCGTCATATGTTTCGCTCATTCACGGAATCTGCTGCATTGACGATCTCAGAGCTGCGGCGAAAAAGCATTCGTTGACAATCACGGAATATCTCACCGCAATCCTCATCTATACTTATTTCAACACGGAGGAGCACGACGAAAAACCGATAAGCGTCAGCGTTCCGATTGATTTGAGAAAGCGTTTTCCGTCAAAATCGCTTCGCAACTTCTGCTTCATGACCGACGTAACCTTTGACCCGAAAGGAAAAGATGAAATCTCTTTTGACGAGGTTTGCGATTCAATAAGGGGCGGACTTGCGAAAAAGGCAGCGAAGGAAGAACTCCTTTCCGCAATCAGTTCAAACGTCAGTGCGGCGTCGAATCCGGTTCTTAAAATCGTTCCGTATTTCATCAAGCGAATCTTTTTGAAGGGTACTTACGAAAAGGTTCAGCATACATACACGGCGTTTTTTTCAAACCTCGGTTCGTTTGATTTTCCGCCCGATGTTGCAAAGCACGTTGTGCGTGTCGAAGCCTGCCTCGGAAGCACGCCTTATCAGCATTTCGGTTGCGCCGCCGCTTCGGTGAACGGAATTTTCACCTTCACTTTTTCAAGCGGAAACAAAAAGACCGAAAAACAAAAATTCTTTTTCCGCTTTCTTTCTTCCGACGGTGTTCCGCTCAGGATCGAAAGCAACGTTGATTACAGGGGGTGACGTGAATGAGGTGTTTAAAATGCGGCGTTGATCTCGGAGAAGAGTATACACGCTGTCCGCTTTGCGGAGAAAAAGCTTCTGACGAGCCACCGGTTCTTTCCGGTTTCAAAACTGCCGAATATCCTCGGTATGACGAAAAAGCCGCCTTTGTCAAACCGAAGTTCAAGTGTTCATTCCCGATGAAATTTCTGCTTCGGGGTGTTTTTGCTCTTTGCGTTCTTTTCGGCGTTCTTGCACTTTTCGGCTTTTCAAAACTTTGGACAATCGGTGTTCCGGTTGCTTTTTGTGCAACGTCGGCGGTTTATTTTGTTTTCGGGTGCTTTGAAAAAGGGAGACTTCTTCACAGCGGAGTTTCGCTTCTTTCAACGCTTTTGGGTTCGGTTTTGTTTTTGCTCGTTTCGCTCATTGCAAAATGCGGCGTCAAAGGAATGGTTGACTGCGTTTTTCTCTGCCTTGCGTTTTTCCTTCTCCTTTGGGTAATCAAGCCCGCGCGGATGAAAGAGCAGATGAAAGCGTTGTTTGTTCTGTGATAAATCAAAAAAGGGGCTGCGGTCAATGACTGCAGTCCCTTTTCCTGTCTTTCAAATATTTATCAGCCGCCGACGGAGCCGTCCCATGTGTCAACATGAGTTGCTTTCATTTCCTCTTCGTCGAACCAACGGGTTGTAACAGCCTTGGTTTCGGTGAAGAAGCGGAACGCATCCTTGCCGAGGCAATGGAGGTCGCCGAAGAATGACTTCTTGTGACCCGTAAACGGGAAAACGCCGACCGGAACGGGAATTCCGACGTTGACGCCGACCATTCCGCCGTCGGTATGCTTTGCAAATTCTCTTGCATAGTAACCGCTCTGGGTGAAGATTACCGAACCGTTTGCGAACGGATTGCGGTTCATGAGTGCAAGACCTTCTTCAAAAGTTTTGACTCTCTTGATGCAAAGAACCGGTCCGAAAATTTCCTGCGTGCCGACGGTCATTTCTTCCGTAACGTGGTCAAGAATCGTCGGGCCGACGAAGTATCCGCCTTCAAGGCCGGGAACGGTTGCGTTCCTTCCGTCAAGGACGAGGGTTGCGCCTTCTTCGATTCCCTTGTTGATCCAGCCGATTACGCGCTCTTTGTGAGCGGCGGAAACAACGGGGCCGAGAGTTGAATCTTTGTCATAAGCCGCGCCGAGTTTAAGTTCGGAAGCGTACTGCTTAAGGAGAGCAACGAGCTTGTCCGCAATGCTTTCCTGAGCAACGACAACGGGAAGAGCCATGCATCTTTCGCCCGCACAGCCGAAAGCGGAGTTGATGATTCCTCTTGCGCTTCTTTCAAGAGCGGCGTCTTCAAGAACGAGGGCGTGGTTCTTTGCTTCGCAAAGGCACTGAACGCGCTTTCCGGTTGAAGCGGCGGTTGCGTAAACGTGCTGTCCGACGCCGGTTGTTCCGACGAAAGTGATTCCCTTGATGTCCGGATGCTTGAGAAGAAGATCGGCTTCGTTGCGGGTGCAGGTGACAAGATTGACAACGCCCTTCGGAAGGCCGGCTTCCATGAGAAGGTCACAAAGTCTCATTGCGGTCATCGGGGTTTGAGAGTTGAGCTTGAGGACGATTGTGTTTCCGGCCGCAATGCAGCAGGGAACCATCCAGCCCATCGGAATCATTCCCGGGAAGTTGAACGGAACGATTCCGGCGAAAACGCCGACGGGTTCGTAATAAAGGGTTGTGTCATAGCCGTTTGAGGTGTCTCTCATGCTGTCGCCCATTGTGAGTGAGGGAGCGCTGAGTGCAAGTTCAACGGGCTCTTTGACTTTGAGAATGTCGCCCTTTGATTCGCTGAGAACCTTTCCGTGTTCAACGGCGCAAAGGGTTGCAAGTTCGTCCATATGTTCGATAAGAAGCTCACGGAATTTATAAAGAACCTGAGTTCTTTTCATGACCGGCGTCTGAGACCAGGTTTTGAAAGCCTCTTTTGCGCTTTGAACGGCTTCTTCAACCTCTTCAACGGTGCAGCAGGGTGTGCGTGCGATGACTTCACCGGTGCTGGGATTATGGATATCCATATACTTTCCTGATTTTGACTCAATCCATTCGCCGTTTGCGAAGTACTTGAGCGTTTTTACGGTTGCCATTATTATGTACATCTCCTTTTTAAGATTTTTTACCGTTTAATTTTAAGCCAAAAGGCTCGAAAAATCAATAGTATATTTGTTAACAGCCGAGAACTTTTTGCGAAAGCTCGGAAATATCGCAAAGAACCGGACAGCCTGTTTTCAAAAGCCGTTCTTTTGAGTTGTGGCCGTTTGCAATAAAAATGCAGTCACAGCCGATTGCGTTCGCCGTTTCAAGGTCATGAAGCGTATCGCCGACAAAAACAACTCTTTTCGGGTCGGCCTTGCTTTCCGAAAGCCACTGCTTCGCAACGGTGGTTTTTCCTTTTCCTAGGTCGTTTTCCGTTCCGAGAATTGCGTCAAAAACCTTTGAAATTTCAAAGCGTGTGACCTGAGGAACGAGTCTTTCATGACCCGTTGCGGAAATTACGGCCTGGCGGACGCCGTTTTCAAAAAGGGTTTTGAGAACATTTTCCGCATTTTTGAAAAGGAAGGTTTCCGGAAACTTTTTTTCGTATTTTTCAACGTAATCATCGGCAAGTTTGAGATAATCGACCTTTGAAAAGTCAAAGCCGATAAGCTCGTAAAAATCAACAATCGGGAAGCCGAAATGTTCAAGATAAAATTCCTTCGACGGAACCTTTTCGATTCCGTTTTCTTCAAGAAGTTCCTTCATGATTGAAATGTTCATCTCAAGGTCGTCAAGAAGCGTTCCGTTCCAATCCCAAAGGACAAAATCATAATTTTTCATAGTTCTTTTCTGTTCCTTAATATTATATCCGCAAGAGCGGTTCGTTTCTTTAATGATAAAACATTAAGCGGATTTTGTCAACCGAAAAGCCTGCGTTGCCTTCATTCGCCGTTGCGTCACCGCTCTTTGATTTCCGGGCAGTGGCAATTCAAAAAAACGTGAATAGTATAAATCAGGAAACACAAAATTTTTCCGATTTCGGACGGGGGTATTAAGATGAGCAACAAAAAGAAGATTTTTCTCGCCGCAAACAGTCCTTACGGCTTTGTTTCGTTTTTTGACGAACTGTATAATCCTTACCGTGACTGCAGAGCATATATTATCAAAGGCGGACCCGGAACGGGAAAATCGTCTTTGATGAAAAAAATCGCCGAAAAAGGCGAAGAAAAGGGCTTTGACGTGATTCGGGTTTTTTGCAGCAGCGACCCGGAAAGCCTTGATGCGGTGATGATTCCGGAGCTTTCACTTTCCGTTGCCGACGGAACCGCTCCGCACGTTCTTGAACCGAAGTTCCCCGGAGCGGCGGAGAACATAATCAATCTCGGCGCATTTTGGAACGAAAAGGAACTTTTTGAAAAACGGGACGAAATTCGGGCACTGAGTCTTGAAAATTCGATTTTTCACCGAAGAGCTTCTCGCTTCCTCGCCGCCGCGGGTCCGATTGAAAAGGAGAATGAAAAGCTTCTTTCTCCGCTTGTTCTTGAAGACAAACTTTCCGGCTTCGCCTCAAGATTTTGTGCAAGAGAAACCCCGAAAAAGAAAAATTCCGTCCCCGGAAGAAAAAGCGTCTGCCTTCTTTCCGGAATAACGCCGAAGGGAGTCGTTTTTTTCGACGAAACGGTGAAAGCCTTTTCAACGAGAATAATCGGAGTTGAGGACGAATACTGTTGCTGCGCCGGAATGCTCCTTGAAAGAATCGGTGAAACGGCGGCAAAAAACGGCTGGAACGTAATCTTCTGCCGCTGTCCGATGAGACCGAAGGAATATTGCGAGCATCTGATCATTCCGGAAGCTTCACTTTCTCTTGTTTCGCTCAGAAGCAGCCATAGGTTTTCTCTTCCGATTTCACGAACGGTTCACGTCAGACGTTTTTTGAAAGACGGCGGAAAAACGGACTCAAAGCGTCGGCTTTTGCTGAACCGAACGCTTTCAAACAATCTTGTTGAAAGTGCGGTTGAAATGCTCTTTGAGGCAAAGAAGGTTCACGACGGGCTTGAAAAGCTGTATATTGAAAGCATGGATTTTGAAAAGCTCAACGAATTTTCGGAAAAATTCATTTTTTCGCTTTTTGCCGAATAAGTCTTTAAAGAACGGGAATACTGAATTTGACCATTGTTCGGCGGAAACGAGCCGCATCGGTCAAAGCACAGATATTTCCGGAATCTTCCGGCTAAAGGAGCATATCAACATGAAAAAATTCGTTTCAATTCTTCTCGCCGCCGTACTCACACTCGGCCTTGTTTTCCTGACCGGTTGCGGTGAAGGCGGAGACATGACGACTTCAAAGCCGTCCTCCGGCATAACAACGGAAAGCGGCAGTGTTTCCGAATCTTCACGCGAAAGCTCAAACTCAAGCCGTGAAAGCACGAGCGAAGAAAGCACCGTAAAGGGGAGCACGTCTTCCGCTTCCGAATCTTCTTCAAAAACTGCGGAATAAGGCGACGCATTTGAACCTCATTCCGAAAGAAGAACAAAAACCGCCGAACCGGATCAATCCGTCGGCGGCTTTTTGTTTCAACCGAATTTTTCAATAACATATTCCGCAATGCGTTTTGTGCTTTCTCCGTTGCAGGCGGACATAAATTTTTCTTTGAACGGAAGAATTTTTTCCGATTCAAAGTTTTTACTTTTGATTGCGGAAACGATTTCATCGGTGTCGGTGACGAGCTTTCCGGGAATGAAGCTTTTGTAATCATAGTAAAAGCTTCTGTCGCGGTCATATTCCTCAAGGTCATACGCAAAAAAGAGCATCGGCTTTTGAAGAAGAGAAAACTCAAAAATCAGCGATGAGTAATCCGCAATCAGAATATCTGCGGCACAAAGAGCGACGTCCGTTTTGATGAGATTCGACGCATTGAAAACAAAAGAGGAATATTTTTCCTTTTCCTCCTTCGTCAGGTCAAACTTCTTCGCCGTGAAAGGATGAAGCTTCAAAACAAGAACATATTCGTCGGAAAGAGCAAAAGAAAGCTTTTCAAGGTCAAGACGGTTTTCGTTATACGATTCGTCCGGATTGTTTCCGCGGAAAGTCGGCGCATAGAGAATGATTTTTCGTTTTCCGATTTCCGGAAAAAGGTTCAGAAGTTTTTCTCTCGCCGATGAAACAAAGCTTTCGTCGAAGAAGATATCCGTTCGCGGCGTTCCGAGAGGTTTGATGATTTCCTCTTTGCAGCCGAAGGCCTCGGCGTAGTTCGGCGCAACGGCCTTTGAAGAGACGAAAACGTCGGTATATGTGTTGTGCATCGGGAAGCGAAGCATTGTTTTTCTGTCTCCGCCCCAAGCGAGGTCAAGGGTCGAATATCCCCATTTTTTGAAAGCTCCGCAGGCGTGCCAAAGCTGAACGACCAAAGAGCCTTCTCTCGGTTTACGGACATAGACCGGGTCGAAGTTGTCCGTCAAAAAAACACACTTGCTTTTTGCGTAATATTTTTCAAACTTAAAATTGAAAAAGAACCGCTTTATTCCGTTTTTCGGGGAATTCATGACACGGCAGTCGTAGCCGTTCTCTTTGAAATAATTATAAAGCCCGACCATGTTGTCCGGCATTTCGGAATAATTTTTATTGTAAGCAAAAAGAATCAGTTTTTCGTTGACGGGCGACCTTTTAAAAATTTCAAAGCAAAGCGGCCAAAGAAAAAAGAAGAGGATTTGTCTTCTTAAAACGACAATCATTTTTTTGATTTTGTTCATAGCTTTCTCTCCAAGCGGTTAATCGGTTGTTTAATTATACCAAGGCGGTTTTTGATTGTCAAATTAAAATGCGCCTTTCCCGTTTTCAAGTGATTCGATTTTTTCAGCCGCACAAAAAACGTACTCATTCGCAAACCTCAAGGGTCAACGGGATATTTCTTCATTCTTGAGAGTTCTTTCAATTTGATTGGTGATTTTTCACAAAAAATCGGAGCTTATTTTATTAATTTTGACCGATTGGTAGAAACGCATTTTTTTTGCAAAAAAGGCTTGCAATTTGCTGAAATCTGATGTATTATATGCTTGCAGTTGAGGCGAGTGAGAGCTCACTCAACCGCCTGAATAATTTTGACAGTTTCTATATCAATGTTTTCTTCGTATTTTCTCCTTTTTAAAAGCGCTCGGCTTCTCCCCGGGCGTTTTTAACTGCTCATTTATATTCTCTTTTAGAATATTTGTTAAAATTTGCAATTCTTCGTCAATATCTTTTTGATTGACAGAAAAAAGAAAAGTGTGCTATAATTTAACGGTATTTTTATTGACCGCTTGACGGTTTTTTAGAAAGGCGGAGAAAAAATGAAATGTCCTTTTTGCGGCTTTTCCGAAAGCAAAGTCATTGACTCCCGTCCGACGGATGAGGGCGAGAGAATCAGAAGAAGGCGTGAATGCGTCTCGTGTTCAAGAAGGTTCACGACTTATGAAATTATTGAAAGCGTTCCGATAATCGTTGTCAAAAAAGACAAGTCGAGAGAAGCTTTTGACCGCGTGAAACTTTTCAACGGAATGCTCCGTGCGTGCGAAAAGCGCCCAGTTTCAATCGCTCAGATTGAAAAAGTCGTTACCGACATTGAAGCCGAGCTTCAAAACTCGCTTGACCGTGAGGTCACGTCGGTTCACATCGGAGAGCTTGCAATGGACAAGCTCAAACTCCTTGACGAGGTTGCTTATGTTCGTTTTGCTTCGGTGTATCGCCAATTCAAGGATATCAACACCTTCATGGAAGAACTTGCAAAGCTCCTCGGAGAAAAGTAAAAAAACGTTCCGCAGTTTCGGCCGAGCCGTATTGCGGAACTTCGTTTAATATTACCCTGCGGTTTTCTTCATAACAAAAAACAAATCACGGAGGAAAGAAGAAATGGAAAACAACGCCGAAAAGCTGCACAGCAAAGAACTTTATTTCCCCGAAGACGAAAGCCTGATGAAAGAGCAGCTTCTCTGCCTTGAAAAGCTTTATGATTACAATATGACGCGTCCTCTCGAGCAGGAAAAGAGGAAGGAGCTTCTTTCAAAAATGTTCGCCGAAATCGGGGAGGGTTGCTACATTGAGCCGCCGCTTCATGCAAATTGGGGCGGAAAGCACGTTCATTTCGGAAAAGATATTTACGCAAACTTCAATCTTACCCTCGTTGACGACACGTACATTTATGTCGGAGACTGCACAATGTTTGCGCCGAACGTTACGGTTGCAACGGCCGGCCATCCGATTCTTCCGTCGCTGCGCGAAAAAGCGTATCAATACAATATGCCCGTCAGAATCGGAAGAAACTGCTGGATAGGTTCCGGCGCACTGATAATGCCAGGAGTCACAATCGGAGACAATTCCGTCATCGGTGCAGGTTCGGTGGTCACAAAGGATATTCCGGAAAACGTTGTTGCCGTCGGAAATCCGTGCCGTGTTCTGAGAAAAATCGGAGAAAAGGACAGAGAGTATTATTACAAGGAAATGAGAATTCCGAAAGAGCTTCTTTGAATTTTAATCCTTATTCTCTTTATAGAAGGAATATTCTTTGTAATAATCGCCGTCTTTTTGTGCCTTTGAGCCGAAAACATAGGTATAGCTCAAAAATCTCGCCATATCTTTGGGCGGAATTTTCATTCCGTCGTTCATCCATTCAAGAATCGTTGTAATAATTCCCGAAAGGGCAAAGGTTGTCATGTAATATCTCGGGTCGTTTTCGGGATAAACTTTTGCGGAATCGGGAATTACACAGCGGACTGCACACTTGATTTTTTCGGCAAGGTGATTGTTGCAGTCATTTCGGGTTATAAATTTGCAAACGCTGTAATTGTCACGGCAGAATTCAAGGAATCTTGAGCAGTAGGTGACAAAACTTTCAATGTCCGTAAAGTTGCTTTTGAATTTCACAACCGTTTCAAGGAAGAACGCATAAATTTCCTGCTGAATTTTGTCCATCATGTCAAAGATGTCGTTGTAATAAAGATAAAACGTTGAACGGTTGACGTCCGCCTTCGTTGTGAGTTCCGTAACGGTGATTTGATTAATGTTCTTTTTTTCAAGAAGACCGAAAAGACTCTCGCGAAGGCTTTTTTTCGTCCTTTTAACCCTTCTGTCTTCTTTACTGCTGTTGAAATCAAAATTTTCCGCCATTTTTACCTCCTGTTAAAAGACAGTTTTGCCAAGCTTTGTTGTGAAAGCCACAAAATCAACCTTGAATAATGGTTGCAAAACTGACAAAATGTTGTATAATTTGACAAGTGTTAAAGAATAAACAGGTGTTGATTAACTCTTATTATATACCTGTTTTAAAAAAAATCAATCTTTTTTTACGGAGTCCTTTTTATGATTACTGAAACCAGACTTTCCGCGGCACTGAAAAAAAGAAGAACCGCCCTTTATACTTTTGCCGCGGCGGCGGTTTATTTTTTTGTTTTTGCTTTTCTCGAAAATCCGATGAAAAGCACAATCAGCGACATCGGACGGACGAGGCTTCCGCTTCTTGCCGTCTACTGCATTCTTCTTCCGCTTTGCGACATTGTGAATTTGAGATACATGATTCGCGCGTTCAAAATCAAAGCGCCGATTCTTGAAAATCTTTTCATCGTTTCAAATGTTTGCGTCGGTTTTGTCGCAACAACACTGATGCCGATTCCCGGAACGGAGGTTTCAACTTTTTCGGTCCTTCTTCATTGGCTGACCGGTTTCGGAAACATTATTCTCAACGCAACGGTTGTTCTTCTTCTTTGCCTTCGCCTTTCAAAAAGAGAAAAGAGCAAAAAAGGGAAGCTCCTTTTCGCCGTCGGAACGGCCGGCTGCATTTTTGACCTTCTTTTCTTTGTTGTAATGTCCATAATCAAGGGCGGCGTTCAAAAAGGGAAAAACGGACTTTATGAAATCATTCCGATTGTTTTCACTCACATTGTTCTTTTTTCAATCAACCACACGAATCTTTTTTCTCAGAAGAAGGAGCGTGACGCCGAAGAAAAGACGATTGTTCCGAAAGACGAAAGCGTTTTTTCTTCCGTTTCGGAGTTTTTCCTTGTTGCAGGCTGGCTTTTCTTTTTCTTTTATTCCTTCGTCAGAAACCCGATTCATTACACAATCAGCATGACCGGACTCGATTATCCGCTCGGTTTCGGTGTAACCTGCGCTTTGATAAGCGTCGGCCTTACCCTTAATTTCATTCTTGCGTTCAAAAGAAGCGGTTATAAAAACGTTCTGACTTATGTCATTGCAATCGGCGGTTCGCTTTCACTCATGGTTTGCGTTTTTGCACCGACAACTCACAGCGGCAACGGGCTTGACCCGGTTCATTCAACCGCGGCGGTCGCTTTCTTCATTCTGATTATGGCAGCGGTTTCTCTTTTCTGCCTTTCAAAGAGAAAGGAACACAAGGCCTATCTTCCGCTCTCTCTTGTGATGCTTTCCCTTCTTGCGATGACTCTTCTCGTTGCATACGTCATGAACATTCTCCTTGACCAGAAATACGGAAGAACGGGGCTCGTTGAAGTCATTCCTCTTCAGTATATCTATGTTTTCCTTTTCATTGAAAACTTTACCGACCTTCTCAAAAAGGACGAAAAGGAAAAAGCCGTTTTAAAATAAGCAAATATTCAAACCATATAAAAGCCGTGGAAACAAACTCGTTTTCCACGGCTTTCTTTTTTGGTTTTTCGTCTGAAAAAGCTTTTTATGTTTTGCGAAGGACGGCCGGTTAAGCTTTTTTACTTTATTTTTGCTGCGACCGCTTTTGAGTAAGCAGAAGAAAGGATTTTTCCTTCAACGTTTTTGTTCGCAACGACTTTGAAATAATAAACGGTGTTTTTTCCGAGACCGGAAATCGCACAGGCGTTTTTCTTCACCGAAAGCTTTTTTAATCCGGAGTTCTTCTTTGTGCCGTAATAAACGGTGTATCCTGTTGCGCCGAAAACCTTTCCCCATGAAAGTTTTGCCCGTCCGTTTCCGGCGGCAACCGAGAGATTTTGCGGCGCGGCCGGTTTTGTTGCGGTCAAAATTATTTTTGAGCTTTCGCCTATGACCGTTCCGTCGGAATTTTTTGAAATCGCTCTGACGCCGATTTTGTATTTTGTTCCGCTTTGAAGCGAGTTGAAGCGGAAAGCGGTTTTCTTTGTTTCGACCGTTTTCAAAAGTTTTCCGTTTTTGCCGAAAAGCGAAACTTTGTATCCCGTTGCTCCGTAAACAGCGTCCCACGTTGCCGTGATTGCGCTCGCATTCTGCCTTGAGGAAACGTTTTTCGGAGCGGAAGGAAGAATTTCAAAAAGAATTTTCTCCGTTCCGCCGTAATCACCGACAAAAGTCACTTCGCAAACGGCTTTTCCGGGTTTGGTGTTGTTTTTGTAAGTTATGTTGTAATGTGCGCCGGGATAAAGCATTTTTCCGCTTTTGTCCGTAACCGAAACGGCAGGCGTGTGCGCTTTTCCGTCGTAATGAAAACTCTTTTCCGAAACGGTCGGAGGAAGCGGTTTTGAAATCGGCGAAGAATAAACGGTTTTTCCGCAGTATACGCATGAAACTTTGAAAAGGCCGTCCTCTTTCGTCGTTGCTTTATCGGTCGAAGCGTCGTACTTGTGTTCGAGTGCCGGAACCGTTTCGGTATAGCTGTTTCCGCAAACGCAGATAAAGGTTTTCACTCCGCTTTTTTCGCAGGTTGCCGGCGTTGTGATTTTTTCGGTGTAGGAATGGGTGTGGGTCCAACGGGCGTAAAGAGTATGGTTTGCGGCCGTTTTGACCGTCGTTTTTGCCGTGACTTTTGTTCCGCCGCTTTTTGCCGTGTACCAACCGGCGAACTTATAGCCGGTTCGTTTCGGCGTCGGAAGCGTTCCGTATGCGGCTCCGTAAGAAACGGTTGCCTTTTTTACTGCACAGGTTCCTCCGTTCGGGTTGAATTTGACCGTATATCCGCTGACGGCTTCAACGTTAAGCGAACTTTCGGGCGAATCTCCGTTTGAATTGAAAGCGGTGAGAAAAACGGTGTATTTGCCCTTTGCGAAGCTGTATTTTGCGCTTGTTGCGTTTTTGAGAATCTCGTTTTTGACGCTTGCTCCGCCGTCGGTCAGAATACGGATTCTGTAACCGTCCGCACCGGAAACCGCGCTCCATGAAAAGGTCAGTGTTCCGCCGGAAACGCAGCTTTTTGCCGAGACGGAAAGAGTCGGCATTGACGGGCGAAGAAGGTCGGCTGCGTCCGGAACCTTATAAACGTAGCAAACGTCCCATTTTTTATAGTTTGAAAGAAGGCGGGTTCCGTAGGAATACTGCTCACCCCAGGAGTCAAAACAGTAAAGAACACCTTTTTTCTTTGAAGTTTCGTTGTCGATATAGACGTAATGTCCGCCGTTGTTGAGCTGAACGATCGAGTAATAACCGTTTTTGATGTTTTCCCAAAGCTTCGCTTCGGTTGCGGTAAAATAGCCGAGATATTCAAGCGGTTTTTCCTTTTCTTTTGAATAAGCAACGGGCGAATATCCGCCGTTCGTCTGATAAAAACCGCTGTCGATAAAGCCGTTGTCTTTTTGCCAATAATAGTAAACATCGGGGTTAAAGCTCTCTTCGCGGTTGACATTGGTTTCATAGATGAGCTTTGACTGGGCAACGACCCAACAACCGTATTTTCTCAGTTTTTCAATGTCCGACGCACCCTGTGACCAGTAGCGGTAATCGGACGAATAGACCTCGGCCGCTTTTGCGGCAAAGAGTGCGCCCGAACCCCCCGTGAAAAGAAGCACGGCGCAAAGGCAAAGCGAAAGAAGGCGCTTTGCCGGTTTTCTTTTTTTCATCTTCGTTTTCCTCCGGAAAAGTTTTCCGATTTTCCCAATATATTTATCATACCATGCAAAGTTGAAAAAGTAAAGCTCGGCCTCTTTGATTTTTAAAGCGACCCGAAAAAGAAAAATCCGCGGCAGTTTTAGTTTTTTCATTCATTAAAAAAACCGCCGTTTGCGTTTTTCACGCTTTTCGGCGGTTTTGATTTGATGGTTTGATTTTTTAACGCTGTCCCTTCAAAACGATTTTGAATTCGAGATCGGCTTTTCCTAAGTACTTGTTTTTGAAAACAACTTTTACGCTGTGCTTTCCGGCGTTTGTCCTTCCGCTAATGCCGTAAAGAAGAGTGTAATCTTCTCCGGATTTGAGCTTTTTCCCGTCAGAGTCAACGATTGAAACGGAAACGTTTATCGGCTTTCCGGTGTATTTATATCTTTTTTTTAAAAGCTTGATTTTTTTGACGGAAGAAATTTTTAAAAGCTTTTCCGTTTTGCAACGGGAGCAAACGGCAAGCATTTCTCCGTCGCTTTTGACTTTTGCCGGACGAAGAACGGTATATTTGTATTTATGGTTTTCGTTCTTCGGAACAACCTTTGACGAACTTATGACGCTCTTGCAGGCCTTGCAGTATATTTCGTCGGTAATGCCGCCTTTGACGCAGGTTGCGGGAATTCCCTTCTTCACCGAAAGAGTGTTAAAACGCACGTTTTCTCCGCTCTCATGGTTGCAAACCGAGCTTTCGTTTGTAACCTTCAAAGGCTGTTGTGCGGCGTCGTTAACCGCCTTTTTGATTGCCGGAAGATATGAAGCGGAAACGGAGTTGTCCTTCGGAATCCAGCCGATTTCATCAATTGAAAATCCGAGTGACTTCACAAACGTCATTGCGGCAACATATTTTCCGATTTTATTGAGATGGCGGCCGTCACGGTTGAGATTGTCGCCGATATAGCTCGTTCTCAGGTTCTGAATTGCGGTTCCGACCGGAATGAGAAGATTGATTTTTTCGTTCACAAGAACTTTTCTGCTCACGGCGTTGCAGATTGCCTTATACATTTCCGCCTGACTGAAATGATATGGTTTGAAGATTTCGTTGCGATAATTTTTTGCATAAGCCCACGTCATGAACCAGCAAATTTTCGTTGTTTTCATCGGGCGGTTTTTGTTGACGTATTTTACAAGGTAATCAAGGTCGGCATTGTATGTTTTTGAAATTCCGCTGAGTGCGCTTGCCTGTTGAAGAGAGATGTAATCCCAGTTTTCGTCCTTCATTGCGGAGAGAAGGCTGATGTCTCTGACAACCCGCTTTTTTCCGCCGCCTTCTTTGCTCCATTTGCTTAATCTGTAAACGGGAAAATCGCCCTGAGCGTTTTTTCGGTGTTTTTTCAAATCGCAGGCCGGAACGTCAAGACTTCCGATTATGATGTTCTTTGCACCGGCACTTTTCGCAAGCGAATAAAGAAAATTAAACGCATCGTCGCTGTAGCTGTTTCCGATTGCAAGAATTTTGAAATCTCTTTTTTCTTCTTTGCTTTGAAAAGAGTCTTGCCAATCCGTTTCAAAAGCCGTTGCCGGAATGAAAAGGAGGAAAACAGAGAGTGCGGCAAGAACGGCCGCCAAAAATTTTTTGAATTTCATATTCATTGTCTCCGATAAAATTAATCAGCCGTAAAGTTCAATGCTTCTGATGACGGGATTGCTTCTCGACTGAGTGAAGCAGATTCTGACTTCGTCCGTTGCGTTCTCAAAAGCAAAGCGGATAATTTTTTTGCTTCCGATTGTTGTTCCCGAAAAAGCCTTTTTGAAGCCGAACGAAGTTTTGAAAAAGACCTCGAACTTTTCAACTCTTTGGCTTTGGGTGATGTCCTCGCGAAGGACGAGCGTTTTGATTTTTTCCCTTCCCGAAAGGGAAAGGGAAATTGAGCCGTCGCCTTTTTTGAATTCGGTTTTGTTGTTTCCGCTTTCAAAGTCGGAAGTCAGGTCACGTCCGTTTTCTGTCGTTATACGGAAAGAAAGTTTTTTTGTGAATGCGCCGTCAACTCTTTTTTTGAAGTCTTCAAGGAGCTTCACGTCCTCTTCTTCGATTACGCCGTTTTTTGAGGGCGGAACGTTGAGAAGGAGAAGGGCGTTTCCGCCGACTGTGCGGAAATAGATTTTTTCAAGTTCCTTTGCCGTACGGCGGCGTGGCTTCGGATTGAAAAACCAGTCTTTATGGATTGAAACGTCGGCTTCACCCGGCGACCAAATGAGGTTGCCGCTGTTTTTGAGAACCTCTCTTGAGCCGAGATCTTTTGCGTAACAGTCAATGTCCTGAAGTTTGTCCGTTTCGTTTGCGCCCTGCTGAGAACCGGCCATTACGGCTTCAACGGAAACTTGACTTCCGGCAATTACGTTCCACTCGCTTTCACGGACTTTTCCGGCCTCGTTTCCGATCCAACGGACGTCGGGTCCGCAATTGCAGATTGCTGCGTTCGGCTGAAGAGAGCGGATAACTTTGTAATAACGTTCAAAATCATAGGTAAATTCCGGAGCGTCCTTTCCTTTTGCACCGTCGAACCAGAAAGTGAAAATTTCGCCGTAATTCGTGCAAAGCTCCGTGAGCTGATTGACGAAGTAATCGTCATACGCTTTTGTTGCGTAGGTTTTTTCGTGCATATCCCACGGGGAAAGGTAGATTCCGAAAAGGAGACCGAATTTTTTGCAGCTTTCGGAAAGTTCTTTGACAACATCACCGTTTCCGTTTTTATAGGGGCTGTTTTTTACCGAATGTTCGGTGTAAGCACTCGGAAAAAGGCAAAAACCGTCGTGGTGCTTTGCGGTGAGAATAATTCCCCGACTTCCGGAGTTTTTGATAACTCTTGCCCATTGATCCGTGTCAAGGTTTTTCGGGTTGAACTGCGAAGGGCTTTCTTTTCCCGTTCCCCATTCAACGCCCGTGCAGGTGTTCATTCCGAAGTGAATGAAGGTATAATATTCAAGGTCGGAAAACTTCGCCTGAAGCGCAGAAGGCCGAACCGAAATGAGACGTTTCACTTCATCGCTGTCAAGCCCGGCGTTTTCGTTTCCGTTATCCCAGCTTTTAAAAGCCGGCTTTTTTGAAAAAATATATCTGTGGTTTGCCATCGAATAATCAGCACCTTTCCGAAGTCCGTATTTTAAAATAATATCACAGAATAAAGAAAAAAGTCAATCCGAATTTGAAAGAACCCTTTCAAATCATCTTCCGCCGTCAACGCTTATCGTTTGGCCGGTGATGAAGGCGGCTTTTTCGCTCGCAAGGAAAAAGACGAGCTCGGCAACGTCCGAGGGCGTTCCGTTTTTGCAAAGGGAGCAGTCTTCGGCAATTTCCCGCTTTGTTTCCTCGTCGAAACAGGAATTCATTTTTGTTTCAATGAAACCGGGCGCAACGCAGTTGACGTTAATTCCCGAAGGGCCGACTTCCCTTGAAAGCGCTTTTGAAAAACCGATGAGGGCGGCTTTTGACGCGCTGTAATCAACTTCGCACGAACCGCCGTAAATTCCCCACATTGAGGAAACATTGACGATTTTTCCGCTCTTTTTTGAAATCATCGAAGGAATAATTTTCCTTGTAATTGTCATTGCGCTTTCAAGATTGACGGAAAGGAGCTTTTTCGCTTCCGTTTCGTCAACGAGCTGAAAAAGCCCTCTGAGCGAAATGCCGGCGTTGTTAACAAGAACGTCTATGTTCTTTGAAACCGAAAGGGCGGTTTCGCAAAAATTCAGGCAGTCCTCTTTTTTTGAAAGGTCGGCTTTCAGAGGTACGAAAGAAACGCCGAACATTTTTTCAACCTCTTTTTTGAGCTTTTCGATTTCTTCTTTTCCGTTGTTATACTGGGCAAGAACGTCAAAACCGTTTTTTGCGAAAATTCGGCAAATTTCGCTTCCGATTCCGCCGGACGCCCCTGTTATGAGAACCGTTTTTTTCATAATAATTCTCCTTTTGAAAATCATAACAAGCGAAACGGAATTTTTGCTTTGTTCTTCCGTTTGTATCTAACTGTATCCATTATAAATAATATCAGCAATCACCCTTTATGTCAACCAAACGTTGCTTCACCAAAAACATATTTTTGTTAATTTTACTCGTCTTCTCTTGACAAAGAAACCGAAATTGGGTATCGTATTATATAAATAACTTCATAATACGGTTTTTTATCGCCTTGTGAAATTGATTTTTTTATGTATATGACAAGACCAAGGAGACACTATCATGAAAAAAGAAATAAAAATTGTAATCTGCGTTTTTTTGAGCATCTGGTTTTTCTTTATGGGCTTTGAACTCGGCTCTTATCGCGAAAAGAAAAAAATTGCGACCACATCTCCGGTTGTTGTTCAGCCGGCGACCCAATCCAACGCTTCATCAACCACTGCGCCGAGTACGTCGGAAACAACTTTGCCGACCGAGCTCCCCTCAATGGGAGACACCACCGTCTATCCCGAAAGCAACGGCTCAAACCCCTCGCAGAATGCCTCTTCAACAACGAAAAAAGCCTCTGACGATCCGTCAACCTTTTCAAAGGCTCAAATTCTTTCGGCAGTCAAAAAAGCCGTTGACGGCGTGAAAGCCGAGCAAAACATGACCGCAGTTCAGACGGAAAACACTGCAATCAACGTTGACAATTGCAGCGTTCCGAGCGCACTCAACATGGTCAACAACATTGTTCAGAAATTCACCGGCGAAAAAAGCGCAACATATACGTTTTCAAACGGACAGGGTTCGGGCGTAAGACCGGACGGAAAAGCCGTTGAGGACGAAGGGGTTGTTTCTCCGACCCAGGTTATTCCGCCGAAAAACAAGAGCTTTGAGCTCACCGAAGCCGGAATTGCCGAAGCTTCGGCAAAGAAGGACGGAGAAAACACCGTTTACACAATTAAAATTGTTGAAGAATCAACAACGTTGGCGTCTCCCGTTCCGGCAAACAACGCCGCCGCAATCGGCTATCTTGACCTGACAAAGATTTCGGACAAAATCAGCGGCGCACAAATTACCGAAGCTAATATGCATTACCCCGGTTCAACGGTCACCGCAACGGTCAACAAGGCCGGAAAACTTGTAAAGCTTGAGCTTTATCTTCCGATGGACGGCTACGGAGCGGCAAAGCTCCTCGTTGCGAGCGGAAACGCTTCCTTCAGCGGAAGTCAGACCGAAACTTGGACCTTCACTTACTGATACAATTGAAAAAGCAGCAAAAGCTATAATCCTTCTTGGCGGGGATTATAGCTTTTTATCTTTTACTGTCGCCTGAAATTCCCGAAGCAGGACAATCATTGCAACACTTTTCCTTTGCCGCTCCCGTGAGGTAGCCGAAAAAAATGCTTTTTCAGATGGGTGTAATTAAAAGCGTGCGGTTAAAGCACTCTGTCGAACAGTACCGAAAAAAGAGCAAAGCCCAAAGAAAGGCAGCAAAGGGATTCAAAGATGAGCCGCACGGTTAACCCACAATAAAAAAGCAGCGGCGAAAAAAATTCGTCACTGCACAACTTTCGGCTTTTCAATCAGCCGAACACGCCAAGGTGTTCAAGAAGAATTTTCACGCCGATGAGAATGAGTATAATTCCTCCGACGATTTCGGCCTTTTTCTTGTATTTCGTTCCGAAAACGTTTCCGACCTTGAGTCCGACTGCGGAGAGGACAAATGTGACCACACCGATGAAAAGAACCGCCGCAGTGATGTTAACGTCCGGAAGAATGGCAAACGAAACGCCGACCGCGAGTGCGTCAATGCTCGTTGCAACGGCAAGGACAAGCATTGATTTGAATGAAAACGAAGCTTCTTCGGCCTTTTCTTCCTCCCCCTTTGAAAACGCCTCTCTGAGCATATTTGCACCGATAAGAACAAGAAGGACAAAAGCGACCCAGTGGTCGTAGTTTTCAATGTACTTTCTGAAAGTGCTTCCGAGGAAATAGCCGATTGCGGGCATCAAAGCCTGAAATCCGCCGAACCATGCGCCGACGATAAAGTAATGCTTTTTTTGAAGCTTTTGAGTTGCAAGACCTTTGCAGACAGCAACGGAAAAAGCGTCCATTGAAAGACCGACCGCAAGAATGAACAATTCATAAAGTGACATCTTTCATTTCTCCTTTTTCTTTAATTCAAACCGTCCTTCCGCCTTTCTCATGAGCTTCCGAAGGCGGAAGAACGGCGTTTTCGCTTTCCGACACGGGTTCGCATTTTTTCTGCCTGACAAAATGGCGAATGAGATAGCCGGCAACGCCAACCGGAATTGCACAGATTATGATTTTTACAATAAGATGAATCGGAATGTAATCATATATCCCGTCGCCGAGAATTGTAAAAAGAATGACCCTCGGCATGATTCCGCCGACCGAAGCGACGAAATATCTCAAAAATCCGCATTTCGATGCGCCCCAGAAGAGCGAAACAAAGTCAATCGGAAAAACGGGAAGAACACGGATTCCGAAAAGAATCGGGAAATTATCATTGAATTTTTTTTCAAGAATTTTTCTACCGCCCTTGTTTTTCGCAAGAAGAGCGTTGACATAATCGCCTCCGAGAAAAAGGCCAAGAAAATACGTCACGGTAACTTCAATAACAATTCCGGCAAGATTGATGAGAATCGCCTGAGAAGTCGGAAAAGCCATTCCGACGGAAATATAAATCAGCGAAGCCGGAATAATAAAAAGAACAGACTTTACAAGATATATTCCGAGAATTGCGGCAACGGCAACGGCAACGCCGGAACTTGCGGCAACGATTGCACGAACGTCAATGTTCTTGAGCTTTTCATAATTGATTACCGCAACGACAAAAATTGCCATTGCAACTGCGGCACGAAGAAGCGCAAGAAGGGTTGATTTTGTTTTTTCTTTCATCCGGACACCTGCCTTCTGATCATCTGATGATTACAGCATAGATGATTAGTATATAATAAAAGAATAAAGATTTCAACAGTTATTCGGATTATTTTGATTTTTTGCGAAAAGTTTCAAAGGACGTTTAACCGAACCGGCAATCTTTAAATTTATTCGTTGCCTTTCTTTAGACGTTGTTCTTTTTTCGGTACTGCTCCGGGTGGGTTATTTAACCGCACGTTTCATCTTTCAAATTTATATCCGTCCGCTGTGCCGGGGGCACTTTTGTCGATTGAAACAAAGCAATAGGGTTCCTTTTTCATCTTTCTATTTATGCTGTCGCTTGGATTCGCACCGTGTCTTATATCTTCACACCCGTCCGCTCCGCTGGGGGTACTTTTGTCGATTGAAACAAAACAAAGCAATGAAAAGCCGAATTGACAAGGTCTTTTACGCTGTATTTCCGCCTTGACTGCGTCTGAAATGCTCGCAATGGAACAACCATTGCTGTGCTTTCATCCTTGTCAAAACAAAAATACAACGCAAAATCCTCTTGCCTCTCCGACTTTCCATCGCTTGCCAAAAATTCGCTTTTTGGTACGCCGCATTTGGTGAACGAATTTTGATTTGCGGGGGAAAATCAAAATATCGTCCACCGATGCGGCTAAGGTTAGGCAGTTCTTCGCTCACGTTTCAGTTAGAGAAAATCCGCTTGAATTCAAAACTTTCGGTTAAGATTGTTTAAAAGTAAAGATTCAAAACTGATAGGTTTTATCTCTGGCTTGTTGCGGATTTTTTGGCGGTATAATTTTTTGTTTGCTCGTACTTGAATGGTTGAAAGGCAAGGTTTTTTCTTTTCCTCGTGCGGATTTTAAGCGTGAACTTTACCACTTACGCTTACTTGAATGTTGAAAAATTTAAAGGAAGGAAATCTAACTTTTTGCACCGTAAAGATTTATATGGTAAAAACGGTGTGGGTTAAACGGAAGTCTCACGAAAATTCACTACGAATGAAAAAATCAAGGCAGAACATATAAATCCACTGCAAGAAATCCGCGGAGATAAGGAAAGCAGAAAACAATCTTTTCAGTTTCATCTGACTGAAAATCATGACAGAGTGTGGTTTAAAGATAATAGCGGATTGGTGTTTTTGAAAAGTGAGATTAGCAGACGAAACCGTTGTAGCCGCATCGGAAGCCGATATTTTCCTTTTTTCCCCGCAAAAGGGAAATTCGGTTTCCAAATGCGGCGTATTGAAAAGCGAACTTTTGGGTACTTTTGTTTCAATCGACAAAAGTACCCCCAGCGGAGCGAACGGATGAAAAGATATAAGACACGGTGCAAATCAAAACGACAGCATAAAAAAATACACCGTAGCGTAGAAATTCTCTCCCTCAGTCGGCAGAGCCGACAGCTCCCTCACAGGAGGGAGCCAAAGAAAAGCAATTAAATAATTGTCCTGTTTCGGGAATTTCAGCTGACAGTCAAAAGTACCCCCAGTACAGCGGTAGTATATAAATTAAAAAGATGAAACGTGCGGTTAAAGAAACAACCTCAAAAAAATAAGCCGTAGCGTAGGAAATCTCTCCCTCAGTCGGCAGAGCCGCCGGCTTCCCTCACAGGAGGGCGCCAAAAGGAAAAGACTCATAAGCTTTTTCCGCTTTTTCTCTTCTTTGGAAATGTTGAGCAAGACTTGAACTTTTCGTGGTAAAACACAATAAAATTATTGTTTAGGGTGATTTAATTTTGTTATTTAATGTATAGACATTTTTCCGTGTCTGTGGTATATTAAAATGAATGATAAGTGAGGTGCTGATATGTCTAATAAAGATAAAGCCGAACGAAAAATTGCCGGCGCACTGCTTGATGCGCTGCTTAAATATGTTGACAAAAACCCTCAAAAAAATATCCTTAAACTTCTTTCTGTTGTTGAAAAGCTGATCGGAGACACTTTCCCGAAGAAAAACTTTGAAGCAATGAAAAGAACGATTGAAAAAGGAAGCGGAGTTTATTACGATTACGCAATGAGCATTCTCAACGACCTTGACAGAGGTCTTCTCAAAAAAATGCTCCTTGCCCTCGGTCTCGGTGCCGGCGTCAAAGGAACAAAGGCCGTCAGAACGAACCGTGACGTTTATAATTGCAACATTCCGTTTTTGATTCTTATGGATCCGACAAGTGCCTGCAACTGCAAATGCAAAGGCTGCTGGGCCGCAGAATACGGCCATAAATCAAGCCTCTCCTATGACGAGATGGCAAGCGTTGTAAGGCAGGGTAAAAAGCTCGGAACTCACCTTTATATGTTCACGGGCGGCGAACCGCTCATCAAGAAAAAGGAACTCATCCGCCTTTGCGAAGAGAATCCGGACTGTGCGTTCCTCGCTTATACCAACGGAACGCTCATTGACGACGAACTTTGCAAAGAGGTTCTTCGTGTCGGAAACTTCGCCTTTGCGCTTAGCGTTGAAGGAACTGAAGAATCAAACGACGCAAGACGCGGAAGCGGAAGCTATCAAAAAACGATTGCCGCAATGGAACTTCTCAAAAAATACGGCTGCCTTTTCGGAATGTCCGTTTGCTATACAAGAGAAAACGTCTCCTTCGTCACAAGCGACGAATTCATGGACAAAATGATTTCTCTCGGCGTAAAGTTCGGCCTTTACTTCAACTTTATGCCCGTCGGCCACGACGCTCCGCCGGAGCTTATTCCGACTCCGGCGCAAAGAGAGCATATGTATAAATGGCTGAGAAAAACGCGCAACGGAGAAACCGGAAAACCGCTTTTCGTCATGGACTTCCAGGACGACGGCGAATATGTCGGCGGATGCATTGCCGGCGGAAGAAACTATTTCCACATCAACTCCGCAGGCGACATGGAGCCGTGCGTTTTCATCCACTTCTCCGACTCGAACATCAGAGAAAAAACGATTCTTGAAGGTCTTAAAAGTCCGCTCTTCATGGCATACAGACACAATCAGCCGTTCAACGACAATCACCTTCGTCCCTGCCCGATGCTTGAAAATCCGCAGTGTCTGAGGAAGATTATCAACGAAACGGGCGCAAAATCAACTAACCTCCTCGGCGAAGAAACGGCGGAAAGTCTTTGTGCAAAATGCGATAAATTCGCCGCCGAATGGGCGCCGGAAGCCGAAAGAATCTGGAACAGCACGAAGCATCCGAATCCCAAAACGCAGTATTACCGTGACACTCCCGAGGGAAAAGCGGAAGCTCAAAAAGCAAATAAGAAATAATAAATTAAGGCTGCCGCCTTCGTTTTCACAACGGGCGACAGCCTTGTTTTTTTGTTTTTAATCGTCGCAATGGTCGTAATAATAATCCTCTGCGTCGTAATAATCGAAAAAGTCGTCGTAATGATCGTCATAAAAATCTTCCGGGTCGTAATAGTCTGCGGCATGATACGGGTCATAACGTTTCTTCTTCGTCGTTGTCGTGTATCTTTTGGTTGTTGTCGGGTCCCTTCTTATGGTGTTGCCGTTGTCAACGCCTCCGATCCAACCGTGGCTTTTGGTTGTTGTGGTTGTATATCTTTTGGTTGTTGCGGCCGGTTTTTTCTTCGTTGTTGTGACCGGCTTTTTCTTTGTTGTCGTGACCGGCTTTTTCTTCGTCGGACGGGTCTGCTTTTTGTCCGGAGATTTGTTGCTTCCTTTTTTAGTCGTTGTTTTTGAAGGCTGTTTTTTCGTTGTGTTTTTTGCTGACGTTGTTTTTTGAGCCACCGTTGCCGGAGTTGTCAACGTTTCCGGTTCACGGTTTGAATATTCAAAAACCGCCGCATAAAATCCTGCCGCACAAACCGCAAGAATCAAGATTACGGCAAGTACACCGCCTTTGATTTTCCTTTTGTTGTTCTCTTTTTCCATGCTTTTTCTTCTTTCGTCTTTTTTGATGAAAGGCAAATCCTTTTCACCGGATATATAATATCACAAACACTGTCCGATAAAACGGACTTTACTCAAAAAAGAAAAAAATATTCGCCGCAAACGAAAACCTTTTTCTTTACATTGGTATTTAGGTAAGTAAAAATCAAAAGCCGTAATTCACAGACGAAACGAATGTGAATTACGGCTTTTTTCCGGGGATAAATTATTCAAGTTCAAATGCGCCCGTATAAAGCTTACAGTAAACGCCCTTTTCGGCAATGAGCTTTTCGTGGCTTCCGCGTTCGATGATTCGTCCGTGGTCAAGAACCATGATTACGTCGGAATTTTGAACGGTTGAAAGGCGGTGTGCAATTACAAAAACGGTTTTTCCCTTCATCAATGCGTCCATTCCGCTTTGAACGAGAGCTTCGGTTCTGGTGTCGATTGAAGAGGTTGCTTCGTCAAGAATCATAACCGGCGGATCGGCAACGGCGGCTCTTGCGATTGAAAGAAGCTGTCGCTGACCCTGCGAAAGGTTTGCGCCGTTTCCGGTGAGCATTGTGTTATAGCCGTCCGGAAGACGTTTTATAAAGCCATCCGCATTTGCAAGCTTTGCCGCTTTGAAAACTTCTTCGTCCGTTGCGTCAAGTTTGCCGTAACGGATGTTTTCCATAACGGTTCCCGTGAAAAGGTTCGTGTCCTGAAGAACAATGCCGAGCGAGCGGCGAAGGTCGCTCTTTTTGATTTTGTTGATATTGATGTTGTCATAGCGGATTTTTCCGTCCGCAATGTCATAGAAGCGGTTGATGAGGTTCGTAATCGTTGTTTTACCTGCGCCTGTTGCGCCGACAAAAGCAACTTTTTGACCCGGTTCGGCGTAAAGAGTAATGTCGTGAAGAACGTCCTTTCCTTCGGTATAAGCAAAGTCAACGTCGAAAAATCTGACTTCGCCCTTAAGCTCGGTATAGGTTACGCTTCCGTCCTCATGCGGATGCTTCCAAGCCCAAAGACCCGTTCTTTTTTCGCTTTCTTCAAGCGTACCGTCGGCGTTTTTCTTTGCGTTGACGAGGGTAACATAGCCCTCATCGGCTTCTTCCTTTTCGTCAAGGAGAGCAAAAATTCTTTCCGCACCGGCAAGAGCCATAACAACGGAGTTGAGCTGCTGAGAAAGCTGGTTGATCGGCATGACAAAGCTTTTTGAAAGCTGCATGAAAGCGGCAACCGAAGCGAACGTCAAGCCTCCGATTCCGCCAACGGAAAGAAGTCCACCGAGGACGGCAACAAGAACATACTGAAGATGACCGAGGTTGTTGTTGACGGGTCCGATTACGTTTGCAAACTTGTTTGCGTTGTATGCGTTTTCAAAAAGTTCTTCGTTCTTTTTGTCAAAGTCTGCTTTCGTTGCGTCTTCATGACAGAATACTTTGATAACCTTTTGGCCGTTGATCATTTCTTCAATATAGCCGTTGACGTCACCGAGCGACTTTTGCTGTTTCACAAAGAACTTTCCGCTCTTTCCGGCAACTTTTCCGGTTATAAAAAGCATCATGGCAATGCTGACAACGACGAAAACCGTGAGATGCCACGAAAGGGCACACATTGCGCCGAAAACGGCAACAACGGTAACCGCCGACGAAAGCGTTTGCGGAATGGTTTGCGAAATCATCTGACGCAGTGTATCCGTATCGTTTGTATATCGGCTCATGATATCGCCGTGAGTATTCGTGTCAAAATACTTTATCGGAAGAGTCTGCATATGGGCAAACATATCGTCTCTGATCGTTTTGAGAACACCCTGAGAAACAATTGCCATCACCCTGTTCTGAACATAAACGGCAACGATTCCGCAAAGATAGATTGCCGCCATTTTGAGAATTGCGGTCAAAAGTCCGCCGAAATCGGGTGAAGCCGTTTTGAGCAGCGGCTCAATGTAATCGCCGATGAGCGTTTTGATGAAAAGAGAGGATGAAACGCTCGCCGCCGCACTGACGGCAATGCAAACAACAACAATGAAAAGTTTGAGTTTGTTGCCCTTGAGAATATATGACATAAGGCGCTTGAACGTTCCCTTTTTGACCTTTTTCTTCGGCATTCCTCTTGCGTTCATTTGTCCTCTCGGTCCTGCGGGAACTCTTGCAACTCTTTCGTTTGCCATTACGCTTTTCCTCCTTTCGTCTGTGAGTTATAAACTTCGGTATAAATCGGGTCTTTTCCGAGTAGTTCTTCGTGCGTTCCGATGTTTTCAATCTTTCCTTCGTCAAGAACAATAATCTTGTCTGCGTGTTCAACCGAAGAAATACGCTGGGCAATGATTATCTTCGTCGTTTCGGGAATATAATCGGCAAAACCCTTTCTTATGAGTGCGTCGGTCCGAGTGTCAACCGCACTTGTCGAGTCGTCAAGAATAAGAATTTTCGGCTTTTTAAGAAGCGACCGTGCAATGCAGATACGCTGTTTCTGTCCGCCGGAAACGTTGGTTCCGCCCTGTTCGATATAAGTGTCATAACCGTCTTCAAACGTTTGAATGAACGGATCCGCCTGAGCGAGAACGCAGGCCTCTTTCATTTCTTCGTCGGTTGCGTTCGGATTACCCCAGCGAAGGTTGTCTTTGATTGTTCCGGAGAAAAGGACGTTCTTTTGAAGAACCATCGCAACCTTTTCTCTCAGTGCGTCAAGGTCGTAATCACGAACGTCAACGCCGCCGACCTTGACCGAACCCGCGGTTACGTCATAAAGACGGGCGATAAGCTGAACAAGCGTTGATTTTGAAGAACCAGTTGAACCGATGATTCCGACGGTTTCACCGCTTTCGATTCTGAACGAAGCGTCTTTGAGGCAAAGCTTGTCTTTGTCGTTCTTATAACTGAAGCCGACGTTGTCAAATTCAACCGAACCGTCTTTGACTTCCGTAACCGGATTTTCCGGATTTTTAAGGCTGCTTTCCTCCGAAAGAATCTCAGATATACGCTCGGCTGAAGCCCGGGACATTGTAATCATTACAAAAATCATTGAAAGCATCATGAGATTCATAAGAATCTGCATTGCGTATGTCATAAGAATTACAAGATCGCCGGTGGTGAGTCCCGCTTCGGGAACGTTTCCGGTTGAAACGATGAGCTTTGCGCCGAACCATGAAATGAGAAGCATTGTTGCGTATGCGGCCGTCTGCATGAGAGGAGCGTTGAAAGCAAGAAGCTTTTCTGCCGAAACGAAGTCGCTGTAGATTTTGTCGGAAACGGAGTTGAACTTTTCCTTTTCACGCTCTTCACGAACGAAGGATTTTACAACGCGGATTCCGTGAAGATTTTCCGAAACGATGTTGTTGAGTTTATCATACGTTTTGAAAACACGTTCAAAAATCGGATGCGCATGAGTGACGATATAATAAAGTCCAAGCGCAAGAAGCGGAAGAACGGCAAGGAAAATCAGCGAAAGACGGGGACTGATTCTTATCGCCATAATGAGCGAAAAAACAATCATCAGCGGCGAGCGCACCGCAATTCGGATAATCATCTGATATGCGTTTTGCATATTCGTGACGTCGGTCGTAAGTCTCGTCACAAGGCTTGAAACGGAAAACTTGTCGATGTTTGAAAATGAGAACGACTGAACGTTATAGAACATATCGTGTCTGAGGTTTTTTGAAAAACCTGCGGAAGCGTAAGCGGCATATTTTCCGGCAAGCGCACCGAAAACGAGCGACATTATACAGAACACAACAAGCACAATACCGACCTTGACGATGTAATTCATGTCGCCGAGATTTACGCCGTAATCAAGCATTTTTCCCATGTAATACGGAATGATTACTTCCATCACGACTTCGAGCGAAACGAAAAGCGGAGTGAGAATCGACGCTTTTTTATATTCACGGATACATTTTGAGAGTTTTTTAATCATCGGCATCTTCCTCCCCGATATTTTTTCTTATTTTTGAAAGCACGGTGAAAAAGGTTTCAAGCTCTTCTTCGCTTATGCCTTCGCTGAGCCGCTTTTCAAGGGCGGCGAATTTTTCGTCGAGCGTTTCCTGAATTTTGATTGCCTTTTCGGTGAGAACGATTTTTTTGAGCCTTGCGTCGTAATCAACACCGACACGCTTTATGAGGCCGTTTTTTTCCATGAGCTTGAGCATACTCGTTGCGCTCGACGGGCGGACGTTGCATTCCTTTTCAAAATCACGCTGAAAAATGTCACGGTCACGGTTATGATAAAAAAAGCCGATTGCCCAGCCGTGAGCGCCGGTCATTTTGTCAAACTTCGCCTTATCGGTGCTGTTGTCGATATACCGCTTGATAAGCCTCGAGCATTTGTTCATTTCAAAAAAAACATATTTGTTCGATTCCAAACCTTAAACCTCCTTTAATTTTTTCGTTAGGTATCTGAATATTAGCCTTCTAATTGTTAGGTTTCTAACAATTTTGTATTATAAACGAAAACCGCCCCTTTTGTCAAGAAAAAAGGAGCGGTAAAAATCATAAAATTTTTATTTCTTTTTTGCGGTGTTTACGGTAAAAATGCCGTAAAAACTTTTCAGTTTCCTTTCACCGAGCCGAGAATGAAAGAATACGGGTCGGGTGAACCGATTTCCTTTTTCGGTGTTTCGTCAATGAGAAGAACCATTTTTATGAAAGACTGAATCTGCTCATACATGAGGTCAATGCTGAATTTGTCCATCTCGTGGTTTTCCGAAACGGCGGTCAGATAATCCGGAGCCGGAACAAAGCCGATGTCCGGAATTCCGACGTTGCGAAGCGGCTGACCCTCGCCGAAATGAAGAATATTGTGGCCTTTGAGCGAAATTGTTCTGACGAGCGTTCTTCCTTCAAGCGATTTATAATAAATTTCATCCATCGTTTTGTTTGCGGTGTAAACAAGTTCGGCGTCAATGTCGTTTGTCTTTCGGTACACACCGTCAACGTCTTTCCATTCGGTTGCGCCGAGGTGTTCAACTGCAACTCCGGCAACAGCCTTGATGTGGCCGTCCTTTCCGTCCCACATATCGCGGTGGTTTTTGAGCCATTTTGACGAAGCCTGAATGTCGTTTTGCTTGAACGACGGAAGGCGGAAATGTCCCGTTACGAAAACAAAGATGACACTCCTTTCAAGTTCGCACCGTTTGAGATACTTCATCATTGCAAGCATTGCAATCGGGCCGTTTTCCTCAACGCAGTTGACGCCGTCGGTGTGAGTGTTGACGATGATTGCCTCGCTTTTGTTTTTTCCTTCAAGGACGGTATAAAACGATTCGGAATTCGACGTTTTTTCTTTTTTTGCGTCAAGAGTAAGCGTAACTTTGTTTTTCACCTTTGCCGCATGAAGAAGCTTTTCTCCGTCCTCTTCGCAAACCCAAAGGCACGGAATTCCCTGATACGGCAAAATGAAGGGAAGATACTGACCGCGAACCATTTCCCTTGACATTCCCTGCCAAATGCAGATTACACCCTTCACTCCGGCAAGCTTTGCCGCCGAAAGGAGCGGAACGTTGACGAACGAAGTTGCAACCGGTCCTTTGTAATAAGCCGGAACGTTGAGCCCTGCGGGATAGGATCTTCTTTGATTAAACGCAATTCCGCTCGGAATTTTTCCGAGGTCGTGAACTTTGACGAGCGCAATTTTTCCTGCGGCCGGAAGGTAATTCAAATGCTTTCCGAAAATTTCAACAACTTCCGCCGTTACGCCGATCGGTCCCGTTTCGCCGGAATAAGGCCAGGCGGACATGACTTCGATTTCCTCGTCCTTCCCGTAGTTATGAATCGTGAGCGAGCTTGACCTTTCCTTCCAGCGGTTGAAGGAATAAAGGTCGCTGTAAGTCGGAAGCCCCATTTCGTGAATTTCGTCCTTGAGATAATTGACAAAATCACGCTGAGCGCCGGAACCGGTCGTTCTTACGCCGAAGCCGTTCATCTTTTCGATTCCGGCAAGAACCTCCTCTTTTGAAACGAGTTTTTCTTTTTCAAAAATCATATAAAAATCCCCCATAAAAACTATAAATCTTTTCTCGGAATAATTCTATAATTTTTATATGGGGATTTATGTTGCCGATATGTTAATGTCGAATTAATATTTTTTAAGCCTTTCGACAGTCTCAAAGGATTTGTATATTATTTCAGTGAACCCTCGCCTCGTCGAAAATTATGCAGCCGTCGGACGAAAAGGACGGATAAACGGCCTTTTTGCTCTTTTTGTTTTCGGGATATTTTTCGAGTATCTCACGGGCGTATTCGATGAGCTTTTCAATCTGAGCCTTGCTTTCCCTTCCGTCTGCGTGTCCGCCCCACGGCTCGTATTCGTTGCAAAGTGCGAGCGTTCTTTCCGCACCCGTAAGCCATTTTTCAATGCTCAGCGCAAAAATAACCTTCATCAAAAGCGCCGGACATACGTTGTCTCCGGTGAACATCTTTTTTTCGCCCTCATCAAGAAAAACCGTGCTTCCCGGCGAGTGGCCGGGCGTATGAACCGTTTTGACCGTTCTTCCTCCGAGGTCAAAGGTTTTTCCCTCCTCAAAGGGAATCCACCTCGTTTTGAGGACGCTTCCTTTGATATCGCTCCTTTTTACGCCGCTCTTTTTCATTCGGTTTGAAATGAGGTCGGCCCGGACGTTTCTGAGGTTGAGCATTCTGAACTTCAAAGAACACTCGCTTTTGTGGACGTATATCTCCTTAAAAAGGCAGGCTCCGCCCGTGTGGTCGCCGTGAGTATGCGTTGCCGCAACGATAATCGGAAGGTCGGTGATTGAGCGGACAACCGAAACAAGGTCACCCGTTCCGATTGAGCTGTCAATCAAAAGAGCTTTTTCGTTTCCGAGAAGAAGATAGCAGTTATCCCTTCCTCCCTCGTCAATGCGGTATGTTCTTTCTCCGATTTTTTCCGTTGTATAAATGTTTCCTGTCATTTTTCACCTCGTCATGAAAGAAAATATTCCTTTGCGTTTTCAAAGCAGACTCCGCCGATTATTTTTGAAAGCGACTTTTCGTCATAAGGATAAAGTCCTTCGTTCACCCACGAACCGACAACATGGCAGAGAATACGTCTGAAATATTCGTGTCTCGGATAAGAAAGGAAGGAACGTGAATCGGTAACCATTCCGACGAAACAACCGAGCACGCCGAGGTTTGCAAGCGCTTTGATTTGCGCCGTCATTCCGTCGATGTTGTCGTTGAACCACCATGCCGAACCGAACTGGATTTTGCTTTTCGCCTCAGCGGATTGAAAGTTTCCGAGCATTGAGCCGAGAACATAATTGTCCTTCGGGTTGAGGTTGAAAAGAATGGTTTTCGGAAGTGAATTCTCCTTGTCGAGCGTATCGAGGAAAAGCGAAAGCCCTCTCGCCTGGCGTGGGTCGTCAATCGAGTCGAAGCCGCTGTCCGCACCGAGGGCGAGGAAAGCCCGTGTGTTGTTGTTTCTCATTGCGCCGAGGTGAAGCTCCATTGCAAAGCCGAGCCTTGAATATTCCTTTCCGAGGAAGCAGAGAACGGCGAATTTATATTTTTCGAGTTCCTCCTTTGAAAGGGGCAAACCGTTCTTCGCTTTTTTGAAGATTTTTTCAACTTCACCTTCCGTTGCCGGGGCATAAGGAACCGAAGCAACGGACTGGTCGGACGCAACGGAACCGAGCGATTTGAAAAACTCCATTCTTTTGCAGAGCGCTTCTTTCAAGTCCTCAAACGAGCCGATTTCCGTTCCGGCGGCCTTTTCGAGAAGAGAAAGATATTCCGGAAAATCATGCGTTTCAATGTTGATGACCTTGTCAGGCCTGAACGCAGGAAGGACTTTGAAAGAAAGGTTTTCGTTTTTGAGCTTTTCGTGCCATTCGAGCGAATCGACGGGATCGTCCGTTGTGCAAAGGGCAAAAACGTTTGAAGAAGCAATCAGCTCACGGGGAGTGAATCCGCCTTTTTTGATTTTTTCCTTGGATTCGTTCCAAATTTTTTCCGCCGTTTCCGGAGAAAGCGGAGTGTCGATTCCGAAGTACCGCTGAAGTTCAAGGTGGCTCCAATGATAAAGCGGATTTCCGGCGGCAAGAGAAAGCGTTTTTGAAAACGCAAGGAATTTTTCAAACGGCTGTGCGTCACCCGTTATATATTTTTCGTCGATTCCGGCCGAACGCATTGCACGCCATTTATAATGATCGCCGGAAAGCCAAAGTTCGCAAAGATCCTCCGGTTCCCTGTTTTCAAAAATTTCCTTTGCGCTGAGGTGACAGTGCCAGTCAAAAATCGGCTCGTCCTTTGCAAAAAGGACAAAAAGTTCTTTTTCTATTTCGTTATCAAGAAGAAAGTCCCGACCCATGAATTTTTTCATAAGCTACACTCCTTTATTTTTGAAAAAAGTTCTTTCAAAGGCTTTTGCCTTCAAACCAATTTTATTCTTCATCTTCCTCTTTGTCAAGAAAAAAAGCGCAGATCATGCTCGAAAGCGGAAAGCAAAAAGTCAAAACAATCGGAAGAGAATACGGCAAAAGGAAGAGCGATGTTCCGCAAATCAAAAGAAAAAAGAAAAGCGAAAGCAAAAGTCTCAAAAACCGATTTATAAAAAGTTCAAAACATTCAAAAAATCCGTTTTTCCTTTTTTCAAACGCAAAAGGGAAAAAAAGAAAAAGAAGAAGCAAAAGAACGAGGAACGAAACGCACAAAACTCCGCCGAACATTGAAAGCGCGGTTTTCAGCGAAAAATAAACCTTTGCGCAATACGCTCCGAGAACAAAAAGCACCGGAAAGAAAACCGACGGCAGGATCGTTCCTTTGAGAGAGCTGAAAAAGAACGAAAAATAATCTTTCGCCGTTCTCACTTCCTTTCCGCAAATCAGCTTTTTTGAAACGGACCAAAGTGCAGTCCATGAAGAAAGGACGGTGAAAACGGGGAGCGAAGTGAGAACAAAAAGAAAGCCCGCAAAAGCCTGTTTGTGAACCGTTGAAAGAAGAGAAAGAAAAAACGCTTTTTTTCGGTTTGTCCCGTCAAAGAAAAGAAAACTGTTTTTCATTTTAATCACCTTCGGAATAATTCTTGACCGGATTCGGGAAGAAATTAACACCGCAAAGGAATAAATATGAGCTGTTCTTCTTGATTTTTGAAGGATAATGTGATATCATCAGTAAAGATTTAAGTTATGACACATTTTCATTCATTGTGACATTTTCTTCCGAAATCCAATTTTAATTTTGAAAGGGGCGTGAGCCGTATGCTGAGCGATAAACTCAGAGAAATCAGAAAAGAACATAAGCTCACTCAGCAGAACATTGCAGACGTTCTCGGAGTCGACAGAACAACTTATACGGTTTATGAACTCGGAACGACAACTCCGTCTCCCTCAACCCTTGTCAAACTTTCTCAAATTTATAACGTGACCGTCGGCTATCTTCTTGACGTTGAGGACAACCGCCCCGAACTCCTCAGGGATCTTCAGGAGCCGAAAGCGGCTTCCGTCCTCGGAAGCGACCCTCTTGCGTTTCTCAAAAAGGATGAAAAAGAGCTTTTGATGTATTTCAGAGTTCTTCCGCCGGAAAAGAAAGCCGAAGTCACCCAAAAGCTTCGTGACCTCGCTCAAAACTGCAAAGCCAAGGTTTGAATCCGTAATATGTAAACAAAATAATAAATTTTTTTTAAAAATTTTTGTATTTTTAGTTGACTTAATCGACAAAGTGTACTATTATTAGGTTGTGAGGACAATCCTTACGTTCTAATGACGGCTTTGCCGATTTTTTTTAAAGGGAGTGAATCCGAATGCTTACCAATATGCTCAGACTTTGGTTTAAGTTTATTCTCAAACTCATTTTCTGATTTCAATTCTTTTGCATTGATATAATCAAAAACAATCACAAGAGAACTTCAGTATAAACGAAAGGAGTGTTTTCGATGCCGGAATGGCTTGAAGAACTTATCCCTCATCTTAAAGGCGTTTTTTCAAAAGTTTCATCTAAATTGTTATTGAAGTTTTTACTTAAACTTATTTTCTGATTAAGTTCGATTCCGAAAGGTTTCGTCCGTAGAAAAGACTCAAAACCGCAAATCGTTCGATGCGATTTGCGGTTTTTTGCTTTCAAAAAGGATTTTTATGGTTTTTAATTGACTTATGAAATAAAATGTATTATTATTACATAGGGTGGAAAAATGTCGATTATTTGACTTTTCTTTCCTAATACATAACGAAAGGAGTTTTGAACAATGAAAAAGTTCCTTGCAGTTCTTCTTGCTGCTCTCATGATTTTCTCGGTTATGGCAGTAGGCGTTGTTGCCGTTGCAGAAGACACAACAACCGGCACAGCTGACGGCGGACACAAGACAGAGCTTCCCGATTGGCTCGTTGAACTCATTGCCCGTATTAAGCAGGTTATTGTAAAGCTTCTCTTAAAGCTCGGAATTAAAATTAAATTCTGATTTTGATCCGACGTGAAAAGGCCGTCGCCTTCGGGGCGGCGGTTCCTTTTTGCTTTTTATTTTCATATTCATGAAAAACTCCGCAGACATAAGCCTTGCGGAGTTTTTGTTTTTTTAATTCAAGAATTACATCCTGTTCTTATAATAATTCATCAGACAGCCGTCAAGGATAATCTGCTTTTCTTCATCGGTGAGTCCTTTGACGAAAAGGGTGATGTCGTGAACGCCGTCTTTTGCAATGCCTTTTGCCGGAATTTCTTCTTTTCCGTTTTTGATTGCGTCACGGATTCCGGGAACGAAAACGTAATCTCCGTTGTCATAATTAAACTCTGTGCTCTTGTCAATCGTAAACGGAAGAATACCCCAGTTGATGCAGTTTGAACGGTATCTCTTCGTTGCGAATTCATAGCAGATGTTTGCAAAACCTCCGAGAACTTTCTGGCAGGAAGCCGCCTGTTCTCTTGCGGAACCGTCGCCCGGTCTCTTTGCAAATACGCATGAGCCGAACTGGGTGTTCTTTTCGGTTTTTTCTGCGTTGTCGCAAACCTTTTTAAGCACAGAAAGAACTTCTTCGCTTGAACCCGAACGGCGTTTTGCTTCTTCGGCAGCAACAGCTTCGGCACGCTTAACGTACATCGGTTCGCGGCGGGAAAGCGCAAACTGCGAAAGACGAAGCGGGTTGCTGCGGTAGCTTGAGGTTTCGCCCGACGGAATAAGCTCGTCGGTTGTTGTAACGTCGTCTTGAAGCACTGCGGCAAGTTTTACAAGAAGATTGTCCGAAAGGCTGTACATTGACGGCCAGTCGGTGATGTTCGGGCCGAGTTTCAGCTCATAATCCGGCTGAGCCTTTCCGAAGCCGTTGTAAACACGCTTGTCATAAACGCCCTTGTCAAAGGTGTATTCCTTGTCGTATTCGGGAATTTCAACGTCGGTTGCGGCGGTGAGAACACCTTTGTTGAGTGCCGTTGCGGCGATTGAACGCGCGTCAACGAGTGCAACCGAAGAAAGCTGGCCGTCGCCGGGCTTGCTGCCTTCGCGGTTCGGGAAGTTTCGGGTTGTGTGGCGGATTGAAAGGCCGTTGTTCGCCGGAACGTCGCCTGCGCCGAAGCACGGGCCGCAGAAGCAGGGTTTGAAAACCGCGCCGTCTTCAAGAAGTTTTTGCTCTGCGCCGTTTTTAATGAGCGCAAGGTTGACGGGAACGCTTGACGGATAAACCGAAAGCGAGAAGTAACCGTCTCCGGTGCTGTTGTCACCGAGGATTGCGGCGGCTTCGCAGATGTTTTCAAACATTCCGCCGGCGCAGCCTGCAATAACGCCCTGGTCAACGTGGATTTTTCCGTCCCGAACCTTGTCTTTGAGCGAGAAGTTGACCTTATCTCCGAACTGAGCTTTTGCGGTCTCTTCAACCTCTTTGAGGATTGACGGATTCTCCAGGAGTTCATGGATCGTATAACCGTTCGACGGGTGGAACGGAAGGGCAATCATGCTTTCGATTTTTGAAAGATCGATTTTGACCGCCATGTCGTATTTTGCAACCTTTGCGGGTTTAAGCTCTTTGTAATCTTCGGGGCGGCCGTGAACGGTATAAAACTTTTCAACGGTTTCGTCCGTCTCCCAAATTGAGGAAAGGCAGGCGGTTTCGGTCGTCATTACGTCAATTCCGATTCTGAAATCCATTGAAAGATTCTTTACGCCCGGGCCGACAAATTCAAGAACCTTGTTTGTGACAAGTCCTTTTTTGAAAACGGCCGTGCAAAGTGCGATTGCAACGTCGTGAGGGCCGACGCCTTTTTTCGGTGCGTTTTCAAGATATACGAGGGCAACTTGCGGCTCGTTGATGTCCCAAGTGTTTTTAAGAAGCTGTTTGACAAGTTCCGGACCGCCTTCGCCGACACCCATTGTTCCCATTGCGCCGTAACGTGTGTGGCTGTCCGAACCGAGAATCATATTGCCGCATTTTGTCATCATTTCCCGTGCGTACTGATGAATGACCGCCTGGTTTGCCGGAACATAGATTCCGCCGTACTTTTTGGCTGCGGAAAGGCCGAAAACGTGGTCGTCCTCGTTGATTGTTCCGCCGACGGCGCAAAGGCTGTTGTGGCAGTTCGTGAGAGCGTAGGGAACGGGGAATTCCTTGAGGCCGCTCGCCCTTGCGGTTTGAATGATTCCGACATAGGTGATGTCATGCGAAATGAGCGAATCAAAGCGGATTTTCATCTTGCCGTTATCTCTCTTTACGCTGTGGGAAGAGAGAATCGAATAGGCGATTGTTCCGTTTTTGTCGCCGGAAAGACCTCTTTTTGAAAGTTCCGCTTCCTGTGCGGCGGTGTCCGAATCAAGAAGCTCCTTTCCGTCAACAAGATACACGCTGCGGTCAATAATTTTTATTGCGTCCATATTTATTCCTTCCTTTCGGTTGTGTACTTTGATCTCTTGTTTTTTTATCTTATATAAAGCAAACGGCAAATTTCAAATAACCTTGCGCGGATTTATTCAAATTTTGCAAAGCTCTTTTGGCTCACTCCCCCGTGCAAAAGCTGTCAGCTCCGACAACCGAGAGAGATTTTCCACGTTAAAGTCCGATCATGTTGAAAACTTTGAAGCAATGACTTTCGTCATCTGCGATAAACGCTGTTGATTTCTTTGTAATATTCCTCGTTGATTCCGGAAAGTGCGTCTGCACTGATTCTGAAGCTCCAGTTATCCTCGCTCGTTCCGGGTTTGTTCATTCTTGCGTCCGCCCCGAAACCGCACATATCCTGAATTGCAACGATTGCGGTGTCCGCACTGCTGCGCCAGACCGCTTCAATCACCGCACGGCAAGAGCCGGAACGGAAACCGCCTTCGCCCCAGTTGTGTCCGCCGAAACAACAATAGCGAAGCGCAAAGGCACGTTCCGCCTCGCTCGCTTCCCAAAGCCAACCGAGAATCGTGTTGTTGTCGTGCGTTCCGACGTAAGCGACACAGTTTTTGTCGTAGTTATGCGGAAGGTGGGTGCTGTTCGAGTTTACGTCAAAGCCGAACTGAATGACCCTCATTCCGGGAAAGCCCGTGTCTTCAAGAAGTTTTACAACGTCCTCGCCGAACGTTCCGAGGTCTTCGGCAACGATATCCGCATCCGGCAAAGCGGCATTGATTTTTTCAAAAAGATCCATTCCCGGACCTTTGAACCATTGTCCGTTCTTTGCGGTTTTGCTTTCGGCGGGTACCGCCCAATAGGAAGCAAATGCTCTGAAATGGTCAATTCGCACCCTGTCAAAAAGTTTGAGCGCCGCACCGATTCGGTTAATCCACCAATCGTAGCCGTCCTTTTTCATCTTTTCCCAATCATAAAGCGGATTGCCCCAAAGCTGGCCGTCCTCGGAAAAATAATCCGGCGGAACGCCTGCAACCTTTGAGGGGGAAAGCGTTTCTTCGTCAATGAGAAAAAGCTCCGTGTTGCTCCAAACGTCAACGCTGTCACGGCTGACATAAATCGGCATATCGCCGAAAATTGAAATTCCGCGGCTGTTTGCGTATTCTTTAAGCAAGCGGAACTGCGTGAAAAAGACGTATTGAGTGAAGATATAAAAATCGGTTTCGGCTTTGAATTCGTCCGCATGAGAAAGCGCGGTTTTGTAATGGGAATACTCTTTGTTCCACTCCCACCACGGTTTTCCTTCATGAAAATCTTTGAGTGCACAATAAAGCGCAAACGGGCGAACCCATTCGTTTTGAAAAGCAAAAAGTTCAACGAGTGTTTTTGTGTCGCCGTCAATTCTTGAAAAGGCCGTTCTTAAAAGCGAAAGCCTTTTTTCATGGGCAAACTTTTGGTCGGCGATGTAAGGCGAACCGGAAAATTCGTTTTCTCTGACCTCTTCGTCGGTAACGAGTCCGTCCTCTTTCAAAAGGCGCGGATCGATGAAAGAGATGTTTCCGGCAAAGGCGCTGACCGAGCAGTACGGCGAACCGGTATGGTCAACCGGACAAAGCGGAAGCATCTGCCAAAGCTTAAAGCCGGTTCTTTGAAGTTTATCGGCGAAAGCGTAAGCTTCTTTTCCCATTACTCCGACACCGAAAGGTCCGTTCAGCGAGGAAAGGTGAAGCAAAACTCCGCCTGTGCGACTGTGATTCATTTTTTAGTCTCCCGAAAAAATAATATATCCGATTAAGTATACTACAAAACAGCCGAAGTTGCAATAGAAAAGGTGCGTGTTTTAAAAATCGGGATTGACAAAATCTTAAAAATGGGTTATAATCTCTAAGCGTAAAATCGAGGCGTAGCGCAGTTTGGTAGCGCATCTGCTTTGGGAGCAGAGGGCCGCAGGTTCGAATCCTGTCGCCTCGACCAGATTAAAAAAGACCGAAAGCAAGGTTCGTTCTCTGCTTTCGGTCTTTTTCTGTTTTCTTATTTCTTTTCGTTCACAGCGATCCAAATTTCGCAGCTGTAATCCGGGTCGTCAACATTGTCCGAGGGATAAACCTCAAGTTCAACGCTCTTTCCGTATTCATAGCTGCTGCTTTGAGGGAAGAACTCGGTACAAATTTGCTTATAGGTTTTTTCAAACGCTTCGGGCATTTTTCCTTTGCAAGGGAAAACGGCATAGGTGTGAGCCGGAATTTCAACAAGCTCCAACCCTTCGTCCGAAAGCGGTTTTCCATTATACTCCGCTCCGATTCCGTAAGGAAAGTCGTTCGGCGAAATTTCGTCCGAAAAGCAGATTCCGAGAATTCCGTGAAGGTTTTCAAAATTTGCAAATTCGCAAATTTTCTTCATTGTTCCGTTTTCAGAGCATTTGCGCCAAAAGGCGGAAATTTCTTCCTTTGCGGTGTAGCCCTGCGGATTCGCAACCCTTTTCTTTTTGCACACAACGGTGAAAGCGTCTTTCTTTTCAATTCTGTAATCCATAAAATTTCCTCCGTCAAGAATGAGTTTTACGAAAAGACGCGAAAAAGTTTTTACGTTTTTCCCTTTTCTCGCTTCGCTCGGGGAAACGCCGTGGAAACGGGTGAACGCGCGGGAAAAACTCTCCGGGGTTTCGTAACCGTATTTTAAAGCGATTTCAATTATTTTTTCGTCGGTACGTCTCAGTTCGTCCGCAGCAAGCGAGAGCCGGCGCATCCGAATATAATCTCCGAGGGTACACGAACAGACAACACCGAAAATCCGCTGAAAATGAAACGGGGACGAACAGGCCCTCTTCGCCGCCTCTTCAAAGTCAATTTCTCCGGTCAGATTGTCTTCGACGTAATTGATCGCTTCCTGAATTCCGGTTATCCAATCCATAATCTTTCGCTTCCTTTCGAGAGTAAGTATAAATCAAAACGGAAATTTTTTCATGACATCGACTGCTTTCGTATGTTATCTTTTAAAAATATTATAATATATTAAAAAGAATCATTTCAAGGATTTTATGTTGACATTGGCAATATAAATGTTGTAAAATACCATTGCGGAACAAACACACTTTTTATTCAACAAAGGGGAAATTACAATGTTAAAAAAAATCTTTTCGTTCTTCATTGCCTTCGTCTCATTCATTCTTTCGCTTTTCGGAATCGGATCCGGCTCAAGCGACAACAACTATGTTTTCAAAGACCTGAGATACGGTACTTCAAAAGAACAAACGCTCGATCTTTACATTCCGAAAGACGCAAGGAAGACCTGCGGCCTCGTTCTTTTTCTTCACGGCGGAACCTGGATCGACGGAGACAAATCCGAAATTGAAGAAGAAACGCTCAAAAGTTTTTGCAACGACCTCGGTTATGCCGCGGCAGCAATGAATTACCGCCGTGTGAGCAGCCGTCTTTCTGCGTCCGACGTCATTTCCGACATTGACCTTGCTCTTTTAAAAATCAAAGAAACCGGCAATAATTACGAAACCAACATCAACCGCGTTCTTCTTTACGGAAAATCGGCCGGAGGCCACCTTGCCCTTCTTTACGGTTACTCAAAAACAATGACCGCACCGATGAAAATTTCGGCAATCGTTGCCGAAAGTGCGCCGAGCGACCTTTCGGACAAAAACTTTTACTCAGCCTTTTCAACGCTCGCCGGCTCAAAAGACGAAATCTATTCTTTGATGTCGAACGTTTGCGGAAAAAAGTTCAACGAAAAAAACTTTGCCCGTGCCGTTTCAAAGCTTAAAGAGGTTTCGCCGATTACATACGTTTCTTCAAATTGTCCGCCGACGCTCCTCGCCCACGGAAAAAAGGACTCCGTTGTTCCTTTCACGAACGCAATGGTTCTTGACTCCGCCCTTTCAACGATGAAGGTAAAACACGACTTCGTTGTTTTTGAAAACTCGGGTCACGATCTTTCGGGCGACTCAAAAAAGACGAAGGAATTGAAAGACATTACTTCGGGTTACATTAAAAACTATCTGAAATAAAACGGAATTTAACAAAAAGAAGCTGTCCCAAAAGGCAAAATTCATTTCCTTTAACGTCGCTTCACACACATAAAGCATATAAAAACAAAAGACTGCCGAAGCAATCGCCGCGGCAGTCTTTGACTTTTTAAAGCTCAACTTTAAGAATATAAATCCTGAAAATGTTGACAATCACCTTGAAGATTTTTACGAGATATTCAAAGAACGTTTTAAAGAAGGTTTTGATTTCGTCGTTTTTGACTTCCTCTTCGGCTTCCTTGTAATCTTTGACAACTTCGCCCTGCGTTTTGTCTTTCTGAATCGCAAAACGGTCAACGTTCTGCGCACCGTTTTTGTCAACGCCGTAAGCGTTCATATAAAGCACGCCGTCTTCAATTTCAATCGAAGCGAACATCGGCAAATCGAGCGAGAAAACTTTTTCTCCGCGCGGGAAGTATTTATCCGTTTTTGAAGCGTCGTTTTGAATGTAAGTCTTTACTCCGGCGCAACCGGTGATGAGGTAGGTCGTTCCGCTCGGTGTAACCTGTGTTTTGTAGATATCGCCGTCCTTTTTGAGATAGGTGATATCGGTCGCCGCCTTTTCGTTGTTTATAAGCGACGCGGTTCTGAGATAAACGTGGTCGTGACCGGAGAACACCATGTCAATCGAAAGCTCCGGCATAAGAACGGAAAGCTGTTCACGGATTGCACAAACGTCTTTGTCCTTATAGTGCGAACCTTGCGAATAAGGCGCTTTGTGGAGCGCAACGAATTTCCACCGGGCGTCGCTTGCATTCATGTCGGCTTTGAGCCATTCAATCTGCTTTTCGGAAAGTCCCTTCGTTTTTTCGTCAAGGTCGTTTGAATTGAGAACCGCAAAGTGAACGTTGTTATAAGTGAAGGAATAATAAACGCCGCTTTCCGTGTTCTGCTCCGGAACGTTCGGAAGAGTGAAATAATTCACCGTTGCGTTTGTTCCCTTGCCCTCATGGTTTCCGCTAAGCGGCATCATAAAGGTGTTCATAAGATACTTCGATGCGGTGTCGAACATATATTGCCACTGATGGTTGTTGTCTCCGTGGTCAACAAGGTCGCCCGTGTTGATGATGAAAGAAGCGTCTGGATATTCGCCGAATGCGGTTTTGAGAACGTTTACCCATGAACGTTCATACTGCCTTACGTTCTGCGACTGCGGGTCGGACATATGGAAAAACGTTACGTTCTTTGAGCCGTCGGCTGTTGTGATTTTTCCCGTTTCGCTCCACCAGCCGTATTTTTCGTTTCCGACTCTGTAATAATAAGTTGCGCCCTTTTCAAGGCCGGAAATTGTTGCTGTGTGGCGAACCATTTCAAATTCATATTGAAGCAGTCCGAAAACGCCGAGGTCGATTCCGGGGAAGGAACGAACAACTTTTTCGCTCGTTGTTTTAACGGTGAAGCCGTCGGGCGTGTTTGCTTTTCCGGTGAACTGCGGCTCTTTGTCTGCTTTGTAAATTTCAATGTCGCTGTCTTCGAGCGAGTATTTCGAGAACCAGTTTATAATACTTTCGGTCTGCGAATCTTCGCCCATAACCTGACTTACCATAGTGGGAATGCGATAGTTTTCGCGCGTGGCTTCGGGGGTTACAGGAGTTGAGAAGTACGAAACGTCAAAGTCGCCCTTCTTTTGCGGGTTTTCATCCGAGGTGAAATCTCGAAGAATCCAGCCGACAAAAATTCCGACCGATTCAAGCTGGCTTTCGGTGAGGTATTTACTCATGTATTCCTTGTCAAGAATGTCATAAAGGCTTGAATACGGAAGCACACCGAGACCGAAAACAATCTTCACGAGATTGAGATATGTGAAGTCGCCGCGAAGAACATACTTGAGAAGATAATTGATTCCCTCGCCGAGTTTTTTCTGAAGAACGTCGTCGGCAAGGAGTTTGTCAACACGAATTTCAAGCTTTGCAAGGATTCCGTCCTCGATAAGATCGCCGAACGCAATGTCAAGAAGCTTATAGAAAATATCGTGAAGGAGCGTTCCGTTTTCAAAGTTATCAATAACGGCGGCGATGAATTTATCGTCGGAGCTGTCCTCATTTCCGCTGTACCAATAAGCCATTGCGGTAAGAACTGCGTCGCCGAAAGTTCCGTTTTTGTCCTTACTTCCGAATCCGAGCGAGTCAATGAACTTTTCGCAGGAAACGGAAGCGACTTCTGTTGAAACAATTTTGTCAATAACAGGCTCAAGAAGGTCATAGAGATTTTGCGGATTTTTGATATACAAATCCGAAATCTGGCCGCAAAGATCCTCAATGAACCACATAAGGTTGTCAACGGTGAAAACGTTGTATGAACCGATCTTTATTCCGTCCTTGATATATGGCGAAAGGAAATCGGAAAGGATTTGACGAAGGTCGATGTTCATCGTTTTAAGGAACGGGATAATTCCGCCTGCGGCGTTGATTTTTTCAATATATCCTCCGCCGAAGTTTTTGACGAGTCCCATTGCGAACGAGGTTACGTCTGCTTTTCCGCTTTTTGAAAGTCCGCCGCCGAAGCAGAGGTCAAAAGCTTTTTTCTTGTATGTTCCGTTGTCATATGTAACACCGTCAAAGGTCATCTTCTTAACGGCGTCAAAGTCAACAGCTTCAATTTCAAGCTCGTTTTCGCCGTCTTCAAAGGTTGAAACCGTCATCTCGCGATACATATTAGGATATCCCGTGAGCGAGGCTGTTTCAACGTCATAAAGGGTTTTTCCGTTGTCGTTGGTGACGGCGGCAGTATCATTCGTGTGAAGATGGCCGGAGAAGGAATAGTTGATTCCCCAGTCGGCAAGCTGTTCGGAAACTTCAAGATAGTTGTCAAGCGTGAACGCAAAGGTAATTGACGGTTCGCATTCCATGTGCGGCGCCATGTTGTGATGAACCATAAGAAGCGGGGTTTTTCCGTTTTTCTTTGAGTCATCTGTCCATTTTTTGATCCACTGCATGAGTTCGGGAGTAACTTTTCCGGCGGTGAGATCCTTGCTCGGCTCATCGAATGAATAAAGGCAGCTGTCAACAGCAATGAGGCGATAGTTTTCGTCAAGGTCGGCAACATAGGAAAGCGCGCCCTGAACCTTATCGCCCTTTTTGGCGTAAGTATCGATCGCAAGGTCATAGCCGAGATTTTTATAAACTTCTCTGAATTCGTCGGCCGTGATTGCCCTTGCGGTTTCCTTTTTGTCGTTTTCAAAGGTCATTGCCTTGTTTGTGTTGATGTCGTGGTTTCCGTTGATAACAAGGAACTGGAAGCCGTACTTTGCTTCGTACTCTTCAAGGATTTTTGCGAGCGAAGCGTGAGCTTCGTATTCGCTGTCCTTTGTGAGATCGCCGGGAAGAAGAACGTATTTTATTCCGTTCTTTTTGCTTCTTTCGCCGAGCGTATCGAGGGCGGTACGCAGAATCTGTTCCGATTCGTTATACATTTTCGATTCCAGACGGCAGTATTCGAGCCATTCCGCACTCCTTGAACCCATAAGACTTTCCGGGTAATAATGAATGTCGGACATTGTTGCAAACGGAAGAGAAGCGGTTTTCTTTCCGTGTTCGGGAAGCGCCGCAGAGGTGAGCGAAATGCAGCCGAAGGCGAGCACAAACGCAAGCACTAAAGCGAGAACTTTTTTGATTTTTTTCATGAACTTTCTCCTTTAAAAAATTTTGGGGCACCGATTTTCTCCTACCGATACCCATAAGCAGTTTAATTATAGCAAAAAACGTTCGATTTTTGAAGTTATGACAAATCAAAACTTAAAATTCGGCGTTTTGTCGGTTTTAAAAACCGTTTTTTTGGTGAAGCTTACCAAGAAAATGAAAAGCATTTTTGAATTCTTTTCGGACATACTTAAAAACGGGAGAAATCTTTCTCCCGAAAATCAGAATCGAAGGAGAATTTGACAATGGCAAAGCAGAATAACCGTCAGCAGAATCAGCAGCAACAGCAGGCTCAGCAGCAACAGAATCAGCAGCAGAACCGTCAGCAGGAAAAGCAGGAAAAGCAGCAGAACAAACAGCAGAACAATTATTGATTTTCTTCCCGATAAAATCGGAAACGGCGGCCGCCTTTGACGGTCGCCGCAGTTTTCAAAAAAACGGGTCTTTTTTAGACCCCAACATTTTAATTATATTACGCTTCGTTTCAATTGTCAATATCATATATAATTTTTCAACATTCAAGCCGTATTTTCATCGCAATGTACAAAAAATTCTTTTTTGATTCGTGAAATCTGCGAATTGAAAAACGCTTTGCAATCTGTTATATTAAAGACACAGAAAGGGTGATACCGATGTACAGGTAACAACCTCAAAAAAACGAAAGGACTGATACCGGTGTACAGGTAAAAAAGTTCGGAACGGTTTTCCGGTTTCAAAACTCCGCTGATTTTAAAACCCAATCTCAGCAATAATTAAAACCGATCGACGAAAACAGCCGCAAAGCTTTTATGAAAAACTGTTATAATTTATCTTATGTCTGAATTAAGCTTTAACTGAAAATTTAATATCACAAACTTTGCTTTAACAGTTTATTCCTGAAAACATTGAAAAGATTTAGTTTGAAAACACTTCTGCTTTATTTCGGCTGAACGAAAGATCAACATAGATTAAAAAACGTATCCGATACGAAATTTTTTACTAAAACAAAAACCGAAACCGAAAAAGACGAACCGAACTTTCAAAAAAAGATGTCCGAACCGAAATTCTATTTTGTCTGAGCATCAGCTTTCTCGCTTATGAGAACAACAAAAAAAACAACACGTGCAGACGGCAGGACACGAGAAGGAACGGCATCGAAAATCTGAAGAAAGAGAGGTATAAAAAAGATGTTAGATACTAAGAATTCACAGAAATGACCCTTGACTGCAAGAAAAGCCTGTAAAGAAAGGTAGCAGTCAAGGGTCATTTCGCGTCTGGGGAAAAATTTATAACTCTTTCAAAGCTTCCCCGGGAAGCTTTTTTCTTTTGCTGTCATTCTTTAATTTGTTTTCACCGAACGTTCTTTTTTCAAATTTTCTTTTCTCCGAATTATTTTCCTTTTTCGGTCAAAGCTAAACATGAGAAAACCGAAAAGAGGACTCATCATGAAAAAGAACAACAAAACCGTCTGTATCCGAATTATCAGCTTTCTTTCCTTCCTTTGCGTCGTTCTTCTCGTTTCAACGATTGTTTTTGCCGTCAGAGCAGGAAAGTACAAAGCGCGCGTCCTCGTTTCAACCGAACGCGCGGTCAGCGAGCTTTGCGAAAACCTCGACTCAATCACGGTTAATCTTCAAAAAAGCCTTTTTTGCACCGGTGAAACAATGCTTTCCTCAATCGGAACCGAACTTTACAAAAGCGCCGCCGCCGCAAAAGTCGGCCTCGGCCAAATTACGAACGAGACGCTTGAAAGCGACGGAATTTACAAATTTCTTTCTCAGGTCGGCGATTACACCCTCGCTCTGGACAAAAAGCTTTCAAAAGGAGAAAGCCTGAGTACCGCCGACAGAAAAGCCCTCTCGGCGCTTTTTGAATATTCAAAGTCGCTTTCCTCGGGAATGGACGAACTTCTTTCCGGAACTTACGACGAAACGGTTTCCTTTGAAAAAAAGGTTTCAACGCTTACTCTCGGCGAAAAAGAAAGTTCCGCCTTTTTTTCCGACTCAATGAGCGACACCGAACAGTCGCTTGCGCCTTATCCGACGCTCATCTATGACGGTCCCTTTGCGGACAGCGTTTTGGGCCGTGAAGCGCTTTTTGTGAAAGGAAAAGCCGCAATCACCGAAGGCGAGGCCAAAAAGCGGGCAGCCCGTTTTCTTGACTGCGCCGAAACCGAACTTCATACCGACGGCGAAGAAAACGGAGCGCTTGAACTTTTCTGCTTTTCAAAGGGCGAAAAGAGCGTTGCAATCACAAAAAACGGCGGCTATCTTTGCTATATGACGAATCCGGATTATTCTCTTGAAGGAACACTTGACGAAAAGCAAGCTTCAAAAAGAGCCGGAGAATTCCTTATTAAGAACGGTTATCCGAACATGAAAGAAAGCTATTACAGCACATTCGACGGAGTGTGCACGGTGAATTTTGCGTTCAAAAACGGTGAAATCATCTGTTATTCAGACCTCATAAAAGTTTCCGTTGCGCTCGACAGCGGAAAAATCGTTGCGCTCGATGCAAGAGGTTTTCTTTCAAACCACTGCGAAAGGAACCTTCCGAACGCAAAAATCACGCTTAAGGAAGCCGTAAAAAATCTTTCGCCGCTTTTGGAGCTCAAAAAAACCGCCCTCGCCCTCATTCCGGGAAAAGACGGAAAAGAAAGACTTTGCTACGAACTGCACGTTGCGGACAAATCGAAGCAGGAAGCCCTCATTTATGTTGACATCACAACCGGAGAGGAAGCGGACGTTCTCCTCCTTCTTTATTCCGACAAAGGAGTACTGACGAAGTGAGCCGTTTTGCAAGGCTTAATCGAATACTTCCGAGCGGCATCCGTTCTCCGATTTTTCAATATGCAAAAACCGCTGTACTACGATTTGTGATACAGCGGTTTTTATGAGGATATTTAAGCCTGAAATTATTCGCCTTGAGATTCCGGCGAAGGAAGCTCTTCTCCGACGTGGGAAATAACTTTATTCTTGACATAAAAATACGAAAGAAGCGTGACGATGAGCGAAAAGACTTCAGCAATCGGGAACGCCCACCAGACGTTTTCAAGAACTTCGGTTTTTGAAAGAAGATATGCAACCGGAACGAGAACGACAAGCTGACGTGTGAAGGAAACAATCATTGAAAAATAGCTCTTTCCGACCGCTTGGAAAACGGAACCCATCGCAATGTTGAAACCGGCAATAACGAACGAAAGGCTGATTATCCGAAGTGCGGGAACTCCGATTGAAAGCATATTGTCCGAAGCGTCAAAAATTTTAAGCATTGTTTCCGGGAAAAGCCACATGAGAGCGGTTCCGACAGCCATAATCGAGCAGGCAAGAATCATGCTGAAACGGACGGTTTTGGTCATTCGCTTCCTGTTTCCGGCGCCGTAATTGAAGGCAATGATCGGAATCGTTCCGTTGTTCATTCCGAAAACGGGCATGAACACAAATGACTGAAGTTTGAAGTATACGCCGAAAACGGTTGCGGCGGTTTTTGTGAAAGTGAGAAGAATCTTATTGACGGCATATGTCATGACCGAACCGATTGCAACCATGATGATTGACGGAACACCGATTTTGTAAATTTCTCCGATGATTTTTCCGCTCGGTCTGAATCCGCGGAATTTTATGCGGACTTCTTTGTTGAATTTGTGGTTGAGAATGATTGCAACAATGAATGCCACAATCTGACCCATTACGGTTGCAACCGCCGCACCCTTCGCTTCAAGACGGGGAAACGGGCCGATTCCGAGAATGAAAAGCGGGTCGAAAATCATGTTGACTGCCGCACCGATGAGCTGAGTAATCATTGAAAGAACGGTTCTTCCCGTTGATTGCATGAGTCTTTCAACCATAATCTGGCCGAAAACGCCGAACGAAAGGGCACAGCAAATCGAAAGATAATCAACGCCGTAAGAAAAAATCGGAGAGTCGGCTTCAATTTGGGTTTTGAAAAATAGCGGTGTTGCAAAAATCCCAAGGAAGAAAAAGACGATTCCGCTGATGATTGCGAGGAAGACGCCGTTTGAAGCAATTTTGTTCGCTTTTTCATAGTCTTTTGCGCCGAGACTTCTTGAAAGAAGAGCGTTGACGCCGACACCCGTTCCCGTTGCAACACCGATCATAAGGTTTTGAACCGGGAAAGCGAGCGAAACCGCAGTCAGTGCGTCTTCGCAGACACGGGAGACCCACATGCTGTCAACAATGTTATAAAGCGCCTGAACAAGCATTGAAAGCATCATCGGAACCGACATTGAAAGGACAAGGCGCCCGATCGGCATTACACCCATTTTGTTTTCTTTTTGCATTACAAATCCTCCGAAATCAGAATATTAAAATCAAAAACGTCGATATTCGACACTGATAAACACATAGCAATATATTATAACATTTGTACACAGTTATTTCCACCGCCTTTTGAAACTTTTTTTGTAGAAATTGAACACAAAAGAGCGTTCCTATTTGTGCAAAAGTTCTTTTCAACGTTTGCTGTCCTTGAATTTTGCACATTGTTGCAATGAAATGTTGAAAATTTTAAATTCGTTTTTCTGCCACCGTAGCAGAAAGAAATGCAAAATTATTTTCGCATTCGTGAACACATCGTTCGGTCATCTGTAACTCAAAAAGCTACACGGAAGATGTGTTTTCTGGTACTTATGATCGTTTTCGGCACTCTCTCGGTAACAACGAGGCTTCTTGCGGTGTATCCCATATTCAGAAAAAGCAGATTTTTGCCCTCGCTTATGCAGCGAACCACGTTGTTTTGACTGAGCTTTGAACCCTTGCTTCATTCGGCGATATCTCTTATATTCAGGTCATCATCTGCTTTTCGGCTTTTCTTGTCACCGATATCTGCGGCTTTGCCGGCTTGTCGGAGACGAGAAAACGCAGAACGGGCAAAACGCTTGACAGAATATAAAACAGGTGGTAAAATAAGGAGCACAAATTAATAGGCCTCCTTAGTTAAATGGATATAATAAACCCCTCCTAAGGGTTAGTTGTGGGTTCGATTCCCGCAGGGGGTGCCACAAAACAAGAGGCTTTCTGATCTCTCGGGAAGCCTCTTAATATTCACATTCAAAGAAACAACAGCCGCCTTAGTTAAATGGATATAAGAACCTCAAGCTTCGCTTGAGAACCTTGTTACTCGCATGGCTCGTTATAAGAACCTGCTGCTTCACATCAGAACCTTGTTACTCGCATGGCTCGTTATAAGAACCTCTGCTTCACATCAGAACCTTGTTACTCGCACAGCTCGTAATAATAAACCCCTCCTAAGGGTCAGCCCCGGGTTCGATTCCCGCAGGGGGTGCCAAAGAAAAAGCACTTTTGAAAGTGCTTTTTTTAATGAAGTTTGCCTTTGGGCAAAAGAAGTATTGCTTCACAAGATGAAGCGGCTTCGCCATGAAGCTTTTATTCGCAAACATTTACGTTGACCGCTTTCAACAGCGGCGCAAAGGAGTTTTCCGATGAAAAAAACGTTTGTAACCGTAATGCCGAACCACATCGGCGCATTTTTAAAAGCAAGCCGTTGCTTCGCCGCAATCGGCGTCAACATTACCCGCGTCAGTTACAACAAAGCGGTTGATTCCCATATGCTTTTCATTGACGCAGAAGGAACACCCGAACAGCTTCGCCTTGCCGACGAAAAGCTTTCTCAAATCGGCTATCTCCAAAGCGACGACAACGGGAAAAACGTCATTCTTCTTGAATTTACGCTTCACGACGTTCCCGGAAGCGTCACTGCCGTTCTTGAACTCATCAGCGAGTTTTCTTTCAACATCTCTTATCTCAGCTCGCAGGAAAACGGTTCGGATTTTCAGTATTTCAAAATGGGCATTGTTGCCGGCAACCCGGAAAAAATCAAAAGCTTTCTTGAAGAAGCAAGAAAAATTTGCGACGTCAGAGTAATTGATTACAACCATGCGGACAAAATTTATGACAACAGTCTTTTTTACGTCCACTTTGTCAACGAGCTTTCGTCCCTCATGAAAATTTCCGACGATTCAAAGGAAGCTCTCCTCGTCAACACAAACCTTGCAATGCAGCAGCTTGACGAATCCGGCGTTTCGCCTTACAGAACGTTTGACAGCATCAGCAGATTCTGCGAACTTCTTTCAAAAGCACGGGGAGCAGACTTTTCGGCAAGGATTTCAAAGCACAAAATTTCCGAAAAAACGGAAATTTTTCTCATTGAGCCGCCCTGCGGAAGCAACACGGCAATCATTCACAGCGGTGACGAATATCTTTTTGTTGACACGGGTTACGCTTACTGCAAAGACGAAATGAACCGAATTTTCAAAGAGCTGATTCCGAACTTTGAAAAAATCAAGAAGCAGGTTTTTGTTACCCACGCCGACGTTGACCACTGCGGTCTTCTTCCGGAATTTGAAACCGTTTTTGCAAGTCCGGGCTCGGCCGAATGCCTTCGCCTTGAGTTTGAAAAAAACAACGGTTTCCGTGAACAGAATCCGCTTCACAAACCGTATATCAGAATTTGCAAAATTCTTACCTCTTATCAGCCGATCAATCCCGAAAAAATCACGGTTGTCGGAGCAGAACCGTCCGATGACGACGTTCTTTCCCGAACGGGATTTTTTGATTTCGGTGACCTTCATTTTGAGCTTTACCAAGGAAAAGGCGGCCACCTTCCGGGCGAATCCGTTCTCATCGACTATGAAAACCGCATCGTTTTCAGCGGCGACGTTTTCGTCAATATAAAAGACATGACGGCCGCTCAGGCAAAATATAACCGCTACGCACCGATTCTCATGACCTCGGTTGACACCGACCCTGACCTTTGCGCCGCAGAGAGAAGGGCAATTTTCGCCCGTCTCGGTGCCGGAACGTGGCAAATTTTCGGCGGCCACGGCGGAAAGAAAACGTATACATTAAATCCGGCCGAATAAGTTTTTTCATTTTAAATTTTTCCGTCAAACATAACAGAAAAGGTTGCAACGAAGTCGTCGCAACCTTTATTTCTTATTGCCTTTCCGAAAAGCTTACTTCTTCTCTTTTTCCGAGCCACATTTTTTCAAGCTTCATTCCCGCAATTTTTTCAACCGTTTTCTTTTCCTCTTCGGTCAGATCAACATAGCCGTGTTCATGCTTAAACGCAACCTTTTCTTTTATGAAAGCATGCTTTTCTCTTGTAAGGTCATAGGTGAAAATCGAAAGGAACGCAAGAGTCAAGAAGCAAACCGGAAGCACCGTGAAGCAAAGCGAAACACCGAAGACCGCGCTTTCGCCCTGCGGAACGTCACGAAGCTGAGTGTTATAGCCGAAGGCGGCAAGAATTTTTCCGATTCCGAAGGCGGCAAAACCGCTGACGAATTTTTTGACGAAGGTTGAAAAGGTTGAAATTACGCCTTCTCTTCTCTGTCCGGTAATCATTTCGTCAACGTCGGTAACGTCGGGAAGAATGTTGCTTTGAACGCTCGCCATTCCGGCAAGGCCGACGCCGTAGAAGAACTCAACGATAAAAATGATTATCGGACTTCCGGACGTTCTTGCAACCCAAGCAAGGATAAGTGAGACAACCGCAACGGGAACAAAAACTTTTGCCGGAAGCTGTTTGCTCTTTTTGACCGAGAAAAAGTATGCCGGCAAAAAGCCCGCCGCTTCACCGATTCCGCAAATCATGACGAGCATCGAATAATCCTTCTGCTGGCCGAGAACCGTGACGAGAAAATAATAAAAGCACTGGGAAACAAAAGCCGACGAAAGAAGAACGAAGAATCCGAAAAGGAAATACTTTCGGAAAATCCGGTTTTTTATTACCCAAACGTACTGACTGAAAAACTCTTTGACATTGAGCGGTTCGTTGACCTGCTCTTTTGAGCTTTCCTCACTCGTACCCTTGAAGGTGAAAATCAGCGGAAGCGACGTCCAAAGGCAGAGAACTGCGCCCATAACCGCAAACCTTGTCCGATACTCCGGAGAAAAGTCCGGGGTTGTTATAAGACCGTTGATTCCGCCGAGAATCATTGCGGAAATGAAAAACGAAGAATAGCTCGCAACTGCATCAAGGATTGTTTTGACCGCATTGAACTGCGTTCGCAGATTATAACTCGGTGCAATCTGAGCAAGCATTGCCGTGTGCGGAACGGTGATGAACGTTGAAACGGTTTTATAAAGCATATATGTAAAAACATACCACCACATTGTTTTTGTGCTGTTTCCGGCGGCGGAGATTCCGAATGAGTTCCACATAAGAAAATATGAAACCATTGCGGGAATAACGCCGAGAATGAGATACGGACGGTGGCGGCCGAGTTTGCTTTTCGTTCTGTCGGTAATCAGACCCATAATCGGGTCGGTAATTGCATCGCAAATGCAGGAAAAGAGGGCAACGGTTCCGTATTGTTCGGTTGAAAGACCCTCAACGTGAGTGAGGAACGGAAGAAGATAAGAGCCGAGAACATAAGGACCGCCTCCGGTGAAGAAAATCGCCGAATTATAAGCAATCATCGGTTTGAGCTTCGTTCCTTCTTCAACGCCTATAAGCTTTTTTATTTTTGCCGAAAAAGTTTTTCCTTTCTCGCCGTCCTTCATTTTTGAACCGCCTCTTTTCCGAAAAGGTAGCCGACAATGAAGAGCTTTTGACTTGTAACCTCATGACGGCTTTCAACGGGAACGGGTTGTGTGCGCTTGTTTGACTTATTATAAATCACGATTTTTCCGTCAACATATTTGACCATAACGGTATGAAGCGACGAAAAAATCCGGCGGTGATTCCAAAATGAAAGAATTCCGCATTGGCAGGAAGGAAGCTCGTTGAAAAAGCTGTTGTAATCCCATGTTTGAGTGTAAGGAACGTTCCTTCTTTTGAAGTAATCGCCGAGCATTGCAACGTTTGAGCCGAAAAAGCCCATTGCGATGCTTGTTTTCGGATACATTTCATAACACACGCGCGGCAAAGTCGCCTTGAGTCCGAGGTCACGGGCGGCGTTATAAACGGCAATCATTTCACAGCCGCACCAACCGACGGAACAAATGCCGTATTTCAGCTTTGAAAGCTCTCCGGCGTCTTGACCGTTGAGGTAATCATCGGGCAGATTCATGAGAACATTGTGATAAAAATTCTTTTTTTCAAGCATTGCTTTTTTCCCTTTCATAGCCGGCCTTTTCTTTCTCTCTTTTCAAAAGCCGTTTTTCTGCTATTTGTTATTATAAGGCAAACCAGGAAATTAGTCAACAAAAAGTGAACCGCCGTCAGGAAAGATTCGGAAAATGCACGAGCGGGAAACCGCATACTTTTACAATTGCAAAAACGCCGCAACCGAAAAAATCGGTGCGGCGAACGTTTTTTTGATTACGGAAGGTCTTCGGTGTTTTCAAGGTTATGCCAAACGCCCTGAACGTCATCGTTTTCTTCCATCATATCAAGAAGTCTGCTCATCATCTTGAGGTCTTCCTCATCGGTGAGCTTTGTATAGGTTGAGGGGATATACTCGGTTTCGGCCGAAACAAAAGTATAGCCCTTTGCGGAAAGGTCGTCGCGAACGGCGGAAAGGTCGTTCGGCTCGGTGCGAACGATGTAAACGTCGTCATCGGTGATGAAGTCGGCGGCACCGGCCTCAAGAGCGTCCTCCATGAGCTTTTCCTCATCAACGTCTTCCGCCTCAATGACAATTTCGCCGTACTTTGTGAAGAGGAATGAAACGCAGCCGCTCTGTCCCATGTTGCCCTTGTTCTTGTCGAAGTAATGGCGCATTTCGCCGGCGGTGCGGTTTCTGTTGTCGGTCAGCGTTTCAACGATTACGGCGATTCCCGAAGGACCGTAACCTTCATAAATGATGTCCTCGTAATGAGCGGTGTTTCCGTCGCCGGAAGCCTTTTTGATGATTCGGTCAATGTTGTCGTTCGGAACGTTGTTGGCCTTTGCTTTTGCGATAATATCTTTAAGTTTTGAGTTTGACGCAGGGTCGGGACCTCCGTCACGAACCGCGATTGAAATTTCTCGGCCGATTTTTGTGAAAACCTTTGCTCTTGCGTTGTCGGTTTTTTCCTTTTTACGCTTGATTGTGCTCCATTTTGAATGTCCTGACATAACTCACCAATCCTTAATATAGTTTATGTTTTATGCATTTTTTTCTGCCGTTGTCTGCTTTGAGGCAGCGTCTGCGCTTTTTGAATTTTCCTTTTCGGTTTTGCTTTCGCCCAAAGAGAGAAAGCTCTTGTCGCTGTAGCCGTAAATCTGAAGGTTACAGCCGAACATCTTTTTGCTTTCGGTTTCGTCCGAGCTGAAAATCAGTTGAAGATAAACTTTTCCGTCCGTGCAACGCCACTGAGCCGTTCCCGAATTGAGGGAATAATTTTCCGGAATCGTTCCGACCTTCATGTACTCAAAACCGCTTTTTTTGAGTTCTTCAATGTACTTCACAAAGTCATCATAGGTCGTTTTTTCGATTTTTACGTTCATCGAAGTTCCGAAGTCGGCGGATGAAACGTCGGCATATTTATAAACGGGAACCGAAGAAAAAACGTCGTTTGACTGCCATTTTGAAGAATCTGCTTTTCGGCACGCCGAAAGCGAAAAAATCAAAAGGAAAGCGAGAAAAAGCGAAATTTTCTTTTTCATTAAACAATACCCTCTTTATCCTCTTTTTCAAAACCACCGCAAAACGGGCTGTAAGTTCATACAGCCCGAACGGGAATTTTAAAATTATTCTTCAGTCGTTTCTTCCTGAACGTTTTTGTCGCTTTGAAGCGTTCTCATGTGGTTTTCGTAACCGGCCTGGAACTGCTTGTAAACCTCGGTAATCTGGTTGAGGTTGTTCATTGCGATGTTCTGATACTTACTGAGCGCTTCGCAAACGAAGTTGTAAGAGCCCTGAGAGGTTCCTGCTGCCCAATCTCTTGCGGCCTTCTTGTGCGCTTCGCAGTCGGCGGTTGTTTTTGCGATGAAGGCATTCATTTCCTTCTGGCAATTTTCCTTGATTTCCTCGGCACGAACTCTTGCGGCCTGGGTGATTGAATGGCTTGCAACCATTTCTTCCGCCTGGCTCTGAGCTTTTGCGATAATCTTGTCCGCATCGTCGTTCGCCTTCTGAGTAGTTGACTTGTAATATTCCTTTGCGGAGGAAACAATGCTGTTCTCTTCGCGGTGAGCGTTGCTCAGAATGCTGTCACGGTTTGAGATGATGCTCTTGGCTTCGGAAATTTCGCCGGGAAGCTTTTGCGAGATATACTGAACGAGATGGGTGATTTCCTCACCGTTGATGATTCTCTTCTTCTTTGAGAAGAAGAACTTTTTGCTCGTTGCGATATAGTTTTCAAGCTCGGAAACGAGCTCTTCAAAATCGAGAGAACCCCATCTGCTTTCGGCGTCCTCTTCGTCGTATTCGCCGAACTCGGAGATATCTTCAAAATCATCGTCGTCCTGATTGACGTCTTCAACCTCAAGGTCGGTTTCAAGATCATAAAAATTTGACATAAATTAACAATCCTTTCTTTGCTGTATTAAAAAGGGAAACATTCGTTAGGAATATTTATATATATCAACGCCGCTCATTCATCTTCTTTCAAGCGGTCGATTATATCTTTGCTGACTTCCTTCGGAAGGAAGGGGGTAATGTCTCCGCCGAGGCGGCAGACCTGTTTTATCATGCTTGAGGAAAGGAACATATTTTCCGCTCCGGCGGCCATGAAAACCGTTTCAACCGCACCGTTGAGCTTTTTGTTCGTGAGTGCCTGCTGAAATTCGTCCTCAAAGTCCGAAACGGCACGAAGACCTTTGACAATTACATCGGCATTTTTCTTTCTCGCATATTCCGCAAGAAGACCGAAGTCGCAGTCAACTTCAACGTTCGGAAGATCCTTTGTGCAGCGGCGAATGAGTTCCATTCTTTCCTCAACGGTGAAAGTTGCCGTGTTCGCTTTTCGGTAATTCGACATAACAACGACGATAACTTTATCAAAAAGTTTTGACGAACGTTTGATTATGTCGAGGTGACCTTCTGTCACAGGGTCGAAACTTCCGGGGCAGATTGCTGTTTTGCTCATGCTTCGTCCTCCGTTTCCTGCGGCACTCTGTAAAGGAAGAGGCTTACTTTTCCGTATTTATATTTTTTCACGAGAGTGAACTCTCCGACCTTTTCGGGCATTTTCTCCGTCGGCGGAGCCTCGCAGAGAATTGCACCGCTTTTTTCCATCACGCGTGGAACAAGCTCAAGAGCCTGCTGAAGCATACCGGTTGAATACGGCGGATCAAGAAACGCAACGTCAAATTTTGAGGAGAACGTTTTGAGAAAAGCAAGGCTGTCTCCGCAAAAAACGGAAGCGTTTTTTGAAAGTCCGGTTGAAGAAAGATTCGCCTTCACAACATCGGCCGCTTTTTTTGAACGGTCAACAAAAATTGCGCTTGCGGCGCCTCGTGAAAGCGCTTCGATTCCGAGCTGGCCGGAACCCGCAAAAAGGTCAAGAACGCGCCTTCCTTCAAGTTCAAACTGAACAATGCTGAAAAGGGCTTCCTTAACTCTGTCGGTTGTCGGGCGAACATCATTGCCCTCCAGTGTGATAAGCCGCCGTCCTCTGGCGGTGCCGGTAATGACTCTCATGATTTCCTCCTTGGTGAACCGTGCTTAAATCATGCAGGTTCAAAGGACATATACAGTATGTATTATCTCATTTTTCACGGAAAAAAGCAACACTATTTTGTTAATTTCTAACTTTTAGCACAATTTACCGCATAAAAATTCTCATTTTGCGGTGAATTATTCCAAATTTGCCTTCGGAAAAACGTCTTTTCTTCCCGTATTGAAAAGCTTTCTGTTGTCAAGAGCCCATTGTCTTTGGGTAAATTCGCCTTCTCCAACCGCAGAAACCGCCGCAGAAATTTCGTAAACCGTTGCGTCAAGCGTGTCAAGTTGGTTGAGAATTTCCGCTTCAAGGGTCATCGGTCTGACCGCTGCGCCGAACTCCGGATCGCCGTGGTGAGAAACGGCCATATGTTCGAGAAGAAGAGCCTTTTCCTCGCTGATTCCGAGTTCCTTTGCCTTTTGGGCAATTTCCATTGCGCCCATGACAAGGTGGCCGAGAAGTTCGCCTTTGACGGAATAGCTCTTCACCATTCCGATACTGTTCACGTCGAATTCGTCGATTTTGCAGATATCGTGAAGAATCGCTCCGGCGAAAAGAACGTCTCTGTCAACGCAGGGATAAAGTCTGCTGACCGCATCGCAAAGTTTGAGGACGGAAAGCGTGTGATAAAGGAGGCCGCCTCTGATTGCGTGGTGAAGTTTGAAAGCCGCCGGCCAAAAAAGGAGCTTTTCCTCGTTGTCTTTAATGATTGCCGAGGTCAGCGTTTTGATTTCTTCGTCCTTCATTTTTTCGATGTAGGAATTGATTTGAGCGAGCATATCCTTTCCGGCATACTCTGCGGAGGGAACGTACTGCGAGATGTCAACGTTATCCTCTTCTCTGACAAATCTGATCCGGTCAATTTTGAACTGATCGGTTCCGTTATATTTTGTGAGCGTTCCTCTGACTTTTACGAAGTCTCCGACGTTATATTCGCCGTGAACGTCTTCTTTGTAATCCCAAAGTTTTGCGTTGACTTCGCCGCTTTGGTCGCCGAGTGTAAAGTCGCAGTACGGAACGCCTTTGATGTTGACCTTTTTGTCTGCGGTTTTAACAATGCAGTAACCCTCGGTTACCCCGTTTTTATAGGTTGTGAAATTCATTTTTTGTCTCCTGTCTGTGTATCCTTTTTATATTTTAAAATTTTATCTGAATCCTTCGCCGAAAACGTCGCCCGCTTCGGAAATGATTGTGAAAGCTTTCGGATCCGTTTCTTTAATTATGCGGTTGATTCTTGCGGCCTCGTTTGCCCTTGCGGCGCAAAGGAGGAGAGACTTTTTTTCATTGCTGAATCCGCCGGTGACGTCAATTGCGGTCACGCCCCGTTTCACGGAAGAAAGAATCGTTGCGGTGATTTCCTTCCTTTTTGAGGTGATTATGAAAATCAGCTTGTTGTGGCCGAAGCCGTAAAGAACAAAGTCAACCGCACGCGATGAAATGAAAAGAGTCACCGCAGCATACATTACGCTTTCAAGCTTTCCGAAAACCGCCCACGAAAGTGCAACAACGATCAAATCAAAAACGAGCATGACGCTCCCGATTGAGGCAAACGGCCTTTTCAGCCGAACGAGCGTTGCAACAAGCTCCGTTCCTCCGGTCGTTGCTCCGGAGAGGAGAACAAGGCCGAGTCCGGCACCGGAAAGTACGCCGCAAAAAAGCGCCGCAAGAAGCGTGTCGCCCTCATAGCCGGGAGAAAACGGTGCAACCGCATCAATCGCAAAAGTGAAAAACGCCGTCACGCAAAGCGTTTTGAGAACGAAACGCTTTCCGAGTTTAAACTTTGAAAGAATAAAAAGCGGAATGTTGAAAAGGAAGATTGAAAATCCGACCGGCATCGCCGGAACAAGGTAGTTGAGCATTGTTGCAAGACCGGTGAAACCGCCTTGAACAATCCCGTTCGGAACGGCAAAAACGTTGACAGCCGCACTGTATGCCGCCGCACCGAAAATCACGGCCAAAGAATCGAAAACAATCTGCTTTTTCTTCAAAAGAACGCCCTCCCGCAAGCGGGTGAAGACGACCGGTTTATTCCTCCTCGATTATCCGAAGCGTGAGTTCAAAAAGCTCTTTGAGCCGTTCGGTTTCGTCGCTCAGATAAAGAAAGCCGAAAAGAGCCTCAAGCCCGGTTGCGTAATGGTAATCGCTTTCACTCGCATTTTTTGCTTTGTGATTAGTATGGGCATTTCTTCCGCGTTTCAAAACAGAAAGCTCTTTTTCGGAAAGTTTTTCAAAAAGCACTTTTGCCGCCTTCGCCTGAGAAGCGGCTTTGACCTGAGTGACCGCAAGGGAGTGAAGTTTGTTCACCGGGCGGTTCGCAAGGCAGACCAATCTTTCGCGGACAAAAAGGTCAAAGACCGAATCGCCGACAAAGGCGAGAGTGAGGGGACTGAGCTGAGAAGGATCGCAATCCTTGTTGTAAAATCTCATATTTATAATTCCTTAGTTTACGAAGTCAAATTCAAAATCATAGATGCTGACGGTGTCGCCCTCCTCAACGCCCTTTTCGCGCAGAGCGTCAATGATTCCGCTTGAAACGAGAACCCTTTGAAGATACTGAAGCGACTCATAATCGTCCATGTCGGTATGGGCGATAATCGGTGCAAGCCAAGGAGCGTCAACGATATAAACATCGTCCTCAACGTCAATCGTAAAGCCGGTGTTCTTCTTTTTCATGACAACTTCAAGCGGAATTTCTTCGCTTTCAAAGCGTCTGACGGGCGGAAGCGTTGCAAGCATGGCCGCCGCCGCATTGATGACTTCCTTTGTTCCTTCAAGAATCGGAGCGCACATTTCAAAATACTGCATTCCCTTTTCTTCGATATAATTTTTGAAATCTTCACGCTGTTCTTCGGTTGCAAGATCGATTTTGTTTCCGACAACAATTTGCGGACGCTTTGAAAGTTCCGGATTGAACCGTTCAAGTTCGGCATTGATTTTTTCAAAATCCTCCTTCGGATCTCTTCCTTCGCTTCCCGCAACGTCAACGATATGAATGAGCATTCTGCAACGTTCAACGTGGCGTAAAAACTCGTGGCCAAGACCTATTCCTTCGCTTGCGCCTTCAATGAGGCCGGGAATGTCCGCAATGACGAAAGACGTTCCTTCGCCGAGCGAAACAACGCCGAGGACAGGCGTTATTGTTGTGAAGTGATAGTCTGCGATAATCGGCTTTGCTTCGCTGACAACCGAAATAAAGCTTGACTTTCCGACGTTCGGGAAGCCGAGAAGGCCGACGTCGGCAAGAAGCTTGAGCTCAAGCGTAACTTCCCATTCCTCGCCGGGAGCACCCGCTTTTGCAAAACGGGGAGTCTGCCTTGTCGGTGTTGCAAAATGGCAGTTACCCCAGCCGCCTTTTCCGCCTTTTGCGGCAACGAACGGCTCGTTTGAGGACATATCGCACATTACAACGCCGCTTTCCGCTTCACGAATAACCGTTCCCCGGGGAACACGGATGATGAGGTCTTCGCCCTTTCTTCCGCTTTTTCTTGAACCGGAACCGTCCTGACCGTTTTGAGCTTTATATTTTCTTTTATACTTAAAGTCGGCAAGAGTTGAAATATTGGTATCGACAACAAAAACAATGTCTCCGCCTTTTCCGCCGTCACCGCCGTCCGGCCCGCCGGACGCAATATATTTTTCGCGGTGAAAAGCAACCGCTCCGTGTCCGCCGTCACCGGCTTTGATTTTGATTTTCGCTTTATCAACAAACATTTAAAGTACCTCTTCTTTCATGAAAGAGTTTCCGGAGTATTTTAACCGATATATTATACACTAATTCCTGCCTTCAGTCAAATTTCTCTTGTCTTTGCACGTTACGAATTAAACCGCAAAAGTTTTTCTTTGGATTTCTTTGCACAAAAAGCAAAAAGCTGTCGGAGCGAATACCGACAGCTTTATATCATTTTTTGCGTTTTATCAGCCGTTTCCGGGGAAGAGCATCTTGTAATCAAAGGTTGCGGTTGCGCTCTTATTCTTAAGGATTGCAACGTTTGCGTGCTGAACGTCTGCAATTGTGATAAGAGTATAATCGGCAGCGGTCATCATCTTGGTGTCCTTGTTATAGGTAACTTCGGCATATCCTCCGTCGCAGGTGAGGGTAACGTTTGATTCTGTGTCGCCTTCAGCCCATGAAATGAGGCTGATTCCGTCAACGGTGCTCTTGACGTCTTCCATAACGTTGAACATCTTGCCCTGTGCGTCTTCAAATCTCTTTGAATTGGTGCATGAAATCGGAACGATCTTGATTGTTGCGGTTCCGTCGCCGTTGTCTTTGTATGTTGCTTCGGCAACGTCGGCTTCGGTAATCATGCATTCCATTCCGGGATTGCTGTCGGTATACGGCGGAAGCTGCATATCCTTTGCGTCTGCCTTAACGATTCCGGCAGCAAGGCTCTTAACCATGCTGTTTTCTTTTCCGTCAATAAGAACGCTTGTGAGAGCCATGGTGTCATGACCGGTGAAAGTTCCGGCTTTTTTGGTGGTGTTGTAAACCTTAACGTATTCCGCAACGATGTCCGCCTTTGACGAAGAAGCGGAAAGTTCTGCCGAGGCGGGTTTGTCAGCCGGCTTGCTGTCTGCGGGCTTTTCGGCGTTTCCGGCGGTTGTTGCCGGTGCGTCCGAAGCGGCCGGAGCGGCGGTTGTTGCCGGTGCGGCAGTCGTTGCGGGAGCGGCGGTTGTGTTGTTCGCCGGAGCGGCGCCTCCTGCATTGTTTACGGTGACATTCAGCCTGATCGTACAGCCGGAAAGAACCGAAACCGAAAGAACAAGGCAAAGAACGAGAGCGAGAATTCTGCTTGCTTTTTTCATTGTTTTTCTCCTTTTTCTTAAAAAAGATTTTTTGCCCCGGTTTCGGCTGCGCCGACACAAGGCGTATTTATGTCTTCATTTTATAATAAAGCACTCCGTTTGTCAATGACTTTTTTCAAAAACAGAGTGCTTAAATGATATTTTTTTGTCTGAAATGACGATATTATTTTTAAGAGTTTTCAATCAAACGTTGAAAAGGAAGTGAACAACGTCTCCGTCCTTCATAACATATTCCTTTCCTTCGGAGCGGATGAGACCTTTTTCTCTCGCCGCCGCAAGGGAACCGCATTCAATGAGGTTTTCAAACGAAACAACCTCGGCTCTGATGAAACCGCGTTCAAAATCCGAATGGATCTTTCCGGCCGCCTGCGGAGCTTTCGTTCCTTCTTTAATTGTCCACGCTCTGACTTCGGGCTGACCCGCGGTGAGATATGAAATGAGGCCGAGAAGGTGATAACACTTTCTGATGAGAAGGTCAAGTCCGCCTTCTTCAACGCCGAGGTCGGCAAGGAAAATTTCCTTATCTTCCTTTGAAAGGGAAGAAATCTCCGCTTCAAGTCCGGCGCAAATCGGAAGAACCTCGCTGCCTTCGGCGGCGGCAAGTTCACAAACGGCTTTATAATTTTCGTTTTCTTCAATTCCGTTTGAAAAGTCCTGTTCGCTCATGTTGCAGGCATAAATAACCTTTTTTCCGGTGAGAAGGCAGGCGGAGTCAAGAAGAGCTTTTTCCGTTTCGTCGCACTCAACGCTTCTTGCCGGCTTTTCGTTTTCAAGAGCCTCCTTGACACGCTTGAAAAATTCAACCTCTGCGGCGAGGGACTTGTCGCCCTTCATTGCCTTTGTTGTTCTGTCAATTCTTCTTTCAACCATTTCAAGGTCGGAAAGGATCAGCTCAAGGTTGATGGTTTCAATGTCGCGCTTTGCGTCAACCGAACCGTCAACGTGAATGATATCGGTGCTTTCAAAGCAGCGGACAACGTGAACGATTGCATCAACCTCACGGATATGGGAAAGGAACTTGTTTCCGAGTCCTTCTCCCTTTGAAGCGCCGCGGACAAGGCCGGCGATGTCAACGAATTCAACCGTTGCCGGAGTAATTTTCAAAGGATTATACATTTCCGCAAGCTTGTCAAGTCTTGAGTCGGGAACGGCAACAACGCCGACGTTCGGCTCAATTGTGCAGAAAGGATAGTTTGCGGACTGAGCGCCCGCATTGGTTATCGCATTGAAAAGTGTGCTTTTGCCGACGTTCGGCAGACCTACTATTCCGAGTTTCATTTTTCAAAAACCTCTTTTTTCTTTCTTCAAATACTTTTTGTTTCTTTGCTGTTTATTATTCGCAGGCCGCTTTAAGCGCCTGATCGATATCGGAAATGATATCCTCAACGTTTTCGATTCCGACGGAAAGACGGATAAGGTCGCTTCTTACTCCGCATTCTTCAAGCTGAGACTCCGAAAGCTGGCGGTGAGTTGTCGAAGCCGGATGAAGAACGCAGGTTCGGCAATCCGCAACATGGGTAACAATTGAAGCAAGCTTCAAAGAATCCATGAATTTTGTTGCCGCCGCTCTTCCGCCCTTAACTCCGAAGGAGACAACGCCGCAGGTTCCGTTCGGCATATATTTTTTTGCTTTTTCAAACTGGCTGTCGCCTTCAAGAGAGGGATAGGATACCCATGAAACATATTCGCTCTCTTTCAGGTGTTTTGCAACGGCGAGCGCATTTTCGCAATGGCGCTCAACACGAAGCGGAAGCGTTTCCATTCCGAGATTGAGAAGGAACGAGTTCATCGGAGCGGGGATTGAACCGAGGTCACGCATAACCTGGGCAACGCACTTTTGAATATAAGCAAGTTTTCCGAACTTTTCCGTGTAAACAACGCCGTGATAGGATTCGTCCGGCGTTGTGAGGCAGGAAAACTTTCCGCTCTTTTCCCAGTCAAAATTACCGCTGTCAACAATCGCTCCGCCGACGGACGTTGCGTGGCCGTCAAGGTACTTCGTTGTCGAATGAGTGACGATATCCGCACCGAACGTGAACGGGCGGCAGTTGACCGGAGTCGGAAAAGTGTTATCAACGATGAGCGGAACGCCGTGTTCATGAGCCGCAAGAGCGAACTTTTCAATGTCAAAAACATTGAGGGAAGGATTTGAAAGCGTTTCGCCGAAAACGGCTTTTGTGTTTTCTTTGAACGCCGAATCAAGTTCTTCCTTCGTGCAGTCGGGCGAAACAAAAGTGAAGTCGACGCCGAGCTTTCTCATCGTGACGTTGAAAAGATTAAAAGTTCCGCCGTAGATTGCGCTTGAGGCAACAACGTGGTCGCCGGCGCCGGCAATGTTGAAAACGGCGAAGAAATTTGCGGACTGACCGGAAGAAGTCAAAACCGCACCGACTCCGCCTTCGAGCGAGGCAAGCTTTGCCGCAACGGCGTCATTGGTGGGGTTTGCAAGGCGGGTATAAAAATATCCGCTTTCTTCAAGGTCGAAAAGTCTTCCCATTTCTTCGCTTGAGTCATATTTATAAGTTGTACTTTGAACGATCGGAAGAACTCTCGGTTCACCGTTTTTCGGGGAATAGCCTGAATGAAGGCATTTTGTGTTTAAACCGTACTCGTTCAATTTGTGCACCGTCCTTTTCAGAAAAAGATTACATGAAAGTAATTATATTACAAAAGCCGTTAGAAGTCAATGGTGAAAGATTTCGGAAAAAGGAAGGGGGTCTTTTTGCTTTTTCCGTGAGAAAATCCGCCGGCTTCCGACCGAGGGAGAGATTTTCTGCGCCACGGCTTGCTTTTTACGCTGTTAGAAATTTCCTTTAAGCAGTATCTCAAAAATGAAAAATCCTCACGAAAAACGCAAATCATTTTCGTGAGGAGCTTTTTATTTGATTTTATGCATATTTTTCCGCTGCTGTTTCGGTTGAATCCACAACGGAAATTTTTCCGCCCTTTGAAACGCAACGGTAAATAACCTTCGTGAAATTTTGTCCGCCTTCCCAATGTTGGCCGTAGGTGAATGTGATCACGGCTTCGCCGTCGGAAACGGCGTCAAAGAAAAACTTTTCCGTTCCGCCCGCTCCGGAAACGGGAATCGCCGAGAACTTTTGAATATACTTGCTTCCGGCCGCCTTGATAACGCTTTCGTTGTCAATTTCAACCACCCATGAACAGCCCGTTGACGGATTGCTTGAAAGGTCAATCACAAGGTCATGCTTTTGAGCTTCGATTGAAACGGAAAGAAGCGACGCAAATGCAGTGAAAGCGGCAACGATAACCGCAAAAAATCTTTTGAAAAATACCGACACAAAAATCAATCCTTTCGTAACTTAAATTTTTCAGCCGTTGCTTTTCATCATTTCGGAAATTCGTTTTTTAATGAGGAGAACGGCTTTTTCGGGGTCTTTTTCGTTGCCGACCGCCTTTTCAATCGGGCAAAGACCGTCCCCTTTTCGGTTGACGATGCACTCGGTTACCGTTCCCGAAAAAACGGAAACACCGTTTTCTTCAAGGAACTCCTTTGCCTTTTCACCGAGTACCTCTGCGTATATTTCACGGACGCCGAGGAGAAAAAAAAGCACCGCAGCCCCTTTTCCGACAATTTTGTCCGCCGCACAGAAGGCGGAAAGATCTTTCTTTTCGTCATAAAGCTTCAAAAGTCCGGAAACGCCTTTGGCTGTACTTCTGATTGTTTCGTTTTCACCAACAAGGACAAGGGTGAGGTTTTCCTCTTCGAGAACTTTTTTTGCAAGGATTGTTTTTTCATTCATCGCAGGTACCTCGCTTTAGAAGCAGACGATTTCATTCGGCTTTGAAAACGATGAAAAAACGGCAACGGCGTTTTTAAAATAAAATACCTGGGTGTTTCCGTCGTCCGGGTCGTAAAGAGCCTTGAGCGAAGGATAAGCTTCAAGCATCGAAACCCTCGCTTCTCTTCTGTCGTCCTCAACAAGTTCTCCGGAAAGGCGGAGCCATTCGCCGTTTTTGAAAGCACAGATTTCCGCTTTCGGGTTCTTTTCAAGCTGCTTTGAAACTTCCTTTTTCTTTCCTGTCTGAATATAAAGTTTTCCCTCAAAAATATGTGCCGTTCCGAAGGGACGGACACGGGGTTGGTCGTTTTCGGCCGTTGCAAGATAATATGTTTCGGCTTCTTTTAAAAATTTGCAAACACGTTCCATTTTTTCGCCTTCCTTTTTCATTCAACTTCGTTTCCGAGTTTATACGCTTCTTTGAGCTTTTCGCTTCCTTTGATTTCGCCGGGACCGTTCACTCCTCCGACAAAGACCGTTCCGGCGAATTTTGCTCTTTCAAAGCATTCGATCCAGCCGCAAAGACCTTCAATCGCACGGTCGTCAACGTTTTCGTCGTCTTCCGCCGCGGTTGAAAGAAGGTAAACGTTTTTGAAACGGTAATCCGAACCGTAAAGCGGATTTGCACGGTCAAGGAGCGTTTTCATTTGACCGCACATTTCGTAATAATAAATCGGAGTTGCAAAAGCGACCGCATCGCAGTCATGAATCTTTTGATTAATTTCTTCCATATCGTCTTTAATCACGCATTTTCCGGTTTTTTGGCAGGAAAGGCAGCCGATGCAAAAACCGAGCTTTTTTCCGCGTAGCGAAATTTTTTCAACGTCATGGCCGGCATCCTTTGCGCCTTTGATGAACTCGTCGGCAAGAATGTCCGAATTGCTCGTTTTTCTGAGACTTGTTGAAATTATCAAAACTTTACTCATTTTAAAACCTCCCGTTTTTCGGAATACTCTTTTTCAATCCATGCCATCAGAAGATTCACGATTTTTTTCTGCTGAACGGCCGAAAGTTCTCTGTCCTTTAAAACCCGATACCATTTGTTGAGACAGCCTCGGCAACAGCAGGCACAGGCGTGCTGAGCAACAAAAACCGGATGTCCGTGCATCGGCGTCTGCTTTCCGTCGTTGACGGGATTCTTCGCGGCGAGACGAAGGCGAACAAAGTCTTCGGCGTGGGCACGGATCGTTTCAAGACCTTTTTCGTCAATATAACGTAAATCTTTTTCGGAAAGATGAAACTTTGAGCGGAAAGAGGAGCGTGAAAGCTTTTCAAGCGCTTCGTCAATCGTTTGCATTTTTCATCACTCCCGAAAGTTTTTACAGGTTTATTATACAACTTATTTTTCGCCTTTTCAACCGAAAGGATTGTCTTTTTCACTCCGGTCTGCTAAAATGAAAAACGAATTTTTTAAAAACGGACGGTGTTTTTCAATGGTTCAGGTTGTTGCCGCACTCATAAGAAACGGAAAAAAGTTTTTGATTTGCCGGCGTCCGGCGCATAAGGCACGCGGACTTCTTTGGGAATTCGTCGGCGGAAAGGTTGAAAAAGGGGAAACGAAAGAGCAGGCGCTCATCCGTGAATGCCGTGAGGAGCTTGACGTCACGGTGAAAGTCGGCGATGTTTTCACCGAACTTATTCATGAGTACCCGGACATTACGGTTGACCTTACGCTTTTCAATGCGGAAATCGAAAGCGGAGAAATCAAACTTCTTGAACACAGCGCAATCGATTGGATATCTCCGGATGAGATTGAAAATTTTGAGTTCTGCCCTGCGGACGAGAATATTCTCAAAAAAATCAAGAACGAATTTTGATTTTTCGGATACCTTCGGTATGTGAAACGCTCCCAATAAAATTGCGCCCGCATCAAAGAAGATATAATAAAACGGGGCTGTGACTTTTCCTTGTCACAGCTCCGTTTAAATGTTTTTATTTTTTCTTTTTCGCTTTCTTTTCGGGTTTCTCTTCTTTTTGAGGTTCGGGCTTTTCTTCCGGAACGGAAGGCGCATCGTCGCCGGAGTTCGTTTCGGCCGAACTTTCCGCAACCTCGGCTTCGGCCTTGATTCTGACCGGAGACTTCCAAAGTTTTATGATTCCCTCATCATTGAGAAGCTTGAGCATGATGATGAGAATCGGAGTGACGAACATTCCGAGAACGCCGAAAACCTTGAGTCCGAAATAAAGGGCGGCAATCGTGACGATCGGTGAAAGTCCGAGCTGTCCGGCAACGAGCTTCGGTTCGATAATCTGGCGGATAACCGTAATTGCCGCATAAAGAACGATGAGACCGATTCCCATTCCGATGTTTCCGGTGATGAGCGAGTAAAGCGCCCACGGAATGAGAACCGTTCCGGTTCCGAGAACGGGAAGAATGTCAACGATTGCGGTGACGGCGGCAATAACCATGATGTATGACGAACTGTAAAACTTCAAAAGTTTGAGAATCGTAAGACCGACGGAAACTTCGATGAACGTGACGAGCATAATGAGAAGATATGCTTTTCCCATTTTTCCGAGCGAGGAGCGGAGAATTGATTTTGCGCGGCTGAGGTCTTTTCTTCTTCCTTCCGGAAACTGGCAAACGATGAAGGCTTTGACTTCGTCAAATTCCGACGTCATGAAGCAGCAGGCAACGATTGAAATAACAACCGAAAGAAGGATGGTCGGAACCTGCTTCGCCGTTGAAATTACGCCCGAAAGAGGACCCGTGATCCACGAAAGGCTGAAGTTGTCTCCGAGACCGGAAGAAATTGCGGATGAAATTTTGTCGCTTTCTCCGGCCATATACTGACGGATATCCGAGAAAAGTTCGGTAACGCTCTCCTTGAGCGTTTTTCCGATGAATTCCGGAAGCGAGGCAACAAGATTGACGAGCCACGACTCGATGTTGTTGACAACTTCGTCGAGATTTTGAAGCTTTGCGCCGACGTAAGAGGCAAAGCCCTTGATCTCGTCAAAAATTCTTACGCCGATGAGCGAAACAAGGGCAACGAAGATTACAATCAGCAAAAGCACGCATATTCCGGCGGCGGCGCCGTTTTTGAGCGGTGTTTTTTTGACGAGGAATCTTTTCGGCCTTTGAAGAATCGCCGCAACGATGAATGCGATTACGAACGGAAGGCAAATACTCAGAGCATATCTCATTATCAAAACGAGAATCGCAACGATCATTGCAAAATAGAGAACGTTGATTATCGCCTTTCTTCTTTTTTCAACTTCTTGCATATCATGCACTCCTTTGGTTATGTATTCTGAAGCTGCCGTTTCCGAATCCGAAAGGAAGAAGAAAAACGAAGGCAAAGATTTTTCGTCGATTCAGAAGAAAGTTCGTTCCGATTTTTCGTTTTGCTTTTCGACGGACACGGCGGTTCCTTTTTGTTTGTCAATTATATATATTATATTAACCTTTATTGAGCATAAAAATCAATGGATTTTACAAAATTGTTGAAAAATCGTAATAACCCTTTCACTCGACAGCAAAATGTGATATTATGTTACAGTTAACATCAAAGAAAAACCGATTAACCGACGGACATAAATCTTTCGGATGCGTCGCATTTGTGACAACCGGCCGGTCGGTGTTTTTCTGAATTTTGAAAGGGTGAAAGCGATGAAGGTTGCTGTTATGGGCTTCGGAGTTGTCGGTTCCGGCGTTGCGGAGCTTTTGAAAAAGAACGCTCCCGTCATTAAAGAGAACACCGGTGCGGACCTTGAAGTCAAACGTATTCTTGACATCAGAGATTTTCCGAACAGTGAATTCGCTCCTTTGCTTACAAAGGACTTTTGTGATATTGAAAACGATGATGAAATTGAGGTTGTTGTTGAAACAATGGGCGGTCTTAATCCCGCTTTTGACTTTGTTTCAAGGTGTCTCAAAAAGAAAAAGCACGTTGTTTCCTCAAACAAGGAGCTCGTTGCCCAAAAAGGCTTTGAACTTTTGAAACTTGCCGAAGAAAACAACGTCAACTTCCTTTTTGAAGCGAGCGTCGGCGGAGGAATCCCGATTATCCGCCCGATCAGCCGCTGCCTTGCCGGAAACCGCATTGATTCAATCGCCGGAATACTCAACGGAACAACAAACTTCATTATGACTAAAATGATAATGGAGAGAACCGGGTTTTCGGACGCACTTTCGCTCGCCCAAAAGCTCGGTTACGCCGAAAAGGATCCGACGGCGGACGTTGAAGGCCTTGATGCCTGCAGAAAAATTTGCATTCTTGCTTCGCTCGCTTTCGGCCACCATGTTTATCCGAACGAGGTTCACACGGAAGGAATTTCAAAAATTACGCTTGACGACGTTGAGGACGCCGACCGTTTCGGATACGTCATCAAACTCATCGCTCAGGCGAAAAAGCTTGAAAACGGAAAAATTTACGCTCTTGTTTCCCCGGCTCTCGTCAAAAAGGAGAGTATGCTTGCCGGCGTTTCGGACGTTTTCAACGCCTGCCTCGTCAGAGGAGACATGACGGGAGACATTCTTCTTTACGGAAAAGGCGCCGGTGCAAGCGCAACCGCTTCCGCCGTTGTCGGAGACATTATTGACTGCGCCGACAACAGAGAAAAGCGCAAGGTTTTCGGATGGAAGGAATCCGTTCCCGGTCTCATTGAAGATTATCAAAAGGTTCCCGTTTCTCTTTTTGTGAGAATCGAAGGCTCAAAAGCGGAAAAAGAAAAGGTTCTTTCCCTTTTGAATCCCGAAAAGATTTTTGAAAAGACGGAAAAGAACGAGCTTTCCTTCATCACAAGGATCGAACCGGAGGAGGAGCTTCAAAAAAAGCTTTCCCTCGGAGGTTTCAAAGTTCTTTCCTCAATCAGAGTTACGGATTATTAATAAAAAACTTCTTGATAGCGGTTTAAAAAATCAAGCGGTTACCTTTTATCAACAGGAGGTAAGTCTATGGCACTTATTGTTCAGAAATTCGGCGGTTCTTCCGTTGCAAACGCCGAAAGGGTAATGAATGTTGCCCGGATTGTGACGGACACATATAAAAAGGGCAACGACGTAATCGTTGTTGTTTCGGCTCAGGGCGACACGACCGACGACCTCATTGAAAAAGCACGGGAAATCAATCCCAACGCTTCAAAGAGAGAAATGGATATGCTTCTCACCGCAGGCGAGCAGATGTCAATCGCTCTTCTTGCAATGGCAGTTGAAAAGCTCGGTTGCCCGGTAATTTCACTCCTCGGCTGGCAGGCCGGCTTCCACACGAGCAGAACTTTCGGTTCTGCAAGAATCGAAAACATTAAAACCGAAAGACTTCAGTCCGAAATCGACAAGCGGAAAATCATCATTGTTGCCGGCTTCCAGGGAATCAACAAATCGGAAGACCTCACAACGCTCGGACGCGGCGGCTCGGACACTTCCGCCGTTGCAATTGCGGCGGCTCTCCACGCAGACCGCTGTCAGATTTTTACCGACGTTGCGGGCGTTTACACCGCAGACCCGAGAAAGGTTGAAAACGCAAAAAAACTTTCGGAAATCACTTATGACGAAATGCTTGAGCTTGCAACATTGGGCGCTCAGGTTCTCAACAACCGTTCGGTTGAAATGGCGAAAAAATACGGCGTTGAACTTGAAGTTCTTTCAAGTCTCGCAAAAGAAAGCGGAACAATAGTCAAGGAGGTTGCAAAAATGGAGAAAATGCTTATCAGAGGCGTAACGAAGGACATGGATGTTGTCAGAATTTCCGTTGTCGGAATGAAGGATATTCCGGGCAATGCGTTCAAAATGTTCTCAAAGCTTGCCGCAAAAAAAATCAATATCGACGTCATTCTTCAGTCCATCGGACGCAACGGAACAAAGGATATTTCATTCACTTGCAGTAAAGAATATGCCGACGAAGCGGTTGAAATTCTTGAAGAAATGTTTGCCCCGCAGGGTGCAACGGTCAATTGCGACACATCGATTGCAAAAATTTCAATTGTCGGCGCCGGAATGCAGACCCATTCGGGAACGGCTTCAAAAATGTTCGGCGCTCTTTATGAATCCGGAATCAACATCAGCATGATTTCAACGAGCGAAATCACAATCTCGGTTCTCATTGACAAAGAGCTTGCAGACAAAGCCGTTTCGGCCGTTCACAAGGCATTCTTTTCATAAATTCAAGCATATTAAAAGTCCGCCGGTTTCCGTTTTACACGGAGAGTGCGGACTTTTTTGTTTCACCTGCGGTGTCGGCTTTTCCGACCGAGGGAGAGAGTTTTCACGCTGCGGTTAAACAACCGGCTTGAAAAGTACGCAACAAAACAAAGACCGTGACGAACGCCTTGTTCGCCACGGTTTTTGTCTGCTTTGAAAAAATCAACGTTTGAGGAAATCTCTGAGCGCTTGGGAAAGACGCTCGGAAAAGCTCGCAAGTCTCATGAAAAAGTCGTGGAACATTTGAGTGATTTTCTGAGCAACGCTCAGCTTTTGGTCAAAGTCCTTTCCCGCTTCATGGAGCTGATCCCCGATTGCGTCGGAAAGCAGGTCGGCCAAAGGATCCTTCGCAATCGTCGTTTCAAACGTCGGCTCGGTGAAAGTCAAATCCGACGAAACCTTCGGTCCCGCACAGGATTCGCATTCACAGCCGGAAACATGAGTTTGGGGTTCGTTCTCTGCACCCGCAATCGCAACCGAGCCGAGCAAAATCAGAACGCAAAGAAGTGCACAAATCGATTTTTTCATTATCATTCTCCTCTCTATTAACAATCTGTTAATATTATATCAAATAAATTCATGAAATTCAACCGTTTTTCGTGCATCAGATATTAAATATTATTACAGAATTTTGAAAAAATCAAAAAGAATATCCGTAAGGTGGCTTTCGGCTTTCTCGTTCATTTCACGGTAATCCGAAACGGAGGAATCGTCCGCATCGTCGCTGATTTTTCTCAGCGAAAGGAAGGGGATGCGGCATCTGTCGCAAACGCAGGCAATCGCCGCTGTCTCCATATCAAAAGCGCAGATTTTGAATTTTTCCCTGAAAAGATTCTTTTTGACCGGATCGGAAAGGAAGATGTCGCCCGTTCCGAAGTTTCCGCTTTTAATGTTTTTGAGCGAAAGAATTTTTTCAAGGAGTTCTTTGTCCGCCGTGTGAACGGAAACGTCTCCGTCGGGCTTGATTCCGAGGTCGTAACCGATTGCCGTAAGGTCAAAGTCACATTCGGTGAAACTTTCGCCGGCAACAATGTCGCCGCGGCGAAGTTTGCTGACTGCGCCGGAAAGGCCGGCGTTGAGAATCACGTCTGCCTTTTTTTCAAAAATAAGGCATGAAGCGGCAAATGCGGCGTTGACCTTTCCGATTCCGCTTTCGATTGCGGTTACCGAAAGTTCGCCGAAGGTGAACGAAACGCTGTTGCAGCCGCAGAGCTTTTCGCTTTTTGCGCCGAATTTTTCGGCGGCTTCCCTGAAGGGTTTATATTCCATTTCATCGGCAAAAACGATTCCAACTGTTTTTTTCATCATGATTTCCTCTTTCAAAAAAGAATATATTTGAGATTAAACGGACAAAAGCTTGACTAATCGGCATTTTTTATTATATTACGTTTTCCCCTTTGCTGTCAACAAAAAAGAAGCGGCATAAAATGTAATGACCGCCCGTTGCGGTCAAAAAAAGATGCGCTTTCGCGGTGGAAAAAAGTTGGCGGCAGAAATGTCCACGGGGAACCGATTTTGCAGAGCCGTTTTTCTTTCGGTTTTGCCGCCACCGCCTGACATAAATCGGCATCTTAAGCCGCCGCAACCGTTTTTTGATTGCGGCGGCGCATTTTTTCTTTTTTATCCGACTCTGACAAAACTCTTTCCCTCAACGGTGACTCCGCCGACTGAGACATCCTTTTTGTTGTAATTGACATAAACCCGCACCGAAGAACCGTATTCGGTGCAAAAGACACCGCTTTTCAGTTTTCTGTGGGCGGTGATTTTTTTGTTCCTGAGGTCGGAAAAGACCTCGCTCATTCTTTCGTAATACCGACGGGCGTCGTCGGCTTTGTTCATGTAATAAAATCCGTCCTCTTCTTCGTCCGTTCCGAAGTTTTCAAAGTACCATTCCCAGCTCGGAACGGCACCGTATTCAACCGCTTTGAGGAACGCCGTTTCGCCGTTTTTTGCTCTGTTGAACGCAGTGTGGGAATAATCGACAACGCCGTGAAGAATCGACTGAACGAAAGGAACGGCCGTGCAAAATTCGTTTTCTGCGCACTTCGCCGTATACCAAAGGTCGTTTGCAAAAGAGGCATACTTGAGTGCATAGACGTTTCCGCCGCTTGTCATGAGCTTTTTTCCGGAGGAAAGCGCACCGCAACGGGTTTCGGTTTCAGCTTTGATTTTTGTTCTTCCGGCACTCTTTCCCGACGAAAAATCAGAGTAAAGAATTTTTCCGGCGTCCGAAAGCGAAATTCCGTCGAACCCCGTTTTGAGAAGCGACGCTATGAGGCGGTCGGAATTTTTTTCCGCGTCCTTTTCGGGCAAAAGTCTGAAAGAATTTTCAAAGGAGGAAGAAGAATTTTCGAGCGGTTCGGAAATTGCGGTTTTTCCGCCGCCGATTTTCACGGCCGAGTCCGCTCCGGGACTTGAGGCGGAAAAAAGTCCGACGTCGGCATAAACCGAAACGTTTTGACTTTTTGAAAAGTCCATGAACTCTTCAAGTTCCTTTTTCGTTCCGAGCGAAGAAAAAAGTTTCACCGAAGAAAAGCCCGTTTGAACAAGACCTCCTTCAAAAAGACCTTTGATTCTGAGAGTGATGTTTTTGATTCCCTTTGAGCGCAGGAACGAAATCACGTCCTTCGCCTGAGAAAGGCTCGTCAAAACTTTTTGCTCTCCGCCTTTCCGGTCGGTTTTTTCGCCTTTCGCCGAGGCAATGAGAGTGAGACTCAACGGAAAGCCTTCGGTTTTTGAAAATTCCGTTTCGTTCATTGAAAGAACCGAAGAACGAATCAAAAGCTCACGGCAGGCCGAAGCCATTGAAACATAATTTGCGTTGTCTCCGGAAAGAAAGCGGTAACAGACGGAAACAAGGCCGTCATAAGAACTTTTTGAAAGCAGCGTTTTCTTTCCTTCTGTCACCGAAGGGGTAATTTCAAAATCAGCCCAAACCCGGTTGAGACCGCCCGTTTTAAGTGCCTTTTCGGCATTAATTTTTGAAATTGCGTCTGCGCTTTCAATGAGCGCAAAAAAGGCGCTTTCGCCGTTCCTTTTTCCGAAGGCTGGAACATAAACGGCCGCCGTTTTTTCACCGAGCGAGGGGTCTGCGCCGTAAACGGGAAGCGAAATTCTTTTGAATTTTTCTGCCTTGCCTGCGGTGTCAATGATTGCACCGCAACCGTCGGGAATAAGGATATAATCGCCGCCCTTTCCGCTTTCGTCGGCTCCGAAAAAGCCGAGAAGCGAAATTCTCTTGAGAACCGCTCCGGAAACGGAAACATTTTTCAAATCAATCGAAGCGGTGAGCGTTCCGTCCGCATCGGTAAACTTCACCGGAACGGTGAAATCGACATCGGCGTTTTCTCCGAGCGTTTTTTTGAAACGGAAGCTGACGGTCAGACCGTCGCTTTCGATTTTATATTCCGCATTTCCTTCTGCCACGCTGTCACTTTGGGAGTTGAGAAGATATTCTTTGTTCCCGACAATTACGTTCACCGAAAGGACGCAGGCATTTTTGTCCGTTTCCTTTTCCGGAAGAGAGCGCCAAAGCTTTCCGGAAGAATGGTCATATACGCAAACCGAAAAAGTTTTTTCGTCAAAGAAAAGTTCGGTCATTCCCTTTTTTGAAACGCTGCGAAGATTTTTCATTTCCGTATCGGAAAAGCAAAGCGTTTTGTTTTTTGTTTCGGAAGAAACCGACGAAAAATTTCTGAGAACAGTCGCATTGCTCCTTTTTCCGACGCCGCAGGCCGAAAAGATAAAAAGAATCGCAAGCATTGCGGCCGTCAGAGACAAAGCCATTTTTTTCATTGCAAATACCTCTCGGTTTTATTGATAAGACAGTTTATCACATTTTTCGGATTTTTTCCAGTCCCGGCGAATAGAAGCGTTTCCGGGCCGGCAGAGCCCTTCTTTCTCTTCGCCTTTGAAGAAAGAACGAACCGCAAAATCCGAAATTCAATCTTCCGATTTCATGAGAGGGTAGGAACTGATTTTCATTCGTCCCAAAAACAAAAATCGGCCTTTCGGAAAAGAAGAAACGTCCTTTTCCGAAAGGCCGAAGTTTTTATTCGTTTTTTCCCTTTTTTGCGGTTTCGATAATCGTCAAAACTTCTCCGAGCGTTTCAAGCGCAGTGAATTTTCCGAGTTTTACGGAAAGATACGGCTTTGTTTTTCCGGCGCTGACCATTACGCGGCCGCGCATAAGCTTTGAAAGCATTGCGATATATTCCGGTTCAAGCTTTTGAAGGAAGATGAGAAGAATTTCTCCGCGCTGAGAAATTTCATAGATTCCGAGATTTCCGCAACGGTTTCTGACGAGCGCAATTTCAATGAGACCGAGAACGCTTTGCGGCGGTTCACCGAAACGGTCAATGAATTCGTCAATGACGTCCTGTGCGTCGTCCTTCGTTTTGACGCAGGCGATACGCTTATACATAAACAGTCTGTTCTTGACCGACTCGATATAGTCCTCCGGAATGTGAGCGTCAACAGCAATGTCGATAAGGCATTCGTTATCCTCGTCCGTGGCGGTCTGCTTTTCTTCTCCCTTTTGATTTTCAACCGCTTCGGAAAGAAGCTTGAGATACATGTCATATCCGACGGCTTCCATGTGGCCGTGCTGTTGAGCGCCGAGAACGTTACCCGCTCCGCGGATTTCAAGGTCACGCATTGCAATTCTGAATCCCGAACCGAATTCCGTGTATTCACGGATTGCGGAAAGTCTGCGTTCCGCTTCGGGCGAAAGCTGCTTTTGCGGATTATAAGTGAGGTATGCAAACGCACGCCTTGCGCTTCGTCCGACACGTCCTCTTATCTGATGAAGCTGAGCAAGACCGAGTCTGTCTGCGTTTTCGATTATGAGCGTGTTTGCGTTCGGAACGTCAACTCCGGTTTCGATGATCGTTGTGCAAACGAGAATATCAATTTCGCCTTCAAGAAGTTGTCGCCAAACTTCGCTGAGCTCTTCCTCGCTCATTTTTCCGTGACCGATTCCGATTCTTGCTTCGGGAATCCGCTCCTTGAGCTTTGCGGCAACACGCTCGATTGTTTCCGTTCTGTTGTGAAGATAATAAACCTGGCCGCCTCTTCTCAGTTCACGCTCAATCGCTTCGCAGATCATATCCATGTCGTGCGGAATGACATAGGTCTGAACCGGATGGCGGTCGGAAGGCGGCATTTCAAGAACGGACATATCACGGATTCCGGTCATTGCCATGTTGAGCGTTCTCGGAATGGGGGTTGCCGAAAGAGTCAAAACGTCAACGAGCGGAAATTTTTCCTTGAGCTTTTCTTTTTGAGCAACACCGAAACGCTGTTCCTCGTCAACAATGAGAAGGCCGAGATCTTTGAATTCAACGCCCTTTGAAATCAACGAATGTGTTCCCACAATGAGGTCGATTCCGCCGCTTTTGAGCGCCTTTTTGATTTTTGTGCGCTGAGTGGTCGTTCTGAACCGGGAGAGCATTTCAATCTCAATCGGGAATCCGTCAAAGCGTTTTTTAATCGTCTGATAATGCTGAAAAGCAAGAATCGTTGTCGGAACAAGAACGGCGCACTGCTTTCCGTCCGCAACGCATTTGAATGCCGCACGAAGCGCAACTTCTGTTTTTCCGAAGCCGACATCGCCGCAAAGAAGTCTGTCCATCGGATACGGCTTTTGCATATCGTTTTTGATTTCGTCAATTGCAATGAGCTGATCGTCCGTTTCATCGAATTCAAAGCGACGTTCAAAATCGTTCTGCATATCAAAATCCGGAGAGAACGCAAATCCCTTCGCTTCAAGCCGCTTTGCATATATTTTTGTCAGTTCGACGGCCATATCCTTTACGGCAGACCGAACCTTTGACTTTGTTTTTTTCCATTCGTCCGAACCGAGGCGGTTGAGCTTTACGGCTCGGTCGGTATCCTTGGGGGAGATATACTTTGAAATGAGGTCAAGCTGAGTGACCGGAACATACAAAACGTCGTTTCCGCGGAAGTTGATTTTGATGAAGTCTTTGATTTTTCCTTCAACCTTCATCGTTTTGATTCCGTCAAAAATTCCGATTCCGTGAACAGCATGAACAACATAGTCGCCTCGTGAAAGCTCTTCAAGGCTTGAAATTCCTTTTCCGCCGGTGAAGCGCTTTTTGATTTTTCGCTGTGAAACGCTGCTTTTTCTTGAAATTGAAAAAAGCTCGAACGAAAGCCCCTGATAACCGAAACCCGAGCTGACGAAGCCGGAAACAACGCTGACTTCGCTCTGCGGAAACTCCGCCGGAACGACGGGAAAATAATGCGCCTTCATTCCTTCGGTTTCAAGGTCATAAGCGAGTTCCTTTGCGCTTTTTTCCGTTCCGGCCATGACAACAACGGTGAACTTCCTTTTGAGAAAAGGTTCAATGTCTTCAAGAAGATAGGAAAGTGTTCCGTCCCAGCCGGAGTTCACGGCCGAATTTACGCTGACAAGATCCTTCACCGGAACGTCGAACGAACCTCGGGCAAGGTTATCGGCAAATATCGCTCCGCGCTCTTCGTAAAGCGAAAAAAGCTCATGCGGCAAAAGCATGAATTTATCAAGTCCCTTTGTGAGAAAACCGTCCTCAACCATCGCCTTGATGTCCTCAAGCAAAAGCTTTGAAGAGGACTCTGCCTTTTGTTTCACGCCGAGGCTCTCGCTGACAAAGAAAAGGCAGCCGTTCACATAATCAAAAAGCGTTTCGCTTTTTTCATAGGCAATGGGAAGATAGCGGTCAAGGCATGAAAGGCGAACTCCGTTTTCGATTTTTGAAATATCTTCGCCGAGTGTGGCTTTGATTTTCGTTGAACCCTTTCCTTTGATATGCGAAGAAAAATCTTTGATTTTTTCAAGAAGGGCGTCGTCGCTTTCAAAAAGAACTTCCGCCGAAGGAGTGACAAGAACCTCGTCAATCATCTCGGTTCTGCGCTGGCTTTCGATTTCAAACGACGAAATCGAATCAACGCTGTCTCCCCAGAATTCAACTCTTACCGGTTCGGCCTTTCCGGGCGGGAAAAAGTCAACGATTCCGCCCCTTTGGGAAAACTGGCCTTCACCGTCAACCTGCTCTGTTCTGACATATCCGGAAGCGGTGAGTGCGCTCACAAGAAAGACCGGTTCAAGGTCTTCGCCGGAAACAACCCGAACGCTGCGTTTATTTAGTTCCGCTTTCGGCATTGTGAACTGCATCGCCGCCTGAACGCTGCAAACGACGAAAGAAAAATTGCCGGAAAGAATTTTTGAAAGAACGCCGATTCTTTGCTGTTCATATTCCTTTGAGCTGCTGTCGGAAGAGCGGAAATGAAAATCTCTTGCGGGATAAAAAAGCGCGCCGTCGGAAAATGCCGAAATGTCTTGAACCGTTTTGAGTGCGGCGGCCTCATCCGGGCAGAGCACGAGCGCCTTTTTTTCCGTCTGTTCGCAAAGGGAAGAAAGATAATGCGCCTTTGCGGCGGCGGAAAGACCGATGATTCCCATCGGGAGTCTGCGCTCGTCAATGCATTTTTTTGCGGCAAGATATTCTCCGCTTTTTTGAAGAATTTTTGAAAAACCAGTCATGTCAATCTCCGATTAAAAACTCTGTTATGTGTTATCTTTTATATTAACGGAAACGCAATTCTTTGGATAAAACAAAATCCGTTCCCGTGAGAAATCAATCTTTACAGTTGCGTTTTGCAAAAACGCAGACATAAAGTTAAGCCTGCCTTAACGCTTCATATATTCATATTGCCGAAAAGCAAACCCGATTACGCCCGAAAAGCGCAAAGAACACCGCACGGGCGTTTTCTGCGCTGCTGAAGCAAAATATTTAAAAGAGGAAAAAAGCCCCGTGCCTTTCGGTTCGGAGCTAATTCAAATCAAAACTTCAATCACTTAATCCAGCCGTCTCCGTCGATCTTTCCGAATCTGTTGAGAATGCTTTCAATGAAGCTGAGGAAGGCCTGGAAGATGCCTCTGAGGGTTTCGTAACCTTTAAGTGCGTGATCCATATCTCGTTCTCCTTTCGGACATTAATGAGTTTAAAAACTTATTTTTCTTTGTCGCCCCAAATTGTGTCATAGAACTTAGTGTAGCTGTACGGATCATCGGCCGCTCCACAAACATAAGCTACCCAGCCCATAACTCTGTCGAAGAATTTGACAACGTCTTTGCATACATCTGTAAAAGTTTTCCAGTTCATATACAGTCTCCTTTCCAATAAATTCTAAATTTTACCGAACATAAAGGCAGACTTCTCCACCCAATAACTTGACTATATTTTAACCCTAATCTGCTTGTTTGTCAACGTGATTGTTAAAAAATAATTAAGTTTGTTAATTGTGTATATATCGGGCACCGGATTTTTTAACACAATTACCCTCAAAACTTTCAAATTGCAACAAATTGTTGAAGCGGCGTTGATTTTCGCCGTTTTCCGCGCTTTTTCAAACTTTGAAAATTGTGAGACTTTTGAACTTTTCGCCCTTTTTGAAGGTACACGAAGGGAACTCGGGGCGGTTCGGAGTGTCGGGATAATACTGGGTTTCAAGGCAGAAACCGAAGTTTTTGTCAAGACCTATTCCGCCTTTTCCTTCTTCTCCGTCCATGAAGTTTCCGGTGTAAAGCTGAACGCCCGGAAGGTCGGAATAAACCTCAAGCTTTCTTCCGCTTTTTTCGTCCCTTGCCTTTGCAACAAGGCGGAGCGTTCCGATTTCACCGTTGACGCAGAAGTTGTGGTCATAACCTCTGCACTGAACGAGCTGAGGATCGTCTGCATTGATATCTTTTCCGATCTTTTTGAACTCTCTGAAATCAAAAGCCGTTCCTTCAACCGGTCTGATTTCTCCGGTCGGAATGCTGTTTTCGTCCGTCGGAGTGAAGAAATCGCAGTTGAGCATAAGCTCATGGTCAAGGATATCTCCGTTTGCGGTTGTTCCGAGATTGAAATATGCGTGGTTTGTCATGTTGATTACCGTTTCTCTGTCCGGAACAGCCTCGTAATTGATTTCAAGCTCGTTTCTGTCCGTGAGAACATAGGTAACCTTCACGTCAACGTTTCCGGGGAAGCCCTGTTCTCCGTCCGGACTGTGATAAGAAAATTCAACGGCATTGTCGTCAACGATAATCGGTTTCCATAGCGCACTGCTGTATTCTCCGCCGCCGTGAAGGCAGGTGATTCCCTTTTCGTTTTTTGTCACTTCATATTCTTTTCCGGAGAGAGTGAATTTTCCGCCGGAAATTCTGTTTGCGTATTGACCGATGATTTCGCCCGTGAATGTTCCGGACTTGATGTGGCCGAGAATGTTGTCAAATCCGACGATGATGTCACCTGTTTTTCCGTCCTTGTCGGGGCAGACGAACGAATTGAGGGTTGCGCCCCTTGTGATTATTCCGGCGGAAATTCCGTTGTTGTTTTCGATCGTATAAAGAAAAACTTCTCTTCCATCCGGCATTGTATCATAATATGTTTTTGTTACGCTCATGAACGTTTCTCCTTTTCGTAAAAACTTGCTTTATTATTATACTTTATCCGCCGCTCAAAATCAAGACGGGAAAAAGAAAAGGCCGCAGCGAAGAAATACTTCGCCGCAGCACTTTTTAAAAACTTTTCAATCGGCTTTTTGAAAACGGGTCAAGCCTTTTTTTCGTTTTTCTTTTCTTTGCCTTCCGCAGTTTCTCCCTTAGACTTTGAAACAAGGAGGTTTGTGAAAATTCCGAGGATAAGAGCGCAGGCGATTGAGGTGAGGGTAACCTTTCCGAAGCTTACGGTGAGACCGCCGATTCCGCAAATGAGAATTACCGCAACAACGAAGAGGTTCTTGTTTTCACCGAGGTCAACTTCCTGAATCATCTTAAGACCGCTGACTGCGATGAAGCCGTAAAGGGTGATGCAAACGCCGCCCATTACGCAGTTCGGAATACTTGCAAGGAAGGTTACGAACGGTCCGAAGAAGGAAATTACGATCGCCATGATTGCGGTTGTGATGATTGTTACAACCGAGGCGTTTCCGGTGATTGCAACGCAGCCGACGGATTCGCCGTATGTGGTGTTCGGGCAGCCGCCGAAGATTGCGCCGGCGATTGAGCCTACGCCGTCGCCGAGGAGAGTTCTGTGAAGACCGGGATCTTCAAGAAGATCCTTGTCAATGATTGTTGAAAGGTTCTTGTGGTCTGCGATATGCTCGGCAAAAACAACGAATGCAACCGGAACATATGCAACGGCAACCGTTGCGATATACTGTCCGTTGATTGCGGAGAAGCCTTTTGCGGCCTCAAGGAAGGTGAAGTCCGGAATTGAGAACCACTGCATGTTGTGGAAAACGGTGAAGTCAATAACCTGAAGCGCCGGATTGTTTGTTGCGGTGCCGATTAAGGTAAAGATTGTTGCGGTTGCATAACCTGCACAGATTCCGATGATGAACGGAATGAGCTTTGCCATCTTCTTTCCGTATACCGAGCAGAGAACAACGGCGAAAAGGGTAACAAGGCCGCAGATGAGAGCAACATAAGGGCTTGCGGTTGAAACGGAGGAAACTTCGTCAACAATTGCTCCGTCCTTAACAACCTGAGTTGTAACTTCGGTCATTACCTTTCCGAGGGTGAGGTCGGAAACAGCGTTTCCGGCGAGGGAAAGACCGATGATTGAAACAGTCGGTCCGATAACGACTGCCGGCATAAGTTTGTTAATCCACTTAACACCCGCAATTTTGATTACGATTGCGATTACGACATAAACGAGGCCGGCAAAGGCTGCGCCGAGAATAAGTCCCGCATATCCGGCCTGAGCGGAAGCGGCGCCGCCGAAAGCGGCAAACATCGAACCGATGAAAGCGAAAGACGAGCCGAGGAAAACCGGACTTCTAAACTTTGTGAAAAGAAGATAAACGATTGTTCCGATACCTGCGCCGAAAAGCGCCGCAGACTGGCTCATGCCGTTTCCGATGATTGAGGGGACTGCGATTGTTGCGGCAAGAATCGCAAGAAGCTGCTGGAGACCGAAAAGGATCAGCTGTCCGAATTTCGGTTTGTCCTGAACGTTGTAAGTTAGTTTCATTTTTTTCAAACCTCCTGAAAATTTTGAATACCTTATAAAAATGCGCCGAAACGCAAAATTACCGAATCAAGAATTTTTGATGATTTTTACGCACTGAGTTGTTTCATAGGGCGAGATGCAAACCTTTACGATTTCGCTTTTTGAGGTCGGAACGTTTTTTCCGACGTAATCCGCGCGGATCGGAAGCTCCCTGTGGCCGCGGTCAACAAGGACGGCAAGCTGAATTTTTGCCGGCCGACCGAAGGAAAGGATTGCGTCGATTGCGGCTCTCGCCGTTCTTCCGGTATAGATTACGTCGTCAACGAGGACAACCGTCATTGAGCCGACGTCAAAGCCGAGACCGCCCGAATTGAGCTGAGGTCTGTCGCCGGCAAGGGAGAGGTCGTCACGGTAAAGAGTGATGTCAAGGCAGCCCGTTTTCACCGTTGCGCCGAGTTTTTCAAGGTTTTTTGCGACAATGTTTCCGAGCTGTTCGCCGCGGCGCTTGATTCCGACGATGCAAAGATTTTCCGTCGATTCGTTTTTTTCGATAATCTGATGAGCGATTCTCATCAGCGCCCTGTCCATTGCGACCGAGTCCATAACAACGGGTTCCGTTTTTCTCACTCCTTTTTCCGCCGATTCAGGAAAAAGAGCAAAAAAATATCTTGCCCGAAACTCGGCAAGACTGACATAATTTAAGCGCACAGAAATTCTGCGCGGGATCTATATGAACATCTTGTCGGCTTCACTGAACCGCCCTTAAAGATTATTTTCATATAATATAGCACCGCAAGAGCCAAATGTAAAGAGGAAAGTTTTAAAAAAGTTCTTTTTGTTGAAAACAGTCAAAAAGGCAAAAATATTGCACACGGAATATGGCAAAAAATCACCTTCAAAAATTGTAATTTTTTCCCTCTTAAAAATTATGTTGTTTTCAAAACAAGCTTGCATATTCTTCAAAATATGATATAATAAATTTATAAATTATCGTTTTGTGAATAATTTTAAAAAACTTTTAAGGAGACTTGCCATGAAGAAAATCGTTTCGGTCCTGCTTGCTCTGTGCATTCTTTTTCTGAGTATGCCTATGGCTTCTGCCGAGTACACCCCTCTCAAAACCGCCTGCGACACTCCCGTTGTTTACATCGGCGGCGACAGCAGCTCGCTTTATTACGACAACGACACAAAAAGCTTCAGCATCAACAAAGCCAACAGCCTTCTCAACAACGGAGAAGGAGATACCAAAAGCAAAGTTCTTGAGGCAACCGCAAATATTCTTCTTCCGTTTATTCTTGAAGGAATCGCTCAAAACAAATGGGACAACTACTATGCGGCGGTCGAAAAGGAGCTTAGCGAGCTTTTTGACCCGATAAGACTTGACGAAAACGGAAACGTTCCCGAAGGCTCCGATTGCGGAATCGGCAACATCGGAAAGGCTGACAGGGAAAGAAAAATGACAACCGACCTCGCCGACGCAAACGGAAAATACGGCGAAGAAACCTACCGTTACTTCTACGACTGGCGACTTGATCCGATTGAGCTTGCCGACGACCTCCATGAATTCATCGAAGGGGTTAAAAAGGCAACCGGAAAAAGTCAGGTTTCAATCGTTTGCAAGTGCCTCGGAACAAACGTAATGCTCGCCTATGTCAACAAATACGGAACCGAAAGTCTCAAGGGAGTCGGAATCGGCGTTTCGACGAGCAACGGCGCAGAATTTTTGAGCGGCGCAATCAGCGGAGATTTCCATATTGACGCAAACGGCATTGTAAGATTCGGAAAGGAAATCGCCGTAACGAAGGACACCGTTATCCATCCGCTCATCATCGCAACGATTGAGCTTCTTGCAAACACGGGAGTAATCGACGGCTTCACCGACGGCGCAAGAAAGCTCCTTTACTCAAAAATCGAATACGGCTTCATTTCGGCGTTTTCTCTTGCAACGATGATGACCTTCCCGTGCTACTGGGCGCTCGTTGCTCCTGAGGATTTTGAGGACGGCCTTGTTTATGCCTTCGGAAAAGAAGGAAGCGAAAAGCGTCAAAAATACGCCGGCCTCATCGAAAAAATCACGGTATACAACGAAACCGTCAAAAAGCATTCCTATGAAATTATGGAAAAGCTCAAAACTCCGAACGAGGACGGAAAATCTCCGAATCTTCTCATCGTTTCAAAGTACGGAACCCAGATGATTCCGATTGTCAGAGATGACAAGGGTCTTCTTGCCGACAACTATGTTTCGGTTGAAAAATCCTCCTTCGGCGCAACAACCTCAACGATTTATGACACGCTTTCGGACGAATACATCGCCGCCCGTGTTGCCGAAGAAAAAGGAAAGTATATCTCTCCGGACAAGAAGATCGACGCTTCAACCTGCCTCTTCCCGGACTATACATGGTTCATCAAGAACTGCGAACACGGCCATTACTCCGACAATGAAAAGCAAACCTTCCTTGCCGTTGTCGATGCCGACGAACAGCTTTCGCCCGAAGATTTTGAATTCTCACGTTTTTCTGTCTTTGACCATTCGACGGACAAGATTTCAAAAATGACCGAAGAGAACGCCGGCGACGCTTACTGGCATCCGGACAAGGAGATTGAAAAGCCGAAAACCTTTGCGCAGCGTTTGAAGTCGCTCATCGTTTCACTCGTCAACTGGTTCAGAATTCTTTTCAAAACGCTTTCAAACAGGGAAAACAAAAACTGACAAACTCAACTTTTACAGAGCTTAGGCAAAGTGAATAAAAAACCGGCGTCGTTTTAAAACGATGCCGGTTTTTTTTAAGGCGAAAGTCTTTTGGTTAGCGTAATAATACGTCAAAGAGTCAAAACGCCCCCTGCGGAAGGTTTCGTTTCCGCAGGGGGCGCTGCTTTAATTATTTCGGGTTCACCTTTGCGCTTATCTTTTCAATGATATATTTGATAAAGTTAATGAACCTTGCGATAAAGTCCTTGAGCATTTGAACCGGATTTCCGGACGGACGGTTTTCGTTTGCGGCCGGAGCGTTTTCTTCATTGATTCCGGTGAAGGTGTCTGTTGACTTTGTGTAAAGAAGCCATTGCGGCATATCTTCAAACGTGCTTCCGTCGGCATAAACCTCGCTTCTCATGAGACGAAGGAGATACGGATTGAAGGAGTCGGGATACATCTCGTGAGACATATTTCTTACGAACCAGGTATGCTCCGGAAGAACGCCTGTTGAAACGTCGATCATCTTGTCCGGCGAGATGAATTTCCTGTCGGCCGTTGCGAGATAATCCTTGTCGAGCGTTTTTGTGATATCGGAGCAGGTTGCACCCTCGTATGTCTGCTTGTAAAGCGAAACGGTGCTGTCGCCGAGGAGCGACCTGTTTTCAATGACGGGATACATCTGATAGTTATACTTCGTGATAACATAAACATGAACGCCGTCGGCGGCCATGTTTTCAAGTACCTTTCTTGCGTTGACTTTGTAGTTGTAATTGTAATTGTCGATTTTTTCAATCAGCTTGTCATATTTTCCGTCGGCATTGTCGCAGAGAACAAAGCTCTTGCTCTTTTCAAAATAATCGGGACTGATAAGGCTGTACCAGCCGGGGCACTTTCCGTAAATGTCTCGGATAAGGCGGGGGAAAAGCAGCGGTCCGACCTTGTCTTGAACCATCTGAACAAAATCGGTAACGTTTTCGAGCATTCCGGCGTATTCCGATGCGTCAACAGCCGTCAAAATCAAATCAAGTACCGGAGAGAGCCCGAGGAATTCATAGACGAATCTGTTCAGCGACGCCGAATCAACAAAAATTTCTCCGCTGAAGCAGGCGTCGGCAACCTCTGTGCCGCAGGCGATTGAGTTATAAATAACCGCACTTTCGACATCGTCCCAACCGTAAAGGCTGAAATATGCGTTTTCAATTACGCCGCCTTCGCAGCGTCCGAGGATATTAACCTTTTTATGGCCGGTAATTTCCTTCACAGCTTCAACAAGCTTGCGAAGATTTTTTGCGGTGTAAAGCGGGTCAAGGCGCATATCATACTGGAATTCATACATAAAAATGTTGTCCTTCTCGGCAATATGACGCTGTTTTCCGCCCTCGTAGGCTCTTTTGAGAATGTTATCAATGCTCCATTCGGGTCTGATTCCGCTCTTGTTGTCAATTTCGCCGTCATTGTTGAGTGCATACTGATCATACATCGGAATAATCTCTTCATAAAGAACATTGCTGTAATCTTCCCATTTATCGGTAGCCATCGCCTTTGCAAAAGCGGTTGCGATGGTGTATGTCATTCGGGCTATTTCCTTCTTATCTTTGGGAAAATTCTTTTCAGCCAAACCGGCGTCAGGATTTTCGGTGTCCTTATATATCATGGTTCTTCCCTTGATATAGATCACCGGGGTGTTTCCGCAGGCACAGCCGTCAACGGCCGAAACCGAAACTGCCGGAATCATAACGGTCAAAATCAAAAGTACCGACATCAATAATGAAATTGCTTTTTTCATCCTTTTTAGTCCTTTCGTTGTTCAATTTATGCGTTGTTCTTAAAAGAATTTCTTCTTTTTACGCATACTTTTTTTGAGTGTATCATACCTTGTCAATTTTTTCAAGGATTACAAAGTACTTTTACTCGATCTAAAAATTGAAAAATTCCGCTTTTTCGGTGCTTTATCTCTCATTCCCCAAAAAAATCCCGGAAGAAAAATTTCCTTCCGGGAAATCGTAAACTTAAATCACTTGTCTTTTCCGAGCTTGCTTCCGATAAGCTCAAACAAAGCCTTGAACCATTTAATCAAAGACTTTATGAAAGCGGAAAGACCCTTTTCTTCCTCGCCGAACGACCAGTTCATAATATCCGTGGGTTCGCCCTCCATCGGAACGATTTCTCCCGTTGAAGGAATCGCTTTAAGGAAGGCCGGATAATCCGGATCCGTCGCCGTTGTAAACTCTCCGTCATACTGAAGGAATGTGAGCGCAAGCTTTTCAATCTGCCACGGCCATGCTCCGTGACGAAGGCCTCTTACTGCCCACGTCGTGTCCGGAAGAAGAGCGGTTGAAAGGTCGATCTGACGGTCGGGAGAAATATATTTTCCCTTTCCCTGTGCAATTCTTTCATTGACGTATTCATCGGAAAACTGTCCCGCAACGGTTGATGTTGTCGCTCCGAAGCTTGCCGTGTCAAAAGCAACGATATCATCGCCCGGTCTTGCGCTTCCGGAATAAACCGGAACCTGCTGATAACCGTATTTTGCAATCAAACCGACTCTACAGCCGTGTTCTTTTGCCTGCGAAATGATTTCGGGAATGCGCTGACGAACGGTTTTGTCGTAATTGTCGAGCTTTTCAATAAGACCCGCATACTTTGTTTCATAGCCCAAATTTTCTTTTCCGAAAACCATTTTCTTTGCGGCCTGATAATCGGAAGCCTTTACCGTTCCCCAATATCCCGGCCATGTTCCGAAGGAAGCCATGACAAGGCGAGGGGTAAGCTCCTTATAAAGCTTTTTATAAACATAGTTTACGCCGCCGGCAACGCCCTTGAGCATTCCGTTTTTGGACATAAGATCAATTGTTGCGCCGATAAAGTTTTTGAGGAATTTATCCATATCGCCGAGAATCTGCGGTCCGGCGCCGTTCGTCGGATTGACTGCGTCGGCATAATAACGGTTCAATGCGTTCGGATCAATGTTCACCTGTCCGGTAATAAGATCGCTGAACAACTCACAGCCGTTTCCGACCGTTGAATCGAAAAAGACCGAATATATGTCGTCATATCCGTACTTTCCGAGATATCCGAGAACAAAAATTCCGCCGAGGCAAACGCTGTAAAGCGAAACTTTTTTTGCTCCCGTCGTTGCCTTAACCTCTTGAATATACTCATGAATCTGATCCGCAACGGTGAGAGGGTCAAGCCGCCAGTCATAGCGAACCTGATAATCATGAAGAGCGTAAGAGCCGTTGATTGCACGGGTATCCCGTTTTGCGCTTTCGGCCATTTCCGCTTTTGCGGTTTCGGAAACACCGGAACCGTTTGAAGCTTCTCCGTTTTCGTCAAGCCATGCCTTTTTGAAAATGCCGGCAAGAGTATCGGCGAAAGCATTGTAATACGGCTCCCAGCGGTTTAACAAAATCGCCTCGACAAGATAAGGATATATAACACCCATTACATCATCCTTCAATCGGGAAGTGTCATAACCGGTCGGATAAATCCGCTCGCCGTTTTTGTCATAAATCCATTCTCCGTCGCCGCGAATCATAATCACCGGAACGTTTCCGTTCGGCTCAACGGCGGCAAAGCAGGGAACAACCAAGCTGAAAAGCATGACTAAACATAAGATTGCCGAAATAACTTTTTTCATATATATCCTCCTTGTGTGCGCTCATCTCCAATGAAAAATCATTTCTCTATCCGCACATTTCATCTTGAGTATAGCATAATTTTATTCACATTTCAACAACAAATTCAATAAACTTGAAACAATTATGTGGTTTTCTCCACTTTGTTTCCGATATTATTACGTTCTGTTCAAAAAAAATTCCGGAAGACTTTTGCCTTCCGGAAAAATGAAACTCAGAAATCAATAAGGCTCAATGCCCATGAGCGACTGAAGGAAATCAATAATCCAAGCAGAAACGCCTTCAAGATATTTCTTGATTTTTTCGATGATTGCGTCCATTGCGTTTTCACCTCCGAAAAAATAATGAACAATTCGCCTTAAATTTCAATCAACGATTATAACGGCTGAATGTCGAGGAGTTTCTGAATAAAGTCAAAGAGCATTGCGAAATAGCCCTTAATTTTTTCGATCATTTCGTGCATTATGTTCACCTCCGAAAAAATAATTAATAATTCGCTTTAAAAGACAATCAACGATTATAACGGCTGAATGTCAAGGAGCTTCTGAATAAAGTCAAAGAGCATTGCGAAATAGCCCTTAATTTTTTCGATCATTTCGTGCATTATGTTCACCTCCTTGTTATTTTATTAATTTTTTATTTCCTATCTGTTAACAGAATATCCAGTGTACCTTAAATATACTTTAAAAGACGCTTAAAACTTAGCGTAATTATTAATTTTTTATTAATTGAGTCAAAAATTTTTATTACACTTGACTCAAAGGGTCATCACAAGCGTTCCGGCCGCAATCAGAACGCAGCCGATGAGCGATTTTGCGTTAAACTTTTCATGAAGAAAAACGAAAGCGAGAATCAACGTCAAAACAACGCTCAGCTTGTCAATCGGAACAACCTTTGACGCATCGCCGATTTGAAGCGCTTTGTAATAGCAAAGCCACGACGCTCCGGTCGCAAGGCCGGAAAGAATCAGAAAAAGCCAGCTTTTTTTGCTGATTTCACCGATTCCGCTTTGAGCGTTCGTAACGAAAACCATCAGCCACGACATTGCAAGAACAACAACCGTCCTGAGCGCCGTTGCGAGATTTGAATTCACGTTTTCGATTCCGACCTTTGCAAGAATCGACGTCAGCGCCGCAAAAACCGAAGAAAGAACCGCATAAAGCCACCACATAAACAATCCCTCTTTTTAAAGCTTTTTATAAATTTCCGTGCCTTTCGTTTTGAGCCGGCGAATAAGAACAGGCGTGACAGACGTAAGCTCCGCAGAAGCGATTGCGATATAAACACAACCCTCGGCTTTCCCGACAAGAACCGGGTAACCGACTTCACCGACGAGCGCAACCGCAAAGCCGGCAAAAAGCGTTCGGAAAATCAAAAATTACCGCACTGTGTTATATCTCGATTTCATAATTTAAGATTCCTTTTTTAAAATTACGTTAAACAGTATGTAGACTAAAACAAGCACCGCAATTGAACCGCAAAGAACGGCATACATTGCGCCGGGGCTCACGCTCTTTTCAAAGAAATAAAGATTGCAGTCCATTGCGTCACGGATTGCTTTCACCGCTTCTTTTGGAAAACCGCTCTTTTCCATCTCAGAAAAGGCGCCCTGCATTGCGTGGTTACGGATAAGACTTGTTGCGTATGTTCCGGGAAGGAAGGAAAGTACCTTTTGAAGTCCCGAAGAGAAACTGCTGATCGGCATATATGCGCCGCAAACAAAGCCGTAACCGGCGCTGACAATTGTTCCGACAGCGGAACTTTGTCCGTTTGTTGAAAGGAAAAAATTTATGCACGAGGAGATTGCAACGCCGAAAAGAGTCAGCAAAAAAACATCGAGCACCAAAAGCGCAACGTCCGAACCGGAAAGATACCAACCCGTTTTAAGGATATACAAAAGGCAAACTCCAAGTGCGGTGAACGTGATGATAAGCGTTGAAAACGCACTTGAAAAAAAGTAAGCAACCGCAAGAGCGGAGCGTTTGACCGGCGAAACGCAAAAGTCCCTTCGTGCGCCGCTCACTTTATCCTGAACCATCAGCAGATTTGAGCAAAACGCAACTGTGACGCAGCTCACCGCAAGGAGCGAGGAAACAAGCTGGGCGGCAACCGCACCTTCAAGCAGCTTTTCGTCAATTTTCAAAAACTCCGGAATCGCCGAAGCGAAACTGTCTCTGTATACGTTCGCAAGGAAAGTCGCATAAAGCACAAGAAGAATCAGCGGCGTGATGAGCGACGTGAAAAACATTCCCTTGTCTTTGAAAAAAAGTTTTGTGTTTCGTTTTATCAGTGCAAAAACCGCATTCATTTTTCTTCGCCTCCCGTGAGTTTTTTTCCCGTTACGGAAAGGAAAACGTCGTCCATTTTTCCCTTTGTAATCTCGTAATCGGTGAAAAGCGACGGATATTTCCGAATAAGCTCCGTTGCTTTTTTCGTGTTTTCAACTTCAACGCGAAAACTTTCTCCGACCTTTTCATAAGGCAGGTTAAGCGTTTTAATCTGCTCTTCGGAGAGTGAGTAGAACGTTATGAAGTCGCCGGTATAGGCGTTTTTGAGTTCAAGCGGTGTTCCTTCGGCGGAAATTTTTCCGCCGTCAAGAATCACAACATAGTCCGCATCGGCGGCTTCCTCCATGTAATGAGTCGTGAGAAAAACGGTCATGTTCTTTTTTTCACGCAACTCTTTCACAACGTTCCAAAGAAGTTTTCTCGTTTGGGGATCAAGACCCGTTGTCGGTTCATCGAGTATAAGAATTTCCGGCTCATGCAAAAGTGCCCGCGCAACATCGATTCTCCTTCTTTGTCCGCCGGAAAGCTTTCCGACCGGGCGGGAGAGAATATCTTCAAAATCAAGCAATTTTGAAAGAGCCGAAAGCCTTTGCAAAAACTGCTTTTTGCTCATTTTGTAAAGTGCGGCACGGCTTTCAAGGTTCTCTTTGACGGAAAGGGCTTTGTCAAGAACGCTGTTTTGAAAAACAACGCCGAGCTTTTTTGCAACCTCGCCGCTTCGTTCGCCGGCTTCTTTTCCGCAAACAAGAACGCTTCCGCCGTCCTTTTTGAGACTGCCGCACAAAATTGAAATCGTTGTGCTTTTTCCGGCGCCGTTCACACCGAGAAAGGCGAAAAGTTCGCCCCTTTTAACGTTGAACGAAAGATCTCGAACGGCTTTAACATCGCCGAACGACTTGTTAAGATTTTTTATTTCAATGATGTTTTCCATCGTTTTCTCCAATCGTATTTTTCATTCAAGCCTTCTTGCAAGGTTCGTTTTAAATATACGCCTTTTTGTCCGTTCTGTCAATTTCATCTTTTATCTTCTTTGCCGAAAAGACACGCCGTTTTTCCCGAGCCGCTTCAACTATTGAAATTCCGACAGAATCGTGCTATCATTAAAGAAAAAACCGAACTTCCTGATTTTGAGGTATTATGAAACTTTTTTATGACCTTCACCTTCACTCGTGTCTTTCGCCCTGCGGCGACAATGAAATGACGCCGTACAATCTCGTCAACATGGCGAAAATTCTCGGCTTTGACATCATTGCCCTCACCGACCACAACAGCACAAAAAACTGCCGGGCCGCAGTTTCCGCCGGAGAAAAAGCGAACCTCACCGTTGTTCCGGGAGCCGAACTTTGCACAAGCGAGGAAATTCACGTTGTTTGCCTTTTTCCTTCGGTTGAAGCGGCGGAAAAATTCGGAGAACACGTTTTCAACCTGATTCCGAAAATCAAAAACAAACCGAAAATTTTCGGCGATCAATTCATCATGAACGATGAAGACGAGATTCTCGGTTCGGAAGAACTTCTTCTCACAACGGCAAGTTCTGTGAGCATTGACGCCGTTCCCGAGTTCGTCAAAAAATTCGGCGGAGTCTGCTTTCCGGCGCACATCGACAGAAGCTCTTACAGCATAATCTCCGCCCTCGGAACGTTCGGCGAAGAACTGAACGTCAAAGCGTTTGAGCTGACGCCCGACGCAGACATAAACGAATATCTTCAAAAATATCCGGCAACGGGGGGAAAACTGTGCCTTCGCAATTCGGACGCACATTACCTTGAAAACATGCGCCTTCCGGAGAACACGATTGACCTTCCGGAAAACAGCGCACCCGCCCTCATCGAATACCTGAAAAATTTCAACACATCGGAGTGATACATATGAAAAGAAGCGAAAAAGCAAAGGAGCTTTTCAAAACGGGGCTTAACTGCTCTCAATCGGTTGTTGCCGCCTTTGCGGACGAACTCGGTCTTTCAAAAACCCAAGCGGCAAAACTTTCTTGCGGACTCGGCGGCGGCGTCGGAAGGCAAAGGGAGGTTTGCGGAGCCGTTTGCGGCGCGGCAATTGTTCTCGGTTTCTTTTTCGGCGGAGATGACGGAAAAGACAAAATGTCCGCCTATTCGGCCGTTCAGCAGTTCTCCGAAGAATTCAAAAAACAAAACCGTTCAATAATCTGCCGTGAGCTTCTCGGCCTTTCGGAAAAAGAAAAAATCGTTCCTTCTCCCGAGGCGAGAACCGAAACTTATTACAAAAAACGTCCCTGCGCCGAACTCGTCGGCGACGCGGCTTCGATTACTGAAAAGATTCTTTTTGAAAACGGTTTTTTGGGTGAGAAAAATGCGTAACTTTCAAAAAGAGCTTGAAAAAATAATTGAGGAGAATGAAAAAAACGGCGTTGTTCCTTCGCTTCTCCTTCATTCCTGCTGCGCTCCGTGCAGCAGCTACTGCCTCGAGTACCTTTCAAACCATTTCAAAATTACCGTTCTTTATTACAACCCGAATCTTTACCCTTGTGAGGAATACGAAAGAAGGGTCGGCGAACAGCGAAAGCTTGTCTCGGCTTTTCCGTCAAAATATCCGATTTCTCTCGTTGAGGAAAAGGGCGACCCGAAGGATTTTTTCTCTGCGGTGAAGGGACTCGAAAAAATAAGGGAGGGCGGCGAACGGTGCTTTGCCTGCTTTAAGCTTCGGCTTGAAAGGGCGGCAAAATTCGCAAAGGAAAACGCCTTTGATTACTTCACAACCACCCTCACGATAAGTCCGCTCAAAAACGCTCAAAAGCTCAACGAAATCGGCGAGGCCGCCGGAGAAAAATTCGGCGTTGCCCACCTCCCGTCGGACTTCAAAAAGAAAAACGGCTATAAGCGTTCGGTCGAGCTTTCAAAGCTTTACGGGCTTTACCGGCAGGATTACTGCGGCTGCGTTTTTTCAAAAAAAGAGCGTGAGGAAGCGGAAAAAGAAAAGGAAAGAAAAAGCATAAACTATCAGGACATAAACGCCGAAACAATCGACTCATGGATAAAAGACGGCTGGGAATGGGGAAAACCGATTTCCCACGAAACCTTTGAAAAGGCAAAGAATGGGGAATGGAACGTTCTTCTCACCCCGACAAAATTCGTTCCGCACGACTGGTTCGGAGAACTCAAAGGGAAAAAGGTTCTCGGCCTTGCGAGCGGCGGAGGACAGCAGATGCCGGTTTTTTCGGCTCTCGGCGCAGACTGCACCGTTCTCGATTACTCCGTTCTTCAGCTTGAAAGCGAGCGTGAATTTGCCGAAAAGGAAGGCTATGAAATAAACATCGTCCGCGCGGATATGTCAAAACCGCTTCCGTTTGAGAGCGAAAGCTTTGACCTCATCTTTCACCCGGTTTCAAACATTTACGTCAAAGATGTTTTGCCGATTTGGAGGGAATGTTTCCGGATTTTAAAAAAAGGCGGAGTTCTCCTTTCCGGCCTTGACAACGGACTTTGCTACGCTTTTGACAACGACGAAAAGGAACTCAGATTCACTCTTCCGTTTGATCCGATTGAAAACGGGGAACACAGAAAATTCCTTGAAGCGGACAACAGCGGTTTTCAGTTTTCTCACACACTTGAAGAACAGCTCGGCGGTCAGCTCAAAGCCGGCTTCGTTTTGACCGACCTTTTTGAGGACACAAGCGGAGAAGGCAATCTTCACGAACACAATGTTCCGACTTTTATCGCAACAAGAGCGGTGAAAAAATAAAGCGAAAATCAAAAAAGCTGCTGCGTTCATTGAGCGCAACAGCTTTTTGCTTTTATTCTATGATTCCAAAGCGGCGGCAAGCGACGTGTCGCCGAGGAAAGTATCCATATTATAGACGAACAGAACGTGAGTGAACTGGGTTTCGCCCATAATGCCTTTGAGACTGTCGGAGAAGTATCTCGGATCGATCACAACAATTTTTGAAAAATACGGCGTGAGCATCGGAAGAAGGCAGTTCGCATAGGAATCCTTGAAAACGAGGAGAGTTGCCGTTGTTTCCGCTGTTGTTGTAATCACAACCTTGTCATAGTTTCCGCCGAGGAAAACTTCATATTGGTTTTTTTGATTCAGCTTTTCCTTTTCAAAAAGAGTTGCCGTTTTTCTTCCGGACGATTCGTAAAGAACGGTGTACTTTCCGGCTTCCTTTTTCGGGACGCAAATTTCAATTTTGTCCGTTGCGTCTGCAACGGCGGCCGAGGAGGAAAGCGTTCCTTGGAACGAATCGGAAACGGTGAAAAAGGAATATCCCTTTTCCTTCGTTTCAAGCTTCCATGCGTCGGAAAGTCCCTTGAACGCAAGGTATGCGCCGCGGGTTGTCCAGTGGTGGTCGGTACGGTAAAAGAGGGTGTCTTTTTTGCCGTACTTTTCAAAGGAGGCTTTGCAATCAACCCACGAAAAGGTTGAAAGTGCCTTTTGAATCGTTTTGAACGCTTCGCTTCTGTCCTCAATCTTCAGCCCCTTCGGGAGCTTTTCCGGAAGAATATCCGTTGCATTCGGAGAAAGAACGAAAGCTTTTTTGAGCTTTTTGTTTTTTTGGGAAAAGGCGGTGATTGCATCGGTCAGTTCCTTGATTTTTTCTCCGTCGGGTTTTGCCGGCGCTTCAAAAAGGAAGTTGTCCTTTCCGATATATATTCCGTTTTCCTCGGTTTTTCCGAGGGAGCGTTCAAATTTTGTTTTGAACGCAATCAGCTTGTCACGAAGGGGAAACTGATCATTGAAATATGTTTCAAAGTTTTTCATGAAGCTTCCGTCGGTAACCGCAGAAATCGAAAAGGCCGGAAACTTTTTGAGAACACGGTTTTCGCTTTCGGACTTTTCCTTGTCCGGAGTTGCGATTGCCAAAACGAGAATGCCGAAAACAATCACGAAAAAGACCGCAGCGGTCACCGCGCAAACAGCGGTTATCCGCTTTTTTTTGCGGATTGCATTTTCGTTTTTTTCAGTGTTGTTAGTCATTGCAAAAACCTCTTAAAATCTGAAATAAAGGAACGGATTATATGTGCTTGAGACGATGAAAATAATGCAAAGGATGAAAACAACGATATATCCCGCCGCCTGAAAAGCAAGTCTGAGCGGAACGTTTTTGAGCGTCGGAAGCTTTTTGAAAAAGCCGAGCGCACTGAGGCTCATTACGGCGAACGGGAAAATATTGTTCCTGAGAAGATATCCCGTGTCGGCTGAAACGAAGCCGTTCGCACCGAACATCGAACTAAGGAATCCGACCGCAGAAGAAAGCGTTTCGCTTGAGAAGAAGACCCAACCGATGATTACGATGAGCATTGTTATCACTCTTCTCAACGGACGGGGAATTTTTTCAAGAACGTTGTTGAAGACATATTTTTCCGCAATGAGAAGAATTCCGTAAAATGCTCCCCATGCAACAAAGTTCCAGCTTGCGCCGTGCCAAAGTCCGGTCAGCGTCCAAACGGCGGCAATGTTGAAAATTGTTCTTGCCGTTCCCTTTCTATTTCCTCCGAGGGGAATATAAACGTAATCTCTGAACCAGCTTGAAAGCGAAATGTGCCAGCGGCTCCAAAAGTCTTTGATCGAAACCGCACAGTAGGGGAAATTGAAGTTATGAACAAAGTCAAAGCCGAACATTTTTCCGAGACCGACCGCCATATCACTGTAGCCGGAAAAGTCAAAGTAAATCTGAAGCGTGTAGCAAAGAATCGCAAACCATGCGTCAACCGCCTTGAGCGATGAAGCCCCGCCGGCGCAAATATTTGTGTATACCGCTCCGATCGTGTTGGCAAAAATGACCTTTTTTCCGAGACCCCGGATGAAAAAGAGCGTTCCGGCCGAAAACTTTCTGACGTTGTGTTCACGGGAAGAAAGCGCTTTTTCAATGTCGTTATACTGAACGATGGGTCCGGCAATGAGCTGGGGGAACATTGAAATATATGTTGCAAAATTCAGAATGCTTTTCTGCGCCCGGCAGTCCTTTCTGTAAACGTCAATGACATAGGAAAGAACCTGGAAAGTATAAAACGAAATTCCGACCGGGAGAGAAAGCGGTTCATATTTTATATTGAGCGAAAAAATCGAATTAATGTTTTCAACAACAAAGCCCGAATACTTGAAAAAGCCGAGAATAAGAAGATTGAAAAGAACCGCAAAAACAAAAATCCTTTTCCGTACTTTCGGATTATTCCCGTTTTTTTCAATGTCAATTCCGGCATTGAAGTTATATACGATGCTCAAAAGCATGAGAACGATGTAAACCGGCTCGCCCCACGCATAAAAAACAAGGCTCGACAGGCAGAGCACGATATTCTTTTTTGTAAGCTCTTTTCGTTCGTCATTTCTGAAAAAGGGAATGAAATAAAAAGCAAAAACAATTGGAAGAAAAACGAACAAAAAGGTTGCGCTGCTGAAAACCATTGGGCAAACTCCTTTTTTACTTCTGCGAATTTTTAAAAATCCGATCCGAAACTCAAAGCGCTTTTTTGAACGCTTTCACAATCGGTTGGGGCGAATCGGAAACAACGTAAAGAACGAACTTTCCTTTTTTGACGAGGACATAATTTTCCAAAAGAGCACTCTGTTCGGGCGCATAGTTTTTGAAAAGAGCCTTTTTTGAGTCAACCCGGCTTTGAATCGATTCAACGATTTTTTGAACGTCGTCCTTGCTTTTCGTTTCAACCAAAAGAAGCTCACGAACCTCCATGATTGAGTCCGAAGAAATATAAACAACGTTTTCAACGTCCTCCTCACCGAAGGAAAACTCTTTTTTAAGCGTTTTATCGTCACGAACCTTAAGCTCGCCAATTTCAAACGATTCAATAACCGGGGTGAAAACCTCTTCTCCGGTTTTTGAAGAACCGCCGTTTTGAACGAGAAGAATCAAAATGAAAACGGCAAGAAAAACAACGCAGAGAATTTGAGAAAACTTTTCTTTGCTCATGCGTATATCTCCATTTCTCTCATGATAAATTTGAGCCAGTAATCGTTATAGAACGAATAGGAAAGGTGAATTCCGTCCGCACCGTAAAAATCATGACCGACAAAAACGCTTGAAGAATCAAGATATTCAACGCCGAGTTCCTTGCTCATTTTAATGAGACGGTTGTTATATCTTGAAACATATTTGAACCTGTTCGCCGTTGCGACTGAAGTGTCAACCGGGAAAAGAAGGCTGACGATAATTCTTGTGTCCGGAAGGCTCTTTTTGAGCTTTTGAATGTCCTTTGTGTATTGACTGATGAAGCTGTCAACGTGATACTCCTGATCGCCGATCATGTTGAGTCCGTAATGAAGTATGAGAACCGGAGGACGGACGGAGATGATGTTCGGCATGACCGACTCAAGGTGAGAAAGGCTTGCGCTGACTTTTGCAAAAATATGACTGCTGTTGAGAACGCCGTAAGCTTCAAGACCTTCCATCAGCGAGTCGCCTGCGATATAAACATTTGAAAAAACTTTTCTGTAAGAAAGCTTTCCGCTTTCAATGAGCTTAATCTGTTTTTCAACGAGTCCCTGAATCGCTTCAATCTGATTGAGCTCCTCCTGCTTTTTCTTCGCTTCGGCAATTGCCTTGTCAACCTTTTCAACGGAAACGCCGGCATATGAATCAAGAACCGAAACGCCGGCGGAGGTATCTTCATGAGCGGTATTCTTCTTTGAATTGATGATTAAAAAATTGGTCGTCGGATAAATTGCAATAACCGCAAGAACAATGATTACGGCAACAAGTTTTTTCAACGCGAATACCTCCTTTATTTTTCTTTTATCTTTTAATTCTTCATAGATTTTATACTTGAATCCGCCATAAATCAATAGCAAAAGTAGATAATTAATATTAATTTAACACGTTTTTATTGGGCAAAAAATCACCCCGAAAAAACTCAACAAAAACCAAAAACCGGAAGGGCAAAAAGCAGGAACTTTTGCACAATCGCAAAAGAAAAAATGCCGCTTGACAAAAGTCATGCGGACGGATATAATATAAATATAAAGAAGGTACCGCAATGAGCGGTTACTCTTTTAATGTGATGTTTTAAGAAACACCGCCATGTGAGAGTGGGCGGTGTTTCTTAGTTTATGCTAAGAAATTACTTCTTTTCGTTACCGATAATTATGTAACAAAGAGAGATAACGTTGACGAGCAATCCGAGGATTGCCACCATTAACTCAATGAGAGCAATAATTGTCATGTTATCACCTCCTCTTTTGAGGAGCAACCGCCTGCCGTTGTTGCGTTACCTTGATGTATTTTATCACGGCAACCAATTCCTGTCAACAAAAGCCGGACTTTTGCGTTTTTGCGAAAGTCCGGCTTTTGTTTTAAGTTTAATTCTTATTTTACAACGGCGATGTCGTATGTATCCTTTGCAATCATGAGTTCTTCGTCGGTCGGAAGAACAAGAAGCTTGAGAGCCGAATCTTCGGTTGAAATTTCAATTTCTTCGCCTCTGACGTGGTTCGCTTCTTCGTCAACCTTTGTTCCGAGGAAAGCGAGTTTTTCTGCAACTCTTGTGCGGTAATGCGGATTGTTTTCTCCGATTCCGCCGGTGAAAACAACTGCGTCGACGCCGCCCATTGCCGCGGCGAAACCGCCGATATATTTTGTGAGCTGATGGCAGAACATTGCTTCAACAAGCATTGCGCGTTTGTCTCCGTTCTTTGCTCTGGTTTCAATCGTTCTGTTGTCGCTCGTTGCTTCGTTGTTTTCGTCGTCGGAAGTGAGTCCGAGCATACCGGACTTCTTGTTGAGAAGAATGTCGATGTCTTTTCCGGAAAGACCTTCCTTTTCCATGATGAACGGAATGATTGCCGGGTCGATCGAACCGGAACGGGTACCCATCATGATTCCTTCAAGCGGAGTAAGACCCATCGTTGTGTCAAAGCACTTTCCGCCCTTGATTGCGGAAATCGAAGAACCGTTGCCGAGGTGGCAGGTGACGATTTTGAGAGTCTTTTCGTCGTACTTTCCGGGATACTTCTTCTGAAGGAAGTCGGCAGTACGAAGAGCGATATATCTGTGGCTTGTTCCGTGGAAACCGTAACGGCGGATTCCGTATTCTTTGTAATACTTATACGGAAGAGCATACATATAAGCTTCTTCGGGAATTGTCTGATGGAACGCAGTGTCAAAAACGGCAACCTGCGGAATTCCCTTCATGATTTTTTCGCAAACTTCGATACCCATGAGATTCGCCGGGTTGTGAAGCGGGCCGAGGGGGATGCATTCCCTGATTGCTTCCTTAACCTTTTCGTCAACAAGAACGCTTCCGCTGAACTTTTCTCCGCCGTGAAGAACTCTGTGGCCGACGGCCGCAATTTCGTCCATTGATTTGAGAACGCCGAACTCTTTTCCGGTGAGGGTTTCGATGAGTTTGTTGATTGCGTCCGCATGAGTTGCGCCGGGTTCAAGCGCAAGCTTGTCAATAACCTTCACGAGCTTTCCGTTTTCGTTCGGAAGCTTGTGAGTGAAGGTCGGAAGCGGAGTTGTAAGCTGTTCAAAAATTCCGTTTGCGAGAACCTTTTCCTCCGGCATGAGGAAAACGGTATACTTGAGTGAGGAACTGCCTGCGTTGACGATCAATTCTTTTACGCTCATTTTTTTCTGTCTACCTTTCGTTTTGAAAAATCTTTATCCGGTGTTTTAAGCCGCAGCCTGTCCGGCGGATAATAACCGTCGACAGCAAACGGTATAATTATAACATACCGTTTTCATTTTTTCCACATTTTTTTGCGATTTCTTTTTTCACGAAGAACAAAACGCCGATTTTTTTCCGGTCAATTTTTGAAAAGTGTTACATTTTTTCCCATTCGGCCGTTTTTGACCGTATTTTTTTTGTGAATTTCAGGCTATTATAATAACATCAAATTAAAGGAGGAAAAGAAAAATGGATTTTGTCCGTTTGGCAAAGCGGTGTTACATCATTACCTCATCGCTTTTCATCGTTCTCGGTGCGGTCTCCCTTTTTTGGCCGCAAACCTCGCTTTCGGTTCTTGTCAGAATCGTCGGCGTTGCAATGATTTTTTCCGGAGTTTCAAGGCTCTTCGGATATTTTTCAAACGACCCTTACCGGATTGCGTTCCAATTTGATTTTGCAATGGGCGTTTTGACCGGCGCATTCGGATTCGTTCTTTTGCTGTTTCCGGACGGTGTTGCAAAATACCTCACGGTTATGATCGGAATTTTCGTAATCATCGAATCGCTTTTCACGATTCAAAACGCAATTGAGGCTCGCCGCTTCGGACTCGAAAAGTGGTATCTTCTTCTCATTTGCGGGCTTGCGTCGCTTGCGCTCGGCGTTTGTGCGCTGGCAAAGCCTCTTTCCGCAACTCTTTTCGTGACCCGCCTCGGCGGAGCGGCGCTTTTATTCGACGGAGTTCAAAACATTATCGTTGCAATCTTAACGTTAAAAAAAGAAAGATGAAGGAGTGACCTTTTATGAATGAAGTTAAAAAGCCGAAAAAACCGCTGATTTATTATTACAGCATCGTTCTTCTTGTGATTCTTCTTTTCAACGTCATTCTCGTTCCGACGCTGCGTGAACTTCAAATCAAAGAAGTTGATTACGGAACGTTCATGACTATGACCGAAAACGGGGAAATCGGAAAAGTTGAAGTTGAAGACAACCGAATCCTCTTTTCGTCGAAGGACGGAAAAACCGTTTATAAAACCGGCGTGATGGACGACCCCGGCCTCACCGAAAGGCTCCACAATTCCGGCGCTCAGTTCACAAAGGAAATCGTTGAGCAGATGTCTCCGGTTTTGAGTTTCCTTTTGACGTGGATCGTTCCGCTCGTAATTTTCTTTGCAATCGGTCAGCTCCTTTCAAAAAAGATAACCGAAAAAATGACCGGCGGAAACTCGTCAATGATGTTCAACCTCGGAAAAAGCAACGCTAAGGTTTATGTCAAATCCTCCGACGGAATCAAATTTTCCGACGTTGCCGGTGAGGACGAAGCGAAGGAAAACCTCGCAGAAATCGTTGACTATCTTCATAATCCGCAGAAATACACCTCAATCGGTGCGTCAATGCCAAAGGGCGTTTTGCTCGTCGGCCCTCCGGGCACAGGTAAAACAATGCTTGCAAAAGCCGTTGCCGGCGAAGCGAACGTTCCGTTCTTTTCAATGTCCGGTTCGGAATTTGTTGAAATGTTTGTCGGAATGGGTGCGTCCAAAGTCCGTGACCTTTTCAGCCAGGCGAAGGAAAAAGCTCCCTGCATCGTTTTCATCGACGAAATCGACGCAATCGGTCAAAAACGTGACGGAAGAATGGGCGGAAACGACGAGCGTGAACAAACGCTCAACCAGCTTCTCACCGAAATGGACGGCTTTTCCGGAAACACCGGCGTAATCATCCTCGCCGCAACGAACCGCCCTGAAACGCTCGACCCCGCTCTCACAAGACCGGGAAGATTCGACAGAAGAGTTCCCGTTGAACTTCCCGACCTCAAAGGACGTGAAGCGATTCTCAGAGTACACGCAAGAAAAATCAAGCTTGCCCCGAACGTTGATTTTGAACAGATTGCAAGAATGGCCTCCGGCGCTTCGGGCGCACAGCTTGCAAACATCGTCAACGAAGCCGCCCTGCGAGCCGTCCGCGACGGAAGGGGCGAAGCGACCCAGGCCGACCTTGAGGAAAGCATTGAGGTTGTCATTGCCGGCTACCAGAAAAAGAACGCAATCCTCACCGACGACGAAAAGAAAATCGTTGCATACCACGAAATCGGCCACGCCCTCGTTGCCGCAAAGCAGACGAACAGTGCACCCGTTCAAAAAATCACGATTATTCCGAGAACGTCCGGCGCACTCGGCTACACAATGCAGGTTGAAGAGGGCAACCGTTACCTCATGAACAAGCAGGAGATTGAAAACAAAATCGCAACACTCACCGGCGGAAGAGCGGCGGAAGAAATTGCCTGCAACACAGTCACAACCGGCGCTTCAAACGACATTGAGCAAGCAACAAAGCTCGCCCGTGCAATGATTACCCGTTACGGAATGAGCGGTGATTTTGACATGGTTGCACTTGAAACGGTGACGAATCAGTACCTCGGCGGCGACACATCACTTGCCTGCTCGGCGGAAAGCCAAAGCAAAATCGACTCGCTCGTTGTTGACCTCGTCAGAAAGCAACACGAAAAAGCCGCCCGAATCCTCACCGAAAACCGGGCAAAACTTGACGAACTCGCAATGTATCTTTATCAGAAAGAAACAATCACCGGAGACGAATTCATGAAAATCCTCGGTGAAGAATAAAAAGCAAAAGAGCTACTGCCGAAAGCAGTAGCTCAATTTCCGTATTTCTCTTTTTAAAAGCATTCTCCGTAGCATGCCGTTGACCGTAGCGGTCTTTTCAATTTCCATGAGATATTATAATGCTTTTGCCCTTTCAAATCAATATACCATATAGACAACAAATTTTTTTGATTTTTGTTAATTATTACTCTTGAAAAACCGAAAGACCGACAAGTTGCACAATCTTCGGTTTTCTGTTTTGTCGGAAATATTCAAAGCCCGAAAAGACAAAAGAGTCCTTCTTCTTTCTTGACAAATCTTTTTGCGTGTGATATAATCCGAAAATATAAGTGAGCAAAGGCGTTCATTCACAGAAGAGTAACTCTCTTTCGGAATGGACGCCTTTTCTTTTTTTCTTCAAAAAAGGACATTTCCGAAAGGACGATTAAAATGAAATTGGAAGGCGAAATCAGAATTCCGTCCGGCTGTGCAATCGCCGCAGTCATTTCAAGAGACGGAAAGAAAATGACGGGAAAAACCGCAATCGACGGAATCAGCGTGATGCACGACCGCTCAAACGGTCTCGGCGGCGGCTTTGCCGGCTACGGAATTTATCCCGAATACAAAGACTTTTATGCGTTCCACCTTTTTTATACCGACAACGACGCAAGAGTGGAATGCGAAAAATATCTCAAAGACAGCTTTGAGATTGTGAAATCGGAAAACATCCCGATTCGGAAAATTGCGGAAATTACGGACGTTCCCCTCATTTGGCGATACTTTGTGGCTCCGCTTTCTTCCGTTCTTTCAAGGCTTCAGCTTGACGAAAAAGAATACGTCGCAAGGACGGTTATGCACATAAACACTTGCCTTCGCGGTTGCTACGTTTTTTCAAACGGAAAAAACATGGGTGTTTTCAAAGCGGTCGGTTTTCCGGAGGACGTCGGAAGATTTTACCGCCTTGAAGAATACGAAGCATATTGCTGGACGGCGCACGGAAGATATCCGACGAACACTCCCGGCTGGTGGGGCGGAGCGCATCCGTTTGCTCTTCTTGATTACTCCGTTGTTCATAACGGCGAAATTTCTTCCTACGACGCAAACCGCCGTTTCATCGAAATGTTCGGCTATAAATGTACCCTTCAAACGGACACGGAAGTCATCACATACATTGCCGATTATCTTCTTCGCCGCCAGGGGCTGACGCTTGAGGAAACCGCTTCGGTCATTGCCGCTCCGTTTTGGAGCACGATTAAAGAAAAGGACGAAGAAACGGCGAAAAAACTTTCCTATCTCCGAACTGTCTTTTCTTCGCTTCTCATCACCGGTCCGTTTTCAATTATTCTCGGTTTTGAGGGCGGACTGATGGCTCTCAACGACAGACTCAAACTCCGCTCGATGGTTGTCGGTGAAAAGGACGACAAAGTTTTCGTTGCGAGCGAAGAAGCGGCTCTTCGGGCAATGGAACCGAACGTTCAAAACATTTATGCTCCGATGGGCGGCGAACCTGTAATCGTCAAAGTCAAGGAGGGTATGTATTAATGGGTGTTTCATATATTTTTCCGGAATTTGAGGTAATGCGGAATTACGACCGCTGCATTGCCTGCCGAGTTTGCGAACGACAATGCGCAAACGAAGTTCATTTTTTCGACCCCGAAAGCGGCATCATGAGAGCAGACGAAGAAAAGTGCGTTGACTGCCAACGCTGCGTTTCCCTTTGTCCGACCCATGCACTCAAAATTGTCAAAAACAACTGTGCCTTCCGTGAAAACGCAAACTGGAAGGAAGACACGATTAAAGAAATCTATAAACAGGCAACGGGAGGCGGAGTTCTTCTTTCTTCAATGGGTAACCCGAAGAGTCTTCCCGTCTATTGGGACAGAATTCTCATCAACGCTTCTCAGGTTACGAATCCGCCGATTGACCCGCTTCGTGAACCGATGGAAACAAAAGTTTTCCTCGGAAAGAAGCCCGAAAAAATCGGGCGTGACGAAAACGGAAACCTCAAAACCGAACTTCCGCCCCAGCTCGAACTTTCAATGCCGGTAATGTTCTCGGCAATGAGCTACGGTTCAATCAGCTACAATGCCCACGAAAGCCTTGCAAGGGCGGCAAAAAAGCTCGGAATCCTTTATAACACCGGCGAGGGCGGTCTCCACGAAGATTTTTACTGCTACGGCGAAAACACCGTTGTTCAGGTTGCCTCCGGCCGTTTCGGCGTTCACGAGGAATATCTCAACACCGGCGCCGCAATTGAAATCAAAATGGGACAGGGCGCAAAGCCCGGAATCGGCGGCCACCTTCCGGGCGCAAAAATCGTCGGCGACGTTTCAAGAACCCGAATGATTCCGGAAGGTTCGGACGCAATTTCGCCCGCACCGCACCACGACATTTATTCCATTGAGGACCTCAGACAGCTCGTTTACTCGCTCAAAGAGGCAACGAATTATAAAAAGCCCGTAATCGTCAAAGTTGCAGCGGTTCACAACATTGCGGCGATTGCAAGCGGAATTGCCCGCAGCGGAGCGGACATCATTGCGATTGACGGTTTCAGAGGGGGAACGGGAGCCGCTCCGACAAGAATCCGGGACAACGTCGGAATTCCGATTGAGCTTGCTCTTGCGGCGGTTGACAAACGGCTTCGCGACGAGGGAATCAGAAACAACGTTTCGCTCGTTGTCGGCGGAAGCATCCGCTCCTCGGCGGACGTTGTCAAAGCGATTGCTCTCGGTGCGGACGCGTGCTACATTGCAACGGCGGCGCTTCTTGCGCTCGGCTGCCACCTTTGCCGGACGTGTCAGAGCGGAAAATGCAACTGGGGAATCGCAACTCAACGCCCGGAGCTTGTGAAACGCCTCAATCCGGAAATCGGAGAAGAAAGACTTGTCAACCTCATGACCGCATGGAAGCACGAAATCAAGGAACTTCTCGGCGGAATGGGAATCAACTCGATTGAAGCGCTGCGCGGAAACCGACTTATGCTGCGCGGCGTCAGTATGACGGAAAAGGAGCTTGAGATTCTCGGTATCTCACACGCAGGAGAATGAAAAGAGTTTTTGTTAAAGAAGAATGGTGCCTCGGCTGTCACCTTTGCGAATACAACTGTGCTTTTGCGAATTCCGGCCTTAACCGGATGGAAAAGCTCAAAGGAAAAAGAATCTTTCCCCGAATCCGAATCGAGGGCGAAAAGGACGTCACTTATGCCGTTTCCTGCCGCCACTGCAAGGATCCGCTTTGCGTAAAAAGCTGCATTTCCGGCGCACTCCATTTTGAAAACGGGGCGGTTTGCATCGACCGCAAAAAATGCGTCGGTTGTTTGACGTGCGTTCTTGTTTGTCCGTTCGGTGCGGTTATGCAGGACGAAAACGGTGCGGTTCAAAAGTGCGAACTTTGCCTCAAAAAATCATGCGGAGAACCGGCCTGCGTTTCCGGTTGTCCGAACAAAGCAATCGTTTTTGAAGAGAGGTGACGGAGAATGAAAAAATATTTAATCATCGGAAACTCGACTGCTGCCGTCGGCTGCATTGAGGGAATCAGAAAAAACGACAAAGAGGGAGAAATCACCGTTGTTTCAAAAGAGAACCGCCACACCTACTGCCGTCCGCTCATCTCGTACTATCTTGAAGGAAAAACCGACCTTGAAAGAATAAAATACCGTTCGGATTCATTCTACGAAGAAAACGGCGTCAAAATTCTTTACTCACGCTCCGCCGAAAAAATCGACAGCGAAAAAAGAACCGTAACTCTTGACGATGAAACGGTTCTTTCATACGACGAACTTTGCGTTGCAACCGGCTCTTCGCCCTTCGTCCCACCGACGGAAGGCTTTGAAAGCGTTGAAAAAAAGGTTTGCTTCACAACGCTTGACGACGCACTTTTTCTTGAAAAAATCACGGACAAAGAAAGCCGCGTTCTCATCGTCGGCGCCGGCCTCATCGGCCTCAAATGCGCCGAAGGACTTTTTGAAAGGGTTCAAAAAATCACTGTCTGCGACCTTGCCGACCGTGTTCTTTCAACGATTCTTGACAAAGAAAGCTCCGACATGGTTCAAAAGAAACTGACTTCGGTCGGAATTGACCTTCTTCTTTCGGACTGCGTTGAAAAATTTGAAGGGAACAAAGCCTTCATGAAAAGCGGAAAGGAAGTGGCTTTTGACGTTCTCGTCACCGCAGTCGGCGTCCGTCCGAACACAAAGCTCCTTTCCGAAATCGGCGGAAAGTGCGGACGGGGAATCACCGTTGACGAAAGCATGAAAACTTCGGTCGAAAACATTTATGCCGCAGGCGACTGCACCGAAAGCACGGATATTTCCGACGGAAAAACAAAAATTATGGCGCTTCTTCCGAACGCATATATGCAAGGCTTTTGCGCCGGAGAAAACATGGCCGGAAAGCCCTCGGTTTTTGACAACGCAATTCCGATGAACTCAATCGGCTTTTTCGGAATTCACATCATGACCGCCGGAAGCAGACCGACAAAAGAAGAGGGCGGAGAGGTTTTTGAAGAAACAACCGAAGATACACTCAAAAAGCTTTTCGTCAAAGACAACCGTCTCGTCGGTTTCATACTCATCGGAAGAACCGAAGCCGCCGGAATTTATACCGACATGATCAGAAGCAAAACGGACATAAGGGACATCGACTTTGAATATCTTAAAAAGCAGGCCGCCCTTTTTGCCTTCGGAAAAGAGAAAAGGAAAGAAATGTTGGGAGGAGTAAGCAGATGATGATTATCAATGCGCAAAATGTTCTTTTTTCGGAACTGAACAAAAAAATCAGAGAAGCAGACGCAGACTGCGTTCTTGAAAACTGTCTCGGCCAGCGTTTCATCGGTTCGGGAATGAGCGGAAAGGAAATCACAATCAACGGCATTCCGGGAAATGCCCTCGGCGCATATCTCGGCTCCGGAACAATCACGGTCAACGGTAACGCCCAGGACGCAGTCGGCGACACAATGAACAACGGAGAAATCATCATCCACGGAAACATCGGTGACGCCGCCGGTTACGCAATGCGCGGCGGAGAAATTTTTGTCAAAGGAAGCGCCGGCTACAGAGCCGGAATCCACATGAAGGAATACAAAGAAAAAAAGCCGGTAATCGTCATCGGTGAGAGAGCGGGAAGCTTTCTCGGCGAATACCAGGCCGGTGGACTCATCATCGTTCTCGGCCTTCAAAAGGACGGAAAACCGACCGTCGGAAACTTTCCCTGCACGGGAATGCACGGCGGAAAAATGGTCATAAGAGGGAACACGGATTCAATCCGCTTCCCGGCGCAGGTTTCGGCAAAAGCGGCCGAAGAAAGCGACATGGCCGAAATCATGCCGTACATTGAAAAATTCTGCAACCTTTTCGGTTTTGAAAAAGAGGAGATTCTTTCCTCCCCGTTCACGGTAATCACACCGGACAGCAAAAACCCGTATAAGCAAATGTACGTTGCAAACTGATTCATCATTAAAAACGCCTCACGGAAAACAGAAAGTTCGTTTTCCGTGAGGCGTTTTTTTATACCTTACACTTTTTCCACTTTGATGAGATTTGTGTTTCCCGAAATTCCGTTCGTGAGACCGCCGGTAATTACGATGAGGTCATCCTTTTGAAGGCCGAACTTTTCTTTCGCAACGTTCGTTGCGGTATAGAAAAGAACGTCAACGGACTGATATACGTCGCAAAGCGCCGGGGTAACGCCCCATGAAAGCGCAAGCCGATGATAAGTCTTTTCGTTGACCGTGAGGCCGATGATGTCAACCGGGGAGCGGAAACGGGAAATCATTCTTGCCGTTGCGCCGGAAAGGGAGCAGGCAACGATTGCCTTTGCGCCGATGTCGATGCTCATTCCGCAGGTTGCGTGAGAAATTGCGTCGAGCGTGTTTTTGATTTTGAACGGTGTTGAAGAAAAGAGCTTTTTGTAATTGATTCCCTTTTCGGTTTCTTCCGCAATCTTCGCCATCGTCTGAACGGCAAGAACCGGATATTTTCCGGCGGCGGTTTCACCGGAGAGCATAACTGCGCTCGTTCCGTCATAAACCGCATTCGCAACGTCCGAAATTTCGGCTCTCGTCGGGCGGGGATTGTGAATCATTGACTCGAGCATTTCCGTTGCGGTTATCACACGCTTTCCGAGAAGGCGGCAGGTTGTGATAAGCTTTTTCTGAATTGCGGGAACCTGCTCAAACGGAATTTCAACGCCCATATCGCCTCGGCCGATCATGATTCCGTCGCATTCCTCGGCGATATCCTCAATATTGTCAACGCCGGAACGGTTTTCGATTTTTGCGATGAGGCTGATGTCGTCATAGCCGTTTTCATGAAGAAAATCTTTGACGGCAACAAGGTCGCTCTTTTTTGAAACGAAGGAGCAGGCAATGAAATCAATGCCGTTCTTCATTCCGAAAAGAAGGTCCTGCTTGTCCTGTTCGCTGAGGTAATCGTGAGTCATAACCTTATTCGGGAAGCTCATACTCTTTCTGTCGGAAATTTCGCCGCCTGCGATTATACGCGTAACGATTGCGTTCTTTTCGATTTTTGTAACTTCAAAAATCAAAAGACCGTTGTTGACAAGAATTTTCTCGCCGACGGAAAGTTCCTTCGGAAGGTCTTTGTACGAAACGGAAACCTGAGTTTCGTCGCCTTCAACGTCGTCCGTTCTGAACGTAAAAGTTTCGCCGTCTTTAATTACGGCTTTTTTATCTTTGAAAGTTTTGATTCTGTATTCCGGGCCCTTTGTGTCAAGCATAATCGCAACGGGCATTTTAAGCTTTTCGCGAACTTTTTTGACGAGCTCAATGTTCTTGAGATGTTCGTCATAGGTGCCGTGGGAAAAATTGAGTCTTGCAACGCTCATTCCGGCAAGGCACATTTCGGTGATTGTTTTTTCGTCCCTGCAAGCGGGGCCTATCGTACAGATTATTTTTGTTTTTCTCAAAATGCTCACCTCTTCTGTATCCGCCGACCGTGATTTCATTTTCGTGTCGGTAATCACATATTATTTTACAATATTTTTGCCGTAAAATCCATATGTTATGAAAAAAATAAATATCAATATGAGCCGAAAATTATTCCACATAAAGAAGTTTTATTGATACGGATTGACAATTTTCACGCTTTTTCGGCCGTGAGGAACCGAACAGCGGATTTTTCACCGAAATGAGCGCTTTTTGAGCCGGAAAACGTTTTGTTAATAATGCTGTGCTCCGCACTTGCAGATTTTGTTTTTCTTAAAGATTTTCTGGAAAATCAAAGAGCCGTTGCACAGCAACAGCCCTTTGAAAAGAAAGTGTGTTTATTTGTCATGAAAAAAACAATTGTCTTTTTAAAAAATCAGTCTGCGGCTTCCGCCTTTGCGTCCTCGATAACCTTTTGTGCAACGTTTCCGGGAGCGTCCTCATAGCGTGCAAAGGTGAGCGAGAAGTGTCCTCTTCCTGCGGTTACGGAACGGAGAGTGGTTGCAAAGTTGCCCATTTCGGCCATCGGTACTTCCGCAACAAGCTCCTGCATCTTCGGCTCGTCTGCGGCGCCCATTCCGAGAACACGGCCGCGGCGCTTTGTGATGTCGCCCATGATGTCTCCGAGGTTTGCGTCGGGAACATAAACCTTGAGGTCGCCGATGGGTTCAAGAATTACGGGGTTCGCCTGTGCCATACCGTTTTTATACGCAATCTTTGCCGCCGTGCGGAAAGCCATATCGTTTGAGTCAACGGGGTGATACGATCCGTCGTAAAGAACAGCCTTGAGACCTACCATCGGATAGCCGGCAAGAGGTCCTTTGAGAATCGCTTCCTGAAGTCCCTTTTCAACGGCCGGGAAGTAGTTCTTCGGAACGGAACCGCCGACAACTTCGGTTTCAAAAATGAGATTGTCTCCGTCGTGCGGCTCAAAGCGAATCCAAACGTCGCCGAACTGACCGGAACCGCCGGACTGCTTTTTATGACGTCCCTGAACCTGACAGCTCTTGCGGATTGTTTCTCTGTATGCAACACGGGGAACTTTGAGGTCAATTTCAACGCCGAACTTTGACTTGAGTTTTGCAAGAACAATGTCAAGATGCTGTTCGCCGAGACCGGAGAGAATCATTTCTCTCGTTTCTTCGTTGTTTGAAAAAACAACGGTCGGATCTTCGCCCATGATTCTGCGAAGACCGGCGGCAACCTTGTCCTCTTCGCCCTTTTTCTTGACAACGATTGCCATTGAAAGCGACGGAGCCGGGAAATCGACGCCCTTGAGGTTGATTACGTTCTTTGCGCTGCAAATCGTGTCGCCGGTTGCAAGGCCGGAAAGCTTTGTGATTACGCCGATGTCGCCTGCGCTGATTGAAGCAATATCTTCCTGCTTGCTTCCTCTGACGGAAATAAGCTTGCCCATTCTTTCGCTTTCGCCGGTTCTTGCGTTATATGCCGGAACGTCTGCGCTGATTTTTCCGGAAACAACTTTAATGTATGACATTTTTCCGACGAACGGGTCGGCAACGGTCTTGAAGCAGATCGCTGCGGTCGGACCGTTCGGGTCGCACTTGACTTCGATTTCGTCTCCGTCTGCGTTTTCAGCCTTTTCCGAGCCTGCCTGTGCGGGCGACGGAGCGGAAAAGACGATTGCGTCAAGAAGAAGGTCAACGCCGTCAAGAGTCGTTCCCGAGCAAGCGTATACGGGATAAATTTCGCCCTGTTCAACGCCCTTTGTGAGGCCGTCGATGATCTCGTCCCTTGTAAGCTCCTCGCCGTCAAAGAACTTCATCATGAGGTCGTCGTCGATTGAAGCGACGGCTTCCATGAGGATATCTCTCATTTCGCTGTAATGAGCGTCGTCGGGAACGTCAACAACGTCGGATTTTCCGTTTGTATATTTGAAAGCTTTGTTGCTGCAAAGGTTAATGTAGGATTCAACTTTTCCGTTGACCATGTGAGGAATTACAACGGGGCAAAGCTTCGGACCGATTTCGGCTTTGAGTGCGTCAAAGGTTTTGTAAAAATCTCTGTTTTCCGCATCGATTTTTGTGATTGCAAAAAACTTTGCAATGCCTCTTTTGTCTGCGGCCTTGATTGCCTTTTCCGCACCGACGTCAAAGCCCGAACCGGCGCTTGTGACAATGAGGGCGCATTCTGCGGCACGCATTGCTTCATAAACGCCGCCTTCAAAGTCAAACTTTCCGGGTGCGTCAAGAAGGTTAATCTTCGTGTCTCTCCACTCAAGAGGAGCGAAAGCCGTTGAAAGAGAGCACTGACGCTTTTTCTCTTCGGGGTCAAAGTCCATTACCGTGTTTCCGTCGCTGACTTTTCCGAGTCTGTCGGTTGCTTTTGAAAGGAAAAGCATTGCTTCGGCAAGAGTTGTTTTACCCTTTCCGGTGTGACCGGCAATGGCGATATTTCTGATGTTTTTTGCGTCGTAAGATTTCATAACAATTACCTCCTTGAACCGCAGCGCCGGAGAAACGACAGCTCCGAAGCACGATCCGTTTTCGCGGCGGAAAGCTCCGCCTTTATATTACCGATCACTCAAATATTGCAATATCTGAAGCAAACAGCAAGCCGAAGACCTTCGGGTTAAAAATTCCCCGTCTTCGTAAATACAGGTAAACGGCGATTCCTCAACGAAATTTTTAAACTTTGATCGAATTAGCGTTTACTCGATTATTCTATCATAATATCACCAAAAATTCAAACTTATTAATCACTAATTTTGTGCATTAATTTTTGTTCACTGTGCATAATCTTTTTAAAAAGAAAGAGCGCATACCGCCTATCTTCGATAAAAAGCCGCTTTTTTCACCCATTTGAAGCGAGAAAAGAATACGAATTGACAGGGCGACAAAATGCAGATATAATAGAAAGCGAAATATGAAACGAAAGGGAGAAAAAAGATGAAAAGAAAAGTTTTTTCAAAAATCGTCTGTATCGTTTTGTGTCTTGCTCTTGTTTTTTCGGTTTCGCTTTCGGCGAGCGCCGCTTTTAAAACCGGAAAAGCGAAAAGAGTTGACGCAATCGCTCACAGAGGCTACAGCGCTTTTGCACCGGAGAACACTCTTTCCGCTTTCCGTCTTGCCGGCGAAAAGGGCTTTTACGGCTGCGAATTCGATATCCGGCCGACGAAGGACGGAGTTTGGGTCGTTCACCACGACGAAACCGTTGACAGAATGACCGACGGACACGGAAAAATTTCTCAGTTGACTTATGCCGAAATTTCAAAGCTCAAAATCGATGCCGGAAAGAATGTCGAAAACTATCCGAACGAAAAAGTTCCGACCCTTGAAGAAACGCTTGACGTTTGCGAAGAAAGCTCGGTTCGTCCGGTTATCGAAGTCAAGGGCGGAAATCCCGAAGACATGGAAGGTCTTTCAAAAATTCTCAAAGGAAGAAGTTTTTCAAACGGATATACCCTCATCTCCTTCACCTGGGAGCTTCTTGCTCCGCTGAGAGAGCTTTTGCCGGAGAGCGAAATTTTTATGCTTGCCGAAGAGGTAATGCCCTCGCACGTCAGGTTTTGCTTTGAACATAAAATCGACGGAATCTCGTTCAAGTATACGAAAAACACGTCCCTTTCGATTGCACTTTTGAAGGCGACCGGACTTAAAACGGCCGCCTGGACGGTTGACAACGTGACATCGGCAAGAAAGCTTTGCGCCCTCGGAGTCGGAACAATCACAACGAACAGGCTCCTTCCGGAAGATCTCGACATGAGCAACCTTCCGTACGGCGAGGTTTTAAAGGACGCCGCAAACGACCTTTTGAACGCCGTGAAAAGCTTTTTTGACTCCGTAAAGGAACGCTTCGACAACCTTTTCGGAAAATGCTGAACGCAAATTCTCCGCCGAGTCCGTCTTTTCGGACTCGGCGGAGTTTCCTTTTCCTAAGAACCGCCTGCGGCGGCACACTTCAATATCGAAAAAGATTTTCAAAAAATCCGCCCTTGCCGCCCGGCCGTTTCGGCGGTCTCGGCGGTCTTTCGGGAATATCGGCGCAAACAAGGATTGTGTCGTCTCCGATGACCTGAATATCGTTCCAGCAAATTCTGATGTCTTCTTCCTTTCCGAAAAGGCCGAAGCAGCGGCATTTCCCCCAAACTATAATTGAAACGAGCTTTCCGTCGCAGGTATTGATTTCAACGTCGGAAACGAAACCGATCCGGCAACCGCTTTTTGCGCTGATTACCTCTTTGTTGCGAAGCTCGGTTATTGAACAGCAGTCCATTTTTTCAAAGCCTTTCCGGCCGCAAAATCTTTTTTTCTCCGCGCGGCCGAACGGAGAACCGGTGATTTTTTGCTCTTTGCCCGATAATAATTATGCAGAACAAAACATATATATTTCCAAAAGCTTGACCGCAAAATCATATGCGGTTATAATAGGAGAGATATATATGAAAATCGAAGTTAAAAAAGCCTCACGCAACGACCTTTCTTTTGTTTCGGCTCTTTCGTTTGAAACCGAACCCGTTTTAGGCTTTTCGCTTTCAAGGCGGTTTGAAGATGTTCTTTCTCAAACCGGCCACAGCATCCTTCTCTGCTTTGTTGACGGGGAAATTTCGGGAATGATGAGCGTCACAATCATTGACGGCCTTTCAAAAAAATTTCCGCTTTCAGTTTTTTCCGGGGGAAAAATCAAGCCCGGCGCCGACAGAGAGGTTGTTTCGGCCGCCCTCATCGCAAAAGGGGAAGAGCTTTCCCGCTCATTCGGTTGCAAAAAAATCCTCTCATAGAAAATGGGACAAACCGCAAAAAATTGTCACATATTAACTATTGAGAATTTTATACATAAAGATTAACAAATTGTTAATCCGGCTTTAATACAGAGTTTACATCTCCTTAACAGATTTCATCTATATTTATATATGGAGAAAATTTATGGTTGGTCGTCTATACCTTTAAGGAGATGTGTAAATTGAAGAAAACAATCAACCGCCCGCTTTATGACCTCATCCCGTCGCAACAGACGATGTATTTCATGATCAAATACAGCCTTCATAAACAGGTCATTCAAATTCCGACCTCGTTTTCGGTCAAAAAAAGGCTTGACTTCAAAATTCTCGCAAAAGCCGTGAACATCGAAATCAAGCGCAACGACTGCCTGAGGCTCCGCTTCGTCAAGGTCGGAAAGGACGTTAAGCAATATTTCCTTCCGTCGTTTGAGTTTGAAAAAATCCGCGTTCTTCATTTCAGAGACGACAAGGAACAAACCGAATTTTTCAACAATGACGCTTCAAAACCCGTAAAATTCTTTAAGAACGAACCGTTCAGAATTTACTTTTTCAAAAACGACAACGGCGAACACGGCGTGTTCTTTAATGTCTGCCATATGGTTATGGACGCCCTTGCCGTTTCGGTCTTTTTCAAAGACCTTTTTGAGGTTTACGATGCGCTTGAAAAACGCAAGCCTCTCCCCGCAGAGCTTTCCTCTTTTGAAGAATATCTTCAAAAGGAGTTTTCTTATCTTAAAAACGAAAAGAAATTTTCCTCGGATGCGGCGTTTTTCACTCAGTACCACAAAAACGGCGGCGAACCGTACTACTGCGGTCTCCACGGTCCCGAACTTCTTGAAAAGCAGCGCATAAAGAAAAAGAATCCGAACCTTCGTGTTCCGTCGGCATATGACCCGATTCACGACCGCTCTGAAATTCTTCACCTTCGCATTGAACCGAAGGACGCTCAAAAGCTCCTTTCCTTCTGCGAAAAGAACCTTGTTGCTCCGGAAACCCTCATCCAAGCCGGTTTCCGCCTCCATGCGTCCTCGCTCCACAACAGAATCAACGACACGTTCATGATGATTCTTTGCGGAAGGCGTGTCACAAAGGCGCAGCAGCACATGGGCGGCTGTCTCGCTCAACCGTTTATGACAAGAGTTATTTTTAAAAACGAGGACAGCTTTATGCAGACGCTTCAAAACATTTCGGACGTCCGCAACAGCCTTTTCCGCCACATGAACTTCCCTTATCTCGGCTCAAGAAAAATTCAGCAGGATATTTACGGCTACAGCGCCGCTCAAGGTCCGTCGTTCATGATGTATACCTGGCTTCCGCTCGGAAGGCTCGGCCTTTTCGGCGACGATGTCAAGGAAACCTTCAGAGGATATAACCCCGGAAGATACGTCATGCCGCTTTACACCTTCTCTTTCGTTGACCCGACGGACGGCGGAATTGATTTTTATTATATGTACCGCACAAACATTCTCTCAAAAGAGAACATTGAAGCCCTCCATAAAAATGCGGTCAAAGTCATCAACGCAGGCATTGACTCTCCCGAACTCACCGTCGGAGAGCTTCTTGACCTGATTTCATAAAGGAACGGAAAAATCATGGAAAAGCCAACACTGAAATACAAGCGCCGGCTTAACCGCCAAAGAAAGCTCTTTTTAGAGGAAGGCGAACTTCTCTCTCTTCCGGATATTCTTCAAAGAATGAAAAAGTTTTACTCCGGACGGGACTGCATCGTTGAAAAAGTCAAGAAGGAAACCGTTGTTCATTCGGTTGACGATTTTTTTCTTGACGTTGAAGCCGTTTCGGCTTATCTCATCAAAAACCGACTTCAAAAAAGCCACATTGCCGTTGTCGGAGAAAATTCCTATGCATGGCTTGTTGCCTTCTTTGCGGTGACCTGCATCGGAGCCGTTGCCGTTCCGATTGACAAAGAGCTGACAGACCCCGAAATTGCAAAGCTTTGCAAAAAAAGCGACTGCGAAGCAATCTTCTTCAGCCGTGCATACAAAAAAGCGGCAGAAGAATTTTGCAAAGAGAAAAACTTTCTTTGCATCTGTTTGAACGGTGACCCGGGCGAAAATTTTGAAAGCTTCGGAAAACTTCTTTCCGAAGGAAGGAAGGAAGTTCTTTCAAACGGTTTTGACAGGAAAAACTTTTCGGCAAAACCCCGGGACACGGCGGCGATTGTTTTCACGTCCGGAACAACGGGCGAAAACAAGGGCGTTGTTTTGACCCACGCGAACCTTTCTTCAAATGTTCACGGTGTTCTTGCGGTCATCGAACCGGTGTATTCGGCGATGTCGGTTCTTCCGATGAATCATACCTACGAGCTTTCCTGCTGTGTTCTTCCGGCACTTTGTCTGAATGCCGTTTTGTATATCAACGACAGCCTCAGACATCTGAACCGAAACCTTTCGGAATTCAAGCCGGAGGCGATGGCAAGCGTCCCGCTTTTGATGGACAACATCTATGAGAGTATTCTCAAAAAAGCAAAAGAGGAAGGAAAGCTTCCTTCGCTTTTAAAGGCGGCGAAACTTTCGGAAAAACTTTTGAAAATCGGAATCGACCTGAGAAAGCCTCTTTTCGCTTCAGTCAGAAAAAGCTTCGGCTACCGTTTTCCGATGATGGCCGTCGGCGGAGCACCCGTCAATGCGGAAAGGGCGAAGTTCCTTTCGCTCCTCGGATTCAATATCTATATCGGATACGGTCTTACGGAAGCTTCTCCGATTGTTTCAATCAACTCAAACGTTTTGAAAGAAAGCGAAAGCGTCGGAAAATGCGTGAGCTGCACCGAATGCAAAATCGTTTCTCCGGACAAGGACGGAATCGGAGAAATCGCAATAAACGGAACGAACGTTTCAAAAGGATATTACAACGACGAAAAGGCGACCTCTCTTTCATTTAAAGACGGTTGGTTTTTCACGGGGGATTACGGAAAAAAGGATAAGGACGGAAACCTTTTCATCTGCGGAAGAAAGAAAAATCTTATCATTCTTGACAACGGAAAAAACATTTTCACCGAAGTTCTTGAAGCTTTCTTCACCGAAAATTCTCCGCTTATCAAAGAAGCCGTTGTTCTTGAACATACACGCCGAGCCGGAAGCGAAAGCACAAAGCTTCTTGCCCTCGCCGTCAGCGTTGACGAAGAACTTTTCGGCGAAAAAAGCGACGAAGAAATGTTTGACGAAGTTTCAAACGAGGTATACCGCCTCAACGAAAAACTTCCGGCATACAAGCGCATTGCCGACGTTATGGCTGTGCGCCACGATTTTGAAAAAACCTCAACCGCAAAAATTATAAGGAGAAAAGTTGAGGAAGAATATAAAAATTTTACAGATTTGAGGGATAAAAGCCATGCTTGAAAAAATCATTGAAGTTCTTTCGGAATACACCGACGTTGACCCGAAAACAATCACGGAAAAAACCAACTTCAGAAACGACCTTGCGCTCGATTCGCTCCAGCTCATCAGCCTTTCCGGTGCGCTTGAGGACGAGTTCGACGTAACAATTTCCGACCGCGACGCAATGAGCATTCAGACCGTCGGAGATGTTCTGCGTTTCATTGAAGAACAAAAATAAAAGCAAAAAAGTGCGGCAGCTTTTCGCTGATCCGCACTTTTGTTTTTAAATTTTCATTCACTTCATATCGCCCGGACGTGAAAAACTCAGTTCACAACGTTTTCCGGCGTTCCGGCAACAAAGCTCTCAACGTTTTTAAGGAAGATGTTCAAAAGTCTTGTTCTCGCTTCAATGTTTGCCCAAGCGATGTGAGGAGTGATGAGGCAGTTCTTTGCTCCGATGAGAACGTTTCCGTCCTTCGGCGGTTCGACCGAAAGAACGTCAAGTCCCGCACCGGCGATTGCTTCGCCTTCAAGCGCTTCAAAAAGGTCGTTTTCGTTGATTACGGGACCTCTTGAGGTGTTGATGAGAAAAGCCGTTTTCTTCATTTTTGAAAGGAAGCTTTTGTCAACAAGGCCGGCCGTTTTTTCGTTGAGCGGACAGTGAAGCGAAATTATGTCGCTTTCCCGAACAAGCTTTTCAAGGCCGCAAAATTCAACCGAGCCGAAGCCCTCATATGTATGCGTATGCGGCGAAAAGGCAAGAACACGCATTTTGAAAGCGTTTGCGATTTCGGCAACGGCAAAGCCGATTCTTCCGAAACCGACGATTCCGAATGTTTTTCCCGAAAGCTCGGTGAGCGGAGTTTTTGTATAGCAAAAATTGGGCGATTTTTCCCATTCACCGCTGTGAACGCTCTCGCTGTGAACGGCAACGTGATTCGTAAGTTCAAGAAGGAGCGCAAAAACAAGCTGGGCAACTCCGTCGGTGCTGTATGCCGGAATGTTTGAAACGGGGATTTTTCTTTCCCTCGCCGCCTCGCAGTCAACAACGTTATAACCCGTTGCAAGAACTGCGATATACTTGAGCGACGGAAGCTTTTCGATCGTTTCTCTCGTTATCGGCGTTTTGTTTGTTACGAGAATATCCGCTCCGGCGCTCCTTTCAAGAATCTCGTCCGGCTTTGTGATGTCATAAACCGTGTATTCGTCAACGAGCGACGAAAGTGCGTCCCACGAAAGGTCTCCCGGATTTTCGGCGTGGCCGTCAAGGATTACAAGTTTCATAATTTTTCCTCCGTATTTATTATGAAAACATTGTATCACAAATCTTCCGTTTTGTCACCGAACTTTTAAAAGTCAAAAAAAAATAAAAAATCTTTGCAACACTTCTTCAAAAAATTTCCTCTAATAATGCGAAAGGGGTCAAAACCCCGGAAAAAAACAGAAAATTTTTTGTCAAAGGAGTTATTTTACCATGAAAAGAAAAATTATTGCATCAGTTCTTCTTTTTGCTCTCGTACTCACCGTTTTTGTCGGCTGCACAAAAGGCAAAGCCGCAGACGACAAAAAAGAACCTCAAGACGAACCGACACTTTCGGGATACGTTGTTGAAAACACAAGCGGAAACATTCTTGTTTCCTCCGAAGACGGTCTCACCTTCGTTTCAACCGAGGGAGCAAAAATCATGAACGGCCAAAAGGAAATTTCCGCTTCCGAGCTTAAACCCGGAATGAACGTCAAAATCACCTATGACGGTGCGGTTCTCGAATCCTACCCCGGTCAGATTCCCAACACAAGAACAATCAAGGTTATGTCGCAGGAAAACGACAAAGTCTCGCTTTACAAAAAAGCCGTCATTCACGCCTATGAAGAAAGAGAAAAGCTCGGTGAAGAAAAAACGATTGCCCTCGATTTTTCGGAAATCACCTCTCTCGACGAAGACCAAAAGAATGCTCTCGAATATGTTCTCGGAAATTACTTCGCAACAAAAACCGATGCGAACGTAATCAGAGGAAGCTATAAGGAGCTTGAAAAGAACGGCGTTATTAAGAACAATGCCTTCAACGACGGAATCATCCTTTCCGTTTCGGAAAAAGGCGAAAACAAGTTCTCCGTCGGTTGGTGGAAGAGCGGAACCTGCGCTTCGGGCTTCAGCGACTGCACCGCAAAGATTAAAAGCGGCGAATGGGTCATTAATTACGGCGACGCTTGGATAAGCTGAAAAAATGTTATAAAAAAGGAAGTCTCCATTACGGCGACTTCCTTTTTGGTATGTATGGTATGTCATTTTTGAACGTCGCTGCTGTTTGCGTAAATCTTATGCATACGCTCGTCGTCAAAATGAATGTCAAGATAACTTTCAATCACGTTTGAAGCGGGGATACCTTCCTCACGGCGGTTCATTCGTGTTGCGGCCGCAGCGGAAAGCGCACTGTCAAAAATGAAGAACGCAATGAATGCCCATGTGATTATTGTTCCGGCATTCATCGGAATTTTTTCAATCAGCGAGGACATGAACGGATAAACTACTTTTATCCAGCCGAGGCCGAGGAAGCCCCAGAAGAGCGAATAAAGAAGGCAAACCCTTCCGTTGATGTTGAGCGGAAGATTGCTGTAATCCCAGGCAACGGAGCCGAAGCAGATTTCCTGACCGAGCGAGCAAATATATTCGGTGACCGTTCCGACAAGATATGCGACAAGGAAAATCACCCACGCCTTTGAGTCTCTGAGCTTGTAAAGGCTCAGCGTGAGAATGACTGCGCCCATTCCGTAGGCAACCGAGAACGGCCCGTATACGAGAGACTTTCTCGATTCGATGTACCCGTGGCGCAAAAGGCACCAAAGCGTTTCAACGGCAAAGCCGACCACGCAGGCCGAAAGAAAAATCCAAACGATTTTTTCAAAGCACATTCCCTCTGCAAAAACACCCGTTTTTTCTGTTTTCATTTTATCTTCCTTCTTTTTTATTTTTGCGGAAGTTTTTTCCGCTCTTTTCTTTTTCTGCCGACAAGATACACCCCTTTTCTCAACGAAAGCTCAAGTTTTTTAAAAAATCTTTGAAGAGTTCAAAAAATTTTTTCCGGTCGAAAAAGTTGAGGTTTTGTTGAAAAAAAGGGAATATCCTTTCAAAGTAAACTCGGACAGAGAGGTGAAAAAAATGACGGTGAAAACAAAATATACACTCGCCAAAAATACGTTTCGCTTTACAGGCATCCGACCTTTTCCTCAGCTTGCTTGAAATGATGATGCTTTCAATCATTATTGAAGACCGTTTCGGTTTTGAATTCAAAGATTCCGTTGACTTTGACACGGTCGGCGATCTGTGCTACTATATAGAAAAAGAATCAAATCTTTCTGAAGGCGGAAAATAATATGTTCAATATTCTTGTCGTTGAAGACGACAGCCATGTAAGAAGTCTTATTCTTGCGATTTTAAAAGATGCGGGCTATAATTGCTACAGCGCACAAAACGGACTTGAGGCGCTCGCCGTTACGGACGCTCACCACGTTGACCTTGCCGTTGTCGATATCATGATGCCCGAAATGGACGGTTACGAATTCACAAAAACACTGCGCTCATGCAAGTGCGAATTGCCCGTTCTCATGCTCACGGCAAAAATTTCTCATGAGGACAAGAAAAAGGGCTTTGAAGTCGGAACGGACGATTTTCTCACAAAACCGTTCGACGAAGAGGAGCTTCTTTGGCGAATCGAAGCGCTTTTGCGCCGCTCGAAAATTGCCGCCGAAAAACGGCTGACAATCGGAAAAACAACGCTCGATTACGGTTCGATGACCGCCGACGTTGACGGAAAGCAGATTGTTCTTTCTCCGAAGGAATTCATGCTCCTTTTCAAGCTTCTTTCTTATCCGAACCACCTTTTTACAAAGCATCAGATTATGGACGAAATCTGGGACTTTGACTCGGAAAGCGACGAGCATACCGTTGAGGTTCACATCAACCGCCTTCGTGAAAAATTCAAAAATAACGGCGACTTCTATATCAAAACCGTTCGAGGCTTCGGATATATGAGCGTCATCGAAAAGAAGTAAGGTTCAATGAGCAGAGAAAAAAAGAAAAAAATCTATAATCCGAAGCAAATCAAACGAAGCATCCGAACCGCAATGTCGCTGATTGTTTTTCTGATTCTTCTTGCGTCGGTTCTTCTGACGATTGCAATATACTATCTTTTTACCCATTTTAAAATTATTCGTCCAAACGGTTCCGGTGCGCTTTGGATTGCGGCGATTGTTTTCCTCGTTTGCAACATCATCGGCGCAATTGTTTCAAGCATTGTTTTTTCACGGTACACAAAGCCGCTTTACAAAGCGGTTCAGGCGATTGACCGGCTCGGAACGGGTGATTACAACATTCGACTTGAAACGAAGGACGAAAAGCTTCAAATCCGTGAACTGATGGAAACAATCAACAAAACCGCCGAAGAACTCGGAAGCATTGAAAAAATGCGGAACGACTTTGTTGACATTGTTTCTCATGAATACAAAACGCCCGTCGCTTCAATCAGCGGCTTTGCAAAGCGGCTCAAAAACGGTCCTCTCACCGAAGAGCAAAAAGAATACGCCGACATCATCATTGACGAGTCGAAGTATCTGACGGCGATGACGACGAATCTTCTTCTCCTTTCGCGCTTTGAAAACACGTCAATTATTCCGGACAAAAAGCTATATTCCCTTGACGAACAGCTCCGGCGTTCGGTGATTCGCCTTCAAAACGAATGGCAGGAAAAGGACATTTCCGTTGAAGGCGACTTTGACAAGATTTTCTTCTTCGGAAACGAGGACATTGTTTCTCACATTTGGGACAACCTCATCAAAAACGCAATTAAATGCACCGACAAAGGCGGTTCAATCTTTTGCTCGGCAAAAGAGGAAAACGGCTACGCCGTTGTTGTCATCCGTGACAGCGGCTGCGGAATGAGTAAAAAAACGATTGAACACATTTTTGACAAGTTTTATCAGGCGGACGAAAGCCGAAACTCAAACGGCCACGGACTCGGCCTTTCAATCGTAAAACGGCTCGTTGACCTTTGCGACGGAACGATTGACGTTCAAAGCGAACTTCAGCACGGAACGCAGTTCACGGTCAGGCTGAAGAATTCGCCTTCGGCGGCATGAAGCTTCCGCCCTCCGGCCGAGAAAGAGCTTTTTGCAAAAACTTTTCTTAAGCCGGACTTTTTTCGGTACTGCGTGCCGCCTCACAGGAAGGCACTGAACAGAATTAAAAATATTCCGAAAATTTTTGCGATGAAAAAAGGATAAAAGTTTTCATAATTAAAAAGCAAGGTTGCCACAGAGAATATGCGGCAACCTTGCTTTTTGTTTTTCGGTTTAAAAATTTCCGTTGTTCCAGCCCCAATCGGAAAAACCCGTGTATTTCACATAAACCTTGTCCGGCGAAATCGAAAGTTCGTTTTCCATTACGGAGCAAAGTGCTTTCGTCATCTTTTCGGAAGCGGGGGAAGAAACCGAACCGAGAAGGTCAACGGAAATCATTGCGCAATCTGCGTCGTTCTTTCCCTTGAAGTACATTTTCCGGTCGCCTTCGAGATTCACCATGAGCCAGCTTTCCGTCTTTCCGGGAAAACATTCAATCGCTTTTCCGAAGGCGGCTTTGAGCGAGTCGGCTTTTGAGTCGGTAATTTTTGCTGTTGTTTTAAGTTCGATATAAGGCATTGCTGTTCCTCCTTTTTCTTTATGGGTCAATAATACATCGCTTTAATCATTGTGTCAAGAAGTGTCTGTCGGACAGTTCCGGAAATGAAAATAAAATCGTAATATATTTGTTATAATTATGGCAGTCACTTTTAATTTTTTGAGGCTAATATAATTACAGTCGATAACCCGGAGGGATAATTTGATGTATAACGTTTTGGTTTGCGACGACGACAAAGCAATCGTCGATTCAACGGCAATCTATCTTAAAACGGAAGGCTATAACGTCCTTTCCGCTTTCAACGGAAAGGAGGCTCTTGACGTTCTTTCAAAAAACGAGGTTCACTGCGTAATCATGGACATCATGATGCCGGTCATGGACGGCATCACGGCAACGGTGAAGCTGCGTGAAAAAAGCAACGTTCCCGTGATTTTCCTTTCCGCAAAAAGCGAGGACACGGACAAAATTGCAGGGCTCGGCTTCGGAGCCGACGATTACGTTACAAAACCGTTCAGCCCTCTTGAGCTTCTTGCAAGGGTAAAGTCGCAGATTCGCCGCTTCTGCTCGCTCGGAAGTATTGCGCAAAAAGCTTCCGTAATCACAACGGGCGGACTTTCGATTGACACCGAAGCGCACGAAGTTACCGTTGACGGAGAGCCGGTTCGCCTGACGGCAACGGAGTATAAAATCGTGAAGTACCTGATGGAAAATCTCGGAAGAACGCTTTCGTCGAACCAAATTTACGAACACGTTTGGAACGAGAACGCCTTCTCTTCGGAAAAAACCGTTACCGTTCACATCAGACGCATCCGTGAGAAAATTGAAATCGACTCAAAGAACCCAAAATACATAAAGGTGGTGTGGGGCATTGGATACAAAATTGAAAAAATTCAGTAGGTCAAAATTAACAAAAACGGTTGCGTTTTTCCTTGCGCTGCTGTTTTTCACGCTGGCGGTGTATAATTCATTTGCTCTTTTTATAAGCGCATTTAAAGATGTGGAAAAAGGCGACATTGTTTACTCGTATTTTCAGAAGGGCGATTACCTTGCAATTCACGGCGCAAGGTTCAAAGACGCACTCACCGAATACTGCGAGGCGGCAGTCAAAACAAAACTCGTTTATAAATCCGGCAGCGAAAAGGATTATGAAAACTATAAAGCCGCCATTGCCGAAAAAAACGAACTTTTGCTTGAAAAAATAAAAGCCGATATTAGGAAAAACGTTTCAGTCGAAAGCGGAACGGCGTTGTTTTCAACTATGCTTTCCTATCTTGAGGGCAAGAAAATTACACTCAAACGTCTCGGAAATCATACATGCTATATTGAAAACGGAGTTAAACTTTGCCAAGACGGTTCGTATAATAATAATTATGTTACCGACAGCAACGGAAATATGTATTCAAGCTATACCGATTATCTTGACAGCATTCTCTGTGAAGAAGACGAGGAGGATTATGACGAATACACCGAAGAAAGAACAACTTCTCCGGTGACGGCAACAAGTTCGCGTAAACAAATAAGCGATGAATCGGTTACCCGTGTGGTTCCTAATAATTATGACGATGATTCGTCCGTGTTCACCCAAACATCGGTTCCGGGCAATATCAAAAAGAAAGCAAGCAATCCGGAAAATGTTATCGAAATATGCTCCTTGTATGATATAAATACAAGAGAAACCTATGACGGTTATTATGAAATTTTCATTGACGGAAGCAAAATCAGCTCTTCGGATATATCCGATTCGGATTTTTCAGACTATAAAACCGAAACCGTAAAGAGCTATGCCGATTTTAAACAAAAGGCAGAATATTACAGGGAAGAATTCAAAAAATTCTCCCACGCTTCAATTATAATTGCAGACGAGAAAAGCGGAAAAATCATCTTTTCAAACACTGAAAACTTTGATTCCGCCAACTCTTCGCTTGAAGACGCAGAAAACCTGATTGTTAACGCTCCGTTCGGCTTTTCATGCAGGCTCGCCTCAGGTAATCACAGTTCGGTTTCTTCAAAATCCTTGAACGGCGAAGGCACGGCATTGGGTTATGTATCAACTGTTTGCACCACGCTGAACAATGACTTTTTCTTCCTCAGTGGGAAGTATGTAATTTATGTTTCAACCGATTCTTTCTTTACCGACAATGACCTTGTTTCCTCAACAGTCGGTTCGCAGGAACCGTTTGAAAATGTTCTTTCCGAATCAAAAACAGCGCAGAATGAAGTTCGCGCCGCACTGTTCAGAATTGTTCTGTTTTTTGTTTTCTTCCTTATTCTCACGGTTTATCTTGTAATTGTTGCCGGAAGAAGGCCGGAGGATGACGAAGTTCACATGGCGCCGGCGGACGGAATTTTCACCCTTTTGAGAACGTGCATCGACCTCGGCGCAATCGCCGGAATCGTGACGGGCGCAGTTTTCTGTTTCATCAACGCAGGGGAAAATATAGTTTCTCTGCGTGACGCAGTCACATATTACAGTCAGCCTGTAACGTTTTGGCATTATTTTATTATTGTTCTCTGTTCTGTCAGTGCGTGTGCGTTTTTGCTCGACTGGATTTTGTACCTTGCACGCCATATCAAGAACCGTTCGCTTTTCAAGAACTTCCTTCTCGGACGAATCATTGTTTCAATCAAAAGAAAGGTCAAATCCCATCCGAAAACGGAAAAAATCTATAAAGACGTTCTCAACGACGTTTTGAAAAAAATTACGCTCTTTGTCCTCTTGCCGAACATCGTTATCGGTCTTCCGTGCCTTATCTCGGTAATCAGTTATAATCCGAGCATCGGCGGAATTTTCTTCGGAATACTTCTCGTTATCTATGACATCGGCGCTCTCGGCTATGCGGTTTACTATGCGTACAACGTCAGAAAACTGTTCAACGCCCTCGGTGAAATCAGAAACGGAAAATACAACGTTCAGATTGATATGGGCAAAATGCCCGGTTCGATCAGAAGGGCCGCAACGGACATCATGCACCTCGGCGAAGGGTTGAGCATTGCCGTTGACAATGCGGTCAAGGAAGAGAAAATGAAAGCGGAGCTCATCACCAACGTTTCGCACGACCTCAAAACACCGCTGACGTCAATCATCAATTACACCGACCTTCTTTCACGCTGTGAAATTGCCGACGAAACAGCTCAAAGCTATATTGCCGTTCTCAAAGAAAAAAGCGAGCGGCTCAAAAAGCTGATTGAAGACCTTGTTGAAGCGTCAAAAGCTTCATCCGGCGCAATCAACGTTGAACTGATAAAAATGAGCCTTAACGAACTTGCAATGCAGATTGAAGGGGAGTATGAGGACGAATTTGAAGCGAAGGGACTTGAGCTGATTGTTGAAGAGGGAAGCGAAGAACTTTTTGTTCTTGCGGACGGAAAGCTTTCTCACCGGGTTCTTGACAACCTCATGAGCAACGTCAAAAAGTACGCAATGCCGCACACAAGAGTTTACATGACGCTTCAAAAAGAGACGAACGGTGCTTCGGTAACGATCAGAAATATTTCCGAGGGAAGGCTGAATATTTCGCCCGAAGAACTCAAAGCCCGCTTTGTTCGCGGAGACAGCTCAAGAACGAGCGAAGGCAACGGTCTCGGTCTTTCGATTGCAGACAATCTTGCCGCTCTCCAGGGCGGAACGCTTGACATTGAAATTATCGGCGACCTTTTCTCGGCAAAAGTTACCTTCCGCTCGGCGGAATGATTTGAAAAAGGCTTTGGAAAATTCCGAAGCCTTTTTTCTGTGTTATGAAAGCTTTTTGGGTTCATTTCTGCGAGGGAGAGATTTCCTGCGCTGTGGCTTATTCTTTTGATGTTCTTACTTAAATCGCACGTTTCATCTTTAATTTTACATCCGTCCGCTCCGCCGGAGGTACTTTGGCTGTCCGCTGAAATTCCCGAAACAGGACAATTATTTAATTGCTTTTCTTTGGCTCCCTCCTGTGAGGGAGCTGTCGGCTCTGCCGACTGAGGGAGGGACTTCCTACGCTACGGCTTTTTTGGGGTGTTGTTCCTTAAACCGCACGGTTCATCTTTTTAATTTATATACTACCGCTGTACCGGGGGTACTTTTGACTGTCAGCTGAAATTCCCGAAACAGAACAATTATTGAATCACTTTCCTTTGGCGCCCTCCTGTGAGGGAGCTGTCGGCTCTGCCGACTGAGGGAGGGAATTCCTGCGCTACGGCTTATTTTTTTAATGTTGTTCCTTTAACCGCACGTTTTATCTTTTTAATTTATATACGACCGTTGTACCGGGGGTACTTTTGACTGTCGGCTGAAATACTCAAAGCAAGACAATTGTTGAATCGCTTTTCTTTGGCGCCCTCCTGTGAGGGAGCTGTCGGCTCTGCCGACTGAGGGAGGGACTTCCTACGCTAAGGCTTATTTTTTTATGCTGTCGCTTTGATTCGCACCGTGTACTATATCTTTCTATCCGTCCGCTCCGCTGGGGGTACTTTTGGCTGTCGTCCCAAAAGTACCCAAAAACACTCTTTTTGGTACGCCGCATTTGGAAACCGAATTTCCCTTTTGCGGGGGAAAAAGGAAAATATCGGCTTCCGATGCGGCTACAACGGTTTCGTCTGCTAATCTCACTTTTCAAAAACACCAATCCGCTATTATCTTTAAACCACACTCTGTCATGATTTTCAGTCAGATGAAACTGAAAAGATTGTTTTCTGCTTTCCTTTTCTCCGCGGATTCCTTGTTCTTTATTTTGAAATATTCCCTTCCTTTAAATTTTTTCAACATTCAAGTAAGCGTAAGTGGAAAAGTTCACGCTTAAAATCCGCACGAGGAAAAGAAGAATATTGTTGTCTTGAATCTTTGCTTTAAGACAATGGGCACCGACGGCTTTGTACTACAGGCGGATTTTTCTTTCTGTATAATTGTGAAGGGATATGAACAACATAGCTAAAGCCGCATCGGTGGACGATATTTTGATTTTCCCCCGCAAATCAAAATTCGCTCACCAAATGCGGCGTACTTAAAAGCGAACTTTTGGGTACTTTTGTTTCAATCGACAAAAGTACCCCCAGCGGAGCGGACGGATAGAAAGATATAGT
>CAKTFN010000003.1 GCA_934561055.1 uncultured Eubacteriales bacterium
TTGGTGGGAACAACAGGGCTCGAACCTGTGACCCTCTGCTTGTAAGGCAGATGCTCTCCCAGCTGAGCTATGCTCCCAAATAGCTGTTATTGAATCGTCGTGTTTGCCGTATCGACGACTTGTATAATATATACTATTTTCATTCTTTTGTCAAGAGTTTTTTCAATTTTTTTCGCCGGTTTTTTCAAAGGTTTTCAAAAAATCCGTCGAGGAAAAATTTTGCTTTTACCCGACGGATTTTTGTTACGAATTTCAATATATCAAACAAGATCGAGAAGCTTTTCCGGCTTTTCGACAATGTGATTTGCACCCGATGAAACGAGCGTTTCACGGCTGCGATAGCCCCACGTCACACCGACCATTTCAAGACCTGCGTTTTGCGCCGTTTGAACGTCAACCTCACTGTCTCCGACATAAAGCGCCTCGCTTTTTTCAACCTTGAGCTTTGAAAGCGCTTTGAAAACGTTCGCCGGAGCGGGCTTTCTTTCGCTCTCGTTGTTCACGCCGAAAGCGCAGGTAAGACCCGGAAAATACTTTTCGCAAAGTCCCTTGACTCCCGCATCGAGCTTGTTTGAAACAACGGCGGTTTTTATTCCCCGCGCCGAAAGCTTTTCAATCAGCTCATTCACGCCGTCATAAGGTGCGGTCGTGTCTTCCATATGCTCAAGATAATACGCTCTGAATTTTTCAAAGCAGGCTTTTTCGTCCGCTTCATTCGTGCCTTTCGGAACACTGCGGCGCATGAGCATGATTACCCCGTTTCCGATGAAGGAGCGTACCTCGTCAACCGTCCTTTCGGGATAGCCGCACTCACGAAGCGCAAAGTTCACGCTTGAAGCAAGGTCGCCGAGAGTGTTGAGAAGCGTTCCGTCAAGGTCAAAAATAACAGCTTTTTTCATTATATATCACCTTATGAAAACGAACTTATTTTACGGGCTTCGTGTGCCAAATATCGCGTGCGTAATCGTTGACCGCGCGGTCTGCGGCAAAACGTCCCGCACCGGCAATATTGAGAAGCGACATCTGATTCCAATGGGTTTTATCCGCCCAAAGGGTATCAATTTTCTTCTGAGCGTTTCTGTAATCGGCAAAATCGGCAAGAACCATGTACGGATCGTGGTGAATAATCGTGTTTCCGATTTCGGGGAACTGCTTTGAACCGATTCCGTGCTGAACGAACTCGATAACGGCACGAAGCTCCGGATTGTTGTTGAAATAATTCATCGGATCGTAACCCGTTCGCTTAAGGTCGTTGACTTCGGGCGTTGTCATTCCGAAAAGAATCATGTTTTCGTCTCCGACAGCTTCATGAATTTCAACGTTTGCGCCGTCAAGCGTTCCGAGAGTGATTGCACCGTTAAGCATAAGCTTCATGTTTCCGGTTCCGCTCGCTTCGGTACCTGCAAGAGAAATCTGCTCACTGATGTCTGCGGCCGGCATAAGTCTTTCGGCGGCGGTTACGTTATAATCTTCAACATAAACAATTTTAAGTCTTCCCTTGACGTCCGGATCGTTGTTGACAAGGTCGGCAAGAGCAACGATGAAGCTGATGATCTTCTTTGCCATAAAGTATCCCGACGCGGCCTTTGCGCCGAAGATATAGGTATGCGGAACATAGTTTCCGTTCGGATTGGCCTTGATTTCAAGATACTTTGCAACAATCTGGAAAGCATTGAGATGCTGACGCTTATACTCATGAAGGCGTTTGACCTGAACGTCAAAAACGGAGGTCGGATCAAGTTCGATTCCGGTCTTCTTTTTGATGAGTGCGGCAAAATTTTCTTTGTTGTGAAGTTTAACTTTTCCGAGCGCTTCAAGAACGGACTTGTCGTTTTTATACTGAGCAAGCTTTGAAAGCTCCGAAGCGTCGGTGACAAAGCCCTTTCCGATGAGTCCTTCAAGGAGCTTTGAAAGTTCCGGATTCGCCTGGCAAAGCCAACGGCGGTGAGCAATTCCGTTAGTCACGTTCGTAAACTTTTCCGGAGTAAGTTTATAGTATTCATTGAAAAGAGAGTCTTTGAGAATCTGGCTGTGAAGGGCGGAAACACCGTTGACGCTGTGGCAGGCGGCAACGCAAAGGTTCGCCATTCTGACAACACCGCCGGAAATTACGGCAAGCTCTTCAACCTTTCCGGCGTCGTGAGTCATCTCCCAAATGTGGGCACGGTATCTGTTGTCGATTTCCTTAACAATTTGATAAATTCTCGGAAGAAGCGACTGAATGAGGCTTTCGGGCCAGCATTCAAGGGCTTCTTTCATAACGGTGTGGTTCGTATAGGCGCAGGTTGCGGTAACAATCCTCCACGCATCGTCCCAACCGTAGCCGCATTCGTCAAGCAAAATACGCATGAGTTCGGGAATCGAAAGAGTCGGATGAGTATCGTTGATGTGGATTGCGTTCTTTTCCGCAAAGTTTTCCATCGTCGAAAAATGGCGAAGATGTCTCTTGACAATATCCTGAACCGAAGCGGAGACGAGGAAATACTGCTGCTTGAGGCGAAGGCTCTTTCCTTCCGGATGATTATCCGAAGGATAAAGAATCTTGCTGATGACCTCGGCCATTGCAGCCTGTTCCATAGCCTTCATATACTGTCCCTGGTCAAAAAGATGCATGTCAAGCGACGGAGCCTTTGACTTCCAAAGGCGAAGAATGCTGTAACCATTTCCGCCGTTTCCGGAAACAAACATGTCATAAGGAACGGCAGTAATTTTTGTGTCTCCGACGTTTTCAACCGAGTGATACTGATTGTCCCAATTGTCGATAATTTGGCCGCCGAAGCTGACTTCAACTTTTTCTTCGTCTCTCGGAACGAGCCAAACCTCGCCGCCGGGAAGCCAAAAATCGGGAAGTTCCGTCTGCCAACCGTCAACAAGCTTTTGCTTAAAGATTCCGCATTCGTAAAGAATACTGTATCCCATTCCGTTGTAACCCTGAGTTGCAAGGCCGTCAAGATAGCAAGCGGCAAGACGTCCGAGGCCGCCGTTTCCGAGGCCGGCGTCCGGTTCGCAGTCATAAAGCTTTTCAAGATTGATTCCGAAATCCTTGAGCGCCGAAGCGAAGGTATTCGTCAAGCCGAGATTGAAAAGGTTGTTTTTGAGCGAACGACCCATGAGAAATTCCATGCTGAGGTAATAAATCTTTTTTGAATCGGACTGTTCGGCCTTTTTTCTGAACTCACGAACGCCCTCATGCATAAGCTCGCGGACAATGAGAGCAACCGCTTTATAATACTGATCGTCGGTCGCCTCGCTGACGGAGACGCCGAAGTAATGAGAAAGCTTTCCGGAAATAAGCTCTTTTGCTTGAGCCTTAGTAAGCGAATAATTCATACAAAACCTCCAAACTGAATAAAAAATCAGTACGTTTTTAAGTAGTCATATTGTATATTTTATACTAAAAACAGCAGAAATTCAAGAGGTAATAAAAAGAAAGTGGGTTTCAAGGCCGCTTTTCTTAAAAATTATTCTTTTTTCCTCCGCTTTTTTTACATTGTAACCCATATCGGAAAAGAAGGCAAGGATTTTCTTTTGAACTTTTCGGGGATTTATAATGTAATAATAGTATACACTTGCACTCCATCTCCGGAAAGCCAACGTCGATAACCCGACATAAATTTTTGCTATAACTCTGCGGGTGAAATATAAGAAAATCCTATTGACAAGGCAAACCGACAGTGCTATAATCTCTGCAACCTACAAGAAAGGTGGGTATTGCAAATGCAAAGCATCCTTCCAAAGCTTCTTCGTTTCAATTCAAGATTCGGACGAATGTCACGATGTTGACCTTTAAAGCAAAAAGCACAAATCGAAAAAAATCATCCGAAATTGAAAGGAACGATAAAAATGAGTAATTATAAATTTGAAACAATCCAGGTTCACGCAGGACAGGAAAGACCCGACCCCGCAACGGATGCAAGAGCCGTTCCGATCTATGCGACAACTTCTTACGTTTTCAAGGACTCCGCTCAGGCTGCAGGAAGATTCGGTCTCGCCGAAGGCGGAAACATCTATACCCGTCTCATGAACCCGACTTCATCCGTCTTTGAAGAAAGAATCGCAGCGCTTGAAGGCGGCGCCGCAGCGCTCGCAACCGCTTCCGGTTCGGCCGCAATCACTTATGCCGTTCAGAACATTGCAAGAGCCGGCGACCACATCGTCTCCTCCGCAAACCTTTACGGCGGAACATACAACCTTTTTGCGAATACGCTCAAAGATCAGGGTCTTGACGTAACTTTTGTTGACCCGTCGGACATTGACGCTTTTGAAAATGCCATCAAGGACAACACAAAGCTTCTTTACGCCGAAACGCTCGGCAACCCGAACTCGGACGTAATTGACATTGAAGCGATTGCCGACGTTGCTCACAGGCACGGAATTCCCTTCATCGTTGACAGCACTTTCGCAACCCCGTATCTCATCCGTCCGATTGAACACGGAGCAGACATTGTTGTTCATTCGGCAACAAAGTTCATCGGCGGCCACGGAACCGTTATGGGCGGTGTTGTTGTTGACAGCGGAAAGTTCGACTGGACCCGGAACGACAAGTTCCCCGGAATCACCGAACCGAACCCGTCATATCACGGCGTTGTTTTTTCAAAGGCATGCGGAAATCTCGCATATATCCTTAAGCTTCGCACAACGCTCATGAGAGATCAGGGCGCAACAATTTCTCCGTTCAACTCATTCCTTCTTCTTCAGGGACTTGAAACACTTTCGCTTCGCGTTGAACGCCACGTTGAAAACGCCCTCAAAGTTGTTGAATTTCTCAAGAACCATCCGCAGGTTGAAAAAGTCAACCATCCTTCGCTTGCCACGGGCAAAGAAAAGGAACTTTATGACAAATATTTTCCGAACGGTGCAGGCTCGATTTTCACTTTTGAAATCAAGGGCGACGCGGAAAAAGCAAAGAAATTCACCGAAAGCCTTGAGCTTTTCTCCCTTCTTGCAAACGTTGCGGACGTTAAGAGTCTTGTTATTCACCCGGCTTCGACAACTCATTCTCAGCTTTCGGAAGAAGAACTTCTTGCCGGCGGAATCAAGCCGAACACCGTTCGCCTTTCAATCGGAACCGAACATATTGACGACATCATTGCAGACCTCGAACACGGCTTTGAGGCAGTTAAATAAGGAGTGCTAACCATGGCAGAAAAAATTTATAAATCAGCATCCGAACTCATCGGAAGAACTCCTCTTTTGGAGCTTTCTCACATTGAAAAGAACGAAAATCTCGAAGCAAGAATCCTTGCAAAACTTGAATATTTCAACCCCGCAGGTTCGGTCAAAGACAGAATTGCGAAAGCAATGATCGAAGATGCGGAGGAAAAAGGCCTTTTGAAAAAGGGCTCGGTAATCATTGAACCGACGAGCGGAAACACGGGAATCGGCCTTGCCGCCGTTGCCGCCGCAAAGGGTTACGAAATCACAATCGTCATGCCCGAAACGATGTCCGTCGAAAGAAGAAAGCTCATGAAGGCTTACGGCGCAAAGCTCGTTCTCACCGAAGGCGCAAAGGGAATGAAAGGTGCAATCGCAAAGGCACAGGAAATTGCAAACAGCACCCCGAACAGCTTCATTCCCGGTCAGTTCGTCAATCCGGCGAACCCTCTGGCACACAAAAAATCAACCGGTCCCGAAATTTGGGAAGATACCGACGGAAAAGTTGACATCTTTGTTGCCGGCGTCGGCACAGGCGGAACATTAACCGGAGTCGGCGAATACCTCAAAGAGCAGAATCCGAACGTAAAGGTTGTTGCCGTTGAACCGGCTTCCTCCGCCGTTCTTTCAACCGGCGTTGCGGGCGCCCACAAAATTCAGGGAATCGGCGCAGGCTTCGTTCCCGACGTTCTCAACACAAAGGTTTATGACGAAATCATTTCCGTCAGCAACGAAGATGCGTTTGCATACGGAAAACGCATCGGAAGAGAAGAAGGCGTCCTCGTCGGAATTTCTTCCGGCGCAGCAGTTGCGGCGGCAATCGAGCTTGCAAAACGTCCGGAAAACAAAGGCAAAACAATCGTTGCCCTTCTTCCCGACACAGGAGACAGATATCTTTCGACTCCGCTTTTTGACGAATAAGCTTTTTCGTGCTTTTTGTTTGACATAAAAACGAAGGAATTGCCGGCTTTCGATGCCTGGCAATTCCTTCGTTTTATTCTTTGTTTTGTGCTTTTGCGATTATTGCGTCGGCAACACGTTTTGCGCTTTCGCAGTCAAGGAAATCAAAGTTTTTGTCTCTGAACTTTTTGTTCTTTTCCTCATCGGGTTCGGCACGGAGAAGTTCGATAACTTCTTCGGTTGTTTTTGCGATTTCTCCCGGGAGTTCGGTTTTGTAATCAAAGCAGAAGTTTCTTTCTTTGGTATACTTTTCTTCGTCAAAGGCAAAGAAAACCGTCTTTTTTGAAAGGAGAGAAAAGTCCATGCAGATCGAAGAATAATCCGTAACGAGAACGTCGGCCGCAAGGACAAGCTCCCGAACATCATCATACTCCGTAACGTCAAAAGCGAAGGACGGCAAACTCACGTTTTCGTGAACCTGAGGATGAAGTTTTACAAAAACTGCATATTCATCGACGAACTCCCTTTTGAAAAGTTCAAAATCAAAATTTGAAAGAAGTTTTTCGTTTTCCTCTTTGGTGTCCCGAAACGTCGGAGCGTAAAGAAGAATCTGCTTTCCTTTTGAAGCGGGAAAAAGGTTTTCGATTTTCGTCACGGCTTTCGTTTTGTTTTCCTCTTTTAAAAGGTAATCGGCTCTCGGTGCGCCGAGAGGAAGAACCTGTTCTTCCCTCATGCCGAAAGCTTCGGCATAAATCGGAGCAACGCTCTTCGACGAACAAACAACATAGCTGAGCCTTTTGTTTCCGGCAATCTCGTTTTTTCTGACATTCTCCGGTTGTTTAATCGAAAGACCGAAGCGTTTAAATGCACCCTCCGCATGCCAAAGCTGAGTGACGACGGCGCCTTTTTTGAAATTCAGAAAAGCCATCGGCATGAAGTTGTCATTAAGAAAAACATACTTTGACGAAGCGAGAAGCCGGCTCTTGCGAAAGAAAAATCCGAAAACGCGCGGAATGTTTTTGAGTTTCACGTCAAGGTCACGGCGTGTTATCGAAACGCAGTCAAAACCTCGGCTTTGAAATTCACGCATAACCTCGCCGAGGCTGTCGTTGAAATTTTCGTTGTGCATTGAAATGAACGCCGCACGGTTTTCTTTCAGCGGAAAAAGGAGTGCGGAAAGATTAAAAAGGAAGGCGTAAAACCTATATAAAAAACTTTTCATGAACGCACCCTTACCAGATTTTGATTCCCCATTTGAGGAAATAAGAAATTATCGAATGAATGTGAATCGCAAGGAGTTTTTTGTTCCTTTTGCTTTCACGCTCCCAAAGATGGGTAACTTCGGCCATCGGGAAAAAGAGAGCTTTATACTTTCTGCTTTCGCTGATTCGTCTTGCTATGTCGCAGTCCTCAAGATACATGAAAAACCGTTCGTCAAAGCCGCCGAGCTCTTTGAACGCTTCCGTTCTGAAAAACATGAAGCAGCCGGTTGCGTTTGAAATTTCGGCAACCTCGTTGTCCGGAACGTCAAGCATACAATATTCAATCATCGTTTTCGACGGAATATCACCCTTGTGGAACCAGTGCGAACCGAGATAGCGGAAAGTCGGATTGCGCTTTCCGAGTTGCTGAACCCTTCCGTCGTCGAATTTAATCTGAGGCGAAAGAAGACCGACGTTTTCATGTTCGTCCGCATAATCGCATAGCGTCAAAATCGCATTGCTTTTAAGGATAGTATCCGGGTTGACAACGATGTGATATTTTGATTTAAGTTTGGGAATAACCTTGTTGTGCGCCGCACCGAAGCCGAGATTCGTCCGGTTTTCAATCACGGTGATTTCGGGAAAACGGGAACGGATAAACTGCGGCGTTCTGTCCGTCGAAGCGTTGTCAACAACAAAAAAGTCAAGCTTTACGCCCTTTGTCTGCTCAAGGATGCTGTTGATTGTCCTTTCGATAATCTCACGGCTGTTATAAGTTACGATGCAGACCGAAACAGTGTAATCTTTCATATTTTTCTCCTTTTATCTATTGAAAACAATACGCACAAAAAGCCTTTTGAGAAGATATCTTCTCCATTGCACCTTTTGACGGAACGAAGTTTTGCCGCCCGTAACGTTGTTTCCGTGGATTCTGTAATAAATGAGCGGAGCGTCAATGAACTCAACTTTTCCGAACTTTTCTCCCATAAGGCCGATCCATTGGTCGTGCATCGGGACATATCTCGGAATCGGCATGATTTTTTTGAGAAGCTTTCTGTCAAACGCCATGCAGCAGCCCATATATGAATTTTTCACGATATTGCGAAAAAAGCCTTTTTTGCTTCCTCTTTTTTGAAAGAAGGAATAGTCGGTGATATTAAGGTTTTCGTCCGTGACATAAGCGTTGTGAAGAACAAGGGTTGCACCGTTTTCAAACGCTTCGGTAACCCTTGAAACTTTGTTCGGAAGCCAAACGTCGTCCTGGTCGCAAAGAAAAATTTTATCTCCTTTGCAGTATCTGATTGCATTGACAAAATTCTGAACAACACCCTTTCCCTTTCCTTCAACATAAATTATTCTCGAATCTTTCGCCATAAGCGAGCGAACGATTTTTTCGGTCGGTCCGCCGGGTCTGTCGTCGGAAACGATTATTTCGTCGTCGGCCGAAAGCTGAGGAAGAATCGAGCAAAGCTGTTCTTCAATATATTTTTCGCCTTTATAGGCGGCGAGTGCAACGGAAATCATCGGTAAGTCACCTCAAGAAAAAATAAAAAGCGGATTTTACTTTTTACAGTATATCACTTTTTGAGCCTTTTTACAAGCTAAAGATAACCGAAGCGCACCGACTCGGTCAAAGCCGTTTCATTTTTTGACCGCGCGGCAAAGAGAAAAGTCTCCCGGCGAATTCATGATTCCGGTTCCGGACGTGAATCGGTTGTGCAGTTCAAAGAATCTTTTGTTTATATCCTGCGTTTCAAGATACTCATAAATTTTGAAGCCGTTTTTTTCAAGAAGCTTTTCAATTTCGGCGTAAGAATACCTGCTTTTCATTTCCTCCCCTGCGCCTTCGGCGAGCTTTTCCGTAGCGGTCGGCTCAAAGCCGGACATTTTTGAGTAGAAGTCAAAAACAAGATCGCTTCCCTCGCAAAGAACGGACGAAAGCTTTTCGAGAAGTGACCGGAACTCATTTTCGGAAAGATAATGGCAAAGGCCGAGCATACTCACAAAAGTTTTTTCGCCCTTTTTGAAACCTGCCGAAAGAAGGCTTTCTTTAAAATCCGCCGAAAGGTCGCACCCGACAAAGGAAACATAGTCATGTGAAACGTTCGCCCTTTCAAGGCGGCGAAGCTTTTCTTCAATCATTTCATTTTTATCAAGATCAAAAGCACGAAACTTTCCTTTGAATTCTTCCCGGTACGGCATTGAGTCATAACCCGAACCGAGAAGAAGGAACTGCTTTGCGCCGAGCATTACCGAATTTTTGAGAGCGTCAAGGCAGAATGCGCTCCTTGAAACAACGGCCGGAGCAAGGCGAACATTGACGATTTTTTCAAGCACCTCTTCCTTCGTTCCTTCAAAGTCCGGAAGAAAAAATGACGAACCGTTTTTCATTGAAGAAGAAACGGTTTCGTATTCCTCTTTTGTCATAAACTTTTCGGCAAGCTCATCGTCATAAACGGGAAGAAAGCTCTTTTTGGTGTGGTATGCACGTGAGAAAAGCGCAATGAGAGCGGTCATGCTTTGGTTCTTTTTCATATATAATATTTTATCCTTTCTTCGTCAAAAACCGCTTTGAAAAACGTTCAAAACGATTCTTTGAAAACTTAGCCGCCGGCCGAGGCTTTGTATATTTAATACACCTAAAACGGAATAAAAACAAGACTTGTTTTTTTCCTCAATTTGTGCTTGGAGCCAAAAATTGGCGTAAGTTGTGCAAATTTTTACAAAATTTACAAAATTCCGGCCCAATCTATAGATAAAAAATCAATAGATTTTACTTTCAAAATTTGCTAAAATTTTTTGAATGGTGAAAAGTGTGGTTTTCTGCGCTTTTCTCTGTCAAAACTAACTTTTGTTAATTATTATTTACAGGAGGATGATTCCGATGAGCAAAAAATATGTATACCAGTTCAAGGAAGGTAACGCAAACATGCGTGAGCTCCTTGGCGGTAAGGGCGCAAACCTTGCAGAGATGACCTCTCTCGGTCTCCCCGTTCCCCAGGGCTTCACAATTTCAACCGAAGCCTGCACTCAGTATTATGAAGACGGCAGACAGATCAATGATGAAATCCGCGCCGAAATCATGAAGAACATTGACCTTCTTGAAGCAACAACCGGCAAAAAGTTCGGCGATAAAGAGAACCCGCTTCTCGTTTCCGTTCGTTCCGGCGCAAGAGCTTCAATGCCCGGTATGATGGACACAATCCTCAACCTCGGCCTTAATGAAGACGTTGTTGCCGTAATCGCAGAAAAGTCAAACAATCCCCGTTGGGCTTGGGACTGCTACAGACGTTTCATTCAGATGTACTCCGACGTTGTTATGGAAGTCGGAAAGAAGTACTTTGAAGAACTCATCGACAAGATGAAGGCTGACCGCGGCGTTACTCAGGACGTTGAGCTTACCGCAGACGACCTCAAGGAACTCGCTTCTCAGTTCAAGGCTGAATACAAGGCAAAGATCGGCGCCGATTTCCCGTCGGATCCGAAGGAACAGCTCTTCGGCGCAATCAAGGCCGTTTTCCGTTCATGGGACAACCCGCGTGCAAACGTTTACCGTCGTGACAACGATATCCCGTATTCATGGGGTACTGCCGTTAACGTTCAGTCAATGGCATTCGGCAACATGGGCGACGACTGCGGAACCGGCGTTGCTTTCACCCGTGACCCGGCAACCGGCGCAAAGGGACTCTTCGGTGAATTCCTCACCAACGCACAGGGCGAAGACGTTGTTGCCGGCGTTCGTACCCCGATGCACATTCAGGAAATGGCTCAGAAGTTCCCCGAAGCTTTTGAAGAATTCAAAAAGGTTTGCTCAACTCTTGAAAATCATTACAGAGATATGCAGGACATGGAGTTCACCGTTGAACACGGAAAGCTCTTCATGCTCCAGACAAGAAACGGAAAGAGAACCGCTCAGGCTGCACTCAAGATCGCTTGCGACCTTGTTGACGAAGGTATGAGAACAGAAGAAGAAGCCGTTGCAATGATCGACCCGAGAAACCTCGACACTCTTCTTCACCCGCAGTTCGACGCAAAGGTTCTTAAGACCGCTACCCCGATCGGCAAGGGTCTCGGTGCTTCGCCGGGTGCTGCTTGCGGCCAGATCGTCTTCACGGCAGACGACGCAGCAGCTTGGAAAGCACAGGGCAAGAAGGTTGTTCTTGTTCGTCTTGAAACTTCACCGGAAGACATCACCGGCATGAAGGCTTCTCAGGGTATTCTCACCGTTCGCGGCGGTATGACCTCTCACGCAGCCGTTGTTGCCCGCGGTATGGGTACTTGCTGCGTTTCGGGCTGCTCCGACATCGCAATGGACGAAGCTAACAAGAAGTTCACCCTTGCAGGAAAGACCTTCCACGAAGGCGACGTAATTTCAATCGACGGTTCAACCGGTAACATCTATGACGGTGAAATTCCGACCGTTGACGCAACAATCGCAGGCGAATTCGGCAGAATCATGTCCTGGGCCGACAAGTACAGAAAACTCAAGGTAAGAACCAATGCCGACACTCCGGCAGACGCTAAGAAAGCACGTGAACTCGGCGCAGAAGGCATCGGCCTTTGCAGAACCGAGCATATGTTCTTTGAAGCTGACAGAATCGCAGCATTCCGTGAAATGATCTGCTCCGATACGGTTGAAGAAAGAGAAGCTGCTCTTAACAAGATTCTTCCGATGCAGCAGGCTGACTTTGAAAAGCTTTACGAAGCTCTTGAAGGCTGCCCGGTAACCATCAGATTCCTTGATCCGCCGCTTCACGAGTTCGTTCCGACTGAAGAGGCTGACATCGAAGCTCTCGCAAAGGCTCAGGGCAAGAGCGTTGAAGCAATCAAGACTATCATCGCTTCTCTCCATGAGTTCAACCCGATGATGGGTCACAGAGGCTGCCGTCTTGCAGTTACCTATCCGGAAATCGCAAAGATGCAGACCAAGGCTGTTATCCGTGCGGCAATCAACGTTTCAAAGGCACATCCGGATTGGAAGATCGTTCCGGAAATCATGATTCCGCTCGTTGGCGAAGTTAAGGAACTCAAGTATGTTAAGAAGTTCGTTGTTGAAACCGCTGACGCAGAAATCGCAGCAGCAGGCGCCGACCTCAAGTACGAAGTCGGTACAATGATCGAAATTCCGAGAGCCGCTCTCACCGCTGATGAGATTGCAAAGGAAGCTGACTTCTTCTGCTTCGGAACCAACGACCTTACTCAGATGACCTTCGGCTTCAGCCGTGACGACGCAGGTAAGTTCCTTGACGCTTACTACGACGCAAAGATTTTTGAAAACGATCCGTTTGCAAAGCTTGACCAGAACGGCGTTGGCAAGCTCATGAAGATGACTCTTGACCTCGGCAAGCCGGTTAACCCCGCTCTTCACTGCGGAATCTGCGGCGAACACGGCGGCGATCCCTCGTCCGTTGAGTTCTGCCACAAGATCGGTCTTGACTATGTTTCATGCTCACCGTTCAGAGTTCCCATCGCAAGACTTGCCGCCGCTCAGGCTGCAATCGCTGAGAAATAATTTCGGCTTTATACAAAAAATTACTCCGTGGTTCGAAAGAACTGCGGAGTTTTTTGTTGACTTTTTTGTTTAGTTTTCGATAAAATGTTACCCCATGATTCAAGCCGAACCATGGGGCATCGATTTATTCGATATATTTAATAATGCTTTGCACCGCAGGAGCAGTATTGATTTGTTTTGAAGATTTTCCAAAAGAACAAAGCTATTTTATAGAAGAATTTTGAAATTCCACCCTTGTGGCAAATGTGTGAGCAATTTGAAGAAGTATCATCAAGCACAATAAAAGTGAAACCGTTATTCTTAGCATAAAATTCGGCGGAAGAACCCGTATATCCGCAAATTGTAAAGTCATCAAGCTTAACAATTTCCTTTTTGTCTTCACCGGTAAAAACATAACCTAATGCGCCATCTCCAATTTTCTTAACACCCTTTGGAATCGTAATTTGTGTTATATTGCACTCTAAAAATGCGAAATCCATTATTTCCGTTACACTGTTCGGTATAATCACCTCTGTCAGTTCGATGCAGGACGCAAAGGCACCCGAAGCAATATCCGTTATCCCTTCGGGAATAACAACCTTTTTTAGTTTTGTACACTCATTAAACATAGCACTGGGTATACGTGTCATACTTTCAGGAAGGGTTGCACTTGTTAAAGAGGTACAACAGGCAAATGCAGAAGTACCAATATACGTTACTCCTTTCGGTAAAACAATGCTTTCTAAGCTTTCACAATCCATAAAAGCACCCGATCCAATAAAAGTAACGCTGTCCCCAAAGTTTATATATTTTAACGATTTGCACCTCCAAAATGCCCTTTCTCCCAAGTAGGTTACATTCTTTCCCATTGTTATCCCCGTCAGTTCATTACATCCATAAAAAGCCTGATGCATTATACTTGTCACCGGATAACCACACAAGGTGTCCGGAATTACAACATTTCCGCCGATGGACTTATCGCAACTTTCAATCGTTGCTTTTCCGTTTTCAACGGAATATGTGTAGTAACCTTCCGTTCCCCTCTCGGCCGCACTTGCGCCAAACGCCGTACACAACAGCATTACCGCAAGAAAAAGCATAAGTACCGAAATTTTTTTACCGTTTTTCATAACAAAACTCCTTTTTAAAAGTATTTTTACGACTTTATTTTTGCCGTCGGAAAGATTATAGCATATTATTTTGATTTTGTCTATTATAATAGACAAAAATTTTTCTGTTGCGTTTACACTTTTTACAGAAGGAGTGTGTCTACGATGATAGAATTTAATTCAGATGCAGCAGGAAATGTTATAAAACGAATCCGCAAAGAAAAAGGTCAGTCACAAGAGGTTTGCAGTGGTCTTGCCGGCATTGCAAGAAGCCACCTTGCAATGATTGAAAACCATGCTAAAAGCCCTAATTTTGAAACGATCTGGAAAATTTCATGTGCTTTCGGAATGAGGCCGAACGAGCTGGTATGCGAAATCGAAAAAGAATGTGAAAAGTAACCTAAAAAAATAGGACTGCTTCGCTTGAAGCAGTTCCTTTTTTATTCTTACATAATATTATCCGAAGAGTCGGAAATCTTTACCGGCTCTTTTTTGCGCGATTTCACGACGGCTCGGCAATTTTGCTTTGATAAATCGGTGTCTGTGAATATTGATCCATGCTATTCTCTCCTTTAAACATAATATTTTTTTGACTGATTTCACTGTATCATAAAAAACCAGCCGTTAATATTATTCCAATAAAAAAACAGGGCCTTCATCTTTGAATCGGCCCCGGTTTATTTTTATTCACTTATCACCGCACACTCTCTTATGCCGTAATAAAGGAAAGAATCAACAACGCTTTCGTCAATTCTCTCGCCGCAGACAACGAGCGGAATTGCCGGAGGGCAGCTGATCGCCGCCGAAGCGCAGATTCGTCCGACGCAGTTTTGAACGGGCAAAACCTCGCTTTTTTTGAAGATCGCCTCGCGCGGGGTCAAAACCGTTTTCGGCTTCGGCAAAGGCGGCGCTTTTTTTGAAATCGGCGGCCTTTTTTCAACGGAAAGAAGAACCTTTAAAAGCCGCTCAAAATCTTCCTTTTTATTATACGGCGAAAGCATGAGAACCAGATAATCCGGGTCATAAAATTCAGGAAAGACACCGTCTTTTTCAAGAATTTTTGAAAGTTCCCCGCCCGTATATCCGAAGCTTTTTGTTTCAAGCGTAATTTTAAGAGTTTCATTTTGAAGCACCGAAAATCCGTGTTCACGAAGCTTTTTTTTTAGAATTTCAACTTTCGGAAGAAACGTTTCAAGCTCTTTTTTGAAAAATCCGAAGCGGTCATTCATTGCGTCGAGCGATTGCAAAATGAGATATGACGGACTGCTTGAGCCGAAAAGCGAAAGCGACGAAACCGCCCGTTCCATGAAAATTTTCGGTGCGCTTTTTGCAATATGAAGATACGCGCCGCCCGTAACAACAGGGAGCGTTTTATGCGCCGAATCGCAACAAATGTCTGCGCCGAGATCAATCGGGTGACGTGATTGCGGCAAAAATTTCAGGTATGCACCGTGGGCATTGTCAACGGCGAGGATCACTCCCTTCTTTTTGCAAGCTTCAAAAACACCTTCAATGTCCGCCGTGTTTCCGAGATAGTCCGGACTTGTGAGATAAACAGCGGTGATTTTTCCGTCATTTTCAAGTTCTTTTTCAATCTCTTCCGCTGTGACTCGGCACGAATGATAGGTTGTTGAAGTGCTCATCGGAAAAAGCCATTTGATTTTTATTCCGAGAAGGGCGCACGCATTGAGAAAAGCCTTATGTGCATTCCGTGCGGCCAAAATATACGGCTCTTTTCCCTCTTCAAAAGCGTGAAGCGAAAGAAGGTGAAGCATCGCCTGAATGCAAAGCGTTGAGCCGCCGGCCGAATAAAAAGTTTTTGAACCGAACGCTTCGCTTGCGTTTTTCTCGCTTTCGGCAATTATTCCGTCGGGAGCAAAGAGATTATCTGCACCGTCAATTTCGGTAATGTCGAGTTCTTCAAATCCGAGAAAGCTCTTTCCCTTATGGCCGGGCATATGAAAACGCGAAGGCTCGCTTTTTGAATATTCCCTCACGAAATCACAAACAGGTTTACTCATTCGTCGTCACCGAGTTCCCTCTTTATTGCAACGGCGAGCGCACATTCCATGCGTTTTTTGAAAAGTTCGCAGCCGGCTTCATAAATGCCTTTGACCGAGCCCGTTGCATGATATGCGTTTGCGGCGCAGCCTCCGGAGCAGTAAAGTCTTGCCCAACAGGAGCGGCACTCTTCTCTTGCGTAAACATTGCAGGAAGCAAATTCGTTCTGAACCTCTTTGTTTTCAATGCCGTTCCAAATATCGCCGAGTTTGAACTTTTCGTCGCCGACAAACTGATGGCAAGGATAAAGGTCGCCCCACGGAGTGACAGCCATGTATTCCGTTCCCGAACCGCAGCCGGAAATTCGCTTATAGATGCACGGACCGCCTTTGAGATCAATCATATAATGATAAAACGTGAAAGGCTTTCCCTCTTTGTCGCGTTCAAGCATAAGCTTTGCAAGATCTTCATACTGCTTCATGACGATTTTTCTGTCCTCTTCGGTGAGAGCGGACGGATCGTCCGAAGCGGCAACAACGGGTTCCATTGAAAGCTCGGAAAAACCGAGGTCAAGCATTGTTTTGATGTCCTCAAGGAAATCCGGGTTTGCATGAGTGAACGTTCCGCGCATATAGTAATTCTTTCCGCCGCGTGCTTCGACAAACTTTTGAAACTTCGGAACAATCTTTTCCCAGCTTCCGTTTCCGGCGTAATCAACACGATAACGGTCATGAACCTCTTTTCTTCCGTCAAGGCTTAAAACAACGTTGCTCATTTCACGGTTTGAAAAGTCGATAACGTCGTCGTCAATCAGGACACCGTTCGTGGTGAGGGTAAAACGGAAATTTTTTCCTTTTTCCCTTTCGATACTTCTTGCGTATTCAACAAGTTTTTTGACAACGTCAAAATTCATCAGCGGTTCTCCGCCGAAAAAGTCAACTTCAAGGTTTCGCCTTGTTCCGGAATTTTCAACAAGAAAATCAAGCGCACGTTTTCCGACTTCAAAGCTCATGAGTGCTCGTTCGCCGTGATATTTCCCCTGCGAAGCAAAGCAATAGGAACAGTTGAGGTTGCAAGTGTGTGCAATATGAAGGCAAAGTGCTTTCACAACGCCGGAGGTTCGTGCCTTGAGTTCGCCCGCCATCGGCTCAAACTCATCTTTTGTAAAAAGTTTTCCGCCGGCTTTAAGCCCTTCGATTTGGGCGTAACATTCTTCGATATCGCCTTCGGTGATACCGTCTTTTCCTTCATATTTTTCCTTCATTTTTGAAAGCACGGTTTCTTTGTCGTTTTCCTCAAAAAGCGAGATAATATCATAGGCAACATCGTCAACAACGTGAACGGCGCCGGAGCAGACATCGAGAACAACATTCAAACCGAGCAATTTGTATTGGTGGATCATAAATTATCTCCTGTATTGAAAATGCCGCCCCCAATATAGGACGGCATTTTTGATTTGCAAAATTTAAAGCTGTCAATGCGATTCAATTAATCAGTGGTTATCCGATAACCGCGGATTGATTGAACATGCGAATATTGGCGAGAAGATTTTTCGTCAGATTGCATAATACATTGCAGGCAATACTGCCGTATTGGCAAGATGGATTATGTGATATGACGGGAAATATTCCGCCAAGATTTGTGCGGCTCAATTAATCAGTGGTTATCCTTGTTTTCGCAAGCCTGGTTAGCGATTCCGCAGCTTGTTTTGCAAGCGGACTGGCAGGAAGTCTGGCATTCACCGCAGCCGCCTTTTTTTGCGCTTTCGCAAAGATTGCGGGTTTCGATAGTTTTAATGTGTTTCACATCTATTACCTCCATATGTTATTTTCTGTGATATTGTATCATATATCTTTTGCATTGTCAATTAATCACAGCGGATTTTCCGACGCATTTAAAAGTTTTGAAACGTTGCCGGACTGAATTGCGCCGCCGCCCGCCTTTTTTTCATCCGCAACACAAAATCACACAAATTATTTTCATTTTGTTATAGAATTCTTCGGGCATATATGGTATTATAATATGAATGATTTTCTTTTCAAAAAAGCCCTTTGTTCTTTTTTAACTTGCCTTAGACATTTTGAGTTAGAGTTATATTAAGGAGGATTACGGTTATGAAAAAATTTATCTGCATTTTGCTCGCATTTGTCATGCTTTCCTCTTTCGCCGCCTGCGGAAAAGAAAAAGAAAATTCAACGGTCAACGGTGTTTCGGTTTCTTCGGACGAAAAGGACACAAAGAAAACGGTCAAGGTTTCGTTCCCCCTTTCTTATCTCAGCGAAGAAGAAAGTGCAGACCTTGACGCTTACTGCAAATCCTACGGTTTCAAAAGCGCAAAGGTCAATTCCGACGGAACGGTAACGATCAAAATGAGCCAGCTTTCAAGAGATCTTCTTCTCACAAAAGTCAGCTCTCAGTCAATCAAAGAAATCTATTCCGCCGCCGAAAGCGGAAAATATCCTTACGTCAGAAAAATCAAAAGTTGCGACACGGAAAACTTTTTCGAGGTTTCGCTCCTTGTTAACAGGGAAAAGTTCGTCTCCGCCGAAACGGCTCTTGAAATGAAGCTCATGGTGGCGCAGAGCTGTCTTACCTATCAGACATACGCCGGAATTGAAAATCCGAAAGTCAAAATCACAATTATTGACAACAAGACCAAAAAGACAATTGAAGAAAAAGAATATACAAGCAATGACATCAAATAACATTTTAAGAAAGGAACGAAAAAACTTATGCAAATGACTTTTCGCTGGTTCGGCGAAACAAAGGACACGGTTTCGCTCGAACAGATCAGACAAATTCCGGGCGTTGTCGGCGTTGTTCCCGCCCTGCATTCTCTCCCCTGCGGCGAAGCCTGGCCGCTTGAAATGATTCTTGAAATGAAAAAGGAAATCGAAGACGCCGGTCTTACAATGGAATGCATTGAATCGGTCAACGTTCATGAAGACATCAAATTAGGTCTTCCGTCAAGAGAAAAATATATCGAAAACTATATCGAAAGCATCCGCAACCTTTCAAAAGCCGGCGTAAAAGTTATCTGCTATAACTTCATGCCCGTTTTCGACTGGACAAGAACCGACCTTGCAATGAACATGGGAAACGGAGCCACCTGCCTTTGCTACAACGGCGAACAAATCGAAGGAAAAAGTCCCGAAGATATGTTCAGAGAAATTGACGAAAACTCGAACGGTTATGCGATGCCGGGCTGGGAAACCGAACGCATGGGCGAAATCAAAGAGCTTTTTGAAAAATACAAGAACATCACCGCCGAAGATCTTTGGACGAATCTTGAATATTTTCTCAAAAAAATCATTCCCGTTTGCGAGGAATGCGATGTTAAAATGGCAATTCATCCGGACGATCCGCCATGGGACATTTTCGGCCTTCCGAGAATTATCAGGGATCTCGATTCGATCAAACGCTTTTTGAAGCTTGTTGACTCACCTTACAACGGCTTGACGTTCTGCACGGGTTCGCTCGGTGCAAGCGAAAAAAACGACCTTCCCGCAATGATCAGAGAGGTCGGTGACCGCATTTATTTTGCTCACATCAGAAACGTCAAACGAATCGGAAACCATTTCCATGAAACCGCCCACCTTTCCTCGGACGGAAGTCTTGATATTTACGAAATTGTCAAGGCTCTTCAGGACGTCGGCTTTGACGGTTATATCCGTCCCGACCACGGAAGAATGATTTGGGGCGAAAAAGCCCGTCCCGGCTACGGCCTTTATGACCGCGCTCTCGGTGCGGCATACATAAACGGCATTTGGGAAGCCGTCAAAAAAAGCAAGAAATAAGATAACATCGGAGTGTTTTATCCATGGCAAAGCTTTATTTCCGTTACGGCGCAATGAATTCAAGCAAAAGCGCAAACGCCCTCATGGTGAAGCATAACTACGAAGAACAGGGTCAAAAAGCCATCATCACCAAACCGGAAATTGACACACGCGACGGAGAGCGAAAAATCCGCTCCAGAATCGGCCTTGAATGCAGCTGCGTTTGGTTCCACGAACTTCGTGAAGAGGAAATCAAAAAGGCGGACTGTCTAATTGTTGACGAAGCACAGTTTCTTTCAAAAGAGGACTGCGAATTTCTTGTCCGCGTTGTTGACGATTTCGGTGTGCCCGTAATCTGTTACGGACTGCGTGCGGATTTCAAAGGCGACCTTTTTCCCGGAAGCATGTATCTTCTTGCTTGGGCAGACACGATTGAAGAAGTCAAAACAATCTGCTGGTGCGGAAAGAAAGCAACCTGTAACGCACGCTTTGACGAAAACGGAATCATCAAAGAAGGCGAACAGGTTCTTCTCGGCGCAAACGAAAAATATACAAGCCTTTGCAGAAAGCATTGGCGTGAGGGCAACCTTGGTCCAAACATAAAGTGACGAAAAAGAATCAGGAAGGAAAAGGTCACAGAAAATGAGCTTTATTGAATTTGAATCCGTATATAAAAGATATCAGACCGGCGAAGTAATCATAACCGCCGCAGACGGAGTAAACTTTAAAATCGAACAGGGCGAATTTTGCCTCATCGTCGGCGCAAGCGGCGCAGGAAAATCAACCGTCCTCAACCTTCTCGGCGGAATGGACACCTGCGACGACGGAAAAATCCGCATCGCCGGAAAGCCGATTAACAAGCTCACGCCGGAAGAACTCATCGATTACCGCCGCTACGACGTCGGCTTTGTTTTTCAGTTTTATAACCTCATTCCGAACCTCACCGCACTCGAAAACGTTGAACTTGCCTCTCAAATTGCAAGAAAGCCGCTTTCACCGGAAAAACTTCTCAAAAAAGTCGGCCTTGAGGAAAGAATGGACAACTTTCCGTCTCAGCTTTCGGGAGGCGAACAGCAGCGGGTTTCAATCGCAAGAGCGCTTGCAAAAAATCCGAAGCTCCTTCTTTGCGACGAACCGACCGGTGCACTTGATTACAAAACCGGAAAGCAGATTCTGAAGTTGCTTCACCGAACCTGCCGGGAAACGGGAACAACCGTTGTTGTAATTACCCACAACTCGGCCCTCGCCGACATGGCGGACAGAATCATCACAATGCGAAGCGGAAAAGTTATTCAGATTGCGGTCAACGACAGACCGGTTCCGGTTGACCTTCTTGAATGGTAAAAAACTCTTTCGTTTGAGGTGAATTTTAAAAATGACTAATGCTTTGTTTAAAGATACGCTCAGAACGATTGAGCGGACGCGGTCGAGATTCTTTTCGATCGTTGCGATTGTTGCGCTCGGAATCAGCTTTTTTGCCGGAATGAACGCAACCGCACCTGATATGCTTGACACTGCGGCGCAGTATTTAAAAGATACCAACACCATGGACATCGGAATCACGTCAACAGTCGGCCTTTCCGAGGAAGATCTTCAAACCCTTTCTTCCATCAACGGCGTTGAAGCAATCAGCCCGGAAAAGTTTTTTGACGGGCACCTTCTCATCAACGGCCAAAACGCAACCGACCTTGACGGCTCTCGGCTGACCGTCCGTGCGCTTTCGCTTGACCTTTCAAAAGTTTCGGCATTCACTCAGGGTGCAGACGACAAATCCTTCATCAACCGCCCTCAGCTCATTGACGGAACCTGGCCGACTTCTTCCAATCAATGCGTTGTTGACCAAAGTGTTCTTTCAACACCGGACGGATTTGAAATCGGAAACGTGATTACAATCGAAGGCGCTTCCTCAGACGCTTCGTCTTCGCTCAAAAACACTCAGTTTACAATCACCGGAATCATCCGCACCCCTCTTTACATTTCCTATGAGCGCGGCCACACAAACATCGGAACCGGAAAACTCGGAACCTTTGTTTATATTCCCTCGGAAAACTTCTTGAGCGATTATTACAACAGCTTTTCAATCAAGCTTTCCGGAACCGAAACCATGGATCCGTATTCAAAGGAATACGAAAGCTACGTTGCTCCGTTCACGGAATATCTGACCTCAATTGCACAGGAAAGAATCGATATCCGTGTTTCAGAAATCAAGGAAAAATATTCAAGCGACGTTTCAGAACAGGAAAAGAAATATGCCGAAGCAAAAGCCGAAGCCGAAACTCAGCTTGCCGAAGGCGAAGCAAAGGTCAAGGAGATTCTTGACCTTGCGGAAAACGGTGACAAAAAGCTTGCCGAATATAAAGAAGAATACAACAAAAAAGCAACCGAAGCTTCTTCAAAAATTGACCAAAGCAAGCTCGAACACTCTTCCCAGTACGAAAAATGGGAAGAAAAAAGGGACAAATACAACGAAGCGAAAGCCCTCGTTGACAAATATTCAAATGCAGAAACCGATTACAAAAACGCCCAGACTCAGTATAACGTTGCAAACACTCAGGTCAACAGCCTTCTCACAACGGTTTCCTACCTTGAAAAGCTTGTTGCGACAACCCGCTCCGCAATGACGCAGTTTGACCAAACTCAGGACAACAACAAGCAGGCAATTCTTGACCGCTTCAAAGAATCGGGTCTTGTCGGCGTTGAAGTTGACCAAATCATGAGAACCATCAACAGCCTCACCGCCGTCGGAACGGCGGAGGAAATGGCCGCATACATGGAACCTCAGCTTCAGGAATTTGAAGAAAAGCTTGCCTCTTCAAAAAAAGAACTCAGCGACGCAAAAACAGAACTCGCCGCAAAGAAAGCAGAGCTTGAAAAGGCCGAAAAACTTGTTGCAACGCTCAAAACCGTTCAAGCCCAACTTCAAACGGCGGAAAGCGAACTCAAGGAAGCGGAAAAGGAACTCACAAGCTCAAATTATGACATTCAGCTCGGTGAACTTGAAGTTCTCAACCAGCTTTCCGACTCGAAAAATCAGATTACGAATTTTGAAACGAACCTTCAGCTCGCAAAGGAAAAAGCAAAAACCGTTGAAGCCGACTTTGAAGCGCAGAAGGAAGAAGTCAACAAAAAACTTGAAAACGCAAAAACCCAACTTGACGAAGCAAAGAACTTTCTTTTGAACCTTGACAGCGGAAAATGGTACGTTCAAAACCGCGACGACGGACTCATGGGCTTTTCAGAACTTGAACAAACCGCAAAAAGAACCGCGGCAATTTCAAAAATTTTCCCGTGGATTTTCTTCATCGTTGCCGCTCTTGTCTGTCTCAACACAATGTCGAGAATGGTTGCGGACGACAGAACTCAGCTCGGAACGCTCAAAGCGCTCGGTTTCAGAAGTAAAGAAATCGTCACGAAATATCTTTTTTATTCTTTCGTTGCAAGCGCAATCGGCTCCTTTGCGGGAACAATGCTCGGTTTCGCACTCTTCCCCTTTGCAGTCACAAAAGCATATTCAATTCTCTTTGCACTCCCGTCGGTAATAATAAAGTACCGTTTCGGCTACGCAATTCCGGCAATGCTCATCTCCGTCGGAGTAACCGTTCTTTCAGCATATATTGCGTGCAACCGCAGTCTTAAAATGAGTGCTTCAACGCTCATGCGTCCGAAGGCGCCGAAGGGCGGAAAACGGATTTTCCTTGAAAGATTTCCGAATCTTTGGAAAAGCCTCAGCTTTTCCGCAAAAATCACTTTCAGAAACGTTTTCAGGAACAAAAAGCGTTTCTTCATGGCCGTTCTCGGAGTAATGGGCTGCACGTCGCTCATGGTTGCGGGCTTCGGGCTCCAAAACTCAATCAAAGAAATGTTCAACAAGCAGTTTCTCGGAAACGACAGCATTGTTTCTTATGATATGCAGGTCGTTTTAAACGGTTCTTACGACACAAACATTTCAACCCCGCAGGCGGCGGCAACCGTCGCTTCAAGACCGGAGGTTGCCTCTTGCGACCTTAGCTACATGAAAGTTCTCAACACAAGCGGAAGCAAATCGGACAAACTTATGGAAACCTATCTCATGGTTCCGCAGGACGAACAGTTGCTTCCGAACTTTGTCCGGCTCAAGGATGCCAAAACGGGAAGTGCTTTTGCACTTCCGCAAAACGGTGCGGTAATCACCGAAAAGCTTTCAAAGGAACTCGGTGTTTCTGTCGGCGATTATATCTTTGTTCACGTTTCCGACGGTTACGTCGTTCAGGTTCCGGTTGCGGCGATTGCGGAAAATTATATCTTCCATTACGTCTTCATGACGAAGGACGTTTACTCCGCTCTCTTCGCCGGAAATCCGAGATATAATTACATCATGGCGGACTTCAAATCCGAGCTTTCCGGAACGCAAAAGGAACAACTTTCAAAGGATCTCATGACCGAATATGACATCACCGCAGTTTCATATTCGGAGGAAACACAGCTCACATTTGAAAACATCATCAATTCGCTCAATTATGTTGTTATCATTCTTGTAATTTCAGCCGGCCTTCTTTCGTTCATCGTTCTTTACAACCTTTCTTCAATCAACATCAACGAAAGACTCAAGGAGATTGCAACAATCAAAGTTCTCGGATTCAGAAAACGTGAAGTCACGCAATATATTTTCCGCGAGAACCTCCTTTTGAGCGTCATCGGAACCTTCCTCGGTCTCATTCTCGGAATTCTTGTTCACAGAATGGTTATTGCGGTCGGAGAAGTTGACATTCTTATGTTCTCCCGTTCGGCCGGAATTCTCAGCTTTGTTTACGCAGCCGTTCTTTCAATGGCATTTTCGCTTTGCGTCAACCTTGTTCTTCGCAGAAATCTTGAACGCGTTGACATTGTTGAATCGCTCAAATCCAACGAATAAGGTGAATCTTTATGGAAATCAAAAAAGACGGAAATTTTGACCTTCTTGCCCTCGGAGAAGTTATGCTTCGATTCGATCCGGGCGAAGGAAGAGTAAGAAACGCCCGTTCCTTCACCGTTTGGGAAGGCGGCGGAGAATATAACGTCGCCCGTGCGCTTTCAAAGTGCTTTCGGCTCAAAACCGCCGTTGCAACCGCCCTTTGCGAAAACGAAATCGGTTTTCTTATCGAGGATCTCATCATGCAGGGCGGAGTTGACACATCGTTCATTCAGTGGAAATCTTTTGACAAAATCGGAAAAAGTTGCCGCAACGGACTGAACTTTGTTGAGCGCGGCTTCGGTATAAGAGGCGCAAAAAGCACGTCCGACCGAGGAAACACCGCCGTTTCGCAAATTAAAAAAGGTGACTTTGACTGGGACAAAATTTTTTCTTCCGGCGTCAGAGTTTTTCATACCGGCGGAATTTTCTGCGCCCTTTCAAAAAGTACTTCGGCCGCGGCGCTTGAAGCGGTAAAAAAAGCGAAGGAATACGGTGCGGTCGTTTCGTTCGACTTCAACTTTCGCCCGTCGCTTTGGGCGTGCCTTGAAAACGAGGACGAGGTCAAAAAGAACATCGGAGAAATTCTTCGCTATGCCGACATCGTTTTCGGAAACGAATTCGATTTTTCAAAAGTTCTCGGCTTTGAAACCGAAAAAGGCGCAGACATTGACGTTCACGACGACGAAAGATATTTTTGTTTCATGAAAAAAGTCTGCGAAGAATATCCGAATATTTCGCTCATTGCAACAACCGTCAGAACCGTTCATTCCGCTTCGAGCAACAGCCTTCGTGCCGTCTGCTTTGAAAAGGGAAGAGACGGGCTTTTGAAAACCGGTCTTTTTGAAAGGCTTGACGTTCTTGACAGAATCGGAAGCGGCGACAGCTTTGCAAGCGGCCTTCTTTTCTCGCTCATGAACGGTGACGACACGGAATATGCGCTTGAGGTTGCGCTCGCCCATGCGGCTCTTGCGATGACAACCCCGGGCGACACCTCGGCCGCTTCAAAAAACGAGGTTTTTGACATCGTAAACAAAAAATCTGCAAAGGTTGTGAGATAAAATATGTCACTTGTTAATATGAAGGACCTGCTTGCGGACGCGCAAAAGCGTAACTATGCCGTCGGTTCGTTCAGCGTTGCAAACATGGAGATGGTTCTCGGCGTAATCAAAGCCGCCGAGGAAACGCAGTCTCCGATCATTCTTCAAATTGCCGAAGTTCGGCTCAACCACTCCCCTCTTGCTCTCATCGGCCCGCTCATGGTTGCCGCCGCAGAGGAAGCGAGCGTTCCCGTTGCCGTTCATCTTGACCACGGAAAAACTCCCTGCTGCATTGAGCAGGCGCTCGACATCGGCTTCACCTCCGTTATGTTCGACGGCTCTCACCTTCCCATTGAGGACAACATCGAAATTACGAAGGGCATCGTTGAAATCGCAAGGGAATACGGAGCGGCGGTCGAAGCGGAAATCGGCTGCGTCGGCGGAAGTGAGGACGGAAGCGAAGACATTGCAATCAACTGCACCTCTCCCGAACAGGCAAAGCGTTTTGCCGAGGAGACAAAGGTTGACGCCCTTGCAATCGCAATCGGAAACGCCCACGGAAATTACAAGGAGGAACCGAAGCTTCGCTTTGACATTCTTGAAAAGGTTCACGAGCTTGTCAAAACTCCGCTCGTTCTTCACGGCGGAACGGGAATCGGCAAAGAGGACTTCATCCGTTGCCACCAAAGCGGAATCAAAAAAATCAACATTGCGACCGCAACCTTTGATTCGGTTGAGCGTTCAGTGCGCGAAAGCTATGAAAAAGGAGAAATTCACGGCTATTATGATCTTCATCAGGCGGAGATTGAAGGCGCATACCAAAACGCAAAACGACACATGGAAATTTTTTATTCGGTCGGAAAAGCCGAAGAAATAGATTTATTTTAAAGGAGATTTTACTATGAAATACGTTGAATTTGACGAAAGCCGTCCCTTGGACGTCATCCCCATCGGAAGAATCGCAATTGACTTCAACCCGACGGACATGAACCGTCCCCTTTCCGAAAGCTGCAATTTCAACAAGTACGTCGGCGGCTCGCCGGCAAACATTGCGGTCGGACTTGCACGGCTCGGAAAAAAAGTCGGCTTCATCGGAAAGGTTTCCGACGATCAGCACGGCGACTATGTTGTTAACTACTTCAAGAACGACGGAATCGACACGTCAAACATTGTCAGAGCAAAGAACGGCGAAAAAATCGGCCTTACTTTTACCGAAATCAAAAGCCCGACCGAAAGCAGTATTCTTATGTACCGTGAAGGCGTTGCCGACCTCATGCTTGAGCCGAGCGAAGTCAGCGAAGATTACATCAAAAGCGCAAAGGCTCTTGTAATTTCCGGAACGGCTCTTTCGCAGTCGCCATCAAGAGAGGCCGTTCTTAAAGCGATGATGCTTGCAAAAAAGAACGGAACCGTTGTCATTTTTGACATCGACTACCGTCCGTACACATGGAAGAACAAGGACGAAATTTCGGTATACTATTCAATCGTTGCCGAAAACAGCGACATCATCCTCGGCTCCCGTGAGGAATACGACCTCACCGAAGCCATCATGGGCGTTTGCAAAACCGACGAGGAAAGCGCAAAGCGCTGGCATTCCCATGGTGCAAAAATCGTCATCATCAAGCACGGCAAGGACGGCTCAACCGCTTATACCAACGACGGAAAGAGCTATTCAATCAAGCCGTTCCCCGTCAAGGCAATGAAGGGCTTCGGCGGCGGCGACGGTTATGCTTCGGCGTTCATCCGCTGCCTGCTTGAAGGCTGGGATGTTATTGATGCGCTTGAATTCGGAACCGCCTCCGCTTCAATGCTCATCTCCGCCCACAGCTGTTCGGCCGCAATGCCGACGGTTGAGGCTGTTGAAAAATTTATCAAGGAAGAAAAAGAGCTTTACGGCGAAATGGTTGCAAGGGTATAAAGCATAAACTTTTTAAAATAATAAAACACAGCATACGTTTGTCTTTAAAAAAGGGCAAACGTATGCTGTTTTCGTTGATATATATTTCCGGTTATGATAAAATACTGCCGGTGCCGGATAAACCGGCAGGCGTTTTCCTCCTCAATAAGAGGAGTTGATAACATGACCGAAACAACTGTTATCGGGTTGATTGTTTCAATCCTTGCATTGCTTGTCGATGTTACCTCTCTTTGTTACACAATTATCAGTAACCAAAAGAAATAATCTTACATAAAAAGCAAGAAACACCGCCCTGTTCTCCGGCGGTGTTTCTTTAAATACCCCAAAAATACCCAAAAAGAGGCGTAACCGCTTATCGCGGCACCCTTTGTATTTATATTATACTCTGCCGCCCGTTTTTTGTCAAGCGGTAAATTTAAAGCTTTCAAAGCCAAAACGGGATCGGTTTTTGCCGACCCCGTTTTTTGGTATGCTTTTGAATTATTCCGTTCTGAGTGCTTCAACAGGATCTTTCTTCGCGGCGAGCGAGGAAGGAATAAGTCCTGCAATGAAGGTCAAAAATACGCTGACGCAAACGAGCCACAAGCCGTCCGTGAACGGAAGCACCGCCGTAATCGGAGCGCCGGTCAGCTTTCTCAAAATCAGGTTTATCGGTATCTCGCACAACAGCGTGACCCCGATACCTATGAGGCCGGCAGAAAGGCCGATTATGAACGTTTCTGCGTTGAATACGTTTGAAACGTCACGCTTTGAAGCGCCGATACTTCTCAAAATACCGATTTCCTTCGTTCTTTCGATAACCGAAACGTAGGTTATAATTCCTATCATGATTGAAGAAACAACAAGAGAAATTGCAACGAAGATTACGAGCGTGTATGTAACAATGTTGATTGCCTGCATTGCAACGTTCATTGCGATTCCGATGTAGTCGGTGCAGTTGATCGTAAGCTCCTCGTGGCCGTCATCCGTAACGGTCTGGTTGTAATAGTCAACCATCTTGTTGACTTCATCTTTGGTGTCGAAATCCTTCGGATAAAGTGCAATCGAAGTCGGGTTGTCCTCATCGGAATAACCGATTGTTTCATAAGTCTTTTCAAGCGAGCATTTCGAGTTTACGGTATCAATATACGCCTGCTTAAACGCAAGAACCTGATCATCCGTCAGATAGCCCTCCATGAGCTTTTTCTGAAGATCCGACATATCGCCGAAGTCAAACATTGAGGACATATCGGTGATATCGATTTTTGAAAGGTCCATATCCTTCGCCATGCTGAGGAACGGAGTGATGTTGAGATAGTTGTAATCGATTTCGTTGAGGTCGATGTCTGCAAGGTCAAAATCGTTTACGGTCTTGTCGAAGAAATCCATTCCGGTGATGACGTCCTTCTTCGGGTTTGCAAGCTGCTCCTTAACAACCTGAGAGTTCTTCGTTCTTTCAAGGGCGTAATCCATGAGGTCGCCTCTGTAACCGATGTAGCCGTTACCGACAGAAAGAACGTTGTCTTCGCCCGGACGAACAATTCCGACAACCTTTACGTCGATTGCGTCCTTGAGCTGATTGCTGACATAAAGAGCGTTGTTTCTCATATCGCTCCAAAGACCCGTCTTTTCGTCCTTGTGCATGAGGTCGCTGTTTGTGAGCATCTTGAAATTAAGGCCGAGAATGTCATCATATGAAAATCTTTCCGCCTCGCCGCTTTCAAGCTTTTCGCCGCCGGCAAGAGCGTTCATGAGGTTCGTTGTGAACTGGCTTTGATCCTTGAGTCCGAGAGCATATGCCATAATTTCGGTAACTTCGTTGTTTCCGTCAACGATTACGACAACTTCGTTGTACTCCTGCGGAAGGCGGCCGTAAATTACGTCGTAATAATCACCTATCGTTTCGTTATCGCCGACAAGCTCCTTCCAAAGGTTTGTATAGCTGTTGATATCAACAAAGCCTTCAAGGCTTGAAATCGACTGCATATTGAGATTGTCAAGAAGTGTGCTGGGATTGACCTGAATCGGGTTTTCGCCATCCTGAACGCGATAGATATTCAGCTTTGTTGTGTAATTGAACTGAACCGCATTGCAGTATTCGTCAAACTTTTCTCTGTTTTCGTCGATATATTTTTTGAAGCTCTGAAGGTTGTTCGAGTTCGACTGAGCGATGAAGGTATTGATCATCGTATTGAACGATTTGTTGACGTAAACCGCATCCTTGTCGTGGTCAACGCCGAGGAGAGGGTTCAGTCCGAGAGCGGTTTGAAGAAGGCTGTCGGTATTGACCGCTTCCTTTTCAACGGACATCGGGAACAGCAAAAGCGCATCACTTTCGATTTTTGCGATATAGCCGTTAATTCCGTTTGAAAGTGCAAGAACAAGGGCAATGCCTATGATACCGATACTTCCGGCAACGGCGGTCAAAATCGTTCTTGCCCGCTTTGTGACAAGGTTACGCATTGAAAGGGTGAATGCCGTTGCCATTGACATTGAAGGCTTTTTGCCTTTTTTCTTATCCTCTTCGGCTTTCTCCTTTTCAATTTCAAAATCCTTTTCGGTCGGGGTGAACGGGTTTGAGTCGTCGATTACGTTACCGTCAAGGCAACGGATAACACGGGTTGCATACTGAAGAGCAAGTTCCGGGTTATGTGTAACCATGATGACGAGCTTATCTTTTGCAACTTCTTTAAGAAGTTCCATAATCTGAACGCTGGTTTCGCTGTCGAGTGCGCCGGTCGGTTCGTCGGCAAGGATGATGTCCGGATTGTTGATAAGCGCACGGGCAATTGCAACACGCTGCATCTGGCCGCCGGACATCTGCGTCGGACGCTTATAGATATGCTTTTCAAGACCGACTTTTTTGAGTGCTTCAATCGCCTTTTCGCGGCGTTCCTTTTTTGAAACACCCGAAAGGGTAAGAGCAAGCTCAACGTTTGCAAGAACGGTCTGGTGAGTAATGAGGTTATAGCTTTGGAAAACGAAACCGATTGAATGGTTGCGGTAGGTATCCCAATCGCCGTCGGTAAAAGTTTTTGTTGACTTTCCGTTGATTATGAGGTCGCCGCTTGTGTAACGGTCAAGACCGCCGATGATATTAAGCATTGTTGTTTTTCCGCAGCCCGAAGGACCGAGGATTGCAACGAACTCGCTTTCTCTGAAGTTAATGCTGATGTTTTTCATTGCACGGACGGTTGTGTCGCCCGTTGTGTAATCTTTGACAATATTTTTAAGTGCCAGCATTTCTTACGCCTCCTTATTTGCTTCTTTTTTCTCGGCTTTTGCTTCTTTTTTAAGAGCCTTTTCCGCTTTTCTTCTCTCAAAAAGAATCTTGATTCTGTCGCGTCTCCAAATCAGGAACGCCGCAATCAAAAGAAGAACGATGACAATCGGGATAATTACTTTCGGAGCGTCCGATTTTTTTTCTTCGGGCTGATAGATGATTTCCTTATCGTAGACAAAATCGCCGGTTGTGCTTGAAACCGCTCTTTCGCGGAAGAAGAGTTTATAAAGCCATTCGATTGTTTCGTCGGTTGTCATTTCTGCCATCTGATCGCCGATTCCGGCCGAATACTGAGAAAACATTGAGTTGTCTCCGTCCTTGGGAGCCATCATTTTGCTGACAACCTTGCTGTTTTCCGGAGCTCTGATTGCGTCAACAACATATCTCAGAAGCGTAATAAGAACTGCGGTCTGATCCGCTTTGACAACATAAACCTTTTCTCTTTTTCCGTCGAAAGTACGTTTACTTGTTGCCGAAGCGATTGAACCGATTCCGGCGAGCGATTTGAGGTCGGGCTTTGAAAGCTTGATTGTGTCCTTTGCAAGGTCGGGAATCATATCCGAAACAGCCGTAAGAACATCGGTCTTTTTAATCTCTTCAAGGTCGATTCCGAGCGACGAAAGTTCGATTCCGAAGCTCTTGAGAAGCTCAAGAACGGGATTAAGAAGGTTTTCAAGGCACTGCATGAGCGAGCCGTTTGAAATGAAGAATACCATGTTCGGCAAAATCGCCGTCAATGTATAAACCGGCTTTTTGCAAATTTTGTCAACGAGGTCAAGAACCGGTGTGATTATTGCGCCGATGATTTTGTCGCTGCCCTTGCATTTTTCATACTGTGCGTAGGTGAGGATATGCTTATCCGGACAGCCGAGAGCCTCAAGAAGCGGAATAACCGCCGAGTTGTAACCGTTTGAACCGGGAATGTTCACCGAATCAAGAACGGTGAGCGTTCCGTTTGCAAAAAGCATTTCAAATAAGGGTTCGAGAGGCATGAGCACCGCAGTGAGAGCTTCTTCAAAATATGTTCTGCTTCCGCTCCTGAAGCAGGAGGCAAGTCTTTCCTCGCTGATTTTTTCCCAACTGTATGAGCCGGAAAGATATGAAGCCGCGGTATAAAAGCCGCTCTTTCTCAGGTGATTTGACACGGCCGTCGGCGTTGCGTAAATTCCGAGCGCCGAGGTCACGCTTTGAAGTTCCGAATTGCCGAGCGCCCCGTAAAGCCCCTTCATGAGCTTTGCAAGAATCGTTCCGGAATAAATTGTTTCCTTGAGCGTTGCGCTGAGTGTTTTTCCGCCGCCGAATTCAACGGCAAATTCATTCATCACGCCGTCAATTCCCTTGAGAACCCGTTTATATTTTTCTTCTCCGAGGTTTGCGGTGTAGCTGACCGAGGTTGCGGTGAACTCTTTCTGAGTCCATTCGTAATTGACTTCGCTGCCGTTTTTGCTCGTGAGAAGTGTGACAAGCATTTTGAAAATTTCGCTCGTTTCCTTTTTGAGAAGATTCTGAACAACGGGAAGAACCGTTGCCATGTCTTCGTTTTCACCGAGCGTTTCCTCAACCTTATCCGAGTTGAGCTTCAGCGTGTCAATCAGCCACATAAACGTATATGTAAAGCTTTCGCCGATGTTTGCAACAATTTTTCCGCCGCTCAATGTTCCGCAGCCCTTAAGAGTGTCAAGATCTATGGGAGCGAGCTTAAAGTCGCTGTTTTCCGTCATATCAGAAAGGACTGTGTTGATGTTTTCGCTGAAATTCGTTGTGTACTTTTTTGAATCCTGAAGGAACATCAAAAGACTGAGCATTTGAGAACCGGAGAAAAGCGAAACAAGGTTTCCGATCTGCGGAGTGAACGGCTTGAGAAGTGCGTCAACCGAACTTTGAAGTCCTCCGTCTTTAATATAGTATGCAAGGTTCGGAAGCGTTGCCGAAAGCTTCATTGCCGGAGACTCAAGAACTTCCTCAAGGAGCGAGAAAATTGAAATCACCGTGTTCCAAACCATTGAATTTTTGTTTCCTTCGGCTTGAGCGTAAAAAGTTGAAGAACTTTCAAACCACGTGCAGCCGAGAGCCGCAAGCATCGGAACAAGGCCGGTTTCATAACCGTTTGAACCCGTGATTCTGATTACGCCGACTTTATAAGTTCCGCCGCAAAGGACGGTATAAAGGACATCGTTAAACGGAGCGAGCATTGAAGCGACCGCCGAAGCGAAGTCGTATTTGTCATACACATTCCATTTTGCGCCCTTCAGATTGACTGCCGACCAACCTGCAGAATTCAAAAGTGCCTTTTGAACCGTCGGATATTTTTCGAGACCCTTTGCAACGCCTGCGGGGCTGATATCGATTCCAAGCTTTGAAAGCGTGTCTGTGCTTTCGGCGAGCGAGGAATAAATTCCGGTTAAAAGCTTTGACAAAGTTTCGCTTTCAAAAAGAACCGTTGTGACGAGATTTTCAAGCGTTGTGTTTTTGAAGGACGAAACGGCGTTTTCAACAAGTTTATCTGTTTTTTCCGCCGACTCGGCTGCGCTCTTATTAGTGACTCCGTCCGGATAGCTGACAGCCGCAAAACACGGCATACATACCGAAAGAAGAACGCAAAGCGTGAGAAGAACGCTCAAAAAGCTCTTTGCTGTTTTATTCATCTTGGGTTCACCTCTTCTTTCTCGGGCTTTGAATCGGGGCTCTTATGATCCTTTTCTTCGCCCTTTTCAACCTCTATTATCTTATTCATGATCCGCAGAAATTCGTGCGTGTCGCTTTCACCGATTTTCTCCATGATGATTTCGGAATGATGGAGCGCTTCGGTTTTAAGCCCTTCAACGAACGTTTTTCCTTTTTCGGTAATCTGAACAGTGACCTTTCTTTTGTCCGCACCGTTTGAAACGCGTTCAACGAGGTCCTTGTGTTCAAGCGCATGAATAATTGCCGTGACTCTCGCCGCAGTGACATCCAGAAGCTCCGCAAGAGCGCCGGGAGTACTTTTTCCGCCCGATTCAAGGAGCCGGGCAAGGAGAACATTCTCACCCTTCAGCTTTTTCTGAAGCGACTGAAAAATGTCTGCTCGATTAATCATTGCGATGGTTGAAACAATGTTTGCAAGAACGTCATTCTTATTCATTGTCTCCCCCCTTAAAATTAAAAATGTTTAACACTGTTAAACTTTTACTTAACAGTGTTAAGTACTATAGCACTACTTTTCTTAAATGTCAAGAGAAAAAGAATTAAAAATGATAAAAGTGACCAAAAAGTTATTCTTCGATTTGTATAAATCGACAAAAATAGGCAAACAGTTGAATTATGACTCAATTGTAATAAAAATCTGTCGGCGTTTTTCCTCTTTTTGAAAAGAATGTGGAAACGGCCGAACCGTTTTCTTTTTTGAGGTACTGCTTTAAGTGGGCTATTAAACCGCACGGTTTAACAACTCACCAAAATCGGTACCGACAAAAGAGAAACAAAAAAAGAACCGCATTCAAACTTTCGTCCGGAAACGGTTCCTTCGTTTTTTATCATCTGAGCTTTTCAAAAAAGTCAGTCAAAACTTTTTTGCATTCGTTTTCCATATATCCGCCGAGAATTACCGTCTTGTTCTCAAATTCGTCAAAAACGGCACCACGGCTTATAACCGCACCGGCGGTTTCATCGTATGCTCCGAAAACAAGCCTTCCGACCCTAGACATGACGATCGCTCCCGCACACATTGCACACGGCTCAAGCGTCACATAAATTTCACAGTCCGAAAGCCGCCAATCTCCGAGAGCTTTTGATGCCCCGTGAAGAGCCTCAATTTCAGCGTGGGCAAGAGGCGATTTTTCCTTTTCCCGTCGGTTACGCCCTTCCGAGATGATTTTTCCGTCTTTGACAACGACGGCTCCGACCGGAATTTCTCCTTCACCGGCCGCTTCTTTCGCAAGAGAAAGCGCCCTTTCCATATATACACGTTTTTCCAATTTTATTTTTCCTTTGTCTTAAACAAGTTTAACGTACTGAGCCGTAAAATACAGCATAAGGATAATCGCAATAATCATCGTCGGAGTTGTGAGATAGCAAAAAACCTTTTCGCCGCCCGAAAGTTCCGTCCTCGTTTTAAAGGAAGGAATTGCGTTTGCCCTTCTCACGAAAGCAAAGAAGCAAACAAGACCTGCAATTATCAACGCATAAATCAAAAGCGACGAAACATTATTGAGAAGATTTTGATCAACCCTTCCGTTCAGATAAGAAACAACGAGAGAAATCAAATTGTTCAAACCGTGGATAATGACCGCCGTCCAAAGCGTTCCGGTTTTAATGCTGAGATAGCCGAGTGCAAAACCGACAATCAGTGCAAACGGCGCCTGAATAAGATTGCAATGCATCAGCCCGAAAACGAGAGCGGCCATTGCAACGGCAAAACCGTCTCCGAATTTCCGAAGGTTCTGCATGATGTATCCTCTGAACGCAATTTCCTCAATGAATGCGGCGAAAAGAACAACTCTGACAAAAGAAACAACAACGCCGAAAACACCTTCGGGAAGACCGAGGTCCGGCGAGGAAAGTTCAACGCCGAACGCCGAAACAAAGCTCGTGAGAATGCTCGTTGCAATGTTTGCAATCATGCAAAAGCCGAGCCCCGAAACGATTGCAAACGGCATAAGTCCCTTCGCCTTCGGTTTCACAAAAGGAAGGCTGTCCTTCAGTCCGGACTGCTTTTCAATGAGCTTTCCGAAAATCATGAACGGCAAAAAAAGCGACAAAAGAAGAATGATTATATCGGCTCCGGCTTGAAAAAGCGGATCCGATGTATACCGGGCGTAAAGACCGAAAAGGCTCATAAACGTGACCGCAACGTTTTGAACGAGAATGAGCGAAAGCACCGCACATGAAGCAAAAGTGCTTTGAAGTCTGATTTCCCGTTTTTCTCTTTTTTTGCGTTCAACGCGCATATGATCGGGAACGCCGTAATAATGCGGTCCGTTCTGCGGCGGATAATATCCGTTTTGTTCATTCATGGAATCATCTCCTTTTTTCTTATATTAAGCGGTGAAAATCACTTGCTGTATATCATTCCGACAAGACCGTTCACCGTTCGCGCCGGAAGAATTTTTGAAAGAAAAGCAAAAAGTCTGTAATTTGCACCGGTTGTCGAAAGCGGCTTCGGGTGCTTTTTTTGAGAGAGAGCAAAAACCGCTTTTGCAATTTTTTTCGGGCTCATTCCGTTCTGCTCATCTTTTTCCATCTGTTCAATGCTTCTTTGAATTCTTGAACCGTAAAGTTCTTCTCCGCCGGTCTCCTTTTCCCTTTGGGCGGTGAAAGCCGTTTTGACGTCGCCGGGCATAAAAGCGCAAACGCTTATATTAAACGGGCGAAGCTCATTCGCAAGGGCGAGCGTGAGCGAATTGACGGCGCTTTTTGACGCAGAATAAAATGCCTGAAACGGAATTGAAAGCGGCGCTGCCATTGAGCTTATATTGATGATTTTTCCGCCGCCGTTTTTTCTCATGTATTCACAAACAGCTTTGCAGCAGACGAAACAACCGAAAAAGTTCACGTCAAACTGCTTTTTCGCCTGAGAAAGCGGTGTAAACTCCGCCGCTCCGGAAATTCCGAAGCCGGCATTGTTGACAAGGACATCGATTCTTCCCTCTTTTTCAAAAATCACTTTGAAAGCGGAAGAAACCTGTTCTTCGTCCGTAACGTCGCAGGTGACGTTCAAAATTCCGCCTTCGTCCTTTCCGTGTCTGCTGAGTGAATAGACGGTGTAACCGTTTTCGTTAAAAATTTTTGCACATTCTTTTCCGATTCCGCTGCTTGCACCCGTAACAACGGCAACTTTTTTGCTGTTCAAAATTCTCACTTCCGTTAATAATTTTTGATTCACAAAAGGAGGCTTGCGCCTCCCGTTTTTTCTCCGGTTATAAACGGAAAAGTTCTTATTCGCTTTTGCTTTTCCGCTCCGCGGTTCTGCTGTTTGCGTCAATTCCTTCGGTGCTTGAAGGAATGAACATGATTTTGAACGTCATGAGAATCAGTCTTAAATCTTCAAGAATAGACTGATTCGCAATATACATCAAATCCATCTGGAGTTTATCATAAGGCGGTGTGTTATATTTTCCGTAGACCTGAGCGTATCCCGTGAGTCCGGCTTTGACCTGAAGTCTGAGCGCAAACTCCGGAGTATGCTTTTCATATTCCTTTGCAATTTCCGGACGCTCCGGTCTGGGACCGACAATTGACATTGAGCCGGAAAGAATGTTGAAAATCTGAGGAAGCTCGTCAAGACGAAGCATTCTGATAACCTTGCCGACTCTTGTGATTCTGTCGTCGCCGTCTCCGGCAAGGCGGGCAACGCCGTCCTTTTCCGCGTCAACACGCATACTTCTGAATTTAATGATTTCAAAAACCTTTCCGTCAATGGTGAGCCTTTTTTGCTTATAGAACACCGGTCCGCCGTCATCGAGCTTGATTGCAAGCGCAACAATAAGGAAAAGCGGAGAAAGAACAATCGTTCCGATGAGTGAAAGAACAACGTCAAAAAGGCGTTTTGTGAAAAGATAAATCAGGTTTCCGTCGTTCCTTTTGCAGCGGTAAATCGGAATATTCATCAACTGAATCGTCTTTCCGCCGCGGATAATCGTGTCGGAGATTTTCGGTTTGATATAAGCAACCTTTCCCTGTGCAATGCAATACTTCACAACTTCGTTTCGGTAATCCGACGGAACGCCGCAAAGGAAAACCGCGTCTGCGTTTTCAAGAATTTCAAAAAGTTCTTCGAGCGACGTTTTTTCCGAGTTGAGAGTACGCACAACTTTGAACCTTCGCTCGAGTTTTCGGATTCCCTTGAGCGAGATATAAGAATCAACATTGTTGAAAACAACAACCGTCCTTTTCGTTGCATGGATTTTGTAATAAACAAAGTCCGCCGCAAAAACCCAAAGCACCGAAAACGCGGAAAACGCAAGAAACATTATTATGAACGGAACGAGCGAAACGAGCCGGTAACTCAGAAGCGAAAAAACAATATAGCTCATTGCCTGCAAAAACGCAATAGCAATAATCTGAGAAAAAATCAAATCCGACCGCGTTGCCGTTCCGACCTGAAAGCCGCCGAAAACTTTGACGAACGTAATATAAATGAAAACAATCAGCACGGCAAGAAAATAGTTACCGAACCGGAAGAACGGCGTCGGAATGTTCGGGTTGAAATACTGCACCCAGCAACGGTACATCGACCAGGTATAAACCGCAGTTATCAGAATTTTAAAAACATAAAGCACAAGCTTTTCTTTAACATACTTTTTATTATGCATAAACAATCCCCAATATTCAGAAAGTTTCCGGACAGATCCGTTTTCCTTTTTCGGAAGGACGGATAAACCCGGAGCAATCGCAGAATAACCGAAAAACGCTGTGTCGCTTGGCTTTGTGATTATCAATTATTCCGCAGTTGCTTAATATTTACTTAAAGGGTTTCATCTCACCATAAAAGTCGTTGCGTTAATGACGTCGGCCTTCCATTTGAGAACGGCCGCCTCATCGTATTCTTTCGGAATCTCTTTATACACCTTCTTTGCGGCGTCGCCCTTTGAAAGCGCTCCCGCCGTTCTGAAAAGCACGGGAAGATTTCCGATTCCCTTGGCAGCTCTCGAAGCGATGTCCGCAAACGACATATTTCCGCCCTGACCCTTTCCGAAGCTGAGGTCGCTTTCACTGATAATTTCCTTGTCAAAAAGGAAGTTGAGTCCCTTTGCGTCCATGCAGATGAGGATATTTTTGAGAATATCAATCGCCGCAAAGTTGAGTCCGAAGTGAAGAATATATTTTCTGTTGTAATTCCAAAGAGTTTTTGCCGAGAACTCACCCTCTTTGTCGCCGAGAATGGTTTCGGCAAGAATCTTTCCGGCTCGCATTGAGGCGCAGATTCCCGAACCGGTCATCGGAAGCGTCATATATGCACTGTCTCCGATTGCGGCGTAGCCGTCGCAAACCATGACCGAAAGAGGACGCCGAACCGGAATTTGGCCGATAACACCGCCACGAAGAACCTTTCGTCCGATTTGCGGGCTGAATTCTCTCATTTTTTCAAGCTCTTCTTCAAGCTGAGCCTTTGAAAGCGGAAGCATTTTTCCGATGAGAACGTCAACCTCGTCCTCTCCGGTGATTACCCATGAAATCCCCCTGTCGCCGTAAGGCTTGAGAAAAACTTCATACGGAACGTCCGGTTCCTTTGCGGGAAGTTTGTCAAAATACGCTCTGTAGGCATAAAAACATTCGCCGTAATCATAATCACGGTCAACGTTGCAGCAAACGGGAAGACCTCTTCTTATCGGTGAATTGATTCCGGCCGCATCAATAACGAGGTCGCCGAAAACATCTCCGTCGGAGGTTTTGAAGCCGACAACACGCAGTCCGTCCGTAATCGGAGCAAGGATTTCCGTGTTGAAAACGAAGTGCACTCCCTTTTCCTCGGCATTGTCAAGAAGCATCTTGTAAAGATACTTTCTTTCAATCATGACCGAGCCTTCGCCGGACGGTTTGACGGTGATTGAGGATTTAAGGTTCGGGTTATAGAATCTCATGCTCATTCCGGGCTTAAAATAGCTTTCGTCCGGTTCGGGAAGCGAGCATTCACGAAAAATTTTTCTTTCAACCGAATCTTCCCAATCATAGCCGAGTTCGTCTTTTATTTTTCTTTCGTATACAGTAACATCATAGCCTTTTTCGGAAAGAATCGCACCTGCAATGAGTCCCCCGTGACCGGCGCCTGCGATGAGAATCTTTTTGTTCATTCTTATTTTTTCCCCTTTCAGGTGATTTATGTTTTCTTGGCAAAATAAGCGCAAATTCGCTTATACAGTTTGTATTTTACCATAAATTTACGAAAATGTAAAGCCATGAGATTTGCCGCTTTCTTCGGCCGATTATCAAAAAAGCATTGCCTAAAAAAGGCCGAACGGTGTAACCTTTATTAAGGTAAAAAATTGAAAAAACGCTTCAAATCGGTTGTTTCGGAACCGGTACCGGCGTGAACGCTTATACGTCAAGAAAATATGCTCAAAACTCAAAAGCGAACGCCGTCGGCTCGAACGGACTTTGGCAACATGGGCGGTTTTTGCCTTCGTTTCGTTTTTGATTGCGCCGTCTTATACCAAAACGAGCGCAACGAACGGAAAAGGCCGCAGAACTTATTTGCGCGTTTTCAAAAAAAATTGAAAATAAATTGCAATATTTTTTCAATATTTTCGTTGACAAACGTTCACAGATACATTATAATTCAGTTGTAGTGGTGTAATAGCACCATAATCACCTTATCGAAACGGAGGATATCCAATATGAAGAAAATTATTGCAGTTTTGCTTTCAGTCCTTGTTCTTTTCTCGGCTGTAAGCGTCGGCGCTTTTGCCGAAGACGAAACAGATGTTCAGACCTATTACACAATCACATTCGTTGATTACAACGGCGAAAAGATTGCTTCAAGACAGGTTGAACACGGAAAGGTTGTCAACGCTCCCGCAAACCCGTCGAGAGAGTCAACCGAAAAAACCGAATACATCTTCAAGGGTTGGTCGGCTGATGACGGCGTAACCGTTTATTCCGGAAACACCCTTCCCGTTGCAACGGCAGACGTTACTTACACCGCAGTTTATGCGGAAAATGAAATCAAGGAGACTCTCACCTTCTGGAAACTTGTTGCTTCAATTTTAAAAAGAATCAACATGATTTTTGAATACTTCAACAAGATTTTTGATTTCGACTTCAAACGTCCGTAATCGCAAAAACAAAAAAACATGCGGGTCCGCAAAAAGGCGGATCCGCTTTTTTAAACCGCAAGGAGTACATAACAAAAATGAAACAATTTTTTGCAATGTTTTCAAGAATGAAATACATCAACCGTTGGGCGCTGATGAAGAACACAAGGGAGGAAAACCTCAGCGAACACAGCTCGGACGTTGCCGCAATTGCACACGCAATCGCCGTTTTGAAAAATCTTCGCTTCGGCGGAAACGTAAACGCAGACCGTGCGGCGGTTCTCGGCCTTTACCACGATATGCCGGAAATCATCACGGGTGATATGCCGACCCCGGTCAAATATCACAGTCAAAGCCTCCGTTCGGCTTTCCTTGAAGTCGAAAACGAGGCGTGCGAACGGCTCCTTTCAATGCTTCCGGACGACATGAAACAATCCTTTCGCCCGTTCTTTTTCAAAGAAGAAGGCGACGAATACCTTTGGAAAATCGTCAAAGCGGCGGATAAAATTTCCGCCCTCATAAAATGCATCGAAGAGGAAAAAGGCGGAAACCGCGAGTTTTCCCATGCCCTTGAGTCAACAAAAAAGTCAATCGAAAAAATGAACCTTCCGGAAGCGGACGCTTTCCTCGACGAATTCATCGAAGCGTTCAGTCTGAGCCTTGACGAACAGAACAGAAATTGAAAAAGCAGAGCGATAAAAAAGCACGGATGCCGAATGCCTCCGTGCTTTTTACTTTTCGGAAAATCAATAGTTGATGTCGTAAACGTTCATGTCGTTCGTAAGTCTTGCCGTTCCGTTGATGGTTGAAAAACCAACCTTTGCGTTTGCGGCAATGTCAACGTTGATGTGGTGAACGATTGAAGTTACATGGTCGTTCGTCGGGTCATAAGTAACCTGGAACGAACTGTCGGTATAAGTGAGTTCAAAGTTGTTGACCGTAACACCGGGAATTTTGCTGACAACTTTGTCAACTTCGGTGTTGATATCCTTCATGCTTGCGGGCATCATTACCGCACCGTGGTACGACTGCGGAATGCAAGTGTCTGCCGGAGTGGGTTCGGGATTCTTTTCGTCGTTGAGAACAAAACGAAGAGTTCTTGTTCCGTCGGCATTATCGGTGCAGGCCGCTTCCTTGACGCAACTGTAATCGGTAAGAACCGAACCTTTGTCGGTGTTGCAAATCGGAAGTTCGTGGTTGATTCGCGGCATTGTTGTTCCGTCCTCGGCGGTATAAACTTCGCCTTTTGTTGCGGTAACAAGCGAATCCGGGTTGTCTTCGGTGGTCATGTATGCTTCGCCGAATTTAAGAAGCGAGTTGACTGCGCTTGAAAAGTTTCTGTATTCTTCGGGGAGAGCCTGATATTCCTTTTTGGAGTATCCGGGCTGATCCTGCTTCATTTTGTTAAGAAGCTCGGTATATTTTTTGACGATTTCTTCATTGGTTTTCGGTGCGTCGGTTGAGGAGGAAGCCGGAGACCCGGTCTTTGCGTCTGCCGGGGCGTCGGTTTTTCCGTCTGCGGGAGCGGTTGTTTCCGCCGGAGCCTGAGTTGTCAACTGAGCGGTCGTAGCAACCGTTGCGGCGACGGGAGCGACCTGTGCGCCGTCGTAATCAACATCTGCGTTAACGTTAACCTTGAAGTTCGTAATTCCGAAAACACCGCCGAGCATTGCGATGATAACAAGAGCCGTAACAAGTTTCGGCCAAGCTTTTTTCCAGTTTTCGCTTCTCTTCTGACGTTTTTTGACAATTTTAATTGCTTCTTCAAGCATTTGTTCTTCTGTTTTCATTGCGTTTTCTCTCCCGTTGTTTTTTCTGACAATTGAGAACTTTGAAAAAGTCCGTATGTACTTTCATATGTTAACACTTTTTTAATTTTCGGTCAATACTTTTAGCGATATTAAACAATTGATTTTTCACAAAAATTGGTATATAATTTGCCTTGTATTGATATATGCGGCTTTTGCCGCCGAAAAGGAGATGTATTTACCAATGAAAAAATCAAAGCTTGCCCTCGGACTCATCGGAGCGGCCACAGCCGCAAACGCAGTCCACGCAGCTTTTTTCAAGCCGAAAAAAGCGGAGCCTGCCCCTCTTTCAAAAGAAGAAGTCAACGTTGACCGCTACCGCAAAAATCTTTCAAAAGCAATTCAAATCAAAACGATTTCAAACAGAGATACCGACCTTGTTGACTGGGACGAATTCAAAAAATTCCATGAATTTCTTGATGAGGCTTATCCCCTCGTTGCAAAAACGCTTGAAAAGGAAGTTGTTCCTCCGGCAAACCTTGTTTACCGCTGGAAGGGAAAAAGGAGCGACCTTGACGGCGTTGCCCTCCTTGCTCACCAGGACGTTGTTCCCGTTTCTTCCGGAACGGAAGAAGATTGGACTCACCCGGCCTTTGACGGCGTTGACGACGGAGAATTCATCTGGGGCCGCGGCGCTCTTGACATGAAGAACCACCTCATTTGCGTAATGGAATCCGTCGAAGCCCTTCTTGAAGACGGTTTTACGCCGGAAAGAGACGTGTATCTCCTTTTCGGTGACAACGAAGAAGTTGTTGCGAACGACAAGAACGGCGCAAAAGACATTATGAACCATCTCCGTGAAAAAGGAGTCCGTCTTGACGCAATTCTTGACGAAGGCGGCGCAATGCTCCCCGTCAACGTTCCCGGTGTAATCAATAACAAATACCTCGCCGGTATCGGTCTTGCGGAAAAAGGATATGCGGACATTGAGGTTGTTGTCAACGCAAAAGGCGGCCACTCCTCGCAGCCGCCGAAGCACACCGCTCTCGGAAAAATGGCCGATGTTATCAAAGACCTTGAAAACCACCAGTTCAAAGCCTCGTTCTCTTCAAACATGAAGTTCCTCTTTGACTCAATCGCAAGAAACTGCACTTATCCGGTTCGTCTCCTTCTTTGCAACCTTCCCGTTCTTTATCCGGCACTTCTTCAGGTTTGCAAGCTCATCCCCCCGGCCGCCTGCATGACGAGAACAACAACCGGAATCACAATGGCCGAAGGTTCTCCGGCCTCAAACGTTCTTCCGCAAAGAGCGGCAATCACGGTCAACTTCAGAGCGATGCCCGGAACAACAACCGAAGACCTTGTTCACCACATCAAAAAGGTTGTCAGAAACAAAGACATTGAAGTCAACGTTCTCAACAGCAAGGAAGCTTCAAAGTTTTCTCCGATGGATTCGCGCTCATATAAAATCATCGAGCGTCTTTGCACGGCGATCGAACCGAAAGCAATCGTTTCTCCGTTCCTCGTTATGGGCGGAACCGACGCCTGCAACTATGAACCGATTTGCGAAAACATCTATCGCTACGCTCCGTTCAAGGTTGACACCGCGCTCCTCCTTTGCACCCACGGAACAAATGAAAGAATTCCCGTCGGCGCAATGAGCGACGCACTCGTTTTCTTCAAAAATTATATCCGCGAAGTAAGTGCGGAATAAAACAAACAACCAAAAAGGCGTCACACCGGAAAAACCGATGCGACGCCTTTTTTATTGCTTTTCTTTTGTTTTTCAGCCGAGCTTTGCTTCAATTACCGAACCGCTTTCACCCTTCGTGTAAGTGAACGAAACACTGTCTCCGATATTGAGAATCACAACGGCTTCGTTTGAAGAAGCGGAAACTTTGTAATAGCTCTTTCCTTTTTCGAGCTTAATGAAGTAATAGCTTTCGCCGCCCATAACGGCGGTTCTGATTTCGGAAACGACACCCTTGACGGTGACCGTTTCGACTTCGTTTTGATCTTTTCCGGTCTGCGAATTGTCTGTGTCGTTTTTGATTCCGTCAATGTCAACTTTGATGTTGATATTGCTCTGTGCAAGAAGCTTAACGTAATTTTCGGTGCATTCGGCAATCGTCTTTCCGGTTGCAACAACCTGATAATTCTGAACGTTAACCATTGCGTAATGCTTGACAAGGTTTGCGTCATCCTTCAGAGACATGAAATATGTCGGTTGGCCGCTGATGTTAAGAAGAATCGGGAAGGTTGCAGTCCACTTGTAGTTTTGAACCTGACCTTCGGCGGAGCTCATTGCCGAATATTCCTTTGCACCGGAAACCTCATAGAAGTTTGCTTCCTTTGTTCTCATATTTACGAGAACGAAACCGATGATTGCCTGGTCGTTACTTACGGAAGTTACTCCGGTATACATATAAACGTCGTCGTTGAGAGCGAGGAAGTTCGAGCCTTCGGTCGCAACTCTTACGCCTTCCTGACCGATGATCGAGTTGATGAAACCTCCCGAATATTTTCCGTAATAATTATACTGTTCAACAAGAAGGTTGTTTGAGTAAATTCCGTCAATCCACTGGAACTCCTTGTCGTTCTTGATTGTTTCAAGCGAGTATTCATTGCATTCACCCGTGATTGCGTTGACGATCACAACACCCTTGACGTCGGTACCGCCGAAAAGACCGATTGTCTTGTCGAGTACCGGGCAAAGCCAGAACGGACGGCCTTCTTCGTCGATTTCAAAGTGAGGCTCGTCAAAAATATAAGTCGGATAAGCAAAGCGAACGTGTCTCATGAGATACTTTGAAAAATGCTCTTCGGTCGAATATCTGATGTAATTGCCATCTTTGAGCATTACGAATTCGGTTTTCTGAGTAACCATGTCAACGATGATATAACCGGGCATACCTTCCTTTGTGTTTTTGAACCACTTGAAGATATCGCCGTAAGCAAGCGTTCCGACACGGACGGGAGAATTCTTATAGTTAATCTGAGTGAACTGCGCAGCAACTTCAAACTGCGACTCCTTGTTGATTGAAGCAAGGTCGCCGAGGGTACGGGTTGCAAGCGCGGCGGAAGCGGCGGTGTCAAGAACGGGAACGGACTTGAAGTCTGCCTGCTTTATGTCGCTCGAAAAAGTTTTGTCCTCCGAAACGGAAATGATTTTGCTGTATGACGAAGCGCGGAAAACCACCGACGAAAAAAGCATTCCGACTCCGACAACAACGGCAAGAACGCCGATTATTATTCCGGGAACAACCGACTGTTTTTTGACATACTTCGTATATTCCGGCTTTAAAATCACTCCGGAAAGCAGAACCTGAAGTGCAAGATAAATCACGGCAACAATTCCGACGAAGAAATAAAGCTCGGTGCTTTTAAAATTGAGTGCCGGAAGCATAAAATAATACGCAATTGCCGCACCGATAATTGTTCCGATAATTGAAATTGCGGTTTTGAGTCCGGCTTTTGAAGGGGAAAGATAAGCGTCTTTTCCGCTTCCCTTTCCTTTTCCGCCGTTTCCGCCGGTAAAGTCAACCTTAATAGGTTCCATTTCTACAACTCCTTAATGTTTGAAGCCTTGGCTTCAAAAGATAGTATTCCCATTATACATATATGCAAGGAAAAAAGCAATAAATTTTTTGTAAATCGGCGTTAATAAACAAATGCGGAAAAACTTGCCCGCTCCTCACGGTGAATTTCTTTTCCGAAAATAAGATAAAAAACGACCGGCACTTTCATGCCGGCCGTTTTTGTTCACGAAATTATTCTTCGTCGCTCTTTACGAATGACTTGATGAAATCATAGATATAACCGAAGATTGAAGAAACGAATTTGAAAATTTCGGTGAGCTTTGTTGAAAGGTTATCCATTGTTTTGCACCTCTTTTCCGATAAAAATAAACCTAAAATTGAAACCGTTCAAAACCGGCGGATTCAAGTTTACAAATATTTTACCATTTTTGCAAAGCTCTGTCAATCGCAGAAAAATAAGAGTTTCAAAATTTTTCTTCTTTTTCCTCACAGTATGACATTTTTCTTTTCGCTTTCTTTCTATAATGACTTATCGGATAACAATTTTTTGCGAAAGGACAAGCCTTTATGAAAACCGAAGAAAGATTGAAAGAAGAAAAAAAGCTCACTGATTTTTTGTTTGACGAAGAAAGGGAATTTGCGCCGTGGCTTTGTCAACTCTGCGCCGCCGCAGTCTCATTTTCGCTTTCTCAACTCAATTGCCTCGGCTCGCTTTCGCCGTTCTGCGTCTCGTTTTGCGCCGGGACGGATTACGGCTACGTTGCCGGTGCTCTCATCGGCGGAATTTCGGGATATTTTCTCGCCTTCGATTGGAAAACCGCCTTGCGATACAGTGCGGCATTGCTTTTTTGCGCCGTTGTTCGCTTTTTAATCGAAAAGAAGTTTCCGTTCCTTCTCAAAACCTTTACTCTTCCGCTCGTCGGCTTTTTGTCATGCCTTCTTCCGGCCGCGGTTTTTTCCGCCTTCGGTGACGAAAAGCTCATTCTCCTGCTTTTAGGTTTTTGCGAAGCGGTGATTGCTTTTTGCTCCGTCTGCCTTTTTGAAAGGAGCGAACGCACGCAAATTTTAAGAACCGGAATTGCAAATCTCTCCGTTCAGGATATTGCCGGGGTCGGCCTTTGCCTTTGCATTCTTCTCCTCTGCTCTTCCGGGCTTTCTCTCGGGCCGATTGTTCCGGCGAGGATTTTTGCCGTCATTGTTGTTCTTTTTGCCGCCCATTACAAAGGTCCTGCGGTTGCAAGCCTTTTCGGAGTCTGCACCGCTTTTTCGCTTTCCGTTTCGGCTCAAACAAGATTCCTGTTCCCGGTTTTTTCACTCGGTGCGCTTTGCGCCGGCGTTTTTTCTCCGCTCGGTCAGCTTGCGACCTCGGTTGCCTTTTCGGTCAGTGCGGTTACACTTTCGTTTCTGAACGGCTTTTCGGAAAACGTTTTTTGGGCGCTACTTGAAATTTGCGCCGGAGCGGCGATTTTTGCCGTTATTCCTTCAAGGAAGATTTTTGCTCTCCACGCCGAACTTGAAAAAGGGCTTCTTTCCTCCGACGATCAGCTCAACCGCCGAGTTTGCGCCTCGCTTAAGCGTGCGGCAGAAACGGTGAACGAAGTTTCAAGCATCGTCACAAACGTCAGCGCACGGCTTGACAACGTAATCAATCCCGAAATCAACCGCATTTTTGCAAAACTTCAGCAAAACATTTGCTTCGGCTGTTCTTTCAAAAATGAATGCTGGAGCGAAAAGTTTAACGAAACCTCTGCCGACGTTCTCACCCTCACCGGCCTTCGGAATAAAGAAAAGGAACGTACCGAGCTTGAAAAACGCTGCCCGAGAGCAAACGCCCTCGTTTCGCAGATAAGCTCCTGCTACAGCGACTTTGCAACCGGCCTCGCTTCAAAAATGAAGGTCAAGGAAATGCGTTCGCTCGTCAGCGACCAGTTTTCGTCAATCGCCCAGTTTCTTTCGGAATTTGCCGTTCAAATGTCAAACAGCCGTGTTGTTGACAACACCCGTTCAAGAGCGCTCAAAACCGCGCTTTCCGACGCAGACATTTTTGTTGACTGCGTGAACTACTTCACGAATCCGAACGGAAGAATCACGATTGAAGTCAATGTTCTTGAAAATGCCTTCGAGCTGAACCTCAAGCGGGTGAAAACAATTTTTGAAGCCTCGACAAAACGCAGCTTTGAAAAACCGGAAATTGCGATTATGGAGCTTCGGTCGGTAATTACGTTTGAGGAAAAGGCAGTCTATAAAGTTCTTTTCGGTTCATGTCAGATTCCGTTCGGAAACAACACGGTCTGTGGAGACAGCATTGCAAAGCTTAGGGACATGAACGGAAACGAAATTGCCCTCATAAGCGACGGAATGGGGACCGGTTCCCGTGCCGCCGTTGACGGAACAATGACCGCAACGCTGATGGAAAAGCTTCTTTCCTGCTCCTTTTCTTTTGAAAGCGCACTGAAAACGGTGAACTGCGCCCTGATGGTGAAATCAACCGACGAATCAATCGCAACGGTTGACGGAATCAGCGTCAACGTTTACTCCGGAGAAACCGTCTTTTATAAAGCCGGAGCCGCCGTTTCGTTAATCCGCCGCGGAAAGGAAATTGCCGCAATCGAAGAGCAGTCGCTTCCCGTCGGAATCATCCGCGACGTCTGCTTTGCGAAAAAGGCAACAAAACTTGAAACCGAAGACATTGTTCTTCTTTTGTCCGACGGGGCAACCTTCGGCGACTGCGGCTGGATAAACGACGAACTTTTGGCCTGGAGCACGAACAGCATGGACGATCTTGCGTCCCATATCGCTTCGCTTGCAAGGCTGAGAAGTTCAAAGGAAAACGAGGATGACATTACGGTTGTTGCGCTCAAAGTCATTGAAAACTGAGAAAAGAATTAAGAGAAAGCTTTGAATTTCTTACGAAAATCGAACAATTAATTACAATTGTTTTACTTTTATTTACAAACAAAATTATAAGTTGTATATTACCAAGGTGGCATCATAACCGATGCCGCCTTTACTGTTTATGAAAGGAACGCGCATAAAAACCGAATCGGCTTTTTATGCTTCCGGGTGTTGAAAATGAAATTTCTCAAAGAACGCATAAAAATGGTTTGGAACGGAATTTTTGAAGAGATGTCCGTTTTTGAGTACATTCTTTGGTGGGTCGCCCGCCTTCTCATGATTTATGCCGTAATAATGCACACCGATCACAGAGAAAAAGTTCTCTGCGCCGTAAACACCCTTGCACTTTTTGCAATTCCGGCTTTGCATTTTATCGCACCGAAAAAAAGTCTTATCGGAAATCTGCCGTACCGCAGTCAGCACATAATCAACCTTATGGAAATTTGCGGTTCCTTCCTCGGAAACTACATCTTCCTCTACGGCGTCATTCCGAAATATGACCGCATTCTCCATGCCGTTTCCGGCCCAGCCGCCGTTGTTGCGGGATACTTCATTTACAAAGCGATTCTCAAAAAGGAAGGCCGTGAAAAAGACGTCTCTCCTCTCATGGGTACTTTTTGCGGAATGGGCTTTTCATTCATGATCATTCCCCTTTGGGAAATCACCGAGTTTTTCGGCGACTTCATTTGGGGTACGGCGAACCAGAGTTATTGGTACGCTCCGGCAGACGATGACATTTTTTACAAAATCTTCGGCCACGGCGCAGTCACCGACGGCGGTCAGCTTCCGCTTTGGGACACGATGATGGACATGATTGACGCAACTTTAACAACGCTCGTCTTTTCGATTATTTTCTATTTTATCCTTCGTGCAATCGTTAAAAGGAGTGCAAAAAAAGCTTCCGCAACCGTAACACAGGAAACAAAAACCGAAGCCCCGAACGAAAAGAAAGAGACCTGCGAGGCCAAATAAAAAACAATAAAAACAAACGGAACCCCCGACCGATGAAAATTCACCGGTCGGGGGTTCATTTGTTTTGTGGGGTGTGCTTTTAATAATGTTTTGCGCCGCATTCGCAGGTCTGATGGATTCTGAAAAGCTTCCAGAAGAAGCGTGTGATTTTATAAATGAAACCTGAGAATCCACCCTTATGGCAAGCGCATGAGCAACCCTCGGAAGGATTGAGCGAAATTCCGCAATTGTCGCACTTTCCGTCGCCGTTGTTGTCTGCGTGACCTGTTGCGGGAACAGTTTCTCTTGCAACAAAGATTGTTCCGCAAGAACTGCAGTGCTTTCCTTCGGTCAGACCGCTTTCGGTGCAGGTCGGTGCAACGGCAGGATCAATCACAATGCTGTGATCCTTTTTCGGCGTAACTTCCTGCTTAACAATAACCGTATTGCAAACCGAGCAATGCTTGCCTTCGGTAAGGCCTGTTGCTTTACAGGTGGCTTTGACGGCTTTATCAACAACAACGGTATGATCCTTCATCGGCACGGTGTTCTGCTTAACAATTACCGCCTTGCAATCTTCGCAGTGTTTGCCTTCGGTAAGACCTGTTTTTGCGCAGGTTGCGGCAACGGCCTTGTCAACAACAATGTTTGTGTGATTGTTCGGATCAATCGGAATTTCTTTCTGTGCAACGAGAATCGTGTCGCAAGCCACACAAATGCTGCAAGCGGTATAACCTACTTCTGTGCAGGTTGCGGGCTGGGCTTCAATTTTTTCAACATCGGTATGGTTGTTCGGATTGATTGCGGTTGCTTCCTGCTTAACAATAACCGTCTTGCAAACCGAGCAGTGCTTACCTTCGGTAAGGCCTGTCTGATAGCAATTTGCGGCAACAGCCTTGTCAATAACAACGGTGTGATCCGCTTTGGGTGTTGCTTTCTGCTCAACGATTACAGTGTTGCAAACCGAGCAATGCTTGCCTTCGGTAAGGCCTGTCTTTGTGCAGGTTGCGGCAACAGCCTTGTCAACAACAACGGTGTGGTCGGCTTTGGGAACAACCTTCTGCTCAACCTTGTAATCGCAGCGTGTGCAGTATTCGCCGGCGGTAAGACCGGTTTCAAGGCAGGTTGCGCTTTTTGCCGAAAGTTTTACAATGTTATGTCCGAGAGCCGGGATTGTTTCGGTATAGCTTTCGGTGCAGTCTTCGCCGGTGCAGGTATAAGTGCGAACGCCGGCTTCAAGGCAGGTCGGTTCTTTTGTGACGACGGAAGTATAGGTATGTTCATGGTCGCCGAGAAGAACAAACTTGCGGTCATGTTTTTCGGCATAGCTTTGAGCCGATGAGTTTGCGTAGCCGTAAATTGTTGCACCCTTATAAATGGTATCGCCGGAATTAAAAATTACGCAATCCGGGTTATAAAATGCGATTTTTTCAAGCTGCTTACATTGAAAAAAAGCATCCCATTCTATTGAAGTAACGCTTGAAGGAATGTTAACACTTCTGAGACCGCTGCTCATGAATGCTTGTCTTCCAATTGACGTTACACTTGACGGAATATTGATTGAAGCAAGACCGGAGCAATTATAAAAAGCATCCGATCCGATTTTTGTTACGGTATCCGGAATTTCAACGGATTTAAGTCCCTTACAACCGGAAAACGTATATTGATTAATAACTGTAACTCCGCTCGGAATTATAACCTCTGTCAAACCGACGCAGCCGCTGAATGCAGAATCTCCGATTTCAACAACGGAAGCCGGAAGATCGATTTTCTGAAGTCCGGAGCAATTATAAAAAGCACATGCTTCCAAAGTTGTTACGGTATTCGGAATTGTTAATGATTTAAGACCGGTACAGCCGTAAAAAGCATTGCTTCCGATTGTTGCAACACCTTCGGGTATATCAATTGTTTCAATTCCGACGCAACCGTTAAAGCAATAATTGCTGATTGCAGTCAAGCTGTTTGAAAGCTTAACGGGTTTAAGACCCGTGCAACCGGAAAATGCACTATCTCCGATTGTTACAACGCTGTCGGGAATTGATATTGCAGTCAGAGCAGGACAATCCTTAAAAGCTCTTTTTCCGATTGAAACAAGTTCGCTCGAAAGTTTAGCTGAAGCAAGGCTTGTACAGCCACTGAACGCCGATCCTTCAACAGCAGTAATGCTGTCAGGAAGAACAATGCGAAAAAGACCGGTACAGCCGTAAAAGGTATATTCCTTTACCGAAGTGAGAGATTCCGAAAGCTTTGCGGTTTTAAGCGATGTGCAGTTTTGAAAAGCACGAGCTCCGACACTCGAAACACTGTTCGGAAGCGAGACAGCGGCAAGACTTTTACAACCGGAAAAAGCACTGTCTCCGATAGTTGTAAGCGTTGACGGGAATTTTACGCTCGCAAGAGATGTGCAACCGGAAAAAGCACTGCTTTCAATACTAACAAGTCCTTCAGGAAGAGTGAGCGACACAAGACCCGTACATCCATAAAAAGCACTGTATCCGATTGTTGTAAGCGTTGACGGGAATTTTATACTTGTCAAGCCTGTGCAACTCTGAAAGGCATATGAAGCAATAGAAGCAAGATTTTCCGGAAGAGTTAAAGCTGAAAGGCCCTTACATCCATAAAAGGCGTTTCTTGAAATTTTAACAAGCGACTGTGGAAAATTAAGCGATGAGAGAGTATAACAGCCGCTAAAAGCATCTTCTCCTATTGTAATCAGATTTTCCGGAAAAGTTACGCTTGTCAAAGCAGAACAACCGGAAAACATTCTTTCACTTATCAATGTGAGGTTCTTCGGCAAAACAACTTTTGAAAGGGATGTACATTTTTCAAAAGCATAGGTTCCAATATCGTTTACGCTGTCCGGAATAACAACCGAGCTTATAGTGGTGTTACTTCTGAAAACGCTTGTCGAACCGGAAATTGCCGTCACAGGGTATCCGCCGAGGGTTGACGGAATTTCAACTGCGCCGTAAACGACCGACTTGTCAATGCCGGTAATTTTTGCGCTCGTTCCGTTGACTACGGTGTAGGTGTAGCCGTTTTCCGTCTGCGCCGCAAGTGCAACCGTGCCGCTGAGCGGAACAAGCCCGATCACAAGCAACAGTGCAAGCAACAACGAGGTGAGTTTTTTTGTTTTTTGCATTTTGTTTCCTCCATTTTTGAGAATTTATAATCAAACGGTTATATCGGGGTTTATTTTACACCAAAAATGATAGAATGTCAATATAACCAAACAGTTATTTTTCTTATTTTTCATGGAGGTGCAAATTGGTGGCGTGTTACAAAAGGATTCGTGAGTTGCGTGAGGATAATGACATGACTCAACAGCAAGTTGCGGATTACCTTTCAATGAAACAACCTCAGTATAACCGCTATGAACGCGGTTTTCGTGACATTCCCACCGACGTTCTCATTGCCCTCGCCGACCTTTACGAAACCTCAACCGATTACATTCTCGGACGGGTTGAAAACAAATAGCAACAAAAAACGGCTGCCGCATTCGTCACTGCGACAGCCGTTATTTTTATTTTCAGATGAGCGAGAGATAAAGCTCTTTGATTTCTTCAACGCTTGTGTCTCTCGGGTTGCCCGGACGGCAAGCGTCGTCAAATGCGGATTGGGCGAGGAAGTCAACGTCCTCTCTCTTGACGATATCCTTGAGGTCTGCCGGGATTCCGACGTCCTTTGAAAGCTGTCTTACTGCGTCAACGGCAGTCTTTCTTGCTTCCTCAAGGCTCATCTTTTCCGTTCCGTCAACTCCCATTGCCTTTGCAATGTCACGGTATTTGTCTCCGGTTGCCGGAGCGTTGTATTCCATAACGGTCGGAAGGATGATTGCGTTTGCAACTCCGTGAGGTGTGTCGTAAACCGCACCGAGCGGGTGCGCCATCGAGTGAACGATTCCGAGACCGACGTTTGAAAAGCCCATTCCGGCAACGTACTGGCCGAGAGCCATTCCCTCTCTTCCCTCCGGAGTATTGTTGACTGCGCCTCTGAGATTCTTTGAAATAAGCTCGATAGCTTTGAGGTGGAACATATCGCTCATTTCCCATGCGCCCTTTGTGATGTAGCCTTCGATTGCGTGAGTGAGGGCGTCCATTCCGGTTGCGGCGGTGAGTCCCTTCGGCATTGAGCTCATCATGTCCGGGTCAACAACGGCAACGACGGGGATATCCTTCGGGTCAACGCAAACCATCTTTCTGTTCTTTGCGGCGTCGGTGATGACGTAATTGATTGTAACTTCCGCCGCCGTGCCTGCGGTTGTCGGAACGGCAATGATCGGAACGCACTTGTTTTCCGTCGGAGCAACGCCTTCAAGGGAAACAACATCTGCGAACGACGGGTTTTTGATGATGATTCCGATTGCTTTTGCGGTATCCATCGAAGAACCGCCGCCGATTGCAACAATACAGTCCGCACCGCTTTTTTTGAAAGCTTCAACACCTGTCTGAACGTTTTCGATTGTCGGATTCGGTTTGATTTCGCTGTAAATTTCATAATCGATTGAAGCATTGTCGAGAATATCGGTAACCTTCTTTGTTACACCGAACTTAATGAGGTCGGGGTCGGAGCAAACAAAGGCTTTTTTGAACTTTCTTGCTTTGATTTCGGTTGCAATTTCATTGATTGCTCCTTTTCCGTGATAAGAAGTTTCGTTGAGTACAAATCTGTTAGCCATAAAAGCGTTCTCCTTTTTATAAAATATTCGCCGTGAGTGAATTTCGGCTCACTGTTAAATTTATTACCATATTTCAATAAAACGAACCTTAAAAAGCGTCATTTCTCCAATTGTTTGTTTCGATAATAATTTATTATCTGGCACTCAAAAAGAAGTATTGTCAAACGAAAAACATTGTGATATAATGATAAACAGATTTTTCTGCCGATTTTCCGTCGGCTAAAAATGAGGGAGGATTTTCTCATGGGTATTGCATCCGCAGTCAAAAACCATAAAGATAATTTTATGAAATACCGCTTTCTGCTCAAGGAACTTGTCAGAAAGAACATTAAGCTTCAATACAGAGATTCGTTTCTCGGAATGTTTTGGACGTTCCTTCAGCCGCTTCTTACGACGATCGTTCTCGTTTTCGTCTTCAACAACATTTTCGGACGAAGCTCAAACGGCGTCGGAAACTACACGGTTTTCCTTCTCATCGGACGACTTCTTTTTGACTTTTTCAGCCAATCGACAAAGCGTGCAATGCGTTCAATCCGCTCAAACGGCGCAATGATTAAAAAGGTTTACGTTCCGAAATACATCTATCCCCTTTCGCAGATTCTTTCAACGTTCGTAACGTTTTTGATTTCGCTTTCGGTTCTCGTCGTCGTGATTCTCTTTTTCAACATCACAAACAACAACCCGGTTCATCTCACCTGGCGCGTTGTTTACTGCGTGATTCCGGTTTTGATTCTTTTTGTTTTCAGCCTCGGAGTCGGAATGTTCCTTGCAACGGTTTCCGTTTTCTTCCGAGACATGGAAAACCTTTATGACGTTATCACCACTCTTCTTTTCTACATAACGCCGATTGTTTACAACATTGAAAGCCTTAAATTCGCTTCCGGCGGAATTCAAAGGATAATTTTTAAACTCAATCCGCTTTACGGAATCATCGGAATGTTCCGGGCCGCCGTCATTTGGGGCAACAAGTTCACTCATTATTGGGACATGAAACTCATGTGGTATTCCGCCGCATGTTCCGTAATTGCACTCATCATCGGCTTTTTCGTATTCTATAAAAATCAGGACAAGTTTATTCTCCACATCTGAGAAAGGGGGATCCGTTTGAATAACAACTATGCAGTTGAAGTTGACCACGTCAGCATGAAATTCAACATAAACAAAGAAGGCGTTGACAACGCCAAAGAATATTTCGTAAGGCTCGTCAAGCACCAACTTCACTTCGTTGAATTTTGGGCGCTCAAGGACATCAGCTTTAAAGTTGAAAAGGGCGACAGAGTCGGAATTTTAGGCTTCAACGGAGCCGGAAAAAGTACACTCCTCAAAGTCATCGCCGGCGTTTTGAAACCGACTCAGGGTTCGGTCAGCGTTAAGGGCGTTGTTGCACCCATGCTTGAACTCGGTGCGGGCTTTGACGGAAATTACAGCGGAAGGGAAAACGTTTTTCTTTATGCCGCAACAATGGGCTTTTCAAGAAAGTTCATTGAAAAAAAATATGACGAAATTGTTGAGTTTGCAGAGCTTGAAGAATTCATCGACGCTCCGCTTAAAAGCTATTCCTCAGGTATGAGAGCCCGTCTCGGCTTTGCAATCGCAACGGCGGTCAAGCCCGATGTTCTCATCCTTGACGAAGTTCTCAGCGTCGGCGACGCCGCCTTCAGAGCAAAAAGCCAAAAGCGAATCGAAAGCATGATGGGCGACGGAGTAACCGTTTTATACGTCTCCCACAGCACGGACAAGGTTGAGGAAATTTGCAACAAAGCCATTATCCTTGACCACGGCCAGATGATTGCCGCCGGAAACAGCGTTGAAATCAGCAAAATTTATCAAAGCATGACGCTCAACAAATAACCAAGCTTTTTTGATTTGAAAGAGAACAGCATGAATTTTAAAATTAATCCCTCGGCCTACGGTGACGTTTTTGTTTTGCCGAAGGCCGTTGTAAACAACAATCTGCGCCTCGCCGGAGCAATTCAGCTCAAGGTACTTCTCTATCTTTACTGTAACTCCGGCGCAAAGGACACTTCTTGCGAAGCGATTGCCGAAGCGCTGGGTGCCGACAAGGGCGACGTTTCCGACGCAATGATTTTTTGGTGCGAACGCGGACTTGTCATAAAAGACGGCGAAGAGCCTGCCGCCGTTTCGGTGACTCCTCCTTCTGCAAACGACGAATTTTCGGTTTCCGTTTCTCTTCCGAAAGAAGAAAAACCGGTGCCGCCTCCGAAAAAAAAGGTTGCCGACCTTCCGATTTCACGGCCGAGCCACGAGCAAATTGCCGTAAGATGTAACGAATGCGAAGAGTTCCGGGAGCTTTTTTCCGAAGCGCAAATGATTCTCGGAAAAACGATCGGCTATGAAGGCCAATCGATTCTCATAATGCTCCATGACAGCTATGACCTTCCGGTCGAAGTGATTTTGATGCTTCTTGAATATGTCACCGCAAAAGGAAAAACCGGATATAAATATATAGCGACAGTCGGAAAAGAATGGAGCGAAAAAGAAATCGTCACAATTGAAGCCGCCGAAGAATACATCAGTTCCCAAAACGAAGCGGACGAAATTTGGAAGCGATTCAAAGCTCTCACCGGAGTCAACAATCCGAATCCGACGGCAAAGCAGAAAAAATTCCTTTCCGTTTGGACAAAGGATTTCGGCTTTTCAGTCGAGATGATTTGTCTTGCGTACGAAATCTGCATTGACAACACGGGAAAAATGAATCTTGAATATATGAACAAGGTTCTCAAGAACTGGAAAGACAAGGGTGTTAAATCGCCCTCGGACGCAAAACGCGAACAGGAACGCTGGAACGAAAGCAACTTCGGAAAGAAAAAAGCCGAAAAGCCGAAGCAGGAAGTTTTTTCAAACGATGCGTCATATGACATCAAAAAGTTTGAAAAGAACATCGTCGGTCTGAAATATCTCGACAGCGAAGAATAACTCAAAGAGAACAAATCAAAAAAGGAAACGGGGCGAAAAAATGGCATACAGAAGAAGCGTGTATATAAAAGCGAAAAACATTCTTGAAGAGCGAAGAAGAAAGGCGGAAGCCGAGCAGGAAAAGCGCCGTGCGGCCGCAATTTCCGTCTGTCCCGAAATTGCCGAAACCGAACGTGATATGGCCCGTTTTGCCGCCGAAGTAATCAAAAGCGTTTCAATGGGTCAAGACGCCGAACAGTTTGTCCTTTCGCTTTCCCAAAAAAACCTTGAAGCGCAGGAGAAGCGGAAACTTCTTCTTGAAAAGAACGGTTTTCCGGCTGATTATCTTGAAACAAAATATATCTGCCCGATTTGCAAAGACACCGGTTCGCACGACGGATACTACTGCAAATGTTACCTTGATTTGATAAAGCAGACGGCAAAAGACGAACTCGGTGTTGCGCCGAGCATGAAAAAATGTACCTTCGATTCATTCAATCCGGAGCTTTATTCAAACGAGGTTGATTCCGAGCTTTCGGTCAGTCCGAGAAGGCTTGCTCAGGGAACGCTGAATTTTTGCAAAAAATATGCCGAAGAATTTTCGCTTTCAAGCAAAAACATCATCATGCTCGGAAAAACGGGCGTCGGAAAAACCCACCTTTCCCTCGCAATCGCCGGAAAAGTGATTGACCGCGGTTTTGACGTTTATTATGCGAGCATTCATAAAATCATGGATGCGCTTCAAAAAGAGCAGTTTTCAAGAGACAGGGTTGACGAGAGCATTGCCGACCGTCTTTACGAAAGCGACCTTCTCGTCATCGACGACCTCGGAGCGGAGTTTTCGACTCAGTTCACCGTTGCGGCCCTTTATAACATTGTCAACACAAGACTTAACGCTTCACGCCCGATGATAATCAACACGAACTTGACGCTCGGCGAACTTGAAGAAAGATATTCTCAGCGTGTTGCGTCAAGAATAATCGGTTCAAGCGATTGCGTAATGCTCATAGGAGACGACATAAGGCAAAAGCTTTCACGGTAACAAAAAAGTCCGCAAAAAAGAGAAATTGCTCTTTACTTTTTTAAAATTTTATGGTATAGTATTCAAGCGTTCGGTTGCAAAAGCGATCGAATATGCTGGAGTGGCACAGTTGGTAGCGCAGCTGATTCGTAATCAGCAGGTCGTGGGTTCGAGTCCCATCTCCAGCTCCATTAATCCCGTTCGCAAAATGCGGACGGGATTTTTTGATTGTCCGAAAAAAAAATCAGCGCTTTTTCATGAAAAAAGTTGCACCCGAAACCGGATGCAACCTTTTTTTATTTTATCTTGCCTTTGAAAAAGTCGGTCATGGTTTTGATTTCTCTTTTCGCCGGCTCGGAATACGGGTTGACAACGCTGAAAACGTGCTGAAGCAGCTTTCCGTCAAGTCGATCCGTATAACGGTAAAAGACGTTTTCGACTCCGTGGCGGTCAAGAATTTTTTTGAGCTTTTCCGCCTGCTTTCTGAGAAAATCTCCGTCGGCCGTGACGATGTAAAACGGAGCCATTCCGAGATAAGCAACGTTTTCATAGTTCATATACTTATAAAGCGGATTTTCCTTCGGCTTTTCTCCGAGGAGCGATTTGAGATTCACGTTCATCATGAAGTTCGGCGAAAGAAGGTCAACCGCCGGACAAATTGCTCCGATTGCACGGAAGGAAAGCGTCGGCGTTACGCAAAATGCTTTTTGAAGCTTTTCGCTTCCTCTTATCGCTTCGCTCATGCAAACGAGCTGCCCGCCGGCGCTGTCACCGACGAGGAAGATGTTCCCGGTGTCCGCCGGATAATCTTTAAGATTTTTTGAAAGCCATGAAAAGGCCGAAAAAACGTCGGCAACCTGGTCGATGAACTGAAATTTGTCCGCAAGGCGATAATTGACTGAAGCAACAAGAAAGCCCTTTTCCGCAAGCTTGAGGCAGTAATACTTGTTGATTTCCTTATATCCGTAAAGCCAACCGCCGCCGTGAACGTCAATGATTACGGGGAGCTTTTCGGTCGTTCCTTCGGGATAGTAAAGGTCAAGAAGGTGCTCCTTCATGTTGTCGTTTGCATACGGAATGTCGGTAATCTGCGTGATTCCGGGCGTCGGTGTCTGAGAAGCGATGCGTTTGTTGTCGTTCTTTTCTGTAATCTTCCAAAATTTGAGAAGAACCGGTTTGAGAATATCCATTATTCGGAAACCTCCGCTTTTTCGTCTTCAAAGTCGTATCTTCCGAGTTTGTTTTCCATTGCCATTTTGAGAACGTGCATTGCACACTGCTGGAATTCGCCGATTGTGAGACCGTTTTTGACGCTCTTTTTTGCGGTTCCGTCCGGTTTTTTCTTTCCTACTCTTGCACCGCCCGGCATGAGTACGTCAACGCCGGCTCTGACTCTATAACCCTGGTCAATAATTCCGGGGAATTCGTGACTTTCGTCTTTCTGCATCCACCAGTCGGTCATAACGTTGCCCTCATAGCCCCATTCTCCCCTGAGAACGGTTGTGACAAGGTCATAGTTATAATGGCTCCAAACACCGTTGACTTTGTTATACGAAGTCATGATGTTGTGAGGATTTGCGGTCTTGACGCAGAATTCAAAGCCCTTGAGATATATTTCACGAAGAGCACGTTCCGAAACACGGGAATCGTTCTTCGTTCTGTTGACCTCCTGATTGTTGCAGGCAAAGTGCTTCGGGCAGGCCGAAAGGCCGCTTTCCTGAACGCCGAGAACAACCGCTGCAGCCGTCATTCCGGAAAGGAACGGATCCTCCGAGAAATATTCAAAGTTTCTTCCGCAAAGAGGATTGCGGTGAATATTCATTCCGGGGGCGAGAATTATATCGCTTCCCCTTTCGAGCATTTCCTTTGAAAACTCGGCATAAAGCTCACGAACGAGCTTTTTGTTGAACGAGCAGGCAAGCGCCGCTCCGTTCGGAAGCAGCGAGCAATTCGCCGCAAGTCTGATTCCGCTCGGTCCGTCGGTTGTCGTTACGGGAGGAACCCCTTTTTCACGAAGCGAAGGAAGGACACCGGCCATAACGCCTGCGTTGCCCTTTGCGCCGAGCGGACTGTTCATGATATAGTCGCCCCTTGTGATTGCTTCAAGCTCGTCGAACGAAAGCTGAGAAACAAAATCTTCCATTGAAACCTTTCCGTCCTTAACATCGGAAAGCTTGTAACCGAGGTCGCCCTTTTGCTCAATCGTTTTCGGAAGATTTTCAAGAATTCTTTCCTTGAGGCTTTCGCTCATGACCGGAGCACGCTCAAGAACACCCTTGAGTTTTCCTTTTTCTTCAGTAACGGCTTTAAGGCGGTCGAACGGGGTTTTCGGGTCGGGAGCGCAAATCTGAGAAAGCTGCCTTGTGACGATTGTTCTTTCAAGAGTGAAGCGTTTGCATTCGGTTGCGGAACGGACGTCCGAGCCGAAATAAAGAACATATTCGCCCTTTTCGAGAACATAGGCGCTTTTGTTTCCGGTCGCTCCGCCGTCGTCATAAGAAGCAAAGTCCGAAAGATTAAAAGAAAGCTTGATTTTTTCGCTTTCCCCAGGGGCGAGGGTTTCGGTTTTTTCATAGGCAACAAGAACCCTTTCCGCCTTTCCGAGCTTTCCCTGCGGAGCGGAAAGATAAAGTTCGGCAACGTATTTTCCGCTTCTTTCGCCTATGTTTCTGATATCCGCCCAAAGATTGATCTCGTTGTTTTCCGAACGGGTAACTCTTGTTACCCTTCCTTCAAATCTTGTGTAACTCAGGCCGAAGCCGAACGGGAAAAGAACTTTGTCTTTTCTGAAAGTTTCAAAGTATCTGTAACCGACGTAAATATCTTCGGTATATTCGTTGAACTCTCTTCCGCCGAAGAAACGCGCGGAAGGATAATAAGCATATTTTTCGGCAATCGTGTCCGCAAGTTTTCCGCAGGGAGAAACGTCTCCCGAAAGAACGTCCGCAACGCAGTTTCCGCTTTCCATTCCGCTCTGCCAAACATAAAGAACGGCAGAAACGTCAAACTCGTTGACCCAGGCCATATCCATAATGCTTCCGCAGTCGAGAAGAACAACCGTCTTTCTGAACGACGAGCAAACCTTTGAAAGAAGAACACGCTCTTCATTCGTCAGATAATAGCTGCCTTCGGTGAGGGTGTTTTCTCTGTCCTCTCCGGCGGCTCTTCCGATTGCAACGATTGCGGTGTCGCTCTTTTTTGCGGCGTCCATGACGGTCTTTCGTGAAATCGGCATTTCCTCATAGCTCATCGGCCAATTTCCCCAGAAGCCGTCGTCGGGCGGATTCTTTTCGCACCAGTCTTCGTAGATTTTTGCAAGTTCTTCGTTAACCGTGATGTTTTCGTTCGCACGAAGGCCGTCAAGAAGACTGACTTTGTACGACGCATTTACGTCTCCTCCGGAGCCGTAACCGACATAAAACCAGTTTTTCTGAACTCTTCCGAAAACGGAAACAACTCTGTCCTTTGAAAGCGGAAGAACGTTATTCTGATTTTTAAGAAGGACAATTCCTTCCGCACCCGCCTTTCTGCAAAGGGCGGACATTTTTTCGCTTGAGGTTTCGCCGGAACCTTCTCCGGCCTTAGTCTGAGAAACGGAATCTGTAACGGCATTGACAACCGTTCCGACGCCACGCATTACCGTGTTTTTAATCTTTCTTTTGATGCCCAATTTCAAGTCCTCCTTTTGGGATTTTTGTTGTTCGTTTTAAAGTCTGTTTTCTTTGAAATATTCTTCTTTTGCCTTCATTCCCTCATTAGTGACCGGCTTGAGCCAGCGAAGGGAACGGTGGCGGATAATGCAGAAGATGCTTTTGGGAATATCTTCCGCAAGATAAGCAATTATGAAAACGGCAATGAACGGAAGCGAAAAAACTTTAGCCGCAAGAACCGTTGCCGGAATTGCAAGGAACCAAAGCGAGCCGATGTCGCAAAGCATTGCCATAAACGTGTCTCCGCCGGAACGGAAAATTCCGACGACCTGAACGTATGAAATCATTTTTATCGGAAGCTCACAGCCGAGGAAAAGCGCAATTGTGAGCGCCGTTGAAAGAGAAAGATCGGAAATGTTGTTGCCCATATTAAAAATTGAAATGAGCTGACTGCGGAAAATCACCATCAGTGCACCGACAAAAACCGCAACGAGCGGAACAACGAAGGAAAAACGGTGAGCGTCTTCAACCGCACGGCCGATTTTTCCCGAACCGACGGATTTTCCGACCATGATTACGCAGGCATTGCAAAGTCCGACGAAGAACGCAAACGAAAGGTCCGAAAACGTTTTGACAATCGTGACCGCCGCATAATATTCGTATCCCATGTTTGAATAAACAATGTTGAGAACGAAAATTCCGAGCGACCAGAGCGATTCGTTAATCACGACCGGGAACGCACGGCGAACGAACTCAACAAGATGATGCGGCTTGAAGGAAACGATATCCTTCGGAGAGCGGACAAGGTGGTTCTTTTGAAAAAGCGAGATGATGATGAGAAGAACGGGACCCGCCCAGGAAGAAATGCAGGTTGCCGTTGCGGCTCCGGCAACGCCGAGTTCCGGAAGACCAAACTTTCCGAAAATGAACCCGTAATTGAAAACGGCATTGAGAACCGTTGTCACCATTGAAACATACATCGGAACTTTGACCTTTTCAATGTTTCTCAAAAATCCGGAAAGGACAACGGAAAGAACAACCGCCGGATATGAAAAACAGGCAATTTTCATATAGCTGCTTCCGGAAGCGATTACCGACGCCTCTTTGTTAAAAATCGAAATTACCCTTTCCGGCGCAAGAAACGCAGGAAAAAAGAAAATTGCCGCAAGAACGGTGATGAACAAAAGCGAAATTCCGAGGACACGGCGCATCGCCTTATAATTTTTGATTCCCCAATATTGCGAAGCGAAAACCGACATTCCCGAACAGATTCCGAAGCTCACAATGCTCATGAACCAGCTCCACTGCCCGGCCATTCCGACCGAGGAAAGCGCAACATCGCCGAGGCGGCTGACCATAAGTGTGTCAACAATTGCAAAAGAGCTTGTGAGCATATTCTGAACGGCAATCGGAAAGCCGAGCTTCAGCGTAACTTTCCAAAACGGTTTGTCGCCGAGATATTTTTTAATCATGATAAACTCCGTGCGGCCTCGCCGCATCCTTTCAATGCAAAAAGTATTTATTTCTATTATAAAGAAGCGGGCCGAAAGTGTCAAGGGTGAAAGAGAAGAAGAAAAGACGAAGTTTTCTTTCTTCGCCGTATCTCACAAAAATTCTTTCAAAAATTCTTTGTTTATTCATAATTTTTGACGAATATTTTTCCGATATCGCTTTACTCGATTCGGTGCTGCTGATATAATGTATATAATTGTGCGGAAATTTGATTCGAGCCTTATTTTTGCATAAAGCAACCTCAAAAAAGTTACTAAAATCGAGAGGAGTTTAAAATTGAGCAGATTATCAATTCCAACCCCGATAAGCGCTCAGGGCGTTATTGACGAGATTTACGGAGATCTTGTCCGCCGCCTTCAGGCGAACCCCGTGAGCGTTTGTCCCGTTGACATGGCTGCCGCCTTCGTCGGCGTCTGCCACAGCCAGTCCTGCGGAAAATGTACACCCTGCCGGGTCGGTCTCGGCCAACTTCACAAACTCATTGAATCCGTCCTTGACGGAGATGCGACGGAAAGCACCCTTAACCTCATTGAAAAAACCGCAAGAGTGATCAACGCAACCGCCGACTGCGCCATCGGCTATGAGGCGGCGCAAATGGTTCTTCGCGGTCTCAACGGCTTCAGAGAGGACTATGAAGCACATTTGAAAGGAACCTGCCTTTGCCGTTTTGACAAGGCTGTTCCCTGCGTTTCGCTCTGCCCGGCGAATGTTGACATTCCCGGCTACGTTTCTCTTGTTAAAGAGGGCAGATACCAAGACGCGGTTCGCCTCATCAGAAAGGACAACCCCTTCCCGTCCGCCTGCGCCCTCATCTGCGAGCATCCGTGCGAATCGCACTGCCGCAGACGTCTTGTTGACGCGGCGGTCAATATCAGAGGGCTCAAGCGCATGGCTGTTGACAATGCCGGCGACGTTCCGGTTCCTCCCTGTGCCCCGGCAACCGGCAAAAAAGTTGCCGTAATCGGCGGCGGACCGTCCGGTCTTACAGCGGCATACTTCCTTTCCCTTATGGGACACAAAGTTACCGTTTATGAAAAGAGGAAATTCCTCGGCGGAATGCTTCGTTACGGTATTCCCAGTTACCGTCTTCCCAGAGAGATTCTTGAAAAAGAAATCGAAACAATTCTTTCAACCGGAATCGACGTAAAAATGGGCGTTGACATCGGAACAGACGTTACCTTTGAGGAAATCAGAGGGAACTTTGACGCAACATATATCGCAATCGGCGCTCATACCGACAACAAACTCGGCATTGAGGGAGAAGACGGAAACGGCGTAATTTCAGCCGTTGAAATGCTTCGCATGATCGGCGACGGAGATATGCCGGACTTTTCCGGAAAGAACATCGTTGTCATCGGCGGCGGCAACGTTGCAATGGACTGCACAAGAAGCTCAATGCGTCTCGGCGCAAAAAGCGTCACCTGCGTTTACAGACGTCGCAGAGAGGACATGACCGCAATGCCCGAAGAAGTTGAAGGCGCAATGGCGGAGGACTGCGATATTCTTGAGCTTATGACTCCGGAAAAAATCGAACTTGACGAAAACGGAAACGTCAAGGCGCTTTGGGTCGCTCCGCAGATGATCAGCAACATCAAACGCGGAAGACCGGCTCCGATTCGCACCGAAGAACCGCTCAGAAAGCTCGACTGCGACATGATCATCGTTGCAATCGGTCAGGCGATTGAGTCGCACCACTTTGCAAGCAGCGGTGTTCAAACAAAATGGGGAAGAATCATGGCCGACATGAAAACAATCGTCAGCGACCACGAAGGCCTTTTCTCCGGCGGTGACTGCGTAACGGGTCCCGCAAGCGCAATCATGGCGATTGCCGCCGGAAAAACCGCCGCGGCGAACATTGACCATTACCTCGGCTTCGATTCAAAAATCAGCGTTGACGTTGATATTCCGGAACCGCCTATCGCACCCCAGCCGCCCTGCGGCAGAATCAACCTCACCGAAAGATCGGCCGAGGAAAGAAAACGCGACTTCCTTCTCATGGAAAATTCAATGACGCTTCAGCAGGCATTTCAGGAAGCTTCACGCTGTCTGAGATGCGACAAATTCGGCTACGGAGCGCTTAAAGGAGGAAGAATATTCAAATGGTAAAACTTGTTATTGATAATATTCCCATTGAAATCGAAAACGGCGCAACAATTCTTGAAGCGGCAAAAAAGGCGAATATTCACATTCCGACTCTTTGCTATTTCAAAGAGCTTAACGAAATCGGCGCCTGCCGAATCTGCGTTGTTGAAGTTAAGGATAACGAGCGCCTTGTTGCCGCCTGCAACACCAAAGCCGAGGACGGAATGGTGATTTTCACGAACAGTCCGCGTGTTCGTGAAGCAAGAAACGTCAACATCAAGCTCATTCTCAGCGAGCACGACTGCTACTGCACAACCTGCGTCCGCAGCGGAACGTGCCAGCTTCAAAAGGTTGCCAACGACCTCAATATTTTCAGAAACGAATACGAAACCCGAATTGAGCGCAACAAGCCGCACGGCGATTTTCCTCTCGTCAGAGATGCCGGACGCTGCATAAAATGTATGCGTTGCATTCAGGTCTGCGACAAAATTCAGGCGCTCCACGTTTGGGAAGTTCAGAACACCGGTTCAAGAACAACCGTTGCCGTCAAGGAACACAAAAAACTTTGGGAAACCGACTGCTCGCTTTGCGGTCAATGCATCACCCATTGCCCGACCGGTGCGCTCAGAGAAAGAGACGACACCCAAAAGGTTTATCGCGCCCTTGCCGACGAAAACAAAATCACCGTTGTTCAGTTTGCTCCTGCCGTACGTACCGCATGGGCGGAATCATTCGGACTCGACAAGGAGTTCGCAACCGAAAAGCGCATGGTTGCCGCAGCAAAAGCACTCGGCTTCAACTATGTTTTTGACACCGATTTTTCCGCCGACCTCACGATCATGGAAGAGGGCAGCGAATTTCTCAACAGACTTCAAAACGGCGGAAAACTTCCGCTCATGACCTCATGCTGTCCCGGCTGGGTACGTTTTCTCAAGGGGCAGTATCCGGAATTTACCGACAACCTTTCAACCGCAAAGTCACCGCAGCAGATGTTCGGTGCGGTCACAAAAAGCTACTTTGCAAAGATGATCGGCGTAAGCCCGGAAAACATTTTCTGCGTTTCCGTCATGCCGTGTACGGCGAAAAAGCACGAATGTTCAATCGAAAACATGAATGATGCCTGCGGCGATCCGGACGTTGACGTTTCGCTCACAACGAGAGAGTTTGCAAGAATGCTTCGTGCCGACCACGTCGGTGTGGCAAGACTTCCCGAATGTGAGTTCGACAGTCCCCTCGGTGCAGCCACCGGTGCCGGCGTAATTTTCGGCGCAACGGGCGGTGTTATGGAAGCGGCGCTTCGCAGTGCGTATTACCTCGTTACGGGAGAGACCCCGGACGCAGACGCCTTTTCGGGCGTCAGAGGTCTTGACGGTTGGAAGGAAGCAACCTATGACATCAAGGGAACAAAGGTGAAAGTTGCCGTTGTCAGCGGACTCAAAAACACAAAAAAGCTCATGGAAGCGCTCAAATCCGGCGAAGTCGTTTATGATTTCATTGAAGTTATGGCGTGTCCGGGCGGCTGTGCGGGCGGCGGCGGACAACCGATTCACGACGGAGAAGAACTTGCCGGCGAAAGAGGAAAAATCCTTTATGAGCTTGACAAAAACAACGTTCTCAGGTTTTCCCACGAAAACCCGGAAGTCCAAGCGCTTTATAAAAACTTCCTCAAAGAACCGCTTTCCCACACGGCGCACCGTCTTCTTCATACCGATCACCACGCTTGGGAAATGACAAAATAAAAGAAAAAGGGGTTGCGGCGAGCAAATCGTCACAACCCTTTTTATTATTCTGTTCTTAGAATTTAATTTCTGAATCCGCAATGTCACTGAACGGAAGAGTGAGCGAATCGTTATATCCCTTCGGATCAATATAGCTGAAGAGAACTCCGTCGTCACCGATGCACCACGCCGACGAATTGACAAGCTGTCCGATGTTTTCGCTGTCCGTCGGAAGTTCGGTGTAATCTTCGGAAAGAAGACCGTTGTTTTTGAGATAAATTTCAAAAATCTTCTGCTGAACGCTGTAATAATCTTTTCCGAGAACGCTGTCCTTTTTGAGGAATTCACCGCTCTTGATTTCAAGTGTATAGCCTTCAAAGGTCGTTGTCGGAAGAAGAATTGACGGAACAAGACTTTCTCCGTTTTCCTCGGCCTGAGTTTTCTTTTCGTCGAACCATGAAAAAATCGGAAGATATTCGTCCGTTTCCTCAAGAAGCGAGATATAGCCGTTTTTATTGTATGTGACCTTTGATGTGACATAAGCGTAAGCCGGAAGATCCTTTTTGTTTCCGCCGAGTTCAAGATATCGCTTATAAAGTCTATCAGCCTTTTTGGCCTTGTTGCGATATTTTGTAATCAACTCGTTATAAAGAGTGTTGAGAATTTCGGCCGATTTCTTTCCGTCCTCGTCGCCGTCTTTTGCGGAAAAGACGGGATATTCAATGATGTAATTCGCAAAAAGAACACCGTTCGTTGTTTTTGCGGAAATTTTCTTTCGCTCGATTTTGAAGCTCAAAGCCTCGTTCTTTTCTTCGGTAATCTTCACTCCGTCTTCGGAGAAAAGAGGAGACAACGAAAGCTCAAGAAGGCTCCATTTGAGCGTTTCTTCCTGCTTTTCAAGCGAAACTACGCAATAAACGGATTTTTTTTCGCCGCTCTTGTCCGTAAAGTCGCACTGAACGTAATAATTTCCGTCCTCGGTACGCTTTGAAGAAGAAACTTCGACCGAATAAGCGTTCTTTTTGGTTGCAGTTCCGGCTTCGGCCGCAAAATAATAGTAGCCGTCATAATAATAATGGTTTTTTCCGTTCGCACAATTGACAATGCTGCTTCCGAGACCCGAGGCAATTTTTTTGATGTTCGACCTTTTGACCTTGCAATAGCTGTAGCCGTCGTCGGTTTTGAAGCGGTTCGCCGGGTCGGCTTCATCGGTAACGATGTTTGCGGCCGTGAAAAATGCGCCGTAAAGTCCCGTCGAACTTTCGGGTTTCATCATTTCAAGAAGACCTTCCTGCGAAACCTCGTCACGGTTAAATCCCGATTCAAAAAACGCCGGGAAAAACGAAGCGTATTTTTCAAACGACGCCTTTTCGCTGTTTGAAAAGCCCGAAAACGCAACGGTTTTCACCGCCTCGGCCGATGTTTTGAAAACGTCGGTATATTTACTGACGAACGAAAGTCCGATCATTGCGGCAAAGCAGACCGTGCAAAGCGAAAGCGCAATTATTCTTGAAGTTTTTTCCTTTTTCGCCTGTTCTTTGTTGACTTTCGGCTGAGCCGAAGCTTTTGAAACCTGCGGCGCAGGCTGACTGCGAACCGGAGGACGGCTCATTTTTTCAGCCGCAACGGTGGGAGGAACGTTCGGTTTCGGTTCGGAAAAAGGTTTTTCCGGCGCTTTTTCGGCTTTGAAAGCAATGCTTTCTGCGCTTGAAAACTCCGGCTTTTTTTCCGGAACCGGAACGGGGGACGGTTCGGATTCGGCCTTTTTCGTTTTTTCGGTCTCACGACGAAAATCCGGCTCTTCGTTCAGTTTTTCTTCGGGAATATTGATCTGAAATCGCTTTTTTGAAACTCTTTTTTTGCAGTGAGGACAAAATGTTTCACCGTCCGGTATTTGCGAAAAGCAGTTATTACAAATCACGTTAATTCTCCTTTTCTCAAAAATTAAAGGTAATTGAGAACGTCTCTGATGTCTTCAATTTCGGCAAAGACTCCTTCTTTTCCGAGTCCTTTACCTTTGAAATCGCCGTAATTCATGCGGATAACCTTCATATCTGCGCCGAGCGCACCCTCAACGTCATTGATCGGGTGGTCGCCGACAAAAAGGCTTTCCTCGTTTTTCACGCCGGCACGTTTCACCGCTTCGTCAAAAATTCTGCGGTCCGGCTTATATATTCCGATGTCTCCGGAAACCACAACAACGTCAAAAAGGTCTCTGATTCCGGCGGTGTCAAGCTTCATGTTCTGAAGCGAGGAAACGCCGTTTGTGATTGCGCCGAGAATGTATCCTCTGCGCTTGACCTCTTTGAGCATATCGATCGCACCGGGGAGCATATCGACATTCTTTCCGTAATCATAATTGAACGAATCGAAAAGCTCCTGCATCGGCGGATGGTCTTTCCAATCCCAAAGTTCAATAAGTTCCGGGAAATAAACCTCCCTTTCCTTATATCCGCCGTCAACGTGCTCTTCCATTTCATCAAGCTTTTTTTCCCGTTCTTCTTTTGAAATGTTCGGGAAATACTTTGTTAAAAAGTTTTCGCAGTAAATTCTGTAGGCTCCCTTTCTGCTTTGGAGCGTGTCGTCAAAATCAAAAAATACCGCTTTAACGTCAAGTTTTTTCATTGATTCTTTCCTTTTTTTAAACTTGCGGCCTTCAGATTTTTTTCTTGGTCGCTTCATAAATTTCTCTTGCTTTTTTTGCATCACGGCTGATTGCATCCGTCAAAGTTTCAACCGAGTCAAATCTTTTTTCGTCACGCAGAAAATCAAGAAGAAAAACCTCAACCTCTGCGCCGTAAAGGTCGCCGGAAAAGCCGAGAATGCACGTCTCGCTTCTGAAACTTTCACCGTCAACCGTCGGACGGGTTCCGATGTTTGTTACGGCCGGGTACCACCTGTGAGAAAGTTCGACTTTTGAAGCGTAAACGCCCTTCCGAAGTTTCACAAAGTTCGGCGGAAAAAACTGATTGATCGTCGGAAAACCGAGGAGTCTTCCCCTTCTGTCTCCGCTGACAACCTCAATGCAATAAGAGAACTCCCGTCCGAGCATTGCATTCGCATTTTTGATTTCTCCGTTTTGAAGAGCACGGCGTATTCTCGTTGAGCTTATCGCTTCGCCCTCAAAAATTGTTTCCGGAGCAACGAAAAGCGAAATACCGAGCTTTTCACATTCGTTTTTGAGCGAGAAAGTGTCGCCCTGCGCGTCTTTTCCGAACCGATAGTTATAGCCGCAGGATATCGCACGAACATTAAGCGAACAATAAATTTTCGTTATAAACTCCGCCGCGGAAAGATTTTGAATTTCGGAAAAGGAAGCTGTAACAATCGAAAAGCCCATTTTTGAAAGCTGTTCCCTTTTGTCGCTTTCCGTAATAATCGAAGGCGGAGCTTCGCCGAAAAGAACTTTTTTCGGGTGCTCGTCAAAAAGAAGAACCGCCGGAACGAGTCCCCTTTTTTTCGCTTCAAAAAGTGCTTTTTCAAGAACGGCTCTGTGTCCCCTGTGGATTCCGTCAAAATTTCCGAGAGCCAAAAGGCAGTCGGAGCACAATTTTCCATCCGTCTTAAACAAATCCGATCCCCCTGTTTGAGGTTATTGTGAATAAATCAAAGTCATTTGCTCATGATTTTTTTCGGAAGAAGAAGTCCTGCTTTGCTGTCCGAAATTCCGACGCCGAGAAAATCCTTTTCCGGCGAAAAAACGCTGTAAAGACCCTTGTCCTTTGTCTTTTTATTCAGCCGTTCAAGAAAAAGCTCTCCGCCGTTTGAAAAGCGCTTTGCCTGATTTTCCGTAACGGTTATCCCTTCAAACGAAAGAACGTCTTCAATCGGAACAACCGCCTCAAAAAGCCTGTCCGTCTCTTTGAGTTTTTCAAGTTCCTCAAGCGTGAAACACCGTTCGATTGAAGCGGCGTTTGCTTTCACCCGTCTGAGAGATGTCATAACAGCCTTTGTCGAAAGTGCTTCTCCGATGTCTGCAATCAGCGAACGGATATAAGTTCCGGCCGAGCAGGCAACGTAAAGTTTTCCCTCATGACTTTTTTCATCGTAGGAGAGAAGGCGAAGGTCGGTGATGTTGATTTTCCGCTTCTCACGTTCGATGCTTTCGCCCTTGCGTGCAAGCTCATAAAGACGGATACCGTCTTTTTTAAGTGCGGAATACATCGGCGGAAGCTGAAGCGTTTCGCCTTTGAATTTTTCCAATGCGGCTTCAACCTCTTCTTTTTTCACCGAAACGTCGCAAACGGACAAAACGTTTCCCGTAATATCCAGCGTGTCGGTTTCTTTTCCGAAGAGGAACGAGGCTTCATAGGCTTTTCCCGTTTCGGGAAGAAGGTCAATGAACCTTGTTGCCGCGGAAAGAGCAACAACCATTGCGCCCGTTGCCATCGGGTCAAGAGTTCCGGTGTGACCGGACTTTTTTTCACCGAAAATCCGCCGAACTTTTGCACAAAGCAAAAACGACGAAATATCCTTCGGCTTGTCAACAAAAACAAATCCGTTCACACTTTCTGTCTCCTTAAAAATACTTTTTCATTTCGTCAAGGACGGCCTTTTTCGCTTCTTCGAGCGAACATTCAAACTGGCAGCCCGCCGCCCTTGCGTGTCCTCCTCCGCCGAAAGCACCGCAGAATACGGCCGCGTCAAGTCCTTCGTGGGTACGAACCGAAACTTTGAATGAACCGTCCTTTTTTTCTTTGAACGTTATTCCTGCCCGAACTCCTTCAATCTGGCGTGAAAGCGCAACAATTGCGTCGCAGTCTTCTTCGCCGCAGGAACAGTCGGAAAGCATCTTCTGAGTGACGACAATCACGCTGACTTTTCCCGCAAAATAAAGTTCGAGCGAAGCAAGGCAAAGGCTTTGAAGCTTCAAAAAGCCCGGCTTTTTTGTTTCAAACATTCTTACGTTGACTTCGCCGTGCCTTGCGCCGAGTTCAATCAGTTCGGCGGCAATGCGATGGGTTCTCGGTGTAACGTTTGAATAACGGAAGCACCCCGTGTCGGTTGAACAGCCGGTATAAAGCCTTGTTGCGATCTCTGTGTCAATCCTGACTCCGAGTTCTTTGATGATAATATAAAGAATCTCACAAACAGAGGCGGAATCGCCTTCAAGGTAGGTTTCCTTTGCAAAAAGTTTATTCGTCAAATGATGGTCAATCGCAAGGGAAACCTTGTTTCCGAACTTTTCGTTCGTCTCTTTTCCGAGAAGGACTTTATCCGCAACGTCAACGCTGACAACAAAACCGCTTTTCTCCGGAACATCGTCGCTTTCGGCAATAAGAAAGCGGTATTTTTCCGGAATCGGGTCGTTGTTTATAAGCTTTGCCTTTTTTCCGAGGCTGCGCAGCGCCAAAAGGAGCGCAAAGCCGCCTCCGAGCGTGTCGCCGTCCGCATTCGCATGGGTGAGAATGAGAAAATTGTCGTTCTCTTTCAGGAGCGAAACGGCACGCGTTAAATCAATCTTCATCGTGTGTTCCTCTTCTTGCTTTGTCAAGCTTTTCAAAGAGCTTTACACCCTGTTCAACGGAATCGTCCGCAACAAATCTGATTTCCGGAGCCTTTCTCAGGTGAAGACGGTTTCCGACTTCACGTCTGATCAATCCCGTTGCGGCGGTGAGACCTTTGACGGCCTCCTTCGCTTCGTCAATTCCCGAAAGGGCGCTGACAAAAACTTTTGCAAATGAGGCGTCGGGGCTGACCTCAACCCTCACAACGGTGAGCATTTTATCTTTCACGCGCGGATCCTTGAGTTCACGGATCAGTGCGGTAATTTCCCTTCGTATGTCTTCGGACACACGGTCTTTTCTGAAACCTGCCATAGCAATAATTTCCTTTCTCTCAAGGCGGTTTTATTGCCTTGAGCGGAAGAATCATTCTCTGTATTCTTCCATCATGAAGGCTTCAAGAATGTCGCCTTCCTTGATATCATTGAACTTTGTAAGGCCGATGCCGCATTCAAAGCCGGACGCAACTTCCTTAACATCATCTTTGAAACGGCGAAGCGAAGCGATTTCATCCTCCGCAACAACAATACCGTCGCGGACAACACGAATCTGTGCGCTTCTTGTGACCTTTCCGTCGAGAACGTAGCTTCCGGCAATTTTTCCTGCGGAAGAAAGATTCATGACGGTTCTGACTTCAACTTTTCCGAGCGGAACCTCACGGAACTTCGGAGCAAGCATTCCCTTCATTGCCGCTTCAACTTCTTCGATGCAGTCATAAATAACACGGTACATTCTCATTTCAACGCCTTCACGCTCTGCGGTTGCCTGAGCGTTTGCGTCCGGGCGAACGTTGAAGCCAACGATGATTGCGTTTGAAACGTTTGCAAGCATAACGTCCGAATCGTTGATTGCACCGACGCCGCCGTGAATTACACGAACGCGAACTTCGTCGTTTGAAAGCTTTTCAAGGTTTTGCTTAACGGCCTCAACCGAACCTTGAACGTCTGCCTTGACAACGATTGCAAGCTCTTTCATTTCGCCTTCTTTAAGCGATGAGAAAAGGTTGTCGAGCGTAACCTTGTGGAACGCCTTGAACTGTTCTTCCTTTTCCTTTTGCTTTCTCTGTTCAACAAGTTCTCTTGCAAGCTTTTCGTCCGAAACGGCGTCAAAGCTGTCGCCTGCGTTCGGAGTTTCCGCAAGACCGGTAATTTCAACGGGAACCGAGGGGCCGGCCTCTTTGAGACGTCTTCCGTTTTCGTTAACCATTACACGGACACGGCCGACCGCCGTTCCGGCAACTATAGTGTCGCCCGAATGAAGAGTACCGTTCTGAACAAGAAGCGTTGCAACGGGGCCGCGACCCTTGTCAAGTCTTGCTTCGATAACAACGCCCTTTGCCGGTCTGTTCGGGTTGGCCTTGAGTTCCGCCATTTCGGCAACAAGAAGGATTGATTCAAGAAGCGAGTCAATACCCATCTGGGTCTTTGCCGAAACGGGAACGCAGATTGTGTCGCCGCCCCATTCTTCCGGAACAAGGTTGTATTCTGTGAGCTGCTGTTTGATTCTGTCGGGGTTTGCGCCTTCTTTATCCATTTTGTTGATTGCAACGATAATCTGAATTCCGGCCGCTTTTGCGTGGTTGATTGCTTCAATCGTCTGCGGCATGATTCCGTCGTCCGCGGCAACAACCAAAACTGCAATATCAGTTGCCATTGCGCCTCTTGCTCTCATTGAGGTGAAGGCGGCGTGACCCGGAGTGTCAAGGAAGGTGATCATCTGGCCGTTGCATTCAACTCTGTAAGCACCGATGTGCTGAGTGATTCCGCCGGCTTCGGTTGCGGTGACGGCGGTGTTTCTGATTGCGTCAAGAATTGAGGTTTTGCCGTGATCAACGTGTCCCATAACAACAACAACGGGATCGCGCTTTTGAAGATCCTCTTCCTTGTCTTCGCTGTCATCGATAATTCTTTCTTCGATTGAAACAACAACCTGCTTTTCAACCTTTGCGCCGAGTTCGGTTGCAACGATTTCAGCGGTGTCATAGTCGATAACCTCATTGACCGTTGCCATTACGCCGAGCGAGAAGAGCTTTTTGATGACTTCGGAAGCGGTCATTTTGAGCATTGAAGCAAGCTCGCCGACGGTGATTTCTTCGGGAACTTTGATTGTGATCTGCTTTTTCGCTCTTTCGGCGGCAATTCTCTTGAGTCTTTCCGCTTCGGTTTCACGCTTTGAAGAGCGCATACCCTGCTTTCTGTACTGCTGGCTCTTTTGCTTGATCTTCTGCTTTGAAGAGCCCATGTCACGCATTTTGTTCGCCGGAGCGATCTGCTCGTAACGTTCATTGTACTTTTCAAGGTCAACGTTGCTGCTTCTTGTGTCGATATGTTTCTTTTCGCCCTTTGTTCTTGCCTGAAGCGGCTTATTCGCTTTTTCCTTTGCCTTTTCTTCCTTCTTTGAAGGTGCGGCGGGAGCGGCAGCTTTCGGCTGTTCGGGCTTTTTGTTTTCGGACTTCTTTCCGTCCGTTGCTTTTTCGCCCTTCTTTTCGGGTTTTCTTTCGGCTTTCTTTGCGTCCTGTTTCAAAGGCTTTTCGGTCTTCTTTTTGGCTTCCTTCGGCTTTGCTTCCTTTTGAGCGGGAGCGGCCTCGGCGGCCTCAGGCTGCACGTTTTCTTCTTTTGAAGCGGCGTTTTTCTTTTCGGTCTTTTCCTTTTCTCCGGCCGCAAAATATTCGTCAAACGATTCAACCTGATTCTGCTGAGTAATCGTTTCAAAAATGAGGTCAAGTTCCGAATCCTCAAGAGCGGTTGAGTGCTTTTTCGTTTCTGCGGAATCACCGTCAAGAATTTCGAGAATCTTTTTGCTGTTTACACCGAAATCTTTTGCAACCTCGTGAACTCTGTATTTATCTCTCGGCATGTAATCATTCCTTTCTCTGTTTATCTTGTTCAAACATTGACAAAAGCTTTTTTGAAAAGCCTTCGTCGTTTATGGAAATAACGGCAGCTTTTGTGCCGATTGCTTTTGAAAGTTCTTTAATTCCGAAATCCGCTTTCAAAACGGGGATGTTTTTGTTTTCATAGGAGCAGGCATGTCTGACTTCCCTTTCAAGCCTTTCCGACGCGTCAAAGCAAAGAACGCAAAGTTTCGCTTTGTTTTTCACAATGCTTTCAATCACTGCGTCGTGGCCGGGGGCGAGCCTTCCGGCTCTTCTTGCAAGGCCGAAAAGAGAAAGAATTTTTTCCTCATTCATTCTCTTTCATCTCCTTTTCCATCCGGTCAAAAACTTCCTCCGGAATTTTGCAGGAGAGCGCACGCTCAATTCTTTTTGCCTTTCTTGCGGCGGCAAGGCAGGAAGCTTTTTTGCAAACGTATGCCCCGCGTCCGGCTTTTTTTCCGGTCAGGTCAAGACTGATTTCATAATCGTCCTCGCCTTCGCCCGTTTTCGTCTTAACGACTCTGACGAGCTCTTTTTTCGGAAGCATTTCGTTGCAACCGAGGCATTTTCTCATCGGAACTTTTTTTGCGTGCATGATTTTTCTCCTTAAAGTAAAAAATTATTCTGCGCTTTCGCCGGGCTTTTCAATCTGTTCGGAAGAAGCGGAAAGCGGCTTGATGTCAATCTTCCAGCCGGTGAGTCTTGCGGCGAGGCGAACGTTCTGACCCTTGTTTCCGATTGCGAGCGAAAGCTGGCTGTCGGGAACAACAACGTGGCAGCACTTTTGAACGTCTTCGTCAACGTCAACGGAAAGAACCTGAGCCGGAGCGAGAGCGGCGGCGATATATTCGGCCGGGTCTTCGCTGTAGCGGACGATATCGATTTTTTCTCCGCCGAGCGAATCGATGATGTTGTTGACTCTCTGACCTCTCTGACCGATGCAGGCGCCGACTGCGTCAACGTTTTCGTCCTTGCTGTATACGGCGATTTTTGTTCTTGAACCGGCTTCTCTTGAAACGGACATGATTTCAACAACGCCGTCATAAATTTCCGGAACTTCGGTTTCAAAAAGTCTCTTGACAAGACCGGGATGTCTTCTTGAAATGCTTGCGTAGCTCGTTGTTCCCTCTTCTTTGATTGAAGCAACGTAAACTTTGATGAGCTGGCCGGGCTTGAGGTTATCGTTCGGAAGCTGGTCGGCCTTCGGGAAGAAAGCGTTCGCTCTTCCGATTTCGATTGTTGCGTCTCCGGTTTCCTGGTCAACCATCTGAACCTTTGCGGTGACAACTTCCTGAAACCTGTTCTGGAACTCCTTGGAAGCGAGTTCTCTTTCGGCCTCTCTGATGCCCTGGCGGATAACGCTCTTTGCGGTTTGGGCAACGATACGTCCGAATTTTTTCGGGTCAAGGTTGATTTGAACAACCGAACCGACCTGTGCGTTCGGGTCATAGTTTCTTGCTTCTTCAAGGGTCATTTCGGCCGCGGGTTCGGTAACTTCGTCAACAACGTCAATGTTGACATAAACGCTCATCGTCTGCTTTTCGGGGTCAATCTCGCAAACAACGTTGTCGCGGTTTCCGTACTGATTCTTGGTTGCGGAGATAATTGCCGCCTTGATCTTTTCATAGATATAATCGGCTGAAATTCCTTTTTCGGTTTCGAGAAGCTTTACCGCTTCAAAAAAATCCTTGTTCATGTTTTTATAATCAATCCTTTCCGGTATATTACAAAGTTTGTTTTTTCTTTTTGCGTCCGAATCAAAAATCAAAATCGTCAAGCTTTATCCATGACGTTTCCTTTTTTGTTACGGAAAGACCGCTTTCATCTTCAAAACGGACGGTAACAAGGCCGTTGTCATAGCTTTCGAGAATTCCGGAGAATTCCCTCTTTCCGTCAACGGGGCGAATCGTTTTGAGCTTAACCTTTTCGCCGATGTACTTTTGAAAATGTTCGTCTCTGACAAGTTCGCGTTCAACGCCGGGTGAACTGACCTCAAGGCAATACGCCTGCTCAATGAGATCCGCCTCGTCAAGCGGCTCGTTGAGTGCGCGGCTCATTTCAACGCAGTCGTCAATTCCGACGCCGCCGTCCTTGTCAATGAAGATTCTCAAAAACCAGCCGGTTCCCTCTTTGAGAAAGCGGATATCCCAAATTTGAAGTCCGAGCTTTTCCGCAATCGGCTGTGCGATTGCACGAACGGCCGAAATGGTGTTCGAGTCTTTTGCCATATGCAATACCCCTTTTTATTTTAATCTTGAAAACACATTTAAGAATCGTCAAAACCCAATCAAAGCCGGCTTTTCAAAACCGGCCGCCGACCGGTTAAAAGGCAATAAAGAAGAGCGGACTTCAAAAGCCCACTCTGAGTTTCACAATTCTACCTTGAATATAATACCACAACAAAACGTAAATATCAAGCCTTTTGAGCATTTATTTTTCCGTTCTTTCAAAGATTCCCGTTTTGGTTTTATGTCACGTTTCGTTTTCCTCGTTCTAAAGGGTCAAAAAACGGGCGGATATTTCCCTTCCGCAAACGGTGCTTCCCGCTTTGAAAGAAAATATCCGCATTGTCTTTTCGGTTTATAAATTTTCGTAACCGGGAATTGCGTGAATCGTCGGAAGGATTCCCGTGTCTTTTCCGGAAAGGTTGTAGTTTTGATACATATCATATCCCGGAAGGACGTTTCCTTCAATTAGGAGCGGACCTTCTTCGGTAATCGCCGCATCCCAACCGACATATCCGACCTGAGGAATAACGTTCGCCGCCTTTTTGCAAAGTTCAACCGCTTCTTTGTGCATCGGAACTTCAAAATTCAAAAGATCGACTCCGGTCATCGGGTGAGTGGTATAAAAAAGGCCGGTTTTATCACAGAAGGCCTTTGAAGCGGCTTTTCCGTCCTCGCCGAGAAGGAAGTACATTCCGCCGCTCGTGATATTGTCAACGGCTTTCGTTCCGTTTCCGAAGCGGAGAAGGGAATAAAGATAATGAACCTCGCCGTTTTTATCACGGAGAGTAACGATTCTGATTGAGTTGACCGAACTCGGGCAAAGTTCGTTCATGACGTGGTGCTGTTTGATTTTTTCTTCAATCAAAACCTGTCCGTTTTCTTTGAGTTTTTCATAAAGAGCCGAAAAATCGGTGTTTTCGTCGGTTTCAACCTTTTCAATCTGCTGGCCTCCGAACGAACGGGGATATTTTGCAAAAACGGTTCCGTGTTTTTTGCAAAAAGCCTCGAATTGCTTTTCATCGGCCTTTTCAAGGTTCAGCCAATCCCTCTTGATGAAATCGGAAAACGTTTCGTCGAATTTGAGCTTATCCTTGAAAAACGGCGTATATTCGGGATCGTTCGCCGAAGAGGAAAGCGCAACGTTTTTGTTGTATGTGAGGAAAGTGTCGCGTTTTGCGCCCTTGACTTTTGCAAAGCCGAAAACGGTGTAATCAAGATATCCGATTCCCCTTTTCGCCGCACAAACGCACATGTCCGCCGCCGTGAGAAGTTTGTTTGAACCGTAGTTTTTGTGAATTTGATTGATATACATATTCATGCGCTTAAAGCTCATAGATTTTACTCTTGCTTTAAAATTTGAAAAACTGCTCATTTTTTTACCTCTGTCATTATTTTTATCGCCGTGTTAATTTTACCATGCCGTTTCGATTTGTCAACAAGTCGGAAAAAGATATTACAAATTTTTAATAAAAGCAATTGAAATTTGATAAAAAAGGAAAATAATTTCTTGACGAATTTTAATAATAGTGCTACTATAGTAATTACCAAAAAGAAATCGGAGGAATGATTATGAAAAAATTACTCATCATGTTTTCAACAATATTGTTGATACTTACGTTCGGATTTGCCGTTTCGGCCGTTTACGAATCCGAGCCGAACAACAGCATAATTGATGCCGACAGCATCTCATGCGGCTCAACCGTCAACGGAAATATTTCGGTTGACAACGATCAGGACTATTATGCATTCACGCTCGCTTCGTCGGGAAGAATTTCAATCAAGTTCAACTCATATATTAAATATTACTCACTGATTCTGTATGACCGGGACGGGCAAGAAGTTTGGTATACGGAACATAACCAATGGGCAGAGACAACGGGACAGGTTAGCAACACTCACACCGTTGACCTTGAAAAGGGAACTTATTATTTACTGGTAAAAGGATCATATTGGCGTAGTGACAAATCGTCCTATACCGGCAATTACAACTTCAATATAAAATTTACTGCTTCCGGTGCAAACGTTGCCGAGCCGAACAACAGCATTGCCGAAGCTAAGGATATTTCTTTTGATAATACAATTAAGGGTCAACTCGCCAAGAACGACGGAGAAGACTATTACAAAATCTCGCTTCCTTCTTCCGGCAGAATCGCAATTAAATTCAACTCGTTCATTGAATATTACAGTTTAATTTTGTATGACTGGGACGGACAAGAAATTTGGTACACAGAATACAACAGATGGGCTGAAACTACCGGAAGTATCAGCAATTCTCATGTGTTGGATTTAGAAAAAGGAACATATTATTTATTGGTAAAAGGCTCAAGATGGCACAGTGACAAATCATCCTACACCGGGAATTACAACTTCAACATAAAATTCACCGCTTCCGGTGCAAACATTGCCGAACCGAACAACAGCATCGCTGAAGCAAAAGCCGTTTCTTTTGATAAAACTGTCAAAGGACAGATTGCTAAAAATGACGGAGAAGACTATTACAAAATCTCGCTTCCTTCTTCCGGCAGAATCACAATTAAATTCAACTCGTTCATTGAATATTACAGTTTAATTTTGTATGACTGGGATGGACAAGAAATCTGGTACACAGAATACAATAGGTGGGCTGAAACTACCGGAAGTATCAGCAATTCTCATGTGTTGGATTTAGAAAAAGGAACATATTATTTATTGGTAAAAGGCTCAAGATGGCACGGTGACAAATCATCCTACACCGGAAATTACAACTTCAACATAAAATTCACCGCTTCCGGTGCAAACATTGCCGAACCGAACAACAGTATTGCCGAAGCAAAGACAATTTCTTTCACTTCAAACGTCAAGGGTCAGATTGCGATAAACGACGGAGACGATTATTATCGTGTTTCGGTTCCTTCGTCAGGAAAAATCGTTATAAGATTTAACTCATTTTTGGAAAACTATTCTTTGATTTTGTATGATACGGACGGAAAAGAAGTTTGGTACACGGATTACAACGAATGGGTTTCAACAACGAAAAAGAGAAGCGACACTTTCACAGTGGATCTTTCAAAAGGAACGTACTATATTCTTGTAAAAGGATCAAGATGGCGTGGTGACAAATCATCCTATACCGGAAATTATAACTTCACGGTCAGCCAAAAAATCACTGTCGCTTCCGTTCCTTCAATCAGCGCAAAGCAATCCGAAACCGCTGTTGCTCTTTCATGGAGAGCGGCTTCAAATGTTAACGGATACAGAATTTATCGCTATGACGTGAAAGCCAAGAAGTATGTCCAAATCGGAGAAACCACAGCCCGAAAGTTTGTTGTCAAAAAGCTCAAAGCAGGAACAAAATACACCTTTGCCGTCAAGGCTTTCAAAAAAGTCAACGGTGCCGTTTATCTTTCGCCGTCATTCAGGGTGATTGCCACGGCAACAAAGCCCGTTGCTCCGACAATCAAGGCGGCAGGCGGAAATAAATGCGCCGTTCTCAAAAGCACGAAGCAGGCCGCAAACGGATTCGTTGTTTTCCGTGCGGAAAGCAAAAACGGAAGTTTCAAAAGAATTGCCGTTGTTAAAGGCAACGCACTGGCTTTCAAAAATCAGAAGCTTAAAAGCGGAAAAACCTATTATTACAAAGTCAGAGCATATGTAACCGCAGGCGGAAGAAACGTTTACGGAGCATATTCTCAGGTGAAAGCCGTTAAAGCAAAATAATAATCAAAAAGTTCCGGCCGAAGGTATGCAAAAGCGTATCTTCGGCTTTTTACAATTTTCTCATTTTTCCTTTTTAGCCTTGCTAACCGCATCGAATTATGTTATACTTTTTAAGCTAAAATTAAGGTACTTTTCACCCTTTTGAAAAGTATACGGAAAGAAGGATAAAACATGAAGAAAGTTTTAAGCGTTCTTCTTGCCCTTGTGCTTGCGCTTTCGTGCGTTTCGGTTGCGGCTGCGGCAGAAGAAAAGGTTACCCCGCTCATCATCGTTCCCGGCTACAGTGCTTCCGAGCTTTACCTTGACTACGGCGAAGAAACCGAAGAGCATATTTGGGGCGTTCAAATGAAGCCGGTCATTGACAAGGTTCTTCAGCGTCTCGGCGCACTCGGAATCAGTCTCGGCGCACTCGGCGTCGGTGACAAGGAACTGCTCATCAAAACGGTCGGCGACGCCGTTCGCGAACTTTACGGTGTTCTTGCAAACAACGACGACGGAACGAGCAAGTATAACGTCACGGCAGCACTCACCGACCCGGCAACCACAACAACAAAATATTTCGTTGACAAATACGGCGAAAATTCCGGAATGCTTCATCTTCCGGAAATCAACTGCCACTTTGCTTCGCAAATCGGCGGCGAAAACATTTTCAACGCACACATTGACTTCAGACAGGGCGCAATCAAATGCGCTCAGGATCTTCGCAGGTATGTTGAAGCCGTAAAAGAATACACCGGTTCGGACAAAGTCAGCCTTTACGGTCTCAGTCACGGAGGAATGACCGTCGGCGTTTATCTCAGCCTTTACGGCGACCTCGGAGACATTGAATCGGCGGTAATGTTCCACCCCGCCCTCAGAGGTGCATACTTCCTCAACGACATCATTTCAAGAAATCTTGACATTGATTTCCACACCGTTGTCGAATACGCTCAGGTTGGCGCATTCACCGAAACCGAATATGAATTTCTCATGGTAATCAGCCGCCTCGGTCTCGTCAATGACCTTGCAAACGCTCTTGTTGACGAAGTTTTCGACGATATTGCCGGCAATTGGGGAAGCATTTGGGACTTTATGCCTCCCGAATTTTATGAAAAGAACAAAGAAATGTATCTCGACCCCGTCGCAAACGCAAAGATTATCGAAGCGAGCGACAAAATGCATTACGAAATCATGCCGAACTATGCCGAAGCTTTCAAAACCGCTCAGGCGCACGGCACTCGTGTTTCGGTAATTTCGGGCACGGGCCGACCGGTAATCACCGGCGGACAGGTCAACTCCGACGGAATCCTTGCCTGCTACTCAACAAGCGGAAGCGTTTGCGCTCCTTTGGGCAGGCGTTTTGCGGACGGCTATAAAAAGACCGGAAGCAACTGCGTCGATCCGACTCACAACCACGTTTCGCCCTCAATGGAGGTTGACGCTTCATATGCATACCTTCCCGAAAACACATGGTTCGTCGAAGGTCAGCTCCACGGTCAGGTTTGGTGGGACGATTACACAAAAGAGCTTTGCTCCAAACTCCTTTTTTCCGATGAAATCGAAGATATCTATTCAAGCGAAAATTTCCCGCAGTTTGAGTATTCGCAAAATCCGAAAAACGAAATCCATATAAGTTTTGACAACGCTCCGGTCGGCTTCCTTTCACAGGAAAGCAAAGGTGTTTACATCACGAACCTTTCAAAAGAATATTCAATTAAGGTTCTCGGCCTCACCGCAAAGAGAAGCAAACTTTATTTCGACACTCTCACTCAGCCGGTCATCAAAGCGGGCGAAACCGTTTATCTTCCGCTCAAGGGCGAAATTCCGAACCTCAACGCCGCAAAAGACGAACTTACCGTCAGCTATCTTCAGCTCGGTTCCGTTTCCGCACCGGGAACAAGAACGTTCGATTTCACAATCACCGGCGGAGAAGACGTTGACTTTGACGCAGAAAATCCGTATTGCGATGCAAATCTTGCAGATCCGTTTGACGACCACATCGGCGGAACGAATGTTGGCAAAATCTTTGAATTTTTCGGAATCAAAGCTTTCATTTCAAGCCTTTATAATTGGATTATGACTTATCTCAAACCGATTTTTGACCTCATCGGAAAAGTCAAAGGCTGATTTTAAAAATTTATCAATCGGCTGCCGTGTTTTTTGCGGCGGCCGATTTTTTGTTTGCCCTTCGGAAAAGCAGGCAGGTACCGAGGCATTGAGCGTTCTCACGAAAGCTTAATGTTGATTTTCGTGAAACCGTTCGCTGAAACTTTTCACTTTAAACCGCATGAGTTTTTAAAGCCACATAAAAAGGAACCGCTATTCGAACGGTTCCTTTTTGATATTGGTTTCCTTTTCGTGTGCCGGAGCAAGAGGTAATTATTCGGCGATTTTTTCCGTTTCCTTTGCTTCGGAAACTCTCTTTTTATGGTGCTTTGCGGCAAAGATTGCCGGAATAACCGAGAGAAGAATCACAACCGCACCGACGAGGAAAATGTTTCCGTTCGGAATGTACTGCGTCTGTCCGCTTGCGGCGTCAACAAAGGTTTCGCCGCTCGTTTTGACAACGGCTTCGCCGATGAGCGAGCCGCCGATCATCGGAATGAGAACGAAGAAGAGAATCCAAATTCCCTCAAACTGTCCCTTGCTGTCCTTCGGATAAAGCTGCTTTGTCCAAACCTTTGTAACCTGCAAAATCGCAACATAACCGATGCCGACAAGGAAAATTCCGAGCCAGATTCTGAGGTTGAAGATATTATCCGTATTGACATCCGCAGCCTTAATCGGAGCGATTACAATAAGACCGAGAATATTGACGATGATTGCAAAGAACGTGATCGGAATGTTCTTGTTCTTGTTGATAAGAACCGAAACCGGGATTGCCGTGAGCATTGCAAGAACAAGCGGAACGGCTTCGATGATTCCCATCATGTCTGCGGTATAACCGAGATAATGAATAATATAGTTGCCCATATAGGCAAAGTAAACATTGAAGCCGATGAAGAAAACGGAAACCATGATGTTTACCCAAACAAGCTCCTTGAGCTTGAAGAACTCCTTGAAATTGAAAACGCTCAAAAACTGCTTTGCGAACGAACCTCTGACGGACGGCTCAACGTCGTCTCCCTTTCCGAGCGAGAACAGCGAGATGATTCCGAAAGCAATTACGAAAACGCCCATAACAACGAAAAGGCGCATATAATTATCGTTTTCACCGACAAGAAGTCCGCCGATAACAGTTCCGAGGATTGTTCCGAGAACGGGCTGAGTTGCAAGCGCCGCACCGATTTGGCCGCGGTTTTTGTCGGTCATGATGTCGTTTGTCCAGGTGTTGAAACCGGCGTCGTTACCCATTGAGCCGAAAAAGCTCATAATCGTGTCTGCGGCAACAACGGCAATTGCGGCAAGAAGATAATGGCTCTTGCTGATGAATTCCGTCATTCCGAATGCAATCGTGAAAACTCCCCAAAGGATATATCCGATTGAAATGAACATTCTGCGCTTTCCGGTTCTGTCTGCCCACGTTCCGAAAAAGAACGTTGCAAACGTTGTTGCGGCGGCGCTGCAAATGAGCATACCCGTAATGATTGACGGATCTTTTGCGATTTTTGAGTAGACAAAAGTGTTGAACCACTGATTTTCCATGTTCCAGCAAATCTGCCCCGCAAGGCCGAGACCCCAAACAAGAAGCCACATTTTAAAGCCGGAAGCCTTTTTTTGAAGTTTTGTTTCTTTCATAAAATTCTCCTTTAAAAGCGCAATTCCTCAGGCAGGGCAAAATAATGCCTTGTCTGAGGAAAAGAAAAATTACATTTCATTGGTTGCAACGATGTCAACGCCGGTGTCGCAAACATTGCTGATGAGTACTTCACCGATTTTTATCGGTGCGTCAACAACCTCGTTGTTGATTGCTTTCATGCATTCAAACATTTTCCCCTTCGGAATCGGGGCAGAAGTTTTGACGGGAACAACGGGATGATTTCCGCCGTTGACCTTCATTGTCGAAGTGAGCATACGAACAGGGTTCGTACATTCGTCTCTTGCATATTTATCTCCGCGCTTGCAGGTGTTTCCGGAAACGGACAAAACTTCCTTTCCGTCTTCGCTCAGCTCAACCGAAAGTGAACAGCCGATCGGGCAGGATACGCAAACAAGTTCTCTTTTCATTGTCTTACACCTCCGCTGAAACAACAAGCTCTTTCTTTGAAAGCGAATGAATGTCGTCCTTTTTGATTACGACATATTCCATTTCGCCCGGACAAAGCTTGGGCTTTTTCTTTGAATAAATCACTTTGTTTCCGCTCTTGACGGTAATTTTTGCGTTGCGATAAACGTCACGGACTCTGAAATAAAGTTTTACGTCGTCCTCCGTGTCAAGATTAATGTTTTGCGGAACAACATAGCGAACTCCGTCGCCGGCCTTCGTTTCGGCATACTTGAACGAACGGCGGCGGTTTTTGGAAAGTATGTACTTTGCCGCGCCTTCGCCGGCAAGCTGGCTTTCAAGCGTAACATAGTCAACGAGATCATGAACCTGCAAAACGTTTCCGCAGGCGAATACGCCGGGACGGGTCGTCTGGCGGTTTTCGTCAACAACCGCACCGTTCGTTACGGGGTCGATTACGATTCCGGCCATTCTTGTGAGTTCGTTTTCCGGAATAAGACCGACCGAAAGAAGGAGCGTGTCACATTCAACGAAGCGTTCCGTTCCCGGAATCGGCCTTCTGTTTTCGTCAACATCGGCAATTGTTACGCCCTCAAGACGTTCGATTCCGTGGGTTTTGATAACCGTGCAGGAAAGTTTGAGCGGAATTCCGAGATCTTCAAGGCACTGAACAATGTTCCTTGTGAGACCGCCCGAATACGGCATAAGCTCGCAAACCATTTCAACCTTTGCGCCCTCAAGCGTCATGCGGCGGGCCATGATAAGACCGATATCTCCCGAACCGAGAATGACAATCTTTTTGCCGGGCATATAGCCGTCAATGTTGACATACTTCTGAGCCGTACCTGCGGTCATGATTCCGGAAGCACGCGAACCGGGAATGTCAAGTGCGCCTCTCGGTCTTTCACGGCAGCCCATTGCAAGGACGATTGCCGTTGCAGAAATTTCAAGAAGTCCGTCGGCTTTGTTTGTTGCAATGACAACGTTGCCGGTTCTGATTTCGGTAACCATTGTGTCAACTTTAACGTCGATATCGGTTTCTTTGACTTTTTCTATAAAACGCGCGGCATATTCCGGACCGGAGAGCTCTTCGCCGAAATAATGAAGACCGAAGCCGGTGTGAATACACTGCTCAAGGATTCCGCCGAGTGTTTCCGCTCTTTCGAGAATGATGATTTTTTTGACGCCGCATTCCTTTGCTTTGAGTGCGGCAGCCATTCCGGCGGGACCTCCGCCGATAACAACAAGATCATATTTAAGCATTTGCATTCACCTCACTTTGTCTTTTTGAAAAGGATTTTTGAACCGTTTCCGTGTTTGGTAACCTGGTTCATCGGAATATCAAGTTCTCTTGAAAGAATTTCAACAACCTTTGAGCCGCAGAAGCCGCCCTGGCATCTTCCCATTCCGGCTCTTGTTCTTCTCTTCACTCCGTCAACGTCTCTTGCACCGCAGGGAGCTTTGATTGCGTCAACAATTTCGCCCTCGGTGATTCCTTCGCAGCGGCAAATGATTTTTCCGTAGCGCGGATCTTTTTCGATGAGAGCGGCTCTTTCCTCGTCGGAAAGTTCGTTAACTCTGACGGGAGCGGGTCTTGTTGTCACAAATTTTTCTTTTCTTTCGTACTGCGGAGCCATCTCGCGGAAGATCTGACCGACATATCTTGCGATTGCGGGAGCGGCGGTAAGACCCGGCGATTCGATTCCGGCAACGTTGATGAACTTGTCGTTTGCCTTGCTTCTTCCGATTACAAAGTCGCTGTTGTCGCCTGCGATGTGCGCGCGAAGGCCGGCAAAGGAGGTGATTGCGTTCCTCGTTGTGAGAGTGGGAATAACTTCTTTAACGGCACGCTTAACTTCGTCAAGACCTTCAATTGTTGTGTCAACGTCAAGCTTGCTGTCGAAGTCAAGGTCAATCGCAGTCGGCCCCATGAGAACATTTCCGTGTGCCGTCGGGGTAACAAGAATACCTTTACCCATTTTTGACGGGCAGTGGAAAAGAACGTGGTTGACCATCTTGCTTTCGTTTTTGTCAAGAAGATAATATTCGCCTTTTCTCGGAATGATTTTGAAAGAAGTGTCACCGATCATGTTTGCAATCTGGTCGGCAAAAACGCCGGCGCAGTTGATGACGTACTTTGCCTTCACAACGCCCGAAGCGGTTGTGATGAAGAAAAGGTCATCTTTGAATTCAATGTCGAAAACGCCGCTGTTGCGCTTAACCCTTGCGCCGTTGAGACAGGCATTTTCCGTTGCGGCGATTGCAAGCTCGTAGGGGCTTACGATTCCGGCCGTGGGTGCCCAAAGAGCACCGATTGCCTTTTCGCTGATGTACGGCTCCATTTCACGAAGTCTTTCCTGACTGATAATTTCCATGTTCGGAACGCCGTTCGCAAAGCCTCTTTCAAAAAGTTCTTCAAGTGTCTGCATGTCGTCCCATGAATAAGCAACGACGAGCGAGCCGATGTTTTTATAGGGTACTGAAAGCTTGTTGCAGTAATACGCCATGAGGGACGCGCCCTGAACGTTGAGCTTTGCTTTGAGCGAACCCGTTTCCGCATCAAAGCCGGCATGAACAATTGCGCTGTTCGCCTTTGAGGTACCCATTGAAATGTCACTGAATTTTTCAAGCATAACGATCTTGAGATTGAGCTTTGAAAGCTCACGCGTGATGAGAGCGCCGCAAACACCTGCGCCGATCACGGCAACATCATATTGCATAAGATCACCGATCCTTTCGTTTTTTTGATCTTTTCTTACCAAAGTCTGTCTGCGGTTTTCACAAAGTTTCGGCAGACATGGCTTCTTCTCACAATAGATAATACCACTAATATTTGGAATAGTCAACAAAAAATGAGCCTGTGCTTCTCACTTTTTTGTAAAATCTTTGTGGCACGGACTCTTTTTTCCTTATTGTTTTCAATTAATCCGAAAACTCCTTTCAGCCTTTGAGCGAAAGCAGGCCTTCAAAGTCGATTCCGTATTTTTTGACGCCGTTTTCAATCGCCTTTTCAACGGCATGAACGGCTTTTCTCACTGCGGCTTCCGTTTTTTCTCCCGAAAGGAGCGCACCGAAAAGGACGCTTGAAAATGTGTCGCCCGTTCCGCAGGAAACGCCCTCATATTTTTTTGAAAAAACATAAGTAACTTTTCCGTTTTCAAGGAAGGCAACGCCGATTTTTTCCTCTTCAAAGCTCACCCCGGTAATCATCGGAATTTTGCAACCGAGCTTTTGAAGTCCGAAAAGCGTTTCTTCAATGAAGTTTTCATCGTATTCCGAAAGAACAGCCGGTTTTTCAAGAAGGAGGGCAGCCTCGGTAAGATTCGGTGTGATTATATCCGCACGGGAAACGAGCGCACGCATTTTTTCGCCGAAAGATTCGTTCAGCATCGCATAAGCCTTTCCGTCGTCACCCATCACCGGATCAACAAGAACAAGAGAATCCTTTTTTACAAGCGAGTCAAGGCAGTCAAGCGCAAGCGACGCCTGTTTGTCCGAAAGCATATACCCCGAAAAAAAGCCGTCAAACGAAAGCGAAAGCGCCTTCCAATCAAGAAGCGTTGCTTCCATTTCTTTCGTCAGGTCAAAGCAGGTGAATTTCGGGAATCCCGTGTGTGCCGAAAGAAGTGCGGTCGGCAAAAGAGCGCACTCAACGTCAAACGCGGAAACAATCGGAAGCGCAACGGTTGAAGAGCATTTTCCGAAGCATGAGATATCCTGAATGATTACGGCCTTTTTTTGCATAAACTCAGTCCTTTTGATTTTGATGATCGCTTTTTAAAGATTTTATCACAAACAAAGCAAAATTACAACCGAACGATTGACCTTACCCGCACTTATATGATATAATTTCAGACAAATGTTTCATAACGTTTTCAATAAGAAAGAGGGAGTTTAAATGAAAAAATTTTTTAAAAAATCGCTTTCGGTTTTTCTTGCGTTTTGCATTGTTTTTTCGGTTTCCGCCGTTTCGTTTGCGGCGCATGAAAAAGGAAAAACGCCGGTTATTCTCATTCCCGGCTTCGGTCAAAGCGAAACGACCGTCTGCGACGACGACGGAAATTATCTCGGAGACATCAGCACTTTTTCGCTCGCCGGCCTTGAAACAAAAACGCTCGTTAAAAACGTAATCAAGAACCTTCTTGTTCCGCTCAGCGCTTCGGCGATCACGAGAAGCGACAAAGAACTTTCCGCCGCAGTGAAAAAATTTATGCATGAGCTTTTCAAGCCCTTTGAACTGAACGACGACGGAAGTGCGGTATACAACAAAAAAGTCCGCCGTTTTGAAAAACCGTATTCGGAACTTTCCGAAGAAGAACAGGAAATCATTTACTCAAACGTCTCCCTTGACGGACTGAGCGAATATGACAGCGTAAGATATTACTATACCTACGATTCCTTCGGAAGCGTGAAAGACGCCGCCGACGGACTTCACGATTATCTTCACAACATCGTTCTTGCCCAAACAAAAGCGGAAAAGGTCAATCTTGTTCCGATCAGCCAGGGCGGTGCGGTTCTCGTTCAATACCTTGCGTCATACCCGGAAGATTACAGATATATCAAAAAAATCGTCAACATGATTCCGGCCTTTGACGGTTCCCAGATTGTCGGCGATATTCTTACCGACAACGTGAGAATTTATGACGTCGAACGCCTTCACAGAGAGATTCTTCCCGCAATTCTTGACGGCGACCTTGCTTACGAACTCAGCATTGCGCTGAGACTTGCCCTTTCTTCAGAAACTCTTGAAAAAGTTCTCAGAACCGCCCTTGAGGAAGCGAAGGATATGCTTGCAAAGAAAAGCAGTATGATGTGGGCACTCTGTCCGTCCGGAAGCTACGAAAAAGCGAGGGATCTTCTTCTTTCCGATGAAAAGTATTCCGCCGTCCGTGCGGAGACGGAGGCTTTTTCAAAGGCAAGAAAAGCCCTTCCCGAAACGCTTCAAAAGCTCAAAGAAAGCGGCGTTTATATTCATATCATCGCAAGCTACGACATGGGATACTTCATGGCTCCGCTTTTCGGATGCTACAAAGAAGACGCAGACAATCTTCTTTCTCCGTCATCTTCGGCGCTCGGAACGGTTTCCGCCGCATTCGGCGAAACGCTCGGCGATTCTTACACTTCACCGCACACCTATTGCAAAGAAGAAACTCACAACCACATTTCTCCGGACAACAAGCTTGACGCTTCAACCGGATTCTTCCCCGAAAACACATGGTACTTCAAGAGTGTTTCACACATGGGAATGAACGGCCGCGAAGACGTCAAGAACTTTGCCGCCGAACTCGTTATGGACGACGACGTTTTTGACATTTACTCCTTCCCCGGCCACACTCAGTTCACCGATCCGAGAGACAACATTGCCGAAAGCGTCCTTTCCTCAAACGGAAAACGAATTTATCATTACGACAAGGACGGAAACTATCTTTTCGGTGAAAGCGTTCCGACCGAAGAAAAAGGCTTTTCTTTCTGGAAAGTTCTTTACACCGCTTTCAATGTTGCTTTTTCCGTTCTTTCAAAACTTGGCTTTTCAAAATAAGAATATTTCAGCCTGCCGCCGTTTCTTTCGGATTCGGCGGCATTTTTTAAAAATCTCTGCCGTTTTAAATAAAATTTTTACTTGATTATACCGCCGCTTTGTTGTATAATAATAAAGAATAGATTCCGGCAACCGAAAAGCGGTCTGCCGGCTCCGGCGGAAAGGTTTCCGCCGTGCGGTTCGGCGCTTATGCCGTTTCCGCTTCAGGAAAGGATGATGTCAAAATGGTCAGGAACAAAGTTAAACTTATGATCGCCGGTGCCGAATACGCAATTCTCACCGAAGACGATGTAAAATATGTTTCCGAACTCGGAAAAGAGGTTGACCTTGCAATTGCAAAAACGATGAAAGACAACCAGAGAATTTCAACAACTCAGGCGGCTGTTCTCACAACTCTTCAGTATGCCGACGACTGCAAAAAAGCAACGATTTCCGCCGACAGACTCCGTGAGCAGATCAAGGATTATCTTGACGACGCTTCAAGCGCAAAAGCGAAGGCCGATCTTTCAAAACACGAGGCCGAAAAAGCAAAGCGTGAGCTTGAAAACGCAAACCTTGAAATTGAACGTCTCAAAGCTCAGCTTTCCTCCGTCCTTGATCAGATCGGAAAAAAGAAGAATGAAAAATAAACCCGAAATTCTTGCGCCCGCCGGTTCTTTTGAATGTGTTCTCAGCGCCGTAAGAACCGGTGCGGACGCCGTGTATCTCGGAACAAAAAACTTCAATGCTCGCAAAGGAGCCGAAAACTTCGGCTGCGACGAACTGAAGAAAACGATTGAATATTGCCGCGCAAGGGGTGTCAGAGTTCACATTGCTTTGAACACTCTCGTTTCCGATGAGGAATTTGACGCGGCTTTATCTGTTGTTAAGGAGGTTTCCTCCCTCGGTGCGGATGCGCTGATTATTCAGGATCTCGGTCTTTCTCAATACGCAGGAAAATGCGCCCCCTCGCTTGAACGCCACGCATCTACGCAGATGTCCGTTCAAACGGCCGCCGGACTTGAACTTCTCAAAAGCCTTGGCTTTTCCCGTGCCGTTCTTCCGAGAGAACTTTCAAAGAAAGAGATTGAGGATCTTCGCAATTCAACCGACCTTGAGCTTGAAGTTTTTGTTCACGGCGCACTTTGTATGTGTGTCTCCGGTCAATGCTACATGAGCGCAATGCTCGGCTCAAGAAGCGGAAACCGCGGCCTTTGCGCCCAGCCGTGCCGCCTCCCGTTTTCCGCCGCGGAACCGGGACGGTATGACCTCAGTCTCAAAGACCTTTCGCTTATTGACGAGCTTTTGACTCTTTCAAAAATCGGAATCGACTCGTTCAAAATCGAAGGACGGATGAAACGCCCGGAATACGTTGCCGCCGCGGTGACGAGTGCAAAAGAGGTTCTTTCGGGTAATTTTCATTCCGAAACTCAGGAAAAGCTCAGTGCCGTTTTTTCACGTTCCGGCTTCACAAAAGGCTATTTTGAAAACCGGCTCGGAAGCGAAATGTTCGGAACAAGACGAAGGGAGGACGTTGTTTCCGCCTCGTCAAAAGTTCTTTCCTCACTCAAAAATCTTTATTCAAAAGAGACTGCGCGAGTCGGCGTAAGTTTCTTCCTCAGCGTGATTGAGAACGAGCCGATTTCGCTTTCCGCAAAAGCGAACGGAAAAACCGTTTTTCTTTTTTCCGATGCAACCGGTGAAAAAGCTCTTAACAAGCCGATAACGAAGGAGCTTCTTTCCTCATGGCTTTCAAAATGCGGTTCAACTCCGTTTTTTCCAAAAGAGATTGAAATTGAGCTTGACGAAGGCGTAACCGTCTCCGCCGGAGCGGTCAACAGCCTTCGCAGAGAAGCGCTTGAAAAACTTGAAGAAGCTCTTTCATCTGTAAAGCCGAAGCCCTTTACAGATGTAGATTTAAGCTTTTCTCCGCACGTTGCAAACGAGGAACGAAAATTCCGCCTTGTCCTTTCAAAAAGCGACCAAATTCCGGAAAATCTTAACAATGTTGAAAACATTTATTTTCCTCTCAATGTTGAGGAAAAGTATGTTGAAAGCGTTAAAAATAAAGGAATTACCCTCGGAATCGAGCTTCCACGCGCTCTTTTCGGCGTTCAAAACGAGGTTGAAAAGCTCCTTGAACGTGCAAAATCCCTCGGTGTCACCAATGCTCTTTGCTCAACTCTCGACGCTGTTGCCCTTGCAAAAAAGCACGGTTTCACCGTTGACGGCGGCTTCGGTCTCAACGTGTTTAACAGCCGCAGCGTAGCCGTCCTTGAAGAGTTAGGTGTAAAGTCAACCACCTTGTCACCGGAATTAACTCTCGGCCAAACCGAAAAAATCGGCGGAAACGTTCCCCGCGGAATCGTCGTTTACGGAAGACTTCCTTTAATGCTCGTGAGGAATTGCCCGATCAAGAACGTAAAGACCTGCGCCGAGTGCAAAGGAAGAAGTTTTCTCACCGACAGAATGGGAATCCGTTTTCCCGTCGCCTGCAAAGGATATTACCGTGAGATTCTCAATTCCCGTGCGATATACATGGGAGACAGACTCGACGAAATTAAAAACACCGACTTTCTTCTTTTCCTCTTTACCCGTGAAAAACGAGAAAATATCGACGCCGTTCTCGATGCGTACCGCAAAGAGAAAAAGGCAAAGGGAGAGTTCACGAGAGGACTTTATTACAGAGGAGTCGAGTGAAGAAAATTCGCAACATTTTTTAATACATACAACAAAATTAACGGGAGTGAAAAAAATGTCAGCAAAAAGAAAAGATTATCTTTCGTGGGACGAATACTTCATGGGCATCGCCATCCTTTCGTCCTATCGAAGCAAGGATCCGAACACACAGGTCGGAGCCTGCATCGTCAACGACAAGAACCGGATAATGACCGTTGGCTACAATGGCCTTCCGATCGGCTGCAGCGACGATGATTTTCCCTGGGGACGTGACGGCGAAGCGTATGACACAAAGTATCCTTATGTCTGCCACGCAGAACTTAACGCAATCCTCAACAACGCCGGAGCTTCGCTCGAAGGCTGCCGGGTTTACGTTGCGCTTTTCCCCTGCAACGAATGTGCAAAAGCAATCATTCAAAGCGGAATCAAAGAGGTTGTTTATCTTTCCGATAAATACGACAAAACGCCGATGAACCTTGCCTCAAAAAGAATGTTCAATGCCGCCGGAGTAAAGCTTACAAAATTTACGCCCGACAGAGAAAAGCTTGTCATTGATTTTAAGGAGGAGAATATCTGACATGAAAAAGAGTATTAAGAAATTTTTATCATTGGTCCTTGCGCTCGTAATTCTTCTTTCTGTTTCCTCGGTTGCTTTTGCGGCGCAGTACAAAATTTCAAACCCCTACGAAAAAGTCAACTGGAATAAGGTCAACACATACAAAACCGCCCTCCATTCTCACACGAACGCCTCGGACGGAGACCAAACGCTCGCTCAGTCGATCGAACGCCATGCAAGAACCGGTTTTGACATTGTTGCAATCACCGACCACGGAACAACCGACTACGGCTGGACGAAAAACAACAGCAACGAAATTCACACTCTTTTGAAAATCGGAAAAAGAACGGAAGGCGACATTGTTCCCCTTGAGCCGAACGGAAGTTTTTCAAAAAAGATGACCTATGCATACAGGACGGCAAAAAACGGAGACGATTACCTCAAAATCAACAATAAAAAGTATATTCTTCGCCTCCCCTTCGGAATCGAAAACAACGCCGTTTCGGTCAATGCCCATGTCAACAGCTGGTTCGTTGACTTTCACAACAACTCCGTCACAACGTATAAAGACGCAATCGCCGGAGTTGACAGACTCGGCGGAGTTTCGGTAATCAACCATCCGGGCGAATACACAAAAGCACGTTACGAAATCCGCTCGGAAAAAGCGTACAATGAAAACAACTTTGCCTACAGATATTACATCAACAAATTCTCCTCGCTTCTTGAAAATTATCCGTCCTGCATCGGAATCGACATCAACTCAAAGGGCGATTCGAGAACACGTTTTGACCGTATCCTTTGGGACAAGCTTTTGACAAGATTTTCAAAGAACGGAAGGTCGGTTTACGCAATCGCTTCAAGCGACGCCCATCAGCTTGACAAAATCAACACCGGCTATACCCTCCTTCTCATGCCGACGCTCAACTCAAAGAGCGCAAAAAAAGCCCTTGAAAACGGCGAATTCTTTGCCGCAAGCCATTGCATAGGAAACTATGACGAGCTTCTTCAAATCAGAAGCGCACTCAAAAAGTTTTACGGAAAAAAGGACAAAACCTACAGAGCCGTTACCGCCGCCTGCATCCAAATGAAAAACCGCATTGAGGGCATTGAAAGCGGAAAGTACAAGGCGAAAGCTTCAATAGACTCGGTTTACAGCGTCCTTGACGAAAACGGTTTCCTCGCCGCAAAAACCGAACCTCGCATCAAAAAAATCGCAGTCAACCGAAAGACGGATACCATTGTGATCAAATCTTCAAACGCTTTGATCGTTCGCCTCATTTCGGACGGAAAGCTCATCGACACAAAAAAGCCCTCCGAAGCGATTTTCAACCTTGCAAAATACAAGGGAAAGCTCGGAAATTATGTCAGGTTTGAAGTTTTCGGAGAAGGCGGAATAGTCTATACTCAGGCGTTCCTTCTGAACGCAGACAAAAATTCCGGCGGCAGCTCCGCAGTTGACAAAGGCTTTTTCGACGTCGGATTTTTCGACTTCCTCTTTGCCGAAATCAACAGATGGGTTTCCGTTGCCGGAAGAAAATTCGGAAAGTAAACCTTGACTTTAAATTTTTGAATGAAACAAAAAAGCGGCCTCCGTATCAGGGTGGCCGCTTTTTGATTTTGAGAAGTTACGCCCAAAGCTCTTCGGCAAGCTTTTTGAGAGCGTTTTCGGTTTCCCCGTTAACCGCCGAGCGGACGGTTACGGTATTTTCGCAGAAGGTGAGGTTTTTGCATTTTTCAAGGTCGGCCTTCATAAGCTTCGCCGCAGTCGGCGCCCACGTTCCGTTTTCGATGAATGCAACGGTACGCTTTTGGAAGTTATGATCAACAAGGTGTTCGATGAAGTGCTTCATAAACGGGAAGTACTGTCCGTTGTATGTTGTTGTTGCAAGAACAAGCTTTTCATGCCTGAAAGCGTCCTCAACGGCCTCCGCCATATCCTCTCTTGCAAGGTCAACGGTGAACACCTTCGGACAACCGCGGCGTTTAAGCTCCCCGCAAAGCATTTCGGCAGCCTTTTTCGTGTTTCCGTAAACGGAGGTGTATGCAATCATAACGCCCTTCGTTTCAACTTCGTATGACGACCAAATGCGATATTTTTCGATGTAATGCTCAAGGTTTTCTTTAAGGATCGGACCGTGGAGCGGGCAGATTATTTTGATGTCAAGCTCTGCCGCTTTTTTGAGGAGAGCCTGAGCCTGAACGCCGAACTTTCCGACGATTCCGATGTAATATCTTCTTGCTTCGCAGTCCCAGTCCTCGTCGGCGTCAAGAGCGCCGAATTTTCCGAAAGCGTCGGCCGAGAAAAGAACCTTGTCCTCGCTGTCATAGCTGACCATAACCTCCGGCCAATGAACCATCGGAGCAAAAACAAAAGTGAGCGAATGCTTTCCGAGCGAAAGAGTCTCTCCGTTTTGAACCGTGACCTTCCTTTCCTCAAGCGGAAAGGAGAAAAAGTTTTCCATCATTGAAAAGGCTTTCGCATTTGAAACGATTTTCGCATTCGGAAAAGCGGAAACAAACTCCGCAATGCTTGCGGAATGATCCGGCTCCATGTGATGAACAACAAGATAATCGGGTTCCTTTTCACCGAGAACGGCTTTGATGTTTTCAATCCACTGCTTTGAAAACGCTCCGTCAACACCGTCAAGAACGGCTGTTTTTTCATCGAGAATAACGTATGAATTGTATGCCATTCCGTTCGGAACAATATACTGACCTTCAAAAAGATCAATTTCATGATCATCGACTCCGACATATTTTATGTCGTTTGTAACAATAACTTCACTCATTTTTAAAGTCCTCCTTAACATAGTATACGACACTGATAATTATACGATATTTAAAAATGCTGTCAATAGAAAAAACGACAAAGTTTCGGTTGACCGAAAAAAAATTATGTGGTAAAATTCCGATAGCAGTCACAGTCGTATAAAAAATAAAAGTTAAAGGAGATATATACTTATGAAAAAAGCAATCGCCGTTCTCTGCTCTCTCGTTTTGGCGCTCGGCGTTCTTTGCGCCTGTCAAAAGGACGAACCCGACGCAACAACCGAAAGCGCCGCAAACACAACGGAAAGTTCAAAAACCGAAAGCACAAAGGATTCCTCATCCGAAAACACGTCGAAAAAGACAAACGAGCCTTCTTCAAACAAGGACGAGACCGAAAAACCTTCCGACGAAAAAACATCCGAAAGCAATACCGCAGGAACAACGGAAAAGAAAACCGAAAAGAAGGCTTTTCCGTCCTTTGAAGCGGAAGATATTTTCGGCGCAAAGGTTTCAAGCAAAGTTTTTTCAAAGAAAAAGCTCACCGTTGTCAACGTTTTTGCAACCTGGGGCGACTCAAACGAGGTTGGACTCGAAGCTCTTTCTCAGCTTCAAAAAGAGCTTAAAAACGTCGGCTTTCTCGGAATTGTTCTTGATATCAACGAAGGCGACGGTGTGAACGAAAACGCCCTTCGCACGGCGAAAAAGCTTTGCACCGCAGCCGACGCCGATTATTCATATCTTATCACAAACGACTCCCTCACAGAGTTTTGCAAAAACATTTACAACGTTCCGGTAACGTACTTCGTTGACAGCGACGGAAACATTGTCGGCGACCCGATCGTCGGAGTAAACAGCGCAGACAGTTGGAAAGACATTATCGAGCAAAAGCTCGCAATGCTTTAAACGAAAATAACCGCATCAAAAAACGATGCGGTTATTTTTTTCTTCTCCCGTTATTCTTCGCCGAATAAAAAACATCGGACGGCAATGAGCCGTCCGAAAAATTTTTATAATTGTTTTTCCTAAAAAATTGCTTCACCGTTTCAATTTTCCGGTGACAAATCACATCTTTGAGCCCTTTGCTCCGCCGAACTTTCCGCCCTTTGCGCCTTTTGCTCCGCCGCCGAAGGATACCCCTTCAAGAACGTTGCTTTCAAACGCATAGGTAATTCCTTCCTGCTCACGCTCACGTTTGAGCGCAAGGGAAATCATCTTGTCAAGAAGTTTTGAATACGGAACACCGACCGGCTCCCAAAGATAAAACGAAAGCGAACCGGGAATGGTATTGATTTCGTTGAGGAAAATTTCTCCGGATTTTGTGTCCATCATAAAGTCGATTCTTGAAACGCCGTTGCAACCGAGGCACTTAAAGGCGTCAACCGCATATTTTTGAATCGTCTTCTTTTGCTCGTCGGTAATTTCGGCCGGAATCTTTCGCTTGAGCGAGGCCATTCCGCTTTTTGCTCCGCCGCCCGACTTTGCTCCGCCGAGCTTTCCGCCGGCTTTTGCTCCGCCGAGCTTTCCGCTCTTTGCGCCGCCGGAATTTCCTGAGCTTAGATATTTATCGCTGAAGGAAAGGATTTCGTCGCTGTTGACCGGTTCTTCGCATTCCGAAGGTTCGGCGTGCTCGTAATCGCCGCAAACGGAACAGTTGATTTCCTTGAGGTTTTGAACCGCACGTTCAACAAGAACCTTGTCTGCGTAACAAAAGGCCATATCGAGCGAATCAAAAAGCTTTTCTCTCGTTTCGGCTTTTGAAATTCCGATTGACGAACCGAGGTTTACGGGTTTGACAATCACCGGAAAACCGATCCTTTTTTCGATTGCGTCAACAACAGCGTCGTTGTCACCGTCATATTCCTTTGCATTGAAGCAAAGGCAATCGAGAACCGGAATGTTGTTGTCCTTGAGAACGGTTTTCATAACGTACTTATCCATTCCCACGGCCGACGAAACAACGTCGCAGCCGACATACGGAACGTCAAGCATTGAAAGAAAGCCCTGAAGCGTTCCGTCCTCAACGTTCGTTCCGTGAACGATCGGGAACGCAACGTCAATGTAATCAACATAGGAAGAAGAAAAGCGCTTTGCCGGATATTTTATAAGCTTTACAAGACCGCCGTCATTGACAAGGATAACCCTTGTGCTCTCCTTGAGAAGAGCCGAAATATTGCGGTAATTTTCGATTTCTCCGATTGACGGACCGACATAAAACTCGTTGTTTTTCGTGATGTAAATCGGAATAACATCATATTTTTCGCTGTCCATTGAGGCAATGGCCTGAATGGCGGAGATTATTGAAATTTCATGTTCAACGCTTTTTCCGCCGAACATTACGCCAACTTTAATCCGCATTTTTCAAATCCTCCTTAATAATTGTCGGGAAGGTCGTTTTCAAGAAGAACAACCTTTTCTTTGCCGAGGGACGAAAGCGCATAAACGTGAGTGAGTGCTTCCTCGATTGTGTCGGCAATATAAATTTTCTTTTCGGGATACTTGCAATCAAGAAGGCCGGCTTCAATCGGAACGGACTGCTTCTTTCCGACAAGAACAACGTAATCGCAAACCTTTGAAGCGTCTCTTCCGAATTCACGGTTGAGCTCTTCCTGCTTTTCGCCGAGTTCAACCATTCCGGGCGTGACAAGAATCTTAAAGCCGTCATAAAGCGAAAGAGCTTCAAGCGCCGCCTTTGTTCCGCTCGGATTTGAGTTGTATGCGTCGTCAATGATAGTTACACCGTTCTTCTTTTTGAGTTCAAGTCTGTGGGGAACGCATTCAAGCCGTCTGACCTGACCTTTGAGCTCTGAAAGGGGAATTCCCATTTTGTTTGCGGCGGCGATTGCGCCGGTTATGTTAAGAACGTTGTGGCGGCCGATGAGGCGGGTTGAAAATCTCTCGCTTTCTCCGTTCGGGCCGGTAACGGTGAAGTTTGTTCCGCGTTCGGAAACGCTGATGTCGGAAGCGGTGTAATCGCTCTTGTTCGTAATTCCGTAAGAAACGAACGGACGGTTTGAACCGTGGTCACGAATGTTTTCGTCGTCGTTGTTGAGGAAAAGCATTCCGTTTTCCGGAAGTGCGTCGGCAAGCTCAAACTTTGTTTTCTTAACGGCGTCGAGCGTTTTGAACGATTCAAGGTGCTGAGGTCCGATCGAAGTAATGATTCCGTGCTGCGGATGAACAATATCGCAAAGTTCTTTAATGTCTCCGACCCATTTTGCGCCCATCTCGCAGATGAAAACTTCATGGGTTGCCCTGAGCGAGGAGCGAACCGTTTTGACAACGCCCATCGGAGTGTTATAACTTTCCGGCGTCATGAGAACATTGTATCTCGCACGGAGAAGCGTGTTGAGATAATATTTTACGCTCGTTTTTCCGTAGCTTCCGGTGATTCCGATGATTTTAAGGTCAGGACAGGCTTCAAGCCTTCTTTTTGCGTCGTTTGTATAATGTCTGTTGACTCCCTTTTCAATCGGAACGTTAACAAGGTTCGCAACGAGAACCCAAAACGGAGAAAGCGCATAAATGCAAACAACGACGAAAACGGCAATGCTTTCGTGGTTTGATTTGAAAAGCGGAATCGCCGAAGCGGTAATGATTGCCGCAAAAAGAACGGCAAGAGTTACAAACATACGCTTAACCCTCGCGGTATAAACAAGCGGTTTTTTCGCCTTTTTCGGTCTTTCGACGAACACCGAAATGAGGAAGAAAAGCGTCATGAGTCCCATCTTGATATCCACACGGTAAGAAAGGAGCGAGAAAATCATCATTATCACAGAAAAGAGATAATGAGAAAGATACTTGCCGAAGTTTTCCGAAATCCATTTTGAATGGGTGCTGAAGCGATATGAATTCAGCTGAAAAAAGTGCATTGAATCAATGAGAGCCAATCCCGTCGGAATCAGGAAAGCGGCAACGCACGACAAAAATAAAATCAGATTCATTTTGAATTTTCCTTTCCGTTTTTATATATTCATGAACGAAGCGAGTATTCTCAAAAATTGGGCGCTTTGGTCAAGGAACGAAAAGTGACCGGCGTTTTCAAGAATGACGAGTGCACTTTCCGGCATAAGCTTTTCCATCGTCTGACCGTCGGAAAGCGGAGTTGCCGTGTCAAGCCTTCCCCAAACGAGAAGGGTCGGACATTTCACCGACGGCATAAGAGCGCACAAATCTTCGTTGACAACGTTGACGAGCGTTTTTTTCATTGTGTCGGAAGCGGCGTTGTAATCGGCCGAACCGCTCTTTTTCCGAAGATCGTCAAGAAGGTTCGGACAGAGCTTTTTGACGAGTGAAGTTGAAAAAATCCACTTCGTTTTGTGATAAACGGCCTGCTTGAGTTTTTGTTCGGGCGAAGTTTCGGGTTTGACACCCGCCGCGTCAACAAGAATAACTTTTTCAACGCTGAACGGAAGTTCCCGCGCGCAAAGTTTGATGATTACCCTTCCGCCGAACGAATGGCCGAGAAGATTGATTTTTGAAACATTGAAATCCTTTAAAAATTCAAGAATAAAATCAACGTAGTCGTCAACGCACCAAGGCTCGTTCGGTTCTTCGCTTTCGCCGAAGCCGGGCATATCCGGGGCAATGACACGGTATTTTTGGGCAAGAAGGTCAATCATCGCCGAATGAACGCCGACGTTTGAACCCCAGCCGTGAAGGACAAGAACGGTTTCGCCCTCACCCTTGCAGATATAGTTGATATCAAGACCGCAAACGGTTTTTCTCAAAAAAATTCCTCCCCTTGTCTGAGGTTTGACGGTTTTCCGTCGTTCTATAATTACGCATAGCTCTGCACATTATAGCACAATTAAAATGATATTTCCACACGCAGAAGAATATATTTTTAAAAAAACGGAGTTTTTACTTTTTTTAGTTTTTTGTCCGAAATTTAAAGTATAATTGAAGGCTGAAAAGATAATATATTTAAGTGACAAACTCAAAAAATTTCGGGAGGAATCAAAAATGGAACTCAAAGGCTCAAAAACAGAAGCAAACCTTCTCGCCGCTTTCGCAGGTGAAAGCCAGGCAAGGAACAAGTATACCTACTATGCGTCAAAAGCAAAGAAAGACGGTTATGTTCAAATTTCAAAAATCTTTGAAGAAACCGCAAACAACGAAAAGGAACACGCAAAAATTTGGTGGAAGCTTCTCACCGGCGGTGTGAAATCAACCGAAGAAAATCTCAAAGACGCCGCAGCCGGCGAAAATTACGAATGGACTTCAATGTATAAAGATTTTGCCGAAGACGCAAGAGAAGAGGGCTTTGAAAACATTGCAACCCTTTTTGAACTCGTCGGAAAAATCGAAAAGGAACACGAGGAAAGATATAAAAAGCTCCTTGAAAACATTGAAGATGGCCTCGTTTTTTCAAAGGACGGAGACAAAATGTGGATCTGCTCAAACTGCGGCCACGTCTGCTTCGGAAAAAGCGCTCCGGAAGTTTGCCCCGTCTGCGCTCACCCTCAGGCATATTTTGAAATCAAAGCCGACAATTATTGATTTTTTCATCACCCCTAAAGCCGCCGCAGTTTAAAAATTCGGCGGCTTTCTTTATATTCGCCCGCCGTTTTTTTCAAAGCACCGAAGCCGAAAAAAATCTGTGAAGCTCAGATTACAAAGATGTAAAAATTGTTCCGATAGTGTTGAATTTTGGTGCGGCATAGAGTATAATTTATGACGTATGGTTGATTAGAATTGAATATTGTCAGGTTTTTCGGAAAGAAAAAACGAAAATCCTTTATTATCGGGAGGATAAAAAATGGCAAAAATTAATTTTTCACTTGAAGAAAACGGATATTCCGTCCGTGAAGTTGACAGATACATTGACCTTCTTCAGTCAGAATACAACAACGCAATTGCCTGGGGCGAAGAAATGGAAAACAAGCTCAAAAAGCTTGAAGAAAACGTGAAGGATCTCGGAATGTATTTCACGATTGACGAAAACAATCAAAACGAGGTCATCAGGCGCGTTTTTGAGGAACTCACCGCAACCGTTGACAAGGTTAAGCAAAACGCCGAACAGAAGGCGCAGGAGATCATTGAAAACGCGAACGAGAAAAGCAGAAACATTGTTCGTCAGGCGATGGAAAATTCGGTTGAAATCCGAACGGAAAACACAACCATCATGAAAAACCTGAAAAGCATCAACGAGATGATCAACGTCATTCTCGAAAAAGGAATTCAGTAACACGAAGAACAGCAACGCAGCAAATTTAAGGATGTGATTTAATTGGCGGGCTACAGACCAAAGAGTCTTGATGAGCTTAACAATTTATACGGCAAGGCAATCTCGGCCGAAAACGAAATTAAAAAAGGCTCTTCCCTTTTAAAAACAGAAGTTCTTGACGAGGAACTCAATTTCACTCGCGAAAAAACTTCAGAAACCGTTCACCGTCCGGTTCACCCGAATGAGATTTCCGGCGACGTTGACGATTTTATCCGTCAGTTTTCAAACGAAGGTTTTTCTCCTTCCCGTTCGGCTTCTTCTTTTGACGCACCGAGGAAAAAGCCGGCTGCGCTTTCCGACCTTCAGCCGAAGGCTCCCGAAAAGCCGCAGGAAAAGCCCGTTCACCGCATGGATCCGCAAAAGGAAGAAAATCTTTCCGGTCTCATGAACGATTATGCAAAAATCATGAACGACAACTATGACGACGAAGAAGATGAGGACGAAACGTTTTCATCAAGAAAAAACCTTTTCAAAAGCCGCCGAAATGAACGAAATGAAAGAAAAGGAAAAAAGAAAGCTTCAAAAGATATTATTTCGGACAATGTTCTTCCGCAGGAAGCAGAAGCTCCGATTGCGGCAGCAAAAGCCTTTGAGCCGATTTCCGAGCCCGTTCCCGTTGTAAAACACGAACCGGCTTTCGAACGTAAAACGCAAGAGACAAAAGAACCGGATGCTTTCGTTCCGGAAACTCACTTTGAGCCTTCGATTCCGGCCGAAAAAGCCGAGGAAAAAGCGACCGCTCCCTCACTTCAACCGAACCTGATTGAGGAAACCGAAAAGCCTTCTTCTCCCCTTTTCACCGATATGCCCGAAAAGGCAGTCCCGGTTTTGGAAAAGGAAGAAAACATTTCCGAGCCGGCACCTTCCTTTGATGATTACGACGACGATTCATACGGTGAACCGTTTGAAAGAACCGACAGCGAAGACGACTTTGAGTTCGGCGTAATTGAACCGCCGAAGCGTTCCGCCGGAGCGACTTTTGCAAAAATCCTTCTCAGCATTCTTCTCGTTCTTACCCTTCTTTCAACCGTTCTCACAGGTGTTTGCGTTTTCACGGTAAACAGTGAACGTTCACTTGCCGGATATATGTTCTTTTCGGCAACGAACAGCTATGAGGACGCCGGAGTCAAAGGAAACGACTTCATCATCTGCAAAAAGGAAACTTCGATTGAGGACGGCGAAAAGGTCATCTTCATCAATCGTGACCTTCGCTCCTTCTCCTTCGGAGTAAAAACGGCCGAAAAAACCGACGTGAGCGGAAACGAATATTACACCGTTTCCTCGGCCGCCGTTCAAAAAAGCGACGTTCTCGGCGTAATCGTCAAAACCGTTCCTTCCTTCGGAAAGTTCATCAGAGCCATTGTTGACAACTTCCTCTTCATTCTTCTCGGCCTTGTTGCCCTTGCGCTCATTCTCACTCTCACCCTTTGCCTTGCGTTCAGAGGTAAAAGGAGAGTTGCCGAATATGAAGGTTATGACGAAGAATATCCGGACGAAAACGAATCTTCAGAAAGTGACGAAACAGCCGATTCGGAAGGAGCCGATTCCGACGACGTTCAGCCGGAAGCCGACGTGGAAAACCACGACGAAGATTTTGACAACGGAAATCTCTTTGACGGAATCGAATAAATCTTTGACAAAAATAAAAGCTTTATATATCGCAGAACGAAAAATATTTCCTTCTGCGATATCGTTTTTTAAGTTTCGTTTAAGCAAAAAATATTAATATTGCATTAACAGGACAAAGCTTCTTAACAAAATTAAAAGAAACATTGATTTATTTTCGGAAAAGCGAGGTGAAAATGCATGAATTTCAGCGATGTTCTCCAGTTCATTATTGACGGTTTCAAAAAAATTGACTTCAAGTCATTCTGGAAAGAATTCGTTGCCCTTCTCAAGTCGGTAATGTAATTCTCAAACGCAAAAAATAATAAAGGACCGTCACCTTTCAGTGTAGTCCAAAGAACAAAAATCAAAATAAAAAGCTGTAATTCACGGATAACGTCAAAAGACGGTGAGCCGTGAATTACAGCTTTTCTTTTTTACTGTTTTTTCAACCATCTTTGTATTTTTTCCGCCGCTCTTTTGAGCAAATTTGAACCGTGCTTTTTTGCGTGGTCAAACGGAAGAAATTCAACAAGCCGGAAATAATCATCAAGTTTTTCGACGAACCGTTCCAAGCTGCGATTTTCTTTTTTTGTCCAGGCGAGTTCGGAAAATGCACCGAGCCGCGGAAAAAGAAGTTCGCCGGCTTTTTTCATCGACGGAACGTTCTCCGTCGGAAGGAGCGCCTGAATTCCGAAAGCGGAGTTTTCCCCTTTTGTTTCATAAAAGCTCTCAGCTGAAAGTTCTTTATCCGAAAGAGAAAGATTGTATCGGGAATCAATCCACAAAGCGGAAAGAGCTTTTGCTTTTTCCGCACTCACGTTGTTTTCGCAGTCACAGATTACGCCTTCGGGAACGTGAAGCTCTCCGAAGCGGAGAACCGGCTTCATCTTAAAGGATTTTGCGGTTTCACACGCGCGAAAAAGAAAATACTCATAAAGTCCGTTTTCGCTTTTGAGTGAAAGAGAACGCATTTTTTCTTCGCAGTACGGGCAGCCGGAACGATCCGCTTTTTCGGTTTTTTCTCCGCCGAGGTGAACAACTCCGCTTTCAAAAACGGACGAAACCTCGGAAAGTACGGAGGAAAGAAAGTCATATGTACTCTCCTTTCCGAGACAGAGAGCGGTCTTTTTTTCTTTGAAATCGGTTGCAACGAGGGTCGGCTTTTCAAAGCAGGTCAAAAACGGATAAGCCGAAATTGCGGCGGTCGTCCGGTCGGGGACGGTGATTTCCGGAACGACGGTGATGCACCGCTCCTTTGCATAAGCGAGAATTTCTTCGGTGTCCGCTCTTGAATAAAACCCGCCGTGAGGAACCTTTCCGAGCCCCGTAAATGCACGATAGCCTCCGATTTGGGAGAGAAGAAAATTATCATAAAGTTCAAGCCGCCAGCCGGCGTCGCCGGTCAGCTTCCAATGAAAAACATTCAGCTTATGCATTGCCATTGCGTCAAGAAAAAGCTTCACGGCCTCCGTTGTGAAAAACCAGCTTGAACAATCGAGCATAAACGCACGCTTTGAAAAAAGCGGAAAGTCATAAATTTCAAGTTCGCAAAGCGAACGGTCGTTTTCAAAAAGAAGTTCGCAAAACGTTTGAACGCCCCAAAAAACGCCGCTTTCGTCCGCACCTTCAATGAGAACTTTGTTTTCGCTCACCGAAAGGCGGTAGCCCTCTTTTTCTTTGATATCGAAGGAGACTTTCAGCTCAACGCTTTCCTTTCCGGTTCCGAGAATTTCCGTTTCATATGCCTTTTCAATGAAGCGCAAAAGAGAACGATATGCCTTTTCGCTCTTTCTGTCTGCGGTGATTTCCGCAAGGTGCGTGAGAGTGAAAACGGTTTTTTCGCTTTTAATTTCGGTCTTTTGAGGTTCGGGAACGATATTGATTTTCATCCGATAACTGCTCCTTTTCGGGAAAGGTTTCTGAATTTTTTCTTATATGTCTGCCGAAAGCGTCACGAGACGCACTTACAAAATGTTTCGTTATGGCGAGACATTTCACGTTTTTCGGCAACGGAATAAAAAAGGCTGCTGCAAAAACTGCGGCAACCCTTCGATAAAACTTTTCAAAGCTTTGCGGCGTTTTCAAGGCTGAGACGCATTGTTCCGCTCACAATCTTTTTAAAACGTTCAATCATTTCCTGCGGAACGGTTTTCATTCCTTCTCTAAGCCAGCGTGTGACAACGCCGGAAACCGTTGCGGAAGAATAATCAAGAAGAAGATTCATGTCCTCTTCTTTGACGGAAAGTCCCTGCGCCGTTTTTTTCATGAACTCGGGAATGCATTCCCGACACGTTTCAAAAATGATATCGTTCATTTTTTCAAAGCCGATTGACCGAAAAACCCTGAGTGTGACGGCTTTGTTTTTATGCATATACTCGCACGCTTCCATGATTACGTCGTCCCATGTGTGTTCTTCCGGGGAATAAGCTTTTCTGATTTCGTCAATCCGCATCCGAAACATTTCGTCGGTCATTGCGTAAATGTCTGAAAAGTAATAATAAAACGTTTTTCGATTTATTTTGCAATCATCGACAATGTCCTTTACAGTGATTTTTTCAAGCGGCTTTTCTTCAAGGAACTTCAAAAATGAGGAAAAGATTGCCTGTTTTGTCAGTGCCGACATACTCCGCCTCCGTTCGCAAAAAAATTATTTCGTCAAATCGGTCATCTGCATTTTTGAAAACTTCTGACCCCATGCGTTCGCCCAGCTTTCACAATAAAGCTTGTAATAGGACACATTGTTCTTTTTTCTGTAGCCTTCAAAGCAGTTGCACCAAATTGCGGACGGAAGAGCGATTACGATGTAATAAAGCGGGCCGAGAAGAAGGCACTGCCATGTGTGGCCGTATTCATGAATACGGGTGTTATATGTCCACTTTTTGTTCGGGTGCTGGTCACGCATGAAGATGAAAAGGCCGAGCGAAAGACCGCCCTGGTTCCACGGAAGGTAGGTAATTCTCGCATAGCCGAACTTCTGATATCTTCTTCCGAGGATTTTTGTGCATATGAGGAAAACGATTCCGCCGATGAGGTTGACGGGAAGCCCCCATGTCCACTGAACAAAATAAAACAAAAACTTTTTGAAATCGTTTTTGAAGTTTTTCTCTTTCTTTGCCGGTTCTTTCTGAGTGATGTCAATTCTCTTATCCATTTGCCGATTCTCCTTATAAATTAATTTTAAACGTTGAGTTTTGATTCCTTTTCGGCTTCTTCGCCGGCTTTTTGTTCTTCGATGAGCCTTTTGCGTTCTTCTTCAAGTTCAAGAAGAATAACGTATTCTCCGTTGAAGTCGGTTTCAAGCCCGTGCGGCTCTGCAAAATCTTCGTTTTGTCCGAGCCATGTGTTTTCAAAATCCTGGCCGGAAACTTCTTTGAAGGCGATTTTCTCTTCCTCGGTGAGTTCAACCGCACCGTATTTATGTTTCGTCGCAACGGCGGCACGGATCATTGTGTGGTCACCCTTCGTCATTTTGAACCGCTGAAGAAGATAAAGCGCAATAACGGCGGCAATAATCGGAATGATTGCAACACATACTCGGACGCCGAAAACGGCGGTTGAAGTTTGCGGATAAAGCGAACCGCTGGTCTTTTCGTATTCCGTGACGGCATCGCCGGTAACAAGGCCGAATCCTTCGAGAGAAAAACCGACGAGTGCGGTCATGACTCCGCCGACGCTCTTTTTGATGAGAGTGTTGAACGTTGAAAGGACGCCTTCTCTGCGCCTTCCGGTGATTGCTTCGTCAACGTCGGTAAGGTCGGGAAAAACATTCGTTGAAACAAAGCCGAGTCCGCTCATTCCGAACGGATAAAGAACCATGCTGAGAATCATCAGTCCGATCCAAAGGTACTTTGAAACTCCGTTCCCTTCGGGCTGCATGAAAAGACCGATTGCAAGGCCGGCAACCATGAGCGGCGTGACGATATTTCCGCATTTTTTCTTTCCGTGCTTCATCGTGAGCGCATAATTGAGCGGAAAAGCCGCAGCTTCCGCAACACCTGCGATTGCGTTATGAACGGCATAAAGCGAATACTGATTCGCAAGATATTTGATGTAATAAACTTTTGTGTTGTTATAAAATCCGGTTGAAAACTGATAAGCAACGCTCATGAAGAAATACTGTCTGAAGGACTTGTTTCTGAAAACCTGAACATATTCATTCAAAAGACTCTTTATGTCGAGCGGCGGATTGACCATTTCAAGCGAGGACGGTTCTCTGACCGAACGGTAAGTGAGGAAAACCGCAATGCAATAAAGAAGCGAAAGAACGATTCCGACAATGAGGAACGGTGCCTTTGCGCTCGAATTGATGTCATTGTTGCAACCGAAAAGGCTGAGAATCATAACGGTGATTGCAAACGAAGGAACCATTCCGGCGGAATTGAAAAGATATCCCATCGAGTTATACTGAGTTCTCAAATCGTAATCGGGAGCAAGTTCGGGAAGCATTGCCGTGTGAGGAACGCCGATGATTGTGTATGCGGTTTTATAAATCATGTATGTAACCGTGAAATATGCCATTGTTGCGCCGGGATGAGCCGCCCCGTCAAGGCCGAATCCGTTCCACATCATGGTGTATGAAATCACCATCGGAATAAGCCCCCACATGAGATAACGGCGATGACGGCCGGTTTTGGAGCGGGTTCTGTCCGTAATGATACCCATGATCGGGTCAGTAATTGCATCCCAAAGAGTTGCAATCATGATTGAAACGCCGGCAAGTCCAAGCGAAAGATGAACAACATCTGTCAAAAAGACCATGTAGTACATACTGATAATATATCCCGCACCGGCAAGATACATATTTGCCCAGCTGTAATTGATCATCGGCAAAATCGCCGTTTTGAAATCGCCTTTTACGCCGATTGCTTTTTTGACCCGTTCGCCGAACGGAATTTTTCCCTGAATTGTGTTTTTGGCCATTCACAGCCCTCCCAAAATTTTTTCTCTCTTTCGATATTTTATCACGTTACTATGGTAAAGTCAACAAAATTGTTTTCTCCGGCGCCGAAGAAGGAGGACTTTTTTGAATACGGACGAAAAATATCTCCGAACAAGTCCGGATTACACTTGAAAAATTTGAAATTCCGTGTATAATTCAATTGAACGGAAAAGAAAACTCTTTTCCAAAAAAATCTCATAAAAGAAGTGTGATTCATAATGTCAAAAATCTACGGTCACAGAGGCTTTTCCGGAAAATACCCGGAAAACACAATGCTTGCTTTCAAAAAGGCAATCGAAATCGGCTGCGACGGAATTGAACTTGACGTTCATCTTACAAAGGACAACGAACTTGTAATTATCCACGACGAAGACATCAAGCGCACGGCGAACGGTCAGGGGCTTGTCAGAGACATGACGCTTGAAGAACTCAGAAAATTCGACTTTTCCGCAGGCTTCAAAGGTGTTTACGGCTTCAACGAAATTCCGACCCTTCGTGAATATTTTGACCTCGTCAAGGACACGGACATCATCACCAACATCGAGCTTAAAACCGGAATTTTCGAGTATCCCGGAATCGAGCAGAAGGTCATCGACATGATCCGTGAATACGGCCTTGAAAAGAAGATCATCCTCTCCTCTTTCAACCATTACACGATTCTCCGCTGCGAAAAAATCGCTCCGGAAATCAAACGCGGCTTCCTTTCGGAAAGCTGGCTCATCAACTACGGAAAATACACGGCCGAAAACAACGTTCAGTGCTGCCACCCGATCCACTGCTTCCTTTCGCCGGAAACCGTCAAGGAAATGCACGACGCAGGCTGCGAAATCAACACCTGGACCGTCAACGAATATGACGACATCAAGCGCCTTTCCGCAATGGGTGTCGATGCCCTCATCGGAAACTTCCCCGACAGAATGGTTGAAGTTTTGAGATAAGTGAAAAACAGCAAAGGCTGTCCCTTCGCCGGGACAGCCTTTTTAAATATTCAAAATTATTTTTAAACCTCATCAACGGAGAAAATTCCGAACGGACAAAGCGGAGTCCATGCATTGAAAAGCGCATTTTCGGTTGTTGCGCATTCGGGTCTTGTGAGCGCAATCGTCGCATCGGTTTTTGAAAAGCAAAGTTCGGCCGTTTCTTCGGTTTCCGCCACCGAAATGCTCTTTCCGTCAACGGTGATTTTGAGCGTTTCTTCTCCGATTTTGAGAACAAGCGAACCGCTCACAAGCGGAGAAAGCGAAACACGAAGGCGAAGCATTTTTTCGATGAAGCTTTTAAAGTTGAAAATTTTGAGACTGCACGCACATTCGACTCTGTAATGCTCGCCGAATTTTAAAAGCTCACTCAAAAGCTCTCGCTGAAAATCACACGCCCATACGAATATGTTCTTGAGCCTTCTTGCCCTCGCAAAGGAAACAAGAACGTCCCTTGCCTTTTTGTTTTCGGAAAGAATAAGCTCCGAAACGGAATTTTCGTCCTTTTTGTAAACAAGATATCCGACGGCGTTTCCGCTTTCGTCTTTGACGAGATAGGCCTTGCTGTGCCACATTGAAAGAATTTCACCGAATTTTTCGGTTTCTCTCGTATGCCGTGCCGGAAGGGAAAGATAAAATTTTTCTGCCGTTTCAAGGTCTTTTCCGCTTTTGATCAAAGAAAACGAAAAATCTTCCCCGACCCTGCACCGTGAAACCAGGTGGTCGGTAACTTCAAAAACATATTTGATTCCGCTCGGAACATAACCGAACCGTTCATAACGGAAACGATAGCCCGAAAGATAGCCGACTTCCGCACCGAGTGCTTCGCTCCTTTTTACGGCGAACTCCATGAGCTCCTTCATGATTCCCCTGTCACGGTGACTCTTTGCAACGGCAACGGAACCGATTCCGGCGGTGACAAGCCTTTCGTTTCCGAAGCAAAATTCGCCGGGAAGGACGCAGATTCCGCCGACGATTTTTCCGTTATCCCTGAAAACTCCGTGAAAATCGGTACTTTCCCGAAAAGCATATACCCTCGGAACCTTTTCTTCAAATTTGATTTTAAAAGTTTTGTTTTCAAACTTCAAAAGTTCTTCAAAGTCTTTTCTTTCGGCTGCTTCAACCATATTATGTATCCTCCGAAATTATATTAAAAAAGGCGGTGCAGTGAAACGCTGCACCGCTTACGGTTGTTTTTTCTTTTAAACGATGAATCACATCGGCGGCATTGCGCCACCGCCTCCGGACATCATCTGAGCGAAAAAGCCAGGCTTTTTCTTTTTCTTGGGTTTATATGCCGGGGGATTTTCAAGCTTTTTCCTTGCTCTTTTTCCCGCCGCGGAAGCAAAATAACGGTTAACTTCAATTACCGGCGGAGCCAGAGTTTCACTCATGTAATCAACGCAGCGTGCAAGAAGGATCTGGTCGTTGCCGAGTTCTCCGAGAATTGTTACGGCAATGAGACTTTGAGTGTCGTTCGTTCCGTCCTCATAAATTTCGTTAAGAATCTGAAAAAGCTTTTTCATCGTCTGCGGATTGTTCTGCCTGATTGCGGAAATAACCTTTTCGGTTCCGTATTCGGTGAAGAATTTTTCGCCGAGGAATTCTCCGTAATCGGCAATGTTCTGCTTATACGGTTCGCGAAGCTCTGGGAAAACAAGGCAAAGCTTGCTTGCAAGAGTATTCGGATCGTAATATGATCCGTTCTTTACCGCCGTTTTGGAAACGGTCTGCGGTCCTTTTGAAGTTGCGGCTTTTTTAACCGCGGCCTTTTTTCCGAAGCGCTCGTTGAGGCAATCGGAAATTTCGTTGACAACATAAGTCACGTCTCTGTTGTCGCCGTTTTCGGGAAGGAGCGAAGCAACAATCTTTTTTCCGCCTTCTTCAAGTGCGGCTTCGTCATCGGCATAATACACTGCGGCGATTTCGTTTTCATACTTGATTTTAAGCGCGCCCTTTTCACCGGCATAAACGGCAAAAGCGTCGTTTTCTTCTTCGGTGAAGTCCGTCTTTTTTTCAAAACCGAGCTTTGAAAAGCTGTCGGAAAGACCCTCAAGAACGCTTTTTATATTATCGGTTGCAATACTCATTTTGCGGTTCTCCTTTATCGGGGATTCAAATATTCAATAAAGTATAACATACTTTTTCCGTTTTGTCATCAGAAAACGGAAAAAATAATATAAAAAGCTCTTTGAAGCTTTTGAAAAATCACTTTTCGTCCTCAAAAATGATTCCCATGCATTTCTTTCCGCAGTGAGAAGAAATGCAGCAACCCGCCTCATTGACAATCACGTTTTCAAAACCACCCTTTTCCTTCGTGAAAGAAACAAGTTCTTCAACCTCCTCTTTTGGAAAGGCAGTGTAATTAAGAAAGCAATTTTCCTTCTTCGGTTCCGACGAGGAAAGTTTTTCTTCGATATACTTTTTCTGCGCAGCAAGGTTGCTCCCTCTGAACTTTTTTCCGACGGAAAGCGAACCGCCGTCAATGTTAACTGTCGGCTTGAGCGAGAATATGTCCGCCGCAAGTTTTTCTCCTTTGGTGCACCGCCCGCCATTAAGAAGGAACTGCGTGTCTTCAAGAATGAAGCTTGTGTTTACCTTTCGGCGCAAAGTTTCAAGCTTTTTCGCAATATCCTCGGCCTTTTCGCCTTTTTCTCTGAGTCTTGCGCCTTCAATCGCAAGAAGAGCCGTTCCTGCGGAAAGGTTCTGAGAATCAACAACAAAAACATTTTCAAAACCGTTTGAAGCAAAAAGGGCGTTTTGAAAGCAGGAAGAAATTTTACCGCCGAGTGCAACGTGAACAACGTCAAAGCCCTTTTCGGTGAGCGTTTCAAAAACAAGTTTATATTCATGCGGCGAAACTCCGGCCGTTTTGGGTACGGACGAGTAAAGCTCGCTTTTTTCAAAAAGTTCGGTCGGTGTGATGTCGACCCCGTCTTTAAATTCTTCGTCACCGATGAGAACCGTCATCGGTATGACGTGAATATCAAACTTCTTTTGATATTCCTTTGAAAGGTCTGCGGCACTTTCGGTTGTGATTGCAATTTTTTCGACCATGAAAATTCTCCTTTATTGATTTGTGATTTTACAGGAGGCTTGTGCGTTTTTTTTGAATCGGATTGTCAGATTCAAGGTGACGTCAGCGCAGAAGATCTCTCCCTCACAGGTGTAAGTCAAAAGGCGTTTTGCGTATCATTTTGCAGAGCCCGAAACTAATACCCTTTTATCTTTCCCTTAAAAGCCCGTTTAATGAGAAAATTCATAAATAGTACTTGAAAACAGAGGAAAAAAATAGTAAAATGTACTTTGCATAGTTACAGAATCCGGTTTTTTCCGGAAAGAAAGGATGAAATCAAAATGTGGCAACTTAAAAAGGCATATTACAGAGCTTTTCAAAAAATCATGAAAATCGCCATGTATGCGTTTGACTGGTCGGAACCCGAACTTCTTGAAGGTCCGGGAGCAATTGACCGTCTTCCCGCACTCATCGAATCAAAAGGACTCAAGCGTGTTCTCATCGTTACTGACCAGGGTCTTATGAAACTTCATATTCTTGACGGACTCTTTGCCGCCCTTGAAAGAGACGGAATCGAATACGTTGTTTATGACGGAACTCAGCCGAACCCGACGATCGACAACATTGAAGACGCCCGTCAGCTTTATCTTGACAACAACTGCGAAGGCGTTATCGCTTTCGGCGGCGGTTCACCGATGGACTGCGCAAAGGCCGCAGCCGCAAGAGTAACCAACCCGAAGCTTTCCGTTAAGCAGATGAGAGGCGTAATTAAGCTTCATCACAAGCTTCCGCCGCTCTTTGCCGTTCCCACAACCGCAGGAACAGGCTCCGAAACCACCCTCGCCGCCGTTGTTTCCGACCCGGCTACCCACGAAAAGAACGCAATCAACGACCCGCGTCTTCGCCCGAAGTATGCCGTTCTTGACCCGGAACTCACCGTCGGTCTTCCTCCGCACATCACTTCAACAACCGGCATGGACGCACTCACTCACGCCGTTGAAGCATACATCGGAAAGAGCAACGTTCGCTCAACCGAAGCTTACGCCGAAAAAGCAACACGCATGATTTTTGCAAACGTTGAAAAGGCATATCAGAACGGAAAAGACATCGAAGCAAGAAACAACATGCTCAAAGCTTCCTACTACGCAGGCATGGCTTTCACAAGAGCATACGTCGGTTATGTTCACGCAATCGGACACAACCTCGGCGGTTTTTATCACATTCCGCACGGTCTTGCAATGGCTGTCATTCTCCCGTACGTTCTTGAATATTACGGCGAAACCGCTCACAAGCGTCTTGCAAAGCTTGCCGTCATCACCGGCGTTAAAACCGACGGAACCGACAGCGAAAAAGCTCTTGCTTTCATTGATGCCGTCAAGACGCTCAACAGCAACATGAACATCCCCGACGGCTTTGACTGCATCAAGGAAGAGGATATTCCGACAATCGTTAAGCGTGCCCTCAAGGAGGCAAATCCGCTTTATCCCGTTCCGAAGATTATGGACGAAGCAGACTGCGAAGCTGTAATCAGAAGACTCATGAAATAATTTCAAACATAATTTTCAGCACACCCGATAATTTTTCGGTGTGCTGATTTTTTTATTCTGTTTTTGGCCATAACGATTTAAGTGAGTCGTTTAACCGCATGGATTCTTTTGAATCTACATCCGTCCGCTGTGCCGGGGGTACTTTTGGCTGTCGGCTGAAATTCCCGAAACAGGACAATTATTGAATCACTTTCCTTTGGTGCCCTCCTGTGAGGGAGCTGTCGGCTCTGCCGACTGAGGGAGAAATTTTCTACGCTATGGTGTATTTCTTTATGTTGTCGTTTTAATTCGCACCGTGTCTTATATCTTTTCACCCGTCCGCTCCGCTGGGGGCACTTTTGTCGATTGAAACAAAAGTACCCAAAAATTCGCTTTTTCATACGCCGCATTTGATGACCGAATTTTGATTTGCGGGGGAAAATCAAAATATAGTCCACCGATGCGGCTAAAGTTAGGCGGCGGTATACCCACGTTTAAGTCGGAGAAAATCCGCTTGAATTCAAAACTTTCGGTTAAGATTGTGCGAAAGCAAGTTTACGAAAGGACAGAAGCTTCTTTTGCTTGTTGCGGATTTTTTGGTTCTGTGCTTTTATATTTGCTCTTACTTGAAGGATTTTCCTTTCTTCGTCCGTTTCTTTTATGCTATCTCTTTGATTCGTACCGTGTTCTATATCTTTTCATCCGTCCGCTGTGCCGGGGGTACTTTTGGCTGTCGGCTGAAATTCCCGAAACAGGACAATTATTGAATCACTTTCCTTTGGCGCCCTCCTGTGAGGGAGCTGTCGGCTCTGCCGACTGAGGGAGTGATTTCCTACGCTACGGCTTATTCTTTGATGTTTTTCCTTAAGCCGCACTTTTCAGCTTTTTAATTTTCATCCGTCCGCTGTGCTGTGGGTACTTTTGCCGATTGAAACAAAGCAAAGCAATGAAAAGCCGAATTGACAAGGTCTTTTCCGCTTACACTTACTTTAATGTTGAAAAATTCAAAGGAAGGGAGTATTCCAAAATAAAGAACATGAAATACGCGAAAAGAAATCATCGACTTTCCGTAAACAAGCTGATTTTCTTGACACGATATGTTATTATTAATTTGTGAGGAATTGCTCCGCACTTATAAAAACGAAACGAAAGGATTGACGATAATGAAAGAAACACTCACCGACCTTAAAGAAAGAAGAAGCTGCAGAAAATATTCTTCAAAGCAGGTTGAAAAAGAAAAGCTTGACCTCATTCTTGAAGCCGGAACTTATGCGCCGACCGGAAGGAACTCACAGTCCCCCGTAATTGTTGCGGTTCAAAACCCGGAAACGGTCAAAGAGCTTTCAAAACTCAATGCAGAAATTATGGGTGCAAACACCGATCCGTTTTACGGTGCGCCGACCGTTCTCGTTGTTCTTGCCGATTCAACGGTAAACACCTACCGTGACGACGGTGCTCTCGTCATGGGCAACCTTCTCAATGCCGCCCATGCCGTCGGAGTCGATTCCTGCTTTATCTACAGAGCAAGAGAAATGTTCAAAACCGAAAAAGGCAAAGAATTCCTTAAAAAATGGGGTCTTGACGAAAAATACGAAGGCATCGGAAACTGCATCTTAGGCTACGGCGAAAAGGAAGGATTCAAACCTCTTTCACCGAGAAAAAACGGATACATTATATGGGACTGAGCACATTTGAACGTATCTACGAAGTCGTAAAAGGCATTCCAAAAGGAAAAGTCATGACGTACGGACAAGTTGCCCTGCTTGCGGGAAACCCTCGTTGGGCAAGGGTTGTCGGCTATGCGCTTCATGTTAATCCCGAACCGGGCATAATCCCCTGCCACAGGGTTGTCAACCGTGAGGGAAGAGTTGCGCCGGGCTTTGCCTTCGGCGGAACGGACGCTCAAAGAATGCTCCTTGAGGGGGAAGGCATAACCTTCCTTGAGAACGGACTTGTTGACATGGAAAAGCACTGTGTGAAATTATAATACAGATAAAATTGCTGCTAAGGAATGTTTTTCCTTAGCAGCAATTTTTATGCGACTTTTTGTTCGCTGAAGCGGTAAAGTATTCTGAAAAGCAGAGAAATCGGCAGCCGAAAATTTATGCAAAACCGTTGACAAAGCAAAAAGTAAATGCTATATTATGCATAGAGATTCGATGTATCGACTCTTTATGATAAAAGGAGGTCGTTTTATGGACATCAAAAAAGAACTCACAAAAGGCAGCAGTGCGCTTCTGGTTCTTTCGGTACTTGAAAGCGAGGATCTTTACGGCTACATGATAATCAAACGCATTGCCGAAAAAAGCGAACAGGTTTTCACTTTTAAGGAGGGTACTCTTTATCCGATCCTTCATTCTTTTGAACAAAACGGCTATTTGAAATCCTATTGGACCGAGGCCGAGGGAAGAAAACGCAAGTATTACCACATCACAAAAAAGGGTCTTAAAACCCTCACCGAAGCCAAAGAGGAATGGAAAGCATATTCAAACGCTGTCGGAAAGGTTATCAAAAGCCGACCGGCAACTGCTTCGGTTTGACCTGAAAGGAGGATTAAAATGAATCCGAAACTTTCGGCTTATCTTGATTCTCTCGTTCCGAAAAATCTTTCCGAAAAAAGGCGGAAAGCTCTTTTTGATGAGCTTCAATGCCATATTCTTGACAAGGCCGACCGCTATGAAGAAATCGGCTACTCAGAAGAGGAAAGCCTTGACCTTGCACTTCATGACATGGGCGAGGACGAAAAAACAAAGGAAACAATCAGCGGAGAATTTGAGAAGCTTTACCTTGAAAAAACGTGGTGGGCAATCCTTGCCGGTGCTTTGGTTCTTGTTTTGAACCTGCTTTGCGCCGTGTTCAATCAGTTTGTCGTTTCCGCAGATTATCTCGGAGACCCGGATTTCAAAATGAATCTCACAAGCTTCGGCATAATTTTCGTGATGCTTTTTATTGTTGTTGTATCCCGCAGCTTTAAACTTCGCAAAACGCTGATTTCGGTCGGTGCGGCAAACTTAATAATTGCCGCAAGCTTACTGCTTTGCCTTTTTCCGCAGGCGGCACTGTTTTCGATTGAAACAAACATAATGTATCTTCTTGACAAATTTTCGCCGTTCTCAATGTGGAGCGAGATAAACATGGGCGCAATTTTGTTTTATCCGTTCGGCTGCATGGCTTTTCTGTTCGCTTGCAGCGCCTACTGCTTTGTTTCGGCAAAAAGAATCAGACTCGGAAGTGCAAAAAAGACGCATCCGTTTTCAAAGCGCATAATCGCTTTTTGCGGCGTATATCTTTTGGTTGCCTTTTTCACCTGTGCACTATATCCGACGGCACACAAGCACATCGAGTATGATATTCCGACCTATATTAATCCTGACAATTCCTATATTTCAAAAAACAGCGGTGAGCTGTACTCTCTGATTGAGCAGACCGACGATTATGAAAAAGCGGCGCAAATATTGACTTCTCACGGAATGGTCAACGCCGAGGACTTCAAAAAAACGCTTGACAATTCAAAACGCAACGCCCTTTCAAAACAGATTAAAAAGCTTATGCTTGAGGACAAAACTTTTGAAGTTTGGTTTTATAAGGAGTCTCCGCCCGACGGGAACGGACTGATTTTCCTCAAAAAGGACGAAAACGGAAAAATCATTGCAAGGGGAGTCGGAAACGGTGCTTCCTTCGGTGCAAAGGGAGAGTTCAACAAACGCACGTTTTACTTCATGGACGACTTCATCGGAAATCCGCAAAAGGCAAAAGAGAACTTTGCTTCGCTACAAAATGGGCAAAGCAAGGAAGATGTGCTAAAGCTTTTTGATGGCGGTAGAATCTATTCAAAGTTTAACTTCATCGAAAGCGGAAAAAGCGTTGAGCTATACATGATTTATTTTAAAAATCCAAAGCTTGAGGTTAACATTGAGCTTGTTTTTACCGACGGAACACTGACCGACAGAAACCTCATTGAACATGAATCCTTGGACAAAAAAGCTTATTGAATACAATAAAAACGCGGCGCAAAAAATGCACCGCGTTTTTTAGGTGTATGTGAATTTATTGAGGAACCTTGTCGCAAAGCTTGAGGAAGTCGATTTTTTCCATCTTCGTTCTCGGAAGAACGTCAAGAATTACAAACTTTCTCGGGCAGGCATAGCCTTCAATGTTTTCCTTGCAGAACTTTTTGAGATTTTCGATTACGGCCTGCTTGTCTGCGTCGGGCTTTGTAAGAGAAACGCAAAGCTTAACAAGCGGCTTTCCGGTTTCGTCGTCATAACCCTGAACGGCACACGCCTCTCTGACGTAATCAAGACGTGAAACAAGTTCTTCGATCGTTGCGGGATAAATGTTATATCCCGCAATGATAATGATTCTCTTCTTACGTCCGGAGAAAATCATGTGGCCGCCCTCGTCAAGGTAACCCATGTCACCGGTACGAATCCAGTTTTTGCCGTTTGCGTCGGTATAAATTCCGGTTTCGGTAATGTCGTCATCGGGAAGATATCCGTTCATGATGTTCTCGCCCGAAACAACGATTTCACCGACAGTACCCTGCGGAAGCTTGTTGCAATCGTCGTCCCAAATTTCAAGGTCAACGCCGGCAAGAGGATAACCTGCGGTTTCCTTTTTGTAAACACGCTTGTCGGTTCTTTCGCCGTAGCTTGAGTTTGACGTAACGGCGGCGCAAAGTTCGGTAAGACCGTAACCGCGTCCGAGCTTTGCCTTTGAGCCGTTTCTTGCCATGATTGCATTGAATTTTTCAACGAATTCAATGCTGACAAGATCTCCGCCGGCAAAGGTCATCATGATGTTTTTAAGACCCTCGTTTTCAAAGTTCGGAGCCATAACAAGACCCTGGAACATTCTCGGAACGCTGAGAATTTCGGTAACAACGTTTTTCCTGATGATTTCATTGACCTGAACGGGATCGAATTTTGTAACAAGAATCGGTTTATATGCGTTGCAAACCGCATAGTGCATTGCTCCGGCAAAGCCGAAAGCGTGGAAGCAGGGAAGAGTACAAAGCGAATGAGCGGTTTTGTAATCATGCTCCTCGTCAAGAAGATAGTATTTATACGCAACATGGTTGAAGGCCGGGGAGGAAAGAATGATTGTCTTGCTCTTTCCGGTCGTTCCGCCGCCGTGCATATAAGCAGCGGCATCTCTTGCGGGACGCTTGTCCGTTTCGGGAATCGGGTAATCGTTGTTGATTGCGTCCTTGAAACGAATAACGGTTTCAAGTTCGGGAACGTGAGCGTTTTGCTTTTCGTTGTAAAGCGCATACTGAAGAGCGACACCGTCGCAGTAATCCGAAAGCGAGCAGACAACGGTCGGATATTTTGCCATTACCTGAGCAAACGGAGCGCACATTACGTCAAGAACAATAAGCATCTTTGATTTTGTGTGTTCAAGATTTTTCAAAAGCGCATCCGGCGGAAGAAGCGGGTGAATGAAGTTTGCAATGACTCCGAGCTTGTTGAGAGCATAGAAAACGGTCAAAGCGTGGCCGCAGGTCGGAAGGAAAATCGCAACAACGTCGCCTTTTTTGAGTCCGCAATGAGCGAAATAAGCCGAGAGCTTTTCAATGTCGTCAAACAATTTCGTCATTGAGGTTTCGGAAATCTGATCTGCAATCGGGGTAAGAAATGCCGCATAATCTCCGATATCCTTTGAGATCCTGTCATAGCACATATGAAGATATTCGTAGCAGGACTCGTCGGTCGGCAGATGAAGATAATGTTCCTTCGGTACCGGATATTCGCTGTATGAAGCCATAATGTTTTTCTCCTTAAATAAAAAATTGACATTCTGTAACAAATGTGATAAAGTGTACTTAATTCCAAGTAAATTATAGGCTTCGAGACGAACAGTGTCAATTTACAATTTGGTCGCCGCAGAAACAATTGTTACACAGCGCCGAAAATTGTATCACGGATAATGAATTTTAATAAGGTGGTTTTACAATGTCAGAGCAAAAAAGATACAGCTGCGTCAAAAAAACAAAAAAGACTTTTGAAAACAGCCTCACCGAGCTTTCAAAAGAATATCCTCTCAATAAAATCACAGTCAAAGCCCTTTGCGAAAAAGCGGAACTGAGTCGCAATGCGTTTTATTTTCATTACAAAGACATCTATGATCTCATTGAGAAACTTGAAAACGAATTCATCGAAGAAATCAAAGGTTATCTCGACGATTTCCGCGAAATGGGCTTTCCGAAAAATGTTCTTGCAACGATAAAAAGCATTGTTGTTCTTTTTTACGAGCGGAAGGAAACGGCACTGATGCTTCTTGACACCTCGTTTTCCTCATCCTTCGTTCCGAAGCTTGCGAAGATTTTGAGCGACTTCAACTTTGAATATTACAAAGCCTTTCACAAAACGGACAGGCGCACAACCTATGACCTTTTTTACACCTTCATTTCAAACGGCTTTTACGGAATGGTCAGAGAGTGGCTCAAAAGTGACGAACCGCTTCCGGTTGACCGCTTCATCTCGCTGACTTACATCATGATAAAACGCCTTCTTGTTCTCGGCGACCCGGAGATTCAGTACAACGTGAAATAAGCAAAAGAAAAAGGCCACCCTTTCGGGTGGCTCTCATTTTTTACCAAACGATTGAAACTTTGAGTCCGTCAACCGTGTAAGAAACGTCGTGATGAATGTTGTTGTCGATTGATTTGCAAAACGCCTTGAGCATTTCCTCGTCCTTCATTTCAAGCGTTGATTTGAGGGTGAGATCATTTGCGGTATAAAGCTTTTTTGAAAGCTTGAAACCGTTCGTCCACCAATGCGGCTGTTCGTCACGTTTGAGGATAAGCTCGTCGCCGTGATAAATTTCAAGCGTCATGTTGATCATTTCATCGTCTTTTGCGCTTTCGTAGTAAGTTCCGAACTTGCCTTTATCTCTGTTGTAAAGACCGACTTCGCCGCCCATACTTACCGCATAAAGTCCCTTCCACGCCTGAATCATCCATTCTTTTCCGGCGTATTCAAACTTAAAACGTCTTGTGCGATAGAAGAAAATTGGCGTGAGGTAACAGAAAAGGTCATAGCCGAAGAAAAAGCCGAACTCTCGCATCCAGCAATTGACAACCGCATAAATGACCATGTCGTTCAGGTTAAAATTGAAACCGATTCCGAGAAGGCCCTTATTATCATCCGAAAAAATCTCTCCGCTTTCGGAGTCATAGATAACTCCCGAATGGAGTCTTTCGTGAACGCCGTCGCCATATTCAACGTCAAGAATAATTTCCGAGTGGGTTTCGTCCTTGCTTTCAAGGAGGAATACGCAGCTTTTGAACGTGCTGACATATGCGCCGATAAAGTGGTACAGCACTCCCTTTGTCATATCGCCTTTTTTCCTTGCCTCGTCTCTGAGAACAAACATTTTGTCACGGAAGGCCGTTGCGTCAATGTTGAATGCCTTGTTGAAGCTCTCCACAGAACCGCTGACATCGGGAAATTCCTTGACGATTCCTTCAAGGTCAACATAAGAATTGTTCTTGATTTCTTCACAGATTTTGTGGGTGCCGTCGTCAAGATAGACATCAAATTTTTTCACCGTATCGAATTTTTTTCCGAGCAAAAAAAGGCTTCCCGAAGGAATCATGATGATTGACATGACAAAGGCAATAATTTTTTGGTAAAATGCTGTCATAATATTCTCTCGCTTTCCGAAAATGAGATGAAAATATAATAACATTATCCAAAAGAAAAATCAAGCTTTTTTCACATTTTTAATATTTGCTTAATATAATTTTCCGAATGCAAGTCCCTTTTCAACGAAAAAACCTTGAAGTCGCTCAGCCTTCAAGGTCGATTCTCGGGTCAATAAGTACGTTGTAAATATGGCGCGAAAGATTTCTCGCCATTGTTTCGATGGTTTCCGGGAATCCTCTGATTATCCAAAGATAAATCGTTCCGGTAAAACCGCCCGTAACAAAAGTGTATGCGTTTTTGATCCACTCCACCCTCTGCTTTGAATGGGTCGGAAAACCTATGGGAACAATCTTGTCAAAAACCATCTGACCGATTTCAAGGTGAATTTTGTTTTCGGTGTCCGGATTATAAATGATTTTTGAAATTTCAATGTTTTCAACAATCGTTTCAAGGAGCTTCATCATGAAGGAATAAACGTCTTCGACGTTAATCTTCCTCCCGCATTTCATCATCTGCTTGAGCTTTTCCCTCGCCTGCTCCGCAATGAGAACGATCTTGTCATAATACTCCTGCATGATTTTGTTATGAAGGTCATAAATGTCCTCGTAATAAGAATAAAAGGTGCAACGATTGACGTCGGCCATTTCGCAAATTTCCTTGACGCTGATTTTGCTCAGCGGCTTGTTGTCAAGAAGCTCGACAAAACTCTCTTTGATTACCCGTTTGCTGTATACGGCACGCCTGTTCTCTCTTTTTTCCTTCTCGGCCATAATCCACCTCCGAAATACGTTGTAAATGTTACAATTGTTTCTCCTGTGTATGTTGACTTTTAAACACCGTGTATAGTATAATAAATAAACAGACAAATGTCAAGAACTCAAATGCAAACTTGACTTCAGTTGAAACGATTATTTTTTTATGAAAGGCAGGCGTCATTCGATGATCGACCTCAATGTGATACTTTGCAAAGGCTGCTCTTTCTGCATAAAGTTTTGCCCGAAGGGTATTCTCGAACTCGGAAAAGAGCGCAGCAGGCTTGGCTTTTTTTATCCGCATTTGACCGAAAGCGAGAAATGCATTTCATGCGGAATTTGCGCAACGGTTTGCCCCGAAGGCGCAATCGAAATTAAAAAGGAGGCGGAGTAATGTCAAAAGTTTTTATGAAAGGCAATGAAGCCATTGCCGAAGCCGCAGTCAGAGGCGGCTGCCGCTTTTTTGCGGGTTATCCGATTACTCCGCAGAACGAAATTCCCGAATATCTTTCAAGAAGGCTCCCCGAAGTCGGCGGCGTTTTTGTTCAGGGCGAAAGCGAGGTAGCTTCGGTAAACATGGTTTACGGTGCGGCTTCCTCCGGCTGCCGTGCAATGACGAGTTCCTCCGGACCGGGCATCAGCCTTAAAAGCGAAGGTATTTCCTATCTTGCAAGCACAAAGCTCCCCGCCGTAATCGTCAATATCAGCAGAGGCGGCCCCGGACTCGGTTCGATTCAGCCGGCTCAGATGGATTATCTTCAGGCAACAAAGGCGATGGGTCACGGCGGCTTCAGAGTCATGGTTTTTGCTCCGGCAACCCTCCAAGAAGCGGTTGATTTGACATACAACGCCTGGGAATACGCAGAGCGTGACCGCAACCCGGTTCTCATTCTCATGGACGGCTGTCTCGGTGCAATCATGGAGCTTGTCGAACTTCCGGAATTCAAGGAAACCCACCGTGAAGGAACGAAGAACTGGTCGCTGATGAGAACCGACGGAGAAAAAAGAGATCCCCGCCTTCTCACCCCGTATCTTCCGGAATTCCTTCTTGAGCAGGACAACATCGCAAGAGGAAAAATATACAAAAGCTGGGAAGAAAATGACGTTAAGGTTGAAGAATTCATGCTTGACGACGCAGAGTACGTCATTGTTGCTTACGGAATTTCAGCCCGCGTTTCAAAGGAAGCGATTCTTCGCCTTCGTGAAGAGGGTTACAAGGTCGGCATGATTCGTCCGATAACTCTCTATCCCTTCCCGAAAAAGAGCCTTCAAAGCCTCGATTACAGCCGTGTTAAAGGCATCATCGACATTGAGCTTGCAATCCCCGCTCAGATGCGTGACGACATTGCACTCGAGGTCAAAGACAGAGCACCGATTTTCACCTACGGACGTTCGGGCGGTATTCTTCTTGATGACGAAAGTACTTATGAAGCAATCAAAAAAATCGTTACGGGAGGTGCAAAATAATGGAATACAAAAGACCTTCATGCCTCAAGGGTACGCCGAGCGGCTTCTGCCCCGGCTGTATGCATTCGCTCGCAACGAAAATCATCGCAGAAGTTGTTGACGAACTCGGTCAGCAGGAAAACTGCGTTCACGTTGTTCCCGTCGGTTGCTCAACGCTCAATATGCTTTACTGGAACGGCGACATGGTCGGAGCCGCTCACGGACGTGCTCCCGCAGTTGCAACGGGATTCAAACGAACAAATCCCGACCGCCTTGTTTTTGCCTATCAGGGTGACGGCGACCTTGCCGCAATCGGCCTTGCCGAAATCATGGGTGCGGCGAACAGAGGCGAAAACTTCACCGTTATTTTTGCAAACAACCAAACCTACGGAATGACCGGCGGCCAGATGGCACCGACAACGCTCATCGGCCAGAAAACAACAACCACTCCCTACGGCCGCGACCCGAAGGAAACGGGCTATCCGATGAAGATGTGCGAAATTATTTCAACGCTTGAAGCTCCGGTTTTCGTTGCAAGATATGCGCTCAACTCCCCGAAGGGTATCATGGACGCAAAAAAAGGAATCAAAAAGGCCTTTGAGCTTCAGCTTTCCGGAAAAGGGTTCACCTTCATTGAGCTTCTCATGAACTGCCCGACGAACTGGGGCATGACTCCGCTTCAAACGCTCGATTACATGAACACGAACACGATTCCTTATTTTGTTCCGGGCATATACAAAGACAAGGAGGCGCAAGAGAAATGAAAAAATCGCTGATCTTTTCCGGCGCCGGCGGACAGGGCGTTGTTTCGGCCGGAATGATGACCGCAAAAGCGGCCGTTGAAGGCGGAAAATTTGCAACCTTCCTTCCGGAATACGGTCCCGAACAGCGCGGCGGAAGCGCAAAATGCACCGTTGTCATTGATGACACGGCAGTCGTTTCTCCGCTCGCAAAAAAATGCGACGTTCTCGTTTGCATGAACGAACAGTCGTTTTCAAAATTCAACGACAGACTCAAGGAAGGCGGGGTTCTTCTCCTCAATTCAAACAGAGTCACAAGCAAAGTTGAACGAAGCGACGCAGAGGTGATTGCCCTCCCCGTTGACGACATTGCGCTTCAAATCGGAAGCCCGAAAACCGCAAACATTGTCATCATCGGCGCACTCATCGGCGCAACAAACATTATTACCGAGGACGAATTTCTTGACAGTCTCAGGAAAAAATTTGCTTCAAAAGCTCCGGCAATCATGGAAATGAATACCGCTGCTCTCAAGAAGGGAATCGAATTCGGAAAAAAATTCACCTGATTTAAAATTCATACAAGTCAAAAACGGTATTGCGTCAAAAGCAATACCGTTTTCATTTTGAAAAAGAGCAAACAAAAGGGGCTTTCCGATTTTTCGGAAAGCCCGGTTGATATTTGCAATCAATAATGCGTTGCACCGCAGGCGCAGCCTTTTCCGATTTTGAAGAGTTTCCAGAAGAAGAGAAGAATCTTATACTTAAACTTCATGAGCGGGAACTGCTTATGACAAATGCAGTTGCAGTTGAGGTCGGTACTGTGCTTGATCTCTTTTCCGCACATATCGCACTTTCCGTCGTTGTCGCCGTCGTAATGCGGTTTAACAACGGTTTCCTGCTTTTTGAGAACCTTTCCGCAACGGGCGCAGTGGCTTCCTTCGGAAAGTCCGTCCTTTGTGCAGGTGGCCGGAACGGCCGGGTCAACAACAGCGTCATGGCCGAGAGCGTCAATCTCTCTCGTTTTCGTTTTGTCGCAACGGGTGCAGGTGAGGGTTTCGATGCCCTTCTTCGTGCAGGTCGGGTTTTTGGTAACAACCCATTCGCCGCTCCAATCGTGGCCGAGAGCGTGAACGATCGAGCCCTTCCTTACCGTTCCGCAAGCCGTGCAAACATAAGTTGAAAAACCGTCGTCAATGCAGGTTGCGGTGCATTCGGTAACTTCAAAGTTATGCTCCTTCATCGGGATAACTTCTTCTTCGTAGATATATCCGCAACCGTTTGTGCATTCCTTGTGTCTCTTTCCGGTTTCGGTGCAGGACGCTTCTTTGTCAATAATCCAGTCGCTTTCAACGTGGCTGAGCTTTCTGAGCGGCTTTGTGATTATTACGTTGCAACCGTCGTTGAGACACTTTCTTTCGGCCTTTCCGGCCTTCGTGCAGGTTGCTTCCTCAACAACCGTCCATTCGCCCCATCTGTGACCGAGGGCGCTGTTGCGAACGGTTTCCTCCTTCGTGTTTTCACAGCGAACATCGTTGCCGTCGGCATTCTTGAAGGTATGGACGCAACGATATTCACGAACCTCGTCGCCCGTGCAGGTTGCAGCCGTCTTTACGGTGTAATCGTTTTTGTCATATTCGTGTCCGAGAGCGGAGTGAGCGACTTCCCTGATGTTTGTCGCCTCTGCACAAACGTCGCATACTGCCTCTTCCTTTGCGTTTTCGGCGCAGGTTGCGTCGGAAATCTTTGTGTAGGTTGTGAAAACGTGGTTGTTTGTCTTTTCTGTTTCCGTTCCGGGGGTCACGATTGCACCGCAGGCAATGCAGACGGTGTTTCCGCTGAAGCCCTTTTCGGCGCAGGTTGCGGGAATGACGCTATCCTTGTCAAGCTCGGTATTGATATGACCGGTTGCCGGAATAATTTCTTCGGATCTTACGCTTTCGTTGTTGCAGACGTCACAGTAAACAATGCGCTTTCCGTCTTCGGTGCAGGTTGCGTCCTGAATTTCGGCAACAAAATGGTGAGCCTTTCCTTCAACGTGAACCTTTGAAGCTTCGTCAACATAGCCGCAGAATTCGCACTTTCTTATCTTATAATAGCCGGCGTTGCAGTTTGCTTCGTCGCCGTCGTCACCGGGAAGAATTTCCCATTTATAGCTGTGAGCAAAAGGTTCAACGGTCTTTTCTTCCTTTGCGTCGCATGTCACGGTTTTATAGGAAACAATATTTCCGTCTTCGTCACGAACGGGAATTTTGAACTCGTTTTCGCAGTGTCTTTCAAACTTTCCGCCGTTTGTGCAACTTGCTTCTTCACCGACTGCGGTCCATTCGGACCACTTGTGTCCGGTTGCGGTTTCGGGAGCGGGAAGGGTTGATTTTTCCGTGCAGCGAGCCATAATCGGATTTCCGTTTTCGTCAAGCTCTCCGGTCGGGAATTCGTTTTCGCACTGTGCGGTTCTTGTTCCGTCTTTGGTGCAGGTTGCGTCGTTGTTATAGCTGTAATCCCAGTTCCTGAAATGATGACCGAGAGCCGAACCTTCGTCGGGAACGTTTTCGGTAACAGTTCCGCAACCGTACATACAATAAGCGTGCTTTGTTCCGTCCGTTGTGCAGGTTGCGTTTGAGTCGGAAATCCACGTCACATATTTATGCGGCTGAGTTGAACCGGGATCGGGAACAGTCTTTTTCGCCGAGCAGCCTTCGTTTTTGCAAGTTGCGGTCTTTGTTCCGTCACGAAGGCAGGTTCCGTCGTTGTTTGAAACATAAAGCTCGCTTTCCGTCACCGGATCGGGGAAATTATGTTCAAGTCTTGAGCCGTAATCACGAACGGTATCGGTCGCTTCGCATTGAACCGCATCCGAGCCGTCGCTCTTTCCGTTATGGCAGAAGTTGACGCACCTTGCGGTTTTTGTTCCGTCATTCTGGCAGGTTGCGTTTCCGTCGGAAACATACTCGCCGAAGACGTGCGGCTTGAGAACGCCCTTGTCAACGGCAACGTCGGTTTCACCGCAACGAAGGCAGGTTCCGTGCTTTGTTCCGTAATCACAACAGGTTTCGGTGTCTTCGTCATGAATCCATTCAAGAACGTTGTGGCCGAGTTTTGTGTTCAAAACGGTATATTCTTTTTCCGCCTTCATGCAACGGTCGCAGACGATGACGATAACTTCGTCTTCCGTGCAGGTTGCTTCCTTTTCGACTCTGACTTTGATTTTCTTGTCGTAGACGTGGCTGAGAGCCGTACCCGGAACTTCACGGGTGTTTTCAAATCCGCAGCGTGAGCATTTTCCGGTTTCGGTTCCGTTCTTTTCGCAAGCTTCGTCGCCGTTATATTTATAATCCGTAAAATCATGGCCGAGCATTGTGTTTTCAATGTCGATTGTGTTCGTCTTTGTGCAATCCTCATGAACGCAGGAAGCGGTCTGCTTTGCGTTTTCGGTGCAGGTTGCGTCTTTGGTTTTTGTGTATTCGCCCCATTCATGGCCGAGAGCCGAAATCTCTCTGTTTGCGAGCGATTCTCCGCAACCTTCACGGCCGCAGATGAGGTCCTCTCTGCCCTTCTGTTCGCACTTTGCCGCAACGGTAACCTTCCATGTTGCGTTGTCGCTGTCATGGCCGAGAGCCGAAAGGACTTCAACGGTTTCCTTTGCATTGCAGCCTTCGTGCTTGCAGGGATGATAAACAAGGCCGTCCTTTACGCAGGTCGGTTCAATTCTCAAAGTTACGCTTTCGTCATACTCATGGCCGGTTCTCGGACGGATTCTCTTTTCTGTATGAGAAGCGTTGTGAGAGCAGGTGCGAACTTCTTCACCGTCGGTTTCGCAGGTTTCATGCGTTGTGATTACCCATTCGCCGTAATCGTGGCCGAGTTTCGGAACAACAACGCCGTTTCTTCCGCCGAAATCCACGTCGAAGGATTCGCAACGGATACATTTGTGATATTCACGTCCGTCCTGTGTGCAGGTTGCTTCGGGTGATTGATAGATGTTTGAATAATCATGGCCGAGTCTTTCAACCTGTCTTCTTTCAATGTAACCGCAGCCTTCACGGTCGCAGACATAAACAGCCGTTCCGCCGCTTTCGCACTTTGCGGTTGTTCCGTTTTCGGAAAGCTTCATGTCGTGGCCGAGAGCCGGAACGAAGTCATAATTTCCGTCCTGTCCGCAGACGCTGCAGTGACCGTAGCTGTATCCCTTTTCGGTGCAGGTCGGTTCCGTAATCTTTTCAAGAACATATTTATGGGGAGCGAGAGGACGTTCTTCGGTCTTGGTATATCCGCAGACTTCGCATTCATAAAAGATTGAGCCGTTGACCGTGCATGAAGATTCTGTTCTTCCGGTTTCCTTCCACTTGTGCTCTTCGGCTTTGTATTTTGAATAAAACGGTGTGTCCTTCTTAATCGGAGCGAGAGCCGGTTCCCAACCGTCAAAAAGGTAATGGCGGCTTTCGTCCTTATCCCGAACGGTTTCCATATGCGGTTCTTCCGGTGCTCCGTAATTATAATAGCAACTGTACTCGCCGACATACTTGTCTTTTCCGTTATATCTGTCATAGAACGTTGCCATATAGGTGCAGTTAGTGATCTTAATCGGAACAACGCTTGACTTTGCGTTTCCACAGTATGCGTTGACGTAAAGCGTTCTTTCAAAGCCGGTTCCGTTGTTTGAAACCCAGTCTTTGATTGAATTTGAAATTCCGAGCTTCAACGTGTCGTTTCCGTCGGTCGAAGAAAGGGCAACTCCGTGAATAGAAGTGTCAGAAGCGTTTCTCGCTTCGTTGGTTGCGCCGTATGCGTATGAAGGCTCCTGATACCATTCAACGCCGTACTGGTCATAAACCGTTGCGGAATTTGACTGTACCGTTTCCGCTCCGCTTTTCGGAACGGTGAGCTTTTTTTGATTGTCGTTCCAGCTCCAGGTAACTCTGTTCGGATAAGGGTAGTTTCTGATATTGTGTACTCCGCAGGCAAAATGAACGTTACCGCTGAACTTTGTTTCACCGTTTCCGACCCAATTTCCGTTGACATAAACGTCGATTTTGAACTTTCCGTCTCCGGTCCATGTGCTCTTATAGCCCTTAATTTCAAAATATGTCGGAAAACCGGAATAGCTTCTTTCAAACAATGTTGTGACCGTATTTCCATCTGTTCCGTTCCATGTGGTTTTAAACATGCCCGACTTGTTTCCGATGCTTCCGGAATCACGAGCTTCTTCTCCGGTTCCGTTGTTCTTCTTGTAAGTCAGATTCCAGCTTGTGTCCTTGTTGGCAAAACCGTTCATGCAGGTGACAACAACCTTGATGGTATAATTACCCGCAGTTGCGGCGGTTGCCTTTTCCGGCGCAAAGAACACCCATGCCGTCACAAGCAGAAGTGCCGCCATAAAGACGGAAAGAATCTTTTTACCGGTTTTTAATGTTTTTTTCATCTTAAAATCTCCTTTCTTTCGCTATAAAAATAACTACTGTAATCCACTTATTATGATACTTCAAATATTTCCATACGTCAAACAAATTTTGTCAAAAAAATTAATTTTGTATAAACAAACAAAACACGGATATTCCGTTTATGCAACTTTTCCAACAAGTATTCGGTCTTTTTCGACATTTATTTATTCTTTGTTTACTTGAAAAAGTCTCGGATGCTTTTCCTTTTTCATTTCTTGCTTTTTGGCTTCCTCTGTGATAAAATTATCTTGCTTAAAGCAATGAAAGAGGGAGAATTTATGAAAAGAAAAACCTGCTCGCTTCTGCTTGCGCTTGCGCTGCTTTTTTTGATTCCGGCTCAGGCTCTTGCATTGAGCGAGAATGATTGGAACGCCTATTGGAAAAGCAAAGAAAGATACGCTTCGGTTTATGTTTCGCCCGGCCACAAGGAAAGCGAACGCTTTTTCACATGGTACGGAAAAGAGGAGGGAGAAGGCACTGTTACCCTCAAAGGAAAAAACGGCGAAAAAACATTTTCCGCAAAAAGCGAAAAGACGCCCCAAGGCGACTGCATATATAAAGTATATGCTTTCGGCCTTGAAAATGACGAATATTCATACATATGCCGCAGCGGGGGATTTTCTTCCGAAGAACGGACAATCACCGTTTCGGACAAGTCGGATTTTTCAGCCTTATACGTCACCGACGTGCACATGACCGCTTCGGACGGAGAAGAAAAGCTCAAAAGTCATGCGCTCTCCTTCGGCAATACGGTTGAAAAAGCAAAGAACGAATACGGCGCATCGCTCATTCTTTCCGCAGGCGACCAGGCAACGAAGGGGCTTCGTGACGAATACTCGGCTTTTGTTTCGTCTCCGGCTCTCAAGACAATGACAACGGCTCTTTCCGTCGGAAACCACGACAGAAAAGGTGCGGATTACAAAACCTTCGCAACGCTTCCGTATGAAAGCTATCCGGGAATCAAAAGCTACGTCGGCCGTGACTATTGGTTCGTAAAAGGCAACGTTCTTTTTCTGATGATTGACTCAAACTGCCCCGACGCCGGCGCTCACAGAAGCTTCATGCAGTCCGCCGTTTTGAAAAACAAAGACGTAAAATGGCGTGTTGTTGTGATGCACCACGACCTTTTCGGCGGAAGACTCGCCCACCGGGAAAACGAAAACCGCCTTCTTCGCCTTCTTTATGTTCCGCTCATGGACGAATTTGACGTTGACCTTGTTCTCACCGGCCACAGCCATTATTACACACGTTCAAACGTCATCAAAGGCGGAATTTCAACGCTCAAAACAAAAGACCTTTCTTCCGTTTCAAATGCGAACGGAACAATTTACATGACCTCCGGTTCATTCACAACGAACACAAGAGCCGCCGAAAGCACGGAAATTCCGCCGCTCGGAAACCGTGTCGGTTTTGATTATCTCACCGCTGAGGGAATTTTCAACATTCTTTCCTTCAGTGAAAACAGCATCAAAATCAGTTCTTTCACCGTTTCGGGAGAAGAACCGTTCAGCGAATTCACGATTGAAAAAACCGAAAAGCGTTCTCCGATTCGGCTGAAACCCGCTCCGCTTTGGAACGGTTTCGCCCGTTCGGTCAGCAGAATTGCCGCCGTTTTCAACAATATCGCAATGGCAGACGAGCTTAAAAACAAGTGCGGTCTTGAAATAGACATGAGACAGGCAATTTTCGGCTGTGACAAATAAAAAGTTCGCCCGACAAATATCGGGCGAACGGGTATGCTGCAAATGAAAAGGACGCCGCAATAAGCAGCCGCTCCTTTATGATGCGCTTATTCAGAAACATCGCCATGAAAAAACGGCGGTGTTTCTTTCCTTGTTTCCGATCGCAAGAGCCTTTTTCAGCAGACCGTGTTTTCTTTAATCGGTTTTCCCTCTTCAAAACTTTTTGCGTTTTCAAGCGTTGTGACTCCGATGGCTTCAAGCGCTTCCTTTGTAAGAAAGCCCTGATGAGAAGTAACGATTACGTTCGGAAAGGACAAAAGCCTTGCGGTGACGGAGGTGTTGAGAATGTCGTCCTCACGGTTTTCAAAAACGTTTTCCTGCTCCTCCTCATAAACGTCAAGTCCGACGCCGGAAAACTTTCTTTTTCTGATTCCTCTGATGAGATCCTCCGTGCTTATCAATGCACCCCTCGACGTGTTCACAAGCAAAACGCCGTCTTTCATTTTCTCAATTGCGGAAAGGTCAATCATATGATACGTCTCCTCCGTCAGCGGACAGTGAAGCGAAATCAAATCGCTTTTTTCGAGAAGCTCATCAAAACTCACATACTTCACAAAACCGAGCGACGGATTTTCGATTTTATCAAACGCAAGAACTCTCATTCCGATTCCGGCGCAGGCACGGCACATCGCCGCACCGATTCTTCCCGTTCCGATAATTCCGGCTGTTTTTCCGAAAAAGTTCATTCCCGTCAGCCCCATAAGACTGAAATTGTTTTCACGAACCTTGATATACGCTTTATGAATATGTCTGTTCACGGCAAAGGCGAGCGCAAGGGCATGTTCCGCAATCGCTTCCGGTGAATAATTCGGAACACGCATTACGGTTATTCCCGCTTTTTTTGCGGCAGAAAGGTCAACGTTATTGAACCCGGCGCAGCGAAGAAGAAGAAGTTTCACTCCCCTTTTTTCAAGTTCTTTCAAAATTTTTTCGTCCACGTCCGACGCAACAAAAACGCAAACGGCATCATATCCCTTGGAAAGGCGGACAGTGTTTTTTGAAATATCGGTTTTGAGGTAATCTATTTCGATGCTTTTATAGTTTTCCCTGATTGAGTCAAACGATTCAATGTCATACGGCTTTGCATCATAAAAAAGGATTTTCATTTTTCCTCTTTCCTTTCGTTTTTTTGTTTATTGTCCGCAAAAACGAAAAAAATATTCCGCTTATATTAAACATATAAGCGGTCAAAAGCACAAAGGAACTTGCAGACAAGCCGATAAACGGGGAAAACGATTTTTCCGAAAAGCCGAGAGATTATTTATAAAACAAAAAACGACCGGCGCATTTTTCGTGCGTCGGTCGCCTTTTCGATTGTCCTTATCTTCCGATGAGGCCGGCAACGGTTTCGTAACCTCTGATTGCAAGGTCATAAACGTCGTCTGCGGCATTTTGAAGATCGGAAAGAAGGTCGCCCGTGTATGAATTAATCTTTTCTTTTTCAATTGAAATATATGCGCCGGCATTTCCGTTTCCGTTTTCGTCAAGGAAATAATAAGCCGGAATATATACATAATATTCCTTGCCCTTTTCGATGCTTTGGCCGTAAAGGTTCAAGGCAACGTTCGTTTTTTCCGTGTCGGCGGTGATTCCGATTCCCGAAAGTCCGCCGAGAAGCGACGAAATATTTTCTCCGGTTTGAATTTTCAAATCGGTCGTTCCGGCGAAAAGAACGTCAACCGCACTTTTTTCAACGGTATAAAGAACGCTGTACGTTCCGTCCGGATTTTTTGTGCAAACCGAAATGTTGTCCGTTGATTTTCCGAAGGCTTTAAATTTGTTGTCAAGGCAGAAGGAGATTGCTCCCTTTCCGCTTTTTGTGTTGTAATAAGCGTAATAAGTCCTTCCCTTTTCAACGGGAACCGTTGGCTCGATTGCGCTGTCAACCGCCGAAACGGCAAAGGCGCAAGCAATGCTCAAAACGAGAAAAATCGCCGTAATCAAAACTGTTCTTTTTTTCATAATTATCAACCTTTCTTTTTATTAATCAGCCGAAGATTTTCATAATCAAATCCTGAACAAAAACACCGTATGTGTTCAAAACATTATTCATAAACCTTTCGGCAGAGCCGTTCCCTTTGAAAACGCGAAGAATTTCATAAATAACTCCGGCCCAGCCGAAAAATATCACCGCAAGTCCTGTTGTCACAATAAAACCGCCTTTCAAAAATTTATTTTATTCCCTGTTCTTTTGCGTATTTTGCATTTTTTGTGTTTCCGTATTTTTCGGCAATTTGAAGAATGTTGTTTCCGGCGGCGTCGGTTGAAAAAATGTCTGCGCCTTTTTCTTTAAAAGCTTTGACAACGTCGCTGTCGCAAAAGGCAACGGAGAAGAAAAACGCAAGCTTTTCGGTCGGGGTCATAAGCATTCCGTCCTTCTTTTTAAGCTCCTCAAGAGCTTTTTTCGAGTTGCCGATGAGCGTACTTTCCAAAAGGGGGTCAAGGCCGGTCGAACCGAAAACATCTTCAACTGATTTTGCGATGTCGCTTATCACGCCGTATGACAAAAATGAGGTGCAGTTCACGGCATAATTCAAAATTTCACGGCTTGCAAGAACGCCGCTTTTGAGAAGCTTTTCAATGAGACTTTCGTCACCATTTGAAATTGCAAGCATCAGCGCCTTTTCTCCGCTTGAGGAGGCCGACGTTGAAACCGAAGGCGAAGTTGACGCTTCCGGCTTCGGCTTTGAAAAAGTTTTCACCGAAAAGAACGCTCCGACCGCAACAATGCAAAGGCAGGCGGCCGCCGCAAAAAAGCGAAAAGCAACCGTCCTTTTTGAAGGCGACTTTTTAAGGCCGGCTTTTTTGAAGGCAAGCTCTTTGATTTTCAGCTCGTCATCCTTTTCGATTGAGACTTCGATTCCGTCAAAAAGCTTTTCCGTCTCTTCCAAAGAGAGGTCGGAAAGAAAAGTTTCAAAATCAGTCAAACAAAACACCTCCCGGAGCTTTTTCAAGCAGTACTTTAAGTTTTTGAAGCGCACGCCGTGAGCGTTTTTGAACGGCTTCGGCGGAAAGCGAAATTCTTTCGCCTATTTCGGCGGCTGTTTCGCCCAAAAAATATTTTCTGACAATAATCGTTCTGTCGGGTTCTCCGAGCGAAGAAACGGCGTCCTTAATAAGACGGTTTTTTTCTTTTCTTTCGCTTTCGTCAAAGATTTTCTCCCGAGAAGGAAGCTCTTCGGCCTCATCAATCGAAACAACCTTTCCGGTTTCCTTTTTGAGTTTTCGATAACGGTCGATCGCTTCGTTTTTTGCGCCGAAAGCAAGGTAACCTTTAATGCTTCCCCTTGAAAGGTCAATCTTTTCGACATTACCGAAAAAAGCGGCAAAAACGTCTGCGGCACATTCCTGAGCGTCCTCGTTCGTTCCGACGGGAAGAAGAACCGTTCGGCAGATTTTGAAAACGAGGGGAGAATATTCCTTCAAAAGGAGTGAAAAGCCCTTTGACGGATTCTTTTTAATTTCGGAAAGCAAGAGTTCGTCGGTCATCGGGTTTTCCCCTCCTTCACTTATATATACGAAATTTTAACACACAATCGGACAACTTTTTTTGAAAAATTTGAGAATTTTTGAAAATCACCCCCGAAAGAAAATTTTCCTGTTCGGGAGTGATTCTTTGATTAAGTTTTAAAAGCCCCAACGCTGATGGCGGAAATTCTTCTTGATTTGACTTTGTCTGATATCCTCACGAAGTTTGTCACCGGGAAAATCAATAAGCCTTTCGCAATGCTCGCAACGAATTTCTTTAATGTCGGTCTGAAGGTGATTGTAAAATATAATCGACTTCATAGTGAGTCTTCTTTCGCAATACGGGCAGTGAGCCATCCCGTGTTTAATGAGATCGGCAAACATTTCGGCGCCCATATACTGATCTTCAATCATATACCTTTCAAAATTCTTTTCCTTTACATTGCGTTCTCCCTTCAAAACAGAAGAAAGATTGAAATAAATCAACGCTCCGGCTAAAAGAACAGAAAGAACAATAAAAATGCCTCTTAGGTCAGACTTCTCCCCATCAAAGGTACAATAAATAATAACTATAATACAGAATAGAATAAAAGCAATCATTATCGGAGCAAACCATTTATCCATAAAGGTTTTGTTTCCGTCCTTTTTCTGTATCTCCCGCCAAAGTTTCATCCTTGCCCTCTCGCCTTTGTCGTCAAGGGGAAAGCCGCACTTCGGGCAGGTTTTGTCCTCAAGAGTAACCTTTTTTCCGCAGTCGGGGCAAATCAAACGGTCGGCAAGCTCTTCCTTTTTCTTTTGCTCTTCAAAAGCGAGCCGCCTTTTTTCGGCAAGTTCTGCTTCCTTCCGCTTTTTTCCGCCTTTTGCTCAGTCTTAAATTCTTCGATATTACAACTGCAATGCGGACAAACAACCGCTGCTTCGCTGACCTGATTTTTACATGCCGGACAAATCGCCATTTTAAATCTCTCCGATTAAGATTACTTCACAAACTTTTTGCGAAGAAGATCTTTTGCTTCGTTCTTTGAAAATCCGCCGGGTGAATAGATGAAGTTGTTCGGAACTTCTCCGTTCCAGCGTTCGCACCACTGCGAAACTTCCTCATCGGTCATAACGATATCGCTGACGTCGGCAAGTCTCATGATTATTTCAAAGAACTGGGCGCTGTTCGTTTTCATGAGGTTCATGAGCGCTCTTGACTTCGTTCTCTCGTAACGAACGCCTCTTACGACGAGATCACGCATGAAAGCGGCGCAGGCAACGCCGTGAGGAACTTTGTAATGTTCGGTGAGAATATAGCCGAGCGGATGCGGGAACGCCGTTCCGCAGCAGGCAAGGGTGATTCCGGCGTAAAGAGAACCGTAATAAAGCTGCTCGCGCATTTTTTCGTCCGGAAGTTTCTTTTCTCTGTCGAGATATTTAAGGCCTTCCCAAATCATCGGAATTGCCTTTTCTGCGAACATGGTGGGGATATCGGTGCATTTCGGGCTGTAAAAGCCTTCGATTGCGTGGCAAAGAGCATCGAGTGCGGTTGAAACCGTGACGTCATACGGCATCGAGTGGGTATATGACGCATCGGCAAAAGTGAGAGCCGGAGCGCAGTCCGGAGCGCAAATGCTCTTTTTTCTTTCGTCCTTTTTGTTTGAAAGGACGGCAACGGCGCCGACTTCGCTTCCCGTTCCGGCGGTTGTTCCGACGAGAACGAGCGGAAGGGCGATATTCCTTTCCTTCTTTTCATATATATCAAGCGGTAAAAAGTCTTCGTTTGCTGCATAAACGGCAACGGCCTTTGCGGCGTCAAGAGCCGAACCTCCGCCGATTCCGACAATGAATTCGGCGCCGATTTCCCTTGCGAGAACTCCGGCGGCGTGGCAATCCTCGATGTACGGATTCGGGGTAATCTTGTCAAAAAGCTCATACTTGATTTCGCATTTTTCAAGAGCCGCCCTCATATCGTCAAACGCACCGCTGAGAAAAGCGCCTTTTCCGCCCGTGACGATGAGACAGCACTTTCCGAACGCTTTGAGCTTTTCGGCGTTCTCTCTGACGCAACCTTTTGAACTGATGACTTTTACCGGGATTGAAAGATTGAAATCCATGTTTTTTCCTCCTTGAGATTAATTGTTATATATTTTTAAAACGGAGTTGTTCTTTCTTAGCTGTTCTTATTATACCACATTCTTCCGCTAAAGCAAGCACAATATTTGTCGCATTATGCCGCAAATTGTCTTGAAATTTTTGTGAAAATAGTATACAATAAAAGGAAAGTATTTTTGTGCCTTTGAGGAGGAGGTTTTGAATGAGCAAAAAGAAAAAGATTGTCCTTTCGGTTCTTTCCGTTGTTATTGTTGCCGCAATTACGGCGGCCGCAATTGTTTTTGCCGGATACAAAAAAGAATATACCCTCAAAGAAAAGAACTCCCTCTCAATGGGAAGCATTGTCACAATCAAACTTTACGGCGACGACGCTTTCAAAAAGCTTGACGTTGTCAAAGGACTTATTGATAACCTTGACAAAGAAATTTCAAGAAAAATCGATTCCTCAGCCGTTTCGGCTCTCAACAAAAACGGTGAAGTCAAAAGCGCAACCGTTTCGGACATTCTTTTGAAATGCAGAAAAATTTCCGAAATGAGCGGCGGTGCATTCGATCTGACCGTCGGCCGCCTTTCATCGCTTTGGGACTTTGACGACGACATAAAAAAAGTTCCGTCCGAAGCGGAAATTAAAAAAGAGCTTTCGACCGTTGATTACGAAAAAATTGCAATAAACGGTGCAAACGTCGCAATCGGAAAAGGCCAAACGCTTGACCTCGGCGCAGTCGGAAAAGGTGCCGCCTGCGACGCCGCAAAAGCATACCTTCAAAAAAGCGGCGTAAAAGGCGCAGTTGTTTCAGTAGGAGGAAGCATTCTCGCTTTCGGAAAGCGCAACAAAATCGGCGACAAATGGCGTATTGCCGTCCGTCATCCCCGTGAAGAAAACACATACATCGGTGTAATCAATCTTTCCGAAGGCTTTGTTTCAACTTCGGGAGATTATGAAAAATACTTTGAAAAAGACGGAAAGCGTTATCATCATATTCTCGACGCAAACACCGGTTACCCGGCCGACAGCGGTCTTTCAAGCGTTACGGTCGTCTGCGACAGCGGAACGCTCAGCGACGCTCTTTCAACCGCCTGCTTCATCCTCGGCGAAGAAAAAAGCAAAGAACTTCTTGACGAATACTCCGCCGCCGCAATCTTCATTGACAAAGACCTCAACGTTTCAACCTACGGCGAAGTCGACTTTGAAAAAATGGCATGAAAAAAAAGCTCGGTCTCAAAAAAGGAGATGTTTTGATTTTTTCCGTTCTTTCGGTAATTTGCATTCTTCTTTTTCTCGTTCCGTTTTTTAAAGGCGGAGGAAACACGGTTGCAACCGTCTGGCTCGAAGGAAAAAAGGAAAAGGAAATCAACCTTTCCGCCGTTACGGAAGATTACGAAATTAAAATCAATCACTGCGTTCTTTCGGTCGGGAAAGGAAAGATCGGTTTTCTTTCTTCGGACTGTCCTGATAAGCTCTGCGTGAAAAGCGGCTTTCTTTCAAAAAACGGAGACACCGCCGCGTGCCTTCCGAACAAGGTTGTTGTTAAACTTGAAAACAGAAAAGAAAGGCTCGACGCAGTTGCGTACTGAGCTTTCAAAAACAAAAAAAATCTGCGTTTTCGGTTTGCTCGGTGCGCTTTCATTGGTTCTGAGCGTTTTTGAAAACCTGATTTTTCCGTCCGTTCCCTTCCTTCCCGCCGGAGCGAAGGTCGGACTTTCAAACATCGTCACAATGTTCGCTGGAAGCGTTTTCGGTTTTTCCGGCGCGTTATACATTGCGCTTCTCAAAGCTCTTTTTGCTTTTGTCACAAGGGGCGCAGTCGCTGGAGCAATGAGCCTTTCCGGCGGAATTTTAAGCGTTATCGTTCTTTACGTTATATTAAGGAAAGAGAGAAAAACGATAAGCTTCATCGGAATCGGCGTTCTTTGCGCCGTTTTCCATAACCTTGGCCAGCTTCTTTGCTCATGCGTTCTTTCGGGGAAAGCAATGCTCGGCTACGGGAAATATCTTCTTCTTTTCGCAATCGTCAGCGGCAGTATCACCGGCATTGTTCTCAATACGGTTATGCCGAGACTGATAAATCTGAAGGAGTCCGAAAAGAACTGAATTCGGACTCTTTCAAAAAACAAAGTAAAAAAAGAAGCCGCCTTCGGCGAAATTCCGTCCGAAAACCCGGTTTCAAGGCAAACGACGGTTGATTTTCCGAAGGAATTTCGTCGGCGGTTGCAAAGTCATAAGAGATTTGGAGATGACAGAATGAAAAATCCTATTCCGAATGTCCTTTCCGCTCGCGGAAGAGGGCGCGGCGGCGTCAATGTTGCCCACAACAAAAACACTGCCGAAATGCCTGTTGAAAGAATGCCCGTTCCTCAAACGGTTGTTCTTCCGATGCAGCAGCACATCGGCGCTCCCTGCATTCCGACGGTCAAGGTCGGAGACACGGTTTCGGTCGGTCAGGTTGTCGGTGACACCGACAAGTTTGTTTCCGCTCCGATCCATGCAACGATTTCCGGAACGGTCAAAGCGGTCGGCGACGTCAAGCTTGCAAACGGAATCATCACAAAGGGCGTTACGATTGAGTCCGACGGAGAAATGCGCCTCTACGAGGGAATTAAGCCGCCCGTTGTCACAAACAGGGACGAACTTTTGAAAGCCGTCCGTGCTTCCGGACTTGTCGGTCTCGGCGGAGCCGGTTTTCCGACCCACGTCAAGCTCAATTATCCCGAAGACAAAAACGTTGACACGCTAATCGTCAATGCTGCCGAATGCGAACCGTATATCACGGTTGACTACCGTGAATGCATTGAAAACTCAAAGAACGTCATCAACGGAGTTGTAAGACTCAAAAAATTTCTCGGCTTCAAAGAAGTTGTGATTGCCGTTGAGGACAACAAGCCGAAAGCAATTGAACTTTTCCAAAAGGAAATCGATTCGATCGGCGACAAAGACATCAAAATCATGGCTCTCAAGTCAAAGTATCCCCAGGGTGCGGAAAAAATGATGGTTCTTTCCGCAACGGGAAGGCGTGTTCCTCCCGGAAAGCTTCCGGCAGACGTCGGCTGTGTTGTTATGAACGTTGCTTCGGTTGCATTCATCGAAAGATATCTTGAAACCGGAAAGCCGCTCACCAGCCGCTCAATCACCGTTGACGGTTCCGCAATCAAAACACCGAAGAACCTTCGCGTTCCGATCGGCGTCAACATTCAGGACATCATTGATTACTGCGGCGGATTCAAAGAAGAACCGAGAAAAATCATCTCCGGCGGTCCGATGATGGGAATTGCAATTTGCAGCACCGATGCTCCGATTTGCAAGCAGAACAATGCAATTCTCGCTTTTGCGGACAAAAAAGGCGGCGTAAAACCCGAACGCGACTGCATCCGTTGCGGACGCTGCGTTGAGGTTTGCCCGATGAGCCTTATGCCGACCCTCATTGAACGCTTTGCAAAAGCAAAAGACAAAGAAGGACTTGAAAGAAGCGGCGTTGCCGTTTGCATGGAATGCGGTTCCTGTGCATACTCCTGCCCGTCCGGCAGACCGCTCGTTCAATACATGAGACTTGCAAAGCAGGTTCTCAGAGAGGAGAGTGCAAAATAATGACAAAAAAACTCACAGTCAGCGCTTCGCCGCACGTTCGTTCAAGCGAAACAACGACCGGCATCATGCTCGACGTAATCATCTCGCTTGTGCCCGCCCTCATTATGTCGATTGTATACTTCGGAACAAGAGCGCTTGCCCTTGCCGCAGTCACAATCGGTTCTGCGGTTCTTGCGGAGTATGTCTCGAGAAAAGTTATGAAACGAAAAGGAACACTCGGCGACCTTTCAGCCGTTGTTACCGGCCTTATCCTCGCCCTCAACCTTCCGTCAACCCTTCCCTTGTGGATGGGCGCAATCGGTTCGGTTGTTGCAATCGTCGTTGTCAAGCAGATGTTCGGCGGAATCGGCCAAAACTTTGTCAACCCGGCAATGACGGCAAGAATCATTCTCATGGTTTCGTTCCCGACGGCTATGGCAAAATGGGTTGCCCCGTTCACAAACGGCTGGGCCGCAGACGCGGTAACAACTGCAACACCGATGGCTTCTCTTGCAGCCGCAAAAGGCGGAGACCTTTCGCTCGCCGGCGACCTCCCCTCCCTCACTCAAATGCTCATCGGCTATCACGGCGGCTCAATGGGTGAAGTTTGCTCCCTTGCTCTTCTTGCGGGTGCGCTTTATCTCCTTCTCAGAAGAGTCATCTCTCCGGCAATTCCGTTCTCCTTCATCGGAACGGTCGCCGTTTGTATGCTCATTGCCGGAAAAGGCAACCTTCAGTTCCTTGCTTACGAGCTTCTCGGCGGAGGACTTTTCCTCGGCGCATTCTTCATGGCAACGGACTACACAACGTCTCCGCTCAATCTAAAAGGACGAATCATTTTCGGAATCGGCTGCGGACTCATTACTTCGGTCATCCGTATTTTCGGCTCACTTCCGGAAGGCGTTTCATTCTCAATCATTCTTATGAACATTCTTGTTCCCCACATCGAACGTCTCACAACCTCAAAGCCCTTCGGCTTCGTTAAAGAAAAGAAGGAAAAGGAGGCGGCAAAAGCATGAAGAAAAAAATAACAGCAAAAGCAATCATCATTCCTGCCGCCGCACTTCTCATCATCTGCCTCGTTGCAACAACTCTCCTTGCGGCAACGAACAGCGTTACGGCAAAAAAGATTGCGGAAAACCAGGTTGAAAAGGAAAACAGTTCACGCGCAATCGTTCTTCCCGAAGCGACAGAGTTTTCGGACGTTACAACGCTTGAAAACGGAATCACATACTGCGTCGGAACGAAAGACTCCAAAGACATGGGCTACGTTTTCACAAGCGGCGCAAAGGGCTACGGCGGAACGGTTTCGGTCATGATCGGCATGGACACCGAAGGCGTGATCACCGGAATTGAAATTCTCTCTCACGACGAAACACCCGGCCTCGGCGCAAACAGCACAAAGCCCGAATTCAAAGAGCGTTTCATCGGAAAAATCGGTGAACTCACCGTTAACAAAACATCAAACGACGGTCAAAACGTTCAGGCGATTACGGCCGCAACAATCACTTCAAAAGCCGTTGTTTCCGCAGTCAACGCAGCGACTGCCGCATTTGAAACGATAAAGGGAGGTGCTTCCAATGGCTGAAAAAAGATCGCTCGGTAAGGAGTTCACAAAAGGTATTCTTGCCGAAAACCCGACATTGCGACTCGTTCTCGGAACCTGTCCGACCCTTGCAACAACAACTTCGGTTCAATCGGCTCTCGGAATGGGCGTTGCCGCTTCAATCGTTCTTGTTTGCTCAAACATTGCAATTTCGGCACTGAGAAAGGTTATCCCCGAGAAGGTTCGTATTCCGGCATACGTCGTTGTCATTGCTTCGTTCGTTACAATCGTTCAAATGCTTGTCAAAGCCTTTGCACCCGACCTTGACGAACAGCTCGGCGTTTATCTTCCTCTTATCGTTGTTAACTGCATCATTCTCGGAAGAGCGGAAGCATTCGCAAGCAAAAACCCGGTTCTTGCCTCAGCCGTTGACGGACTCGGAATGGGCGTCGGTTTCACAACCGCACTTTTCCTCATGAGTTCAATCCGTGAAATTCTCGGCGCAGGTTCTTTCCTCGGTCTCAGCATTCCGTTCCTTTCTCAGAACCCGATGCTCATCTTCATTCTTCCTCCGGGAGGTTTCTTCGTCTTCGGAATTCTCATGGCAACAGTCAACAAAATTGCCGAAAGCAAAGGAAAGCCGAGAGCGGAACTTCGCGGTTGCGAAGCCTGTCCGATGGCCGCAACCTGCACACTCAACAAAAAAGAAAAAGAATCTGCGGATTTTTCCGGTGACGGCAAGGAGGGAATTAACTGATGGAAATGACAAAAGGACTTCTTGCGATTCTCATGACGGCAATTCTCACCCAGAACTTTGTTCTTGCAAAGTTCCTCGGAATCTGCCCGTTCCTCGGCGTTTCAAAAAAGCTCAACACCGCAGTCGGAATGAGCGCAGCCGTAATTTTTGTTATGGCTCTTGCAACCGCCGTTTGCTATCCCATCAACACGCTTCTTGAAAGCAAGGATCTTTCCTATCTTCAGACGATTGTTTTCATTCTTGTCATTGCGGCTCTCGTTCAGCTCGTTGAAATCATTCTCAAGAAGTATATTCCCTCGCTTTACAATGCGCTCGGAATTTATCTTCCGCTCATTACAACGAACTGTGCGGTTCTCGGAGTTGTTATTCTCAACATCGACAACGGCTACAATTTCGCTCAGTCAATGTTCAACTCGGTCGGCGCAGGTCTCGGCTTCATGCTTGCGATGGTAATGTTCGCCGGCGTCCGCGAAAGAATGGAAAGTTGTGACATTCCGAAGTTCATGAAAGGACTTCCGATAACACTCGTTGCCGCTTCGCTCGTTTCGGTCTCCTTCCTCGGATTCACCGGAATCGTTGACAACATTTTCGGTTAAGGAGGTAGCGCAAGATGAATATTCTTATTCCCGTAATTATCGTTGCGGCAATCGGACTCATTGCCGGAATCGGCCTTGCGGTTGCTTCCGCTGTTTTTGCCGTTCCCGTTGACGAAAAGGCAGAGCAGGTTCGTGCGTGCCTTCCCGGCGCAAACTGCGGCGCCTGCGGTTTCACCGGTTGCGACGGTTATGCCGCCGCACTTTCAAAGGGCGAAACGAAAGAATGCAATCTCTGCATTCCCGGCGGAAACGACGTTGCCGCCCAGGTTGGCGCAATCATGGGGCTTGACGCCGGAAAAATCACTCCTATGGTTGCCGCCGTCATGTGTCAGGGTAACAAAGAGAACACACCGGAAAAACTTGAATACAGCGGCGTCCGTTCCTGCAAAATGGCAACACAGCTTTTCGGCGGACCGAAGAGTTGCGTTCACGGTTGCATAGGCTTCGGAGACTGCGTTGAAGTTTGCCCTTACGACGCAATCTTCATCTGCGACGGCGTTGCAAGAATCAACCCCAGCAAGTGCCGTGCCTGCAAAAAGTGCATCAAGACCTGTCCGAGACAGCTCATTGACCTTTTCCCGCTCGACACGATCAAGGCGGCGGTTCTTTGCAAGAACCACGACAAGGGCGCACAGACGAGAAAGCAGTGCAAAGCCGGTTGCATAGGTTGCATGAAATGCGTCAAGGCGTGCGAAGAAGGCGCCGTTTCGGTTGAAAACTTCTGTGCAAAGGTTGATTACGACAAGTGCATCGGTTGCGGAAAATGCCACGCCGTTTGTCCCGTCGGATGCATTGATCTTTATATGCTTAAGAAGACGTTCTGATAAATTATGTTTTTTAATCAAGGCTGCGGCAAAATGATTCGCTGCGGCCTTGATTTTTTTATTACTGTCAAAAAACAGTTGACCTTGCGGGAAATAAAATGTATAATTAATTTGAAAAAGCTGAAAAGTCCCGGCTTTTTTCGGCTTGACGATTGATTATTTGGAGGTTAAATATGAAGTATCAGGAAATTATTGACAAGCTTACGCTTGAAGAAAAAGCAAGCTTGTGTTCCGGAAAAGATTTCTGGCATATGAAAGGCATCGAACGCCTTGACATTCCCTCAATCATGCTCACAGACGGACCTCACGGTTTGAGAAAAAAGGATGAAACCGGCGGCGGTCCGAGCCTTGACAACTCCGTTCCGGCAACGTGCTTTCCCCCGGCGGTAACAACGGCGGCTTCGTGGGATCCTTCGCTCCTTTTCAAAATGGGCGAAGCGTTGGGTGAAGAATGCCTCGCTGAAAAGGTCAGCGTTCTCCTCGGTCCGGGTGTAAATATGAAGCGTTCTCCCCTTTGCGGAAGAAACTTTGAATATTTTTCTGAAGATCCCCTTCTTGCCGGAGAAGTTGCCGCAGGTTTCATCAACGGCGTTCAGTCAAAGGGAATCGGTACTTCACTCAAGCATTTTGCAACCAACAACCAGGAAATGCGCCGAATGTCAGTTGACAGCGTTGTTGACGAACGTGCGCTTCGTGAAATTTATCTCACCGCTTTTGAAATTGCCGTCAAAAAGGCTCAGCCGTGGACGGTAATGAACGCATATAACAAGCTCAACGGAACTTACTGCTCCGACCACGAAGAACTTCAGCAGAAGATTCTCCGTGACGAATGGGGCTTTGAAGGAATCGTTGTCACCGACTGGGGCGCAGCAAACGACCGAGTTCAGGGAATCATCGCCGGCAACGACCTTGAAATGCCGACTTCCGGCGGATACAACGACAAAAAGATTGCCGACGCGGTTCGCAGAGGAAAACTTCCGATTGAAATTCTTGACAAGCGCATTGACTCACTCCTTGACCTCATCTTCAAATCGGAAAAAAGTCTCGGTTGCTATACATATGACAAGAAGGCGCACCATGAACTTGCTCATGAGGTTGCCGCTCAGTCAATGGTTCTTCTCAAAAACGAGGACAACATTCTTCCGCTCAAAAAGGGTCAGAAGGTTGCCGTAATCGGCGAACTTGCAAGAGCTCCACGTTATCAGGGCGCAGGTTCTTCACAAATTAATCCGACCGAGCTTTCGGACGCTTTCTCCGAGCTTATCAAAGCCGGTTTTCAGCCGCTTTATTCCCCCGGTTACAACAAAAAGAGCAAGTCGATTTCTCAGCTTCTCATCAACGATGCGTGTGACCTTGCAAAGAAGAGCGACGTTGTTCTTCTCTTCATCGGTCTCACCGAGGACTACGAAGCCGAAGGTTACGACAGAACGACGCTTGAGCTTCCGGCCGCACACAACCGTCTTGCAGAGGAAATTTGCGAAGTTTGCGACAACGTTGTTGTTGTTCTCTCCGGCGGTTCACCGGTAACAATGCCTTGGCTTTCAAAAGTCAAGGGTGTTCTCAACGGCTATCTCGGCGGACAGGCAGGCGGCGAAGCAATCGCAGACATTCTTTCCGGAAAGCAGAACCCCTGCGGAAAGCTTGCCGAAACTTATCCCCTTTCGCTTTCAGACGTTCAGTGCGTAAATTACTATCCGGGAACGGTTATGACAACCGAATACAGAGACAGCGTTTACATCGGTTACAGATATTACGACACCGCAAAGAAGGATGTCCTCTTCCCGTTCGGTTTCGGTCTTTCTTACACCGACTTTGAATATTCCGACCTCAAGCTTTCAAAGAAAAAGATTAAGGACGACGAAACGCTCACCGTTTCGTTCAAGGTTAAAAACGTCGGTTCCGTTGCCGGCGCGGAAATTTCACAGATTTATGTTTCGGACTGCGAAAGCACCATATATCGTCCGGCAAAAGAACTCAAAGGTTTTTCAAAAACCTTCCTTGAACCCGGCGAAGAAAAGACCGTCAGCGTTGAACTTTCAAAGCGTGCCTTCGCTTATTACAACGTGAATATTCACGATTGGCACGTTGAAAGCGGAGACTTTGAAATTCTTGTCGGTGCTTCGAGCCGTGACATCAGACTGAGCGGCAAGGTTTCCGTTCAGTCAACCGCAAAGGACGTTGCCGTTCCCGATTACAAAGAAATTGCGCCGGAATATTACACCGGCGAGGTTCAAAAGGTTTCCGACGAAGCTTTCACCGCCGTTCTCGGCCATGAAATTCCGCCGTGCGAAAGAGGAAGCGAACCATTCACCCTCCTCGATTCTCTTGAACGCACAAAGGGTTCAAAATGGGGCGGAATCATCAACACCGTTATTGACAAGGCTCTCAACGCCGTTTTCAAAGAAAGCAACTCAACCGTTGACATGGTCAAAGCGATGGCTCTTCAAATTCCGATCAGAAACTTCATCACCATGAGTAGCGGCGTATTCACCGAAGAAATGGCAAACGGCCTTCTCATGATTCTCAACGACGACGAAAGTACTCTCAAAGGAGCAGGAAAAATTCTCGCCGGCCTCGGTTCGGCAATCATGAAACTCCCGGCTCTTCTCAAAATGGTATAATCGAAAAATCAAGCAGGCTGTCCTATTAACCGGACGGCCTGCTTTTTTAAAATCAATCCTTCGTTTTCCGAAAAGGGAGACAAAAAAATTCCGGGCTGCCAAAATCGGCAACCCGGTTTTTTCTTCTTATCTTCCGGCAACAGCCTTGAGACTTCTTCTCGTGCGTTTTCTCTTATGGTTTTTGCTCGGCTGAATCGGTGTGCTTATGAGCATATTTGAAAGAATCGTCCAGATTATGATGAAGAGATAAATTCCGAAAATGCTGTAAAATCCGGCCGAAAGCGTTGCGCTCGTAACCGTCAAAATCGCTGTTGCAAGAGTAACGAGCGAGTTATCGGAGAAAAGGGAAACGAGGTCGGTAAGGTTGACCTGTCCGCCGGAAATTTTTGCGAATGCGCTGTTTGAAACAACGATGCAGGCGATTGAAACCGCAAGACCGAAACCGCAAAGGAAGAACGCCGCATTGCGCTTTTTCTTGTCCTTCGCAAGAGCCGAAACAACTGCAATTACAACAAGAACAATAATCATTACCGCAAAGAGAGCCGCAAAAGCGTAAATATCGGGCATTACCGCCTTCGCAACCTCGGTGAACGATTTTGCGTCCTCTCCGGTTTTCGGCTTTGCTGTGACGGCCATTTTGATGAGTTCAAAAAGCGAGTACTCATATGTTGTTGAAAATTTTCCGCTTGTGAGCTGAGAAACGGCCGAGATGAGATTGTTAATTGTGTCGTCACCGTTTCCGATAACAAAAGTGAAAAGCTTGAGAAAAACGCCGAGAACGATTCCGGCAACCGCAAGAATCGGTGTGACAATTCTATATGCTGTTTTCATAATATTTTCTTCCTTTCTTTTATTTCCAAGAAGAGTTGAGTGCAACCGTTCGGTTGAAAACAATGTTTTCGTCCGTTGACGATGTGTCAACGCAGAAGTAGCCCTGTCTCATGAACTGGAATGTGTCGCCCGGTTTGAGATTCTTGATTCCGCCCTCAAGACGGCAGCCTTTGAGAACAACGAGCGAATTCGGATTAAGGTTGTTTTTGAAGCTTCCCTTTGACTCGTCCGAAGGGTTCGGAACGTTGAAAAGGCGGTCGTAAAGTCTTGCCTCAAACTCGGTGCTGTGGTCGCTGACCCAATGGAGAGTACCTTTGACCTTTCTTCCGTCGGGCGAATTTCCGCCCTTACTTTCCGGGTCATAGGTGCAATGGACTGCGGTGACTTCACCGTTTTCGTCGGTGTCATAACCGACGCACTTTACGAAGTATGCGCCTCTGAGTCTGACCTCGTTTCCGGGGAAGAGACGGAAGTACTTCTTCGGCGGTTCAATCATGAAGTCCTCTTTTTCAACGAAGATTTCTCTTGTGAAAACGGTCTTTCTTGTTCCCATTTCGGGCTTATCCTGATTGACGGGAAGTTCGATTTCTTCTTCCTTTCCTTCCGGATAGTTATCAATAATAACCCTGAGCGGACGAAGAACGGCCATCGCTCTCGGTGCGTTCTGATTGAGGTCATCCCTTACGCAAGCCTCGAGAAGTCCGAAGTCAACAACCGAATATGCCTTTGAAACGCCGACCCGGTTAATGAAGTCACGGATTGCCGCAGGGGTATATCCCCTTCTTCTCATTCCGCAAATTGTTGCCATTCTCGGATCGTTCCAGCCGTCAACGATTCCCTCTTTTACGAGCTGAAGGCATTTACGCTTGCTCGTGAGACAATAATTGAGATTAAGACGTGCAAACTCGATCTGTCTTGACGGATTCGGAAGCTCAAGCTCACGAAGGAACCAATCGTAAAGCGGACGGTGGTTTTCAAATTCAAGCGAGCAAAGCGAATGCGTTACACCCTCTTTGGTGTCCGAAAGCGGATGAGCAAAGTCATAAAGCGGATAAACACACCACTTGTCTCCGGTCTGGTGATGGGTAACGTGTGCGATTCGGTAAATTACCGGGTCACGCATATTCATGTTCGATGAAGCCATGTCAATTTTTGCACGAAGAACCCTTGCTCCGTCCGGAAATTCGCCGGCGGTCATGCGGTTGAAAAGGTCAAGGTTTTCTTCAACGGAGCGGTTTCTGTACGGGCTTTCCGTTCCCGGTTCGGTGAGAGTACCTCTTGACTTGCTGATTTCCTCGGCGGAAAGGTCGCAGACATACGCTTTGCCTTTTTTGATAAGCTCGATTGCACATTCATGGATGAAATCAAAGTAGCTTGAGGCATAAAGAACCTCGTCCCACTGATAGCCGAGCCACCGGATATCTTCCTTGATTGCGTCAACGTACTCCGTGTCCTCCTTTGAGGGATTGGTGTCGTCAAGGCGAAGGTTGCATTTTCCGCCGTACTTTTTGGCTATGCTGAAATTTATCTGAATCGCCTTTGCGTGGCCGATGTGAAGATAGCCGTTCGGTTCGGGCGGAAAACGGGTCTGAACGTGGTCATAAACACCGTTTTTAAGGTCTTCGTCAATAAAGTCATGAATAAAATTTGACGGTGCGGTATATTCTTCCATAAGTATTTTCCTTTCGTTCGCAATCAGGAAAGAGCGGTGATTGCGGCATTGAGTCTTTCAAGAACCCTTTCTTTTCCGAGTACGGTCATAATCGAGAAAAGGTCGGGAGTATTTTTTCTTCCCGTAACGGCAACACGGACAACGGTTGAAACGTCTCCGACGTGGCCGAGGAACTGCTCGGGATTCTTTTTATATTCCTTGACGTTCGGAGTGAAACCGAGCGGTTCGCAAAGCTCTTTCATGTGTGAGAACCATTCGCTGTTGTCAGCGGCCTGTTCATAGGTTGAAGCATAAGCTTCAAGAACCTTTTTGACGGTTTCCTTTGAAAGATTTTCCGGTAGTTCGGAAAGGTCGGTTTTGAATTCTTCGTCAAAGAAATACGAAACGTAAGAACCGATTTCGCTGAACTTTGAAATGTCTTTTCTCGGCTTTGCCGTACCTCGGTCGATTGAGAAAATCTTCTTTGAATATTCCTCGTCCTTTGAAAGAAGGGAATAAAGTTTTTCGTCGTAATTCTTCGCCCAGTCAAGAGCGTAGGCAAGTACCTTTTCGGCACTCATTTTTGAAATAACGTTTTTGCTGACGTCGGTGAGCTTTGTCAGGTCAAAAAGTGCGCCGGAAACGCTCATTTTTTTGAGATTGAACGGGAATTCGGAGCAGTCGGCGTCCGGATTCGCTCTTCGCCAATCTTCAAAGTTTGAGTTTGCAAGAGTGAGAAGATATTCAAGAACACTCTCCTTCGGGAAGCCCTCTTCTGCGTAATATGTAACGGCCGCTTCGGGATCCTTACGCTTTGAAAGCTTTCTCTTTGAGCCGTTTTCCTCCTTCATGATAGGCGAAATATGAGCATACTTCGGAGCTTTGAAGCCGCAGACGGAGAAAAGCTGGATATGGGCCGGAACGGATGAGATCCATTCGTCGCCTCTTGTGACATGGGTCGTTCTCATGAAGTGGTCGTCAACGGCATGGGCAAAGTGATAGGTCGGAATCGAGTCGGTTTTGAGAAGTACGATGTCCTGAATATTCTCCGGCATTTCGATTTTTCCTTTGATGAGGTCAACAAAGGTGATTCGCTTTTCCTCGCTTCCGGGGGAGCGGAGTCTGAGGGTATAAGGCCTTCCCTCTTCGATGAGCTTTTTCTGCTCTTCAAAGGAAAGATTGCGGCATTTTGCCCATTTTCCGAAGTAGCCCTTAATGAGCGCACCCTCTTTTTCCTGCTCTTCACGAAGGGCGGAAAGTTCCTCCTCGGAACAGAAGCACGGATAAGCAAGTCCTTTTTCGACGAGCGATTTTGCAACAACGTGATAAATATTCGCACGCTTGCTTTGAGTATAGGGGCCGTAATCGCCTTTTTCCTCATTGAAGCCCATGACGCCCTCATCGGGAGTTACGCCGAAGGCTTTGAGACCTTTGATAATTTCGGAAACACCGTCTTCAATTTCACGCTTTTTGTCGGTATCTTCGATTCTGAGCATGAAAACGCCACCGGTCATTTGAGCGTTGAGCTTTGAAATGAGTGCGGCAAAAAGACCGCCGATATGAAGAAAGCCGGTCGGACTCGGCGCAAATCTTGTAACTCTTGCGCCTTCTTTAAGTTGTCGCGGCGGAAAAAGTTTTTCAAGGTCGTCGGGTGTCTGAGTAACGTTTGGAAAAAGAAGCTCTGCAAGAGCCTTATTCTCGTCCAAAGGAAAATCCCCCTTCTGATACTAAAATAATTCATTATATTATCTCAAATTTCGCTGAAAATAGCAATAGGTTGAGATTAATTTCCTTTAATTTTTTGAGGAGAGATTATAATAATGAAAAATAACCGTCCGATTTTCAGATTCCGAACGGTTATTTTTTTCCTTTTTCTTTCCTGCGCGGATACGGCTTTTGCTCGTCGGTGAGTTCAAGAATATAATCGACCGATGTTTCAAAAAAGGACGAAAGCTCAATCAGAACCTCAACCGGAACTCCCCTCTGACCGTTTTCATATTGGGAATATGTGTTTTGTTTGATGTGCAAAAATGACGCAAGTTGCGATTGTGTGATATCCTTATCTTCCCGAAGGCTTTTCAGCCGCATACAGCAAGCACCTCTATAACTTAATCTTTGATTAATATTATAGATAATCTCGGTGTGAGATATTGACAAGTATCTCAAATTGTGATAATCTTGTTATACAAATTTATTTTGAAAGGAAATGATCAACATGAAAAAAATCAGAAAAACTTTATGTCTGTTGCTTTCTCTCGTCTTTGTTCTTGCCGTTATACCTATGAGTGCAAGTGCATCGACAAACGGACACACTGCACAGGACGCACTCGCATGGGTAAAAGCACAGGTCGGAAAAAGCCTTGACTACGACGGCGTTTACGGCGCTCAGTGCGTTGACCTTATCAAGTATTATTATGCTTACTTGGGTTGCGCAAGCTATGCAAGAGGAAACGGTTGCGATTATGCAACCAATGCACTGCCTTCCGGCTGGGCACGATATCAGGGCGCACAGCCTCAGCCCGGCGATATCCTTGTTTATGCCGGCAATTCATCAAACCCGTACGGTCACGTTGCAATCTATGAAGCAGACAGAGTAACCTATCATCAGAATTTGGACTATAATCAGTGGGTTGTTTGCTCGGGATATTATTATAAGAACTTGACTAACCCGTATTGGGGTGTAATTCGTCCCGATTTTGCAACAGCAGTTGCTTCCGGATCATGGGAAGGTCCGACAGTCGGAAACATCAGCGAAACCAACGCCGTTGCTTCGGCAAGAATCAACTTTAATCAAAGAGTAAACACAACCGCTGCCGGACTTCGTGTTTACGACAGCAAACACAACCTTGTTGCTTCAAGCAGAGGTGACAATGTTAATTACAACTCGACATTCGTTCAGTTCTCCTATAACATTACCGGCGAGCTTGGCTATGTTCTTACCTCCGGAAAAACTTATTATGTTCGCTTCTACACAGTAAGTAACGGCAGAGAATATTGGTCGCCGACAGTAGGCTTCACCACCCCTCACACCCACAATTACACTTCAAGAGTAACAACCGCCGCAACCTGCACCGCTGACGGTGTTAAAACTTTCACTTGTTCCTGCGGTGACTCCTATTCGACAAGAATTTCGGCTCTCGGTCACATCGACAGTAACAATGACAATCGTTGCGATCGTTGCGGAACAATAATAAACAACACACCCGACACACCCAATAATCCCGACACGCCCGACACACCGTCGCAGACCTGCAACCACCTTTGCCACAAAGGCGGCTTCATTTGGGCAATCGTCCGCTTCTTCTGGAAGCTCTTCAAAACAAACAAGTATTGCTCTTGCGGTGCGGCTCACTATTAAGTTTCAGTGAAACAAACAACCCGGACAGTTCATTCGAGCTGTCCGGGTATTATTTATTGTGTTTTAATCAATTCAAAAAATCAATAAGTGAACTTGTATTCGTCTCTGAGAACGGATTCAAATTCAACGTCAACATAAGCGTTTTCAATAACAACGTGTGCGCTTCCGGTTGCCGGAGCGGTAATCGTCCATTCAACAAGCTTTCCTTCGCTGTCAACCGTTGCACGGATTGTTGTTTTTGAATAATTGAATTCTGCGGATTCAATGTCGTCCGGTGCGGCAGAAAAATCAATCGGTTCAAGGAAGTTTTTGTGATACTTCGGCAAAATTGTTTCATAAGGCTTTTGAGAAGCGGTCTCCTTGAAAAGAACAATCACAATTTTCTTTCCGCCGTTTTCAAGTTCCTGAACGCTTCCGGAAGCAATGTTTCCGTCCGCATTCATCGCTGAAAGCTCACCGAAAGGTCTGATGAGATCATTCGCGGTTTTTCCGTCAGCGGTCTTTCCGTCGGCAACGGTGTAGCTTGCAGTCGAACTGTCGTTGAAGGCTTTGAAAATTGCCTTCGCCTTGTCCATATAAACATAAACGGGACATTTCGTGCAGTCAAATTCTCTTCTTGAAAGCACGTCGATTTTAATGTTCTGCTGGTTTTTCGCCGTATTCATTGCTTCGTTATAAGCTTCGACGGCTCTTTTTTTCGCTTCAAAGAAGTCTTCTCTGAAGTCCTGAATATCCTTAAAAATTCCGAGAGCATTTGCAAAGAGTTTTCCCATTGTGAGCATTGCACAGCGGAAAACGCGAATCGGGCGAATATAGTTATCCTTCTTATCCTCCCAAACGGCATAAAGCGTGCATTCGCCGTCAACGAAGAACTCATCGCCGGCATAATAAAGTTTTCCGTTTTTGTCCTTCCAGCAGACAAAATCATGGTCAATCGCAATCGGCTGATCCTTTGTGACCTTGACATAGCCCGGACCGCTGAGAGAAAGGCTCGGATTCGGCTCATACATCATTTTTACGCCCGAAAAAGTTTCGTTTTTATATGTAAGGGCATAAAGAAGAGGTTTGTCATCTTCCTCAATTCCGAATAAGCTTCCGAGATTGTAATCGTCGGCGGCAAGCGCAACAGCGCCGAAACACGACAAAACACAAAGAACCGAAAGAAGAACGGCAATCGCTTTTTTCATAAAATAACATCGTCCTTTCTGTATAAAATGACTTCAATTTATTTTATTATACATTCATATTTACAAGATATTTTTATTATTTAGAAAATTCAGATAACAATATTTATAATTTTTTCACAAATTTATTTACTTTCGTCTCTCAAAACAGTATTATATTATTAAAAAGACGTTTAAAGGAGGAAGATTCATGCCCTCGGTAATTATCGGAATCGCCGGAGGAACCGGTTCGGGAAAAACAACTCTCACAAACCTTCTCAAAGAACGATTTTCCGAAAAGGTCGCCATTATTTATCACGACAGCTATTACAAACGGCACGATGAGCTTTCAATTGAAGAACGTGAAAAAATCAATTACGATTCCCCGGACGCCTTCGATACCGACATGATGGTATCCGACCTGAAAAAGCTGTGCACGGGCGAACCAGTTTTCTGTCCCGATTATGATTACACAATCCACAATCGGACGGATACTACTCACAGGGTTGACCCGGCAGACGTGATTATCGTTGAGGGCATCCTCATCTTTCAAAACGAAGAGTTGCGAAATCTCATGAATATCAAAATTTTTGTTGACACGGACGCAGACGAACGGCTTTTGAGAAGGATTCTTCGTGACTCCGGCGAAAGGGGAAGAAGCCTTGAATCCATTGCGGCGCAGTACCGCTCAACGGTAAAGCCGATGCACGAGAAGTACGTTGAACCGAGCAAAAAATTTGCCGACATCATTGTTGTCGGCGGCGGAAAAAACCTCGTTGCTCTCGACATGATAAGCACAAAGGTTGAAAACCTTTTGAACGGTCGGCGAGAATAATAAAAACGCTTCCTTTCCGTCATGCGGAAAAGAAGCGTTTGATGTTTTCTGCGTCTTTTTTTGAAATGCCCGAAACGGCGGCAAGCTCCTGCTCGCTTGCCGCTTTGATTTTTGAAAGCGACTTGAAGGTTTTCATGAGAATGGCGGCCTTCTTTTTACCGATTCCCTCAATTTCCGTCAGCCTCGTTTCAAGGGCGGATTTTGAGTGCTTTTCTTTGTGATATGTGATTGCAAAGCGGTGAACCTCTTCCTGAATCGAGGAGATGAGGGTGAACACCCTTCGCCCTTCCCGGATTTCGATTTCCCGCCCGTCCTTTGTGATTGCACGGGTTTTGTGCTTGTTGTCCTTAACCATTCCGAGAACGGGAATATCAAGCCCGAATGCTTCGATAATCGGCTTCACCGCATTAACCTGACCAACTCCGCCGTCAAGCAAAATAAGGTCGGGCAGCCTTCCGAACCCTTCGCCGCTCTCCTTTTCCTCTTCGTAACGGTTAAACCGGCGGCTGATCACCTCTCTCATCGAACCGTAATCGTCCTGTCCGCTGAAGCCCTTGATTGAAAAGCGCTTATACGCCCGTTTATACGGCCTTGCGTTTTTGAAAACAACCATTCCGGCAACATTGTCCGCTCCGGCGGTGTGCGAGATATCGTAGGACTCAATGTACTCCGGAACAACGGGAAGGTCAAGCATTTTTGCCATCTCGTCAAGGACGGCCGTTTCCTCGCCTTTGCGTCCCAAGTATTCCCCAAGCTTTTGCGAGGCGTTTGAAAGGCACATTTTGACGGTTTTTACGCCCTCCCCTCTTTGAGGAACCGTGATTTCAACCTTCTTTCCGCGCTTTTCTTCAAGAAAGCGTTCAAGAAGTTCGGTGTTTTCCGTTTCGCCGTCAACAAGAATTTTTGACGGAACGGGACGGTTCATTGTGTAGTAGGAAAGAATGAGCGAATGGCGCTCCTCCGGAAGATTGTCCGAAGCGTCAAAAATGAAATGTTCGGACGAAGTGAGAAGTCCGTTTTGAAAATTGAGAACGGCAAGGCAGGCTTTGTCTGCGCTTTGAGCAACGGCAAAAACGTCCCACGGCGCTTTGTTTTCAAGAACAACCTTTTGCTTTCCGGCAATGCGCTCAACGGCTCTGATTCTGTCCCGAAGCTTTGCGGCCTTTTCAAAATCAAGATTTTCCGCCGCTTCCTCCATCTGCTTTTGAAGCTCCTTAACCGAGCTTTTGCTTCCGCCTTTGAGGAAGGCAACGGCCTCATTCACGCTCTGCTCATAATCTTTCTGGCTGATTTTTCCGGCGCAGGGCGCACTGCAGCGTGAAATGAAGTAATTCAAACACGGGCGGCTTTTTTTGATATCCCTCGGAAAAACCTTCGAGCAGGTGGGAAGCTTAAAAATTTCCTTCGCCTGTTCTACCGCCTGTGTGACCGAAAAGTTTCCGGTGTACGGTCCGATATATTCTGCGTTTTTGTCGTCCTTTCTGAAGGAAGCGTAGATATTTCCCCAGGGGTTCGGCTTGATTTTGATATAGCTGTAGCCCTTGTCGTCCTTCAGAAGAATATTATATTTTGGCATATTCTGCTTGATAAGACTGCATTCAAGAACAAGTGCTTCAAACTCGCTGTCGGTGAGGATATAATCAAAATCGGCAACGTTTTCAACCATTTTCCGAACCTTCAAAGCGTGGTTGGTCTGCGAACCGAAATACTGGCTGACACGGTTTTTGAGAGCCTTCGCCTTTCCGATATAGATTATTTTTCCGCTTTTGTTTTTCATTATATAAACGCCGGGAGAAAGCGGAAGTTTCATCGCCTTATCCCGAAGTGTGCGAAGCTTCGGATCAATCAAAGAAAAGACCCCCTTTTGCTGAAAACTTCAATCATAGAATTTTTGTTGACAAAGGTAACGACAACAGAAATAATAAAAAATAACCGCCCATGCCCACGAAGCCGACGGTTATTTTTTAACCTAAACATTGGGCAACCGCTTATCGCAGAGCCTTTTACATTTATATTTTATCCGTATATCCGCAGTTTGTCAAGCGGCATATACGGATATTTTCAAATCGAAATTATTTTGTAACGAGAAGCTCGTTGTTTTCAAGATACTCGTCATAGGTTTCGTTCCTGTCATATACGCCTTCCTCACGGAATTCAATGATTCTGTCTGCAACAGTCTGAACGAACTGGTGGTCGTGAGACGTGAAAAGGAGCGAGCCTTTGAATTTTATGAGAGCATTGTTAAGAGAAGTAATCGACTCAAGATCAAGGTGGTTCGTCGGTTCGTCAAGAATGAGAACGTTTGCGCCGGAAAGCATCATTTTGCAAAGCATACAGCGTACTCTTTCACCGCCGGAAAGAACCTTTGCCTTTTTTGTTGCCTCTTCGCCGGAGAACATGAGCCTTCCGAGCCAGCCTCTGACGTCGCTTTCAAACTGAAGGTCGGAATATCTTCTGACCCAGTCGATGAGAGAATCCTCAACGCCGTCAAAAAAAGCGGAGTTGTCCGACGGGAAGTAAGCCTGAGAGGTTGTTACGCCCCATTTGAACGAACCTTCGTCCGGTTCAAGCTCACCGGTGATGATTTTGAAAAACGTTGTTTTTGCAACCCCGTCCGTACCGACAAAGGCAACCTTTTCGTTCGGTCTGATTGTGAAAGTTACATCGTCAAGAACCTTTCTTCCGTCAACGGTTTTTGAAAGGTGTTCAACCATGAGCATATCGTTGCCGATTTCACGGTCGGGCTTGAATTCGATGAACGGAAAGCGTCTTGAAGAAACGGGCATATCCTCGATAACAATGGACTCAAGAAGCTTTTTTCGGCTCGTTGCCTGCTTAGACTTTGAAGCGTTGGCAGAAAAGCGGGCAATGAATTCCTGAAGTTCCTTGACCTTTGCTTCGTTCTTTTTGTTCTGCTCACGAAGCTGGCGCTGTGCCATCTGAGTATATTCATACCAGAAATCGTAGTTTCCGACATAAAGCGAAATTTTTCCGAAGTCAACGTCCGCAATGTGAGTGCATACCTTATTGAGAAAGTGTCTGTCGTGGCTGACAACAATAACTGTGTTTTCAAAATTCATGAGAAAATCTTCAAGCCAGTTGATTGCCGCAACATCAAGGTGGTTCGTCGGTTCATCGAGAAGAAGAATATCGGGATTTCCGAAAAGCGCCTGCGCAAGAAGAACCTTAACCTTTTGGTCTCCGGTGAGTTCACGCATGAGCTTATAGTGAAGTTCGTTATGGATTCCGAGCGCATTGAGAAGGATTTCGGCGTCGCTTTCTGCGCTCCAACCGTCCATTTCGGCAAACTCTTCTTCAAGTTCGCTGATTCTGATTCCGTCCTCTTCGGTAAAGTCCTCTTTTGCGTAAAGCTCTTCCTTTGCGTCCATAATTTCAACAAGGTGAGCGTTACCCATGAGGACGGTACGGATAACGTCGTATTCGTCATAGGCATAGTGATCCTGTTTGAGAACGGAAAGACGTTCGCCGGGAGTGATGCTGACATAGCCCTTATTCGGCTCAATCTCGCCGGAAAGGATTTTCAAAAAGGTTGATTTTCCCGCACCGTTTGCACCGATGAGGCCGTAACAGTTACCTTTTGTGAAATTTATCGAAACGCTTTTGAAAAGTTCTCTTGAACCGTATTGAAGAGTAACATTATTCGTACTTATCATTAAAACACATCCTTTAAATATTCGGTGTAAAAATCAGTCTAACTTATTAAGTATATCATAGAAGCAAAACAAATTCAACGGAAAAGAGAACAAAAAACCGTGCGAACAAGGCGAACGGTTTATTTTTATTTGACAAAATTCGACGGATATGCTACTATACTTTTCAGTGCCGGACACGGTAAAGGCGGTTACTCCTCGAAAGAGGAGGTGATAGCATGACAGAAGTTGCTCTTATAGGGTTAATCATTGCAATCCTCGGATTGCTTGTCGATGTTATCTCTCTTTGCTACACTATAATAAGCAACAAGAAATAACATTTCTTACATATAAAGTAAGAAACACCGCCCATTCCACTTAGCGGTGTTTCTTATTTAGTTTTACACCAATACTTGGAGTGACCGCTTTACCGGCACTCCCTGTTATTTATATTATACCCTGCCGCATGACTTTTGTCAAGCGGCTTATTTTTATTACGGCATCATTTTACTTTTATCTGCCAATAAACAATATAGTCGCGTTCATATGTATAAGTAATATGAACCGTATCGCCTTTCACAACAACTGCCGGATAAGAATATTCTCCGAAACCGGCTTCAAGATTTTTGATTCTTGTGAAAGTTTTTCCGTCATCGGTCGAAACAAAAAGCGAAAGCGGTGTGCGTACTCCGGGAAGTCCGTATGGGTTGCAAACAAGGAAGATTCTTCCGTCACCGTCCGTGTCAAGATCTATTCCGCTGTTGTTGTTTGCAAGCGAAGACGGATAAGCTTTTGACCATGTTTTTCCGTTGTCAACCGAATCGCTGCGATAAATTTTTCCGACCTTCGTTCTCGTGAGCATATGAACCGAACCGTCTTTTGACTGCCAAAGCGTCGGCTGAATCATCGGAACGTCAACAAGGCCGAGCTTTGCTTCAATGAAATCCGTCTTTTCCCACGTTTCTCCGTCATCGTGAGAGATATCGACAAAAGCGCGCCAAGTCTTTCCGCTTTCGTCCGAAGCGGGAGCGAGAATTGTTTTGTCATTCAGTCTTATCGCTTTGTTTTTAACGGGGCCTCTTCCGCCGCTTGCGTCGCCTTCGACAAGTTCTTTCGGCTCACTCCATGTTTTTCCGTCCTTTGAATACGAAACAAACGTCTTCCATGACGAAATCTCTTTTCCGACTTTGAAGAAAAGCGCAATCGTTCCGTTCTCCTTTTCAAAAAGAACGGGGTTCCAGTGAGCTGTGTTTTCGTCTGCGGTAACTTTCACCGGTTCGCTCCAAACTCCGTCCGAGCGCACCGAAGTGAGAATATTAACGTCGTCCGCCTTTTCCTTTGTTCCGGCGAACCACGCCGAAACAACACGTCCGTCATCGAGCGGAAGAACCGTTGAGGCGTGGCAATCCTCTGTCGGCATTTCGGTAAACACAAGTTCCCTTTCGGCGGAAACAATGACCTTTTCGGCCGCACCCTGCGACACACCCAGAATCATGAAAAACGAAACAAGAATCGCTGTGAGCTTTTTAAAAATACCCATATTTTTTCTCCCTTTTCTTTTCTGCCTTTAAAATATCACATTTCAAAAGCGTAGTCAAGCAAATAAAGGAAACAACTCAAAAAGGGCTTCCGATGATCGGAAGCCCATACATTTTTTATTCGCTGTCAATCGTTGAAACCTTGTTGACAAGTTCGTCAAGAACGTCAACAACAATTTTAGCCGTGTCAAGAGACGTGAAAATCGTTACACCGTTTTCCGTTGCACAACGGCGGATAAGAACACCGTCTTCATAATGAATCCCCGATGTTACCGCACGGGTATTGATGACGTAGCTGACAAAGCCGGAGCGGATGAAATCAAGAATTTCTTCGCTACCCTCCGAAATCTTTCCGAGCTTATGCGTTCTGATTCCGTTCTTTTTGAGGAAGGCGGCCGTTCCGTCGGTTGCGGCAATGTTGAAGCCCATGTTGTAAAAACGGCGTACCATCGGAAGCGCTTCCTCTTTATCCTCGTCGGCAAGGGTAACAACAACCGTTCCGTAATTTTGAAGCTTCATTCCGGAAGCCTGGAACGCTTTGTAAAGTGCTCTTGAAAGACGTTTGTCATAACCGATTGCTTCACCGGTTGACTTCATTTCAGGCGAAAGATATGCGTCCATTCCGGTGAGTTTTGCAAAGGAGAAGGCCGGAGCCTTAACATACCAACGCTTCTTTTCCGGAAGAATCATTTCGGTAATACCCTGCTTTTCAAGGCTTTCTCCGAGCATAACTTTCGTTGCGATGTCAACGAGCGAACAGCCGGTTGACTTTGAAAGGAACGGAACGCTTCTTGAAGCGCGTGGGTTGACCTCAATGACGAAAACATTCTCATTTGAATCAACAATGAACTGAATGTTGAAAAGTCCTCTGATTCCGATTCCGAGGCCGAGCTTCGTTGTATAATCAATGATTGTGTTTTTAACCTTTTCCGAAAGCGAGAACGGCGGATAAACGCTTGTGCTGTCGCCGGAATGGACACCGGTACGCTCAACGAGTTCCATGATTCCGGGAATGAAAACTTTTTCTCCGTCGCAAACTGCGTCAACCTCAACTTCCTTTCCCATGAGATATTTGTCAATGAGAACGGGTTTGTCAACGTCAACTTCAACGGCGGTTTTGAGATACTTGCGAAGCATTGCTTCGTTCGCAACAATTTCCATTGCACGGCCGCCGAGAACAAAGCTCGGACGGACAAGAACCGGATATCCGATTTCTTCGGCAACTTTTACGCCCGTTTCAATGTCTGTGACCGCTTCGCCCTTCGGGTTCGGAATTCCGAGCGATTTGATAACATTATCAAATGCGTCACGGTTTTCGGCCTTTTCGATTGCGTCGCAGTCCGTTCCGATGATTTTCACTCCTCTTTCGGCGAGCGGTTCGGCAAGGTTGACCGCAGTCTGACCGCCGAGAGTTGCAATCACTCCGACGGGCTTTTCAAGCAGAACAACGTTCATAACGTCTTCCGGCGTGAGCGGTTCAAAGTAAAGCTTGTCGGCGGCGGTATAATCGGTCGAAACGGTTTCGGGGTTATTGTTGATTACGATCGCTTCATAACCCATTTTCTGAATCGTCCGAACGGCATGAACGGTCGAATAGTCGAATTCGACGCCCTGACCGATTCTGATCGGCCCCGAGCCGAGAACAATAATCTTCTTTTTGTCCGAAACAACCGACTCGTTTTCTTCTGCGTAGGTCGAGTAAAAGTACGGAACATAGCTTTCAAACTCGCTTGCACAGGTGTCAATCATCTTATAGACAGGGAAAATATTCTCTTTGAGGCGAAGGTTATAAATTTCGTCCGTTGTCGTTTTCCAAAGTTCGGCAACATAGGAATCTGAAAATCCGTTGCGCTTTGCTTCCTTCAAAAGTTCGAGTGAGCCTTTTCCTTTTTCAAGCTCTTTTTCAAGTTTTACTATTTTTCTGATTTTATCAAGGAAGAACATGTCAATCTGCGTAATGTTGCAAATGAGCGATTCGTCAACACCGAGCCACATAAGCTGAGAAATTGCATAAAGACGGTCGTCCGTTCCCTCTTTGATATACTCAAGAAGTTCTTCAACGCTCATATGCGACTTATCAAACTTTTCAAGATGAATATGGTTTCTTCCGTCCTCAAGGGAACGGATTGCCTTAAGAAAACTTTCTTCAAAAGTTCTTCCGACGCTCATAACTTCTCCGGTTGCCTTCATCTGGGTTGAAAGCGTATTGAGCGCAGTCGGAAACTTGTCGAACGGAAAACGCGGCATTTTCGTCACAACATAGTCAAGCGCAGGTTCAAAGCAAGCCGGTGTGTTTGCGAGTTCGATTTCGTCAAGATTGAGTCCGACAGCAATTTTTGCCGAAACACGCGCAATCGGATAGCCGCTCGCCTTTGAAGCAAGAGCGGATGAACGTGAAACTCGGGGATTGACTTCGATTACGAAATAACTGAACGAATACGGATCAAGGGCAAACTGAACGTTGCAGCCGCCTTTGACGTCAAGCGCACGAATGATTTTGAGCGCACTGTCACGAAGCATATGATATTCCTTGTTCGTGAGCGTTTGGCTCGGCGCAACAACAACCGAGTCTCCGGTATGGATTCCGACCGGATCGAGATTTTCCATGTTGCAGACAGTTATCGCCGTGTCATTTGCGTCTCGGATAACCTCATATTCGATTTCTTTATAGCCCTTGATGCTTTTTTCGATGAGTACCTGATGAACGGGAGAAAGAGCAAGAGCATTCTTCATTTTGAGTCTGAGTTCTTTTTCGTCGTCGGCAAAGCCGCCGCCGGTTCCGCCGAGAGTGAACGCCGGACGGAGAATAACCGGATAGCCGATTTTTTCCGCCGCTTCAAGCGCTTCTTCAATGCTGTATGTGATTTGAGACGGAACAACGGGTTCACCGATCTGTTCGCAAAGCTCTTTGAAAAGTTCTCTGTCCTCGGCCTTTGCAATGCTGTTTGCGTCGGTTCCGAGAAGTTCGATTCCGCATTCGTCAAGAACACCCTCCTTTGAAAGGCGCATTGCAAGATTCAAACCCGTTTGGCCGCCGATTCCGGGAACGAGGGCGTCCGGACGTTCAAAGCGGCAAATTCGGGCAAGATATTCAATCGTGAGCGGTTCCATATAAACCTTGTCGGCAACAATGGTGTCTGTCATGATGGTTGCGGGGTTGGAGTTTGCAAGAATGACCTCATAGCCCTCTTCTTTAAGGGCAAGGCAAGCCTGCGTTCCGGCGTAATCGAACTCGGCTGCCTGACCGATAACAATCGGTCCCGAACCGATCACAAGCACTTTATGAATATCAGTTCTTTTTGGCATCGTTCTTCGCCTCCTCCATGTTTTTTATAAACTCGCCGAAAAGGTAACCGCTGTCCTGCGGACCGGGTGCGCTTTCCGGGTGATACTGAACACTGAAAATTCTTTCCTCTTTATTTTCAAGGCCTTCAATAGTTTTGTCAAGAAGATTGATATGTGTGACGGAAAGACCGGTTCCTTCAAGGCTCTTTTCGTCAACGGCATAGCTGTGGTTTTGCGATGTGATTTCAATCTTTCCGGTCTTTTTGTTGAGTACCGGGTGGTTTCCGCCTCTGTGGCCGAATTTGAGTTTATATGTTTTTGCGCCGGAAGCCAAAGCAATTATCTGATGGCCGAGGCAGATTCCGAAAATCGGATACTTTCCTTTGAGCTTTTTCACGGTTTCAATTACGGGCATCACATCTTCCGGATCACCCGGACCGTTTGAAAGGAAAATTCCGTCAGGCTGCATGAATTCGATTTTATCCGCCGAAGTGTCAAACGGAACAACGGTAATATTGCAGCCGAGTTTATTGAGACTTCTGACGATATTCAGCTTTATTCCGCAGTCAATCGCAACAACGTTGAACTTCGGATTTGCCGTGCGTGAATACCAGCGTTTTTTTGCGCTGACGCGGGACACCTGGTCGTGCAAAACGGGAGTGTTTTTGATGATTTCAAGTGCCTCCTCTTTCGTTGTTTCCGGCGACGTAATGAGAACGCGGCGGGAACCGAGGTCGCGAATGCTTCGGTTCAGCTTTCTTGTGTCAATTCCGCTGATTCCCGGGATATTGTTTTCTTCAAGGAGTTCCGAAAGAGTTTTTGTGTACCGAAAATTTGACGGTCTGTCGTTATAATCATAGACGACGAGTCCGCCGATTGTCGGGTTTTTGCACTCAAAGTCATCGTCGCAAATTCCGTAATTTCCGATGAGCGGATAAGTCATAACAACCATCTGATCGGTATAAGACGGGTCGGAAACAATTTCCTGATATCCGACCATTGAGGTATTAAAAACAATTTCGCAAACCCTTTCCGAGTCGGCTCCGAAGCCGTAACCGTAATATTCGCTTCCGTCTTCAAGAACAATTTTTTTGTTTACAGTTTTCATAAGCTTCACCTCTGAAAATTAAAGCTCATCGCAAAGCGTTGCCGCCATGACGGCCTTGATTGTATGCATTCTGTTTTCCGCTTCCTGGAAAACAACCGATTGTTCGCTTTCAAAAACTTCGTCCGTGACTTCCATCGCTTCGCGGCCGAATTTTTCGCCCATTTCTTTTCCGACCTTTGTTTTGCGGTCATGATACGCCGGAAGGCAATGCATGAAAATTGCGGTCGGTTTTGCTTTATTCATCAGTTCCTTGTTCACCTGATAAGGTGAAAGGGCTTTTATTCTTTCTTCCCAAACTTCAACCGGTTCTCCCATCGAAACCCAAACGTCGGTATAAATCACGTCGGCGTTTTTCGCCGCTTCGTCGGTGCTTTCGGTGAATTTGAGCGTTGCTCCGCTTTCTTTTGCAAGCGCTTCGCACTCTTCGACGAGGGACTTGTTCGGGAAGTATTCCTTCGGGGCGCAAACCGTGAAGTTTATTCCCATTTTTGCGCAACCGATCATGAGTGAATTTCCCATATTGAACCTTGCGTCGCCCATATAAACAAAGTTGATTCCCTTAAGCGTTCCGAACCGTTCGCGAACCGTCAGAAAGTCGGCAAGAATTTGAGTCGGGTGGAACTCATCGGTGAGACCGTTCCAAACGGGAACCGAAGCGTACTTTGCAAGTTCTTCAACGATTTCCTGTCCGAAACCTCTGTATTCGATTCCGTCAAACATTCCGGAAAGAACCCTTGCCGTGTCCGCAATGCTTTCCTTTTTTCCGATCTGCGAACCCGACGGGTCAAGATAAGTACTTCCCATTCCGAGGTCATGAGCGGCAACTTCAAAGCTGCAACGGGTTCTTGTGCTCGTTTTTTCAAAAATCAGGGCAACGTTTTTGCCCTCGCAGTATTTATGCACAATTCCTTTTTTCTTTTTTTCCTTGAGGGAGGCCGCCGTTTCAAGAAGATATTCAATCTCTTCCGGGGAAAAATCAAGAAGTTTCAAAAAGTCTTTGCCTTTTAAATTCATTGCTGTTCTCTCCTTTTATATTTTTCATGCTGAAGATTTTCTTTTGATAATATACGGACAATTGTTTTGACGATATTTATTTGTCTTTGCGTTTGTCTTATAACATAATAATATAAAACGCCGGCAACTTTCAACACTTTTTTCGGATTTTTTTGCCGTTCCAAAAAACGGGGACAACAAAATTCTTTGCCGTCCCCGAAAAATTTTTACAGTACTTTTGAAAGGAAGGTTTTAAGACGCTCGCATTTCGGATTTTCAAAAATCTCCTGCGGCGTTCCTTCCTCCATTATGACACCGTCGTCCATAAAAAGCACACGGTTCGCAACTTCTTTTGCAAAGCCCATTTCGTGCGTGACGACAACCATTGTCATTCCCTCTTTTGCAAGTTCCTTCATAACGTCAAGAACTTCTCCGACCATTTCCGGGTCAAGCGCACTCGTCGGTTCGTCAAAAAGCATTACGTCCGGATTCATGCAAAGCGCACGGACAATCGCAACACGCTGCTTTTGTCCGCCGGAAAGTTCGGCCGGATATGACTTTGCCCTGTCGGCAAGGCCAACCCGTTCAAGAAGCTCCATTCCCTTTTTTTCCGCTTCCGCCTTCGTTGCTTTTTTGAGAAGCACCGGAGCCATCGTGAGATTATCAATTATGTTCATATGCGGAAAAAGATGAAACTGCTGAAAAACCATTCCCATTTTTTGACGGTGAAGGTTAAGGTCAACGCCTTTTGCGGTGAGGTCGTTACCTTCAAAAATAATTTGTCCGCCGGTCGGCATTTCAAGAAGATTCAGACAACGAAGAAAGGTTGACTTTCCCGAACCGGAAGGTCCGATGATGCAGGCAACGTCGCCGCGGTTAATCGTTTCATTGATTCCTTTGAGAACTTCGTTTCCGTCAAAGCTCTTACTTAGATTTTTTACTTCGATCACTCTTGGAAAGCCTCCTTTCAAAGCTTGAGAGAAGTTTGGTAAGAAGAATTACCAATGTCAGATAAACGAGCGCAACAACAATGAGAGGGTTGAATGCGTCGAACGTGTTGTTTCTGATGAGGTTTCCGGCCCGTGTGAGGTCTTTGACGGCAACGTAACCAGCAACCGACGTCTCTTTCAAAAGGGCAATGAACTCGTTTCCGATCGCCGGAAGAATGTTCTTGACCGCCTGAGGAAAGATGATTTTTCTCATTGTCTGCATTTTTGAAAGGCCGAGGCTTCGTCCCGCCTCAAGCTGGCCGACATCGACGGCGTTGATGCCGCTGCGTATCAGCTCTGCCATATACGCAGCGGAGTTCAAACCGAAGGTTACGATTCCGACAACAACGCCTTCAGAGGATTTAAGTATAAGATAGTAGAAAATCAGAAGGAGAACAACGACCGGAACACCGCGAATTGTTGTGACATAGATATCGCAGATTTTTCCGAGCACTTTCAGACCTTTGCTGTCGTCCGAAAAGTACTTAATCGTTGCAATCACGGTTCCGAGCGCAACACCGATGATGAGTGCGCCGAGAGTGATTATAAGAGTGTTTGAAAGACCCTCAAGGAGCCATTTATAACGTTCCTGTTCAATGAACGTTTTTTGAAGCTGTGCGCCCCACGTTTGAAAAAATTCAGTAATTGCTGCCATAGGCTCCCCTTAATTATGCTTCGGGTGAAACATAAGGTATATCATATTTTTCAAAGATTTTTTCGATTGTTCCGTCTTTGAGCCAGCCCTGAATGTAGCCGTTGATTTCGTTAACGAGAGAAGTACTGCCCTTTTTGAAAGCAAAGCTGTACGGTTCGGTGGTCATAGCTTCGTCAAGAACAACGGTTTTTCCGTTTGTGTCGGCGGACATTGCAATTCCGGTCTGGTTATCAACGACCCATGCGTCAACCTTTCCGCTTGTGAGTGCCGAAAGAGCGTCGTTGTTTGCCTGGAAAGCCGAAACATCATAACCGTTCTTCATGCAATATTCTTCGGCGGTTGTACCGGTCTGAACGGAAACCTTTTTACCCTCAAGGTCTGCCTTCGACTTAATGTCGCTGCCGTTCATAACGATGATTGCCTGTGCGGCAAGGAAGTAAGGATCGGTGAAATCCGCATTTGCTTTTCTGTCTTCGGTAACGGTGATTCCGGAAACGCCGATATTGAATTTTCCGCTCTGAATTCCGGGAAGAACCGAGTCAAAGTCCATCTGATTGATTTCAAGCTCAACGCCGAGCTTTTCGGCAATCATTTCAAGAATGTCAATTTCGATTCCGACAACCTTGTCGCCTTCAAGCGATTCAAACGGCGGGAAGTCGGGGCTCGTTGCGATTGAAAGTTTTCCGCTCTTTTTAACGTCTTCAAGGCTTGTGTCGGAAGCGGCAGCCGAAGAATCAGCGGCCGAGCTGTCAGCCGGAGCGGAAGAAGATGTGTCTTTGTCGCCGGAATTGCAGGCAACGAGTGCAAAGCACATAATTGCGGCAAGAATTACAGCTGTAATTTTTTTAATGTTTTTCATGTTTTTTTCCTCGCAATCTTAAAAATTTTTTGAATTCTTTACTTTGACGTACAAAAGTTTTGAATAACTTGCGTGTATTATACACGTTTTTGTATGTTTATGCAATAGTTTTTGAAAATTATTCGCTTTTCATGCATACAAAAAGTTTTTAACCGTTGTTCGCTCTTTTGTGCAAATCTAACAGTACGGGGCGTCTTTTTTCTTGTTGCGATTTATATTATGCTTTTTTTGATAATGATTCCGGTTTTTGCACACTTTTTTTCGGGAACGGTGCCGTTTCGTATCGCTTTTTCCGAAATTTTTTGCTTTGAATATACGTCTGACCGCAGTGATTTCTTTCGGTTCTTCCTCACGGGGAAGAACTTTCATGCTACGGCTTGTTTTTTTGAGGTTGTTTCTTTAACCGCACGGGTTTCTTTTGAATTTACATCCGTCCGCTCCGCTGGGGGTACTTTTGTCGATTGAAACAAAAGTACCCAAAAGTTCGCTTTTAAGTACGCCGCATTTGGTGAACGAATTTTGATTTGCGGGGGAAAATCAAAATATCGTCCACCGATGCGGCTTTAGCTGTGTTGTTCATAACTTTTTACAATCATACAGAAAGAAAAATCCGCCTGTAGTACGAAACCGTCGGTGCCCATTGTTTTAAAGCAAAGATTCAAGACAACAATATTCTTCTTTTCCTCGTGCGGATTTTAAACGTTGACTTCTCCACTTACGCTTACTTGAATGTTGAAAGTTTTAAAGTGAGAAGGTAATCCAACCTTTTGCACCGTAAAGATTTATATGGTAAAAACGGTGAGGTTTAAACGGAAGTCTCACGAAATTCTCCTACGAATGAAAAAATCAAGGCAGAACATATAAATCCACCGCAAGAAATCCGCGGAGAAAAGGAAGGCAGAAAACGGTCTTTTAGGTTTCATCTGACTGAAAGCCATGACAGAGTGTGGTTTAAAGATAATAGCGGATTGGTGTTTTTAAAAAGTGAGATTAGCAGACGAAACCGTTGTAGCCGCATCGGAAGCCGATATTTTCCTTTTTCCCCCGCAAAAGGGAAATTCGGTTTCCAAATGCGGCGTACCCAAAGAGCGATTTTTTGGCAAGCGATGGAAAGTCGGAGAGGCAAGAGGATTTTGCGTTGTATTTTTGTTTTGACAAGGATGAAAGCACAGCAATGGTTGTTCCATTGCGAGCATTTCAGACGCAGTCAAGGCGGAAATACAGCGTAAAAGACCTTGTCGCTTCGGCTTTTCATTGCTTTGTTTTGTATCAATCGACAAAAGTGCCCCCAGCGGAGCGGTCGGATGTAGATTTAAAAGAATTCGTGCGGTTAAATGAACAACATTAAAAAAATACACCGTAGCGTAGGAATTCTCTCCCTTAGTCGGAAAGTCGCCGGCTCCCTCATAAAAGCAGCCATTATCCTTTCCGGGTTTTCAAATAAAGTTCATTTTCACGAAAACAAAAATCCCCGGCTCTTTCGAGCCGGGGTAATTTTTGTTTGTGTGACTTCAGTCAACAGCCGTCAACCGCTTAGCGGAAGATCTTGAAGATCTTCTCGAAGAAGGCCTTGATCTTCGCAAAGAGTCTCTGGATCCAGGAGAGGGTTTTCTCGCCTTCATCGGTTGCTTCGTGATGGTCATCATCGTCGCCGATGGTCTTATACCATACGCCGGTGAGCTGTTCCATAACCTCTGCGATGCCTGCGTATATGCAATCCTTGTTTTCGGAAAGAGCACCGAAGATTGTTTCAAGAATCTGCTCAATCTGCTTAACGTTTCCTGCGATGGCTGCGTCAATTGTGATTCCTGCTCCGAGAGCATGGAAGAGAGAACCTACAATGATATCCGCAACGTTATTCTTGTCGCAAGCGTCAAACATTCTGTTGATGCCGTTTCTTACAACCTGCTGAGCACCACTCTGAAGTTCAAAGACATTGGTGAGCCACTGAACAAGAGCTTCTCTGTTGTGAGCGTCGCCGAACATCTCGATTGCCCATGTGAGAACATAGGTAATTGTGTCACCCTTATCCGCAACAACATAGGTCTGAGTGGTCTTATTGCTGTAGCTGTCATACTTGCCGGTCGGATAATCGTTGATGTACGGATACGGATCAACGGGGATGTTGAAGGAGTTTGCAGCCTTCGTGCGTGAAGTTGCAACCTGCTTCGTGCTGTCACCGCCGAGTTCGGCAAGTTTGTAGAAGTCAATTTCAGGAATTCTGAAATCATACTTTGCGTTCGCAACGAAGAGTCTGAAGTCGATGTTGTGAAGAAGTTTTTCAATCTTGAGTTCGCTGATGAAGTCAATCTTGTAAACCTTTGCAACAACTTCGAGAACCGCATAAACCGGAGCAAGAATATTTCTTACTGCAAGGTATACGCCTTCGTTGGAGATGAAGTATGCAAGATTCGGAAGAGCAGTGAGGAGAGTTTCAACGGGCTTATCAAGGAGTTTTTCTGCGAAGAAGCCGATTCTTTCAAGGATATAGCCGAGAACCTTTTCGTTGTCGGAGCCGATGTAGCTCTTATAATCTTTAAGGGTCTTGACCTGTTCAGCCGTGAGACCGAACGCCTCAAGGATCGGGATAATTCCGTAGTCATATCCGTTGCTGCCGCCGATCTTGACAATGTCAAGAACGTTGAGGATTGAACCTTCGCCTGCAAGGAAGAACTTGAGAACCGGACCGAGAGGAGTAACAATCTGTGCAAGGGTCTTAAGGAAGCCCTGAATGTCGCCGTCGGTGAAGCCCCAATTCGTTCCCGCAAAGGAACCGACGTTGCTCCATGAGCCTGCTGCGTTGAGCTTGTCACGAAGAACGGTTGAGGTGGTCTTCTTTGCGAATCCTGTTGCGGTGAGGTCAATGCCTGTGCAACTTTCATCGAGATGCTTTCCGTCAATCTTGATGTCAATGTTCTTAACTGCTTCAAGGATCGGGCCGACTGCGTCGCCGCCGAGAAGCGGAACGAGCTTATCAAGGAGCGTATTGATGAGGCCATTAGTGATGTACTTCTTGGTAATGAACTCTCTGAACGTTCCCATCTTAGCCTTTGTAAGAATGCTGTTGATGAGCGAGTCAAGGTTGTTTGCAACAACTTCTGCGTTTCTCTCGGTGAGAACGAAGTAAGTTCTGTAATCGTAGTTCTTCGGACGGATATCTCTGTTCTGAACGGGGATGTAAGTTACCTTACCGCCGCTGATGAGCGAGATAATGATGTCGATGATCTTCGACGGATCCTTGATGATTTCTTCGATGAGTGAATCAATCGGTTCGCCGAAGCCGTCTTCCTTGCCGAGAGCCTTCTTGATTGCTTCAACATTTTCCTTAGTGAGGATCAGCTTGAGGAGTGTTACGAAGGTATCTGCTCTGTCGCCGATGATGTTGATGTAATCGGTTCCGTTGTAGATATCGTAAACCGTGCTCATTGCCGAGTCGGATGTGTCAGCGATGAGGTCGGAGTTCTTGTCAGCGGCTGCCGAAGAAGCAAGCTTGAGCCAGTCAAGGTCAAGTGAGATTCCGAGGGCATTTCCGTTGATTGCGATTCCGCCGAGAACATTGTTGAGAAGTTCAGCAATTTCTGTTCCCTTGAGGCTGATCTGAACGCCTGCGTCAACGCCCGGGTGAGCCTTGCCGATATAGGTTTCAATGATCGAAGCGCCTTCAACGCCGATGTTTCCGAGGTTTATGTTGATTGCGATCGGGAAGATCGGATCAACGAGCTTGATAAGACTGTTGACGGGAGCGATAAGATTCTGAACGAGGACTGAAACGTTGTCGTTACCGATTACGTAGCAGAGGTTTGCAAGAATGTCAAGAACGCTTGCAACCGGAGTTTCAAGAATCTTGTCAACTCTTCCGAGGAGAGTCTTAAGGATCGGATAGATTGTGCTGCCGTGGTTTGCTTCAACCATGTCAGCGTATTCGGTCTGAGTCGGAGCGTCAGCACCGAGGAGTTCAAGAAGCGGGATGATTGCGTAGTTGTAACCGTTTCCGCCCATGATTGCGATTTCGTCGAGAGCGGCAATGTACTTGCCGTTGTGTTCGCCGGTCGCCTCAAACTCGGCTCTTTCGGTTCCGCCCATGAGGATGAGAGCGAGGATTCCGTCAAGCGGCTTGAGAAGGTCGCTGAGGAGGTTGATGAGGTTATTGATTGCAGTGTCTGTGTCGGCTGCTTCAATGCCCCATGCAAACGGCTCGGCTTCCATAATGATTTCGCCGTTTTCATCCTTGAGGATGTTTCCGCTTTCGTCGGTCTTTGCACGGCTGTGCTTTTCAAGGACTTCGGCCCACGTTGTTGCATTGCCGATGTACTGCTTAAGAAGGCTGCCGAACGGAGCTTCCGAGAATGCCTTAGGCGAAATGTCAAGGTCGGTAAGAGTTGTAAGATCTCTTACATAACCGAGAACCTTATCGATTGTTTCAGCGGGAAGACCCGCAAGAAGTTTAACAATGTTCCATACGATCATGTCGCCGATGTTGTCTTTAAGAATCATGTTATAAACAAGTTCCTTAACGCTCGAAGCATCGATCGACTTGATGAAGCCGAAGATTACCGGGATAAGCGAGTCAAGAGTTGCAAGAGTGTCATTGAGCTGCTTATGGGCATCTGCGCTTGAATAGGAGATTCCCGTCTTGTCAAGCTGCGGCTGTTTGTACGGTACATATTCGACAAGGTGCTTGTTGAGGAAGGTAACAAGGAGATCGGCAATGTCGTTTTCCTTGCCGGCAAGCGAAAGGACGATGTCCTTAACGTTTGCGTTTTCGTCAAGTTTGAGCGCCTTAACGAGAATGTTGAGGAAGTCGGTCGTGAGTACGCTCGAAAGAACGAACATAATCGTGTCGCCGAGTTCGGTATGCCACTTAACTGCGTCTGTCTCGTTGATTACAAGACCCGAAGCGGGTTCGTCAACCTTGATTGCCGCCTTGGCAAGTGAAGCGAAGAAGTTCGGATCAAGAGCCTTGACAACATAAACTTCGTTGCCGTCCTTATCGGTGATCTTGATGTTTCCGAGGAGACCGTTGATAAGCTCGATGAGGTTTTCACCTCTGTTTCCTGCAATCTTGAGGAGATCGGTGAGGCCGTAGCCCTTACCGTTGATCTGAATGAAGGAAGCAAGGAGGGTGTCAATCTGATCTCTTGAGATTACGCTGCTGAGTGCATCAACAATTCCGAGTACCGGTGAAACAAGGTTCGTGAGAATAACTTCAACGTTGTCGTTTGCGATGAAGTAACCGAGGTTTGCAATCACGGTAAGAAGTGTTGTGAACGGAGCGTCGCAAAGTTCGTCAACAAGACTGAATACATAGCCGACGGTCTTGTCAATTGCGCTGACTGCGCTCATTGAATCGTAGTTCTTAGCTTCGATGAAGTTTACACCGAGTTCAGAAAGACCGAGAGCGGTGAAGAGATGCTTGATAACGTTGTTGTAAGCGTCGTTGCCCTTGAGGGTTACGCCTTCAACAGCGAGGTTGAGATCCTGACCGCGGAGAAGGAATGCAAGGATTGACTCAAGCGGAGTAAGAAGGTCAAGGAAGGTTCTGATGAACTTTGCCTTGGTGTTAACTCCGGTGAAGATCGGGTCAACTTCAATGATTGCGTTGCCTTCGTCGTCCTTACCGGTTTCATGGCCGTGAGCTGCGAGAACATCTGCCCATGTTACGCCTGCTTCTGCGTCTGCCGCTTCAACGGTTACATAAGCGATGAACTGAGCGTTTCCGGTTGCCTTTGCGAATGCCACCGGTGAAAGGTCAATTCCGAGGAGATCCTTGAGTGTCTTTGCAAGGTCTGCGGTGAGGAAGCCGGCAAGAGCCTTAACAAGAGCGCCCGTGATGGTTCCCATCATCTTATCGGTGAATACGTTTTCGTTGAGGATCCAGCTTACGAATCCGTCAAGAGTTGCCTTTGCGCCTGCGAGCGAAGCTGCATACTTATCAAGGATGTTCTGCTCTGCTTCGGGCTTATCGGGCTTTGCAACGAGGTCAATGATTACCGGGAATGCCTTCTTGATTACTCTGTCGAGAGCCGGAATTGCTTTGTCAAGATCCGCATTGTTCCAGTCAAGTACGCCGAGGTACTTGTAAACGGCTTCAAGAGTGTTAACGTCATATCCGCCCGCAAGGATGAGTGCGAGTGAGCCGATGAGGTTCTTGATCGCATTCGGATCGTTGAGGATATCGGAGATGAGGTTCTTGATGTCGTCGGGAAGGTTAACGTCCTTGATGAGAGCTTCAACAAGTTCCTTGATGTTTTTGCTGTTTTCATCGGTAAGAACAACGTTGAGGAGTGTTACAAGAGCGTTAGCCGGGTCACCGGTTACGTTTCTGAGATCCTTGCCGTCGTTGAATGTGCAACCGGCAATGTCATACTTCTGAGAGGTTGCGCCGTAAACAATCTTGCCTTCGGCGTCTCTCTTAGCCATCTGAGCGGCAATCTTGTTCCAATCGAGGTCAAGCTTCAGCTTAATTTCGGTTTCGCCGATCTTAATGCTTCCGATTGCCTTGTTGATGAAGGAAGCAAGAGCTTCGCCGGAGATGTTGACGTAAATCTTACCTGCCGCTGCCTTTGCCGATTCGGGAACTTCTGTTCCGAAGTAGGTTGAAACAACCTTGTCTGCCGACATATCAATCGCAATTGCGATCGGATATACGTCGTTGACTTCCTTGAGAAGGGCGTTGACCGGAGCAAGAAGGTTATCCGCAATCGTGTTGATTCCGTCTGAACCGATGAAGTAGAAGATGTTTGCAAGTCTTGAGAAGAGTTCTTCGACCGGTGCGCCGAGGATATTGTCAACCTCCGAAAGGAGTGTGTTGAGAATATACTTGAGCGACGAGCCCTGAGCCTTAACAAGTGCGTCATACTGAGCCTGAGTTTTGAGGTTCTTGACGCCGAGTGCTTCAAAGAGCGGGATGATTGCCGTGTTATAACCGAAGCCGCCGTTGATTCTGATGTCTGCGCGTGCTGCGGTTACGTCTTCAAGACCGATAATCTGCTTTCCGGAGAGAAGAACCTGGAATACAACGTCGAGCTGAGCAAGAAGGTCGCAAGCGAAGTTGACAACGTCTTCCTTAGTGGAGATTTCCCAATCATACTTGCTGTTCATTCCGACAGCCTGTTCCGTTGTGTAAACCGGAGTCTTTCCGTCTTCTTCAAAGAGCGGCTTTCCGTTTTCGTCAACGGCCTGCTTGTAAACCGGAGTGAGCGGATAATCCTTTGCGTTTTCGCCTTCGCCGACCGTGAATTTCTTGAGGCCGGTTTTTTCTGCAAAGTAAGTCTTTTCGTTTCCGTTGTCGTCGGTGTAAGTGTACTTATACTGACCGGCGGAGTACTTCTCTTCGATTTCCTTCCAGGTCTTTGCGTCGCCGATGAAGAAAGCGAGCTTGCTTCCGAACTTGGCGGATGCCTTAACGCTCTGCGGGTCAAGACTGATGTTGAGGTTCGTGAGTTCCTTAACATAGCCGAGGATCGAGTCGAGGTCGAGGTTTGCAAGAACCGGAACGAGCATGTTAACAATCATGTTTCCGAGGTCGTTATCGGCAACAAGCTTGTTGATCATGGTCTTGAGATCGCCGACGCCAACCATTGAAAGGACGCTGATGAGGATCGGATCGAGAGCCTTGATAACATTCGTTGTGTTATCGTGGTTAAGGTTTCCGAAGTACTCAGCCTTTGCCTTTTCGTCAAGATCGGCCTGTGCGAGTCTCTTATAAGTGATTGTGTAGTTCTCAAGGAGCATCAGGATTACGTCAACAAGATCGTTCTGCTTTCCGGCGAGCGTGAGAAGCGTTGCGCCGAGATCAGCCGATGTGTCAATATTGGCAAGCTTGAAGATGATGTTGAGGAAGTCCTGTGAAAGGGCAGTCTGGAGGATATACATAAGTGTATCCGCAGTGTCAACCGTCCATGCCTTTGCGTTTGTGCTGTCCTTGTCGGTTACGTTAATTGCGTACTGAGCAAGCTTCGTGAAGAAGTCAGCCGGAAGAGCCTTAACAACATAGACTGTTTCGTCCGGGTTGTTATTGTTCTTAATAACGATTCCGCCGAGGATGTTATTGATGAGGTCAATAAGCTGTTCGCCGCCGTTGCCGCCGATTTCAAGAAGATCGGTCAAGCCGTACTGCTTTCCGTTAATCTTGATGAAGCCCTTGAGGAGAGTATCAATCTGTTCTCTCGAGATGATCGGTTCGGCAATTTCAAGAATTCCGAGAATCGGTGAAACAAGGTTCTTGATGAGCGGTGTAAGGTTGTCGTTTGCAATGAAGTAGCTGAGGTTGCCGATAACGGTGAGAAGCGTTGTGAACGGCTTGTCGCAAAGCGAATCAACAATGTTGAATACATAGCCGATAACATTTTCAAGTGCTTCGTTTGCATTGTTCGCGTCAACGATTGTTCCGCCGATCTGAGTTCCGCCGACACCGAGTGCCTTGAAGAGCGGGTTGAGAGCGGTTTCATAAGCGTTGCCGGACTTGAGCTTGATTCCGTCAACCGCAAAGTTCAGGTCGCTGCCGACGAGAACAAAGCTGAGAACCTTGTCAAGAGGCTTGAGCATTGCAAGAATGAGAGCGATGAAGCTGTCCTTATCGTTTGCACCCCAGTTGAACGGTGAGCCGTCGCTTTCGGTGTGTGATGCCTTGGCAACGTCTGCCCATGTTTCTGCTGCGCCGATGTACTTCGAGATTCTCTCATTGCCAGCTGCCGCAGCGAAGGCCGCAGGAGCAAGGTCAATGCCGAGAAGGCTGTTGATCGTTGAGCAGAGGTCAGATGTGAGGGTGTTTCCGAGAACCGGAATAATTGTGTCGATGAGTTTTTCAAATGTTGCTTCGTTGAAGAGCTTGTCGTTGAGGAGCCAGTCAACAACCGATTTAAGAGTTGCGTTTTCACCGACGTTTGCCGCAATTTCGTCAAGGATGGTTGCGCCTTCCTTGCCTGCCTTTGAAGCGTCGCCGAAGAGTTTGACAACCTTTGCAACGGCCTTGCCGACGATTGTGTCGAGCTTGGCGATTGCACCTGTGATGTCGGCCTTCTTATAATCGAAGTCGAGAGCCGTGAGAAGCTTGTAAACGAAGTCGTAAGTTGTGATGTTGTATTCACCGCTGAGGACGAGAACAACCAAACCGATGAGCTGTTCAATTGCGATCGGGTTGTTGAGAACGTCGAAGACAACGTTCTTGATGTTTTCGTCGAGATCAGCCGGAATGAGCGACTCAATAAGTCTTGCAAGTCCTTCGGTGTTTTCCGGAGTAAGGATTGTCTGAAGGATGGTGATGAAGGTATCGACTTCGTCGCCTACAATGTTGAAGAACTTATCGGTCTGTTCTTCGCCGGTCTTCTTGAGATCATACTTCATCTTGGAGTCGATCTTTACAAGTTCGGCGCCTGTGTTAGCCGAGCCGTGCTGCTTGCTTGCGTCAACAGTCTTTGCCATCATTGCGGCAATTCTGTTCCAATCAAGGTCAAGGGAAAGGTTGATTACGTTTCCGCCGATCGTGATTTCGTTGATGAGGCTGTTGATGAGATTTGCAAGGTCTGCACCCTTAACGCTGAGGGTGATGCCTGCGCCATATCCCTTGTGATCCTTACCGAGATAGGTCGTAAGAACCTTTCCGTCCTTCTTTCCGATTTCGGAAGCATCGATAACGATTGCAAGCGGATATACCTTGTCGATCTTCTTAGCGATTTCGTTAATCGGAGCGATGAGGTTCTGAGCAACGGTGATGATTCCGTCGGATCCGATGAAGTAGAAGAGATTTGCAAGCTTCTTGAGAAGTGTTTCAACGGGCTTGTCGCAGATATCGTTAACGAGTCCTACGAGAGCATTAAGAACATACTTAATGTCAGAACCGTCGTTCTTCTGAGCAAGAGCGGTAAATTCTTCGTTTGTGATCGGATTGATTCCGAATGCTTCAAGGAGCGGGATAATTGAGTAGTTGTAACCCATGCCGCCGTTGATTCTGATGTCGGCCCTTTCTTCCGAAGGATCTTCGAGAACGATGATCTGTTCGCCGGAAAGGATGACTCTGAAGAGAAGGTCAAACGGAGCGAGAAGGTCGCACGCAAGGTTAACAATGTCGTTAATCGACTTGATGTTCCAATCGAAGGTGCTGTGCATTGCCTTGACGTGGTTTCCGTTTTCGTCAAGCTTCTTGACAAGCGGATACGTCTTGGCGTTTTCGCCTTCGCCTTCGGTTACGGAAGTGAGGTTAGCGTCAGCCGAATAGTAAGTCTTTTCGGTTTCGCCAACAGTGTAAGTGTATACATACTGGCTGTATGCATTTTCGATTTCTGTCCACGTTGCACCCTTCGGTACATCGAGGAAGTCAACAAGCTTGCTTCCGAACTTATTGCTGAAGCTCATCGGGTCAAGCTTAATGTCAATGTTCGTGAATTCCTTAACATAACCGAGGATTGCGTTGATGTCAACGTCCTTATTGTTCTCAAGACCTGCAAGAACAGGAACGAGAGCGTTCATGACAAGGTTGCCGAGATCAGCGTTTGAAACAAGTTTGTTAATGAACTCTTCGAGAGTTGCACCGTTGCTGATGAGTCCGATTACGGTCGGAATCAATGCATCAATAACTTCAAGCGAGCTTTCGATGTTGTCGAACGTGAACGGAGCATTTGCGTCAACGCCAACCTTGCTGATGTCTGCGCGGTTGAACTTGTCGTAGGATACTTCGTAATTGTTAAGGAGCATGAGGATGATGTCAACGATGCTGTCCTGCTTGTTTGCAAGGTTCTGAACGATTGCTGCAAGCGGTGAGCCTTCCTCAAGGTTGAGCGCCTTGCAAAGGATTGCAAGAATGTTCGGAGTGAGAATGCTCTTCATGACGAACATGAGAACGTCTGCCTTCTGGACGGTCCAGGTCTTGGTTTCGATCGTTCCGTCAAGAGTTCTGTCTTCTCTCATGCTGCCGGTAACTTCCTTGCAGTCGATGACGTATTTACTCATTTCTACGAAGAAGTCCTGAGCAAGGATCTGGATAACCTGAACGTTTACGTCGCCGTCCTTAACAACAAGGCCTGAAAGCTTTTCATTGATAAGGTCAACAAGTGCGGAACCTCTGTCACCTGCGATATTGATGATATCGTCAAGATCCATTTTGATGTACTGCTTGAGGAGCTTATTGACTGACTCTCTCGGAACAATTGCTTCAACGATGTCGAGAAGTCCGGTAACCGGGCTGAGAACGTTCTTGATTACGGTTGAAACGCCGTTGTTTGCAATGAAGAATCCGGCGGAACCGAGAAGTTCAAGTACCGTTGAGATCGGTGCGTTTTCAAGGTTGTTGATGAAGTCAAAGAGTGCGTCAACAACTTCCTTGAGCATATCGTTTGCGGTTGCAAACTTCGAGCTGTCGGTTTCGATGTTGAGACCGAGAACCTTTGCAAGAGGAACGATTGCGTTGTCATAGGTGTTTGCGCCCTTAAGGGTGAGATCCGGAGTGAGAAGCTCAATGTTTCCGCCTCTGAAGAGGAAGTCAAGAACCGGAGCAAGAACGTCGGTAAGCTCATAGATAACGCTCATGAACGTTGTCTTGTTGCTTACGTTCCATTCATAGGTCGGGATGACTGCGGTCTTGTGGACGGGCTTGTCGCCTGTGGTCATAACCTTTGTGAGGTTATAAACCGTTTCACCTTCGGCTGCTTCGTAATCTGCGGCAACAACCGTGATTGTTCCGTCGGCTGCAATTGCAATCTTGGACGCATCGGCAGAAGCGTTAAAGTAAGCGTTCTTAACGTCTTCGCCCTTATCGTTCTTGGTTACATAGTAGTATTCGTAAACGGTGCTGCTCTTAACAACGTCAGCCCATGTGAGAGCCTTCTTAGCTTCCTCTGTGACCTTTCCGTCTGCTCCGACATTGCCCTCTGCGGACTTGTCGATGAAGCTTTCAAAGAAGCCTTCAAGACGGGTGCCTTCCTTCATGAAGCTGTACGGTGTAAGTTCCTTCTTGAGAAGTGCGTTGACAACCTTGTTGATTGTTGCGAAGGTTGCCTCATCCATTGAACCGAAGACACCTGCAAGCAAGCCGATGAGCTTGTTGAGGGTATCGTCGTTGAATGCGAACTTCTTAAGGAGATAGTCAACAACGTTCGAGATTGTTGCGCCGTCACCGAGCGAAGCATAGAGCTCTGCAATAATGTCGGCCGGCTTATCCTGGTCTGCAAGAACCTTGATGACCTTCGGAACGGCTCTGCCAATGATCTTGTCGATCTTGTCGATCGAAGCCGTTACGGTAGCCTTGTCGCCGCCGATTTCAAGACCCGAGTAATTATAAGCGAGATATCCGAGATACATGAATACCATCGGGATACTCTCGGCCGTATAATCGGCGTTGAGGAGCTTGATGATTGTGTCAACGAGGGTTGACGGCTTTGCAATCGCCGTGTCAAGGATATCACGGAGAGTTTCGTTCGTAATCGAGTTGATGTCGAATCCAACGAGGTCGAGGATAGCCTGAATGTTTTCCGGAGTGAGAATCATTTCGGTGAGTGCAATGAGAGTATCGGCTGCGTCACCTTCAATGTTCTTGCCCCACGGTTTGCTGTCGATTGCGTCCCAATCGGTGTCAACCGCTGAATCCTTATAGATGATGTTTCCGTCGTCGCCGGTCTTTGCGGTCTGAGCTGCAATCTTCTTGAAGTTGATGTCAAGGTCAAGAGACTTTGCATACTTTGCAATAAGTTCTTTTACAAGATCTTCAAGAGTTGAAGCGTTAAGGTCAACATTGACTCCGACTTCTGCGCCGTTGGCTTCAACGTCCTTACCTGTGTAAAGCTTGAGAACGTCGGTTCCTTCAACAAGACCCTTAAGGTCGACAGTTACGGATACCGGAAGAATTCCCTTAACAGCCTTAACAAGTTCGCTGACCGGAGCGATAAGGTTTGAAACGATTGTTGTAAGTCCGTCCTTACTGATTGTGTAAGAAAGGTTTGCAAAGATTGAAAGGACATACTGAACAATGCCGTCTTTATTCTGATCAACAACGCTGAGAATTGCTTCAAGAACATAAGCGAGCGGGCTGTTGCCTTCGGCAATTGTCTGATTGTACTGAGCCTGAGTCTTAACGTTCTTAACGCCGAGAGCCTCAAGAAGCGGAATGACTGCGTAGTTGTATCCGCTTCCGCCCATGATGTTGATTTCACGGAATGCGCCGAGGGTCTTACCGAACGTTGTTCCGTCGGACTGATATACGCCGCCGGCAAGGATGAGTTCAAAGACGAAGTCAAGCGGTCTGAGGAGGTTCGTGATTGCGGTGATGAGAGCTGCCGACTTGTCGGTTGCCGTGTCAACGCCCCATGCGAAGTCGCTCTTGACCTTTGAAGATTGAACGTCCGTGTAAACAGTGTTTCCGTTTTCATCGGTAACGATGTTTCCTTTTTCGTCCTTCTTCGGTTCAAAGACCTTGATGAGGTCATAAACCTTTTCGCCGTCCTGTGCCACATACTCGGCTGCAACTGCGGTGACGTTTCCTTCAGCGTCAACCTTAACCTTTTCGTCGTTTGCCGAACCGAAGAAGGTTGCGGTTTCAGCCTTGGTGTCAGCCGTTGCTTCCTTGATTACATAGGTGAATTCATACTTGGTATAGAACTTTGCAACCTGAGCCCAGGTGAGGTCGTTAAGAGTAATCTTCTCTTCGTCGGCCTTTCCGTTGTTGAGGGCGTCAAGTACATTTGTGATATATGTTCTCAATTCGGTTGAAAGCGATGCGTAATATGCCGGAGTAAGCTTGATGTCAACATTGACGATATCCTTGACGTAGCCGAGAACGTCGGTTACTGTTGCCCAGGTCTTTTCGTCCATGTTTCCGAGGAGACCGACGAGGAGATCAACAACCGTGTTAACTATGTTGTCTGTGTAGAGATACTTGGAAACAAGATCACTTACACTGCCCATTCCGAGGATGTCAAGAATCGGGTTGACAAGAGCGTCAAGATTCTTGATTGCCTTTTCGGTTTCTGCCTTGGTAACTGTGCGTTCTCCGTCCTTCTTGTCTGCGGTTGCATACTTGATTGCTTCTTTTACAAGAGCGGTATCGGGATCCTTGATTGCCTTATACTCAACAATGTACTTGTTGAAGAGCTTAACAAGGATTGCAACTACGCTTTCTGCAGCGTTTTCGGAAGTGAGATTTTCAATGAGCGTTTTGACGAGTGCGCTTGCATCCGTCGTGTTGATGAACGAACCGAGAACGTTGTCTTTGAGAACAAAGTCAAGGAGTTCAACAACGAAGTATTTTTCCTGACCCTTAATTGTTGTGACGTAGCCGTCTGCCGGCTTTGCTTCGATTACGTTTCCGTCCTTGTCAACAACTTCACCCTTGTTATTGATGAGCGAATCGTCGGCCGAGGTTCTTACGGTCTTGAAGCGTTCGTAGTCACCGAGCATTCCTGCAAGGTTAAGGATCATTTCTGCGCTGAGCTTGAAGTTGATGTTTGCGTTTGCAAGAACGTCATTGATCGTTGAGATGAGACCCTTTTCGGTCTTGCCTGCCTTAACGGTGTCTTCAAGCTTGAGGATGTTGAGGTGAAGTCTGAATCCCTCGTCCTTATAAAGGGCGTCAATCTGTGAAAGCAATGCGTTAACGAAAGCGAGGACGTTTTCAACTGCATTGTAAAGATTGTCTGAACCGAGGAAGTAGAGAACACCTGCAAGGTTTTCTGCAATGTAGTTAACCGGTGATGCTGCGAGCTTATTGACGAGAGTGAAGAGTGCGTCAACAACGGCGTTAAGCATATCCTTCGAGTTGTCAATTGCGTTGAACGCTGCTGCGCTCATGAGACCGTTGTTCATCGAAAGTCCGAATGCTTCAAGGATCGGAGCGAGTCCTTCTTCATAGCCCTTGGAGCCTTGGATTCTGATGTAGCCGTTTCCGGTTGCGTTCGGGTCGTTCTTGTCGTCGTCAATGTCGTCGATGCTGACCTTCTGATAGGTCTTCTTGTCGCCGTAGTTGACGAGAGTGAGGGTCTTGCCCTGAAGAACAAGCTGGAGAACCGGGAAGAGCGGAGTGAGAATGTCACCGATAACATCAATAAATGCGGCCTTCTTTTCGTTGAAGGTTGTCTTTGAATCAATGCCCCAGTTTGCATAGTCACAAATGACCTTCGTTGCCTGAATCTTATTGCCGTCCTTGTCAAGTTCAAAGGTTTCCTTGCCTTCGGCATCCTTTACGGTCTTATAGGAGATCGAAAGGGTGTACTTTCCGTCGGTTGCGGCGGTTGCGATTCCCTTTTCGTCAACGTTTGCGGTCTTTCCGTCGAGGCCTGCAACACCGTAGCACTTAGCGGTGATGTCATTGCCTTCAGCGTCTTTTTCGCCGGTCTTATAGGTGTATTCATACTTGGTGTACTTCTCGGCGATTGCCTTCCATGAGGAGTCGGAGCCGATGAAGTTCTTGAATTCACCGTTTACTGCGGCCGCAAAGCTCTGCGGATCGAGTTTAACGTCGGCAACAATTTCAAGTACCTGTGAAATGAGGTTGAATGTCTTTTCATCGAATGAACCGATTACTCCGACGAGGAGACCGATGATTGTGTTCATCATGTCGTCGGTGAAAACCTTGTCGCCGAGGAGTTTGTTAACGATTGCGGTGACTGTTGCATTGTTCTTTGTGTCGCTTGCAACCCAGGCGAGGAGTTCCTCAAGGAAGTCTGCGTCAGCCTTCTGAATCTTTGCGATTTCTTCTTCTGACTTTCCGTCCTTCTTGGCCTGTTCAACCGCTGCGTTATAAGCGTTTTCTCTCTTGTCGGAGAGCATCTTCTCGAGCATCGGAGCCGCAACCTTGAGAGCTTCAAGAATTACGGTGTCAAGCTTTCCGGGGATTGCTTCAACCTTTTTCTTGGTTTCGTCGTCAAGTTTGTCATAAGCCGCGTGGTTCGGGATGATGTGTTTGCCGTTGAGTCTTGTGTAGGTTACCGTGTAGCCTTCAAAGAGTCTGGTGAGAATATCGGTAAGAACAAGTCCGTTTGATTCGCCTTCGATGAGCTTGTTGAGAATGACCGAAACCATGTTCTCTTCATCGTTGAGGTCGGCCTTGAGTACCGATGCAAGAGCCTTGACAACTTCTTCGGAAAGGACTGTGTCGAGGAGATAAACGAGGGAGTCTGCCGTGTCGGCGGTGAAGGTATCAACAACATAGCGGGTCTTCTTGATTTCGCCCATTTCCGTGTAGTTGTAATTTTCACTTGAAACCTTGACGAGCTTTCCTTCTGCGTTTTCATACCAGTAATATTCTTTCGAGTTACCGGTTCTCTTGCTGATTGTGATTGTGTGGCTTACATACTGATCGAAGAAGTCTGACTTGAGAGCATCACCGTTGAAGAGAGCAATTTCATTGCCGTCCGAATCCTTAACCTTGATTCCGGTGAGGATATCGTTGAGGATTCTGATGATGTTCGAGCCGTTTTCACCTGCGATGCCGGTGATGTCTTCAACGCTGTATTTCTTGTAAGTCTTAACTTCGCCGGTTTCCTTATCGGTTTCGGTGAAGGTTTCGTAGGTTCTGTCGGTCGGCATATACTTGCCGATGATCGGCTCAAGGGTCTTGCCGAGAAGCTTTTCAACCATATCGCCGGCAACGGGATATGCAAGGTTGAGAAGAGCAAGTACCGGTGAGAGAAGGTTTGTGAGAACTGTCTGAATTCCGTTGGAAGCAATGAAGTACGAAAGCTTCGGAAGGAGTTCGAGAATGTACTCAACAGGACCTTCGCAGATACTGTCAAGAACCGTGAAGATCGGCTCTGTGATAGCGGTAAGAGTTGTTTCGCTCTTCTTTGCGTTCATGTAATCCTTTGCGTCAACAAGAGTTGAGCTGTCGGAAACAAGAACCTGAAGAAGCGGGAGAATTGCGTTTTCGTAACCTGTGTTACCCTTGACTTCGATTACGCCCTTGTCATTCTTTTCGTTGGCAAGAACCTTGATTGATTCGCCTCTGAAGAGGAAGTTGAAGAGGAATTCGAGCGGAGTGACAACACCTGCAAGAATGCTTACAAAAGCGTTCTTCTTTGCGGTGAAGCCTTCGGCTGCGTCAACGCCCCAGGTCTGAGCGTTCGGGTCAAAGATTGAGGTTGTGCGGACGATCTTTCCGTCCTTGTCGGTTTTAGCTTCCGGAATGCCTGCGGCTGCGTCTTTCCAAAGAGCGTTGCCCTTGTCGTCGGCTGCCTGTTCAAAGCCGTACCATGTCTTGCCTGCTTCGTCGGTGTAAGTTCCGGTTTCTGCTGAAGCAAGGTCGGTCTTGCTGTAGGTGTATTCCGGAGTGTAGGTATAAGTTACTTCGTTCGTCTTTTCGTCGGTTACGGAAGTTACCGAATAGGTTACATACTTGAAGTACTTATAATAGTTTGCGATTTCGGCCCATGAAACAACGTGAGCTGTTGTCTTGTCTTCTCCGTTTTCATCCTTAACGATTGACTGACGGGTAATCTGCTTTCCGTCCTTATCGTTTGCAACGGTAAGAGCGAACTTGGTTCCGTCGATTTCGGTTTCCTTAAGGGTGTTGGAGGTTGACCAGTAGTCAACGTCTTCGGTGCCGTTATTGTAAGTGTACTTGTACTGGGTTTCGTATACATAGTCCTTACCTTCGCCGGCTTCTGCGCCTGCCATTGCGGCTTCATAAGCTTCCTCCAGAACAGCTTTGAGAGCGTCCGAAGTTGTTGCCGCGATGAATGCTTCCGGAGTAAGGTCTACGCCGACGATCTGCTTAACGAGCGGAAGAACCGTGCTGAGAGTTCCGTCAAGATTTTCGCCGCCGAGAAGGCCGATGAGAGCACCGATAACGGTTGTCACGGTCTTGTCATTGAATGCGTAAACATTGAGGAGTTCATGAACAAAGTCCTTAACGCTCATTCCTTCCTTAAGTCCGCCTATCTTGTCAATGAGAGCCTTGAAGGTTGCGTTTTCTTCAAGCATCGGAAGAAGCTGCGGAATTGCGGTGAGGAGAGACTTGTCGAACTTTCTGATTGCACGGCGGAGCTTACGCTGAGTAAGCATCGAACCGTCCATATAGGTTTCATAGAGATAATCAACCTTGTCGAAGGAGAGATACTCAAGAACCATTGTGTTAACGTCATAGTTGTTGAAGTAGGTCAAAAGAACCTTGAAGATGACGTATCTGTTTTCGCCCGTAACAGCGTCAAGAATTGTCTTGACTGTTGTTCCCTCGGAGAGGTCAAGATCCGGAGCGACAGACTTGAGAATGGTTTCAAGAGTTGTTCCGCCGAGAATGGTTTCGGAGATAATCTGAATGAGTGTGTCTGCGCGGTTTGCAACTGCGCCCTTGACGTAATACTTACCGTTCTTTTCGGTTGCGGTAAATACGCGCTTTGTTTCAACGTCCTTAATTGTGCAGGTCTTTGCAACGATATTCTTGAAGAGATCCTTAATTTCGATTCCGATGTTAAGGCTGTTCTTCTCAAGAATCTTGATGATGAGGTTTTCAAGTCCTTCTGCGGTGAGGAAGGTGTCGATGAATCCCTTGATGTCAGTAACGGTTGCAAGACCGTTCGGAACCATAATGTTTTCATTGATGGTCTTGAGGAGCATTCCGTAAATATCAAGAGCAACGTATTCCTTACCGGCCGCCGTAACCTTCTTTGCTGTTACGTCATTGACGAGGTCAATGAGGGTTGTGAGCGGAGCGATGAACTGTTCAATACCCTGAGCAAGGCCGTCACTGTAGATGAAGAAGACAAGCTGCGGGAGAACGTCAACAATTGTTTCAACAGGTGAAGAAACAATCTTCATAACAAGCTGGTCGATATAACCGACGATGATGCTTGTGAACTTTGCGTTGTCATAAACCTTCTTGCCGGTCTTTTCGTCGATCGTAACGGTTTCTGCGGCAAGTTCGGCCTTTGACTTAATGTTTTCAACGCCGAATACTTCGAGAAGCGGGATGATAAAGCGGTCGTAACCGTCGCCTGCACTGAAGTAAATTCCGTCGAGGATTACAAGGTCGTCTTCGGTGAGAAGAACTCTGAGAATGGGAGCAAGCGGTGTAAGAATGCTTGTGATAAGGTTGATAACATCCGAATACGTTGCAATGCCGAAGCTGTTTGCATTCGTAAGTTTGACGTCATATTCCTTCTCATATTCGCCGGTAACTTCATAAACGATGTTTCCGTCTGCGTCCTTAACCGGAATCTTGTTTCCGTTGTCATCAAGCTTGTAATTGTCTCCGTCCTTTTCATAGGTCGGAATCTTATTTCCGTTTTCGTCGAGAGCGTAAACCGGAATAAGCTTGTTGTCCTTGTCGAGCTTATAGATTTCCTTGGTTGCCGGGTCAAATGCGACTCTGCCGGTAACTTTTCCGTCGGCGTCGGTAACTACATAGTAGCTGTATCCTTCTCCGGTCTGGACTTCCTTGCCGGTGATATCTGCCTTCTTGGCAACCTTGAACTTGTTGTATGCATCAGCCCATGTTTCGCAACCGTCGAAGAATGTGTCGATTGCCGAACCCTTTGCGCCCTTGAAGGCTTTAAGAGTGAGGTCAACGCCGTCAATAAGCTCGGGAAGCATATTGATAACTGTTCCGATTGTTGCGTTTGAACCGATTGCCGAAACGAGGAGGGTCATGAGCTTCGTTGCAAGACCTTCGGAAAGAACTTCCTTTCCGGTTTCCTTGTCGGTTGTCGTGCCGTCCTTGAAGAGGCTTACGATGAGGTTCTTTGCCATTTCCTTAACATTTTCGCCCGAGAGGTCAAGGTTTCCGAGAGTTCCTTCCGGAAGGAACGGGATAACTGCCGGAATGATTGCCTGAAGAAGCGAGTCAATGTCGCTCGGAAGTTTTTCAAGCTGCTTCTTGTCGATTCCGATGCTGTCATAATCAATCGGATCGGCTGTCTTGATGTCGTCATAGGTCTTCTTGTCGGTTCTTGAAGGCTCATATTCAACTTCATACCAGGAAAGAAGGTCAACAAGAAGTCTTTCAAGAGCTTCCGGATCATTGAAGATTCCGTTGACAAGAATTGCAAGAAGAGCGTCGGTGTTGTCGAGTGACGTTCCGTCAGTCGGCTCATACTTTGAAAGGTCAAAGTCGTTTTTGAGAAGTCCCTTGAGAAGGTTGAGAATTCCGTCGGTGAAGACAATTCCGTTGAGGACTTCAAGAAGAACGCTTTCACGGTCAACGGTGAATTCGGTTGCTTCGCTTCTGCTGATTGAACCGGTCGGTTTTCCGTTAACGTTCTTTGTGATTGTTACCTTGGAAATCTGCGATGCAGACTGGGTAACTACATTTCCGTCAACTTCAACTTCTCTTGCCGGGTTCCACGAGCAAGCGGCGAGATCGTAGAAGATCGTGTCGCTGATGATCGATGAAAGCGGAGTTCCGTTGATCTTAACGTTGTCGATAAGCTGCCAAATGATGTCAAGGAGCGTGTAGCCTGAATTCTTTGCGTCGGCCTGCGGATCGGTTTCTTCCTCTGCCGCCGGAGCTTTGAGAATTCGTGCTGCGAAAGATTTTCCGTCACTTTCATTCTCTTCAATAACATTAAGGGCATATGCTGCGGTCGCCGACTTAACGGTCACCTGATCCTGCGGTTCAAGACTCTGGGTCGTGATTCCGGCTTCTTCGTTTGACTTCTTAATGAGATTTCTGAGAAGATCCTTAATTGTGTCGAGAAGGTTGATGCTGTAAATTGCGTCAAGCTTTTCGGTGATTGTTGTGATCGGAGCAAGGAGGTTATCCACAATTCCGTCAAGGACGTTACTCTGAAGAGCACGTGCAAGATACGGAAGGATTGTTGCGATTGTCGAAACCGGTCTGTCGCAAAGCGAATCAACGAGTGCAAAGATTGCGTCGGTGAGGCTGGTGAGCATAATCTTAAGATTATCGTCTTCGTTGCCTCTTACGCCGTCTTCGCCGTAGATAGCCTTATCATAGGATGCGTAATCCTTATAGTATGTTTCAAGATACGGCGTTGTGTCGTTACCGTTTGCGTCCTTCTTGTTGAGCTTGCTGATTGCAAGAGCATCAACGAGCGGAAGGATAACACTGCCGTAACCCTTAAGACCGCGGATGTTGATCTTGTCATAAATTGTAAGATTTCCGCCGGTAAGAAGGAGTTCAAAGATTCCATGGAACGGAGCAATGATGGTCCAGATGAAGTCTACAAAACCGTCACGGGTTGTGATTCCCCATTTTTCATGAACGCGAACTTCCCAAAGATGCTTGGTTGTGTTAACCATCTTTTCGGTTCTGCCTTCGCCCGCTTCGGTGTAAGTCTTTCCGTCCTTATCTTCCCAAAGAAGGTTTCCGTCTTCGTCCTTGGCCTGAGTCTGAGCGAAGGAAGCTGAAACTTTGACTGCGCCCTTCGTTGTTTCTTCACATTTGCCAATGATTTCGCCGTTCTTTGCAACGGTTACGAACTCGCCGTCAAGAGTGCTGTCGACCGAGTAAACCTTATGGGTTGTTTTGTTGTCGCCGGTTCCGGTTTCATATGTGTAAACATATTCCTTATACTGAGCGGCAACCTGATTCCACTTAAGTTTTGCAAGGCTGAGCTTTTTGCCTTCCGGACGGTCCTCATTGATCTTTTTGAGTGCGCCGTTAATGAGCTTAGCCATTACGTCCGAGCCGGATTCGGCAAAGGTCTTCGGGCTGATGTCATATTCGGTTGCGCCCTGGAGAATCTTGACAACGAGGTTGACAACCTGCGAGTTGTTGTCGCTTCCAAGTGCGTTGAAGAGAAGGCTTACAACGCTGCTGATGTTGTCGTCGTCAAAGAGATAGTTGTCAAAGAGATGGTTAACAACTTCTCTGAGAGTAAGGTCGCTGTCCTTTGTGAAACCGAGCTGTGCAAAGAAGCCGTTTTCATCTGCAAGAAGCTGATCCTTGAAGAGGTCAAGGATTGTTCCGACGAGGCTGTCAAGATTGTCGATTGCGGCAGAGGTCTTAACACGGGAAATTTCCGAAACGTCCTGGCCTTTTTCAATTGCATCCTTTGCTTCGTCAAGAGTTGTATAACCGCTGTCTTCATAGAAATCGTAGTGTCTTTCCGCTGCGATGTCAATGAGCTTGAGGTCCTTGGGCTCGTTAACCTTATAAGTTGTTACGAGGTCAACGATAACTTCAACAAGAACTTCGGGGTTATTGAGAACGTTGGTGATGATTACGTCAAGAAGAGCTGCTTCGTCAGTGTTTTCATCGGTGAGGTCATAGCCGAGGATGTTGCCGAGAATCGTCATGATCGTTGTGTTTGCATCGATGAAATCGATGATGAACATGAGGATTTCTGCGCGGCTTACCGTTACCTGACCGTTCTTATCGATGTTGACGAGCTTGTCGGAGCCTGAGGTTCTGTCGCCCGGATCACCGAGAGCCGCAACTTTTCTGAAGAAGTCTTTGAGAATGTCCTTACGGATATTTCTTGCTTCGTCAAGCTTTGCTTTCTTGTCAGCCGTCGAGATTCCGTCTGCTTCTGATTCGCGGACGAGTTTCTGAGCCTTTATTTCCTGAGCGTTTTCAAGGAAGTAGCCGACACCGTATGAATACTGTTTCTTCTGTTCGTCGGTAAGAGTACCCTGCTGATCCTTCGGAGCAAGAACACCGGAAAGATCAAATTCAAGAGAACCGATAAATTTAAGAAGTGAATCGGTGAGCGAAAGAGTTTCTACCGAAGCCGTAACAATGTCACCGGCCTTGTAAATCTTTCCGTCCATTACGAAAGCGTCAAGCTTTCCGTCTCCGTCGGTATCGGTGTTGAAGCCCTTGATGAAGTTCTTCTCATCGTCCTTTTCGCCGACGATCCAAACGTACTGCATAAGAGCGTTCTGGAAGCTGCTCCAGCTGCCGGTCGCAAGCATATCGATGAGACCGGAACCGATTCCGTTGAGGTTGAGGTCAAGAATTTCTTCGCCCTGTCTCATCTTCTTGGTTCCGATTCTGTCGGTAAGAGTTGTTACCGGAATAAGAACGTTTGAAAGAAGAGTTGTAAGACCGTCGCCATAGATGAAATATGAGAGGGTCGGAAGAGCGGTTGCAAGAGTTGCAAGCGGATGGGTTGCAAGAATTTCAACAAAGTTGAAGACATAGTTGATGTAAGTTGCGGTACCCTTCTTCATGCCGTCTGCATTGAAGGAACCGTCGGCGTTAACAACAAGCTTATGGAAATCTTCGCCGGTAAGAAGCTGCTCCGGAATCTTTTCGTCGTTAACCTTTCCTGTGTTCATCTCTTCAAGAAGAGATTTTCCGCTTTCGCCGGTTGTGTTCTTGAGGTATTCGAGGATTCCGTCAAGTCCGAGAGCGTTAAGAAGAGGAACAAGAACGTTTTCATAACCGTTGTTGCCTTCGATGTTAAGACCGCCGTCAAAGAGGTCAAGGCCGATTCCCGCGGTGAGCATTGCAAGAGCGGGAGCAAGCGGCTTAATCATTTCCCAAACACCGTCGATGAAGTGATCCTTCTTCTCGGTGAAGGTTGCCTGGATTACATCGGTTACCGTTGCCGGGTCAATCTTGATTGAGTCAAGACCCCAGCTCCAGCGAGCCTTTCCTTCCTTGTCATAGACAGGAGTTACATCATAAGAAACGTCTTTTCCGTCAACCTTGGTTTCGTATTTCTTGAGCTGATACGGATAGTCAAGACCAACTTCAACCTTGTCGCCGTCGGCGTTCTTATAGGTATAGATATACTTTCCGTCGCTGTCTTTCTTCTGATAATATTCGCTTGAATACTGAGTTCTTACATAAACGGGATCACGGCGAATAATGTTGCCTTCATCGTCATAAACCGGAACGGTCTTGTCGACTTCCGTGTTCGTTGCTTCGTCAATAACTTTTTCGGTGAGCTTCTTCGGAGTTCCGTCTTCGTTGAGAACGAGCTTTCCGTCCTTGTCGAACTCATATGCGATATAGCTGTGATTATGATAAATCTGATCCCAGGTTACTTCAATCTTTTCCGTTGTTCCGGAGAGAGCCGCATAAAGCTTTCCTGTTTCGGTGTTGAATGAAAGTGTACCTGCGTCAAAACCGTAGGTGATATAACCGAATGCACTCGTCTTCTTTCCTGCGGTGTTCGGATGCGGAATATGCTTTTTGGTCTCTTTGCACCAAGAAGCATTCGTTGTTCCATCGCACCAATCGGACCATACGAAACGGCTGACAGTTACGTCAAATCCCGCGCCCTTGATGAGGTTAAGGATAACGTCCATGTTGCTCATTGTTCCGAAGAGCTTTGAAAGAAGGTTAACAAGAAGGTTAATGATGTCATCGGTGAAGAGGTTTTCGTTGATTACCGACTGAAGAAGTTTCCAAAGTCCGTTGCCCGACGTGAAATCATAGCTGATCGGAAGTTCGAGAATTCCTTCTTCGATGAGAGCGGTAACGATGTCCGGTGTTGCCTTCTGGATAACATAGTCGATGTTTTCGATTGCACTTTCAACCGAATCCTTTGTGAAGTGATCCTTGGTCTTTTCCCAATCATATCCCTTGTGAGCGATTCCGTAAGAATCTGTGCTCCAAAGGCCGTCAACTTCAGCTTCGGTGAGCTTTTCGTTGAGCTTGTTCATCGACTCGTAGAAGTAATTCGTCTTCTTATCAATTGTATAGTCGGTGAGAAGGTCAATTACAAGACCGGTGATTACGTCGATCTTCTTTCCGCCGTCTTCAAGAACAGCGTTAACCTTTTCAACGATACTGTTGATAATCTGAATGTTGCGTTCTCTTGAAGCAACGTCTTCTTCGGACTCAAATCCGTTTGCTTCAAGAACCTTTCTGATGATGTCTGCGATTGCTTCAACCATCTGAGAAGAAAGGAGCTGACGGACGAGAGTAATAAGAAGCTGTCCGGGTGAAGCCTTGAACTTAACCCATGTTCCACCCTGAGTTCCGTCTGCGAAAGTACGTTTGGTCTGAGCGATATAAGCTTCCGATGAAGAGTCTGCGGCAAGTGACGCAAAGTCAAGAATATCAAACTTGATATACTCGGAATTCTTCTTTTCCGTGTCGGTAAGACCGGAATAATCACGGTCAAGAATTGTTGAAAGAATGTCATTGAGAAGAGTCTCAATGTCAAGATACTTATTGAGCAGTCCTCTGATGTCAAGATTGATTGCTCTTGAAAGAATAGGATCTGCAATGTCAAGGAGCTGAAGAACCGGAGAGATAAGGTTCTGAACGGCCTTTGAGAAGTCGCTCGTCTTTTCGCCGTTTTCTTCATAAGTGTAAAGGAAGTATGCGATGTTCGGAATCTTTTCAAAGACTACGGCAATCGGAGCTTCAAGAAGACCCTTCTTCTTTCCGTCCTCGGTTCCGACAAGAAGGTCAGTGAGTGCGGTGAAGAGAGCGTCAAGCGGAGAAGCCTTCATCGTTGCAAAACGCTTTCCGTTCTTAACAAGGTTCGGATTTGTGTTTCCGAAAAGTTTTTTGTTGTATTCGTCCTGAGTGAGTTTAACTGCGTCTTCAAGGCCGAGTGCTTCAAGAATCGGAACGAGTGCTTTACCGTAGCCGTCGTTACCCTGAATCTTAAGCTCGTCTGCAATGGTGATGTCTTCACCGCAGATGAGGAGCGAAAGAAGCGGATTGAGCGGAGCGATGAAGCTCTTAATCATTCCAAAGAAGTTGTTGAGACGCTGTCTGGGGCTTGTGCTGTCGTTATAAACGATCCATGTCATTCCTTCGGGAACGAACATATCGCCCCAGGTCATGGTTTCCATGGTCTTGGTGTTGTCTTCGGCCTTAACCTTTGCAAGGCACTTTTCAAACCATGTTGCAAGCTGGCTGTTTGCGAACGAACCTGACTTCGCAACCTTGTAGAAACCGTTCGGCGTTACGTCGATGTCAAGCTTTGCAAGAACGTTGAGAATTTTTGCGATTGTTCCGTTTGCGTCGCCGAGAAGTCCGCCGAGAAGTCCGGTGTTGATTTCATCGGAAAGAACGGGCTTTCCGTCTTCGCCGGTGATTACGTTTCCGTCGGCGTCGGTCTTGGGCTTATATTCATGATCGCCGACAAGAACCGTCATGAGCCAGTTGATGAATTCGTTTGAAACAATAATTTCAAGAACGATGTCCTCGATTGTGTTAAGCTTGCCCTCGTTATACTTTTCGATTGCGTCGGGGAAAGTTTTCTGAAGCGTCGGAACGAGGAGGTTCATAAGCATCGGGATGAGCGAAGAAACAACCGTGTCTGCGTTTGCAACTGCCGCGTCTGCCTTTGCAATGCCGGTCGGGTTGGAGGCAACTCCGCCGTTGTCGTTGAGAACTTCGTTGAGATAATATCCCGTTACAAACTTTGTCGGCCATGTGTCGTCGGCCTTCTTAGCTCCAAGAAGCTCATCGCCGTTCTTGTTGACAAAATTCTTGTAATTGTTTCTAACCGTGTCGGTATAGCTTGTGAAATCAACGTTGTAATCGTTGAGAAGGCAAACGAGAACGGCAAGAATGTTATCGGCCTGACCGTCAAGAATCGGTAAAAGAACATCAATAAGAGACTTTCCGGTTGTCGGGTCGGGTTCCATTACTCCTGAAAGGAGTCCCTTAACAACATAAAGTGTTCCGTCGTCAAGAAGCCATCTGAAGAGGGTGAGAAGCGTGTCGCCCGGATCGGCCTTGATGTGATAAGTGGTTGTGGTTGTCTTAAATCCGCTGAAGGTGGATTTATTCCATGTACCTGCCGAAAGGAAGCGGTTGACGGGAACGTCAAGAGGAACGTTTCTCGAACCTTCAGAAATTTTGTTTTCGGTTCCGTCCTTATCGGTCCAAAGCCATTTAATAAGTGCGTCGCCGAATACATTGTAAAGCGTCTGAGTGAGAAGACCGAGATCCTTGAAGTAATACTTCGTGCCTTTTCCGTCGTTCTGATAGTAGGCGGCATTGGCCTTTTTCTTTTCAACGGTTTCCTTTGTTCCGTCGGCAAGAGTTTCGGGCTTTCTCATGAGATATTTTGCGGCCTCCTCATCGTTTGCGGGAGCCGTTTTTGTTGCCGTTGCCTTAATGAGGAGTGAAATGATTCCGTCGATACCGCCCGAAAGAGCTGAACCGAGTCCCATGTTGTTGAGCATCGGCTCAATCATGCTCCAAACGTCAAGAGTGTAAACCTTAATGCCGAGAGCCTTAAGTTCAACGGTGATGTTCTTAAGCTTCGGAACAATCTGATCATACTCAAGCATTCCGAAAAGGTTCGGAAGAAGCTCAAGGATAGTCTGAACGGGAGCCTTAAAGAGCGTGTTGTTCATCCAGTAGAAAATCGGGCTGAACAACGCTCTCCAGAACGGAACGCCCTTTCCGGTGAGGAAGGTGCAGGAACTGTCCTTCTCGGTTTTGAGTGTTTCGGCCATCTGATCCTTGGTATAGAAACCGTTCGGATTGGATGAAGATCTTTCCTTAATGCCAAGGAGTTTATAAAGAGGAACGAAAAGTCTGTCGTAAAGCGAGTCGCCGGTCGAGTTAATGTTAACCGTAACATCGATTGAACCGATCTGGCCTTTAACCTCGGTTGAGTTGCCCTTAACAAGAGCACCGAGAACTGTTGCAAGACCGATTGAAGAAGCGGCGAGTGAGTTATAGAACTCGGTTTCGTTTGTAACGTGCCATGCTTCCTTGCTGTCCCAGTTGCTCCAGTCAACAACGGACATGCCCCTGATTGCCTTCTTATCATCGCTGCTGAGGTTGGAATTCTGCCACTTGTCCCTTGTTGCTTCATCATAGAACGAAATGAGAGTTCTACCGGTAATAACGTTTCCGCCACGCTCCCAAACCTGAGCGCTCTTCATTGCGTTGATTGCCATCGGATAAGAGCCGAGTCCGTAAGAACCGTTGAGTGCCTTAACCCATCTGAGGTCGTAGTCACCTGCATACGGTCCTCTTCCGTCAACCCACCACTGAGCGGGCTGAGTGATAATAATCTGCTTTGCGATATCGGAGATACCGAAGCCCTGATAGAAAAGTCCGATACCGAGAGCTTTCATTTCATCGGTCATGCTGAAGATTGCATTACCGAGAACGGGCATAACGGTTTTGAACATGAGATCCTGAAGCATTCCGCCGTACATAATTCCCTGAATTGTGTTGATGAGGAATTCGGCGAGCGTCTTAACCTGCGTACCCTTTTTATGGGTTACGCCGTTTGCGTCTTTATAATCATAGTTCCATACGCCAAGGCCGGAAACCTTCTTTCCTTCTTCATCGGCCTTAGCCATGAGTTCATTAAGGAGTGTACCGATATCTTCGGAAACAAGAATCTTATCGAAATCTTTAACAGCAGCATCCATGAGAGAACGAAGCTGGGTTGAAGAAATCTTTCCGGAAGTGAGGCCGATGTCGTTGACAAAGTTAACTATCTGCTCATAGTTAAGTTTGTTCATAGCGGTGACCCACTTTTTGTCTCCGCCGAAGCCTGCTTCAAAGAGCTTGTTAAGAAGGTTATAGTCTCTGTCTTTGCTGCTTGCAACTCCGTTAATAAGTTGCTTAAAAGCAGCCTTATAATCTCTTGCCTGCTTATCATATTTATCGGCTTCGTTCCAGAGGGTAATAACCTGATCAACGGTTACGGTTTTTCCGTCAGCCGTTGTGAATTCGTTGAGCGAACCCATAAAGCTGCGAAGAGTACCCTGGCTCATTTCGATTGCGTCGTGAGCCTTGATGATTGCTTCATAGTTACTGTAACGAGCGCCTTTTGAACCGCCTTCGCCTGCATACTTAATAACAAGCTGAACCTGTTCATAAATTCTGCGTGCGGTTCTCTGCTGAATTGTCTTAAGATATTCTGTGTATGAATCGATTCCGTCGGTGAAGACTTCGTTATAAATTTCTGTCTTGTTCGGATCGTTCTTAAGAGCTTCAACGCGGTTGTAATAACCTTTGAATTCTTCATAGTAAGCAGTGAGGTCGCTTGTTCTTCTTCCGTCAAGGATTGTGGACTTCATAAGTCCGTCCATCTTGGCCTTAAGCTGATAGAATTCATTACCTTCAACGTCAAGACTTACGGCTTTGATTTTATCAAGAAGCTGATTATATCTTTCAGCCGAAACGTTCTGCTTGCGAACCGAGGAAAGAGCCTTGTCAACGCCGCCGGTTTCTGCAGTAAAGCGAGGATCGCTGAACGGAACGAAGAAGAGAATGTCAGAGTCAATCTTTCCGATGAGTTCATAAGCTCTCTTGAGGAAATCCTTTGCCTTTGCTTCGTCTTCCGAACCCGGCCATGCGGTTGCGGCGTCTGCATCACCGTGGTCATAGGTCGGAACGGTTTCACCAATGAGGTCAGTGAGCTGGTCGCCATAAGCAGCTTCGCCCGAAGCATACGGACCGGTTGCGTAACGCTGAGCAACAGCTACTTCAACACGGCTGACATAGTCCTTGACAGTTGCTCTGTAACCGTCGGGAAGTTGCGCCTTAACCTCGTCGGCAATGATCTTGCTTGTGTCGGTCGGGTTCTTAAGGTTATCAAGCTCGTAAATTCTTGTCATTACGGCATTGTAATGCTCACGCATAGTCTCGGCTATTACGGTTTTGTCTACGAGATCAAAAGTCATAAGCGCATTGAAATCTTTTACGAAAAGATTTGCGTATGCCTTATAAAGAGCGGTCATCAATCTTCCGTTGATCCACTCCTGAGCCTGAGCATATTTATAACCGGTTGCCGGCTTAATATAATGATCCCAAATTTTTGCCGCCTTCGTCTGTGCGTCATCGGTAGTAAGGAAAATACCGGAGGAGCAGATTGCGACTGCATCCGCATACTGACCGAGAGTTGCACCGCATGAGCCTTCACCGTCAACGAGCGCAAGAAGCTCGTCGTCGCTCATGTTGTCAAGGTCAAGCTTGAACCATTCACCGAATTTTGCACGGCATGTGAGGACTGCATTCTTAATCTGCGTAATGTTCTCACGGATTTCTCCGACAGCGGGTTCGTCGGTGAGGGTACCGCCGGTGACGCCGCCGTCAAAAGTAACTTTGAAGGTTGCGTCATGATAGTTACGGTCGGTCTCCATTGCGTCGGCAGTATCCCACGCAAGAATGTCATAGCCGGGCTTGACTTCAATAGTCATAGGACCACCGGTAGTGCAGTTATAGTAATCAAGAACTGCCTTATAATCCTTTTCGGCAATGGGGCTGCCCTCTGCAACACGGGCTTTCGCTGCCGCAAGAAGGTCGTTGTAGATAGCGGTATAAGTTTTACCGCGTCCTTTTCCGATTGCATACTCATACCACGCACGTGTTACATTGTACCATGCGCTTGTGTAGGTGTCCACCGCAACGGTCATTCTCTGTCCGCCGGCCTTGTTCGGGACACGCTTTGCGTCTCCCGACTTGATGGACTCCATAAGGTCATCATAATACGTTTCGATTGCGCCGGTGACAGAGCTGACGTCAGCCGCAGCGATAACGCTGAAGCAAACAGACATGCTTGACACAATCATGATGACTGCGAGGATGCAACTCAGAAGTTTTTTCCCAAGTTTCATAAAGTTTTCCTCCTTAGATGAAAAATGTATGTATACTCAACATAGGATTCCCTATAATAGTACCTAAAATCTCCCCAGGTCACTTCATTTTTTTCGTTCATAATACCCGAAAAAGGGTGCAATACACCCATAGAGACACCTATAACTGTAGTAAGTATAACATTTTAGGTACTTTATTTCAATATTTTTTTTAATAGTTTTTGCTTTTCTACATATTGCATATATGCTTTAAGGCTTTTTTGTGTAGATTTACCCTCTGATTTTAATGATATCCGGGAATGAAAATTTCTTTTCCCGACAGCTTGTATTTTTGCTTTTCCGGCACACAACATCTTGTAAAACACAAAAAAAGCACCGCTCTTTCGAGCGGTGCTTAATGTTAAAATTACTTTCCGTATCTTGAATCGGGATCACCGCAGCAACCGAACTCACCGGTAAGCATCTTGATGATCTTGTGGAAGAAGCGGAAGATTGCCGGCCAAAGTCCGTTTCTGTGACAGGTGCAGGAGCAATGCGTAACCTGAACGCCGATGCTTCCGCCTGAAGTTGAGCCGTCCTGATTAACCGTAATGTCGCCTTCAACATGCTGCTTGTCATATTCAACAACAACACGGTATTTCTTTGCCGCATCAACTCTGAACGTTACCTTTCCGTTTGCTTCCGTCAAAGCGGATGCAACGAACTTCGTTCCGTCGAAGATTGAAACTGTTGCGCCCTGAACCGGTTTTCCGTTCTGGTCAACAACGGTAACGGTGAAGTAGATATAAGCCTTTGCGGGAAGCTCTTTCTTATATTCTTCCGAGCAACGTGTGCATTTGTAAAGTTCATATCCGGCAACCGTTTCGGTCGGTTCAACGGTTGAAACAAGTTTCCAACTGTGGCCGAGTGCCTTTCCGGTCGTCTTTTCATAAGTGCAATCGCACTTTTTGCACTTGAAGATTTCCTTCGTCGGCTCGGTGCAGGTTGCGTTTCTCATGGCCTGACTTTCAAAGATATGATCCTCTTCAATGAAGACCGCCGTAATATAAACGTCGGAAATGATTCCGTGAGGATAATCGTCGGAAGTCTTTGACCAACCGTAGAATACGTAGTGATACTTCGTGTCGAACTTCGAGCTTGTCGGGGTTGCTCCGGTGTATTCCGGAAGTACCTTTGTGCCGGCTTCAACTTCACTGATCTGAAGAACGTGTTCTGCGTCAATCGCATAAATGACTTTATATTTCTTGACGGTTTCTTTGAACATTGCAACGTATGCGGCGTCGGCGGTAATAATGTTTTCAATCTTTACTTCCTTCTTGTCGGGATCGCCGAGCTTATACCAATGGTCGAACACATAAGTTGTTGTGTCGGTATCGTTCTTCTTCGGAGTCGGAATTTTTTCCGAAATGTCTGCGCCGTATGAAAGGAAGCCGATTGTCTTGAACGGAGTGGCTTCGCCTTCAATGTAGAACTTGACGGTGTACTGAATTCCGCTTTCCTCGGTTGCGTCGCAACGTGAGCAGTGACGCTTTCCGTCGGGCTGAACGTCGCCGAAGTCGTGTCCGAGAGCCGGAAGAACCTTCGTCCATGAATATCCGCAGCTGCACTTGTAAATCGCAAGACCGGTTTCTTCGCAGGTCGGCTGCTTGTCGATTACTTCGCTTTCAACCGTATGATATGTTGCGGTGAAATCTGCGATTGCGAGGGTCGGAGCAACAACGTTTTCAAGTGAATCGCCTTTCCACTGCTTGAAGGCGTAATGGTATTTCTCGTCGGAAGCCTTTACCGGATGATCTTTGTAGATATCTGCCGGGAAGGTTGCATCCGTTCCGGCGTTAACGGTGATTGTTCCGATGACGTCGGTGTAAGAATAAGCGAATGTTACCTTGTACTGATTGATTGTTTCTTTGAATACCGCAATGTATTCTGCGTTGTTTACGGTTGCGGTAACTGTCGGATAAACGTTTCTTTCGGCGATTACGTTGCCTTCGGAGTCAACGATGTCATTTTCATAAATCTGCGTTGCGTCCTTCGGAGCCCAACCGATGAATTCATAAGAATTAATCTTTGTGTTCTTCTTGGTCGGAGTTGAAGTGAGCTTGACTTCTTCGCCGTAAGCGAGATAGCCGACTCTTCTGAAGAGCGAGTTGTCGCTGTTATAGAAAACAACGGTGAATTTCTTTGCTCTTGCTTCAAAAACAGCCTTGAGACTGATGTCGCTCTTTCCGGCAACAATAGGAAGAGCAACCTTTTCGCCGGTTTCGGCATCGACCCATTCGGAGAAGACATACTTGTTAGCTTCGTCCTCAGCTTTTACAGGAGTTTCAACGTCGGCAGCCGTGATTACTGAGCCTTCAACGAAATCCTTGAATTCCTTGTGAACGGTCGTTCCGTCTTCGCCGTAGAAGGTAATTGTTGTCTTTGCGAGTTTTTCAACGATGTTGGTCTTTCTTTCTTCGCCGCAAACCATGCAGACATAAAGAGTGTAGCCTTCTTCGTCTGCGGTTGCCTCAACGTTCTTTTCCCATCTCCAGGAGTGGCCTGTTGGCGGAATCTTTTCCGTTGCCATTGCGTCGTACTTGTCGCCGCATCTTACGCAGTACTGAACCTTAACGCCCTCTTCGGTGCAGGTCGGTTCAACGGTCACAACCCATTCGTCGCTCTTTTCGTGGCCGAGTGCTTCGGTTTCGCCGTAAGTTTCAGTTTCGCCGCAGAGCTTACAAATTCTTGTCGAATATCCCTTTTCGGTGCAGGTCGGTTTTGTGACAACGCTGCGTGCCCACTTGTGAGCCGTTGCATCAACGGGAATAACTTCCGTAACAGTGTCATGGCAAACCGAGCAAACCTTAATGCGCTTTCCTTCGGTTGAGCAGGTTGCGGCGGTGATCACTTTCCAGTCGCCATAAGTATGCTCGCCGGTTGAAGAGCCCTCGTGAACGGTCTTCTTCGTTGTTCCGCAGTTTGCGCAACGTTCAAGAGTGTAACCGTTTTCGGTGCAGGTTGCGGCAACTTCGTCAATAACTTCCCACTTGTGGCCGAGCTTGTTAATAACGATCGGTTCGCCGACCGTTTCGCCGCAAACGGTACATCTGACAACGATTTGTCCGTCGTTTTCGCAGGTGGCTTCTGTTGTGTATCTCTTTTCCTTGTGTTCGCCGACAATTGTAATGTTCTTAACCGTTGTGTTTCCGGCCTTGTCGGTTGCGATAATCTGATGGATTCCGGCTTCGGTGATTTCAACCGTTGCCGTGTTATCCTTGATTTCAACTTCCTTGCCGTCAACGGTGAGCGAAACGAGTTCGGTTTCGTCCGTTGCGGTTGCGGTTGCCTTTGTGCAGAACTTGCTTCCGCCGTTTCCGCCGCCCGAAAGAGCAACTGTCGGTACGGTATTGTCAAGTTCAAGAAGTCTTGAATGGATGTAGCTTACGTTTCCGTTTCTGTCGGTAATCTTTGCATAGAATACGAAGAATTCGCCGTCGTTGATTTTGAAATCGTCAACAAGATCGCCGACGTATGCGCTGGTGTTGGTTTCGTATTCTCCGAGAGCAAGAATCTGTTCTTCGGTGAGTACATAGCCGAGACCGGCTTTTTCGTTCGCCGCCTTCAATTCGTTGACATATTCGTCATAGTCAAAGCGAAGCTTCCAATCGGTAATTTCCGAATAATTAAGAAGACCTTTTCCGATTGAGACCGCGTACTCGATTCTGCCCGTTCCGATTCCGTTTCCGTCGGGATTATATTCGCTTGCTTCGGCCTTGTCATCGGTTGCAAGGATGAGGTTGTTTGAAGGAGCAACATAAATCGATTCGCTCATGTCAACGGCGTCACCGGTTTCGATGATTGAATCCTTGACGTAAAGCTTTGAGGTCGGAGCCTTGGTATCCGGAATTTTTTCAATGACCTGATCCGGAAGAACTTTTCCGCATTCGCAGACTCTTGTTCCGAGTCCGGTTTCAAAGAAGGTCGGAGCTTTGTCTGCAACGATTTCGCCGAATACGTGGGCATTTTCGCTGTAGCTTGCCGTGAGGGTAATTTCTTCGGTGATCGGGGTATTGATGTCAAAATCGGTTCCGTCATTCTTAACCCATGATCTGAAGGTGTAATGAACGGCGTCGCCGTACTTTCTCTTCGGAACGGAATATGTGCTTTCGTTTGAAAGAGCTTCATTGTATTCAACGGTGATATCGCCGATCTTTGTTCCGTCAAAATCAAGAAGGTGAACAATACGGGTGCTCTTAACTGCCTTATAAACAGGATAGAACTCCATGTTTCTTTCAATCTTCATGCCGTTGACGAAATCCTTAAGGTTTCCTTCTTCGTCTTTGTATTGCCAACCGGCAATCTTGTTCGTGAGGTTCTTGTCTCCGCCCGGATTAAGGATTGCGGGATCGGGAGCAACAACCGGAATTCTGATTTTTTCGTTAAAGATGAAAGAGTCGGTTGTGTATTTTTCGTATCCGATTGTTCCGTCCGCACCGAGAACTTCCTTAAAGAAAGTAATCATGTAATAAACATAGGTCTTTCTGTATGTTGCGGTGTAAGTCATGTCCTTTGTGCAACGCTTTGCAACATCGTTGTCCCATGCTTTGAATTCATACTTGTAAGTTGTGTCGTGATATTCGGACGGGTTTTCCGGAACGGCAACGGTATCGCCGTAATGATAGGTTTTTTCCTGGGTGTAGTCGCTTCCGTCGGCATTCTTCCAAACGAACTTGATTGTGTAATCAATGTAAGTCGGGTCATACTGAGCGTTGAAGACGAGGTCTTCTTCACCCATTACGGAGTTTGCATTTCCGTTCTGGTCAAGCCAGCCACTGAAAGTATACTTTGAAGCGATTACGTCGGCTTCCTTGGTCGGAGTTGCTGGAAGAACGATTGTTTCGCCCTTAACATATTTCAAAACTTCGCCGACCTGCTCGCCTTCGTTCATGAAGGTTGCGGTGTAAAGCTTTGAAGCGGTGTACTGAGCGGTATACTGAAGGTCCTTTTTGCAGTTTGCGTTGAATGCGTTTTTGTCCTGGTCAAGCCAGCCTGCGAAGGTATATTCGTTCTCATCGTCTCTGTATTTCTGAGGAACGTCCGTCGGTTCGATAATGTTGCTTCCGTGCGTAACCTTCTGAGAAACCGTCTTTTCGGTTCCGTCGGTGTCAATATATGTGAACTTTACGTCGTATACGGACGGGATACCTGCGTCATAGGTTGCATAGTATGTTGCGTTTTCGGTTGCGACGGTCGGCATTGCTCCGGCAACCTCACCGCTTTCACTGTTCTTTCTCCAGTCATTTTCCTGAAGAGTATATCTTGAACCGTCAAAGTTGTAGCTCGAGGGAACTTCGGGAGTTTCAAGAGCGTCATTGTAATGATACTTCTTCGCTTCGGTTGTGATTACGTTTCCTTCGTCGTCTTTGTAAACGAAGTTGACCGTGTAATCAATGAATGTCTTTTCAAAAACGGGAACATAGGTTGTGTCCGCTCTGACGGTGAAGTCGTCAACGATGTCAACGTATTTTCTTTCGCTGTCGGCCTTGTCGTCGGTTGCGCTTGTGCTGACAAAACCGTCATGGTTAACAACGTATCCCTTCTTCTGCTCGTCGCCGACTACCTTGTGCCAGCCGATGAAACTATAGGTGAAGTAATTGTCGGCCGCCTTTGCGGGAGCGGTTGATTCAAAGTTTGCGTTGTCTCTGTAGCTGTATGACTTGCTCTGAAGAACGTCGCCGTTTTCGTTTCGGTAATCAACGGTGTAGCTGTTCTTTGTCATATCATACTGAGCCTGGAAAACGGTGTCGCCCTTAATTACGCAGCTTATATCCGAACCGTATGCTTCACTGTACGGAACCTGTTCACCGTTTTCGTTATATTGCTTTGCATCAACAACTTTCCAGTCTCCGTTAAACGCATAATCAAACGAACCCGTTTCGCCGATTCTGTTGAATGGAACGTTCTCCGGAAGCGGATTTGCACCGTTGTTATTTATGACATACTGAAGCGGCTGGTCATACTTAGCGGTATATGTTGCAACAACGTTTCCGCCGTTGTCAACGAGAGTGACTGTTGCGTTCTTTGCCCACCATGCGGCGTACCAAGTTTGAGTTTGTTCAAACGGAGTTGCGGTTGTGAGCCTATTGCCGTATGCCGTGACGGCCGGTTTGTTTGTGTCATAGTTTACATGTGCAGCCGCATACACGCCGAGGAATTCATAACCGGTTTTTATACCGGTTGACGGAATCTTATCCGCCTCCATTGTATTGTAATAGTATTTCTTTACAGAGGCGTTCGGAGTGATTGTTCCGCCGTTGCCGTTGAACGAGAACGTATACTGCGGGTCATATAAGGAAAATGTCTTTTTGCCTGCCGATTTGTTGTCCGAAGTAACATTAACTGAAATCGTCTGACTGTCATAGTCTTTACTCTTGGCATTCGCTTTCACATAAATGGTGATTTTATACGAACCCTTTTCGGAATTATCAATGGCATAGTATATATTCTTACTTGAATCCTTACCTATTGTACCAAAACGAGAACCCGAAACAGTAGCCGTCGGAGCCTTTCCAAGTGCATTAATCGCAGCCGAACTCAGTCTTACGCCATACTGATCGAACATATTGAAAGTCATTGCTCTGCTCACAGTAGCCGTACCGCCACTGATTGTAAGATCGGAAGTGGGTGCACTTACCCAAGAGGTGGAATTGACTGCCGGGAAATTGCTTGAACCGGTGGCATTTACTTGAATAGCAGTGTGACCCGTTTTCTTGCCTGAGTCACCGCTACAAACGGTAACCCAGTTTCCGTCTGCCTTCTTTACCTGAAGTTCGGCTCTAAAAGCACCGTCGGTTTTCCATCCCCAGCTTGGTCCGGAATTCTTATATGTATATGCTTGCATTTTGTACGGAAAGGCCGACGATGCTGATCCGTTGGCATCGGGATAATATCCATCTTTTTCCTTGTCAAAAATTGAACCCGAACCGCAACCCATGCCCCATTTTGAGGCAATCGTTGTATCCGAACCACGTCCGTTATTGGTTTTTCCGGTTATCGTATACCAGCCTTCATTGCCTGTGTATGAATTGTAGCAATTAACATACAAACGCCAAGTATAATTTCCGCTTGAATCTACAGCCCAAGCCTTTGTGGGCGCAAAGAACACCCAGCAGCTCATGAGCATGAGAGCCGCCATAAAGAGCGAGAGGCTTTTTTTGAAATATTTTTTCATAAGATTTCCTCCTTAGAAAAATTAACCGTGGGCAACACCCTATTTTTCCGAGCCGTATTACCCAGACTTTTCCGTTCGTTCAGAGCCTTCTTCGGTGCGGTCCCTGACCTGACCGTTCCCCACCGTTTGGGCGCAATTCTCCTGAAAAAGTCACTTTTAGTTGGTATCAGTATATCATTTAAAAATCAACAAAGTCAAGGCGAAAGGGGAAAAAGATTAAATAAAGTTTAATATTTGGATTTTATTACAAAAAAGGGTTTTGCCGTTTGGTGAAAATGACATAGTAATTCCTTGCGCTCGTGCGGTTATGCATATGCAAGCCGCTCAAAGCTTTCCGAAGTTTTCCCTTTTCAATGCCCGTGAATTTATATGTACCGGTACGGTTTCGCATAAAAATTATACGCCGAAAACGGAAGCGTTTTTCGGATCGGCTCAGGTTCGGACGGTGCCGGTTTGTTCGCAATTTTCCCCGGTGCAAGTATTTTCCCTTTACTTCGACAAGAAAAAACCTTTACATGGTATTTTTGCCCGTTTTTTTCAACATTTTTCAATGTTTAAACGTTGAAAACTTTCCTCATCATGTTGAAAAAAATGAATAAATGTTAAAAATTCCGCAAAAAGCGTTGAAAACCGTCAAAATCACGTTGAAAATTCAACATAAAACGTTGAAAACCCACGAATTTATGTTGAAAACTTTGTTGAAAGAAAATTTCGATGTGAAAAGCCGAAAAAACGCCCTTTTTTCATTGAATTACTCTCCTTTTATTGACCTGTTCGCCGGTGTGTGATAGAATTATTTATTATATACTATCTTAAAAGAAAGAATGTTGAACATGAAAAAAACCGCTTCTCTTTTTCTGACGTTCGGACTTGCGCTTTTGATTTCGTCCGTCTTTTTTTTCTCCTCCTTTGCGGCGAAGCTTGATGCAGTGGATTCGCTCAAAGCTCTCGGAGAAAGCACCGCCTGCACCCTTTCCTGGAACGTGGTTGAAGGTGCCGACGGCTACCGTGTCTACAAGGCGAACGGAGACGGCTACGAAATTCTTGGAAACGTCAAAAAAAATTCCTTCCGTGCCGAAAATCTAAGAGCGAACAAAAATTATAAATTCACCGTCCGAGCATACACGGTTGAAGACGGAAAAAGAGTTCTCGGCCCTGTCGGAAAAATTCTCACCGTGAAAACAAAACTTCCGACCGTCTCCTCGGTGAAAGCAACAAAAACGTCTTTTTCTGCAATCAACATTTCATGGAAAGCCGTCAAAGGTGCGGAAAAATATCAGGTCTTTGTCAGCCCGACGAAAGTCACCGCATATAAATCGGTCGGTGAAACCTCCGACGTGAATTTCCGAATCCGCAGTCTCGACGGAAAAACCGGATATAAAATCCGTGTCCGCGCCGTGAGCAAAAACAACACTTCCGCTTTTTCGGACACCGCCCTTTTTTATGTTACTCCCAAAAAAATCGAAAAGATAAAAACCGCCCGAATCGAGGGAACAAAAACCCTCCTTAAATGGGAAGAACTCTCTCCTGTGACTTACTATAAAATTTACGTTTCGGAAACAAAAAACGGAAAACTCCGTTATGTCGGAAAAACCGACAGCCCGAAATATACTTACACAGGAGAAAAAAGCCTTACGAATTACTTCTTCGTAATAAGGCCGATTGTTGAAACGAAAAACCAGTCCCTCAAAGGAAAAATTTCTGATCGGACGGTCGGAAAAACCGGAAAGCTCAAAATCACTCTTGAAAAAAACAACATCCGAAAAGGCGAATACATTGCCGTTTCTTCAAGCGCCGGAACGAAATATCTTTCCCTTTCAAGCTCGAACGAAAACGTTCTTCAAATTGCAAAAAGAGATTTGATTTATGCCGCAAAAACCGGTTCGGCCGTTCTCACGGCGAAAAACGGAAACAGCACCGTAAAAATCAAAATTTCCGTTGCGGAACCGATTTTCAATTATATGTCCTGCGTTTACGACGTGACGAACAGCCGTATGATTTTCGGAAACAGAATGTTTGAACGTTGCTACCCGGCAAGCATCACAAAACTCATCACCGCTCTCGTCGCAACGAAAAATATGAGCCTTGACTCGGTGATCACCGTCGGAAACGAACTTAACATGGTTGAACCGCTTTCAAGTACCTGCGGAATCAAACGGGGTGAGAAGTTCCGCCTCGGCGACCTTCTTTACGGGCTTCTCCTTCCGTCCGGAGGCGACGCAGCTTACACAATTGCCGTCAACTGTGCAAGAAAAGTTTCAAAGAATCCCAACATGGGTTACGTTGAAGCAAAAAATTATTTCGTCTCAATGATGAATGATTACATGAAATCAATCGGAGCAACCGGAACTCACTGCGTAAATCCCCACGGCTATCCCGTTTCCGGTCATTACTCAACCGTCCACGACCTTCTTCTTGTTGCAAGAAACATTCTCAAAAATCCCGCCCTTGCAAAGATTACTTCAACGAACGCAAAATACGTCACCGCCCTCACCGGCGAAGGAAGATACTGGACAACAACGAACAGCCTCATCGTTCCTTACAGCTCAAAATATTCAAGCTATGCCCACGGAATGAAAACCGGAACGGTTGACACAAATTACACCGGAATCATTTCCGCCGCAACCAACAGCCGCCACACGGTCATCACTGTTGTAATCGGCTGCGAAAGCTTCGACGCACGATACACCGCAACTCACAAACTTTACAATAATTATTTTTATTAATCACAAAGTGTGTTGAAAAAATTTAAAAAATCCGTATACTATTATATATGTCGTGTTTTACGCATATTCTTCCGGCAAAAGCCGAAAAAGAAAAAAACAAATTATTCACATAGAAAGGACTGCGATATGAAGTACATTTGGGAAAACCCTCAGATTATTCAGGAAAACAAGCAGGACGGCCACGTCATTGCCCTTCCGCACAAAACAGCCGAAAGCGCAACCGAAAGAAAGGACTCCCCTTTCAAAATTTCTCTTGACGGAGAATGGAAGTTCCTTTGGGAAAAGGGCATTGCCGAAGCTCCCCTCGGAACAACCGACGCCGATTTTGACGATTCAAACTGGGAAAACATCACCGTTCCCGGCGTTTGGCAGCTTCAGAAAGATTACACAAAACCTTATTATTACGCAAACTCTTTCCCGAACTGCATCAGCGTTGAAAAAAGCAAAATTCCCTCAATCGATCACGCCGCTCAGGAAGTCGGCGTTCACAGAACAACCTTTGACCTTCCGAAGGAATGGCTCGGTCGTGAAATTTTCCTCTTCTTCGGCGCGGCAAAAAGCGGACTTGAGGTTTTCCTCAACGGAAAAAGAGTAGGATATTCTCAAGGTCCGAACACTCCGCACGAATTTGACGTAACCGATTACGTCAAGGAAGGAAAGAACCAGCTCACCGCCGTTGTCTATCGTTATACCGACGGAACATACCTTGAAGACCAGGATATGTGGTTCTTCTCGGGAATTTATCGTGAGGTTTATCTTTACAGCGAACCGAAGGTCTGCCTTCGTGACCTTTATGTTACAACCGACCTCATCAACAATTACACCGACGCCGACCTCACCGCCGAGCTGTTCATCAACGATTATTCCGACGCCGGAAAGTTTGCCGAAATTGCCGCCGTTCTCCTTAAAAACGGAAAGGACATTGCAATCGGAAGCAGTGAACTCATCACAAGAGCCGGCGAAAACAAGCTCGTTTTCAAAAAGCGCATCATGTCTCCCGCCCTTTGGTCGAACGAAAAGCCGGAACTTTACACTCTCCTTCTTAAAATCACCTGCGGCGACGAAGTGACCTTCAAGGCTATCCGCATCGGCTTCAAGCAGGTTGAAATCAAGGGTGAAAAGATTCTCGTCAACGGTCAGCCGCTTCTTATCAGAGGCGTTAACCGCCATGATTACGACCCCGATTACGGCTGGGCAGTTCCTTATGAAAGATATATTCAGGATCTCAACATCATGAAGCGCGCAAACATCAACGCAATCAGAACGAGCCATTATCCCAACGACCCGAAATTCTATGACCTTTGCGACGAATACGGCTTCTGGGTAATGGACGAATGCGACCTTGAAACCCACGGCGTCCGCCGCAAGGGTGTTCCCGGAGACAACCCGATGTGGACAAAGGCCGTCATTGACCGAATGGAAAGAATGGTTCTCAGAGACAGAAACCACGCCTGCGTTTTCATGTGGAGCCTCGGAAACGAGTCCGGCGACGGAAGCAACTTCCTTCGCATGAAAGAGGCCGCAATGCGCCTTGACAGAACGAGACAGTTCCATTACGAAGGCGACTTTGACTTCACAAAGAGCGACGTAATCAGCCGTATGTATCCGAGCGAGAAGGACTTTGAAAAGCTCGGAAAGAAGGAACCGATCACAATCGGTGTGTTCGACAACATTGCAAACGCACTCGCCGCAGACAACAAACCGATCGCAAAAGAGCTTTACACAAAGCCGGTCATTCTTTGCGAATACGCCCATGCGATGGAAAACAGCCTCGGAAACTTCCAGGAATACATGGACGCTTTTGAAAAATACGAAAACCTTGCCGGCGGCTTCATTTGGGACTTTGTTGACCAGGCAATCCGCAAAAAAGACGAAAACGGAAACGATATCTGGCTTTACGGAACAGACTACGACGAAAAATCGAACTGGTTCGTTCCGCCGTATAACACCTGCGCAATCACCGGAAGCAACACATACTTCAATGCGAACGGAATCATTGCCGCCGACAGAACCCTTCACCCCTCGGCTTACGAAGTTAAAAAAGTCTATGCCGAAATGAAGGTTGAAAAGAAGGAAAACGCAAAGGACGTTTATATCGTCAAAAACAAGCAGCTTTTCTCAGACCTTTCCGCTTTTGACCTTTGCTACGTTGTTACGAACAACGGCGAAGTTATTCTCAAGGGCGAAGTCGAAAAGGAAAAGTACGCCGATACCGCTCCCCTTTCGGAAAAAGAGTTCACCCTCCCGGTTGAAATTCCCGAAAGCGCAAAGGGCGAAATCATCATAGTTTTCTCCTTCCTCAGAAGAGAGGCAACAAGATTCTGCGAAAAAGGCTATGAACAGACCTTTGACCAGTATGTTCTTCGTGAAGCTCTCCCGAAGGAAGAGCCGAAGGACACCGGAAAAGTTAAGATTGAAGGAACGGAAAAATTCTTCACCGTAACCGGCGACGGCTTTGTTTATACCTTTGAAAACGGTCAGCTTTCTCAGATTCAAAAGGGCGAAAAGACCTATCTTCTCAAGCCGTTCAGCCCGAATTTCTACAGACCTCTCACCGATAACGACATCGACTATCTCAACTTCACTCCGCCGCTCATCTTCCTCAATCCCCTCTTCCAATGGAGACGTTCGACCGCTCTCGCAAAGAGCAAAGCTACTCTTGTTCATCAGTACAGCCACAGCGCAAGGGTTGAAACGAACATCAGCGTTATAGGCATGAAGGGCGTTAAGATTTTCTATACCGTTCACTCCGACGGAAGAATCGACGTTTCCTATGAAGGTACGCCGCTCATGGATATGCTTCGCTTCGGCCTTCAGTTCAGACTTCCGGGCGAATTCGATCTTGTAAAGTGGTACGGCAGAGGACCGCAGGAAACCTACTGCGACAGAAAGACCGGCGGAAAAATCGGCATCTACAACATGAAGGTTGAGGAGCTTGAACACAGATATATGCGTCCGCAGGAGAACGGCCAGCGCACCGACGTCCGCTCGCTTGAGCTTTCCGACAGCGAAGGCCACACTCTTTCCTTCGCCGCAAAGGGCTGCTCACCCGTTTTCTGCTTCGGCGCACTGCGTTATTCGCTCGAAGACCTCGACAAGGCAACCCACGAGCATCTTCTTCCCCATAAGGACTTCACAAACGTCACGCTTGACCTCATGCAAAGAGGTGTCGGCGGCGACGCACCGGGAAGCGCCTGCATTCATGAACCTTATCTCATGAAAAAGGGAACAAATTTCAAACTTGAATTTGAAATCGCGGTCAAATAAAAATAGCAAATACCCCTGCTGTATCACACCGATACGGCAGGGGTTTTTTTCGCGTTGAAACCGGCAGCACAATAATGAAACATTTTGTCCCTTGTTATTGCCCCTTGGCTCGGATATAATAAAAGTGCAATGGAGGTGGTAATATGCAGAGCGCTCAAAAAATTCACGAATTGCGGCAAAAGGCAAACATAACTCAGTCAGAGCTCGCTGAAAAATTGTTTGTGTCAAGGGATCTTGTTTCAAAATGGGAATCGGGTGCCCGTCGTCCGGACTTCCGCACGGCAACAAAAATTGCGGCCGTTTTCGGCGTTTCGCCCAATGAAATCATTGACCGCGACGAAATTCTGCTGTCCGAACTTTCCGGGTGTATCCCTTCCGATTTTAATGCGGCGGCCGACCGTATTGACAGTCTGCTGAATGATTTTCTTCACAGTCTCACGGAACGTGAATGTGATGTTTTCATACGCAGATATCATTTTATGCAAAACAGTTTTGAAATTGCGGCCTTTTACAAAATGAAGGAAGCCAACGTTCGCCTCATTCTTCACCGAACAAGGAACAAGCTAAAAAAATATCTGACGGAGGTATCAAAATGAATAAATATGATTTATTCGATTCGTTGTCAAGAATTGATGATGAACTCGTTACCCGTTCAAATCAAAAAAACAAATACGAAAAAAAAGACAAAGCCATGACCTCAAAAAGTCTTGTTTTCAAGCGTGTTCTTCCTGCCGTTGCCGTGTTTGCGGCAGTAATTTCCGCACTTTTCGGGTTTCATGTTCTTAACGCCAAACCGACCGTTCCGAATAATACAGACAGTACAGTGTCAAACACGAACCGAACACCGTCCGTGAACTTTCTTAACTACAGTGTTGCTCAACCGAACATTCCGAAACAAATTCAGTTTTCCGAGGACATCAATTCAAAGCAGTCCGAGGATTTTTACGAACAGACGAGAAACCGCATTCTAAACAACAAAATTGACAAAACGGATTTTGCCGAATTTTTGAATCGTACAGCGGAAAGCTTTCTTTCCGTGAAAGATAACCAAAACAAAATCTACTCCCCGGCGAATGTTTATATCGCCTTATCAATGCTTGCAAGCTGCACCGTCGGAGAAACACAAAAGCAGATTTTGAATATACTCGGTGCCGATTCCGAAACAAAAGCACGGGAAATTGCAACAAAGCTGCTCAAGGGTAATTACATTGATGACGGCACAAAAAAGAGTCTGCTGACAAATTCCGTTTGGACAAGTTCAAAATTTAACCTGAACAAAAGCTTTTTGGAAGAACTTTCTCAAAATTATTATGCTCCGGTGTTCAGCGGCAACACAAGTGACGAAGCATACTCAAAAGCACTGCAAAATTGGCTTAACTCTTCAACCGATAATCTGCTGACCGATGCGGCAAACGACATTAAATTTGACGAGCAAACGGCGATGACGCTTGTTTCAACGCTTTATTACGCCGCAAACTGGGAAAGCGAATTTCTTGAAAAAGAGAATACGGAAAAAGTTTTTCATTCCCCTTCCGGAGATAAAACCTGCACCTTTATGCATCAGCGTTCATACGAAGAATATATAAAAGAGGACGGATTCGGCGCAGTGAAAAAGCAGTTTTCCGGCGGCGAATATATGTATTTCATTCTGCCGGACGAAGGGGTATCCCCGGAATCGGTTATCGGTTCAAAACGTTTAACGGATATCCTCTGCTCGGACAATTCGGACAATGCGGTTACTGCCGACGTAAAATTAAGCGTGCCGAAATTCGACGTTGCCTCAAACCTTAATCTGAAAGATTATCTTGTTTCTCTCGGCATGACAGACGCTTTTGATTTTGAAAAAGCAAACTATTCTCCCGTCTCTTCCGACAATCTCTTTCTTTCAAAAATTCAGCACGCCGCAAGAGTTTCCGTTGATGAAAAAGGTGTGACTGCCGCCGCATTTACGGTTGAGACGATTAAGGGACTCGGAGTTATTAAAACCTCTGTTGACTTCACTCTTGACAGACCGTTCATCTTTGCAATCACCGGTTCTTCAGGCGTTATGTTTATCGGAGTAGTAAACCAAATATAAAAAACTGCTGCAATCATTTCAAACGGTTGCAGCAGTTCTTTGCTTTCATTCAAATATCAAACAAGCCCATAAAAAGAGCGCCCTCATCGGACGCTCTCGTTTGTTTATTTCTGCACTGCCGGAACAAGACCGACCTTTTCAAGCATTTCGTCAATCTTTGCGCCGTACTGCTGTGTTCCGATAACATAGCTTGAGGCGTGGTCTGCGCCTTCAACAATCATCATGTCCTTAACAGGGTGCGAGCAGGCGTCAAAAAGAAGATACACCATGAACGTCGGAACAAAATTGTCCGCTCCGCCGTGAATGAAAAGCATCGGAAGTCTTGCGTGCTTAACGCTTTCAAGCGCATTGGTATCCTTTTTGAAGTCATAGCCGGCTTTTTTGATGTTGATTGCGTTAACAATCGGAAGCAGCGGTTTTTCCGGAATCTTCAAATCGGCAAGCTTATATGTAAACTCGTCCCATGCGCTTGTATATCCGCAGTCGGCAACGGTGAGCTTTACGTTTTCGGGAAGATTTTCGTCGCTGCTCATGAGCATAACGGTTGCGCTTCCCATCGAAACGCCGTGAATGACTATCGAAATGTCGTTTCCGAATGTATCGTTAAGGAAGTGAAGCCACTTCACGCTGTCCTTGGCTTCATAATAGCCGAAGCCGAGATACTTTCCTTCGCTCTCGCCTGCGGCACGGTGGTCAACAAGAAAAACGTTGAAGCCCCGTGAAAGATAATACTGCGAAATTCCGGAAAATTCACGTCTTCCCTCGCAACGATAGCCGTGCGCACAGAAGGCAAAAAGCTTTGAGGGCTTTTCCGGTTTGAGAAGATATCCGATGAGCTTTGTTCCGTCGTCGGCGTTGATCGTGTAGCGTTCGTAGCCGTAATCCTCAAGCCACTGACGGTTTTTTTCGCCGACGGCTCTCATCTCGGTCATGTCTGCGCCGGAAACGAGGTTTCCGAAGCCTTCCGGAACGGCGAATCTTCGGTCAACAAGAAGGTTTGAAACGAGGTCGCAAATTCCGTATCCTCCGCCTGCGGCAAGGCCGGCGGCCGCAAGAAGTTTTGCTGCTTTTTTCATGGTGTTTTCTCCTTTTCAATCAATGTTTTTGAATATGGTTCAATTATACATCCGGCGCAAAAAATAGTCAAATGTTGCCGATTTTCTTGATTTTGTTTTATCAAAAAAACGCTTTATCTGAATTTTTTGATGAGGCTGATTTTGACCTTTTTCGCCTTCGGCATAAGTTTTGAATACGCATAATATTTTATCTTGTTTCCGACGAGAACATATTCGCCGATGAATTCGTGATAATCGGCGGAAAAACTCTTTTTGAAGTCATAAATTCCCTTAAAGTTGTCCGCCGGAACAAGCGTTCCGAGCGTTCCGTCCTCCTGAAGTTCCGGAGTTTTGACGATGACGTAACCGAGGTCATGAATGCTGCAGCCTCGGTTGATGCTTTCGCAAAGACGAAGATAATTGAGGTAATGGCTCGAACGGGTGTTGTTTCTGATTACGTTCCTCGTTCCGCCGAAAAGGCAGCTTCCCATTCCGGCGTAGTAAATCGAAAGTCCGCCCGCAACGCAAATTCGGTTTTCTTTTGTGAATTCTTCCGCTTCTTTGATTCGCTTTTCAAAGTGTTCGGTCTGCTTGTCAACGCTGTCGATGATTTCGTGCAGTTGACGTGCCTTCTTTTCGTGAGCGCCTTCAAGCTGAGAAAGAGCCTCCTCTTTCTTCTTGAGTCTTTCGCTCTGAAGCTTTCTGTCAAGCTCTTTGTCGTAATAAACGAGTTTGAGATCGCTGCAACCGTCAAATTCACGAAGGAGTTTTGCGCAGTAATCGCCGTTGCGCTCAACAAAGCTGTCTCGCTCCGACGTGTCGTGCATAACGCCCATAAAGTCATCCATGATTGACATATCGGCGTCAACGTCCTTTGAGGTGAACGTTTTTGCAACAAGTCCTCTTTGTTCTCCGATTCTGATGCTGTATCTTACGCCCTTGTCGCATTTTTTAAGAATCGCCTTTGCTTCAAGTGTGTTTCCGTTTTTGTCCTTGAGCGGAATGAAAAGCTGAACCGGCTGCTTGTATGTGTAATTTTCAATCGAAGGATTGAGCTCATAGCCGAGCGAAAGAAGCGTTTTGTGAAGTTCATGTCCTTCTTCTTTTCTTTCGCCGTTCACACGAAGGTCAATCGGCGGATCCATAATGAACGCCGTGATTTTGCACTTTGCAACCTCTGCTTTCATGAAAGCCGTGAACGCGGAAAGAAGCTCTTTGTTTTCATAATCGCAAACGGGGCCTGCCGGAGCGTACCAAATTTTTCCGGCCACCGGAAGGTCACGTTCCATGACGAGAACGCAAAGAACACGTTCTTCGCCGGAAAAGCCCGAATAATAGGTGCATTTCCACGTTGTTTTAACCTTCTCCCAGCGTGAACATTGAATATACTGGCCGCCGTGACTTTCAATGAATTCGTCATAGGCTTTCATGTCTGTTTCTTTTTTGAATGTATACATAAAACTCAACCTTCTTAAATCTATGGTAATTTTTTTCGGTTACTTTCTTTTAATATTGAGTGCCTCTTCGACAATCGCTCTTTCCGAAAACGGAAGTTTTTCTCCGTTCACCTTCATGAATTCCTCATGACCCTTTCCGGCAAGAATGATTATATCGCCCTTTTGAGCAATCGAAAGCGCATATAAAATCGCTTCCTTTCTGTCGGGTATCACAACATAATCTCCGCCGCTTTCTTTTATATATGATGCGATTTCATCGCAGATTTTTTTCGGGTCTTCAAAATCCGGGTCGTCCTCGGTAACGATTGTAAGGTCGCAGATTGCACCGGAAACGAGTCCGAGCTCCTGCCTTCTGATCTCGGTGCGTCCGCCGACCGAACCGAAAAGCGCAATGATTCTGTTGTGGTCATAAGCTTTTGCCGTTTCGACAATGCTTTTGAGACTTACGCCGTTGTGTGCATAGTCAATAATTACGGAAAAATCTTTTCCGGTTTCAACAACTTCGCCCCTGCCCTTGACGAAAACTGTGGAAAGTCCCTTCTTCAAATCGTTCTCGCTCACACCGAAGCTTTCTCCGATTGCACAGGCGCAGACCGCATTGAAAGCGTTCACATCACCCGGAAGCGAAACAAAGAAACTTTTTTCCTTCCCTCCGTGTTCAAAGGAAAAGTCAACGCCGAGCCTGTTACCTCTTTTGACTTTTTGAACTTTTTTCAAACGGTAATCCGACTCTTCGTCAAATCCGAACGTAACAACCGGACAATCGCATTCTTCAATGATCTCTTTTGAAAACGCATCGTCAAGGTTCACAAAAGCTTTTTTGCAGCGGTGAAAAAGCTGCTTTTTCCAAAAAGCGTATTCCTCAAAGCTTGCGTGTTCGTTCGTTCCGATGTGGTCGGGCGAAAGATTGGTAAAAACTCCTGCGGCAAATTCCGTATTGTCAACTCTGTGATGCTTCAATCCGAGGGAGGAAACCTCAATCGCCGCCGCCTTGCAGCCGTTGTCGGCCATGATGCGAAGAAGCTTTTGAAGTTCATAGCTTTCCGGCGTTGTGTTAACGGTCGGAAGGACGGTATCTCCGCATTTTGCTCCGATCGTTCCGATGATTCCGCATTTGATTCCCGCCGTTTCAAGGACGTGCTTGACAATGTGGGCAACTGTTGTTTTTCCCTTTGTTCCGGTAATTCCGACAACCGCAATCTCCTTTGACGGATGATTGAAAAAGTTTGCCGAGCAAACGGAAAGGGCGGCTCTTGTGTTTTCGCAAAGAATCACCGAAGCGTCACCCGGAAGCAAAACTTCCTTTTCGCAAAGAAAAATTCGGCAGCCGTTGTCATATGCATTTTTTGCGAAAGCGTGACCGTCAAATCTTGCACCCGAAAGACAGACAAAAAGAGTGTTTTCCCTGCCCTTCCTCGAATCATAAATAATATCTTCGATTTCGGACGAGGGATCAAAGTTCCCCTTTGCCGAAACGTTTTTTAAAATTTCAAAAAGCTTCATTTATCTTCCTCCGATAAAATCTTTCCGAAAGCCGGCACGGCATAAAATTCCATCTTAATTAAATTATATTATACCATAGAAAGCCGCACTTTTCCACCAAATTTTGAAAATTAATCCCGTCCGCCGAAAGTCTGTTTTCTTTCGCCTCTTCCGCTTTGGCTCCCTCCTGTGAGGGAGCTGTCGGCTCTGCCGACTGAGGGAGAGACTTCATACTCTACGGTGTATTTTTTGATGATGTTCATTTAACCGCACATTTCATCTTTCAAATTTACATCCGTCCGCTCCGCTGGGGGTACTTTTGTCGATTGAAACAAAAGTACCCAAAAGTTCGCTTTTTAAGTACGCCGCATTTGGAAACCGAATTTCCCTTTTGCGGGGGAAAAAGGAAAATATCGTCCACCGATGCGGCTTTAGCTGTGTTGTTCATAACTTTTTACAATCATACAGAAAGAAGAATCCGCCTGTAGTACGAAACCGTTAGTGCCCATTGTTTTAATGCAAAGATTCAAAACAACAATATTCTTCTTTTCCTCGTACGGATTTTAAGCGTTAACTTTTCCACTTACGCTTACTTGAATGTTGAAAATTTTGAAAATGAAAAAATCAAGGCAGAATATATAAATCCACCGCAAGAAATCCGCGGAGAAAAGGAAAGCGAAACGGTTCTTTTTAGCTTTCTCTGACTGAAAGCCATGACAGAGTGTGGTTTAAAGATAATAGCGGATTGGTGTTTTTGAAAAGTGAGATTAGCAGACGAAACCGTTGTAGCCGCATCGGAAGCCGATATTTTCCTTTTTCCCCCGCAAAAGGGAAATTCGGTTTCCAAATGCGGCGTACCAAAAAGAGTGTTTTTGGGTACTTTTGGGACGACAGCCAAAAGTACCCCCAGCGGAGCGGACGGATAGAAAGATATAGTACACGGTGCGAATCAAAGCGACAGCATAAAAAAATACACCGTAGCGTAGAAAATCTCTCCCTCAGTCGGCAGAGCCGACAGCTTCCTCACAGGAGGGAGCCAAAGAAGATGATGCAATATTTTTCATTCTTCGAGTATTTCAAAAGTAATCAAAACCGCCCAAGGCACAGCGGACGGGTGTAAATTTAAAAATAAAATGTGCGCTTAAAGAACCCACCTAAAGCAGTACCTCCGAAAAAACGTCCGATGAGCCACAACAAAAAAGGAACTGCTTTACAAATTCGGTAAAACAGTTCCTTTATAATTTTAAAACACAAGTTTCACGCCGGAAGATTCGAGCATTGCCCGTGCTTTTTCAAACTTTTCGGTTTCAAGAAAAGCCTTCGGGTCGTGTGCGTCAATTCCGACAACGGCCAAAGCGCTCATCTCTCCGGCGATATGCCAGAATTTCGAGTGAGGATAACCCTCTTTCATTCCGTCCTCCTTGCAATGAGTGAGTCCGAGAAGGTTATATTCAAGCGGCGTTTTTGTTTCAATTGCCTTTGCAATAATTTCCCTCGACGCCTTTTCACAGTAATCGTCGAATTCGCCGTAGGTACGCATGAAGATGTCCGGGTGCGCAACATAGAAAAACAATCCGCTTTCAAGCGCCTCAAGAACGTCGTTTTTATAACGCTCGATTTCGGCATGAGTTTTGATTCTTCCGTTGTAAAGTCCGTGCTCTTCATCGGGAGAAAAGTGGTGACCGAGAAGGAAATATTCAATTCCGTATTTTTCGCCCACGGCACAGAGCCACGGAATATAATCCTTGAAATATTCGCACTCAAGGCCGAGATGAATTTTTATCTTATCCTTGTATTTTTCACGAAGGCGGTTGACCGAAAGAACATATTCCTCAAGCTCATCCGCCCTCATTCTCATCGGAGAAACATAACCGCTTTCAAACGGCCAAGGCGTATGATCGGAAAACCCGATTTCGTCAAAGCCCGCTTCGATTGCGGAAAGGACATACTCTTCATCAAGGCCGACGGCATGATTGCACCGTGCGGTATGAGTATGAAAATTACGCTTCATCGCTGTAGAAAACGTCTTTGAACATGTCAAGGTGAGCCTTTTTGATGACGCTGCTGCTGACCTTTGAAACGAGGACGCCGAAAGCTCTGGTTCCGTCATCCATCATTTTTGCGTCGATTCCGAAAACCATGTTACTCTTCTTCTTCCAAATTCCGTTGACGATGTCGTTAACCATTTTTTCGCATGAGGTTGAAACCATGTTGAGCATTTTTTCGCTCGTTGCGGATTCGTTGCCCTTGTCCTGATTGTGGAAAATGTCAGTCTTTGTGAAACCGGGGCAAACAAGTCCGACATAAAGTCTTCCTCGGTATTCCTCACGGATCGACTCGGTCATGCTCTTGACTGCGGCCTTGCTTGCGGAATAGATTGAAGTTCCGGCGAGCGAGCAAAGCGCCGCGGAGCTTGAAACGTTGACGATTCCGCCGCTTTTTGATTTGAGAAGAATCGGAAGCATGACGTTCATTGAATAAACGTTTGAATAAAAATTAACCTGCATTGCGCGGTCAATGTCTTCAAGGGTATAATGACCGAATTTGTTAAACTTCGGAAGAATTCCGGCGTTATTAATAAGTATATCGGGGCGGATTCCCTTTTCGGTGATGTCGTTTGCAAAATTGCGCCAGCTGTCTTTGTCCGAAACGTCAAAGAGATAATATGAAAAATATCTCGCCTTGTCGCCAAGCTCTTCAACAAGAGCCTGAAGCTTTTTTTCGTTTCTTGCGATGCCAATAACCGTGCAACCGTGCTCGGCGATGAGCTTTTTGACAAGACCCTTTCCGATTCCGCTTGATGCGCCGGAAACAATGACGGTTTTATAATCGAACCAGCAATTAACCATTTTTTATACACTCCATTCTCACAACTTCTCGACAGTTGCCAAAAAAGCCAACAACGTGTCTTTCTTGTTACTATTTTATAGACAATTTTATACGTTTTTATTCGACAATTGTTAACTTGATGTTAACAATGACTACAATTTTGTTAAGAAGGACTAAAAACAAACTTTTTCGGCTTTTTTTCAAAAAATCAACTGTTTGTTGAGGTTCAGTTTAAGAAGCACTGATAAAATGCTCTCACAAGATGAAAAAGACCTCGGATCACCAAAACCGACAAGGCAAAAAAGAACTTTCAAAAAAATATTTTTCGTTTAAAGTTGTATTTAGGTATTCACGTTATCATATAGCTGTAATCAGGAGGTGGTTACATGAACGAACGAAACAACGTTCTCGTTTGCGTAACGCCGCAGGAAAGCTCGAAAAAGCTCATCGAGGCCGGAAGAATCCTTGCCGAAAAAAATGACGCTGAGCTTCAGGTTATCACGGTTCTTCCGCTTAACGGCGAAACGCAAAAGGATTGTCCGAAAATGCTCGACGCTCTCTTTCAGACCGTTCGGGATTCAAAAGGTGAAATGGCCGTTTATTTCAGTGACGATCCTGTATTCACAATTGCCGCTCATATGGCAAAAACAAAACCGATTGTTCTTGTTGTCGGTTTTCCGGGTGAGAACAGCAACAATTTCATTTCTCTCATTCATCTTCTTGTTCCGGATACTCCGATAAGCATGGTTGACAAAGACAACAGAATTTACAACATGCTCCCGTTTGAAGAAAACCAGAATGTTCATTAATTTTGACAGCTTCTACAAACTCTCCCCGGCAGTTTAACTGCCACGTTTGTTTTTTCATTTTTTTCTCTCTGCCAAAAACCCGACTCGTGTGAGTCGGGTTTTTGGTTTCTTTTTTTGTTTTGCTGTGTTGTTTTTTAAGAAAGTGCAATACGGCATCGGATTTTTAAAGTCGCAACCGAAGCAAAAGCACTAAAAGACAAAATTCCGATTAGATTTATAAAGAAAAGCTGTAACCACAGCTCACCGTTTTTTAACGTTACCCGTGAATTACAGCTTTTTGATTTTTCTTTTTTTGCTTATGCGCCTTTCTTTTGGTGCTTGAGAGGTTTGATTTTCGGAGAGTCAAGGTCAAGCAGCGAACCGACGGCGAGAGCACCGACAACAGTGAGGATAAGTTCCGGAAGCATATATCCGCCGTTGTAAGTGAGTGAATAGAGCCATACCGGCTGATCCTCCGCATAACCGCTCCAGATTGTTACTCCGCTGATATAGTGGCAGATGAAGCGAAGCACGGAAACAACCGCACCGGCAGAAGCGAGCGAAAGAGCCTGATTTTTGATCTTCTTCTTGAACATTGCGCCGAGGCCGAGAACGGAGAAAGCAATAATGTAATCAGCAAGGACAAGAATGAGATATCCCTTGATTCCGGTAACATAAGAGAAGTTCTTAAGCCCGAAGAGCATCTCGATCACGCCCATTGCAAGGCCGGTGAAAAGTCCCTGCTTGATTCCGTAGCGATAGCCGATGACGAGAATCGGAAGCTGGGAGAAGAAGGTTACCGAACCGCCGAACGGAAATTTGATCGGTGTAAATTCGTTGAGTACAACCGAAAGAGCAAGCATAATTGCGCTTTCGGCAAGCATTTGGATTGTCGAAATTTTCTTTTTGTCGTTCATGACGACACCTCCTGAAAATGATTTTTTCCGCCGCTTCAAAACGCTCAAAGGGGTGATTGTTCCGAAGCAACCTGGGGCAAAAGAAAAAACGCCCCAATATGATTGTAAAATCACAAGGCGTCTTGTTTTCCCTACGCCGGCATTATCCGGATCAGGTTAAAGGGTATAATCTCAGCCGATTCCATCAGCACCCCCTGTAATATTTACGCACTTATTTTATCACCTAATATTACATTTGTCAACCTTTGCGGAAAGATGAGGGGAAGTATTATTATGAATAGCAAATTCTTTTTGAAATCCATTCTCGAGCAAGCAGCACGAAAATCGAAGGAAAAACGAGAAAAAACGAGCGCGGCGAATCTAATTCAATTTTTTTAAAAAAAGTTGTTGACAAAGGAAACCTCTTGTGATAAGATACTAAGGCAATTTGAATTTTGATTGGAGGAAAAGACTATGTCAACTTATATGCCGAAAGCCGGCGACATCACCCGTAAGTGGTATGTCATTGACGCCGAAGGAAAACATCTCGGTCACGTTGCCGCAAAGGCAGCCGAGCTTCTCCGCGGAAAGCACAAACCCACCTTTGCTCCTCACGCTGATTGCGGCGATCACGTTATCATCATCAACGCTGACAAGGCCGTTCTCACCGGAAAGAAGCTTGACCAGAAAATGTACTATCATCACACCGGATATATCGGTAACATGAAGAAGGTCAAATACAGCTCCCTTATGAGAGAAAAGCCCGTATTCGCAATGACCAAGGCTGTCAAGGGCATGATTCCCGACACAACCATCGGCCGCAAGGCTCTCACAAGACTTCGCGTTTATGCAGGCGCAGAACACGCTCATGCAGCCCAGAAACCCGAAGTTGTTGAACTTTAATAAGAAAGGGAGGAAATGAAAATGTACGAAACAACTCCGTTCTTCTACGGCACAGGCCGCAGAAAAAAGTCAATCGCAAGAGTCCGTGTTTACGCAGGCAGCGGTAAAATCACCATCAACGACAGAGACATCGATGAATATTTCGGCCTTGAAACCCTCAAGCTCCTCGTTCGTCAGCCCCTTGACGTAACCGACACCAACGGCAAGTTCGACATCGTTTGCCGCGTTGCAGGCGGCGGCGTTACCGGCCAGGCCGGCGCAATCCGCCACGGTCTTGCAAGAGCTCTTCTTCAGTACGACGCAGACCTCCGCCTTCCGCTCAAGAAGGCCGGCCTCCTCACTCGTGACCCGAGAATGAAGGAAAGAAAGAAATACGGTCTCAAAGGCGCTCGTCGTGCACCGCAGTTCTCAAAGAGATAATCGGTTTATCTCCTTGCAATTCAAAAATTACCCGTTCTTCAATCGAAGAACGGGCTTTTGTTTTTTGGAAACCCGAATCAATCGTCTTTTGATTGATTTTTTTCCTGTTCTTCCTCCTTTAGGTTTTCAAGGGCAACCTTCACCGCTTCAACAACAAAGGCGGTAAAAGTGCAGTTCTTTCCGGCTATTGCATTTTCAACTTCTTCAATGATGTCGTTAGGAAAGCGAATGCACTTATTTGTTGTTGGCGGAACGGATGGAATTTTGAACTTTTTCATACAATCACTCCTTTTTACGGAATTATTGTATATAAAAAAATATATGAAATATGCATTACAAATGTATTGCAAAATTCGTTTCGATGTGCTATAATAAGAAAAAATTTTTAGGAGAGATAAAAATGAGTTCAAAAGTCAATAAGTATCTCGGAAGAGATGAACACGTTATATGCGAAGCAAAAATCAGTGTTGCCGTATTGATAATCCATATTTTGCTGATTTTTGTAGCTATCGGACTTATAACGATCTGGAAACCTTTAATTGACCGTTTTACAACTGTACTTTGCTTTACCAACAAAAAAGTCATAGGAAAAACCGGTCTTGTCAAAACCAAAAGTTTGGAAGCTCCGCTTAATAAAATCAACAACGCAAGTGTTGATCAAGGTTTCTTTGGTAAAATTTTAGGTTACGGAACAGTAAGAATCGATACTTCTTCCGGAACATATATATTTAGTCATATAAGCAAACCCGACAAATTCAAAACTGCGCTTATGAATCAAATTGAAAAATATGATGACGAAAGAATTCAAAAACAAGCACAGGCTATTGCCGGATCATTTGTTCAGCAATAATTTTGACGTTATAAAAATCACAAGAGGGTTCTATAACAAAACCACATTGTTTAGAACCCTCTTAATTTTTATTGTTTCACGCGCTATAATTCAATCATACCCATACAGAAAGGAAACCTCTCCTGACTTTTGTCTGCTACCCAAAATGGACAGCAAAAACAGTTCGACGAAAACAGAATCAAGCTCGATTTCGGAGATACCAAAGAAGAAACGTCCTTTGCTTCGCATCTTTTGCGACGGCTTTGTTCTCGTCGGTTTTAAAAAGACTCGGCGAAAAATTCCCCTTTGTGCCGAATACCGCAAATATTTTAAAGCGCCTTTTCCGAAGCCTAAGCCGAGAAAAAAGTGCTTTTTAATTTTTTGCATAATTTTCCTTCGGTTCGGCGGCAACGGTATCCGCCCTTTGAAAAAGAAGCTTTCATGGGTTTTATGTCAATATTTGCAAAAAAATTTTAATTTCATTTTATGTATGGCATATATCTTATTATAATGTAATGTCTTGCGCCATACCAGGTGCGAAATAATAAGAAGAGGTAGGTTATGAGCAAAAAATACGGCAGATATGTCAGAGGAGGAAAACCCGCTGACGAAAAATTCGACATGAATATGCCTTATGTGAAGCAAAATGCTTTCATCAGCCACTGTGTGGTAGGTTTTTCAACCATTCGCAGACTTCTTTTAAACGGCAAGGTTCACAAACACGGTATGGACGGTATCAAGCCGCCGTACATTCTGCTTGCAAACCACAACGCCTTTTATGATTTCTATATCATGAGCTCGGCAATTGCACCTTTTAACGGGATTTTCCCGGCCGCCGTTGACGATTACATCGGAAGAGAAAAAATTCTGAGAGCGCTCGGAACGGTTCCGAAAAGAAAATACACCGCCGACATCAGCCTTTTGCGCCAATGCAGAAAAGTTCTCGGCGAAGGAACAATTTTCGGAATATATCCGGAAGCGAGATATTCTCTTTGCGGTCTTACCGAGGTTATTCCCGATTCGGTCGGTCAGCTCATCAAGCACCAAAAAGTTCCGGTCGTTACCCTCACTTGCAGAGGACACCACATTTACGACCCGTTCTGGGGCAACCACAGACACAGACTTCTTCCCGTTGAGGCGGACATGACGCTCGCCTTCACTCCCGAACAGCTCAAAAAACTTTCCGCCGACGAAATCGGAGCAAAAATCAAAGAACTTCTTTATAACGACGACTTCAGATGGCAGAGCGAAAACAGAGTAAAAGTGACGTATAAAAAGCGGGCCGAAGGTCTTCACAAGGTTCTTTATCAGTGCCCTCATTGCGGTACGGAATATAAAACCGACTCAAAAGACGACACCGTTTTCTGCAAGGCCTGCGGCAAAAAATGGAGGCTCAACTATTACGGCGAGCTTGAAGCGCTTGAGGGAGAAACGGAATTCAAATTTCCGACCGACTGGTACAAATGGGAGCGTGAAAACGTCAAAAAAGAGGTTCTCGAAGGACGGTACCGCCTTGAGTGCGACGCTCACGTTAACGACCTTCCGAACTCAAAGGGCTTTGTCCGGCTCGGAAACGCAAAGCTCGTTCATGACATGAACGGCTTCAGCGTCAAGGGCGTGCGTGATTACGACGGCGAACCGTTTGAAATGAATATAGACTCGGCCGGACAATATGCCGTCCATACAGAATACTCATACCGTTTCGGAAACCACGAGGACTGCATTGACCTCAACACCCTTGACGACACATGGTATGTCTTTCCCGAAAACTGCGAATTTTCGGTTACAAAAATATCTCTTGCAACAGAAGAAATTTTCAATGAAATTTGGCGTCAAAGAAACGCCCTAAAGAATTCGGAGGTTTAAAAATTATGAACAATCTGAGAGACGAACTGCTTGAAATTTTGAAAGATTACACCGACGGAAGAATCACTTCCGTAAAGCCCGACGATGTTATGACTTCCGACCTCGGACTCAACTCCTTCGAGCTTTTTGACCTTATCTGCATCATCGAAGAAAAGTACGGCCTTTCAATCCCCGACAGAGTTCTCCCCACTCTCGTCACAATTAAGGACGTTGTCGAATACATCGAAGCAAATATGTAATTCAGTTGTAAAGGAATCGATAAAATGAAAACAAACATTAAATTTAAGAATTTTTATGACTTTCCCGATTTTGATACCCTGAAGGATATTGTCCTTTACGGCGGTGAAAAGGGAAAGGACAAAATGCAATATCAATTCTATAACTTTGAAAACGAGGTTGAAACGAAGTCCTTCAATCAGGTTAATTACGACCTGAAGGGTCTCGGACAGCACCTTTTTTCAAAGGGAATCAAAAACGGACAAAAGGTTGCGATTCTCAGCGAAAACAGCTATTACTGGATCGCCTGCTTCTACTCCGTAATAACAAGCACAAACGTTGCAATCCCGCTTGATCCCAAGCTTCCCTTTGAGGACATTGTCGAGCTTATGGTCAGAAGTCAGTGCGACGCAATTTATTACAGCGCCGATTTTGAAGAAGCTGTCGAGCTTATGAAAAAAACCGACGGTGTTGTTATTCGCGAATACATTAAAATCGAAGACTTTTACAACGTCATCGAAGAAGGCCACAAAGCTCTCGAAAGCGGTGCGGAAAGTTATCTCAACGACACCGTAAAGCCCGAAGATCTTGCAGTCATCGTTTTCACTTCCGGAACAACGGGAAAAAGCAAAGGTGTAATGCTCTCTCACCGAAACATTGCAACAAACGTTGTTTCTTCCTGCAGAGTTCTTACCGGCGGACACGCAATCGGCTTCCTTCCGCTTCACCACGCTTTTTCGTGGGTCAGCGCCGTTTTCTCCGGAACTCTTATCACCGAAAACGGCTTCATCTGCCGCAGCATCAAGGATATTCAAAAGGATCTTGTAACATATCACCCGCAAAACTTTGCCGCCGTTCCCCTTGCCGTTGAAACAATTTATAAAAAAATTTGGTACACCGCAAAGAAAAACGGAAAAGAAGACGTTCTCAAAAAAGGACTCAAAATCAGCAATTTCCTTTTGAAGTTCGGAATCGACGTCAGAAGAAAGCTCTTCAAGGAGATCATAACCAATCTCGGCGGCGAACTTGAGCTCATCATCTGCGGCGGTGCATACCTTGACGAAAAATACGAAAGAGGAATGTATGAATTCGGAATTCAGATAATCAACGGCTACGGAATTACGGAATGCTCCCCGGCCGTAACCTGCAACCGACTTGACAAATTCAAATTCGGAAGTGCCGGTGTTCCGCTCCCCTGCAACGAAATCAAAATCAATAACCCCGACGAAGACGGAGTCGGTGAAATTTATGTTCGCGGAACAAACGTCATGATGGGTTATTACAACGACCCGGAAGCCACCGCCGAAGCCTTTGACGGCGACTGGTTCAAAACCGGAGACTACGGATATATTGACAATGAAGGCTTCCTTTTCTTCAAAGGAAGGAAGAAGAATCTCATCGTTCTTTCAAACGGAAAGAACGTTTCTCCCGAAGAAATTGAGGACAAACTTTCTTCAATCGAATACGTCAAAGAAGTTATTGTTTACGAAGAAGATAATTTCATAACGGCGGAGTTTTTCCTTGACACCGTTTCGACGCCCGACGCAAAGGAAAGAATCAAAAACGACGTCAACGAAATCAACAAAAAAATGCCCATGTACAAGCAGGTTGCAAGGGTCAAAACAAGAGACTGCGAGTTTCCGAAAACAACAACGCTCAAAATTCTCAGAAATTACAAATAAACAAAAAAAGCATCAACGGACGAACTTTCGTTGATGCTTTTTGCTTTCGGGAAAAACTTCAAATAAAAAAAATCGAGTGCTCATTCAAAATGAACACTCGACTGGTGCGAGAGACGGGACTTGAACCCGTACGAGTCGCCCCACACGCCCCTCAAACGTGCGCGTCTGCCGATTCCGCCACTCTCGCATCTTTTAAGTTTTTCGCATCCGCTCACTTGCGAGTGCTCATATAATATATCACTCCTCAGCCGAAAAGTCAAGACTTTTTTCAAATTTTTTTAAGTTTTTTTGACCCGTTTTTCAAGGCGTCATTTTATTTCTTTTCGGTCTTTTTCAAAAATTTGCCGCCAAAATCATCTTTCGCCTTCTTTGTAATATTCCTCGTTTCAAATCAATAATAATATTCCGAATCGCACCGTCCGCTCTTGAATTCTTCTTCGTTTTTTTGTAAAATATAAGAAACCGCCGATTCCTTTTTCAATCGGCTTTCAGCATAATTTACGGAGGTAATATATATGAAAGTTTTACTCATCAACGCAAGTCCCCGTGAAAACGGAAACACCGCACTTGCCCTTTCCCAAATAATTGAGATTTTCAAAGAAGAAGGAATCGAAACCGAACTCGTGAACATCGGAAAAAAACCGGTTCGCGGCTGCATTGCCTGCCTTTCCTGCCGAGAAACCGGAAAATGTGTTTTTGACGATGTTGTTAACGAGGTTGCGCCGAAGTTCGAGCAGTGCGACGGTCTTGTTCTCGGAACTCCGGTTTATTACGCTTCGGCGAACGCCACCCTTTCCGCCTTCTGCGACAGACTCTTTTATTCGACGCCGTTCGACAAAACAATGAAAGTCGGCGCCGCCGTTGCCTGTGCAAGAAGGGGCGGCTGTTCCGCAACCTTTGATCAAATCAACAAATATTTCACAATTTCCGGAATGCCGATTGCTTCAAGTCAATATTGGAATTCGATTCACGGCGCCGCTCCCGGAGAAGCGCAAGGCGACAAAGAGGGACTTCAAACAATGCGGACTCTTGCAAGAAACATGGCCTTCCTCATGAAATCAATCGCTCTCGGAAAAGAAAAATTCGGCCTTCCCGAAAAAGAGGAAAGGGATTCAACGAACTTCATCCGTTGAACCGATGAAAACGAAACTAATGAACAATCGGCTGAAAAAGGATGCGCTTGAAATTATTTCCTTCGCAATCAAGCATTCCGACCCTTATGAAAAAACGCTTGAAACCCTTAAAACGCTTGAAATTTCCGAAAAGGGAAAGCTCGTTGTTTTCGGAATCGGAAAAGCCGCCGCACCGATGGCAAAAGCCGCAAAAAACCTTTTCGGTGAAAGAATTTCATTCGGAACCGTTGTCACAAAGTACGGTCACGCAAAAAGTTTTTCGTTCAAAAACTTTGAAGTCATTGAAGCCGCCCATCCCGTCAGCGACGAAAACAGCGTTCTTGCGGCCGAAAAAGCTCTCGCCGTTGCCGAAACGCTCAAAGAGGAGGACACTTGCCTTGTTCTTCTTTCCGGCGGAGGAAGCTCTCTTTTTGAAAAAAGCAGCGTTCCGTTTGAAATTCAAAAAGACATCACGAAAAAGCTTCTTTCAAGGGGTGCGGCGATTGAAGAAATCAATGCGGTAAGACGAAGCATCTCGCTCGTAAAGGGAGGAAAATTTGCCGAAAAGGTCTATCCCGCAAAAGTCATCACCTGCGCCCTTTCCGACGTTCTTTCAAACGAAAAAAGCACAATCGCTTCCGGAATCACCGTTCCCGACCCGACGGATTCCGAAAAGGTCGAAACCGTTTTTCAAAAATACCTTCCCGAATACGTCTCGCTTTTTTCCTCCCTTCCGAAAAGAGAAAGCGGAAAAATCAACTCCGGCGGATTTTTCTTCGTCGGAGGCATCAACTCCCTTTGCGACGCCGCCGCGGAAAAAGCAAAAGAACTCGGCTATTCGGTAATCAATCCTTCCCGTTCGCTCACCGGCGAAGCGAGAGAAGAAGCGAAAAAAATTCTTTCGGCTGTGAAACCCGAAAGCGGAAAACACGCCTGTATTTTCGGCGGCGAGACAACCGTAACCCTCAAAGGGAACGGACTCGGCGGAAGAAATCAGGAAATGGCTCTTTCGGCGGCAATTGAACTTTCCGGAAGGAAAAACATTGTTTTTGCTTCCGCCGGTTCGGACGGAACGGACGGACCGACAGACGCTGCAGGCGGAATTGCGGACGGAAATACGGCCGAAGAAATCAGAAAAGCCGGCCTTGACCCGAAAAAGGAACTTGAAAACAACAATTCTTATTATGCCCTCATGGCCGCCGATTCTCTGATTATCACCGGACCGACCGGAACAAACGTGAACGACCTTTCGGTTGTTTTGACGGATGAAGCGTAATTTTTGACGCTTTGAAAACACCTGTCATATCTCTTGAGTGAAAAAACGGAGCCGACCGAATTCAGGTCAGCTCCGTTTTCAATTTATGAATTGATTTTTTTCTCTTTTCTTTTCCGTATTTTATAAACAACGCAAAAGCCGACCGCCGCAAAGATTATTCCGAAGAGCGCAAAGAGCATGTCGAACATTGTGTCATAAACGGCTGTTTGCCCTTCATTCTGAGCGCCGAGACCGAAAATTTTAAAAAAGATCATGTCCGGATTTGCTCCGTATGTATAGCCTTGGTTGTTTGAGCCGGGAATGAAAAAGTCGGCAAGAAATTCAAAGCACTCCCAAATTACAATCAGCGCAAACGAAAATCCGCTTCCTCCGACGAAGGCAACCCGTCGGTCAATTTCAAGTTTCGGAAACATTGTTTTGAGAAGTTCCATGCCAAGGAAGCAGCCCAAAAATCCGGCGAGAAAATGCTGAAGCTTGTCATAATCGTTTATAACCGCATACATATTTACGCAATAGCAAAAGAAACTTCCGAGAAGGACAAAAAGGTCAATATAGCACTGAATTTTGAAAGAAAGCCTTCCGAGAAAAATCTTTTGAGGGAAAAGCGCCGAGAGAAGTGTAACCGCAAAAGTTGCGAGGGTGTTGAGACAAATTGCGAGATAAAGCGCCGGCGCAACCCGACTTTTCGTATAAAAAACGGCAAAAATCATCATGAGCCTTGCAACCCACCAAAAGACATAGCCGAAAACATTTCCTTCGGTTTTAAGCCTTTTCGCCTGAGAACTAAAGTGTTTTTTAAGTTTTTCTTTCATTATATATTCGGATCCTTTCTGCTTATCTTCATAAATATTACTCTTGAAGTATATTCAAGGTCGGAAAGTAAATCAACATTTATTAAACTTTTGTAATATTATCAAAAAATCACAATGCTTTTTATTCCGTAATCATATTAAAAAAGATAAAAATATTCCCAAGTATTGATTTTAATGCCCTTTTTGGTGTATTATTATGGTGTATATCCGGCTGCGTACGACCCGTTTCGACGCAAATCCTTTTCCGGAATTTATGGAGCTTGTTTTATGATTTTCAAAAAAATTAAACTTCTTGTGAAATATGCGCTTGACTGCGGCCTTATCAAAAAGGGCGACGAAACCTTCTGCATTAATCGCATTCTTGAAATTCTTTCGCTCGACGAATTTGAAGACTGCGACGTTTCAAACGAAAACGAATCGCTTGAAGAAATTCTTTCTTCGATTCTTGATTATGCCGCCCAAAAAGGCCTCATCGAAAACACCGTCACCTGCCGTGACCTTTTTGACACAAAGCTCATGAGCGTTTTTGTTCCCCGTCCGTCATATGTTAAGGAAAAATTTTATTCCCTTTTCAAAGAGTCTCCGGAAAAGGCAACCGATTATTATTACAAGCTTTCCCGTGACAGCGATTACATACGCCGCTACCGTGTCTGCCGTGACCTCAAATGGAAAAGCGAAAGCGAATACGGCATTCTTGACATCACCGTCAACCTTTCAAAGCCGGAAAAAACTCCGGAAGAAATTGCCGCCGCAAAGCTCGCTGCTCAAAGCGGATATCCGAAATGCCTTCTCTGCCCCGAAAATGAAGGATATGCCGGAAGAATGAACCACCCTGCAAGACAGAACCACCGAATTATTCCGATCACCATCGACGGCGCCGACTGGGGCTTTCAGTATTCACCCTATGTCTACTACAACGAGCATTGCATCGTTTTCAACAAAAAGCACATCCCGATGAAAATCGACAAGAGTGCCTTCAAAAAGCTTCTCGACTTCACAGAGCTTTTCCCTCATTATTTCATCGGCTCAAACGCCGACCTTCCGATTGTCGGCGGTTCAATCCTTTCCCACGAACACTTCCAGGGCGGACGTTATGAATTTGCAATGGCGAAAGCTCCGATTGAAACCGAACTTTCCTTCAATGGCTTTGAAGACGTGACGTGCGGAATTGTGAAATGGCCGATGTCCGTAATCAGAATCAGAGGAAAGGAAAAAGAACGCCTTGTTCTCCTTGCGGACAAAATTCTCACCGCATGGCGCAGATACAGCGACGAAAAATGCTTCATCTTTGCCGAAACCGACGGCGAACCTCACAACACCGTTACCCCGATTGCAAGACGCAGGGGCGAAGATTTTGAAATGGACCTTGTTCTTCGCAATAACATCACAACACCCGAATACCCGCTCGGCGTTTTTCATCCGCACGCAGAACTTCACAACATCAAAAAAGAAAACATCGGTCTGATTGAAGTTATGGGACTCGCCGTTCTTCCGGCAAGACTCAAAACCGAAATTTCTTCTCTCAAAGACGCAATTCTTTCCGGCGCCGATTTAAGAAAGGACAGTGTCCTTTCAAAGCACGCCGACTGGGTTGACTCTTTCAAAGATAAATATGAATTCACCGAAGAGAACACGGAGGAGATTCTCAAAAATGAAATCGGAATCGTCTTTTCAAAAGTCCTTGAACACGCCGGTGTTTACAAACGCACCGAAGAAGGAAAGGAAGGCTTTTTGCGTTTCGTTGACGAAGTCAATAAAGCATAAATTTCATAAAAAGGAGTTTTTACATGAAGAAAAAGAATCTCTGCCTGAAACTGCTTTCTGCTCTGATGGCCGCAATGATGATTTTTTCCTGTGCAAGCGTTGCTCCGGATTTTAACGTCGTTGCTTCCGCCGCGCAGACCAAAGCGGCAAAAACCGTAAAACTTTCAAAATGCAAGTTCACCTACACAACCTCCGTCGCTTACAACGGAAAGTATATCAAGCCTGCGGTTAAAGTAACCTACGGAAAAAAGGTTCTCAAAGCCGGAAAACATTACACCGTGAAGTATTCCGACAACAGAAGGGTCGGAACGGCATATATCACCGTCACCGCAATCAAAAACAGCGGTTTTACCGGCGGAAGAAGGCTGAAGTTTTATATTGTTCCTCAAGCCGTCACCGGCCTTAAAGCGAGCAACATTACCTCAAATACGGTCAATCTCACCTGGAACAAAAGCCCTCTCGCAAACGGCTACGGAATTTTTGCCTATGACGCAAAAACAAAGAAATATACCCGTCTCAAAGGCTCGGCAACGAATTCGACAATTCTCAGAAAGCTTTCTCCCGGAACGGTTTACCGCTTTTGCGTAAGAGCATATAATTACAAGGAGAACGAGGACAGGTATTACAAAGCAAAATACAGCGCTCTCATCAAGGTCGTCACAAAGCCGGCCGCCGCGCCGAAAATTGCGTTCACCTATCCGACCGCTGATTCGGTAAGACTCAAATGGAACCCCGTTGCCGGCGCAACAGGATATAACATTTATGTTTATCACCCCGAATACGGTTACAGAGTCAAAATCGTTGACTCTGTCAAATCAACGAGCTATACTTTCACAAACCTTGACCAGGGAACATATAAGTTCAGCATTGCCGCCTATAAGCAAGAGGGAGGCACAACCGTTGTCGGCGAGCTTTCTCCCCTTTCGACCGCAACGATCAACAACGGAAAGTTCAAAATTCAGCCGTATGCAAAAATGACTGCGTCAAAGAATTACCAAATGACGTTCACAACGAATGTTGCCGAGCTTTCCGGAAAAACCTATACTCTCGCCGAGAAGAACAATTACGTTGCCGTCAAAACAAACGTTGAAAAAAGCAACGTTCGCCTTCTTTACGACAGAAGCAGCCGAATCTCTTACGCCGTAATTGACAGCAAGACATATCTTCTTTACGGAAATATTTTCAAGATAGACAACCTTTCCGGAACATTCAACTTCCCGTCAACCGGCCTCACTCCGATTCTTGAACTTGTTGAGAAAAAGCTTTGCATGGTCAACGCAATCAGAGGAAGCGACGGCGCTCTTCGGAAGTTTTATTTTGACAGCAAGGGAAATCTTATGAAAATTGCCGTTGTTGCTCCGGACAACACCACCGTTTTCTATATCAGCGAGTTCAAATCCCCTGCCAACCAGGGACTTTTCGACATTGATCTCGGTTCGCTCAGTCCCCTTTCCTCAATTGCGAACAGTCTTCTCAAATAAAAAGTCAAAAATCAATACCGCCTTCGATTAATTCAAAGGCGGTATTTTTACCCTCGTTTTGATTCTTCGGCAAAAGCCTTTGCGTTCGGCTCAAAACGGCGTTTTAAAGACTTTTTCCCGTTCTTTCGTATCTTTTTCAATCTCGTTTTCGGCCGTTTTAAACGGCGCAAAAAGCGCTTTTATTCCGCCGCTTTTTTCGTCGGAAAATTCACCGCTATTGTTGTTCCCTCGTCCGAACTTTCCTCAACGTAAACTGTTCCGCCGTGAAGCTGTGCGATTTCCCAAACCAGCGAAAGACCCAGCCCTGCGCCGCCGTACTCTCGGCTTCTTGACTTTTCAACACGGAAAAACGGTTGGAAAATGCTTTTTTGATGCTCCTTTGGAATTCCGCAGCCGGTGTCTTTGATTTTGATTTCAAGCTTCTCGTCGTTTTGAGCGATTGAAATATGAACCGAACCGCCCCGTCTGTTATACTTGACCGCATTTTCGGTCAGGTTGAAAAGAAGGCGGTAAATCAGCGTGTCGCTTCCCGTCATGATTCCTTCTCCGTCGCATTCCAACGTTATGTCGTTGCTTTCCGCAAGCAGGGCAAGGTCGTTGAAAATTTCCTCAACCATCGGAGCAATTTCAATCAAATCGTTCCTTGAAGCCGATTGAAGGCCGTTCATTTCAAGAAGAGTCTGCGTCATTTGAGTGAGCCTTTCCGTTTGCTCTTGCAAAAGGGCAATAAACTCTGCGGTTTCCGGCAAAACGTCGGGATGCTCGGCGGAAAAAAGCTCAAGCTGAGCCTGCATGAGTGCAAGCGGAGTACGCAATTCGTGCGCCGCATTCCCGGTGAATTGCCGCTGTGCTTCAAAAGCGGCGTTAAGCCGTTCCAACATTCGGTTGAAGGAACGGCTCAATTCCTCAAATTCGGGAAGAACGGGTTCGTCGATGTGCATATTTCCGAGATTGCTCAGCTGAATTTTTTCAACCTGCGAAGCAAAGCTTCGCACGGGCTTCAGCGCATGACCGCTTATAAAATATGCAAGAATACCGCTCAAAAGCGTGACTGCGGCAGTAATATACCAGTTTGTTCTGCAAAAATTCTCCTGCGCTCCGTGAACAACAATCGTAAGCTCGTCGCCTATACCCTCGGCGGACGGGTCAAAAAATTCCGGCTCGGTTTCGTTCGTTCCGGAGCCGTAGCCCTGAACGAAGCTTCCGATAGAGTCCATGTAATGGATTCCGGAATAGCAAAGGAAAAGCTTCATCGAAATGCAGGACGCTCCGATCAAAAGAACCGTCATGAGCGTTATTCGCCATTGGAGTGAGAGCCGTTTCATCCTTTTTCCTCCTCAATCAAATATCCCTCGCCGATGCGGTTTTTTATCGGGTCACTGCCGAGAGCCGCACGCAGCTTTTTGCGAAGCGAGGATATATGTACTCTTATCGAGTTGCTGAAATTGTCAACGCTGTTGTCCCAAACGTGGTCAATAAGCTCCTCTTGGCTCACGGGGCGGCCGCAGTGAAGCATCAGATATTCAAGTATTCCGGTTTCCTTGCGTGTGAGGGTCAAGGAAACCCCGTTTGCCTGCGCCGTTCGGTTTTTGGTGTCAAAGCTCAAAGCGCCGCAAACCAAAACAACGTCGTTTTGAGTGAAACGGCGCAAGGTCAGGCTTCGGATTCTTGCCTCAAGCTCGGCAAGATGAAACGGCTTTGCAAGGTAATCGTTCGCTCCGGCGTCAAGCCCCTCAACCTTGTCGGCAACCTCATTGCGGGCAGACAAAATTATGACCCTCGTTTCACGGTCTGTCCGGCGGAGCTGTTTAAGCACGGTCATTCCGTCCTGCTTCGGCAAGTTCAGATCCAGCAGAACAAGGTCATACTTTTCCGTTTCAAGAAGTTCAAGGGCTTTTTCTCCGTCGTAACAATAATCTATGCTGTACGCCAGCCGTCTGAGGCTTCTGACAATCGTTTCGCACAAAGCACGTTCATCCTCAACAATCAAAAGGCGCATAACAAAACCTCCTTTTCTTTTCCGCTTTGTGATATAATTGTATTATATCACACATAAAATTTTTGTTAAATCCCTGTTCTTAACAAGGATTTTATCCCTCTTGGGGTATTATATAGACAATTAAAATAAGGATGTGACAATATGACTCACGGAAAAAGGGTCTCTTTGCAACTTTTGCTGATTGCCGCCGCAATTGCCATGGTCTGCTTCGGCGCATGGCGGGGAGAAGCGGACACCGTTCTCAGCAAAGCAATCAACGTATGTTTGGAGTGTGTGGGAATTGGATAAAAAAACTCGGCGTCCGTCGCAGTTTGCCGCCCGTTTTCGGGGCGCATTTCAGGCCGGCGCAACGCTTCTTTCAAACATTCATCTTCCAAACTTTTTCAAAGGAAAAATCTATCAAGGCTCCGGAAAAATCGCCTGCGTTCCCGGTTTGAACTGTTATTCCTGTCCGGCCGCTTCCGGTGCTTGTCCGATCGGATCGTTTCAAACCGTGGTCGGCTCGTCAAAATTTAAGTTTTCTTACTATATAACGGGACTTATTATTCTTTTTGGCGTCCTTCTCGGAAGATTCATTTGCGGCTTTTTGTGTCCGTTCGGCTGGTTTCAGGAGCTTCTTCACAAAGTTCCGACGAAAAAACTTTCAACAAAAAAGCTCAAACCGCTAACATATGTCAAATATGCCGTTCTTGCCGTTGCGGTTGTTCTTCTTCCGGCGATTATCGTGAACGACTACGGAATGGGCGACCCCTTCTTTTGCAAGTACATCTGTCCTCAAGGCGTTTTGGAGGGTGCGATTCCGCTCTCGATTTCAAATGCGGCAATCCGAGGCGCTCTGGGCAAACTTTTCACATGGAAAACAGTCGTTCTCGTTGCTGTTGTTGTTTTGAGCGTTATTTTTTACCGTCCGTTCTGCAAATGGATTTGCCCCCTCGGAGCGTTTTATGCGCTGTTCAACCGAATCTCGCTGGTGAGCATGAGCGTTGACAAAAGCAAGTGCGTTTCCTGCGGAAAATGTGCAAAGGCCTGCAAAATGGACGTCGATGTGACGAAAACACCGAATCACACCGAATGTATTCGCTGCGGAATGTGTGTCAGCGCCTGTCCGACCGAAGCGGTAAGTTTTTGCTGCGGGTTTGGAAACGGAGCAAAGCACACAAAAAATAAAAAAGAAAAACTTTCTCAGGAGGAACAAGTATGAAAGTAAAAAAATTGTTGGCAATAGTATTGACCCTGCTGTTGGTTGCATCCTTTGCGGCCTGCGGCGCAAAAGACGACAAACCCGACGTTAACCCGGACTCCGAGCCGAAAAACGCTCAGGAGGCTGCCGCTCTTTATGAAAACCTCATGACACAGGAAAACAATATTTTGACCGAAAACCGTGAGCTTTGGGAAAAGGTTTTCCTTTCGGCAAACAAGGATTCGATTCCGACCGGAAAAGATTCAAACTACGGAGACTTTCTTCTTGACACCATCAACGGCGCAAAAGATAAGTTTTCAAAAGACGAATTGAAAACTCTCACCGACGGAGCCGAGAAAATCCGAGACATCGAAACCCGTATCGCAAAGCTCAAGGTCAAGTATCCCGACATTGAAAAGAGCGGCTCAGAAGAAGGTTCGAGCGTTGTGGTTCCGGACAACAAAGCTCCCGGCCAAAGCACAAACGAAAACGCAAAGCCCTTCCCCGCATTTGAAGGAAAGGACCTTGACGGAAACGAGGTAAAGAGCGAAAAACTCTTTTCTTCAAACGCCGTAACCGTTGTAAATCTTTGGTTCACAACCTGCTCACCCTGCGTCAGCGAGCTTCCGGATCTTGAAAAGCTTAACAAAGAGCTTTCAAAAAAAGGCGGAGCAGTCATTGGAATTAACGCCTTTACACTCAAAGGCGATGCCAATGAAATCAAAAGTGCAAAGGACGTTTTGGCTCAAGCGGGCGTAACATATCAGAACGTTTATTTTGACGAAAGCACCGAAGCCGGAAAGCTTGTTTCCGAAAACTACGCTTTCCCGACAACATATGTTATTGACCGCAACGGAAACATTGTCGGTGAACCGCTCGTCGGCGCAGTCAACAGCGGAAAGCAGGCAGAAGCGCTTAAAACTCTTATTGACACCGCAATCGCCGCCGACAAAGGCTGAGCAACTCGCTCGTAAAATTCATTGCCCCTTCCGCAGCACTGTTTATCTCAGCGGTGAAAAGGCAGCTGCTTTTCATTATATGCTGTTTTCAATACATGAAGTCAATTTAAAAAAGGAGGTATCCCTATGCAAAGAATATTAGCTTTTCTTATGATCATCTTTTCATTCTTCATTAAAGGTGATATGACAAAAACAGAGATGACCCCCGAAACGGAAATCAAGGCCGGGGCAACATCCGCAACATTCATCTTTGAAAACAAAACGGGCAAGCCCCTCGACCTTCATATCTATATCGAAAAAATAGAAATGGAGAAAGACGGAAAGTGGGAGGAAGTTTCCTACATTCAGATGCTTGACGATGTAGACTTCGTTTATCCTTCCATTCTTTATCCCGGCCAAAAGACAGACTTAAGCGTTGAATTCAGGCAGAGAGCAGTTTATTCCGAGCCTGTTACGATGCCGCTTGAAGAAGGAAACTACCGTGTGACGGTTGCCTACAAAACATACGGCACCAGAAGAGTTCAGGAAGCAACAAAGACCTTTGATTTCACGGTTGCTCCCGCATAACAAGCTTTAAAATTAAACCATTCTTCATTGAAAACAGTAAAACGGGGCTGTTCCGAAAAATCGGAACGGCTCCGTTCTTTTGCTGTGCAGAAATTCGGGCAAAGAAAGCTTTTTGTTTGCCCTTTTTCGGCGGACGGCTCTTAGGATTTTTTCGTCCGCTTTTTTTAATATCGCTTCATTGTTATCGCTTCGGTGAAGGTCGTTCTTTAAATTAATGTTTTCCTTTTCGGTACGCTTTTTTTGAGAATATCGGTCAGCCTTTGCCGGCTCTTTCAAATCGGAGCTTTTTTCGGTTCTCTTTTCGGAGAAGAACAGCCGCCGTGCCGACATGAAGGCAGCGACATTGAGAATACCAAAGGTGAACTGAAAGAAAAGGGTACACGGCGGCGGTTTCCGGCTTCAACAATCTTCAATAAAGCAATGATATGATTTCCTTGTTCCAAATTTCGGGCTGTTCAAAACAAGCGAAAGCAAGTAACATAAAAAAGAAACATGCCGAAAGGTATGTTTCTTCTTTTGAACTGCACTCATTTTTTGAGTCCCATATAATAACGATCACATTATTTGCTTGTAAAGTTTAACATTTTCATAAAAATAATAAATGGCTCTTTCCAGTTATCATAAAATCTCATTATTGTCGAAGCAGAAGGTAGATTAAGTGATGATAATTGTTTTGCTGCCGTTGGAATAGAATTTCCCTCCTTCAAATACATAAGTATGATGTCATCAACTTCCTGCTTTGTATATTTGGCTTTTTTGGTATTGATGAATTTAATATTTGTCTGCTCGACAAATGAATCAAAAGAACCAAATCGCTTCATTATTACTGATAAGCTGTATGGAAACAAATCAAAAAAAGCATTTCTTGACTCAAAAATTGACCCAAAATTGCTTACTATTTTTTCAGTTTCAACAAGCAATTCTTCCTTAGAAATAGATTTCACACTTTTTGAAACTTCAGATCCTATTTCTTTTTGAAAATTCCGCATAGTACCAAAGTATTTATATATTACTTTAGCCGTGGGCAAGCTGTTTCTTTTATTCAAATCTTTTTGCGTAATTTTACTATGTGCTTGCAAATATTTTTTACATGCCTCAATAACTTTATCCTTAGTCCATAATTCATAGCTTAGTTCTAAGCCAAGAGCAATTTTAATATCAGAAAAATTTTTGAATTCCGGAAAATATGATAAGATACACGGTAACGAAGGAAGATTATTTGCTTTCACTAAATCTGCTTGCTTAAAATCCGGATTTAACTTTGAATAATTAACCAAACATTCCCAGATATTATCTCGATTCCAAACAATATCAGGCTTTATTCCAAAGGCTAACTTCAATTCATTCATTGTACCATAATATTTTGTTACATATGTAACAGAAGGCAAGCCATTTTTATCTCTTGTAAAATCAACTTTTTTAATGTCACCTTTTTTCTTTACAAATTCGCTAACAATTTTGTCGAATCTTTCTTTTGTCATCTTTTTATTTGTGATTATTGAATTTTCTTGTGTAGAAGTTGTAACCACATCAATGTTTTCACCAGCCATAAATCTTTTAGCTTTCTCTTCTAACAAAAAGTCGTGCATATCTTTATCACTCTTAGATAAATTACAAGCAGAGCACAAAATTTGGCAATTCTCTAATGTAGATTTTCCCCCTTTGGCATATGCCAAAATATGGTCGAAATGACATTCAGATTTTGATGATAAAATTTTACCACACAACGCACACCTTAACTGCCCATTATTTTTTTCCAGGTTAGATAAAACTGCCTGATATTGAACACTATCAGAAAAAAATCTTTCATTCATCAGTACACACCACACACTATCTTGAAATGTAACGATATTTGTTAAAATTATTATAAACAACATTCAGCGTATAGTCAATGCCAGAGATAGAAAATAAATAATAAAAATGATTGTTTTTCCCTGTTAAACGCGCCATTTTTCTAACAGTCGCGATGTGTCTGCCGAAACATGGTTTTACAGGTTTAACTCCGCTAAAAAATGCAAAAGAAAAAGAACACACCAATAGGTATGTTCTTTCTTATGGCGCCTCAAACAGGACTCGAACCTGTGACACCGCGGTTAACAGCCGCGTGCTCTACCGACTGAGCTATTAAGGC
>CAKTFN010000004.1 GCA_934561055.1 uncultured Eubacteriales bacterium
CATGACAGAGTGTGGTTTAAAGATAATAGCGGATTGGTGTTTTTGAAAAGTGAGATTAGCAGACGAAACCGTTGTAGACGCATCGTGAACGATAATCGGATTTTCCCCCGCAAATCCGATTTCGGTCACAAATGCGGCGTACCCAAAAGCGATTTTTTGGGTACTTTTGTATCAATCGACAAAAGTGCCCCCGGCGGAGCGGACGGATGAAAAGAAATAGAACACGGTGCGAATTCAAGCGACAACATAAAGAGAAAGGCAAGAAAAAACATTGCTTTGTTTTGTTTCAATCGACAAAAGTATCCCAATGCACAGCAGACGGATGTAAATTAAAAAGAAACCCATGCGGTTAAAGAACTCACCCAAAGATGTACACAAAAAAGAACGGCAAACAAAAATCAACCGCTCCTCATGAAAACGGATATTTTCCGAATTTCGTAAAGAGCGGTTTGAATTTTTTATCTTGCTGTAATCAAAAGACCTTTTCGGTTATATGCGGAAACCCCGGCGGGATTTTTCGCCCGGACTGTGTAAGCGTAACGGACGCCGCTTTTTGCGCTTTGGTCAATGAAATATCGCTTTTGAGTTGTTCCGAGGCGCTTCCAAGAACCGCCGGCCGTTCTGCGGTAGACTATGTAATACTTTGCTCCGTCGGTTTTTTTCCAGGTTATCCGAACACCGCTTTTGAGGTTCTCCGCTTTGAGGAGAACGGGAGCGGTGCATCTTTTCATCGGAATTTTTTCCCTTTGCATGACCTTTTTGCAGTCAAGACATTCTTTGTGACGAAGCCCCGAAGCACTTGCGGTTGCTTTTTTGTCGGTTTTCCATCCGCTCACTCTTTCGTGAAGGCAGATGATTTCAAACGAGAGACCAGACGATTTTGCAAATTTATGTGCGGCGGAGTTCTTTTCGCACTTCAGCTTGAATAAAGAGATTTTTTGAAAGGAAGAACCTTTTTTGTAATATCCGAAAGCATTCGGTGAAATATATTTCACACCTTTCAAAACGGTGAGTTCTTCCGGTGAACCGAGAAAGGAAGCCGAGGCAATTCCGATAACCCCGTTTTTGATTTTGAGCGTTCGTGCGGTGTTTTCGCTTTGAACGATCCAGTTTTCGATATACTTGATTTCGCCCTTTTGAGCGTTTACGGCGGCAGTGTTTTCAAAAGCCTTTTCTCCGATGAAGTTGAGATTTTTTGAAAGGACAACCGTTTTAAGCTCGGTGCAGTCGGAAAAAGCGCCGCTTCCGATTGAAAGAACGCTGTCAGGAAGGACAAGAGAGGAAAACCTGCTTTTTGAAAAGGCATATTTTCCGATATATTTTACGCCGTTCGGGATTTCGATTTCACGAAGAAAATACGGATTATGACCTTCGGCAACGGGCGAAAAAACATTGTCCGCAATTCCGATTGTTGTTTCTCTGATTGAAATTTCTTCGCCGTCCGTTCCGTGCGGAAAATCTTCAAATCCGATCAGCCACGTTCCCCAGTATATTCCGCCGATGTTCTGATTGTTTGAAAACGGCGTGTCGTCAAACGGGTTATACCCGATTCTTTTGAGACTTTTCGGAAAGTTCACGAATGCAACTTCGGTTTTTGAAAAGGCGAGTGCACCGACTTCTTCAACGGTATCCGGAAGATTGATTGCGCTGAAAATCGAACAGGAGAAAAAGGCCCGTTCTCCGATTTTTCTGAGTGATTTTGAAAAAGTTACCGTACTCAGAAGTTCACACTTTTCAAAGGCACTTTTTCCAATTTCGGTGACGCTGTCAGGAATTGAAACCGAGGAAAGAATGCCGTTTTCAAAAAACGCTTTTTCACCGATTTTTGAAACGGTTTTTCCGCCGACCGTTTCGGGAATTCTGACGTTTTCGCCGTTTCCGAGATAGCGGACGATTTCGGCGTTTTTCGTGTTTAAAGCGCGGTATTCAAAAGAGCCGGAAACGTTCGTTTCGGCGGCATTTGACGGGAAAACAAAGAGCAAAAAGAGAAAGAAAAAAAGTGAAGGAAGAAGGAAAAGACTCTTTTCCGTTTTTTTCATCGGTCAACCTCCTTTAAAGACGGGTGTGAGCTTGCGTTTTTTAAAAAATTAAAAGCCCTTTCAAGGCGAAACTTTGAAAGGGCATATTAAGCTGGAATTGTGACTTAAGCAACGGTTTCCGAAACGAAGTCTGCGTCGAAGCATGAGCATGAAACATAGTTTTCTCTGCTGTCGGCATTCTTTGCGTTCTTCTTTTCGATGAGCTTTGTTACGGCAACATAAACGCCTGCAATTGCGGCGGAAACGGTTGCGATGATTGCAAAAATTTTAAAAATCTTCTTGAAAGTATCCATATCAAAAGTCCTCCATATATTAGTTTGATTTATTATATCACAAAAAAACAATCAAGTCAACCGAAAAGGAAGAGTTTAATAACTGATTTTGTAATCGCTGACATAATTTCCGTGGAGTTCGACGGTGATCGGAACGAGCATTTTTCCTTCGCCGTTCGCTTCGGAAACAACGAGGGTATGCTTCATTGAAGTGATTCGTCCGTCTTTGTCGATTTCTGCTTCGATTGTTGAATTGTCATATGTGATGTTGAGCGTCGTGATGCTCGCCGCCGAGGGGAGACCGAGCGACTCGGTGTTGATGACTTCCATTGAAGTTGAATAGCCTTCGGCGGGGGAGGTAAGCGTTTGAACCGCTTTTCCGAGCTTTATCGTGAGCTTATAGCCGCCGGAAGAATTCGCCGTTGCCTGCGCCGAGGTGACGATGTTTGAACCGAGAGAAGCGTCGGAACCGAGGGGAGCAATGACGGCGGTCGGAGATTTTCCGGTTGATGGGTCAAGGCTGCCGGAAAAGTTATACGTTACGGGGTCGGTGTTCGTATTGTTTTTGATGAGCGAGGAAGCAATGTTCTGAACCGAAGAGCCGCCTGAAATATTGTCAATGTCAACAGTGAGAACGTCCTGCTTGACGAGGGTGAAATTTGAGGTTGCTTTGAGCTTGTTGACCGCCGTGACATAAGCGGCAACGACCTCGTTCTTTCCGCTCGGGACGGAATCTTTTGCAGCGGCTTTTGAGCTGTTTCGGATTTGTTCGGCAACGGAAGCGGCTTCGCTTGCCTGCTTTGATTTTGACTCTTCAACAACCCATGCCGGATCGGAGACGGAAACGTTTGTGCTGACCTGATTTCCGTTCATTGAAACCTTCGGCTGAGTTGCGGCGCTTTCGCTCGTCAAAGCGGCCGAAGAAGAGGCGGAAAACGAGGTGCTCGGAAGCGTTGCGGCCTCTTTGCGCTGTTTTCTGACTTTTCCGGAAGCAATGAGAAAACTTATGCAGAACACCCAGACAGCGGCAACGGCAAGCGCACCGTATTGAATCAATTTCTTTTTTGTCATGGTTCTCTTCCTTTGTTGAAAGATTTTTGCAAAATTTCGGGGGATACTATAGTATCCCCCAAAATTAAGAGTTAGTTAAAATCCGCTCATCTTTTGAACGTATAGTTATATGTACTGCTTCCTTTAAGATTCATCTTGATTGTTATTACACCGTTGTCGGTAAACGGTACCGACATATCCATTGTAAAAGGACTTGTGATTTTAAGGCTGTCAAGAGTACCGTCTTTGTTGATAACACCGGTAATTATTGATGCGCCGACAGTTGCTTTTACAGAAGCTCCTCCGACATCATTGCTGAAGTTTCCGAGGCTTTCCGTAATGCTCTGAACAAAACCGGGGTGATATACGGCGTTTGCGCCTTCTTGATTAAGTGTTAACGAAACGGTGGTTTTTCCGTTCGAGCCGTTTGAGACGGAAACGGATTTGACGGCTTTTGAAAAACTGTTGAGATTGTGCTGATTATAAACATAAGCAAATTTGTTGCTCATGTTGTCATCGGGCAACGGGGAAATGAAAGAATTCAGTCTTTGATAATACATTTTTTCATTGCCGTCTTTGTCTTTTGCCGTATATGTTGCCATGCCGTTTTTGAACGTCAATGTCTGTGATTTGTTTTCATTGAGTTCTTTTTGCATTTCATCGATTTCTTTTTCAAGCTCTTTTTTTAAAGAACCGAAGAGGGGAATACCGGAAATGCTGACGTTTTTGAGGTTGGCTTCAAGCTTTACGTTTGAAGCTACGGTTACTTCGTCGGTTTCGCTTTTTGTTTCGTTGATTGCCTGAACAAGCTTCAGCGTATAAAGTTCACGGCTTTCGGCGTTTGAGGCGGAGAAGGCGGGAGCGGCCGGAGTTTTGAATTTTATCGAAGACGAACCGACAACCGCGTTCTTGATGTTGATTACCGAAGAATAATCCGAGTCAAACATTTTCTTTTCCGGGTCTGTTGCCTTGACTCGGTAATTTGCCGAATCGGCAACGGCCTGAACGATTACGGTAATTTCCGTTGAAGGAGCAAAGCGAAGATTGACGCTTGTGTTCTTCGTTTTGAGTTCGTCCTTCGTTGCAATTGAATTTGAAGCAACGGTCGTTTTGATGATGTACTCTTTTGCACCGGGAACGGCAGTCCATGAAATGTGTGTAACATAATTTGATTTTTTGGTCTGCTTTGCCTTGATGTTGGTGCTTACGGAGAGCGAATTATCCTTTGTTTGGCCGACTTTGCTCCAGGATGAACCTGCTGACGGAATGTTCCTTTCAACAACGAATTCCTTTTTGGAATCGGACATCCACATTACGGTGTCTTTAATTGTGAGAACACGGTTTGAGTCAAGCTGAGTGAGGGTTGAACCGCTGACAACGGTAATGCCTTCAAGCTTTGACGGAGTGAAGGTATACGCACTGCTCGTTTTTCCCGAAAGCTTCTTTCCGCCGACGTTGATGAAAGCCGAAACGGAAAAGCTGTATTCCGTTCCGACCGCAATCGGAGAAGCGGTGTAAGAATTCGTTTTTGTTTCAAAGGTCTTTCCGGTTTTGTTGTTCTTAACGGTGTAACCGTCTGCGCCGGGAACGGCTTTCCATGAAATTACGGCCGATTTTGCGCCGCTGTTGATTGATTCGCCGATTGAACCAGGTATTGCCGGAACTGTTTTGACGGTGACGGGATTGCTTGAAGGAGTAACACCCGATTCTTCACCGGAAGCGGTTACGCGAAGGTAAAGAACGGTTGAATTTGAAAGTCCGCTCAACGTGTATGGTGTGCGTTCACTGCCGTCTTCGCTTTTAACAACGGCAACTCTTGTCCAATTCTTTTTGTTCGTGCTTTTTTCAACGGTGAATTCCGCCGCTTCGTTTGCACCGATCCATGAAATTGTTACAGAGCTGTCTGTTGCGTTGTCAAAGCGGAGATTTTTGACGGCGAGCGGAAGGGTTGTTGCCGAAACCGGAGCGGAGATTGCGCCCGTAAGGCTCTTTCCGGCATAAAGGCCGAAGGCTCTGATTTTGAAAGAATATTCTGTTGCATCTTCAAGGCCTGTCACGGTGTATTCCGAAACACCTTTTTTGACCGTTGCGATGAGAACGTCCTTTCCGTCTTTGACCTGATAGATTTCAAACTTTTCGGCGTTTTGAGTGTCTGTCCATTTAAGCGTTACCGAATCGGCGTTCACTGCCGCCGCGGAGAATTTTGAAACTGCGGCGGGAGCGGTTTTCCCCTTTACGGAAGCGGAGGGGGTTGAAAGCGCTTTTCCTACTCTTGCTCTGACCGAAAAGGTATAAACCTTGTTAGGGGAGAGTTTGCTCACCGTTGCGCCGGTTGTTTTTGAAACGGCGGCTTGGGTGTATTTTGAACCGTCAACGGTATAAACAACGTAATCCGTTGCACCCTGAACTTTGCTCCAGGCGAGTTTTGCCGAGTTTGGGGTTGAACCCGTGAAGGAAAGAACCGGAGTCGGGATTGAAGTTTTGACCGTTGCGATTTTTGAAAGTTTTCCGTAAGCGTTCCTTTTACCGACCCTTGTGACCGCACGGACTCTGAACCTTGTCGGAACGTTCGGCGTGAGGGCGGAAACGGTGCAGGCGTTGGTTTTCACCGAAGCGACTCTGAACCACTTTTTCTTTGCGGCGTTGTATTTAAGAACGTTGTATGATGTTGCACCGTTGACCTTTTTCCAGATGAGTTTTGCCGAAACGGGAGAAAGGACGGAAGCTCTGAGATTCTGCGGAGCGGGGCAAACGGGGATTGCGCTGATTGCTTTTGAAGCAACTTTTCCGCCGCCTTTTTTCGTTGCAACAACACGGAAGGTATATTTCGTTCCGGTTCTGAGCTTTTTGACGGTGTATCTTACCGCTCTTGTTGAGCCGAGCTTTTTCCAGCTTTTTCCGTTCTTTTGCTGAACTTCAAAGCCGGTTACTCCGGCCATTTTCTGCCAGGAGAGGGTAACTGTGTTATAAGTTACTGTTGCCGTGAGCTTTTTGAAGCTTACTCCGGCGGCGAACGCCGGAGTAAGGGTTGAAAGAGCAATGCTCAAACATAAAAGCGCGGACAAAAACAGTTTTGAGAGTTTTTTCATCAGTTTTTATCCTCCTTGATTTTTAACGGTTATGTTTCGGTGGTAACGGGAACTTTTACTGCAATCGATTCAACGTCACCGCAAACAACTTTGATTGAAATTTCTTTTGCGTTTGCGTCAAGACCCGTTGCAATATAACTGCCGTTTTTAAATGAAGGTCCGACAGTGTTCTTTCCGTCACTGACAATAATAAAAGCTGTGGAGGGAAGCTTTTCTGAAAGCGTGATTTTAATTTCATTGCCGGTTCTTTTTGCCGTTGCCGACTTGATCGGAAGAACGGTTGCGATTACGGCTGTCTTTGCGAGGACTGCGGAATCTTCTTTTTTGTACTCATCAACGATTTTGTTTTCAACAACAGCCTTGATTGAGTAGGTGTGTTTGCTTCCCTGCGCCGCACCTTTGACGGTGTATGATGTTCCGGTAACAGTGGCGATAGGATCAACTCTTCCGTCTTCATAAATTTTGTATTCTGAAGCAACGGGAATCTTGTACCAGGAAAGAACGATATCGGTGTTGTTTTTATTCGTTGTTGCTTTGAAGTTTTGGATTGAAGTCGGGATTGTTTTTGCGGTTACGGTTGAAGGTGCGCTTGAAACCGATTCGCCGACTGCGGTAACGGTAAAGGTATATTCTTTTCCGGCTTCGAGTCCGTCAATTACTTTCGGACTCTTGTCAGTTTCGATTGAACGGTCGCCTACTTTAATTACAAACTTTTTCGCACCGGAAAGAGATGGATTAAATGCAATTGCTACGCTTGAGGAAGTGACGTATGAAATCTTTGCTTTAACTTCACCGAGCTGTGTAGTTACGGGGAAGGAAATAACCGAAGAATAAGCCTTGTCGCCGCTGTTGTTGAGTGAAAATGCTATGATTTCAAAGTCATATTTTTTGCCTGCGTCGAGGCCTTCGATTTTCATTGAGGTCGGAAGAGCTTTCCAAGTGCCGTCCTTTTCTCTGTATTCATATCCGTCGCCACTTCCGGTTCCGGTTCCGATATAGGTGATTCTAAGCGAAACGGAATCATAAGTGGGAGTTGCTTCGACGGTGAATGCGCCGGGAGCGGTTTTTGCACTCTTGTCTGCGGCAACGCCGGAGGTTACATTGTTCTTTGCGGAAACTTTGATTTTGTAAGTTGTTCCGGCTTTAAGACCTGTGAATGTATAGCTTGTGCCGGTAGTAACGGTCGCTGTCAAATCGCCCTTGATTTCATAGGCGGTTGCGTTTGTAACCGCAGTCCAACTGATTGTGAATTTGCTGTCTGAAACATCCGAAACCTTAACGTTTTGAACCTTGCCGAGAAGGGTGGTAGCCTTTTTCTCAACCTTTGCGGCTTCAATATATTTTGCTCCGTTCTGGTTGCGTGCGGTAACGGCGAAGATATATTCGGTTCCTGCTTTGAGGCCTTCGATTGTTGCCGACTTTTCTTCAACGGTTTTAACGGTTTTGCCGTCTACGCTGACAACATATTCCGTTGCCGATGAGTCACAGCTCCAGGTGAGCTTTACGGTGGTGTCGCTCGTTGCCGTTGCGACGATGTCTCTGACTGCTTTCGGTGCGGTCATTCCGCAGACAACTGCGCTTGCAACGCTTGAAGTTGTTCCGTTGTTTGCAAAAACTCTGAAATACTTAGCCTTTGAAGCCGAAAGACCTTTGACTTTTGCCGTTCCGTTTGTGGAATCGATGTCTGTTGATTTTGAATCCGACCAGCCGGTTGAACCGTTTTTGTCGTTTACCTGAAGCGAATATGAGGTTGCTTTTGAGCTTGTGTTCCATCTGAGGTTGATTTCCGTCTCTGTTGCGGAAACAACTTCAAGGCCGGTAACGGCTGAAAGGAGAGTTTTGACTTCGATTCCCGTCGGAGTTGAGGAAAGTCGCTTGCTTTCAAATGCGGCGTAAGAACTTACCTGAACTTCGTAATCGGTGAACTGAGAAAGTCCTTTGATTGTTGCTTTTGCGTTTTTGTTGTCAAGGTCGATTGTTCCGAAAATTGCCGCAGCGGCTTCGGTCGAGCTTGTCCAATCGGAAGTGCCTTTCTTTCTGAACTGAACGATGTAATTGCTTACCGATGAATCCTTTTTCCATGTGAGTTCGATTGATGTGTCGGAAGGCTCAGCCTTTACGTCTTCAACCGGAGCGGGAGCCGTCTTTGCGTGAACAACGTTGCTGTAATCACTGCTGATTTCTCCGTTGATTACGGTGACACGGAAGTAGATTTCGGTTGAGGGAGTCATCTTATCGTAAATTACCGAAACATAGCTTGTTCCGCTCTGATTCGTGATGGGCTTTTCGGGTTTGTATTCTTCCCAGGTTTTGTTGTCCTTGCTGAATTCAAGCTTGTAGGAAGCGGCTTTTCCGTTCGCTGTCCAGCGAAGCTCGATGGAGTTGCTGTTGCTTGCATAGAAGGTGAGGTTCTGAATTTTTCCGAGAGCGGTCGTTACCGAAACTTCGTTTGAAAATTCGGAGGGAACCGAAACGCCTTCGGTGTATGCTCTGACTTTGAACTTGTATGTTGTGAGCTGAGAAAGCTTATCCTTTGAAAGGGTTGTTTCGGTCGTTTCTTTGAGAAGCTCCCAATCTGCGTTTTCTTTCGCTCCGTCAATCCAGAAGATTTCGTATTTTACCGCGCCTTCAACGGCCTTCCATGAAAGGGAGAGGGAAGTGTCTTTGACGTTGTTGTATGTGAGGTCGGTGACGGAAGCGGGGGTTGTTTTTGCAAAAGCAACGTCGCTGACCGGTGAGGTGATTGCGGGAGTTGCCGAGGTGATTGCGGTAATTCTGAAGTAATAAGTTGTTGAAGCTTCAAGTCCGCCGATTGTGTAGCAAAGGGTTGAAATGCTGTCGTTTTCAACTTTGGTCTGCTTTGAAAGGTCAACTTCTTCCCAGGTTTTGTTGTCCTTGCTCATTTCAAGCTTGTAGCTGTCGGCTCTGTCGTTCTTTGTCCAGGAAACGTTGAGCGAAGAGCTTGTCGGCGTTTCAACCTTGAGGTTTTTAACTCTTGAAAGACCGGTGGTTGCGGTGTAAAGAGCTGCGGTTGAATAAAGATACTCTGTTTCGATCGCATCGGGGTTGTCGCTGGTTTCGGGATGATAGCGATAGATTGAATATCCCTGAAGTTTGAATTGATAATCGGTTTTTTGCTCGATTCCGAGAGAAACGGTTTCGCCGTTTTCATTCTTGTATGTGATTTTTGTAACATCGCAGGACGTCTTTGTTGTCGGGAAGGTTCCCTGCTTTACCCATTCGTATTTGTCGCTTCCGTCATAGTTCTTTGTGTGAACATAGGCGAAAAGTTCATATCTTGAAATCGATTCCGCGTCCGGCGAACCCGTCCAGGAAAGCTGAATGAGGTTGTCGGTGAATCTTGTTGCGGAAAGGCCGCTTACGGGAGCCGGAGCGGTTTTCCACGTTGTTGTGTTTGAAGAAGCTGAGGAGTAGCTCTTCTTGTCCGAAGCGGTGATGTATGTTTTGACTGCGAAGGTGTACTCTGTGTCCGATTTGAGGTTCTTGACGATGCAGCCTGCGCCGGTTGACGTTGCAACGAGGATGTAATTCTTGTCCGCCGCGCTCTTTGCATAGACGTTATAACCGGTTGCGCCGGAAACGGCCTTCCATGAAAGTTCAACCGTTGTCGAATCGCTCACTCCGTGAGAAAGACCGGTCGGCTTTGCGATTGACGGCTTTACGGAAGCGTAAGAAGAAGCTTTTCCGTAAACGTTCTTTCCGTCCTGAACAACATAAGCAACAACGCGAAGGCGGTTTTCAACCGTTGGAATGAGGTTTGTTACTGTGTAATTTGTTGCCGAACCCGAAAAAGCAACGTGGTTCCATTTCTTTGTTGAAGTGTTGTATTTCTGAACGGCATAACCTTTTGCTCCGCCGACTGCGTTCCAGGAAAGTTTTGCGGAGGTTGAGGAAAGGATGGCGGATTTGATTCCGGTCGGCGCCTTGAGGTTGGGGGTAACGGTGACGGCTTTTGCATAGCCGTAAACGTTTTTGCCCTTTACCTGAGTATATCCGCGAACGCGGAACTTGACGGCAACGTTCGTTTTGAGGCCGGAAACGGTGACGGTTGTGCTCGTTGTTGAGGCGGCCTTGACCCATGCTTTTTTTGCCTCGTCATACTTCTGAACGAGATAGCCCTTTGCACTTGAAAGTGATGACCATGAAAGTTTTGCCGCGGTCGGCGAAACCGGGGTTGCGGTCACGGTTTTCGGTGCGATACAAACCGGTCTTGCAGAAACAACGGGCGAAAGTTTTCCGTACTGAGCTTTCTTTCCGGAACCCTTGAATGCACGGACGCAAAACTTGTAAGTTACGCCGGAAGTGAGCTTTTTAACAACTTGTTTGTTCGTTTTCGGAAGCGCAATAACTTTCCATTTGCGTCCGTACTGCCGATAGACTTTGTAGCCTGTTGCACCTGAAACTTTGTTCCACGTGAGGGTGACTGTTGTTGCGGTGACCGATGCTTTGAGGGTGTTGACTTTTGCAACTGCGGCGAAAGCCGGAGTAACAGCAGTAAAAGCAACGCCCAAGCAGAAAATTACGGTCACAAGCAGTTTGGTAATTTTTTTCATGTGTATATCCTCCTTGAAAAAATTGGGTGTGAAAGATTGCGACTTCCGGAAAAGCGGAAGCCGCTTTTATAAACGTTACCTCAATCGAGGTAATCAGTTCCAAAGAAAAATATATTCCCGTTCGATTGTTCCGCCGATCGTGAAAACGGTTTTTCCGTCCGTTCCTGCGGCTGTGAACGGAATTGAAACGGAGAGGGTGTCAAGCTTTCCGCCGTTGACTTTTGCGGAAACGACGGCTCTGCCGTATTCAATCGTTGAGAACGAAACGCCGTTTGAAGAAGAAAGTGCGTTCCAATCCGGAAGAGCGGTGAACGAGGAAAGAAGAGCGTTGTCCTTTGAAGCGGAAGGAAGCGTAACGTCAAGCGAATAGCCGTTTCCGTCGCCTCTGTAATCAACAAGGCAGTTCTTTGCGTCCGTCTGTGAAAGCGAGAGTTTTCCGCTCATTGCCGGGAAAAGCTGAGAAAGGGAAAGCTTTTTATTGCTTTCAATTCCGTTTTTGAAATTATAATCGAAACTGCCTTCGTTGTCAACCGATGAAAGAAGTTTGCCGAATTTTTCGTCCGACGGAAGAGCCAAACCGTTTTTGATTGTGCGTGTTTCAAAAACAGAAAAGTTCTTTTGGCCTGCGGTTGCGTTGAATGCTTTGACGAAGACCGAAAGAGCTTCGTCTGCGGTTTTCGGAATCGGTCTTTCCTTTGTCTTTGAAGTGATTTCCGAACCTTGTCCGATGAAATAATTTCCGTCCGTTTTTAAGTATGCCGCACAGAATTTAATCCTGACTTCAATTCCCGGATCAAGATTTCCGACGGTGAAAGCCGTTTTTTCCGTTGAACCCGAAAGAACGAAGGTTTTCTTCTCTGCGTTATATATATAGATGTAATATCTTGAAGCGCCGGAAATTTTGTTCCATGAAAGCGAAACGTCCGAATCGGTTACCGATTCAACTTTGAGCGATGAAACTTTTGACGCTTTGAGCGTTGAAAGTTCAAGTTCTTTGTAATTTCCGAGGTATGTTTTGCTTCCCGTTTTGAAAACCGCACGGACTCTTGTTTTGAATTTTCCCGTTGAAGAAAGGTCCTCAAAAGTGAAAGCCGTTTTTGTTGTGTAGGCACGGCTGAGTTGTTTTCCGTTTCCGTCAAGAAGAACAACGAGGAATTTCACTGCGCCCGTCGGTGCTTTCCATGAAACCGAAGCAGAGTCGATTGCTTTTGAAGTTTGTCTGAGGTTTTCAACGGGTGAATTGTTTCTCGTTGAAACGGTCAACGAGGCGATTCCTCCGAGAACCCGAACTTTTCCGCTTTTGAAAACGCTGCGGACACGCACTTCAAAGCTTTCTCCCTTTTTAAGGTTTGAAAAAGTATAAGTTGTTTTATTCGTTGTTGAAAGAACGACCCATTTCTTTTTTGAAGCGTCGAGGCGTGAAACTCTGTAATGGGTTGCACCTGCGGCTTTTTTCCAGGTGATTGTTGCGCCGGAAACGGTGTATTTGCTTTGCTTAAGCTCGGTGGGTTTCGGCGGAACAACCGCAATTTTGCATTTTGCCGAGATCTTGTCGTTACCTTTGACCGAAGCCGTGATTACCGTGCTTCCGCAACCCTTTGCCGTAACAACACCGTCCCGAGAAACTTCGGCAATGTTTTTGTTTGCTGAAGAAACCGTGACAGCCGAGTAATATGTCTTCTCCGGTGAAACGGTGATTTTGAGAGCGGTCGTTTTTCCGTTGTTCAGTTTCAGAGAGGTTTTGCTGACGGTGATTTTTGTCGGGTAGGTCAGACCGGACTTGATTTTGTTCTTTTGAAGGAACTTTTCTGCACCCGTTCCGGAAACGGCGTAAACCGTAACCTTGTCACAGCCTCTGAATGCGTCCTTTCCGACCTTCTGCGCCTGCGAGTCAAAGACAACGGTTTGAAGATTTGTGCAGTACCAGAAAGCGGAAGCGCCGAGAGATTTGAGACTTTTCGGAAGAATGACTCTCTTGAGTCCGGTGCATTCAACGAATGCACTTTCTCCGATTTCCGTGACGGATGCCGGAATCGAAAGAGCGGTCATTGTTTTGACCTGCCAAAAACATTCGTTTCCGATTTTAGTTACGGCAACGCTGCCGACCTTCGCCGGAATTCTGACTTTCTTTTCTTTTCCGGCGTAAGAGACAACGGTGACGCCGGTTTTTTGAACGTCAAAAGTGAAGCCGTTCCTTTTGACTTCTTTTGCCGAACCGGAAAAAACGAACAGCGTCAGCAATGCCACAACAGCAAGTGAAAAAATGAAAGATTTGAAAATATTCTTTTTCATGCATAACCCTCCATATTAAGATATCTTAATATTATCACTTTTTTTTATAAAAGACAATGGTGATTTGTTATTCTTTGTAAAATTTACAATTATTTTCGGAAAAAACAACTTCTAACCGATCTTTCGGAATCGGCGGATTTATGAGGATGCGTTTTTGCGGTACTGTTTTTAGCGAAATCGTTTAACCGCACGGTTTTTTGAATTAACGTCCGACCGCTGTGCCGGGGGACAAATCCAAAGATGAAACGTGCGGTTAAAGAACTCACCCGAAGCAGAGCCGCTTATAAAATTGAACAACAAAAAAGGAGACGGCGAAAAACCGTCTCCTTTTGCAAAAGGACAAAAATTATTTTGAAGCGTTGAGTTTGAGAACAAGAGCTGATTTCTTTCTTGCAGCGTTGTTCTTGTGAAGAAGACCCTTGGCGCAAGCCTGGTCAATCTTCTTGAGAGCAGCGGTAACCACTGCTTCTTTGTCAGCTGAGTTAGCTTCGATAGCCGCATTCGCCTTTTTCAAAGCGGTTTTAAGTGCGGAATGAGCGCTCTTGTTGCGAGCCTGCTTTGTTGCGTTAACGAGAACACGTTTCTTTGCTGATTTGATATTCGGCATTTCCAGTACACCTCCCTTAATACAATTATAGATAATAACATCTTTCAAAAGAAAATGCAAGTGATTTCGGCATTTTTGGATAGACTTTTTCAGAAGTGACAATAATGATACTATATTTTTTCAAATTTTTCAACAGTTTGGAGCAAAAAAATGAATTTCAGAACCGATTTGGCACTCGAAAAGCGTGAAAACATTGATTCAGGAGAAATTGACGGGGTGATTTCGGAAAAGGAGGAGAAGAACAACGTCACTGTGACAACGATTTACGTCACAAACGAAAACGGCTCAAAGGCGCTCGGAAAGCCTGTCGGACGGTATATCACGTTGGAGGTTACTCCGTTCATGAAAAATTCCGACCTTTCTGACGGAAGAATTGAAGTCTTTTCCGAAAAACTCCTTTCTCTTCTTCCGAATGAGGGAACCGTTCTTGTTGCCGGACTCGGAAACGAAAGCATCACGCCGGACGCACTCGGACCCCGGTGCGTTTCGCTTCTTCTTGCAACGCGGCACATAAAAAAGGAGCTTGCAAAATCAATCGGGCTTTCGCCGCTTCGTCCCGTTGCCGGAATCGTTCCGGGCGTGCTCGGAAAAACGGGAATTGAAACGTCGGAAATCATCGAAGCCGTTTGCGAAAGGATCAAACCGTGCGCCCTCATTGTGATCGATGCGCTCGCTTCAAGAAAGCTTTCAAGGCTCGGAACAACGGTTCAGATGACGGACACGGGAATTTCTCCCGGCTCCGGGGTCGGAAACACAAGGAGCGAAATCAGCGAAAGAAAACTCGGAATTCCGGTTGTTGCCGTCGGTGTTCCGACTGTTGTTGACGGGGCAACAATGGCGTTTGACCTTCTTGAAAACGCCGGACTTGACGGAGAAAAGCTTTTGAAATCCGGCGCTTTCTCAAAGGAAACGCCGATGATGGTGACTCCGAAGGAGATTGACCTTGTGATCGAGCGCGCGGCAATGCTCATCTCAATGGGAATCAACAGCGCAATGCAGCCTTTGCTTTCGCTCGACGACATAATTGCAATCGTGAAATGAATTTAAAGCAAAAGACAGGCATAAATATTAGAAAGACAAAAGAAAAAGGGTGTGAGAAAATTATGAAAAACGAACGAAAGTTTCCGTTTAAGGCCGTTGCTGCGTTGCTTTTCGTTTTATGCTTTTGCGTACTTCTTTTTCGTTTCGGATCCGAAGCACTTGATTTTTTCGCTTTCACCGCGGTGAAAAGCGCAAATCTTTATCTTCCCCGTGCGGCCATAACTTTTTCCGGTCCGGATGAAACATCGGAGAAAAAAACGGAAAAGAAAAAGGAAACAAAGAAAGAAACCGAAAAAACAACCGAAAAGGTGAAGTCCGCTTCAATCACAAAAACACCGGACGACATTTCAAAACTGATGAAGGAAGCGAAAGAAAAAAGCAAAAACGATAAAAAAGACGGAGCAATCTCCCTGTGGCAGTACACCGACGAAGGAGTCACAGACAAATTCGGCGTTGTGAAGGTTAAAAACGTCAATAAGACGCAAATTAACATTGAAAAACTCCTTTCGCAAAAGGCGGATCTTTCGGTGAAAAAGAACGAGCCGGCCGTTCTCATTTTTCATACTCACACAACGGAGACGTATCAGCTCGTTGACCGTGATTACTATCCGACAGACAACGTTACCCGAAGCGAGGACAGCGCAAGAAACATGGTGAGAATCGGCGACGCAATTTGCGAACAGCTTGAAAAAGCGGGAATCGGGTATATTCACGACTCAAAAATTCATGATAAGAGATATACGGGTGCATACGACAATTCTCGGGAAACGGCAGTCGAATATCTGAAAAAAAATCCGTCTATTCAGGTCGTTCTTGACGTTCACCGTGACGCCGTCGAGCGAACGGACGGAACAAAAATCAGACCCGTTGCAACGATTAACGGAAAAAAAGCGGCGCAAATCATGATAATCAGCGGCTGTCAGGAGGAGGGGAACGGTCTGACGGAGTTTCCGGACTGGAAGGAGAACCTTGTTTTTGCGCTTCAACTTCAGAAAACGGCGGAGGAAAATTTTGAAGGACTTATGCGACCGATTTATTTTTGTCCGAGAATGTATAACATGAATCTGACCCATTGTTCGCTTCTTCTTGAAATCGGAAGCGATTCAAACACGCTTGAGGAAGCGGAGTATTCCGGACAGTGTATCGGAAATGCGCTTGCAAAGCTATTGAAAGAATATGAGGAATGACGATGAACGAAATTAAAAAATATCTCGCTTCGTTTGTTTTTTGCGTGACCTTTCTTTTTTCGCTCGCCGGAATCATTGCCGGCTCGATAACGGCACGGGACAGGGTGCAGAAAGTTCTTTACGGAACGCAGTACGCCGTTCTTTCTTTCTCAAACGGGAACGAAGAAAGGAAAGACGAAAACACCGTTACCGTTGACTTTGAAAAAATCAAAAAAGGGCTTGAAGAGTTCTTGGAGAGAAAAGGCATATTTCGCTCTTTTGCTGGGTAAAACCAAAACCGTCACACCGAATTTCGATGCGACGGCTTTTTTTATTTATCAGTCTTTTTTTCCTTTGTTTTTGATAATCTTTACGCCACGTTTTGCCGCATACGGAAGAATATATTTGAACTTGTCTTCCGCAACAACCATCTTGCTCGCCTCCGGATGGTCACGGTGAAGTTCGATTGCGTCGAACTTGCATTTTGTTGTGCAAAGTCCGCAGCCGATGCAGCGGTTTTCGTCAACTACGGTTGCGCCGCAGCCGAGGCAACGTGCGGTTTCTTTCTTAACCTGCTCTTCTGTGAGCGTTCCGTGAGCGTCCTTGAACGACTTTGGATCAATGTCCTTTCTTTCGCCGGCCTGCTGTCTTCCCGCAGTGTCGTAGCTTTCAAAGCGAAGGTCGTTTTTGTCAAGTTCGATGAACTCTCGTCTGTTTCTGCCGATTGTCATGTGACCGTGCTGAACAAAGCGGTGGAGAGATTCGGCGGCTTCGTGACCTGCGGCGATTGCGTCGATTGCAAACTTCGGACCCGTGTAAACGTCACCACCGACAAAGATGTCCTCCTGAGCGGTCTGATATGTGAGCTTGTCGGCAACGGGATAGTTTCCGTGCCAAAATTCAACCTTTTCGCCGTCAAGAAGATTGCCCCATTCAATCGCCTGTCCGATTGCAAAGATAACTTTTGAGGCCGGAACGGTGACGGTTTCATTCTCGTCATAAAGCGGAGAAAACTTTTTGTTTTCGTCGAAGACTCTTGTGCATTTTTTGAAGACGATTGCGGTAACTTTTCCGTTTTCGGCAATGACCTCTTTCGGTCCCCAGCCGCACTTGATTTCAACGCCGTCTTCCTTTGCTTCGCTGATTTCTTCATCGGAAGCGGGCATAATGTCACGGCTTTCGAGGCAGAGCATGGTGACCTTCTTTGCGCCGCTTCTTGCGCTGACTCTCGCCGCGTCGATTGCAACGTTTCCGCCGCCGACAACAACTGTTTCATCGTCAAAATGAAGCTTTCCGCAGTTTGCTTCTTTCAAAAATTCAACGGCTGTTGTTGTGCCTTCGGCACGGTCGTTCGGAACACCGGGATATCTTCCGCCCTGACAGCCGACCGCAACATAGAAAGCCTTATAGCCTTCTTCACGGAGGGAGGCGAGAGTAACGTCCTTTCCGACCTCAACGCCGCACTTGATTTCAACGCCCATTTCCTTCATGATTTCGATTTCGGCGTCGATAACGTCTTTTTCAAGTTTGTATGACGGGATACCGTAAGTGAGCATTCCGCCGGGACGTTCGTTCTTTTCAAAAACGGTGGGATAATAGCCCATTTGAGCGAGGTAGAAAGCGCAGGAAAGTCCGGCGGGACCCGCACCGATGATTGCAACCTTTTCTTTCCATCTTCCGCGGTTTGAAGCAACAACGATTTCCGGAACATATCTGTGTTCGGCCTCAAGATCCTTTGCGGCAATGAACTTTTTGACCGCATCGATTGAAACGGCTTCGTCGATTGTTCCTCTTGTGCAGGCGTCCTCGCAGCGGCGGTTACAGATTCTTCCGCAGACGGCCGGGAAGGGATTTTCTTTTTTGATGAGGGCGAGTGCGTCACGGTACTGACCCTTTGAAGCCATTTTGAGGTAACCCTGAACGGCAATGTGAGCCGGGCAGGCGGTTTTGCAGGGAGCGGTTCCGGTTTCGTGGCAGTTGATTCGGTTTTTGTCACGGTAATCCTCGTCCCACTTGTCCTTACCCCATTTTACCGCATCGGGGAGAACCTGTTTCGGATATTTGACTTCGCTTCCGTCTTTTTTGCAAAGCTTTTGACCGAGCTTGAGAGCACCGGCCGGGCAATATTCGACGCACTGACCGCAGGCAACGCAGTTTTCCTTTTTGACGTGCGCTCTGTAAGCGGAAGCGGACATATTCGGTGTGTTGAAAAGCTGTGAGGTACGAAGGGCGTTGCAGATTTTTACGTTGCAGTTGCAGATTGCAAAAATCTTGTTTTCGCCGTCGATGTTCGTAACCTGATGAACAAAGCCGTTGTCTTCGGCACGTTTGAGAATTTCCATCGCTTCGTCATAAGTGATGTCACGTCCTCTTCCTGTTTCACGGCAGTAATCGGCCATGTCTCCGACGCCGATGCACCAATCCTCGTAGTCGTCGGCGCAGCCTTCGTCGAGCTGCTTTCTTCCGTAACGGCAAGAGCAGATCGAGGCGCCGATGTGACCTTCATATCTTTTGAGCCAGTATGAAATATGCTCGATGTCGGCGGTGGTGTTTTCCATCTCGATTGCTTTTTCGACGGGAATGACGTGCATTCCGATTCCGCCGCCTCCGGGAGGAACCATCTGAGTGATTCCGTCGAGCGGAAGGAAGGTCATGCGTTCAAAGAACATTGCAAGTTCGGGATGTTTGTCCATGAGCTGCTTGTTCATGTTGGTATATTCGGCCGAGCCGGGAACGAAAAGCGGAATCCAGTAATGTCTGTCCTCTTTGTTGAACGTTGTGCCGGGAATCGGGCCGTCTTTTGTATATTTGTCGCCGTAGTCATATTCAATCATTCCGAGGACGGCAAGCTTATGCATGATGTCGTCTGCGGTTTGGGCGTTCATGTTGTGCTTTTTGCATTTTTCAAGCATATCGGCATACGGATACTTCACTCTCGTTTTCATTTCAAGAAGAAGGTCAAGAGCGTTTTCTCTTTCCTGCTCGTTCAGTTCGTCCTCAAAAATGCAGGCAAAGCCCCAGTATTCGGGGTCTTCAACCTTAATACCCTTGAGTTTTCCGGCGGCTCGGTCGGTAACTCGTCTTACAAACTTCAAAAGTTTCGGGTTGGGGTTTTGGTCGTGCATATGAGCCGGGATATATTTCTTACTCATTTCGGGCACAGCGGACACTTCCTTTCATTGATATATGGATTTTACGCCGTATAAAACGGCTGATATCGGTCATGTGTTTTCGGGCTGATCAACTTCAATTTCCTTGATGTTGACTTCGTTTCCGGTGAGAAGATAAGTTTCATCACTGCCGCAGTAAGGGCAGGTTTTTCCGTATTTTACGGTTGGATAATTTTTTTCGCAGCTTTGACAGAACGTAACCGCATTGATTTTTTCAACAACAAGCTCGCAGTTAAGGAGCATTTCGGTTCTTTTGCAATTCCAGTTCCAGACGTCGATGAGATATTCCGGAATTACGGTTGAAACCTCACCGATTTCAAGAACGACTTTGCGGATGTGTTCGGCATCGTTTTCTTTTGCGATTTTTTCAACGCTGTCCGCAATATGAAAAACGACTCCAAGTTCGTGCATAGTTAAACCTCCGTAAGGCTGAATTCAAAGGATTCAAAAAATCAGTTTTTCCACTCTTTGACCTTTTCTCTGATGAAGGCGGAAAGTTCTTCAATGCCTTCGCCCGTCTTTGCGGAAATCGGGAAAAGTCTGATGTTCGGGTTGCGCTTTTTTGCAAATTCCTCAACCTTTTTCATGTCGAAATCAAAGTACGGAAGAACGTCGATTTTGTTGATGATCATAGCGCTGCAAACTTCAAACATGAGCGGATATTTAAGCGGTTTGTCGTGGCCTTCCGGAACGGAAAGAATCATCATGTTGAGTCCTGCGCCGGTGTCGAACTCGGCGGGGCAGACAAGATTTCCGACGTTTTCGAGAACAACGAGGTCAAGACCGTTCGTTCCGAGTTCGCAAACGCCTTGTCTTGTCATATCCGCATCAAGGTGACACATTCCTCCGGTGTGGAGCTGAATGACTTTCGCTCCGGTATACGAAATTGTTTCGGCATCAACGTCAGAGTCGATGTCGGCTTCCATTACACCGATTTTCATGTCTGTTTTAAGGTTTTCAATGAGCTTTGTGAGAGTTGTTGTTTTTCCCGAACCGGGGGCGGACATAAGGTTGATGAGAAGGGTTTTTTCTTCTTTCATCTGAGAACGCAGTTTTTCGGCGTCTTTGTTGTTGTCCTCAAAAACGCTCTGCTTTACTTCAATGACTCTGTAATTGTTCATAGCGTATAACTTCCTTAGAGAAAATTGTCTGTTACCGGGCCGAAAAGCGACGCAAGTAGACAAACGACTACAAAATATTATACAATTATTTTTTTAACAAGTCAATCGTTCATTTGGCATATTTATGGCGCACAGTTCAAAAATATTGTCGGAAAAAGTGTAAAATGTCAGACCGGAAAAAATGCATAGTAAATGAATAAAAAAATTCATGCATATTGAGAATAATAAGGCAGATAAACAAACGACCAAAATTCTGTATGCATATTATTAAGAAAAAATTGATAAATTATGAATTTTTTTTGCATATAAACGGCAATTTTTAAGGTTCGTTTAAGGTTCGCACAATAACATTTTTTTCAACTTAAAGCAATCGCCCGAAAAACCGGATTTTTGAAAATTTTGATTTTTGTCGGATATTCACAAGAAAAAATTGTTTGTTATTCTCAAACCGATTGATTTTTTGTGTATTTGAACAAAAAACACAATGAGCAAACGAGTCGATGATCGGCGCTTGCGGAAAGTAATTTGTTTTGTGAAAGGTGATTTTAACTATGGAAACAATCAAAAAACTTTTCGAGTTCTTCGCAACAAATCTTAACGAATTTGACTTCGTTAAATTCCTCAACAAAATTGTTGAGTTCTTTAAGATTCTTGTTCCCGAAAAGGACAACGGAACAACAGCTAACGCTTGATTTGATTACAATTTTTAAATTGAGAAAAATTGCTGTTTGGTGATTCTTATTATCTGAGAAGCATTTGTTTCCTCATTTGCTTTATTAGATTAAGTTGAGATGAATAGAAAAAGCTGTAAATTATTTAAAGTTGCAAGACTTTATGTGATTTACGGCTTTTCTTTTTATGCTCTTTTCCAGATTGTCGGAAAGGTGAAAGCAGATGAAAACTTCAGCTTTGAAGCGCGCCTTATCAGCTCAAAAAAGACCGGAGAGGTTTTTGGAACGTCGAAACTATAAGTACGGATTTCGGCACAGACTGTCATATCGCATTCGTCAACGTATGCACGAAAGCTTATGGCTTCGATTTCAGCCGCAAGCAGGTCAAAGACTTCGCAGTAATGTTCAAGAACTTTATAATATTCATCAATAATTACCCAGCCGGCGCCGAATTTTTCTTCGGCTTCCTCAACTGCCGCCGAGACGGCATCAAAACATTTTTCCATAATTATTTGCCTCCTTCAAATCCCAAATCCGTTGTAATGTAAAAATAGCTTATGTCCATTTGAACGGTTCCGTCTGTTTTCGGAAAAACTTCAAGATTGTTTGCTCCTCTGATGATTTCAATGAACGTCTCCGGGTTTTCAAAAGTGATTTCTCGGTCAATGATTGTGATTGTTCCGACGTCATCGTGAATGTATCTGAGATTTCGGTTAACTTTCGAATTCCGGTTTTTGAAAATCCGTTTCAGGTTTTCTTCTGCAAACAGAAGTTCCTTTGTACGAAGCGGATTGATTATTTCAACAATACCTTCGCGCCTTTGATCATAAGCTTTTTTTACCTCGATTAAATTGTCCAAAATTTCTTCCGCTTCTTTGTCGTCAATGTTTTTGTTGTAATCGAATTTGATTTCTTTCAAGTTTCAGACCTCCTTGATTTTAAATATAAAAAACGCCTTCGACATTGCAAAAGAGCTTTGTCAAAAGCGGTTCTTCAAAAGATAACCGTTGCACCTGCTGCGGCTTTTGTTTTTGCGGCTTCGGATTATTCGGTGAGGTGCCGGAAATTGGTTCTGTATGCGGTCGTTACCGCAAAGGGTCAAGTACCGTTTTAATCCGAGTTCGGGCGTAAAGTGATGCAAGTTATACCGTAAGGGTACAACCTCAAAAATGGCGATTCATATGCCGTATGTTGGAAGCGGCAAGCACCGCACGAGGCAAGCTGTTTACAAAGACTTATTTCAATCCACGCTCCCCGTGTGGGGAGCGACCTTAGCGGCTGTGATTGCCGCTTATCAAACAAGCATTTCAATCCACGCTCCCCGTGTGGGGAGCGACGTATGTTGATATTACAGCCCCGCTGTATTGGTGATTTCAATCCACGCTCCCCGTGTGGGGAGCGACTTTCGCCGAGCGTAACAAGCGAGTTGATATCGGTGAATTTCAATCCACGCTCCCCGTGTGGGGAGCGACCGGCGGCGGAAGTTACCGAACGCAGCGCAAGGGATTTCAATCCACGCTCCCCGTGTGGGGAGCGACGCTTGCAAGAGCGTATCAGCTCATCACAATGTATATTTCAATCCACGCTCCCCGTGTGGGGAGCGACGCGTTCTGACCAACGCCGCTATAACAAAGTAAAATTTCAATCCACGCTCCCCGTGTGGGGAGCGACACAAGAACTCTCATGTCGTCAATCGGGAGTGACTTATTTCAATCCACGCTCCCCGTGTGGGGAGCGACGTTTCCTTTGATTCCGTTCACAAAACCATTTGAGATTTCAATCCACGCTCCCCGTGTGGGGAGCGACGATGTTAGGGACGAAGTAACAAACATCAAGCGGATTTCAATCCACGCTCCCCGTGTGGGGAGCGACCTTTGTGGTTTTGCAAAGTTTTGCAAAGCCAAACGATATTTCAATCCACGCTCCCCGTGTGGGGAGCGACTGATTTGCCGCAAACTGTTATCGACAGCGAAAAATTTCAATCCACGCTCCCCGTGTGGGGAGCGACCTTTTCTCTTCCCGTTCCGCCTCTCTCGACCGGAAATTTCAATCCACGCTCCCCGTGTGGGGAGCGACTTTCGGTGTATAGACCTCGTCGCTCCATTTAATATTTCAATCCACGCTCCCCGTGTGGGGAGCGACAATCGTTTATCATTTGCGCCCGAAGCAAAGCCTATTTCAATCCACGCTCCCCGTGTGGGGAGCGACTGCGTAATTCGTTCCTGCGCCCTTGCGAACGTTGAATTTCAATCCACGCTCCCCGTGTGGGGAGCGACAGCAAAAACGCACAAAAACATGCATGCGTTTTTGTTAAGTTCCACAAAATATCATATAAATGAATATTTTGTTAAAATAATTATACCGGAAAACAATTCAAAAAGCAAATATAACCTGTAATTTTGGGTGCGAACCACTCAGAGTTTTCTGTTTACAGATACTTCGCACTAAATTATAAGTGTATCTTCCGGCATATATGTACTTTTACAACCGAAGTGTTCAATTTTGCTCTCATACTTTTTTCCGAGATAATAAAAGCGCAGGCTGTCTTTTTGCGGATCCATTATCTTGCAAAGTTTATCCTTAAGAAAGCGGCATTGCGCAGGATCAAGCAAACATTCAAATACGGAATTTTGAACACGCTGACCGTAATTTACACATTGCTTTGAAATTTGTCGGAGCCGTTTCCTTCCGGACGGAGTTTCGGTGTTGACGTCATAGGTTATAAGAACGAGCATAAGTTACCTCATTTCCACAAAAACGGAGGATACGCATCCGTGTCCTCTCTTACATATCTTGCAAGAAGCAAAGCCTGAACATACGGAATCATTCCCCATTGCATTTTTTCTTCAAGAAAAGGGTGGGTGAGGTACTCCTTTTTTCTCTCCTGCCAAAGTTTCAAAAACTTTTTTCGGCCGTTTTCGTTGAGAAAAACCGCACCGCTTTCACGAAAATCAAAATCGGATCTGTTGATTGAACGATTGTTGATCAGTGTGATAACAAACCTGTCGGCCATGCATGGCCGAAGTTCCTCCATCAGATCAAGTGCAAGTGAAATCCGTCCCGGTTTATCTCTGTGAAGAAAGCCGACGTAAGAGTCAAAACCTACGCTTTCGAGTGCAGACGCGCAATTGTGAGCCAGAAGACTGTATGCAAAAGAAAGCATTGCATTGATGGGATCAAGCGGAGGTCTGCGGTTCCGCCCGGTGAAAGAGAAAGTCTTTTTGTCGCCTAAAATCATCTCGTTGAAAACTCCGAAATACGCAGTTGCCGCGGCTCCTTCGAGTCCGCGTAAACTTTCTTGCGAGGTCTCTTCAAGAATTTGAGGCAAAATGTTCTTCAAGCTTTCGGAAACTTCGGAAAAATGTTGATTGTCTATCCGTTCCGAATGATCGCGGCGGGTTCTTTCAATGACCTGCCGTGAATTGTATGTCTTTCCGAAAATCATCAGACTTGAAATTCTGCAGCTTTGAAAAGGCATGTCGGCAATTCTGTATTGCATTCTCCGCAAAAGAACGTTTCCTTGAGTAAGTCCGTTCACGCGGGCAAGAAATTTTCCGCTTTGAGAACAGAATGCAAGACTGACGTTTCTTTCGGCGCATGCACCCATAAGGGCGGGAGAGGCACCTGCGTATGAAAACGAAACAATGCTTTGAAGCGTATGCAACGGATATCTTGCAACCTCACGCTTTTCACGGTTCGCAACAACATTTTCGCCGTCAAGAGAAAGATAGACATCTTCGCTTGTGACAAAAAGAGTGTTAAGAAGATGTTTCATATGATTTCCTTTACAGCATTTTGAAGATAGGTCTTCGCGCTTTTGTTTTTCATCAGCTTCGGAAGACAAAGTTCCTTCAGAGAACATGAATTGCAGGCGCTTTTCGGCTTTACTTTAGGAGTGTGGCGGCGTTTATACAATTCGTGCATTTCATTGAGAGTGTTTTTCACTTCTTCTCTGAGCTCCGGGGTGAAAAGAACGTTTTTTCTGCGGCGGAGTTCGCCGTAATAAAGCGCTCCCTCCGGAATTTCGCAGCAGAGCATTTCCTCAAGGCACATTGCCTGACCGCAAAGCTGAAGGGTGTCTCCGGTATCCTCTCGCGGTTTTCCGCGTTTGTATTCAATCGGAAACGGCTTCCAAAGTCCTTCACGCCCCTTCAGAGGAATTCCGCCTTCCGAAACGCGGTGAAATTCAAGTGCGTCGCATTCGCCGGAAACGCCGAGCTCACAAGAGGAAACGCTCATTCCTCTTGTGACAAGCAAATCTTTTCGGCTTTCAAAAAAGTTTTTGTCGTGAACCTTTTCGTGCATAACTTCGCCGTCGGCCGTGAGAAAATTTTCGGACCATTGGTTTTCAATGTGTATCAGTGCCCATTGCCGACGGCAGAATTTAAAATGCTGAATTCCGGAAAGAAGGAGATATTCGTCTTCCCTATAGGTCATATCATTCTTGTGCAGGTTACGCCCTCGGGAACGCCGGTTTCGTCAACGGTTACGGTGTAATCGGAATAAGCACTCGGAATTTCAACTCCGTCTTTTTTCCGGGCGTCGACAAGGTCAAAGAGTTTATACGCCGGAGCGTTGCCGAGTTCGGAATCGTGCTTGAAAACGATGAGTTCGCGAACGGCCATTTTTCCTCTTGCGGCGGAATGATCATGTTCAAACATATTGATTATTGCCTGCCAGAGAAGGGAGAGATCTTCTTCGGAAAAGCCGGTTGTTTTTCGCGCAAGGTTTGCGGAAATATAGCCTTCGGCTCTGTAAAGGCCGTAAGGAACGATGTATTTTCTTCCCATTTCGGTTGCCTTTTTTTCTGCATCGTCTTCTTTTGCAATCGCAACACGGGTGATTGTAATTTCCTGGGGAAGAATCGGATCAACGCTTCGTGCAAAACTGAGCTGAACGGGACCGCGAACCTGACCGCAGTTGAGGGCGCCTTTAACAAATGTTGTCATGACCGCACCGAAGGTACGGATATCAAAAAAGTTCTCACACATGAAATTGCGAATCTTTATGTCAAGGTCGGGATCTTTTTTCTTTTCGTCCTTGATTTTTTCCGGATTGACTCCGAGATATTCGTAGGCTTCTGCATCACTGCGGTTGAGCGGTATCTTATCTTTTATGTAAATGCGATAGCCGCTTTCATTTTCTTTTACGGTTTCAACGTAATTGCGTATTTTTCTTTTGAGGCAGACATCCGTAACAAGACCGTAACCGGTTTCCGGATCGATTCTCGGCATATTGCCTGCATCGGGGTCACCGTTCGGATTTCCGTTTTCAACGTCGAAAAAGATTACGAATTCATAACGATTTTTAATAGCTGACATAATTATTTGTCCTCCTTTTTGGTATATCTGTATTGTGTTTGATGATAATATCCGAGATCGAAAGAACCTTGTTTTGCAAGATTCATTGTTTGAGGATACTCTTCGCCCAAAATTGATTTAAGCTCACTTATTTGTCTGTCAAAATAAATTTGTTTTCCCTTTTCGAGTTTTCGAAGATGTTTTTGCGAAAGGTTTCCGAGAATCGGAAAAATGCTTGCCGGTCTTGCGGCCGCAGAGTTAAAATATTTGTCTTTTATTGTTGCGTTGATTCCCGGATTTGCGGCCTGCTGAACGGCTTCGTAAACCGAAAAAAGTCTTCCGAGAGTGTATGCAACGTTTGTGCTGTTTTCATTAAGGCTCACCGTTAAAACCTCCTTTGGGCAATCCTTGTTTTCGTTTTTTAAGTAATACGCTTTGATAATTGCGGCTCTGTTCCGATTGACTTTGCTTTCTGCTCTGATTCTCAGCATTACGCCTTCAAGAAGCGAAGCGGGATATCTCGTTCCGGAAAAAATCGCTCTTGCCGTTGCTCCGGCCATCGCCGGTGAGGGAGCTTTGCTTTTTGAATTGAGATTAACCGTTTCACGGAGCATCGCCCAAATCGGAATCGTTTCACGATCATCTTCAAATGATTTTTTGATTTTCATTCTTTCATTGTGATCGTTAACATTTTTCATGATTTTTCCGAAAGAGTTTCTGAGAAAAAACCGAACCGAAATTCTTGCCGCAGAGGGGGCAAGGCCGAGAATATAAAACGGTTTTTCCGGATCGAGACCGAGTTCTTCGCACGGAAGACCTTCGGAAAGCCTTTTTAAAGCGGCGGAAATATCGTCGTCCGTTAATCCCTGAGAAGACTCTCCGCCGAACAATGCCGAAAAGGCGAAGTCACGATATTCCGGTTCGGCTCCGTCCGCCCAAAATGTAATTGTTGTGTCACCTATATACTGAACATGATTTTTGTCTGCCAAAAGGTGATTGATGGCTGTTGTGTATGCAAAAGCGGCGGAGCTTCCGACGGGAGCATTAAAGTTTTGTTCGTGGCCGTATGAACAAAAGGCGGGAGCGTTGAAAGAAACAATTGCGGCACCGGACGACTGTGCGTCTTTAACACCTTTAATGATGGGGTGAGTAGCTTCGATTGTGTCCTCTTTTCCCGTTATGAGGCATTGCATTTTTACTCCGTCTTTTTTGTTGTAATGATTTTGCCATACCGCTTTGATTTCTTTGTCTTCATGCGCATAGCGGCCGCAGACACGAAAAACAAGATTGGCATTTTCCGTCACTTCGTCATATACTTCCGAAAGAAACGGGTTTTCGAGTGCTTTTTCCGGATTCCACGAGTCAAAAAATGAAAGAATCGCTTTTGAAACCGTATTGTTAACTTCATCAAGCATTTCGTGATGAAATTTTTTGCTTGCTTCAAAGCATTCAATGCTGCGTTTAGGCTTTCCTTTTTTGTCAACACCGAAAAAATATGTTGAATTATCCCAAATGAAATTCGGAGAAATTGACGAACCGGCTTTTGCCGTCAGCGGAAGGTCAATCATTTGAGGGCGTTTTACCGTTTTCTTGCCGACAACAGTGTCAACAAGAAGGGAAGCAATGTCAGTAATGTTTCCGCTTTTGTCAAGACATAATGCAAAATTGACTTTTGATTTTCCCCAACCCGGAGCGGAAATATCGCCCCTTGAAAGCATATCGTCATAATACTTTGCAAGAGCCTGAAGAATCATTTCACCACCCCCTGACTGTTGAGCGGCGGAACTTCGATTATGCCGTCCTTCATCACCGCTCGGAAAAACATCGGTTTGATGTCTTTCGGGTCACGGTAGTCCAGGTCAAGCAGCATCCAGCCGAGATCACGCTCGCCGAGAAGCTCTTCCGGACAAGGCGGAATTTCTTCGCAGAGTTTGCAGTTTGCCGGAAATTCACGAACACCGAGACACGGCTGATGATAAGACTGACCTTTTTCGAGCCTTCGCCTCATCATCTCCTGAAATTTTCCGGGATTGTCGGAAGGGTTCGCTTTGTCTGTCATGTCAAAATGTGCTTCAATGACATAACGGACGTTTGTCAGAACCATTGAACCGCGTTGCTGTATGCATTTTGATGTTGCGATGTACATTTCTTTATTTTGTCCGTTCAAGAATTGGAGAACATTGTTGAGACTAATCTTCTTTTCAACCTCGTTTCGGCGTATGTTTGTGAAGCGTATCGGGCTACATACATGAATTTTGTCAATATACCATCTCATTCCGGGATGATAAAAAATACTGTCAAGTATGCCTCTTGCCGCAGAAGGTGTGATAACGTCATAACTGACGCGTTCAACTTTCATCTCCGGGCGGCTGAACAGCGCATAATCTCCCCAAACTTCAACCTTTATCGACATCGGATCACTCCTTTCGTTTTTTTGGATTTTAAATATATTCATCTTTTCCGAATTCGGCACTCAGTGAAAGTCCTGTTTTTTCATCATAAATGTTCATATTTTCAAGAACGGCAAAATCATCGAAAACAGTGATATCACCTGCCGAGAAAAGATCTTTATAATGGTTTTCATAAATATTCACCGAGAACTTTCCGAGTTCTCTGAAAAGCTTTTTTGTTCTTTCGCCGTTTTTGAGCCTTTTGATTAGGTCGGCTCCCTCGCCGTACGGCACATAAACGGTTTTTGTGTTGTTGTCTATTAAATGAAACTTTTTTGCAACGTATTCAAACGGATAGTAACAGCCGTCAACACCTTTTTGAAACGCACGGATAATATCGTCTTTGTCAATGCTGTCGCCGGCAAAACTTCGATATGATTTAAAATATTGCTTTATTGCTTCCGGTGATTCGATTCCTTTTGAAAGAGAAAGAGCTTCTTTCGTTGAACTTATCTGCCGGGAAAAAATCGAAGGAGCTTTTTCTGTGCGTTCAAAAACAGTGACAATACTTTCTTCGGCCGTTCTTTTCCCTTCACGGTTGCATCTTCCGGCGGCTTGCAGAATTGAGTCAAGGCCGGAAAGCTCGCGAAATACAGCAGGAAAGTCAAGGTCAACCCCCGCTTCGATGAGAGAAGTTGAAACAACGCGGCAGGGTTCATTGCCTTTAAGCCGCTTTCTGATTTCTTCAACGGTTTTCATTCTGTGCTCCGGAACCATCAACGTCGAAAGATGAAAACTTCCTTTTTGTGAAAGCTTTTTGTAAATTGTGTTCGCCGCTTTTCTGCTGTTTACAACGCAGAGAACCTGATTTTTATTTGAAAGAAGTTCGGAAAGTTCATCGTCAGAAAAAACTCCTTCTTTTTCAAAGCGGACGCGTTTGAAAAAATCAAACAGTTTTTCACTTTGAGGACAGATCTCTCTGATTGAAAGCGAGGGGGAAAATCTTTTGACAAGGTCTCCGATTACGGGTTGAGTTGCCGTGCAAAGAACAACGGTTGAATTAAAAAGTTCCGGCAGTGCCGAAACGGCCGCAATGCACGGAGCAAGGTGCTGCATCGGAAGCATTTGAGCTTCGTCGAAAATCACAACGCTGTTTGCAAGATTATGAATTTTTCTGCATTTTGAAGATTTGTTTGAATAAATCGATTCAAAAAACTGAACTGCCGTTGTAACGATTACAGGCATATCCCAATTTTCGGTTGCAAGCGCTTTTTTCTTTTCCTCTTCCGTCGCCGAATCATCAATGTCATACAGAACGCCGCAGTGATGTTCAAGAACATTACCGCTGCCGAGAATATCGGAAAAAACCTTTGCGTTTTGCTCGATTATCGTTGTGTAAGGAACAACGTAAACAATATGCTGCATATTGTTTTTAACCGCATGGTTGAGTGCAAAAGAAAGCGATGCGATTGTTTTTCCGCCGCCGGTCGGAACGGTGAGAGTATAAATTCCGCGCTCGTTTTTTCCGGCATTTTCGCATGTTTCAAGAATTTCCGTTCGCAGACGATTGAGTTTTGTTGTCGGATTCTTCCACTTTGAAACATATGAATTCAGACGGTCGAGCAGTTTTGGAAAGTCATCGTATTCTCCGCGTGAGACTTTTCCGAAATTCATAAATTCTTCCGTGTCAAGAAAATCAGCGTCGACAAGGCAGGAATAAAGCATTTTGGTTATGAAGGCATCTTTGAGACAATCATGTTTGAAAATTTCCTGTTGACTTTTCGGAAGTTCAATGTCGCATTTTTCGCAGTTTTCGAGATAGTTTTTCTCAATGCCTTTTTTGATTCTTCCGCAAACGGTTTTTGAGTCCGATTGATCGACTTTTGGGTTACCGAAGTTTGGAAGACCGCTGTGATGACCGGCAACACAGGCGGCGGCAAAAATATCGTTCTTTTCTTTTAAACATAAAATTGCTCCGGCTGTTGAATGATCGGTTTTCGGACCGTTTTCAAGGAGCCTTTTCTGAAAAGCTTTTGTGCATTTTCCGATGTCGTGAGCAAGACCTATCAGTTTTCCTTCGGATGCGGCGCCGAATTGCGAAGCAAATTCCGAGCAAAGTTTTGCCGTTCCTTCAAGGTGATCTTTGACGCTTTGGAGTTCGGGCTTTGAATCACCGGCTTCTCCGATTCTTGAATGAGCATAATACAAACTTTCCATTTTTTCTCCTTATAAATCAGACAAAATGTACTTGAATTTAAATCTTCTACGGATAATAATAGCATGTTAATTTTGTTAACACAAGTCTTTTCGACAAAATCTTTCCGATTTTGAATCAAAGTCCAAAAAAACGGACTTATTATTCTTTCGGTGTCCGATTCTCTGTTGCAATTTTCTTTCAAATGCAGTATTCTGTCACCGAAGAAAACACAGCAAGAAATGTCGGGTGTTTTTAATTTCATTGCGATATAATATCCTCATAACGGGAAAACGGAGGGAAAATATGTACGAATGGAAAAAAATGATTCAACTTGTCGTTGACGAAATCGACGAATGCATTCGAAATCACGACGATGAAGCGCTGACTCTCGGAGAACTTTCAAAAAAACTCGGTTATTCCGAATTTTATACAACACGGAAATTCGGCGAAATTTCCGGAATGAGTCTTCGTGAGTACATTCAAAAAAGAAGGCTCGCTTTTGCGCTAAAAGAAGTTCGGGACAGCGAAAAAAGCCTTCTTTCCGTTGCTGTCGATTACGGCTTTTCTTCAAACGAAGCGTTCGCAAGAGCGTTCAAAAAAGTTTACGGCGTGACTCCGAGCTGTTTCAGAAAAGACCCGAAACCCGTTGTTTTGAGAACAAAAATCCATCCGTTTGACCGTTACTTTTTGGGGCTTGGAGAGATTGGCATGATCAAATCACAAGACAATGTAAAAACCTACTTTGTAACAATTCCGGAGCACAAATTTCTTCACATTGAAAACAGAGAGAGCAACGGATATTGGGATTTTTGGAAAAAGCAGGACGAAATTCCGGGGCAGAACCGCGAAACAATCTGCGGCCTTCTTGCAAGTATAAAAGGAAAGCTTGACGACCTCGGCGGCGATGAGGACAATTGCACGGCAGGCCAGATTATGGCTTATATCTGCGATCCCGCCGGAAGACTTTGCGATTGGGGCTTTCTTCGCACGGAATGTTACGGGGCAAGGCTTCCGGCCGATTACAGCGGTTCGGTTCCGGAAAATATGATTCTTTCCGATATTCCGGAAGGTGAGTATGTTGTTTTTGAACACGGCCCGTTTGATTATGAGCAGGAAAACAGAACCGTTGAAGAAAAAATCGAAACGGCAATGAAAAATTTTGATTATGCTTCAAAAAACTGCGAACTTGATTTTACGCCGGGAAGGATAATGTATTTATATTACGATCCCGGAAAGTTTTTCAAGTATATCCGACCTATTAAAAGAATTTAAAAATAATAATTTTTTGGGCTGCGTTTAATGCGACGGCCCTTTTTTGCATCTTTTTTTGCATCTTTGAGGAATCGAATAATATAAGGAAATTCGGTGACGGCAAAAGAAAAAGACCGAACGCGGTGTTTCAAAATTTGCAACTGTCGATTAGTAATTTTTATAACTTGCTTTTTTTTGTACAATGTGTTACAATACTTTGTAATTCATTTGTCGGATTCTGTTCCGAAATTTTTTTACAGTCATCTGTATTAAACTAAGGCGCAAGAAGATCTTAAAAAATTAAACAGGAGTTGAAGTTATTTTGGGTAAGTACATCTTCAAGCGCGTTGTGATGGGAATAATCAGCATTTTCATCGTTGCAACGTTGACATTTCTTTTGATGAATTTGGTTCCGGGCGGTCCGTTCGTTGCCGAAAAATCAATCAGCCAGGCTGCTCAGGAAGCTCTCGCCGAAAAGTACGGCCTGAACAAACCTCTTTATCAGCGATATCTGACTTATATGTCCGACCTTTTTCACGGAGACATGGGTCCCTCGCTCAGACAAAGGGGACGAACGGTTTCGGATATTATTCTTTCAAAATTTCCGGTTTCTGCCGGACTTGCCGGATTGGCGGTTCTCGTTTCGCTCCTCGTCGGAATTCCGCTCGGCTGCCTTTCCGCTTATAACAGGGGAAAATTTGCCGACAATCTCATAATCGTTCTTGCAACGTGCGGAATTGCTATTCCGAGCTTTATAAGCAGCGTTATTCTGCTTTATACCTTCGGAAGCAAGCTGAACATTCTTCCGACAATCGGACTGAACACAATGTCTTCGTACATTATGCCGGTTACGGCGCTTTCCATTTATCCGACCGCTTATATCACCCGCCTTATGCGTTCGAGCCTTCTTGACGTTATGGGTCAGGACTATATCAGAACGGCAAAGGCAAAGGGTCTTTCAAACTTCAAAGTTCTTTTCAAACACGCTTTGAGAAACGCAATTTTGCCGGTTGTCACTTATGTCGGCCCGATGCTTGCGAGCCTCATGACCGGTTCGTTCATCGTTGAAAAAATCTTCACGATTCCCGGTCTCGGACGAGACTTCGTTTCTGCAATCAACCAGCGTGACTACACTCTTATCATGGGAACGACGATCGTTCTTGCAACGCTTATCATTGTCGCAAACGTTATTGTCGATATCCTTTATAAGATCATTGACCCGAGAATCAAACTTAAATAAGGAGCGGTGAGAAAGTAAAAATGAAAAATAAATTTCCGAGTCTTCATCTTAAAGCGGACGACTTTCTCCCTGCGTCATCGGACGAAAAAGAAAGCCTCATCGTAATGCGCGAAAGCGTAAATTTCTGGAAAGACGGCCTTCGCCGCCTGAGAAAAAACAAAATTGCAATGGTCAGTCTTGCGTTCATCCTTTTGATCGTTGTTTTTGCCTATATTCTTCCGCAGTTTTGGCCTTACAGCTATGAACAGCAGATTCAGGGAAGCGAAAACCTTTCTCCGTTTGAATACGGAACGGCGGAACAGCTTCTCATTGACAAGGGAGAAAAAGTTTTTCCGCATATCTGCGGAACGGACAAGCTCGGCCGTGACTTTGCCGTCCGTCTCATGCTTGGAACAAGAATCAGCCTTACCGTCGGCCTTATTTGTGCGGCTCTCGTTTTGCTCGTTGGCTCTGCCTTCGGCGCAATCGCAGGCTTTGCGGGCGGCTGGGTTGACAACATCATGATGCGCTTTACCGATATTCTTTACACAATCCCCGACATTCTTTTGATAATCATTCTTTCGATGGCTCTGCGGCCGAAGCTTGAAGAACTTTCAACCCATGCGGGATTTGCGTGGATGCAAACCGTCGGTCCGAACATGATTGCGATTTTCATCGTTTTTATTCTTCTTTATTGGGTCGGCATGGCACGAATCACCCGTTCTCAGGTTCTCGTTCTCAAAGAGTCGGAATACGTCACCGCAGCCCGTGCGCTCGGTGCAAAAGGCTCAAGAATCATCAGAAAGCATCTTCTCACGAACTGCATAGGAACCCTCATTGTAACAACAACGCTTCAGATTCCGTCGGCAATTTTTACCGAAAGCTATCTTTCCTTCCTCGGTCTCGGCGTTGCCGCTCCGATGCCGTCGCTCGGTTCTCTTGCAACCGATGCGGTTAAAGGTATGAACACCTATCCGCACCTTCTTTTCATGCCCGCAATACTCATCAGTGTTGTCATTCTTGCGTTCAACCTGTTCGGCGACGGACTGCGTGACGCATTTGACCCGAAACTTAAAAACTGACGAAGGAGGACGAAATCTTGGCTGAAAAACTTTTGGAAATCAAGGACGAAAGACTTTCGTTTTTCACCCCGGCCGGAGAGGTTAAAGCACTGAACGGCGTTTCGTTCTCAATGAATGAGGGCGAAGTTCTCGGAATCGTCGGTGAATCCGGCTCCGGAAAGTCGGTAACCGCTTATTCGATTATGGGGCTAACCGCATATCCCGGAAAGCTCATCGGAGGAACGATCCATTTCAACGGCCACGAAATTGAAAAAATGACCGAAAAAGAGATGAGGTCAATACGCGGAAAAGAGGTTTCGATCATCTTCCAGGATCCGATGACGAGCCTTAACCCGGTTTATACCATCGGAGACCAGATTACGGAAGTTATTCTTCTCCACACCGAAAAAACGAAGGCCGAAGCTCACGAAAGAGCAAAGGAACTTCTTGAACTCGTCGGAATCAACGAGCCCGAAAAGCGTCTTAAACAGTATCCGCACGAACTTTCCGGAGGAATGAGACAGCGCGTTATGATTGCAATTGCTCTTGCGTGCGAGCCGAAGCTTCTCATTGCGGACGAGCCGACGACCGCACTCGACGTTACGATTCAGGCGCAGATTCTTGACCTTATGCAGGATCTTCGCAAAAAGCTTGGAATGAGCATCATAATGATTACGCACGACCTCGGCGTTGTTGCGAGCATGTGCGAAAAAATCGCCGTAATGTATGCCGGTCACATTGTCGAATACGGAACCGCAGACGAAATTTTCTATAATCCGAAACACGAATACACAAAAGGTCTTATCAAATCGATTCCGAAACTTAACGCAGAAACGATTGAAAGACTCGTTCCGATTGAAGGTCAGCCCGTTGACCTTCTTAATCCGCCGAAGGGCTGTCCCTTTGCGCCGAGATGCTCAAGCTGCATGAAAATCTGCCTTAACGAGATGCCGCCGAAGACGGAACTTTCGGATACCCATTACAGCTATTGCTGGCTGCTTCAAAAGGAACAGTTTGAGAAAGGGGAGGAATAAAAGATGAGCGAAACAAAGCCGAAAAAGCTTCTTGAAGTTGAACATCTTCAGCAGTACTTTCCCGCAGGCGGAAGAGGAAAAAACAAAAAGGTTGTTCAGGCCGTTGACGACGTTTCGTTTTTCATTAAAAAAGGCGAAACTCTCGGTCTTGTCGGAGAATCCGGCTGCGGAAAAACAACCGTAGGCCGTACTATTCTTCGCCTTTACGAACCGACGGACGGAAAAATTGTTTATGACGGAAACGTGATTTTTGACAAAAAGAACAAGGTTGCAGTTGATATGCTTCCGTACCGCCGCAAAATGCAGATGGTTTTTCAGGATCCTTATGCGAGCCTTGACCCGAGAATGACAATCGGAGACATTATCGGCGAAGCGATTGACATTCACAAGCTTGCTTCAAACAAGCAGGAAAGACGTGACAGAATCATTTCTCTTCTTGAAACCGTCGGACTCAACAGCGAACACGCTAACCGTTATCCGCACGAATTTTCTGGCGGTCAGCGTCAGAGAGTCGGAATCGCAAGAGCGCTTGCCGTCAACCCGGAATTCATCGTCTGCGACGAACCGGTTTCGGCTTTGGACGTTTCGATTCAGGCGCAGGTTGTCAACATGTTTGAAGATTTGCAGAAAAAAATGGATCTGACTTATCTTTTCATCGCGCACGACCTCAGCGTTGTTCGCCACATTTCAAACAGAATCGGCGTAATGTATCTCGGAAAGCTCGTTGAGCTTGCAGACAGTTTTGAACTCATTTCAAACAGCGTTCATCCGTATACAATAAGCCTCATTTCAGCAATTCCGGAAGCGGATCCGAAAACTGCCCGTGCCTCAAAGCGTATTCCGCTTCAGGGCGATGTTCCAAGTCCCCTCAATCCGCCCAGCGGCTGCCGTTTCAGAACGCGTTGCCCGTATGCGGACGAACTTTGTGCAAAGGAATGCCCGGCGTTCAAAGAGGTCGCTCCCGGTCACTATGCCGCCTGTCATCACCTTGACAAGGTTCAAAAATAATTAACAACGGTATTTATTGCGCTTTTTGCTTCTTACGGCGCAATGGGTATAAACAAATTGGCAAAAGCCAAAAAATTTACAAAGGAGATGCATTTATGAAAACCAGAAGAATTATCTCAATCGTTCTGGCAATCGTGCTTGTTTTCTCTTGTGTTGCCTGTCTCACGGCTTGCAACGGCGGAGGAAACAATGCTTCGGAAGTTACGGTTCAGATCGGACCGAACCCGGAAACACTTGACCCGGCTCTTAACAGTGCTGTTGACGGCGGTAACATGCTCATCACACTTTTTGAGACCCTCCTTATCATCGACCAGGATAATAAGGTTCAGCCCGGTCAGGCAGAAAAATATGAAGTCAGCGATGACGGTCTCACCTGGACGTTCACAATGCGTGACGGTCTTAAATGGTCAGACGGTTCTGAGCTCAACGCAAAGGACTTCGAGTACACCTTCAAGCGTCTTGCAGACGTAAAGCTTGCCGCTCCGTATGCTGAAACCGTAATCGGAATGATCGACGGTTATAAAGACGCAATCGGCAACCCGGACAAGAAGGGCAAAACAACAACAAAACCGGATCCCGAAAAGCTCAATGTTAAAGCAAGCGAAGACGGAAAGACCCTTACCATTAAGCTTTCCTATCCCTGCTCATACTTTGACAAGATTGTTGCTTTCGGAACCATGAGCCCCGTTCAGAAGGCTACCGTTGAAGCTAACGGCGACGCTTGGGCAACCAAGCCGGAAACCTATATCTGCAACGGTCCTTACACCATTGAAAAGTGGACTCCGGGTGAAAGAATCGTTTGCAAGAAGAACGAAAACTATGTTGGTGGTTGGGATTCCTCAAAGATCGTTACCGACAAGCTCAACTTCCTTCTTCTTGAAGATGAAAGCGCAGCATATGCAGCTTACACCAGCGGTCAGGCTCAGATGATCAAGAACGTTCCGACCGAAGAAATCCCCGGCCTTAAAAAGTCTGAAGACGGCGGAGACTTCTATGTTGACACCAATCTCGGAACATACTACCTCAGCATGAACCTCAACAAAGAGCCGTTTAACAACATCAATGTTCGTAAGGCTCTCAACCTTGCAATCGACCGTGATTACATCGCCAACACAATCATGCAGGGAACATACTCACCGGCATATAACTTTGTCGGCCCGGGCATCGTTGACGCAGAAGACGGAAAGATGTTCTTCGATGTATCGAAGGAAAACAACGGCGGAAAGACCTTTATCAGCGAAGATTACGAAGCAAACCTTCAGGAAGCAAAGAAGGCACTTGCCGAAGCCGGCTATCCGGACGGAAAGGGCTTCCCGACCATCACTTACTCAACCAATGATGCAGGTTACCATGTTGCTGTTGCCGAATACCTCCAGCAGGCTTATAAGAAGCTCGGCATCACCATGAAGATTGACAAGGTTGACTGGTCATCCTTCACCCCGCAGCGTCGTGCAGGCGATTACGAAATGGCTCGTAACGGCTGGGTAATGGACTATAACGATGCTTCAAATATCATCGAATTGTTCTGTTCAACAAACGGCAACAACGACGGAAAGTACAACAGCGAAGACTTTGACAAGGAGTTCGACGCTTCAAGGGTTGCAGATAAGAAAGCCCACTTTGCGGCTCTCCATGAAGCTGAAAAGACTATGATGGAAGACTACGGCTGCATCCCGGTTGCATATTACAACGACTTCTGGCTCCAGAGTTCCTCACTCAAGGGAACCTGGCACAGCCCGTACGGCTACTGGTACTTCCAGTATGCTTACATTGAGGGTTAATCGTCAACCGAAACTTTCTCTCAGTAAAGAAGCATAAAAAAATCCGTCCGAAAGGGCGGATTTTTTGTCTTCATTCAGTCGAAAAAAACGACCGCAACATTTTTTGCTACGGCCGTTTTTGTTGTAATTAATATGCCTTGCCCCAGTAAACCATGTACTTTGCCGGTTTTCCGCAGCAAACGCAGGTGTCGGAAAGATGTTCCTGCTCAAGCGGAATGCAGCGTGAGCCGACTCCGGTAAGCTCCTTGACCTTGTCCTCGCAGGCTTCGTCGCCGCACCACATTGCTTTGACGAAACCGTCACCCTTTTCTTCAAGAGTTTTTGTGATCTCTTCAAGAGAAGTGCAGGCATAGGTTCTTCTTTCACGGTTTTCAAGAGCGGATTGATAGAGCGCATCATGAACCTCTTTGAGCTTTTCTCCGACAATGTGTTCAAGCTCGTCGAGCGAAACAACGGTCTTTTCTCTGTTGTGGCGTGTGACAAGAACGCACTGACCGTTTTCAATGTCACGAGGACCGATTTCGATGCGGACGGGAACACCCTTCATTTCGTATTCCGAATACTTCCAGCCGGGGCTGTTGTCGCTGTCGTCAAGCTTTACTCTGATATGAGAGGCTTTGAGCCTTTCCTCAAGCTCTCTTGCTTTTTCAAGAACGCCCGCCTTGTGCTGTGCAACGGGAATGATTACCGCCTGAATCGGAGCTACCGCCGGCGGAAGAACAAGTCCGTTGTTATCACCGTGAGTCATGATGATTGCACCGATGAGTCTTGTTGTCATGCCCCAAGATGTCTGGTGCGGATATTCAAGCTTGTTTTCGCGGCTCTGATACTGAATTCCGAAGGCTTTTGCAAAACCGTCGCCGAAATAGTGCGATGTTCCGGCCTGAAGAGCCTTTCCGTCGTGCATGAGTGCTTCAATCGCATAGGTTGAAACCGCTCCGGCAAATTTGTCGCTTTCGGTCTTTTTGCCCTTGATGACTGGCATCGCAAGATATTTTTCGCAGAAGTCTGCGTAAACGTTGAGCATTTTTTCAGTTTCGGCAATTGCTTCCTCGGCCGTTGCGTGAATCGTGTGGCCTTCCTGCCAGAGAAATTCACGGCTTCTGAGGAACGGACGGGTGGTCTTTTCCCAGCGAACAACGCTTACCCACTGGTTATAAAGCTTCGGAAGGTCACGGTGCGAGTGGATGATGTTTGCGTAATGCTCACAGAAGAGGGTTTCCGACGTCGGACGGACGCAAAGCCTTTCTTCAAGCTTTTCGCTTCCGCCGTGGGTGACCCAGGCAACCTCCGGAGCAAAACCTTCAACGTGATCCTTTTCTTTTTCAAGAAGGCTTTCGGGAATGAACATCGGCATACAAACGTTTTCGTGGCCGGTGTCTTTGAACATTCCGTCAAGAATACGCTGAATGTTTTCCCAGATTGCGTAGCCGTAAGGGCGAATAACCATACAACCCTTTACGCTTGTATATTCAATAAGCTCTGCCTTTTTGACGATATCGGTATACCATTTGGCAAAGTCTTCTTCCATTGAGGTGATTTCCTCAACCATTTTTTTCTGCTGTGCCATAGTTGCAGATTCCTTTCTGTAAATCTAACAGCGGCCTTGTTTCGGCAAAGCCGCTGTTTGTTTTTTCTTACGCCTTTTTGACTGCGGCGGTAACCTTGTCCTCGCCGACTTCAAAGGTCTTTTCAAGGTCGCTTTCGATAGGCTGGCCGAAGAGAAGGTCGTCGGCAAGAAGCTCGTTCTTCATATGTTCGGCGTTTTCTTTGAGCGCATTCATAACGAACTCGCTACTTGAGGAAACCGTGAGAACAACTCTCTGCTCAACCTCATAGCCGGCCTCCTTGCGAAGAAGCTGACACTGACGGACAACGTCTCTGACTGCACCCTCTTTGATGAGGTCTTCGGTGAGGTTGACGTCGAGGGCAACAACGGTCTTGTTCTGGCATTCCGCCGAAACGATTCCGTCCTTGGTCTTTGTCATAACGGTGAAGATTGATGAATCGTATGCTTCGTCAAAGCCTTTGACGAGAACCTTTTCGCCGTTCTTTGCCTTTTCGGTGTATTCAGCCATCTCTTCCTGCGAAGCGGCTTCAAGAGCCTGCTTCATCTTGTTGACGTTCTGCTTGAGAACCGCACCTGCCGCACGGAAGTTGACCGCAAGGAAGCTGTCTTCGAGAATGGAATTGTCCGAAACGTGAACAAGCTTTTTGATGTTAAGCTCATCAAGAATATTCTTTTCAAAGGTTCTGATTTTTGCCGCTTCTTCTTCATCGCAGGAAATATAAAGGGTTGAAAGAGGCTGACGAACCTTAATCTGATGCTCGTTGCGAAGTCTCATGGCAACGGCAATGACTTCTCTTGCGTCCGCAGTCTGCGAAAGGATTCCATCGTCCTCAAAGCCTTCAATTTCCTTCGGCCAATCGGAAAGGTGAACGGAAAGTTCGCTTGACGGAAGAACGCGGCGTGTAAGGTTCTGCCAAATTTCTTCGGTCATAAACGGAATAATCGGAGCCATAACTTTTACGCAGGTGTTGATTGCGTTGAAAAGTACCCAGTAAGCAAGGGTCTTGTCCTTTTCGTCGCCCGTTTTCCAGAAACGGCGGCGGTTGGTTCTGATGTACCAGTTTGAGATGTCGTCAACAAAAACTTCAAATTCCTTGATGACGTTGTATGCTTTGAAGTCGTCCATCTGAGCGGTCGCTTTTCTGATGAACTCGTTTGTTCTTGTAACAAGCCAGCGGTCGGTAACGGTCATTGCGCTCTTGTCGGGCGTATAGCCTTCAAAGTTCGGCTTGTCGATTCTTGCGTAGGTTTCAAAGAAAGTATAGGTGTTCCAGAAGGAAAGAAGCTTTCTTCTTGCTTCGTCGCCGAGGTTGAAGCCGAAACGGACGTCATTTGAAACGGGTGCGCCGGCATACATATATCTTACGGTGTCTGCACCGATTTTTTCGGCGGCTTCGTCAAAGCGGATCATGAAGCCTGTTTTTGAGAACTTTGAGCCGTCTTCGGCAACAACGCTGCTGTGGCAGAGCGCGCGCTTGTACGGAGCTTTGTCCTCAAGAACGGTACTCATGAAGAGCATCGAATAGAACCAAAGGCGAACCTGCTCACGCATTTCAACGATCCAGTCTGCGGGATAATTCTTTTTCCATTCTTCCTTGTCGGTGAAGTAGCCGGTGGTTGAGAAGGGAACGATACCGGCGTCGAGCCATACGTCGCCGATTTCTGAAACACGCTTTACGTTTTCGCCGCACTTCGGACATTTGATTTCGATTTCATCAATCCACGGACGGTGAAGTTCGGGAAGGGCGTCAACCTTTGCCGGGTCAATCGCAAGCTCACGAAGCTCCTTCTTGCTTCCGACAACGTGAACGTGGCCGCATTTTTCGCAGGCATAGAAGGGGAGGGGCATACCGTAGTAACGCTTTCTTGAAATGTTCCAGTCGCCCATGTTGTTGAGCCAGTCAACCATTCTCTTTCCGTTTGATTCGGGTTCCCATTTAACGGATTCTGCGTTTTTGATGAGTCTCGGTTTAAGTTCTGCGGTTCTGATGTACCAAGCCGGAACAAGGCGGAAGATAACTTCGCTCTTGCAGCGCCAGCAGATGGGATAGCTGTGCTCGATGGGCATGATTTTGTAAAGCTTGTTCCTTTTTTCAAGCTCTTCAAAAACTTCGGGAGCAATTTTTGCGCTGTCCTTTCCGCTCATGAAGCCGAAGCCGGGAAGGAACATTCCCATATCGTCAACGGGCATAACTTCGGGAAGGCCGATTCTTTTTCCAAGCTCGTTGTCTTCGATACCGCAGCCGGGAGCGATGTGAACAACGCCGGTTCCCTCTTCGGCGTCAACGTCCTCCCATGCAACGATTTTGTGGTCGATATCCTTTTGAGCGTCGAATTCGGGGAAGCAGGTTTCAAAATGAAGTCCGACGAGTTCTTCGCCCTTGAAGGCACGGATAACCTCTTCTTTATCGTCGCCGAGATATTTGATTGCGTTCTTCGCAAGGATAATTGTCTGCTCATCGCTTTTGACCTTGACTTCAACGTAATCGATTTCCGGGTTGACGGCGAGCGCAACGTTTGAGGAGAGAGTCCACGGGGTTGTTGTCCAAACGATGATTTTTGAGCCAAGCTCTTTAATCGGGAGCTTGAAGAAAACCGAGTTGTGGGTAATGTTCTTATAAGAACCGGTCATCTCGTGTTCGGAAAGCGAGGTTCCGCAGCGCGGACACCAAGGCATCGGCTTGTATTCACGCTGAATCCAGCCGTTTTCGTCGCATTTTTTGAGGAAGTGCCAAATGCCTTCAATGTTGAGGTCGGTGTTGGTGTAATAGGAGTTGTCCCACTGCATCCACTGACCGAGTCTTTTTGACTGGTCGGCAATGATTCCCGAAAAATGCTTGACACGGTCAACGCACTTTTTGGTGAATTTGTCCATGCCGTAATTTTCGATGTCCTTTTTTGTTTTGAAGCCGAGTTCCTTTTCAACTTCAACTTCAACCCAAAGACCCTGCGAGTCAAATCCGTTTTGGCAGCGGCAGTCATAGCCGTTCATATATTTATATCTGATGAAAGTATCTTTGAGGGTTCTGCCCCATGCATGGTGAATACCCATCGGGTTATTGGCGGTAATCGGTCCGTCGATGAATTTGAAGCGTTCGTGACCGGCGTTTTTCGCCTTTCTTTTGTTGAAGCAGTCGTTTTCTTCCCAGAATTTGAGAATGTCATGCTCCATTTGGATAAAGCTGTTGCTCTTTTCGGTTTCAGCCATTTTTTTCTTTCCTCCAAACGTAATTTTGCTTGTTCGGCGTTTTTAAAGCCGAAGATCCACATATACCAAGTTATTATACTATAAAGATTTTTCAAATGCAAGAAAAGAGGAAAATAAAAATAAAAAAAGCGTTTGAGTTTTAATCAAAATATGAGAAGCTGTCCGTTTTGCCGGCTAAAAGTCTTTATATTCAGCCTTTTAATTGTAAATGTTTTTTTATTTTAAAAGGCTCTAAGTTATATTTAATGTTCATCTGCGTATACTCTTTACAAATTTTAATAATTAAGGAGGTTTGAACGGATGAAACGTTTTCGCCGTGTGACGGCAATGCTGCTTTCAATGGTTTTGTTTTTCGGTTCGACTTCGGCGGTTGTTTTTGCCGATAATTCCGAAGCGATTCAATCGGCTGTTACCGAAGCCTATGAATTAAAAAAATAAGATTTTGAATATTTGAATATAATAAACCGTCGGTTGACATGGGCACGCAAATCTTTTCGGTGTATTTGCACTCTCGGTTAATCGGCGGTTTAATAACGAAAAGGCTGTTGCGGTCAAATTCCAACTGCAACAGCCCTTTTTTGTTTTTATTCCGCAATGCAGGCGGCTGCGGTGATGTTCGTTCCGGAAAGGAGCGAGTAGGTCACCTTGAGTTCGCTTTTGCCGTTTGCGTCAATGATAACTTCACGGTAATAGTTGCTGTCGGTGTCACCGAACGTTGCGGTTTTAACAACACCGCTTCTGTCACGAACGGTCAGCTTTCCGATTGATTTGTATCCGCCGAGATAAAGCCTGAACTTTCCTTCGCCGTCCGCTTTGAGCTTCGCGGTGAGGTTGTGATAGGAAACAACGCCGCAGGTGGTTGATTTTTCCTCGCCGTTTTCGTCCGTCCAGGAGATGCGGTAGTTATCGTCGAAAAGATCCTCCTTGCCTTTGCAGGTGATGTCGGAAACAAAATTGCCGTTCTTCTTTGCGGTTTCAAATTCCCAGTTAAGTCCGTAAAGAATAAAATCTTTTGCCGTTTCGGGAATTTTGAAATCTGCGGTGTCTTTGCTCAGCTTGTTAACGGTGAGCGAAATGTCTGCGTGACTGCTGTCATAGCTTTCGTTTCGTCCGTCATCTTTTGCCGAAGCAAAATTGAGGGCAAGAACGCTCTTTTTGCCGATGTCGGCTTTGAACTGAATTTCATAAACGTCTGCGTCCTTTGCACCGCCGGTTATTGAAAGAATATCTGCGTCTTTGTCTTTTTTGATAAGTTCAAAGTCAACCTTCTTTCCGTCAATGGTAACGGATTCAAGTTTTCCCCAATCGTCTCTTTGGTGAACGCGAACGGTATAGGTTCTTTCGCCGAAGGCGCGCGGACCGGAAAACTCTCCCTTGGCCGGCTCAATAACAAGTTCCTGCGTTTTGCTTCCGGAAAGGGTGATATCGGTTTTTCTGTATTCGCCGTTTTTATATGCAACGGTTGTCACGTCGTCCTCATAAAGTGTCGCTTTTGCGCTGTAATCCGAGGACGGGAAAACTTCAAGAGTGAGGTGGCTCCAGTCTTTTTCGCTTGTGTTCTTCATGTTGTCGGCAAGGGTAAGCACCGAACCCGCGCGGACAAAGACGGGTGAGGTTTCAAGATTATGCGAAACTTTGATTGTTGTCGGACCCACATAGCTTTCGCCCGTCCAAAGGTCGATCCATCTTCCGTCCGGAAGAAAAACTTCACGCGTGACTTCACCTTCGCTGAAAGCGTTGATATAAACATGGGCGTGTTCGTTTCCTTCGCAGTATTCGATTTTGATGTCGTGGGTCGAATTTGCTTCAATGAAATCGGTTTTAAAATAGGTGTTGTATGTGTTCCAACCGTCAACAACAAGCTTTCCGTCAATCCACATTCTGATTCCGTCGTCGGCATAGGCGGTGAAATAAAGCGGCTTTTCACCGACGGTGAGTTTTCCCGTCCAGCGAACGCTGAAGTAATCGGAAACGCCGAGTCCGGACGGGGCACCGAGATCCCAGTCAAAGTTGACCTTTTTGTCATACTTTACAAATTCCGGTTCACCCTCAAGTTTATCGTTTGAAAAATATTCGCCTTTGAGTCCTTCTTTTCCGTCACTTGCGAATGTGTAATCATCGGTTTTCGGAAAACTTTGCGAAATCGGTGCAACAAGAATATTGTCCGAAAGAAGGTATTCGTCATTTCTGTCCGCTTCGGCATATTGCGGATACTTTATGTCAACGCGGCGGATAAGCGGAAGTCCGGTTTCATAATTCTCTCTTGCAAGCGAATAGTAAACCGGAAGAAGGCGGTAACGCAGGTTGACGTATTCATGAGTGACTTTTTCCGCCGTTTCGCCGAAGAGCCAGGGCATTCTCGAATAAGGCTTTGTGCAGTGAACGCGGCAGATGGGTGAAAGAGCTCCGTACTGAATCCAACGGACATACATATCGTTTGTAACTTCGCTTGTGTGGCCGCCGATGTCGGAGCTCATGTACGGAAGTCCCATTTCGCTTGAACCGAAAATCATGTTATGGATTTCCTGTTCAAGGCTGTCGCCGGAAGCGCCGATGTCGCCCGTCCACTGAAGCGTGTAGCGGTGAGCCGCAAGTTCGGACGGATAGTTGAGAACGCCGTTGTCAATGCCGTCAACGTTTGCCATAATAAGCGGCCGTCTTGCGCTTTCGCCTCTTTTTGCGGCTTTATTATAGTAGTCTTCCGTGATTGAATGATAGGCATACATACCCGAAGTGAAAATCGAAAGGCCGTCGTCAATCGGTTTAAGGCTCGTCCACCAGTTTCTGTCGTACCACCAACAGTCAAGACCTTTATTAAGTATACGCTTGAGATTGAAGTTTCTGAAAGTGACTTCGGTTTTGTCAAGGAGGCTGTTTGTTCCGAAAGTGGGTTCTGGGTGGTCGTTGAAAACAACCGAAACGCCTTTTTCATGGATATTTGAAAGAAGCCTTCTCATATTCGGAAAGTTTTTGACGTTGATTGTGTAGCCTGTTCCTCCGACGGAAGTGCGCCAGTCGGTGTCGATTACAAGAACGTCGAGCGGATAACCGCGGCTTTCGTAATCCTCAAGCTGTTTCATTGCGGTTTCTTCGGTGTATTCATAGTATCTTGAATCCCAATAGCCGAGAAAGTTTAGCGTGATAAGTTCGCTCCTTCCGGTGAGGTCGACAAAGTCGGATGTGAACCGTTCATAGCTTCCCTGCGGCATAAAGACAAAGATATCCTCCGCCTTGTTCGTAAGATCCCAGCCGTTGAGGTTGTGCCAAAGTTTGCTGACGGTATACTTATCCTCTGACGGAATAACACGCGGCGAATCATTAAAGAACCAACATGAAAGTTCGTCCGACGGGGAGGGGAGATAGATGCTTCCGTCCGTGTCGGTTTCAAACCGCCAAAGCGTTTTTCCGTTTTTGTCCGTGATGAAAGCGCCCTCTGCCGACGTTGCGTTCTCCGGAAGGCAGACGGTGTATTCTTTTGTTTGGATATACACCTTTTCGTTTTCGGTTTTTTGAGTGAAGTCGATTTTTTCCCAACCGTCACGTTTCTGAACGGTGAAGGACGGGCGGTTTTCAAAACCTCTTGCGCCCTTTTGCTCAATTCTGACGAGGGTATCGCTCAAAAGTTGAACCCTCATTTCGCCGACAATGACATTGTTCGCCATCGTTTCGGTTTCATAGTCCGCCGGGTTATACGGCGTTGCCCATTTCAGTCCGAAAACTGCGGCGATGACCGAAAAGAGCGAAAAAATTACGGTAATGATTCTTCTCATGATTTTCTCTCCTTTGTCATAATTTTTGACAAAACAAGTGTACACTCGGAGGATTTTTTTGTCAATAGTTTACAGCGAAGAAGAAGGCTTTCATCGGTTCGGTGAAGAATTCTTTTGTTTTAAAACCGACACAGAGTAGGAGTGTGTTCACAAAATGTTAAACTTTTTTTCCGAACCGTCTTGAAAATCCGGTTTGTATATGATATAGTAGACAGGTAAAATTTCTACCGGTTTGGTGGGTAATTTCTTTGCGGAAAAGTTTTCCGCCTTTTCAAAAAAATTCAGGGAGGTTATTATACTTATGGCTTTTTCAGACATCGGTGTTTGGCTCGGCGATATGGTTTTCAAAGGTTTTGAACATTTCACGTCCGTTGCCGCCGAAACCCAGGAGAAAACGCTCAAAAAAATCATTGAAAAAAACAAAGATTGCGAATACGGCAAAAAATATGATTTTGCTTCAATTCATTCGGTCAAGGATTTTCAGGACAAGGTTCCCCTTGCAACGTTTGAAGATTACGCTCCGATGATTGACCGAATGGTTGAAAAGAACGAGTCGAATATCATCACTTCAAGCAAAATCATCCGTTACTGCTCGTCGTCGGGCTCCGTCGGAAAGCCGAAGCTTCAGCCGAAAACCGCAAGGGATCTTTGGAATATGCAGTGCATGGGCTTTGCCGCAACTCCGGCTTGTGCAAACAGATGGTTCAAGGAACAGGGAATTGCGAAAAAGCTTCCTTCTCAGATGGGGCCGCTCCTTCTTTCGCTCAACGGCCATCCGCTTCCAAACGGAATGCGTTGCAACGGCGCCGGCCAGATTCCATTCACATATCTCACTCCGATTCTTAAGTTCTTCACAACAACTCCGAAGGACGTTCTTTATCCCGAAGACGAGGAAAACACGGATATCCCGTATTTCCAGCTTCGTTTCTGCCTCACAAACAAAAACGTCACCTATCTCGGTTCAATGGTTATCACCCTTCTCACAACCATGTTTGAATATATGGAAGAGAATTGGGAAATGATTTGCGACGACATTGAAAAGGGTACGATCAATCCTTCCGTCAAATGCCCGAAGAGCCTTCGTGACAAATACGGCCACATGAAGCCTGACCCGGAGCGTGCCGCAGAGCTCAGAGCCGAATTCAAAAAAGGCTTTGAAACCGAGGTTCCGATTGCAAAGCGCATTTGGCCGAAGCTCGCCTGGGGCTACGGCATGATCGGTTCGACCCTTGCCGTTTATGTTGAAAAACTCAGAAGATATGTCGGTGACCTTCCGCTTCACAACATGGGATACGCCGCCTCCGAAGGCTTTATGGCGATGCCGGTCGAACTCAACGCAACGGACTATGTTCTTCTTCCCCGTTCGCTGTTTTATGAATTCCTTCCCGTTGACGCAGAAGAGGGAGCGAGACCGCTCACCCTTGATCAGCTTGAAGTCGGAAAAGATTATGAAATCATAATTACGAACTTCTCCGGACTTTACCGTTACAGAATTCTTGACGTTGTTCACGTTACCGGAATGTATAACAATGCGCCGAAAGTTGAATTCCTTTACAGAACAAACATGGGACTTAACCTTGCGAATGAGAAGACAACAACCCAGATGCTTGACTATGTTGCCGAAAAGCTTATGGATAAGTATAACCTCAAGTTCAGAGGTCACAGCTTCTATGCCGACTCCGTTCCGACCGTTCCGCGTTATGTAATGCTTGTTGACTGCGAAGGCGACCTTCCGGAAACAAAGCGTGCGGAATTTGAAAACGACATTGACGAACTTTTCCGTGAGAGCAACGAAAAATATGAAAAGTACCGCCGTTGGGGAATGCTTTCCGAGCCGCTTCTTCTTCAGCTTGAAGATCACAGCTATGACGCATACAAAGATATGTTGAAGTCTCAGGGCCGTGTTCTCAACCAGATTAAGCCGGTCATTGTCATCAACACTCCGGAAAGAAAAGAGTTCTTCTTCGGAAAACTCAAGCCCGAATCAAAAAAGATTTGGGAACAGCCGGTTAAGAAAACCGAAGAAACCGAAAGCAAATAATCAAAAGCCGTTCGGCCGCTTTGCAGGAATGCAAGGCGGCCTTTTTTCAAGTCTCGTTCGGAAAATGTTAAAAATTTTCAAATGTGAGCATATTTCCTTACGGTAAACAACAAATACTGCCTTTGTGGGATAATTAATATAAGATTTTTAAGGGAGAGATTAAAAATGAAGAAAAAGAGAATCATTTCATTCGTGCTTGTTTTGACGATGGTTTTTTCACTCACCGCAACACCGGTCTTCGCCGCCGACGGCGGAGAAAAGGTAAAGACATTTTTTCAGGATGTGCTGACGAAAACAATCGGTTTTATTATGGAAACGGTCACGGGGGCAATCAACCGCACGCTTTCCGACGAGGATGCGGCAACGGCCGAAAAGGATTTTGTTCTTACCGATTTTTATTCGGGAACGGCAACGCTTCTTAAAAAGCCGGCAAAGGGCGCTCGCTGGGCACTCGGCTATGACACGCAGAGCCTTGTTCCGGAAAACATGGACGATTATAATCTTTATCTCGGCGGCTTCATGTCCTTTGAAAACGGCTTTTCAAACAAGGTTGAGGGCGTTTATGACGACATGAAGGTTAGAACTGTTGCTTTTTCCGATTCGAGCGGAAGGGGAACCGCCGTTTTTGCAACAATCGACTGCATCGGAATGACGAATACCGATATCAGAGGAATCAGAGCCTCGCTTTCCGATTTTGCAAAGAAGAACGGAATCAATTCAATCAATATCTTTGCGACCCATTGCCATTCGTGCATTGACACGCAGGGACTTTGGACGGACAACGTCAAGACGATTTTGAAGAATATGCTTTCCGCTTACTCCGGCTTCGGTTCTCCGAAAAAGGGAACCGACCCGAAGTATATGAAGTTCCTTTATGAAAAGGTTGCGCTTTCGGTTGAAAATGCGGTTTCGGCAATGAAAACCGGAGAGCTTACCGTTTCAAAAAAGGACATCGGTTCAAAATATTTCAACAACAAAAACAGAAAGAACGCAACCGCCTCCATGAGTGAGCTTACGAAGTTTGTCTTTACGCCGGACGACGGCTCAAGACCGACAATCATCGCAAACATGGCGGCGCACCCGGACGTTGTCGGCCTTCCGACCGACAAGAAAACGTCAAACGGACGGACTCTTTCGGGCGATTACGTTTATTATATCGGCGAAACGCTCAACGAGGCCGGCTATAACTTCATGTTCTTCAACGGAGCGATCTGCGGAATATATATCGGAAGAGGTCCGTCGAGCGACGGCCTTCCGACTCCGAGACGTGTTGACATCTCGGCTCGCTACGGACGTGAGATCGGACGAATCCTTCTCGGAATGAACATGACCGAGAGCGAAATCAAAAACGATCCCTTCCTTTCCGTAACGGGAGACAGCGAAGAGGATATGAACAGCGAGGACTATACTCTTTGGTATGAGGACTGGAAGCCGGTTGAAGAAAAAAAGGTTGAACCGCTTCTTAACGTTGCGATAAAATCCGTCAGACCGACCGTTACGAACAACGTTATTCTTTACGCCGGAAAGCTTCGCCTCGTCAATCATACGATGCTCAAAAGCGACGACGGAAAAACAAAAATCGCAACCGAAATCGGCTTTGTTCAAATCGGTTCTCAGAAGATTGTCATGATGCCGGGAGAAATCTGTCAGGATCTTGTTGCCGGCGGTGCTTCGTTGACAAAGGAAGGTTCAATCAGTCGCAGCAGTTTTTCCGGAAAAACCATCTATGAGCTTTTCGGAGAAGACACGCTTGTTTTCGGTCTTGCGAACGACGCAATCGGCTATGTTGTTCCGGACAACGATTACTGCATGGGACTTCTTTTCAATCATTATCAGGAAACCCTTTCGCTCGGAAAAGGAACCGCTTCGTTCCTTATGGGTGAATATGCCGCTCTTGCAAAGGAAGTCGGATAATTCGTTTTGACTGTCGTATTCGGCACCGACTCTCGAGTAAAATCAAAATAAAGAAGCTATAGTTCACGGGTAGCATTAAAAAAGATGCGCTGTGAACTATAGCTCCTGTTTTTACGCTTAATCGGAAATTATTTTTTGCTCTTTTAAACGGCTTTTCAAATGTTTTAAATCGGCAGAAAAATTGGGACAGAGCAAAAGCAATTGTACCATAACATGTTCAAGTTTTGTTCACAAAGTCATTGACTTGATTTTTTCTTTGTGATATCATATCATAAATGAATTTGTCTCATGAAGAGAATTTTTACGGAAAGAGGATGAACGAATGAAAAAGAAGAATGAAAAGGCGATTACGCAGCCGCTTTATGACTTGATTCCGTCTCAGCAGACCATGTATCTCATGGTAAAATTCAGCTTTCACAAGCAGCTTACTCAGATCCCGATTTCGTTCTCCGTTGAAGGAGATCTCGACTTCGGCCTTCTCAAGCGTGCTTTCAATATTGAAATCGAACGAAACGACAGCCTTCGCCTTCGTTTTGTAAAATCGGGAAAAACAATCAAGCAGTATTTTGAAGAGCGGGCAACCATGAACTATATTCAGGTTAAGCGATTCAAAAACCTTGAAGAGCAGGAGGCTTTCTTCTCAAAGGACGCTCAAAAGCCTGTTTATTTCCTCAAGAACGAAACCTTTAGGATTTTCTTCTTCAAGACCGAAGGCGCCGGAAGCGGAATTTATTTCAACGTCAGCCATCTCATTCTTGACGCAATGGGACTTGTAATTACCTTGGCCGACATCTTCAGAGTTTATAAGGCTCTCAAGGAAGGGGGCGAAATGCCTGCTCCTCTTGATAAATATGAAGATTACATCAAGGCCGAATTCGCAAGGCTTTCGGACAAGAAGAAAATGGCGAAGCACGAGGAGTTTTACAAGAGATATTTCCTCAAGGGTGGCGAACCGTTCCACGCAAACGTTCACGGTCCGGAGCTTCTTGAAAAAGCGAGAAAGAAAAACCCGAACATCCGTGTTCCGGCCGCATATAATCCGATATACGACAAGTGCGACATGATTGTCAAGCACATCAACGCAGAGGACGCAAAGAAAATTTTTGATTACTGCCTTGAAAAGAAGATTGCGCCCGAAAGTATTTTCCAACTCGGAATGAGAACCTACTGCTCCGCAGTCAATTACAGAACTCCGGATGTTTTCATGATGTCCCTTTGCAGCAAGCGTGCAACGCATTCCGAAAAGAATATGGGCGGCTGTCTCACTCAGCCCCTTCAGCTTCGCACTATTATTCCCGAGGATAAAACTTTTGACGAGGCTCTTGCCGAAATTACGTCAACAAGAACTCAGCTTTTCCGCCATTCGACTTATCCTTACGGGCTTGCGCTCGGCCTCTCTCGTGAGATTTATAACTACAATCTTTTCCAAGGCCCTGCCTGCATGATGTTCTCGTGGATTCCCGTTCCGATAGGAATGAACACGTCGTTTAAGTTCAACTTCAGAGGATATAACCTCGGAAGATACTTCACTCCGCTTTATGTCATAACTCAGCCCGACCCCGAAACGATGGGAATTACCGTTCAGTATATGTACAGAGTGAAGCTTGCAAACGCTCGGGACATTGAAAACCTTCATGAAAATGCTGTCAGAACAATCCTTGAAGGCATTGAAAATCCGAACGTCAAAATCGGAACGCTTCTTGACGAAGTAAAAAAGTAATTTATTAAAGGAGACATAGATTTATGCTTGAAAGACTCAGAAAAGTAATTTGCGAATATGCGGACATTGCTCCGGAATCAGTCACGGAGGAAACCAATATCAGAACCGAGCTTGGACTCAACTCGCTTGAGCTTATCAATATGGCCGTTGCGATTGAAGACGAATTCGGCGTTGAAATTCCCGACCGTGAGGCCCTCGGAATCGAAACGGTCAAAGACACAATCGCTCTCATCGAAAAATATACAAACGCATAATTTTTGATTGGAATTAAAAAGAGGGGGAAAGCGGAAGTTCCGTTTGCCTCTCTTTTTTTCTTTCCAAGCGTTTTGTTTTTTAAGTTGATTCTATTGAAAAAAAGAATCGATTATGGTAAGATTATGATGAATTATGTTGGAGGTTTAGAATATGAAGAAAACAATGAAGCGCCTTCTGGCGGTAATTTTGGTGATTGTTTCCGTCTGCACCGCCGTTTCGCCGGTCTTTTCCGCCGCAACGGTGAACGACCTTCCGATCGTTTACGTTGCCGGTAAGAATACTTTTATTTATAACACTTCGGGAAAAAAGATTTACCCGACGGGTGATTTGAGCGCCGCAATCGACGCAAAGAAAAGCGACCTTGTCAAAGCGTGGGCAAAGAGCCTTTTGACAAACGACTGGACTCCGCTCAGCGACGCAATTTATGACCTTGTTGTCGAGCAGTACAAGGAGTTCACTCCCGACGACAACGGAAACGTTACAAACGGAACGGCAATCAAGCCCGTAAAGGCTCCCGTTGTCAAAAAGTCGAACTTCCGCCTTGAGGACTATGTTTTCACTTATGACGCACGTCTTGACCCTTACGAAAACACGGCGAAGCTCAATGAATATATCAACGCCGTCCTTGCAGCGACCGGAAAGAAAAAGGTTCAGCTCATCGGCCGTTGTCTCGGTTCAACCCTCGTTTCAACTTATCTCACCGTTTACGGCTGCTCAAAGGTTGAAACCGCAATTTACTACGCTCCTTCGTCTCAGGGCGTTATCCCTCTGAGCGCATTCTTCACAGGGGACATTCAGTTTGACAAGGACGCAATCTATAAGTATGTCGATAACAACATGATGGACGAATCTTCGGATTTTGTCAAAATGATTCTTCGCCTTTTGAGAGCACTTTATGCTTTCGATTGGGGTGTAAACAGCGTTGAATCGGCATACCGAGATATTGCAAGAACGCTTTATCCGAGAATTGTTCTCACCGTTTACGGAAAATGTCCCGGTTTCTGGACGATGGTCAGAGACGAATATTACGATGAGGCAAAGAAGGTTGTTTTCCAGGGTAAGAAGCAGTACTCAAAGCTCATTGCAAAGATTGACAAATATCATAACAATGTTTTCAACCGCCTTGAAACAACTCTTAAAAGATGTCAGCAGCGTGGCATGAAGCTCGCTTTCATAACAAAGTACAACACTCCGATGGCTCCTCTTTTCGGAAACTGCAGAAAGCAGGCGGATAACCTTGTTGAGCTTGAAACCGCATCCTTCGGCGCAACCTGTGCAGACATCGGAAAGACTTTGAGTTCTTCTTATATTCTTAAACAGCAGCTTGCGGGCAAGAGTAAATACATTTCTCCCGACCTCGTGATTGATGCTTCAACCTGCAAATTCCCGGATCAGACGTGGTTCATCAAGGACCTTCCGCATGAGGGCGTTCCGAACAACGTCAACGAACTTATTATGGAAATTTTCCGTTCAAAGGAGCAATATAAAGTCACAACGAACTCAAAGTATCCGCAGTTTCTTCAGTACGAAAGCGACAGCGTGATTCTTTCCGAGGTCACTCTTGATAAGGACACAAGCTTCCTTCATAAAATTGCGAATGCTTTTAACAGTATTTTCGTTCTTATCAAACTTCTTTTCAATATCATGTAAGAACATAAAGCTGTGTTTTTATTATGATACCATCCTATTCAAAGGCGGCGTACCCACTTCTCCATCGGGTACGCCGCCTTGTGCTTTTTTACTTTATTGGGACAAAGAGGAAATCATGGGTCAGATTTTTTTCATTCAGCAGCCGCAACCGCAGTTGTTGTTTGAATATGTGTTTTCGCAGCCGCAACCGCAGCCGTTTCCGTTTGCGAAAAGGGTGTCGCCGAAGCAGGAGAGGACGAGGAGAAGAATAATCCATGAGCAGCTGTTTCCGCCGAAAAGATTGTTACAAGCCATTGTCTGACCTCCTTTCAAAAGGACGAGCGAACCTGAATTTGTTCTTTCGCCCTGCTTTCATCCTCATTATACGTTTTCTTTTGAAAGGTGTGACTGATTGCCTGCTTGAATATCAGAAAAGAAAAAAGCATAAAATATTCTTAACAATCTTTTGAAAAGGGCGGAGAAGAAATGAAGAAAAGCCGGAAAGAACTTGAAAAGGAAGAGCTTTTTTCTCTTGAAGCGGCGGAAGAAATTTTTCCGCCGGAGGGAAAAAAGCTTTTTTCTTCGGCACATCGCAATCGTTTTGAAACAAAGGTCAAAAAAAGTCAAAAAAATTTTGAAAATGAGAAAACAAGAGAAAACGAGAGCTAATTTCAAAAATCAGCCGAAAACGGAGATTATTGACCTTTTTTGACCTTTGCAAAAAGCTTGGGAACGCATATAATATACATTAGAAAGTCAAAGAAAGTCAAAGTCAAAGAAGGTGTTTATCAAATGAATCTCACAAATGTAATCGCCCAAATGATTTCCGAAATGCTTGACGGAAAAGACGAGGTTGAAATTCAGCGCAACACATTCGCACAAAGCGTCGGGTGTGTTCCGAGCCAGATTAATTATGTAATTTCATCCCGTTTTACGCCGGAGCGCGGATATATCGTTGAAAGCAGAAGGGGCGGCGGCGGATTCATAAGGATAGCAAAGGTTAACTGCGACGGAGAAACGCTTCTGATGCATGTTGTCAACTCCGTCGGAGAATCGATTGACGAAGGAACCGTCAGAGGACACCTTGTGAATCTCGTTTACCGTGATATGCTTTCAAAACGTGACGCAAAACTGATTCTTTCCGCCGTTGGCGATTCGGCACTCAAATGCGTTGATCCGACGCTGAGAGACAAGGTCAGGGCGTCAATATTCAAACAATTGCTCATTACGATTTTAAATAACTGACAGGAGGAATGTTTTATGTTATGTCAGAACTGTTCAAAAAGAGAAGCAACAACTCACATTAAAAGGGTCGTAAACGGAGAAGCGACCGAAAGCCATCTTTGCGAAGAATGTGCAAGAAAGCTCGGCTTCGATGATTTCTTCGATGATTTTTCGCTGAGTATTCCGAATATTTTCTCGTCCTTCTTCAAGGACAGTGCGTTCGCTCTCGCTTCGGCAAAGACCGAAAAGTGCGACACCTGCTCAAGTACCTTTGATGATATTATCCGCACCGGAATGGTAGGCTGCGCCGACTGCTACGAAAAGTTTTATGACCGCCTTCTTCCGTCGATTCAGCGTATCCACGGAAAAGCAAAGCACGTCGGCCGCGTTCCGTACATTGAAGTTCCCGATGAAAAAAAAGCAAAGGAAGAAAAGAAAGAGCTTTCGACCGAAGAAAAAATTGAAAAACTTCAGGCGGAAATGAAAAAGGCAATCGACAGCCAGAACTTTGAACAGGCGGCGGTTATCAGAGACGAAATCAAAGAGTTGAAGGGAGAAAAGTAAAAATGAAGTGGTACTCTAAAGAAGGCAAAAACTCGGACGTTGTTCTCAGCACAAGAATAAGATTTGCAAGGAATCTCAAGGATTACCCCTTTCCGTCCCGCCTGAACACGGCGGAAAAGCAAAAGGTCAATGAGATTCTCAAAGATATTTTCCTTGCCGCAGACAGCGGCGAAAGTCTCGATTATTTCGAGATGTCCTCGCTTTCAAAAGTTCAGGCCGTTTCGTTCGCGGAAAAGCACCTCATCAGCCCGGAGTTTGCTTTTGACCCGAACGGAAGGGCGTTGCTCCTTTCAAAAGACGAGGAAGTGAGCATAATGCTTTGCGAAGAGGACCACGCAAGGATTCAGGTGATTCTTCCCGGCCTTGACCTTGAAAACGCATACGAAAAAGCGTTGAAATTTGACAAGGCGCTTGAAGAAAAAGCGGCCATCGCCTTTGACGAAAGGCTCGGCTATCTCACCCAGTGTCCGACGAATCTCGGAACGGGAATGAGGGCGTCCGTAATGCTTCATCTTCCGGCGCTTTCAAAAACAAAAATGGTTCCACGCCTTGCGGCAACGGTTGCAAAACTCGGTTTGACGCTCAGAGGAGCATACGGCGAAGGAAACCGCACAGTCGGTGACCTTTTCCAGCTCAGCAATCAGGTCACGCTCGGAATTTCCGAGCAGGCCGCCGTTCAAAACCTCAATGCGATTGCGCTCCAGATTGCACAGCAGGAAAAGAGTGCGAGAGACTCGCTTTTGAAGGATGATGCATTCATCGACCGGATTTGGCGGGCTTACGGAATTCTCAAAAGCGCACATATGATAAGCTTTGACGAATTCACCGACCTTCTTTCCTATGTTCGTCTTGCGGCGGCGCAGGGAATCATTGAAATTCCGCTTGAAACGCTCAGCGAGCTGCTCATTCGGATGCAGCCTGCAACGATCAATGCGGAAAACGAAACGGACTTTTCACCCCGTGAACGTGACGTTTTCAGGGCGGGAAAGGTCAAGGAAGCTTTGAACGAAGCGTAAAATGGTTGTCGAAAACCGTCAGCCGTTAAAAAATAATCGGGCGGCAGGCAGTTTTAATTGTCTGCCGCCTGTTCAAAATAAAAAAGAAACACTAAAAACAGGAGTTGATTTTTATGTATAAATTCACAGGATTCACCGAGAAAGCGAACAGGGCGCTCAACTCAGCCATTGAAGTTGCGGAAAATCTCGGCCACACATATATCGGAAGCGAGCATCTTCTCATGGGTCTTGTCCGTGAGGATAACGGTGCGGCAACAACGCTCCTTCTTTCACGGGGCGTAACTCCGCAAAAGGTTGAAGAGCTTATAAAAAGCACCGTCGGCGTCGGAATCCCGACGGTACTCACCCCGGACGATTTCACTCCGAGAAGCAAGCATATCATCGAGCTTTCGGTTTCGCTTGCAAGGAGCGAAAACTCCGGCTATGTCGGAACGGAGCATCTTTTGGGTGCGATTCTCAGAGAAGGCGACGGCTGTGCGGCGTTCATTCTTTCACAGCTCGGCGTTTCTCTTCCGCTTCTTCTTGACGAGCTTTCAAACGGAGAAGAAGGCCGCTCGCCGTTTTCACAAAGCGGAAGGAACGGCTCAAAGCAGAACGGAAAATCCTCAACGCCGAACCTTGACAAGTACGGTCAGGATTTGACGAAAAAGGCGCAGAACTCCGAAATCGACCCCGTAATCGGCCGTGAAAAGGAGATTGAAAGGGTAATTCAAATTCTTTCAAGGAGAACAAAGAACAATCCTTGTCTTATCGGCGAACCGGGCGTCGGAAAAACCGCAATTGCCGAAGGGCTTGCGCTGAAGATTGCCGAAGGCGAAGTTCCGGAGCTTCTCAAAAACAAGCGTATCGTTTCGCTTGACCTCACCGGAATGGTTGCCGGAACGAAATACAGAGGCGACTTTGAAGAAAGAATCAAGAGCTGTATTGACGAGGTGACAAAGGCGAAGGACGTTATCCTTTTCATTGATGAGGTTCACAATCTTATCGGAACGGGTTCGGCCGAAGGCGCCGTTGATGCGGCGAACATTCTCAAGCCCTCTCTCGCAAGGGGCGAACTTCAGGTAATCGGCGCAACAACCATTGAAGAATACCGCAAATATATTGAAAAGGACAGCGCACTTGAAAGACGTTTTCAGCCGGTAAAGGTCGGCGAACCGTCCGAAGAGGAAGCCGTTCAGATTCTTAAAGGACTTCGCAACAAGTATGAAGCGCACCACAAGGTAAAAATCACCGATGACGCAATCGTTGCCGCCGTCAAGATGTCCTCAAGGTATATCACCGACAGATTTCTTCCCGATAAGGCAATCGACCTTATAGACGAAGCGGCTTCAAAGGTTAGGCTTCGTGCTTTTTCCGCTCCGCCGGAAGTTAAAAAGATTGAGGACGAAATCAAGCAGACCAATGAAGAAAAGGCCGCCGCAGTCAATTCGCAGGACTTTGAGGCCGCCGCAAGACTTCGTGACAAGGAAAAGGAGCTTCGCTCAAAGCTTGCCGCTTCAAAAACGAACTGGAAGGAAGAGGCCGCAAGAGTCGGCGGAGAGGTTACACCGAGCGAGGTTGCTCAAATTGTTTCCGGCTGGACGGGTATCCCCGTAACGGAGCTTACGAGGGAGGAAAGCCGGCGACTTCTTGAAATGGAGTCGATTCTTCACAAGAGAATCGTCGGCCAGGATAAGGCCGTTTCCGCCGTTGCAAGAGCAATCAGACGAGGCAGAAGCGGACTCAAAGACCCGAAAAGGCCGCTCGGCTCGTTCATCTTCCTCGGACCGACCGGCGTCGGAAAAACCGAGCTTTGCAAGGCTCTCGGAGCGGCGATGTTCGGCGATGAAAACGCCGTAATCAGATTTGATATGTCCGAGTTCATGGAAAAGCACACGACCTCACGTCTTGTCGGTTCGCCTCCGGGATATGTCGGATATGAAGAGGGCGGCGAGCTGACCGAAAAGGTCAGAAGAAAGCCGTACAGCGTTGTTCTTTTCGACGAGATTGAAAAGGCTCACCCGGACGTTTTCAATATGCTTCTTCAGATTCTTGACGACGGCGTTCTCACAGATTCTCAGGGCAGACACGTTGACTTCAAAAACACCGTAATCATCATGACCTCAAACATCGGCGCAAAGCTGATTGCGGGCGAGGGCAAGGAGATCGGCTTCAAGAATGCGAGCGAGGACAACGGAGTGCTTGACGACACAAGAGTTCACGACGCAGTCATGGGCGAACTCAAAAAGGCGTTCAGACCGGAATTCCTCAACCGTGTTGACGAAATCATCGTGTTCAACCGCCTCACGAAGGACGAAATTCACGAGATTGCTTCCCGTATGCTCGTTAAGACAGGCGAGAGACTTCATGCGATGGAAATTGAAATGACCTTCTCGCCGGAGGTTGTGAAAATGGTTTCCGACGCAGGCTTTGACCCGGTTTACGGCGCAAGACCCCTTCGCCGTGCAATTCAAAGCAAGGTTGAAGACAGGCTTTCCGAACAGATTCTTGACGGAACCGTTTTGCCGAAGCACAAGTACGAATGTGTTCTCGAAAACGGCGAAGTGAAGTTTAAGGAAAGCGAAGAAGCAAAAGCGGAATAAATATAATACAGCAAGGCATATCATTGTATAATGATATGCCCTTTTTTATATAAAAATTAAAAACAATAATTGTTCAAATATATATTGACATTTTAATTTCGGAAAGATATAATTGATTTAGAAATAAAAGGGGGCGATACCAATGGTTTAATAAAAACTAACGCTGTGTTCAAAATGTTGAAAATCGAATGGGTGCAAAGACCTACTTGCTTTTCAATGAAAAATGTCTCTATTTATGCATTTTAAAGAAAGGAAAGTATTTTTATGATTCATAAAAATATAAGACGAGCAGTAGCTACTGTATTATTAACACTTGTTATGTGTTCGTTTCTTTTTGTTCCGACAAACGCATATTCAACTATAGGTGCAAAGATGATAGGAGGAGTCGGACAATCAGGAAATAAAACACGATATTATTGGGTGAACCCAGATGTGTTTAATGCAACTTGGACTCAAAGAGCTATTGATGCAATGTATGATTGGTGTCATACAGGTACAGGCTGTGGAGTTTATACAAGTGTTTGGTTTGGATGAACAACGAATCAGCATAGTTCGGTTATAGATTTTCAAAGGAATAATGACTTAGGTTCTGCTGTGTATGGAAAAACAACATTGTATAGAACCGCAGGCGAAAGTAACATGATAACCAACCCTTATTCCAACAAGGATAATTGGACGTGGGCAAAATGTAGCATAAACGCTTATGCTTGTAACTATGGAAAATCATCTACCGGTCAGAGTGTTGCACTAACTAGTGCAAAAAAGCAAGCAGTTTTTGCACATGAAATTGGTCATGCCTTTGGCCTTGGCGATCTAACTGGAAATGGCAATAAAAACAAACTTATGTATTTGGGTCAATTTGACTGTACGGTAACCAAGCCGACATATGATGAATGCAACGGCGTCAACAGTATATATGGGGGGTATAATCCATGAAAAAAGTCAGCATATCAGTTTTATGTATTCTAATTTCTTTGCTCCTTTGTGCCTGCGGAGAAAGCGGAACAAAAGAAAGTCAACCGACCGATAACTCTGTTTCAAACAGCAATGAGGCGGTTGATGTTGATTATTCACAGGCAGTTCCGGCAAAGCAGAAAAACACTGTCAGATATACCGAAAGCTCTTTAAGCATGGCAACAGGGCCGATAGAAAACGACGCCGAAATGTTTGAGGCGAGCCCGGTTGTTATACACGGAAAAGTCCTTGAAACGAATTACCTTTTGAAAGGCAGCGAAGTATTTACAAAATCCGAAGTTTCGGTTGTCGAATGTTACAAAGGCGACCTCAAAAAAGGTCAGGTAATAAAGATCAGAGAAATCGGCGGCTTTGTTCCGTCTGATGTTCTCGACAACGCTATCGCTTTGGAAAAGACCGGAAAAGAAGCAAAAACAAAAAAATCAAAACAGGTCATATACGATATCAGAGTCAAGGATAATAAGGTTATGGAAAAAGGCGAAGACGTCATTTTGTTTGTATATCCGATTGATTATTCCGACTTTGAAGAGTTCAAAACCGATTCCTATCAATTGGTAAGAGCGTGGCAGGGAAAGCTTCTTCTTGACGAAAAAACCGGTTTGTATAACCCGTATGTTCCGAAGGAAGAATTGCAATATGTTGACGCAAAAAGCTATACCTCCAATGAATTCGGTGCGTTTGCAAAAGTGTGCGTAAAATAACAAACAGCCTGAATTTATTCAAAAAAATGATTGACAGGAGGATTATTTATGTCAGGTTCGGTAATTAAACCGCCGACAATAAAACAGATTATTGCCGGCCTTCTTGCGATTCTCATGATGTTTTCGACAATGATCAAAGAAGGAAAGTTCGGAAAAGTTGAATTCGTTCTTCTCACGGAAAACGTGACGACCGAAAGCGAAGAAATTGTTCTTGAAGTCAGAAATTATACTCTGAAATACGTTGATTATGACGATTGGTTTATCCTTGAAAAGCTTAACGGCGAAACGTGGGAAAGGGTTTCGGCTACGGGTATTTTCTATCATGACGCGGGAAGCCTGAGAGGACTTACAATAACAAAAGACACGATAAACTTTGAGCGTTATTTTAATAAGAAGCTCGATGCCGGAGATTACAGACTGACGAAGGAAATCGGCGGAAAAGATTACGTTGTTTCTTTCACGGTTGTTGAAGCTTCGTCCGTTTCCGAAAGCACAACTCAGCCGGCATAAAACATATAAATAATTAACCCCGAAGGATGAGCCGAACCAAATCCTTCGGGGTTTTCTTTTGCTTTTATGCGGTTGGAAATTCAACGTTTCCGTTGTTGACAAAGCCGAGATAGCTGTTGCCGCGGTTGACCTTGATTTCCTTTCCGTTTTCGTCCTTAACGATGATTCTTGAGCCGTAATCCGCTTTTGTCCAAGTGACTTTTTTGACCGTTCCGAGGGAAATGTAATATCCCTTTCCGCCCTTCCAGTTCATTTGAACGAGCGGTCCACCTTCATAAAGCGAAACTTCGGTTTCAAGCGCAAAAACGTTTCTGTAAGCGAGCTGCTTGTCTGCCTTTGAGTCCATGTGCGGCTTTCCGCTGTGCTGCTTGAGATAAAGCTTTCGCTTTGCGTCATAAGTGAACGTGCTGTAATATGAGGGCGAAAAATTCAGCGTAACCTCGTTGCAGCTTTGCTTGCTCACTTTTTTCGGAGCGGTGAATTTGAAAATATAGCTGTCCTTTCCGTTTTGGTAATCGGTTCGGACGTTATATTTTTTCAAAAGTTCCGGAATATTTTTTCCGTCAACATATGCGGTATGTTCACGGCTGTATTTTCCGAGACGTTCTGGGTCACGGCCGAAGATGAGCTCATCGCAATTTTGAGCGCCGTCAAAGTAATCGATTCCGAGCTTTTGAAGCGTTGCCGTTCCGAGCGATTTGTTGCTTCCGAAGCAGAAATAGACTGCGTCAAGACCGTAAGCAAAAATCGGAAAATAATAGCGGCAGCTTCTGACCGAGCAGACCTTGGGAACCTTTGTGTAATCGGCAAAAACGGCCATCATTCTTGTGATTCCGCCTTCAACGAGACATTCAAACATAAGGTCTGCGCCGTAAATTCCGTATTGCGGAAGCGATTGGTTGATGTTGTTGATCATGATTGCAACGGGGCGTTTTCCCTTCGCCTCGTCCGAAAGATTGTCGAGTCCGGTGAGCCGGTTATAATCGGTTGCCTTCGGTTTTGTTGTTGTCGGTGCGGTCGTGCTCGGAGTAACGGTCAGCGGTTCTTTGTTGTTGCCGTTTCCGCAAGCGCAGACCGAAAAAAGAAGAATCACCGCAAGAACGGCGGCAAAAATTCTGGTGACGTTGTTTTTCATTTGGAATTACCTCTGATTCGGAAATTTGCTGTTTTCAGCCGAAAAGCGAACGGAAAGTTTCAAAACGTAAAAATACTTTATATATTATTCCCTTTTGAAGGCTTTCGCACTCGGTTTTCATTTCATTAGTATACCAAGTTTTTCCCCTTTTTTCAACAAATACCGCCATTTTACCTTCCAAAAAACAGCGGCCTAAATTGTGAAAGTTGATGGTTCGGACGGCCGAAACCGAAAAAGCGGTTCAAATATGCCATTGATTTTTCCTCTGAAATAATTTCTTAAATTTTCTGAAAACTGTTGCAAAAATAATATTTATAATATATAATCAAATTATCAATTAAGAAAGCGGTGAGTCCGATGGTTAAATTTGAAGCTTAAAATAAGACCCGCAACAGATTTATTAAAAAATGATTAGTTTAAAAGGAGAAAAATTATGTCAGGATCGATTATCAAGCTCCCGACTCTGAAACAGATTATCGCAGGCTTGCTTGCAACGCTTATGATGTTTTCGTCAATGATTACCGGAAAAAAATTCGGAAAAGTTGAAGTTTCGCTTGTCGGTGACGTAACGACCGAAAGCGAAGAAATTACCCTTGAAATCAAAAACTATTCTTTCAAGTCGGTTGGTTATGGCGAAGATTTTACTCTTGAAGTAAAGAACGGTGAAAATTGGAAAAAAGTTCCGGCAACCGGAGGTTTTCATGACTATTGGGCAACTCTCAGAGGTCTTTCAGGCACCGAGGTTTCGGTAAAGCTTCGGGATTCTTTCGGAAAAACTCTTGAAGCCGGAAAATACAGGCTTACAAAAGAAGTCGGCGGAAAAGAATACAGCATTATTTTTGTTGTTTCAAATCTTTCCGGGACGGAAGATATTCTCGAATTGTTTAATCTCAGCGCCAACAGAATCAAAACACAGGCTGTCAAGGTTACAAAAAATTTTGAAGACCTTCGGCATAACGAAGAGTACACGGAAATTCCGAACGAAATCAGTGCAGTCGGAAAAATTCTTATTGAAGAATTCCTCAAAAAGGACGAAACCCCGGTTGATTACAAAGGAAATGAAATTGTTGATGATTATCCGGTTTCCGGTGAAAAGTATGTCAGCCGTGCAACGGTTGAGGACCTTGATTTTGCTTCTTGTGAAATCGACGAAAAATATTATTATATCACTCTCGGCTTTAAGGAGTGCACCGACCCGGTTGAAAGCGGATGTGCGAATGCATTCAATCTCGTTAATTCGGAAGATTATGCATCGGCGAGTATGGTTAAAGAATTTAGCGTTAAATATTATGACGCAACGATTGAATGTAAAATTGAAAAATCAACCGGAAACATGGTTTGGGCAAAATATACTCTTCCTATGGTTTGGAGCCTTACCGCCGAAGCTGTGAAAGAGTTTGAAATTAAAATCGGCGCAACCTTTGTTGACGATTACACGATTACTTATTAATAAAAAACACCGCCGCAACGGTTCGTCCGAAGCGGCGGCGTGTTTTTTTGCTTTTGACTGTCAATCAGTCAAAAAGTCCTTTTTTGACTTCTGCTTTGATCGGTTTGAAGCCGGCTTTTTCAACGGCTTTGAAAAGCTCGTCGTCCGAAACGTCCTGAGAAAGGGAAACGACGGCATTTTTCTTTTCTGCATCGGCCTTTGCTTTTTTGACGCCGTTTACCGCAAGAAGTTCGTCCTCAACAGCTTTTGCACAGTGAGCGCAGTGCATTCCTTCAATTTCAATAATCTTTTTCATGTCTGAATCCTCCTTGAATTCAATTGAATCGGTTTGGTTTGTGCCTGTTTTGTCGCTTGTGTTATTGATTTCGGCCGAAGCCGTTTTTTCCGCTTTGAAGAACCTCAGTCTCAGTGCGTTGAGAACAACGCAAACCGAGCTTAAACTCATTGCTCCGGCGGCAATCATCGGAGAAAGCTTGATTCCGAACGAGTAAAACGCTCCGGCCGCAAGAGGAATTGAAACTGCGTTATAAAAGAACGCCCAGAAGAGGTTCATCTTGATGTTTCCGAGAACTTTTTTTGAAAGTCTGATTGCGTTGACAACGCTGTAGATGTCTTTGTTCATGAGAACGAGGTCTGCGCTTTCAACGGCAATGTCCGTTCCGTCACCGATTGCAATTCCGACGTCGGCACGGGAAAGGGCGGGTGCGTCGTTGATTCCGTCACCGACCATCGCAACAACTTTTCCGCTTTCCTGGAGTGTACGGACTTCGCTTTCCTTGTTCTGCGGAAGAACTTCGGAAATGATTTTTTGAACTCCGAGCCTTTCCCCGACCGCTTTTGCGGTCAGTTTGTTGTCGCCTGTGAGCATTACCGAGGAGATTCCGAGCTTTTTGAGCGCCTCGATTGCAAGGGCGGAATTCTCTTTTTCGCTGTCCGCAACGGCAATAATTCCGATAACTTTTCCGTCGCTTGCAAAAAGGAGCGGTGTTTTTCCTTCGTTTGCAAGCCCGTTGAGCTTTTCGCCGACCGAAGAACAGTCGATTCCGTTTTGGGAGAGGAGACGTTCGTTTCCGGCGAAGTATGTTTTTCCGTCAATTTTTGCACTGATTCCGCCGCCGGAGAAAGAGGAAAACTCTTCGGCCGTTTTTTCCGGAAGGTCTTTCGCTTTTTTGAGTATCGCACGGGCGAGGGGATGTTCGGAATTTTTTTCCATCGCCGCCGCAATCGTAAGCATATCACTTTCCGTCATTTCTGTCAATGAGACAATGTCCGTTACGGAAGGTTCGCCCTTTGTGAGCGTTCCCGTTTTGTCAAAAACGGCGGTATCAATTTGAGAAAGGCGCTCCATTGCCGCCGCACTCTTGAAAAGAAGACCGTTTTTTGCACCCTGTCCCGTTCCGACCATGATTGCAACCGGGGTTGCAAGGCCGAGGGCGCAGGGGCAGGAGATTACGAGAACCGAAATTGCAAAATTCAGCGCAAGAGAGAAGTCCTTTGAAACAGTGTACCAAATGATTCCGCAAAGGACGGCAATCGAAATAACCGTCGGAACAAAAATACGGCTGACCTTGTCGGCAAGGCGGGAAATCGGAGCTTTGCTTCCGGCCGCTTCAAGCGAAAGGGCAATCATTTGAGAAAGTGTTGTGCCGCTTCCGACTTTCGTTGCTTTCATCGTGAATGCGCCCGAGGTGTTGATTGAAGCGCAAAGAACGTTGTCGCCGGCTTCCTTTTGAACGGGCATACTTTCTCCGGTGAGCGCACTTTGGTCAACAAAGCCGTTTCCGCTCAGAACAACGCCGTCCGTCGGAATTTTTGTTCCGGGGCGAACAAGAATTTCGTCGCCGACGGAAACTTCTTCGGCCGGAATGACGCTTTCCTTTCCGTTTCGGATAACCGTTGCCGTTTCCGGAGCGAGCGAAGTCAGCATATCAAGAACCGCTTTTGTTTTTCCTTTTGAACGTTCTTCAAGGAATTTTCCGATGTCAACGAGCGTAACGATCATTGCGGCAGATTCAAAGTAAAGATTTGAATGCCATTTTGCAACAAGCGCCATGTCTCCGGCTGAAAGACCGGAAGCGATTTTTACTGTTCCGACAATTCCGTAAATAAACGAGGCCGCCGCACCGATTGCAATGAGCGAGTCCATATTCGGCGAAAATCTGAAAAGACTTTTGAATCCGATTGTGAAGTATTTATAATTGATAGCAAGAACAACGAGAGTGAAAACAAGCTGATAAATCGCAAAATTCAGCGCATTCTCATGGCCTGAAAGGAAAGGCGGCTGCGGAAGACTCATCATGTGTCCCATTGAAACATACATCAGCGGAATGAGAAGAACAACCGAAAGAATCAGGCGGATTTTCGCTTTTTTTTCGGCTTTTTCCGCGGCGGCGTTTGAGTTGCTTTTTCCCTTGATTTCGCACCCGTAGCCGACGGATTTCACTTTCATTATAATATCCGACGCAGTGATTTGCTTTTCATCGTATTCAACGCTCATCGAATTCGTGAGGAGATTGACCTGAACGTCTTTTGCGCCTGAGAGCGATTCAACGCTTTTTTGAACCCTTGCGCTGCACGAAGCGCAGGTCATTCCCATAACATCGAACCGGGTTTTCAAAACCGATCACCTTCCTGTTGAAATATTGTTTCCGCTTTTTGGCGGCTTACTAAAAGTCATTATATACCAAGTCGGTAGGAATTTCAAGTTGAAAGAGGATTCAACCGAAAGAATTTTTGAAGAAAAAATCGAAAATTTTGTGAAAAAAGACAGCTTCAAAAAATATTTACGGTAAAAATAGATAAGTTTATCCAAAAAGACTTGACTTTTTTTAAGAATTATTGTATTTTTACTAAGTAAAGCTTCTCTTAAAAAGAAAGAGAGAATTTCGCCGCACGTAAACGACAATTGTGCGGTCAATTTTGAAAGGAGTAATCCAACAATGAAAAAAGAACTCAAAGTTATCGCTGTCGTTCTTGCGGGAATCATCGTTTTCCTTGCCGGCTTCGGTCTCGGTTCATCAAAGGGAATCACAATTGACGTTAAAGTTGACGGCGCAAACACCGCAAACGCATCAGCAACTCCCACTCCTGCTCCGACACCGGACACAACCACAGCTCCCGCTCCGGCTCCGACACCGGACACAACCACAGCTCCGGCTCCGTCATCGGACGGCAAAGCCGACACTAAGCCTGCCGACAATAACAGCGGAGCACCCTCGGCAATTCCCTCTTCACCGAAGGAAATCGCCGCAAAGTACAACGAAGTTCTCAACGCTCTTAAAAAGCAGGAAAACGTTACCGTTCATAAGGTAAGTAAGGTTAACATCGAATGCACCGACTGCTCGGTCGGAATCCTTAAGGGAGCCGTTAACTCAATTCTCCAGGGCTTCATGAAAGGCTCGGACGATAACGTTCAGTTCACCGGCGGAAAGGGCAACAAGGCTGACGGAAGCGAAGTTTGGATCAACGACTTCATCACTCCGGGCGGAAGAGAAGCGGCAGTCACCGAAAACGACCTTGCTTCCGCAACTGCGGCGGCAGAAGGCTCAGGCTATAAGATGACCCTCAAGTTCAAGAGCGAAAGCGCAACATTCGACGGAACAACCGGAACGGAACCCGCAAGCCACAAGACCGCAATGGATCCGCTTAACCTTGCAACTCTTGAGCTTCCGATGGGCGCAAAGATTACCGAAGCAAGCATGACTTATCCGGGCGCAACAATCGAAGCAACCGTTGACGGTTCGGGCAACCTTACCGCTTTGCATCTTGTTCTTCCTCTTGAAGGAACCGGAACAGGTAACCTCAAGGGTATGTCTCTTTCGGTAGGTCTTAAGGGCGACCTTGACGATGCCTACACAATGACTTATTGATTAACCGAATAAGAAAAATTAACCGCTCGGCGTAATGCCGGGCGGTTTTTGTTTATTGACAAAATATGACACGCATGGTAAATACTTTCGGTGCCGTACGAAACGGAAGGCGGTTTGCTCCTCAAAGAGGGGGTGATGACAATGACAATAACGCTTATTGAATTGATTGCAATTCTTGCATTACTTGTTGAAGTCATCTCTCTTTGCCACAGAATTTTCAGCGAAGACAAGTAATCTTACATAAAAAGTAAGAAACACCGCCAGCTTTCCCTTTGGCGGTGTTTCTTTAAATACTACCATTCCGGAGCGAACCGCTTACTGCGGCACCTCTTTATCTATATTATACACAGCCGTTTGCGTTTTGTCAAGCGGCTGTTTTTGCTTTGGAAAGAATAAAAAAATCCGACGTGTAAAGCCACAGACTTTACAGATGTTGATTTTATGTAAAGTTTTTAACTTTACGGTGAGCGGCAACAATTTGTATATTTTAACGGGTTTTGTTGCACCGATTCGTCAAAATAACCAAAATTCTTCACAGATTTTCTTTGAACAAATCATGAAGAAAAGGTTGACTTTTTATTGCGTAAAAGTTTATAATCAATCTGTATCTTTATATTGTTTGCGCTTGCGCAAATATCTGTTATCTATTATCCGAATCGGTAGTGTCGTTATGTCGCAAAACAGTGTTTTGCTTGATAAATCATTGCGCTTTTCCGCACGCATTGTTAAATTGTGCGGAAATCTTTCCGATAAAAGACGGAACACTTTAATTTCAAAACAGATTTTTCCGTTCAAGGGTCACTGCTTTTGAACGGGCGAACTTTCGGGCATTATGCCCAACGCAACCCCTAACAATCGGTAACAAAAGACCGTTGACATAGACAAAAATTCATTATTATGAAAGGTGGAAAAATAATGAAAGAAATCAAACGAACGGGAAAAAAGGTGCTCTCCGTTTTCCTCGCCGCCCTCATGGTCATGACGGCTTGGGTTTTCGTTGCACCGGAAAAGGCTGAAGCGGCTAACGGTAGTTATTGGCTTAACGTAAACGTTGATGTTACTAATAAGGCTGATGCGAAGAATAATATTCAAGATAGCTATTGGACCATAACTTATAGACCTAATAATGGTCGGGGCAATGAAGCGACCATGAAATATGACCTCAAGGAAAATGAATATGGTGTTTTGAGTAATCAAAGTGATAATCAGTACATGCATGTCAGCGTTCCGGGCTTTCCGACTAAGATTTATTATTACCATGATGCCACATTTAATGACAAGGTTCATTATACGGTTAAAGAAATCTATATATCATCATCAAATACTAGCGGTGGTGTGAGTGTTTCAAAACCCAATAAGGCAATTAAAAGTGGTGGATGGGGAAATAGCGAAGTTAAGGGCAATTTCTCATGGGATGACGGTTCCAAATATCCTTACGTTGCAACTTCAAAAAGTATTTCTACTGCAACGGCAGCATCCAATATCGGTATACCCCCCCTTGGTGACAAAAAAGATGTATCCACATCGACAACAACAATGCAGTACTACACTACTGACCAGTATGGTGTTCGTTATGAGCCGACATCTTATACTTTTTCAGGGGTAACCGGTCTTACAACGAGTGGAAGCATCGGTAACGCTTATACTGTTACTGCTAATAGTTCAACAACTGTGAGTAATACTGCTATATATCAGACAGAAACGGTTAAACTTAATTGGAAGAACAACAACAGTTCAAATACCAGTCAGCACAGTGACAGTACCTATACTTTTAAGGTATATAATCCTCGCTATAAGGTTACTTATAACGGAAATGCCGGAACGCTCGGAACAAATTATACTTATGCCTATCTTAATCAGAAGGTCAGTGCCGATTCTTCAACAGCAACAAGTAATAATGTTGCCGGTCTCACAGCTGAAAAGTTCCCCACGAACGGAAGTAGAGAAGGCTACAAATTTAACGGAATTTGGTCGGCTGCTTCCGGCGGAACACAGTACTCTGCCGACACTAAGGTTACAAAAAATTCAACAGCATATGCACATTGGACTCCGATTAAATATAATGCGGAGTTTAAAGGAAGCAGGGCAACATATCCGGCAGCAGTTCAGGAATACTTAATTGCAAATGTTGCAACCGATTTCGATTCAAGACCCGTTGCACCGACAAACGTTGAAGAGTATGATGACGGTGATTATCATTATAAGTTCAACGGTAATTGGAAAAACAGCTCCGGTAATGTTTATACCGCAAGCACTCTTCCGATTATGACAACTGCCGGTGCAAGATATAAGGCACAGTATAACGGAACTTTTGTTCAGGCTGACTATTCAGGTGTTACAGCGCAGCAAAACGAAGCCGCAAGAATCAAGAGCAACCCGAACTATGAGGCAATCTATACTGCGTCAAGCCGCAATAACTTGCAGGCTGCTCTTGATGCAGTTGTTACCGGAAAGGGACGCACACAGCAGGATGTTGTTGATGGTTATGAACAGCACATCAAAGATGCTATCGAGGCACTTGAAGGACAAAAGTATTCTGTTGTTTTTATGGATGGAAGAGATAATTCAATTATCAAGTTCAGTTATCCGAACGTCTTCGGCGATACAATTCAGTATCCCGCAAATCCATCAATGACCTATGATAAAAATTATCACTATACCTTTAACAAATGGGAAGGCACAGCACAGGAAACGAACCTTTCAACAGTTGAAAAGAATATTACCATTGTTGCAAGATTCAATAAAGCCGAACACAACTTTACCGAGGAACACGTTGATTCAACCTGTGTAAAGGAAGGCGGAACAAAGTATACCTGCACTACCTGCGGATATAGTTACACAACCTATTCCGGAGCCTATGGAGACCATGTTTGGTCAACCGAATGGACAGTTGATAATCCTGCAACCTGCACGCAGCCCGGCTCAAAGTCGCATCACTGTACACTTTGTGAAGCGAGAAAAGATGAAACAGCTATTCCGGCACTTGGCCATGATTATGCAGGTGTTGACCCGGAGATTATCATTTCGTCTTCATGTGATAGTATTGGTGTGAGTATTAAGGAATGTAACCGTTGCGGATACAATGATTATATTACCACCGATCCGATTGGCCACAAGATGACAGACGAAGTCATAGCACCGACCTGTACTTCAAAGGGCTATACAATCTCAACCTGTGAAGTTTGCGGAAAAATGCTTATCGGTTCGTTTACTGACCCGATTGCTCATAACTATGTTAAGAAAGATAGTGAGTGTGTTGCTCCTTCATGCGTAAGCGTTGGATATGACGTTTCATATTGCTCGGTTTGCGGACTTAAAAAGTATGACATTATTTCTGCCAAAGGTCATAGCTGGAACAAGGAACAAACGGTTGATATTGAACCTACCTGCACAACAAAGGGTCAAAAGTCAATTCACTGCTCAGTTTGTGATGTAATCAGCGTAGACACAATTGAAGAAATTCCTGCAAATGGACACAGTTATGACAGTGGTGAAGTTCTTGTTCCTGCAACCTGCACTCAGGATGGCATTAAGGCAATTCATTGTACGGTTCCCGGATGTGGACATACACAAAATGAGATTATAACAAAGCTTGGTCATGCATATTCGGAAGATTTTATAATCGATTGCAATGCAACCTGCACAACTGCCGGAGAAAAGTCCAAGCATTGTACTCGTGAAGGCTGTAATGCACGCAGTGAAGTTACCGTAATTGATAAGCTCGGACATGCGCTTACCGTCACCGAAACCGAAGCAACCTGCACCGTGAGCGGAAAGAAAGTTGAAAAGTGTTCACGTTGTGATTACGAAAAAACAACGGTTACATCAGAAGCTCTCGGTCACAACTTCACCGTTGAAACCGAAAACACTCCCTCAACCTGCAACACCGTAGGTCACGTTACCAAGAAGTGCTCACGCTGCGAAGAGACCGAAACAACTTATTCGTCAACTCTTGCGGAACACAGCTGGGGCGAATGGAAGACCGAACAGGAAAAAACCGATGTTCTTCCGAAGATCGAAGTCAGAGAATGCTCCGTCTGCCACGTTTACGATTACAAATACACTCAGCCGGCAGGTGCCCACGCATGGGATGGCGGCGTTGTTACAAAGGCTGCAACCTGCACCGAGGAAGGTGTAAGAACCTACACCTGCACCAAGACGGACGGAACCTGTTCCTGCACCGCCGACACCAAGGCGTCTTACGAGGAAAAAATCCCCGCAACCGGCCACACCGCAAAAGTTGAAGTTAAAGAAGCAACCTGCAAGGAAGCCGGATATGTAAAAGCTGTTTGCCAAAACGAAAATTGCCCGCTTTCCGGAAGAGTCATTGACGAAAAAGTTCTTCCCAAGAAGGATCACGTTGAAAAGGTGACTGTTGTTGAAGCAACCTGCACAACTCCCGGCTCAAGGTCTTATACCTGTGCGGTTTGCGGCGATACAACAAAAGAAACGGAAACAATTCCGACCGTTCCCCATGCTTATGAAGCAACAGGCGAAATTGTTGAAGCAACCTGCACCTCGCCGAAGTATGAAAAATACAGCTGTACCTACTGCGGCGACGAAAAGCTTGTAAAAATCGGCGAAGCGGCCGGACATACGGTTGACGAAAGCAAAACCGCAACCGAACCCGCAACCTGCACAACCGCCGGTTCTGTTTCAAAATACTGCTCCTGCGGTCAGCTTCTGAGCGTTGATGTCGTCAATCCGACGGAACACACTTGGGAAACCGTAACCGTTACGCTTCCGAAGGAGTGCGACGGCGCAACCGTTGCTTATGAGAAATGTTCCGTTTGCGGCTCAATCAAGGCGGATTCTGTTAAGATTAACGAATCCGGCGAGCATGAATATGTCGTAACGACCGAAACACCGGCAACCTGCACAACTGCCGGAACGCTCAGAATTACCTGTAAGCATTGCGCTAATGTTAACACGACGGTTTCTGTTCCGGCAGTAGGCCATACCTATGACGACGGCGTGATTACAACAGAGCAGACGTGCAAACAGGACGGAATCGTAACCTTCACCTGCACAAGAGAAGGCTGCACCGATGCTCAGGACGGCCACACTCTCACAAAGAATATCGGCCAAAAGAATCATAACTACCTTCCTTCCGATGCCCCCGTTGCCGCAACCTGCACTTCAAGCGGATATCAGCTTTACAAGTGCGAATACTGCGACACTGAATTCAAAGAAATCCTCGGAGCTCCCGCTTCTCACGTTTATGAAAAGCAGTCAACAAGCACTGAGCCTACCTGCAATAAGGACGGTCATTATTACTTCAAGTGTAAGAACTGCGACGCATCGTATGATTACGTTGTTTCAAAGACCGGAAATCACACATATGCTTCAAAGGTAACTCAGGAAAAGACCTGCGTCCTTCCGGAAATTACAACCTACACCTGTGAAACCAAAGGCTGCGGCGAAAGCTACATCCAAATTTCGGCTAACCCGACCGGACACAGCTTCGGCAAGTGGAAGGTCACAAAAGAACCGACCGAAACCGAAAACGGAGAACAGGTACGCAAGTGTAATAACTGCGATGAAACCGAAACCGCTCCGATTCCGGCAAAAATCCATAACTGGGGCGCAACGCCCACTGCGAAAACCGACGCAACCTGCACGGCCGCCGCAACCGAAACCTATCAGTGTATCGGCTGTAACATTTGCAATGCGGAAACCGGATTTGCAACTTATGTCAAGACTGTCGGTGTTCCGCTTCAGCATATGGTTGTTGTTGACTATGTGGCTGCAACCTGCGCCAAAGACGGATCATACGTTGCAAAATGTACGCTTTGCAAAGAAGAGTTTGTCAAAGAAACCCTTCCCGCAACCGGACACAGCTTCAACACCTATCTTCAGGACTCCTACGTTCCCTCAACCTGCCAGCAGGAAGGCTCGATTACCTTCGCCTGCAGCAACAAGGATTGCCATGAAATCAAGGTTGAGAAGCTCCCCGTAAATCAGAACGCTCACAATATGGTTGAAGATCCGGATAATTCACGAGAAGCAACCTGCACCGAGGCGGCATACACCGCATTTAAGTGCGAAAACGCCGGCTGTACCCATGTTTATAATGTCTTCACCGCAGACCCGAAGGCTCATACCGAAAAGGACACCTGGACCGTTAAAAAAGCCGCAACCTGCAGCAGTAACGGCTATGAAGTTCTTGAATGTAAGGATTGCGGAATCGTTATGGACTCAAGAACAATCGAGGCCGATCCCGCTCTTCACGTTTGGAAGACTGTTGAAGAAAAGGCCGACCACACCAAGAGCGGCTACAGCTACGAACAGTGCGAAAACTGCGGCGCAATGAGAAACTTCAAGACCGAAGCTCTCGTTGAGCATGACTACAGCGAACGTGTAAATTATGTTCCCGCAACGCCGGAAGTAAACGGCTCGGTAACCTATAAGTGTGTCTGCGGCGACGAAAAGACCTTTGTAATTCCCGCAACGGGATGCAAGTTCAAGGAGGATACAGACAAATATGTTGCTCCGACCTGTGAGACAGACGGAACAAAGCACTATATTTGCACAATCCATACCGATTGCGAAAACAATTATACCGAAACCGTTCCGGCTCTCGGACACAAGGCCGGCGACGTTGAACTCACTCCTGCAACCTGCATTGCGGAAGGTTCTGCAGTTGTCACCTGCACAAGAGAAAACTGCGGCGCAGAACTCAGCCGTGTAACAATCGATAAGCTTCCGCATACCTTCAGCGAAACCGATAAGACTGTTGTTGAATCAACCTGTCAGACTCACGGAACCGTTACCTATACCTGCACAACGGAAGGCTGCAACGCAACCCTTAAAGAGGAACTCAGCCTTGCCGAGCACAAATATAAGTACGTTTCTTCCGTTGCTCCGACCTGCCTTGACAGCGGATACGACGTTTTCAAGTGTGAAAACTGTGATGCAAATTATCACGTTGTAACCGTTTCCGCAAACGGACACAGCTATGAGCTTGTAAATGAGATTCCCGCAACCTGCTCGACAAACGGCCACGTTTATTACGAATGTAAGAACTGCTCGGCCGATAACAAGGCAAAGTATGACTATGATATTCCGGCAACGGGAATTCATACTTATACCGAGACCGTTACCGTTGACGCAAAATGCGAAACCGCCGGCTACACTTACATTAAATGTGCCGACTGCGATTCAATTAAGTCGGGCTCAATCAATGCAACCGATCCGCTCGGCCATGATTACACTGTCGAAATGGGCAACGGCGTTGTGAAATGCTCTCGCTGTGATAAGACAATCGTTGCGAAGAACGTTATTACCGATGAAAACGGAGTTGTTCACTCGTTCGTTGCAACAATCACAAAGACTCCGACCTGCACCGAAGAAGGCGTAATGACTTACGTTTGTCAGAACCATACGGACTGCGAAAAGAATTATACAGAGCAGATTCCCGTTACCGATCACTATGTAACGGTCGACAGCATTGTTAAGATCGAACCGCTCTGCAAGCAAGACGGCTCTCTCGTTGACGGTTCTCTCGTTGTCAATTGCGCTCACTGCGGAAAGGAAATCCAAAAAACGGTTCTTCCCGCTTCGCACAAGTTCAAGATTACAGACGTTAAAAAGCCGAATTGCAACAAGGAAGGAACAATTACCGAGGTTTGCGACGATTGCGGATATATCAGATATACCTATATTGCAATCGATCCGAGCGCTCATAACTTCAATTATTCCGCTCCCGTTATGGAAATCAAGGCTACCTGTGAAACGGACGGCTACACGGTTTACGGCTGTACTCACTGCGATGCCCAAAAGATTGTTATGACCTCACCAAAGCTTGCTCATAGGAACACAACGGTGACAACCGTTTCGGCAAAGTGTGAATCGGACGGCTATATCCGCACAACCTGCGATGACTGCAAAAAGATTCTCAGCGAAGAAAAGATTCCGATGACGGGTCATAAGAATACCAGAACAGTTACTGTTGATGCAACCTGCACAAAAGCCGGAAGCGTGACTGTTGTCTGCGCTGATTGTAACGATGTTCTTTCAGCAACCGTACTTGACCCGACCGGTCATACCTGGGGCGAATGGAAGAGAATTGACGGCGCAACCTGCGAAAAGGAAGGTACCGAAAAGCGTGTCTGCCTGAAATGCGGCGACTTTGAAACAAGACAGGTTGGCAAGGGTCAGCACGTTTACGAAGTCTACAAGGTTGTTGCACCGACCTGCGAAAGCGAAGGTTATACCGTTCACAAGTGCCGTGTCTGCGGCCACACCTATAACGATAACTACGTTGAAAAGACCGCTCACAGATATGACGGCTCAATGGTTGTTATTGTTGAACCGACCTGCCATTCAACCGGCTTGAAAGCCCAGAAGTGCGTATACTGCGGAAAAGTTGACCCCGACAAGACGCATTATTACGAAATCAAGATGCTCAGCCATAATTACGGCGATTGGACAGTTCTTGAAGAGGCAAAATGCGACAGCAACGGACTCAAGCAGCGTACCTGCATTAATGAGGGTTGTCCGGAAGGCTTTGAAGGCCACACCGAAACAAAGGTAATTTCAAAGATCGGCCATAACTACGGCGAATGGACGGTTACAAAGCAGGCAACCTGCATTGCCGAAGGCGAACGTCAGAGAACCTGCGACCGTTGCGGCTATGTTGACAAAGAAGCAACCGCAAAGGGCGAACATAAGAGAGTTCCGGATTATCCGGTTGAACCGACCTGCACAAGCTACGGTCTCACCGGCGGTAACCACTGCGAAGTTTGCGGAGAAGTTTTCGTTGCTCAGCAGGTTATTCCGATGAAGAACCACCTTGACATCAACGGCGACGGAAAGTGCGACGGCTGCGGCTCACCGACATACAAGCCCGACAGCGTTGACACCTGCCTTTGCCACAAGACCGGAATCGCTTCAATCTTCTATAAGATTGCAAGATTCTTCTGGAAGATTCTCAAAATTAACCAGACTTGCGTTTGCGGTGCCAAGCACTATTAATCAAAAAGCAGGCTTTTGAAAAGCCCGCATAACAAAAAAGAAGGAGCGGCGTGAAAACGTTGCTCCTTCTTTTGAACGTTTTTCTGAAAAAGCGTTGTTATTGCGCTTTCGGGAAGAAGCGTTGTCAAAATCAACAGAAATCATTTGTTAATTTTTACGTCACATTTTCATGGAATTTCATTGACTTTTGACGGAAAATCGATTATTATAACTATGTATCATAGGATAGGATTATAATGTGAGTTTTTATATTCTGTTTCTGCTTTTGTATTGGTTTGGTACATGGCAGTTAACCCGGTTTATCGGAAAAAGTCCGTTGATATAGATTCTTAAAATCCCGAAAAAGGGAAGTGCTCACTTTTTAAAGGAGGAATTTTTTCAATGAAAAAATGTTTACGAACAGGCAAAAAAGCTCTCTCTGTTTTCATGGCTGTTTTGATGGCAATCACCGCAATGGTCTTTGTTGCACCGCAGAAAACCGCTGCCGCCGACGGAGAGACTGCTGACCATGTTCATGATTTTCACGGAACCGAAACGGTTATCAAGCAGGCAACCTGCACTCTCGACGGAGAAAAAACCGTCAAGTGTACCCGCTGCGATGTTACAGAAACTCAGGTTATCCCCAAAACGGGTCATAATTATGTTGCCAAAGAAAGCGTTGCTCCGACCTGCACAAGCAGCGGATACGACGTAATGGTTTGTCAGAACGACGCAACTCACACATATAATCGCTATGACGCTTCAAAGCCCGCAAAGGGTCACACCTGGAGCGAATGGACGGTTGTTACCGCTTCGACGAACGACACCGCCGGACTCATGAAACGCACCTGCTCAGTTGCCGGATGCGGCGCCGAGGAGACGGCCGAAATTCCTGCCGGCAACCACGTTTTTGCGGCGGCCGGAAAGGTTGTAAAAGAAGCAACCTGCAAGGAAAACGGACTCGTTGAATTCACCTGCACCGCTCATGTTGACGCAAACGGAAACAATACCTGCGGCGTTAAGGTTACCGTTGAATCGGAAAAGAAAGCTCATACATACAAGACTGAAGTCGTTACCGCAAACTGCCATAAGAAAGGCTCAATCACCACAAAATGTACTGTCTGCGGTGAAGTTCTTTATAAGGAAGAAACCGAAAAGACTTCACACAGTTGGAGCAATTGGACCGTTACAAAAGAACCGACATGCGACAAAGATAACGGCGAAGGCTTGAAAGTCAGAGTCTGCAAACTTTGCGGCGATAAGGAAGAAGAAGTTATTCCCAAGCTTGCCGACCATGATTATGCAAAGACCGTTATTCCCGCAACCTGCACCGAACGCGGTTACACAATATTTACCTGCAAACGTTGCGGTGTATTATACAGAGACCTCTTCACTCCGGCTCTCGGTCATGATTTTGACGAGGGTGTTTATGAAGCTCCGACCTGCACAACTCCCGGAAGAATTAAGTATACCTGCAAAAGAGTTCTTGAAGGCGTAGCCTGCGATTACTTCTACTATGACGAAATCGACGGCGAACCGGCGACCGGCCATTCATTTTCCGAGTGGGAATATGTTGCCCATCCGACGGCAGAAAACGCTTTTGCAAAGAAGCGTGTTTGTCTCAACGGCGGCTGCACCTATTGGGAATATGAAGCCGGCGAAGGCGAAAGCGCAGACAATGGCGTAAACGTTTATTACCGTGTCAACTTCTTCAACGAATGGAAGACTGCCAAGTTTGAAACCCTTTCGGATCACAGAATGACAATCGATCCCGCAACTTATACTCAGCTTGCAAAAACATATAAGACCGAAACTCTTGCAACTCTTTATGTTCTCAAGGGAAAAAGTGTCGAATATCCCGTTAAGGGCGAACCCGTTCGCGATAAGGACAGAGATTACGGTGCATATACCTTTGAAGGTTGGACAACAAAGAAGGGTCAGGCGGCTCTTGACAAAGACAAGGACGCATATCCCGCAGAAACCGCCGACCTCTCCTCAATCACCGCAAACACAGATTTCTACGCTCTTTTCAGATGCAAGGAAGTTTATTATCACGTAAGATTCGTCAATGCCGACGGAACACCGATTACGAGAGTTCTTGATGTTCTTCACGGTCACAGTGTGGAATATCCGAACGCAATCGGAACTCCGACTCTTGCCGATAATGTTTATTACAAATATTCGTTTAAGGGCTGGGCATACAATCCCAAGACGGTTTATGACAACACAGCGATTTTTGCCGAGTATAACGCAACCGCAAAAAAATATGTCATTGTTTATCACGACTGGAACGGTACCGAACTCGGAAGAGAAGAAATCAGCTACGGCCAGAAGGCTGTCAATGTTCCGGAAGTTAAGGAAAGACCCGAAGACTCAACCTATATTTATAAGTTCCTCAACGAATGGACGCTCGTCACCGGAGTCAGCGTTAATCTCAACGCTTTCACCGCTTCAATCAGCGACTCAACTCCCGAAGGAACCGAAATCAACATCTATGCAAAGCATTCGCAGCGCATGAAGGTTTACAAGCTTCAGCTCATTGTTCTTGATCCGTACAATCAGAACCTTGCCGGCGCAAACATTCAGATTACCGACAGCAAGGGACAGCTTGTTGCAACGGCAAAAACCGATGATTTGGGCGTTGCGGATATCAGCCTTAACTACAGCACCGTTTACGGAATCAAAATTTCAAGAGGAAATTATGCCTTTGAAGGAACCTTCACTTATGCAAACGAAGGAACGATGAAGATTTATCCGACCGAAGGCGAACGAAGCTATCAGGGAATCGTCACACTCAAGGACTATACCGGAAGCGATATGCCGGTTGACAAAAAATGCAAGTGCATCTGCCACACCTTCCTTGGCGGACTTTGGATTTCTGTTTTGAATATTCTTTACAGCGTTTTCAGAGTCAGACACGTTTGCTGCTATGATATGTTCATCGTTCACGGCGACAAACTTAAGTACGGCCCGAACACCTGATGAAAAGCGAATAAAAAAGGGGTCGCCGCTTTTGCGGCGGCCTCATACTGTTTGAAGCCGATTTTTCGGACAAAAAATTATATTTCGGACAAAATTAGACAAAAGATAAAAAAATGTATAAATGTTTATTCTTTGTTTTTATTCTGTTCACAAATCTGTATAGTGTCGTTGATATTATACCCGATGAAGAAAACATTAATAAGGAGACAAAATTATGAACATCGACATCAGCAAAATTCTTGAAATCATCAATATGATTATGGGACTCTTCAAGGCTCTTCTTGAAAAGAAAGAAGACGTTGACGGAACTCTTAAATAAGAAAACCAAACGCTCTGTCCCGATTCTTTTCGGGACAGATTTTTTTATTTATAGCGGATTTGCTTTTGAAAATTTGAAAGGATGAAACCAATGATAAGAAAAGCACAGCCGAAAGACATTGATTCGATTGAAAACATCTATGAAAAAATTCATGAAAAAGAGGCTTCAAAGGAGTTTTCAACCGGATGGATAAAAGGTGTCTATCCGACAAGAGAAACGGCGGAATCGGCACTGAAACGGGACGATCTTTTCGTTTTTGAAGAGGACGGAAGCATTGTTGCTTCGGCGATAATCAATCAAATTCAGCCGGAGGCCTATTTTGACGGAAACTGGTTTTACGGCGCAAAAGACGATGAAATTATGGTTCTCCACACGCTGACTGTTTTACCCGACGCCGGAAAAAGGGGAGTCGGAAGAAAATTCGTTGAGTTCTATGAAAAATATGCGGCCGAAAACGGTTGCACCTCTTTGCGGATGGATACGAACGAAAGGAACGTGATTGCCCGTTCGTTTTATAAAAAACTCGGATTCGGAGAAGCCGGAATTGTTCCGTGCAATTTCAACGGAATACCTGGTGTGAAGCTTGTTCTTCTTGAAAAGCCGGTTGAAAAACAAAAAAATGCTGCAACATGATTTTTTGTGTTGCAGCATTTTTCATTTCTTTTTGTATTCATCGATTTCAGTCAAAATTTTGAAAAGGCGTTCCTGTTCGGCGGGTGTTTTTTCAAGCAAAAATTCATAGCACTTGAGCGGTGTGCTCATTTCTTCGCCGGAATGGGGAAGCTTTTCAAAAAGCGTTGAAAGCTCAATTCCAAGGCCGGACGCAATGCGTTCAATGCTGATGATTGTTGCGTTCCTTTCGCCGCGTTCAACCTGACCGATGTAACCGGGGTGACAGTCTGCTAATTCAGCAAGTTTTTCTTGACTTAGCCCTTTTTTCAATCTATATTTGCGGATTCTTTGCCCAATGATATTAGTCAATTCACTCATCACATATCCTCCCACAAATATAGTCTATAAATATTGAAAAAAATATTCTACAAACTATTGATAATTTTTGAAAGGGAGAGCATACTATGAATAACATTTCAAGCTTATCAGTGCTCATAGTATAGATATGATTATAAAATTCTGTGTTATTGTATTTCGACGCTTTGAAGGCAAAGCGGAAATTTTGTTTTTTTAGTGAAGGGTAATTGGGTACCGTATTATGTTTATGCAATGCTTCCGTTTTGCCTTCAAAGTGCCGAAATTTTTTAACGGACGGTTTTCCGCCCGTTATTTTTTTGCCCTTGGATAATCCGTATCGCATAATTTGTATGAGTGCGACCGGATTAAGCATTGTTGCTATAATGCGAACGCAGAATGATATTTGCAGGGGCGTATTGTGAGGCACCCGTGAAATATGAATGTTTGCACCGAGTAGATTCAGATGAAAATATACGGCTTGTTTCGTATGGTTCGCTGCAGATCCGACCCGAACCGACCGATTAAAAAAGCTGCCGCAAACATTCTGCTTGCGACAGCTTTTTGATTTTGTTGTTTATCGCTTACTGTTTTGCGCCGTTGTCGAACATTTCAAGAGCCTTGACCGAAGCCGCAAAGCAGCCTGCAAGACCTTCTTCGTTCATGTTGTCATATGTATCGCGGCGGGTGTGATAGTAATCTTCAAGCTTGTGATTAAGGCCGGTTACGCCTGTTGCACGGAAACCTGCCTGAGCAAAGGCCGCCGAGTCGGTTGCTCCGCCGAGCGGGGGAACCATGCCTTTTTTGCAAGGAATGCCGAGTTCTTTTGCGGCTTCCATGAAGAGGTCGGAAACGTCTTTGTCTGCGGCAACGGTTGCGTTAAGGTCACGGTAGTTTACCATGAGATACTTCGGGTCGTGAATTGTGTCATAGGAGAAGATGAAGGTCGGAACGTCGTCAAATTCGCCCTTGTGCTTTTCGCACCAGGCTTTTGCACCGCGAAGCCCCGCTTCTTCGCTTCCGGTGAGAACAACGCCGAGTTCGGTGTTTTCAAGTTCGATTCCTGCATCCTTGAGATACTTGAGAACGGCAATACCCATGTAGCAGCCTGAAAGGTTGTCGTTTGCGCCGTCAACAACTCGGCGGTAGTTGACCATGAAGTAAAGTCCAATGAGGAACGGAACGAAGATGAGTCCCCACAATGCCGCTTTTGCAAAAGGACTGTCAAGTCCGATTTTTGCAAAACCGATTCCGTTTTGAGTGATGAAGACGATTGAAAGAACGAGATAGTAAAGAGCGCCGACGCCGCAGATGATTGCGTGACCTTCAAAGCCGACTCCGCCGAGCTTGTAGTTCACGGGCCATTCCCACGCAGCGTCGGGGTGACCGTTGAAAATTACTCTTCTTTTTGTTTCGCCGGTGCATTTTTTGATTGCGGTAACGTTGTGGCCGGTTTTCTCTTTGAAGAACGGGTCAACAACTTTTTTGTATGTTCCGAATTCAAGAAGCGCAAGACCGAGACCGACAATAATCAGAACGATTGAAATGATCGGGCAGAAGAAAAAGAGAACGATTGCGGCAAGAACAAAGGTGAGCGTGAAGAAAAGCCAACCGTAAAATGCGCCTGGGTGTTCTTTGAAAGATTCAACGTCTGCTCTGTCGCAGCCGCAATCTTTTTTGAGAACGTCGGCCATGTATTCACAGGCTTGTTCTTCGCCCTTTGAGCCGGGGCTGCGCTTTTCAAAGGTCTTGATGATATGAGTAATCTCTTTGACCATGTAAGCGGCAGCTTCATTCTTTTTGTCGATGATTTTTGAAAGATCCATGAAAAATCTCCTTTTAATAAAAATTTACTCTGATATATTACCACATCTCAATAAGGTATTCAAGCGTTTAAAACTCAATTCCGCATTTTTTACAGTTTTTAAGATGTTCTTCATAAGTTGAAGCGTAATAGTAATTCCAGTCCTTGTCTGTGACAAAATAGAAGTAATCCGTGTCTTCGGGATAAAGGGCGGCATTGATTGCGTCGAGACCGGGATTGCAGATTGCGCCGACGGGAACTCCGCTTTTTTTGTATGTGTTGTAATATTCCGAAAAGCGTGTTTTGTCTCCGTCGAGATAGGGTGAATCAAGGATGTTTTCGTTGACGTAATTGATTGTGACGTCGCACTGAAGTTTTCCGTAATCCGGACTTTCAATGCGGTTATGAAGAACCGAAGAAACTTTTCCCATCTCTTTTTTGTCTCCGGCTTCCGCCTGAATGACCGAAGCGAGAGAAATGATTTCATCGATTGAATAACCGAGCTTTTTCGCTCTTTCTTTCATTTCGTCCGTGAGTTTGCTTTTTGCGTTTGAAAGGAAACGGGAAATTGCGCTTTCGGCGCTTTCTCCCTTATAAAACTCATATGTGTCGGGGAAAATATAACCCTCAAGCAAGAAAGCACGGTTTTCGGTGTTTTCCGTTTCGGAGAGAAACCCGTATTCTTTGGCGAGTTCTTTGCTTTGAGCGGCTTTCATAAAATCGGCGGCGGAGCAGACCTTGTTTTCTTCAAGCCTTTCGGCAATTTCGAGCGCAGTGTAACCTTCCGGAAAAGTGACCGTAACGGTGAGCGATTCGGTTGTTGTTTCCGGCTTTGAAGAAGTGGTTTCGGTGAACGCATTTTTGTTTACGCAGCCTAAAAGGGAAAGAGAAAAAGAGAGTATTAATATGACAGATAAAAATTTTTTCATTTTGAACCTCCCGGATTTTTTCGATTTTGCTCTTTGAGTATAGCATAAAGAACCTAAAAACAAAAGAAAACGCAAAAAAATTAAGAAAAAATTGATATTAATCGTCCTTTTCAAAGGAAAAGGAACAGTAATTTCAAAAAACACTTGAAAAACTCAGCCGTTTGTTATAAAATAGAAGCGTAATTTTTATATTCGGAGGAATACTAAATGGTATCAGCAGGCGATTTCAGAAACGGCGTTACTTTTGAAATGGAAGGTAACGTTCTTCAGATCATCGAATTTCAGCACGTTAAGCCCGGAAAGGGTGCTGCCTTTGTTCGTGCAAAGGTAAGAAACGTTATCACGGGTTCGGTTGTTGAGCGTACTTTCAACCCGAACGATAAGTTCCCGACCGCTTTCGTTGAAAGAAAGGATATGGAATATTCCTATAACGACGGCGGACTTTATTACTTCATGGATCCGGAAAGCTATGAGCTTATCCCCATCAATGAAAGCGACCTTCCCGACAGCTTCAAGTTTGTCAAGGAAAACATGACCTGCAAGATTCTTTCTTACAAGGGCAACGTTTTCGGTGTTGAACCGCCGAACTTCGTTGAACTTCAGGTTACCAAGACCGACCCCGGCTTCAAGGGCGACACCGCAACCAACACCACCAAACCCGCTACCCTTGAAACAGGTGCGGAAGTTAAGGTTCCTCTCTTCATTGACGAGGGCGAAATGATTCAGATTGACACCAGAACCGGTGAATATCTCGGCAGAGCGTAATTTCTGCCTGAAAAAACTTACTACCGAAAGGAATGAATATTATGTCAGTTTCAGAAAAAGTTGCATATCTCAGAGGACTTATGGAAGGCCTTGATCTTGACGAAAACAGCAAGGAAGCAAAGCTTTTCGCCGCAATCGTTGATGCGCTTGACGACGTTGCTTCGGATCTCAGCGACCTTGAAGAAGATCTTGCAGATCTCAACGATTATGTTGAAGAAGTTGACGAAGATCTCGGCGACGTTGAAGAATTCGTTTATGACGACGACTGCTGCGACGATGACGACTGCGATTGCTGCTGTGATGATGACGACAACTGCATCGAAGTTACTTGCCCGGCTTGCAACGAAGATATCTGCGTTGACATTGATGATATCGATGACGACGGACACGTTGATTGCCCCTGCTGCGGCGAAACTCTTGAATTTGAAATCGAAGAAGACGAAGAAGACAAGGGTGACGACGAATAATCGTTTGAAACTTAAAAAAATAAAAGGATCGCTTCGGCGGTCCTTTTTGTTTTGAGCGTCTTTTTCCGGAAAACTTCTTTGAAAAAAGGGAAAGAGAAAAACGGCCGTGGAGAAACCGAAAGTTTCTCACAGCCGTTTTGGTTTATTGATTATCATTCAATCGGAAGATTGAAGCAGTGCATTTGAAGGTTCGTCTGAAGTCTGAGCGGTTCTGCGGCTTTGAAAGGCGTTCCGCTTGCAAAAAGCTGATCCTGAAGTCTTACTGCGGCAAGAAGACCGATGTTGCACTGCGAAACGTGCTTTTTAATGCTTTCAATCTTCATTTCTTCAAATTCGCTGATGTCAACGATGGTGTTCGGCCTGTCGGTATAGTAGAAACCTACGCCCTTGACTTTCCAAGCGTCGTCACGAAGTTTTCCGTCGATAAATTCGGGATAGAAGTCACATTCGCTGTCCATGCATGCATACTTGACAGCCGTTCCGACTTTGATGTGGTCGGAATGACATTCGTTGACAAGAAGGGGATCGGGAGTGAGAACATAGTCCGGCTGAACTCTTCTGATGACTTTCATGATTGCAACGGAAAGTTCGTCAACCGTGGCTCTTGTTTTGTCGGCAAAGCCGAGAAAACCGGCGTTTTTGATTCCGAGATATTCCTGAGCGGCTTTTGCTTCCTTTTGTCTGATTGTTTCAACTTCGTTTTCTTTTCCGATGTAATCGGGGTTTGCGTATCTGTCATCAAGAACGGTGAGCTCCCAAACTTCAATGCCGAGTGAAACAAGCCATGCGATTGTTCCGCCTGCGCCGATTTCGTTGTCGTCCGGGTGGGGCTGAACGAAAAGAACACGTTTTGCTTTTGAAAGATCCGGCGGAGCGCAAAGCGGATCTGCGGCCGCATGAGAAAGTGCGCCGAGAGTTGCATGTTCAATGTTGAATCTCATTGTCTGATTTCTTTTCTTGAATTTTTCGATGATTTTACTCATGATACATCTTCCCTTTCAAAAAACAGCTGTAAATCTTAAACAGCCAATCTGTCGGAACTATAATATATCAAATTGCGCTTTGAGTCAACTCAAAAGGCGAAAAAACCGTTTCAATTCTTTTTTCGCAGCAGTCCGGAGAGTAAACCCAACGGTCGATGAAATCGTCGTGGATAAAATATTCCGGGGCTTCGACCGGATATTGCGCATCAAATGAATCAACGATGATGAGCTTTACTTTCATTCTTTCGGGAATGAGGTTCTTGATGTATACGCTTGCGTGCTGTCCCGGAAGAACGCCGGGAACGTATTCCGCAAGGCCGGCAAGGTTCGGCCGAAGTTCAACGAAAATTCCGTACCGCTCAACCGAACGGACAATTCCGGGAACGGTTTCTCCGGCGGTGAAGCGGCTTGCGTTTTCTTCCCACGTTCCGAGAAGCTCCTTATAGCTCAAAGTGATTCGTCCGTTTTCATCGATGCCTTTGACAACGGCTTTGATTTTTTGACCGGCAAAAAATCTTGCGGATGGGTGGGGAATACGTGAAATTGAAATGCTATCAATCGGCATGAGGGCGGAAATGCCCGCGCCTATGTCTGCGAAAACGCCGAAAGCTTCCATATGTGTGACAACCGCATCGATTATGCAGCCGGGAGTGAGTTTTGAAATGTATTCTCTCATGCAGTCTTCCTGAACGGCTCTTCGGCTGAGCAGGGCAAAGCTTTCGCCGTTTTCGTCCTTTTCAAAGCCTGTGATTTTGAACATCACCGGTTTGTTGACTCTTGAAATGATTGCAATGTCTCTGACCGAGCCGTCCTCAATTCCGAGCGCACCCTCCTCGCGGAGGATGATCCCTTTCATAACGCCGAGGTCAACGTGGAGGTTATGCTCTTTATCGCACATCACGGCTCTTGCCTCAAGAATTTTTCCGCTCAAAAAAGCTTCTTTGAGTGACGCTTTTGAAGAAAGCGCGTTTTTGTTTTCGGGTGTTGAGATCAGATGGTTTTCTGTGTAATACTTTTTCATTGTTTTTTTCCTTTCGTGTTTTCTCGTATTTTTTCAAGTATTAAGCGATTACTTAATTTATATGCATTAAAATTTTATTTTAATCGGTTTCGTGATTGATATTTTCGGCGAGTGTTGATATAATATATTGATAAGTTTTTTCTTTTGAACAAAGGAGTGAAAAAATGGATGTTCGTGTCGGAGATGTTCTTGTGATGAAAAAGAAGCATCCTTGCGGAAGCTTTGAATTTTCCGTTCTCCGTTCCGGGATGGATTTCAGACTTCGTTGCCTCGGCTGTGAAAGGGAATTCATGATTCCGCGCTCGAAGGCGGAAAAAAACATCAAAAAAATCCTTCGTGAAACCAAGGAGGAAACCAATGCTTGAAAAACTTGCTGCGGTTGAAAAAAGGTTTGAAGAGGTTTCAAAGGCTCTTTGCGACAATGAAGTGATTGCCGACCGTGAAAAATACAGCGCTTTGATGAAAGAGCATAAAAACCTTTTGCCCGTTACGGAAAAGTTCCGTGAATATAAATCAACCGAAAAAGGGATTGAAGAGGCTAAGGAACTTCTTTCGCTTGAAAGCGAAGACAAAGAACTTTCAAAAATGGCGTTTGAAGAACTTGAGTTTCTCAAAGAAAAGCGTGAAAAGATTTTGGAAGAGCTTAAAATTTTGCTCCTTCCGCGCGACGAAAACGATTCAAAAAACGTAATCGTTGAAATTCGCGGCGGAGCGGGCGGAGAAGAATCCGCACTTTTTGCGAACGTGCTTTTCAGAATGTATTCAATGTATGCCGAAAAGAAGGGCTTCAAAACCGAGGTCATGAACCTCAATGCGACGGAACTCGGCGGAATCAAAGAGATAAGTTTCCTCGTCAAGGGAGAGGGCGCATATTCGCGCTTTAAGTTTGAAAGCGGAGTTCACCGTGTTCAGCGTGTGCCCGAAACCGAGTCCGGCGGAAGAATCCATACCTCAACGGCAACGGTTGCCGTTTTGCCGGAAGCCGGCGATGTTGACGTTGAAATCAATCCGGCGGATTTGCAAATTGACACCTTCCGTTCCGGCGGTGCCGGCGGTCAGCACATCAACAAAACCGAATCTGCAATCAGAATTACCCACATTCCGACAGGCATTGTTGCCGAATGTCAGGACGAGCGAAGCCAGCACAAAAACCGTGAAAAGGCGATGAAGGTTCTTCGTTCACGTATTCTTGAAGCGGAAAGAAAAAAGCAGCAGTCTTCAATTGCCGATGAGCGTAAAAACCAGGTCGGAACGGGCGACAGAAGCGAAAGAATCCGAACATACAACTATCCGCAGGGTCGCGTTTCCGACCACAGAATCGGTCTTACGGTATATAAGCTTGACCAGTTTTTAAACGGCGATATGGACGAGGTGATTGACGCACTGATAACTGCCGACACTGCGAGAAAACTGACCGAAAGCGGAGAATGATTTATTAAAAAGAAAGTGTAAAAATGAAAACAGAAGTTATAAAAGTCAATAAAGAAAGCGACGAGGGTGTTAAAAAAGCCGCAGAGCTTTTGAAAAAGGGAGAGGTTGTTGCAATTCCGACCGAAACGGTTTACGGCCTTGCGGCGAACGCTTTCGACGAAAAAGCGGTTGAAAAAATCTTTGCCGCAAAGGGAAGACCTTCCGACAACCCTTTGATTGTTCACATCAGCGAACTTTCGCAGTGGGCGCCGCTTGTTGAAAAAATTCCGGAAAATGCGCTCCGGCTTGCAAAGGCGTTTTGGCCGGGGCCGCTCACGATTATCCTTAAAAAAAGCGACCTTATTCCGATGCGAACGAGCGGCGGACTTGACACGGTCGGAATCCGTATGCCGCTTCATCCGATTGCACGGGCAATTATCGGTGCCGCAGGCGTTCCGCTTGCCGCACCCTCCGCAAACAATTCCGGAAAACCGAGCACAACAACCGCAGAACATTGTTTCCATGATCTCAACGGAAAAATTCCGCTGATTATTGATTCGGGCGAATGTTCCGTTGGCGTTGAATCGACGGTAATCACTCTTGTTCCGGAGGTTCCCCGTGTTCTTCGTCCGGGCGGAATTTCGGTTGAAATGCTGACGGAAGTTCTCGGTGAAGTTGAGGTTGATGATGCGGTACTCAACAAGCTTGCCGAAGGAGCGGTTGCCGCTTCACCCGGCATGAAATATAAGCATTATTCACCCGATGCAAAGGTGAGTATTGTCAAAGGAAGTTTTGAAAAATTCAAAGTTTTTGTTGAAAACCGGGAAAAAGCCGACGTTCTTGCCCTTGTTTTTGAGGGCGAGGGAGAAAAACTTTCCGTTCCGTTCATCGAATACGGAAAAGAAAACGACGGTTCTTCACAGGCGAGAAAGATTTTTGATGCGCTGAGAAAGGTTGACGAAACAAACGCAAAGTTTGTTTATGCCCGTTTTCCGGAAAAGGACGGAGTCGGGCTTGCCGTTTTCAACCGCCTTATCCGTGCGGCGGCATTCAATATTATTGAGCTTTGAGGTGAGTTTATGAAAATTTACGGACTCACCGGGCAGACGGGTGCAGGAAAAAGTACCGTTGCCGCCTTGCTTTCAAAAAAAGGATTTTTTGTGATTGACGGCGACAAAGTTGCACGCCGCGTGACCGAAAAAGGTTCGCCGGCGCTTGCGGAACTTTCCGAAGTGTTTGGAAAAGATATCGTTCTTTTCGACGGTACGCTCGACAGAAAAAAGCTTGCTTCAAGGGCGTTTGCTTCAAAAGAAGGAACGAAAACGCTCAACGAAATCACTCATCCGTACATTCATGCGCTTTTTGAAAGAGAAATTGAAAAGGCAGAAAAAAACGGTTTCTCACGTTGCCTTATTGATGCGGCGGCGCTTTTGGAAAGTCCGTCGAAAAATCTTTGCGAAAAAATTATCGTTGTTTTTTGTCCGGAAAAAATCCGCCTTGAAAGGATTTTGAAACGTGACAATATTTCAAAAGAAGAGGCTCTCAAAAGAATTCACGCTCAAAAAGAGGATGAATACTATCTTGAGGCGGCCGATATAATAATAAAAAACTTTCCCCCTCACGACATTGAAAAAGAGGTTGAAAACTTTTTGAAAGGGGAGTGCATGTGAAAAGGAAAAGAAAAAAAACAAAGCGAAAAGCCGCAGTGCTTCTTGTTCTGATTCTTCTTGCGGCCGCAATAGCTTTTGCGGTGTACCATAATGCAAATCGTTCATTGCAAAAGACATTATATCCGCTTAAATATGAAAAATATGTCGCAACTTATTGTCGAAAGTACAATCTCGAAGAATCTTTTGTTTTTGCCGTGATAAAATGCGAAAGCAGTTTTCAAAGCGACGCGGTTTCTTCCGCCGGAGCAATGGGACTTATGCAAATTATGCCCGACACATTCACATGGCTCAAAACGAAAACCGGCGAAGACCTTCCGCAAAAAATGCTTTTTGATCCGGAAACTTCAATAAGATACGGCTGTTTTTTATATTCAATGTTCATTGAGCAGTTCGGAACCGAGGCGGAGGCCGTCGCCGCCTATCACGCAGGGCCGAACAACGTCAAAAAATGGCTTGAAGACGAAAACTATTCAAAAGACGGAAAAACACTTTATGATATTCCGTTTTCATCAACAAAGGCATATGTTCAAAACGTGATGAAAACCAAGGATATATATGAAAAACTATATTTTAATTAACATTCTCTTTCGTTTTTGAAAGAGAAGCAAAGGAGGATTTATATGAGCGAGGAAAAAACCGAGCTTGAACTTTTGAAGGACGAGCTCTTCCTCAAAAACGAACATTTTTCGGTTTGCAAAAAGGACGAAGTCAGTGCCGCAGACGAATACTGCGAAGGCTACAAAGACTTTTTGAACACGGCAAAAACCGAAAGAGAATGCAACGCATGGGTCATTGCCGAGGCCGAAAAGAAAGGCTTTGTTCCTTTTGACGTCAACAAAAAGTATGCCGCAGGTGATAAAGTTTACCTCAACAACAGAGGAAAAGCTCTTATCCTTGCAGTAATCGGCAAAAAAGGCGTTTCCGAGGGTGCAAAAATCGTTGCTTCTCACATTGATTCGCCGCGACTTGACCTCAAGCCGACTCCGCTTTATGAGGACAGTGAAATCGCATACTTCAAAACTCATTACTACGGCGGCTTGAGAAAATATCAGTGGACAGCAATTCCGCTTTCGCTCCACGGCGTTTTTGTTCGCCGCGACGGAACGAAGGTCACCGTTTCGCTCGGTGAAAAAGAGGGCGAACCGAAGTTCGTAATCACCGACCTTCTTCCCCATCTTGCAAAGGAGCAGTCAAAGCGTACCCTTTCAGACGGCGTAAGAGGTGAGGAACTTAACATTCTCATCGGTTCAAGACCGTTCAAAAACGACAAGGGCAGCGAAGCCGTAAAGGCGAACGTTCTTAAACTTCTCAACGAAAAGTACGGCGTTACCGAAGAAGACTTCATCTCCGCAGAGCTTGAACTCGTTCCGGCTTTCCCGGTTTGCGACATCGGCTTTGACAGAAGCATGATCGGCGGCTACGGCCACGACGACCGTGTCTGCGCTTATCCCGGCTTCACCGCTCTTTTTGAGTCGGAAGCTCCGGAGCATACCGCTCTCATGGTTCTTGCCGACAAAGAGGAAATCGGCTCGGACGGAAACACCGGTCTTAATTCCGCTTTCCTCAAGTATTTCATTGCTGACCTTGCAAAAGCAGAGGGGCTTGAAGGCAGACACGCTCTTTCAAAAAGCGAATGTCTTTCGGCAGACGTTAACGCCTGCTTTGACCCGACTTTCCCCTCGGTACACGATAAGAACAACGCCGCTTTCCTCAACCACGGCGTAGTCGTAACAAAGTATACCGGCGCAAGAGGAAAGAGCGGAACGAGCGACGCAAGTGCGGAATTCGTCGGAAAAATCAGAAGAATTCTCAACGACGACGGTGTGCGCTGGCAAATCGGCGAAATGGGAAAAGTTGACGAAGGCGGCGGAGGAACCGTTGCGATGTATGTTGCAAATCTTAACGTTGACGTTGTTGACCTCGGCGTTCCCGTCCTTTCAATGCACGCACCGTTTGAGGTTGTTTCAAAAGCAGACGTATACAGCACATTCAGAGCGTGCAAAGCGTTCTTTATGAGCAAGTAAAGAAAAAAGCCGCTTTGATCTTTTGCGGTCAAAGCGGCTTATTAAGGAGAAAGTACAAATGATAAACAAACTGATGAAAACACCACCGGGTTGGGTGACCAATCCTATCGAAAGACTGAGTTATTATCTTTATTTTGCCGGACAAAATGCGATTTATAATCTCATTTCGTCCTTCCTCACAACTTACATAGTTTTTACCTTTGCCGCCGAGGCAGATACGGGCGTTGATCCCATGAAGCTCACCGCCGGAATTATCCTTGCCGTTAAAATTTGGGACGCGGTCAATGACGTAATTTTCGGCGTTATTTTTGACAAGGCACGCTTTAAAAGCGGCAAAAAGTTCGTTCCGTGGCTCAAAATTTCACTCGTGTTCATTCCGCTTACAACGATCATTCTTTTTGCGATTCCGTCCTTCCTTTCAACAACGGTCAAGCTTTGGTGGCTTGCAATCGCATATATCCTTTGGGATACGGCGTATACCCTTTGCGACGTTCCGATTTTCGGTGTTATCACCGCAATGAGCGAAAACCTTGACGAAAGAAACAGCATCCTTTCATATAAGAGCATTTGGTCGGGTGTCGGTTCGGGAATTGCGCTTATTCTCGGAACCGTTCTTGTCAGCGAAAAAATCAATCTCAATTATACCGTTGTTGCGATTATCTGTGCGGCTTTTGCAATCGTCACGATGATTCCCGCCTGCTTCAAGCTTGAGGAGCGTTATGTTGGAGAAAACGACGAAAGCTTCACCGTCAAGAAGATGTTCCAGTATCTCTTCAGCAACAAGTTCCTCCTCATTTATTACATCGGTTTCTTCTTCTATTCGAGCGCAAACGTTTATAATCAGCTCAACCAGCTCGTTGCATATTATCTTTTCGATAATTCGATGATTTCGCTTGTTGTTCAGGCCTGCTCCCTTGTTCCTTCGGCAATCGTTGCGTTCCTTGTTCCGCATATGATCAGAAAGATGGACAAGATGAAACTGTTCAGAATTTGCACCCTTACTGCGATTTTAACGAGCGTAATGATGTGGGTTGTCGGCTATAAGAGCCTTGTTTTGTTCATCATTCTGTTTGCTGTTCGCTCGGTTCCTCTTGCAATTCTCGGCGTCATGCTTTTCCTCTTCACTCCGGACTGTGCGGAATACGGAAAGTTTAAAACCGGAATTGAGGCGAAGGGAATCACCTTTGCAATTCAAACGTTCATGGTTAAGCTTACCGCTGCGGTTTCGAGTGCGGTCGTTCTTTTGGTTTTCGGAATCAAGTGGGTCGGTTGGCAAACATATCAAAACCCGGACGGCTCGGCCGTTGAAAATTTTGCACAGCTTAAAGCGATAGGCGCAACTCAAACTCCGCACGCCCTCAACTGCCTTTGGTTCCTTTATGTCATGATTCCCGCAATCGGTTATCTAATCGCCTACCTCATCTGGACGAGATACAAGATGACCGATAAGGACGTTCAGATTATGGCGGACTGCAACACGGGCAAGATTACGAGAGAGGAAGCCGAAGCTTCGCTTTCAAGAAAGTATTGATTATTTAAAAATATTAAAATTGTGACATATCTCAGCAAAAATTATAAAATAATCTTGTAATTGGCTCGAAAAAATGTTACACTTAAATAACTGGGTGAAAGCCGGACTGGTTGCGGTTCGGCTCTCATTCTTTGATAATCATTTTTAAGTAAGGAGAAAAGGAAATGGCAAAAAAAACAGAAGCCGCTTCTTCCGCCGAAACACCGGAAAACGAACATCCGAATAAAATCGGCATAAAAGAAGCCTCCGGCTATATGCTCGGAGATGCGGCAAACCTCTTTAACCTGACCTACATTTCAAGCTATCTCAAGGTCTTTATGACCGATGTTCTCGGAATCGCTCCGATCAAGGCCGGCGTAATGTTCATCATTACCCGCCTTTGGGACTGCATCAATGACCCGATTTGGGGCGTCATGGTTGCAAAAAAAGCACCGAGAAAAGACGGAAAGTTCAGACCGTATCTCAAAACCGTCTGTGTTCCGCTCGGACTTTCAACAATGCTTTGCTTCATGCCGTGGAACAAGCTGACGCAAAATCAGGGAATACTTCTTTTGATTTGCTATATTGCTTACATATTCTACGGAATGATGTATACCGGAATGAACATTCCGTTTGGTTCGCTCGCTTCGGTAATCACCGATGACCCGAAGGGAAGAACCCTCCTTTCAACTTTCCGTTCAATCGGTTCGGGTGTTGGCGGCGGTGTTGTTTCACTCATTGCTCCGCTTGTAATCTTCTCGGCCACAGGTGCTGTTGACGCAACAACCGGAAAGGCAATCAAGGTTGCCGACGGAACGAAGATGTGCATCTTCGGCGTCGTCATGGGCATTCTTTCAATCGTTTTCTATCTTTGGAGTTACTTCACTACCAGGGAAAGGATTCCTTCCGAGGCCGAACCCAAGGTTGACTTCAAAAAAACCTACGGCGGAATGCTCAAGTCCCGTCCGTTTATTACCGTTGCTCTCGCCGGTGTTCTCATAAGCGGTCAGCTTCAGTTCAACTCCTTCAATGCATATCTTTATAAGAACTATTTCTGCAACACAAACCTTTCAGTCGTAGGTACAATCTGTAACTACCTTCCGATGGTTGTTCTCATTCTCTTTATGCCGAAGCTTGTTGCAAAGTACGGCAAGAAGGAGCTTTGCGGAAATGTTTCGATTGTTTCCGCACTTGCCGCTGTTGCAATCGCAATCCTTGCGAACAATCAGAAGTTCATTGACGTGATCAGCCCCGACAAGGGAGTTTTCCCGGCATGGCTCTTCATGGCTGCGCTTCTCATCATCGGTTTCGGTTATACATTCGTCAGCCTTACCTGCTGGGCGGTTGTTATGGACGTTATCGACTATCAGGAATATAAGACAGGGCTCAGAAGCGAAAGCGCAATCTATGCCGTTTATACTTTCTCAAGAAAGCTCGGTCAGACCATCGCCGACGCAAGCGGTCTTTTCCTTCTTGAATGGGCAAAATATGACAGCAAGACTGCCGGAATCGGTTTCATCACCGAAAACAACACGAGCAAGAAAATCATGTTCATCTGCACGATCATTCCTGCGTTTGTTTATACCGGCGTTTGGCTTCTCATGAAGTTCGGCTATCCGCTCACAAAAGAGAAGCTTGAACCGATTTATGCTTATGTTCGCGCTCAAAGAGAAGAAGCAGAGCATGAAGGCGAACTTGCCGAATAATTTTATTTTTACTCAAAAAGGCCGTTTCAAAAGCATCGTACCCTTAAGGACAGTAACTTAAAGGTGCGAGCATTGCGAAGGACAAGAGAATTGAGACAAGTTTTACGCTTCTCTCTTTTTTCTTGCCCTTTTTCTATTATTGCGGTACATTCGACTATTAAACCGACTTTGAGTACAATTATGATAGAAGCTCAAAGGAGGTAGCAATATGCGGGATAAGAAGTATTACATAGCACTTGATGATTTCGAACGGCGGGTGGTTGTGAACTGCTTGAACGAAATGCGGAACGGGCTTATTTCTGACGGTAAGTACACAGATGCGGTGGACGAGGTTTTGCTGAAAATCATTAATGCGAAACAAAAGAAATTCAAGGTAATCTACAAGGAGGCGTGATTATGGAAAAGTACATTTTTGATGAAAGGAACGGTCTTTGGTATGAACTTCAAGGTGACTATTACCTTCCGTGTTTAAAACTGCCCGAAGGAGAACAACAGCCTGTCGGCGTTTGGGGACATCGGCATTTGCGGTATATCAAACAAAATTGCAAGGTCTTTTATCTCAATCTGCTGACAAGCGGCAAGATGAACGGATACCTTGCCGACATCGACAAGCAGGCAGACGAAATGTTTTCTCAGCTCGTAAAGCAAATGGCAGAGCGTGAGGGTGTAACCGAAACGCTCAAAGCGGAAAATCAAATGGAGTGGGTGCAGAAAATGAACAATATCCGCAGCAGAGCCACAGAAATTATAAACAACGATTTGATTTTTACTTCTTAATTACATTGGAGAAAAGCAGAAAATCTTTTCGTTGTGTTCTATCTAAACATCTAAGTTCTGCCATATATATTTTCATCAAAAAACAATACATTGCTAAAGACCGTCAGTTCTCTAATGAGACTTGACGGTCTTTTCGTTATTTATTACACTTTTCTTTATAATCTTCGCCCCAATTCCACATAGCATCGAGAATAGGCTTCAAGCTCTGCCCCAATTCTGTCAGGGAGTATTCTACTCTCGGTGGAACTTCGGCATATACCTTTCGGTTTACAAGACCGTTTTCTTCCATATCACGAAGCTGGGCAGTCAAAACCTTTTGAGAAACGCTGCCGATGGATTTTTTCAGTTCTCCAAAACGCTTTGTTCCCGGCAGTAAGTCTCGGAGTATTAAAACATTCCATTTATCACCGATTAAAGTCAGCGTTGTTTCAACCGGGCAAGCCGGCAATTCTTTGGATTTGTTATCGCTCATAATAAAACCTCACAATAGTTTCTATTTGCCTCTAATATCCATATTATACTATACGCCCATAACAGAAATCAAGTATTTCTCCGAAAAATAAAAAAACATAAAAAATTTTTCTCGGCTTAAAAGCGGCTGAAATCCCTTTACTTACGCATTTGTTTCCTCTCGGTAACTGTCCATTAGTTTCTTTTTAGTAACTACACCACAATATTGTGCTTACTTTACAATGGGTACTGTCGCCAATATAATATAGTCAAGAGCTACGGAGAACGGCCGCTGCGAAGCTCGAAGCAAATTCGAAGGAGCAATCCAAAATGAACATTTTTAAGAAAATTTTCGGCAACAGCCACAATGATAACAGGGAGGAAACTAAAATGACAAACACACAGAAAGCACTTGAGCTTATCAACACATTCGCAACTGGTAATACCGAGAAAGCGACCGAACTTCTTGCAGAAGGCTACATTCAGCACAACCTTGCATACGGGACAGGGCGTGACGCCTTTGTCGGTTCAGTTGCATATCTTGCTTCCGCTCCGGTTAAGACAACCGTAAACAATATCCGTGTCTTTGAGGACGGTAACAAGGTTTTCTTGCAGACCGTTTACAACTTTGCAGGTGCGGGTGAACAGGTTGCTTTTGACATTTTCCGCTTTGATGAAAACGGTAAGATTGCAGAGCATTGGGATAACCTTGCCGCAAAAGCAGAACCGAATTCGTCCGGCAGAACACAGATTAACGGCACTTTGGAAATTAAAGACCTTGACAAAACCGAAGCAAACCGTGAGGTCGTAAAGAGCTTCCTTTACGATGTTATGCAGGGAAATCGTTCCGAGAAAACACCCGATTATTTTGACGGTGATACCTACCTTCAGCATAACACAGGAATCGCAGACGGTTTATCTGGTTTAGGTGCTGCACTTGCTGCTCTTGCAGAGCAAAACATTCAGATGATTTACACTACCGTTCATCAGGTGCTTGCACAGGGCAACTTCGTACTTGCAGTCAGCGAAGGAACCTTTGGCGGCGCTCCTACCTCTTACTATGACCTTTGGAGAGTTGAGAACGGCAAAATTGCAGAACATTGGGATGTAATGGAGACTATTGCCGATAAATCAACTTGGCAGAATCAGAACGGCAAGTTCTGAATATAACAATCGAAAGCCACGCAAGCGGTTTGTTTTGCGTGGCTTTCCCTACCGTAACGAGGAGGTACGAAATGGACTACCTGAAATATCTTGTTGAGAAATACATTCAACCGTAATGGCAACTGTGGACAAGAGCGGTTTGCCTGTCACCTGTGATATTGATATGATGGACTATGATGAAAACGAGCTGTATTTTTTAACGGCAAAGGGCAAGAACCTCTATGAGCGATTAAAGCAAAAAGGATATGTTGCTCTGACCGGGATGAAAGGTAACGACACATTGTCCTGTGTTGCCGTTTCTGTCAGCGGCAAGGCTCAGGAAATCGGGAGCGAACCGCTCGACATCTTGTTTGAGAAAAATACCTATATGAAAGAAATCTATCCGACAAAAGAGACCCGCAAGGCTCTTACCGTATTTCGCATTTATGAGGGAAACGGCGAATGGTTCGACCTTTCCAAAAAGCCCATTGAGCGAGATTCCTTTACTTTTGGGGACGGTCAAGAAATAAATGAGGGATATGAGATTGGCGATAACTGCGTCGGCTGTAAAGCGTGTGAAACGGGTTGCCCGCAAAACTGCATTGATTTTGGAACAGTTCCGGCTAAAATTATTCAGAACAACTGCCTGCATTGCGGAAACTGTATGACCGTATGCTCCAATAATGCAATTATCAAAAGAGGATAAGACTATGACACAAGCCGAGAAAAGAGAGTATTTAATCAAAGAGCTTTTGAAGGAGTCGTCTGAATACAAAGAGATTAAAATCCCGACAAACGAAACGGAGCAGAAAAATCTCCTTCGTTCGCTTTTTAATATCCGTATGCCTTTACCTGTCAGCGATGATTTTATTACCATACAGGACGAGTATCTTCGTGAGGAAACAAGGAAAAAAGGTATTATCAATCTTGAAGATTTAGAGCCGATTCAGCCGGACATTTATTTATGGCAGGGAGATATTACAACCCTTGACTGTGACGCTATCGTAAACGCTGCCAATCCCCAAATGCTCGGTTGCTTCTGCCCCTGTCACGGATGTATCGACAATGCTATACACACCTTTGCGGGGGTTCAGCTACGACTCAAATGTGCAGAAATCAGAAATGAGCAGGGACACAAAGAAGAAGCGGGCAAGGCAAAAATAACACCGGCGTACAATTTGCCATGTAAATATGTACTGCACACGGTCGGTCCGATTGTGTGCGGAGGTTTGACACGGCAGGACTGTGATTTACTTACTTCCTGCTACCGCTCCTGTCTGGCGCTTGCAGAGCAAAACGGCATAAAAAGCATTGCTTTCTGCTGTATATCAACGGGAGAGTTTCATTTTCCGAATGATACAGCCGCAAAAATTGCAATCAAAACAGTAAAAGACTTTATGAGACATTCACAAAGCAAAATTAAGGTGGTATTCAATGTTTTCAAAAATACAGACTACGAAATCTACCGAGAGCTTCTCGGATGATATTAAAAGATTGAAGAATGAAATCGACACGGCAGACGCTATTGTAATAGGTGCCGGAGCAGGTCTGTCCGCTTCGGCAGGCTTTGATTATGCCGGTGAACGATTCGAGAAGTATTTTTCGGACTTTCACCAAAAATACGGCTTTGAGGATATGTATTCGGGCGGTTTCTACCCTTATGACACCTTAGAGGAATACTGGGCGTGGTGGTCAAGGCATATTCTTGTAAACCGCTATGACTGTCCGGTCGGTAAACCGTACAGTGATTTACTGAAACTTGTAAAAGATAAGGATTATTTTGTGCTAACCACCAATGTTGACCATCAGTTTCAGCGAGCGGGCTTTGACAAAAAGCGGCTATTCTATACACAGGGCGATTACGGCTTATGGCAATGCTCCAAGCCTTGCCACGATAAAACTTATGATAATGAAGAATTTGTCAGAGCAATGGCAGAGCAGCAAAAGAATATGAAAATACCTGCTGAATTGATACCGAAATGTCCTGTCTGCGGCGCACCTATGACAATGAATCTGAGATGTGATAATTCTTTTGTGCAGGACAAGGGTTGGTACAAAGCGGCGAACCGCTATGAGGATTTTATCCGCCGCCACAGCAATTACCATATCCTGTTTTTAGAACTCGGCGTGGGAATGAATACGCCGGTTATTATAAAATATCCGTTTTGGCAGAGGGCGGCTCAGAATTCAAACACCGTATATGCCTGCATAAATCTTATAGAAAACTATTGTCCAAAAGAAATAGCAGAGCAATCCGTTTGCCTTCAAGGGGACATAGGAAATATTCTAAATACGATAACAGAAACGGAAAGACCGTCAGTTCTCTAATGAGACTTGACGGTCTGATTTTGTATTATGCTCTATTTATTAAACTTTTTCTCGGAAATTTCAAGTGCAAACGGAGCACTTCCTTAACAAAAGATTATTTTGCTTTTTCAAGCCTTGCCGAAAAGTCACCTTCCATACTGTCTATAAACCAAGTCCCAAGCCCTAATGCGGGAATTGTTATCCCTTTGCTTAAAATTTGATATTCCATTATGTTTCTTCCGTTTTCTGCTTAAACTTCCGTATGAGTTTTGTGCCGTAGTGGGCGATAAAGATACAAAGTCCCATCAGCGCAAGATAATCTATGTAAAACAAAATTTTCGGTTCGTTGTAATCCAAAAACACAAACTCGCTTTTCAAAAACAGATAGGTTAGAAAATCTCTGCCGATAAATACCCATACACCATATCCGGCGATAGCTAATCCTATGATAAAAGCGATGATACTGCGGTTTTTAGCCTTGCTTTTTATCCCTGCCGCTTTTCGGAACATTCCTAATATCATATTCCAATGAAGTCCCAAATGTAAGCTCATCAACAGAAAGCCCCAATATGCGCCGAGAATATGAAGCCGGCGTGCCAAAGACATACCGCCGTTTATGGGTAAAAAGTCAAACACATAACGGGACATCACAATACCGCTGTACATTTGCATGAGCATTGCAAGCAAGACGAGCAAATCAATACAAAGCGTTACGGTACGAACTGCGGTGTATTTTCCCTTGAAAATGCCTCTGTACCAGCTAAAATTAAGAATATGGTGAGCGATAAAAAGGAAGAACATTCCCGCCCCAATCCATTCATGCGCTGTTTTGCCCCAAAGCTGATAGCCCATTAAAAAGAGCAGCAGCACCGTCATCATGATGTCAACTATGAATTTTAAGACTGCTTTCGGTTTCATGCCTCCACCGCCCTTTTAACACAGGCAATGGCGTTCAAACTGCGGGGATAGCCGATATAAGGCAGGCACTGCAAAACCACCTTGATAAGAAAGTCCTTGTCATTTCCCATATTCATATTACCCTTTGAATGGGCAATTAACTGGGGTTCACAACCGCCCTGCGCCATAAGAAAGCAAAAAGTGATAAGCTCACGCTCCGAGAGGGAAATCCCCTTTCGGGTATAGTAATCCCCGAAGCAGTTTGCCGCAAGCAGACGGTTGATCTGTCCCGCTTTCCAAGCCTCTTTCATATGCTCACCAAAGATTTCCGCCTGTGCTTCAATTCCTTTTTCAAGCCGGTTTTCAAGGGTAGTGGTGGCTTGCCCGTCAAGGGGCAACGGAATCTTTTTCTCTGAAAAAACTTCGTTGGTACAGTTCAGGAACGGTAGCATTCTGCCGTAGCCTAAATAATCGGTTGCCTGATAGACGATTTCTTTTACCATTACCGGCGCGAACCCGTTTTCCAGTGCTTCCCTGAGTATTTCCTTGTAGGCGTCTATGCCGCCACAGCCGATCAGCGTCGCCAAAATCGCCATATAGTGCGTCTTTGCGTCTAACTCTTTCTGTGTAACCTCGGTAAAGGCAAAGTGCTCAAAACGCTCTGTAAATTCCGGGTCGGTGATATGCAAATCCATTTTTCGTCGCTCCTTTCAGATTTTTTGACTGCCTGTGGACCAGACATGATTATCCTTTGCGGCGGCAGGAGTGTTCTGTGCCATTACGCCCACCAAATTGTGAGGAACATAGGGTGCTTCCAAGAAAGCAAGCTCATCAGCCGTCAAAGTAAGCTCCGTAGCTTTTACCGCACCCTCAATGTGGTGGAGCTTCGTTGCCCCCACTACAGGAGCAGTAACCTTTGTAAGCAGCCATGCAAGGGAAATTTCAGTCATAGACACACCGTGCTTGTCGGCAAGCTGTGCTACACGGTCAATGATGATACCGTCCTGCTCGGCGGTAGCGTCGTATTTCAGATGTGCATAGCTGTCCTGTTCTAAACGCTTTGAGGTTTCGCCGGGGCGTTTCGCAAGCCGCCCTCCTGCAAGTGCGCTGTAGGGCGTCAAAGCTATGTTTTCTTCCCTGCAGAGCTTTACCATTTCCCGTTCTTCTTCACGGAAAATCAGGTTATAGTGCCCCTGTACCGATACAAATTTTGCAAAGCCTTCTTTTTCTGCAAGGGCGTTCGCCTTTGCAAGCTGATAGGCAAAGCAGTTGGAAATACCGATATAGCGGGCTTTTCCCGATTTGACGGCTTTGTTCAGCCCCTCCATAATATCGTAAAGAGGTGTATTATAATCCCACATATGATAGATGTATAAATCCACATAATCCATACCGAGATTTTGAAGGCTTTTATCCAACATTCGTTCAATGTGCTTTTGCCCGGAAATGCCCTGCTCGATTTCCTCATTGGTACGGGGCAGAAATTTTGTTGCGATTACAACATCATCACGCTTGGCAAAATTTTTGACTGCTCTGCCGAGATACTGCTCGCTTGTACCGCTTTGATAGGCGATTGCCGTATCAAAAAAATTAACGCCAAGCTCTAATCCTTTCTTTATGATTTCACGGGAATGTTCTTCATCCACCGTCCAGCTATGCTGGCCGTTTCCTGCCTGACCGAAGCCCATGCAAATACGGGATATATTGAGCTCTGAATTTCCCAATTTTGTGTATTGCATTATTTCTTCTCCTTTTTTGTTGCATCCCGTGTGATACTGACGCTTTCTTTGGAATACAGTTTCTCATCTAAAATAAGTTGAACTGCTAACTTATTCTTTTCATAGTTATTTTCCTTTGAAGCCTTTAATATTGGGAAAGCCAATCTTCCAGCTCCTTGTCTGAAACACGATTCAGCATTTTGCCTTTTTTCCAATTAGCATTGGGGCAGAGAGCTTTCAGCACTTCGCAAGTTTTTCCCATTCCGCTGCCGCCGGAAGTCGCAAACGGAATAACTGTCTTGCCCGAAAAATCATAGCTTTCCACAAAGGTATTTATGATTTTAGGAGCAACATACCACCAGATAGGAAAACCAAGAAATACTGTGTTGTATTCGTCCATATTGGCAATCGTATCGGCTATTTCGGGACGGCAATCGGGGGTATTTGCTTCAACGGAACTGCGGCTGTTTTTGTTTGTCCAATCAAGGTCTGCACCGGTATACGGTGTTTTGGGTTTAATTTCAAACAGGTCTGCACCTGACGATTTTGCTAAACGCTCGGCGACGGCTTTTGTAACGCCGCCGGCAGAGAAATAAGCTACTAATTTTTTGTTCATATTATCTCCTCCAATTTGTTATATTCTTCATCGGTTACCGGCTCGCACCACTCGTTTGAGGTGTTTTCTCCGGGCACTTCTACGGCGATATGAGAGAACCAACTATCCTTTTTCGCACCGTGCCAGTGCTTGACCTCCGGCGGTATAGTGATAACCATCCCGGCGGTTAAAGAAATAGGCGCCTTGTTTTCTTCCCTGTACCAGCCCTCGCCAGCCGTACAGATAAGAAGCTGTCCGCCGCCGCTTTTGGCGTGATGAATGTGCCAGTTATTCCGGCAGCCCGGCTCAAAGGTCACATTGGCGAGAAATATTGTATCTTGAGGTTTAGTAAGTGGGTTCAAATAAGAGTTTCCCGCAAAATACCGGGCAAAGGCTTCGTTGGGATTGCCCAAGCCAAAGGCATTTGCCTTTTCAAATTCTTCGTAGGTTAAGTATTTCATCTCTGCGCCTTTCTGCTTTACCAAGTCATTGCAAATTCAACTAATTCAGGATTTTGGGCATTGCCGATCATTGGTTTTCCTGTGTCCAGTTTACGAAGCTCTGCCATTTCGTTTTCGGTCAGCTCAAAATCAAAGATGTTGATATTTTCCTGCATACGCTCCGTATGAACAGACTTCGGGATAACGGAAATACCGCTTTGCACAAGAAAGCGCAGGGCGATTTGCGCCGGTGTTTTGCCGTGAACCGCAGCCGCATTTTGCACAGCCTGTGTCCGGAACATTTCGTTCGCTCTGCCTTGCCCAAGAGGTGCATAGGCTTGATGTGCAACGCCGTATTTCTCCAGCCATTTGTGTTCTTCTGCTCTTTGAGAGAACAGATGGGTTTCAATTTGATTGAGGGCAGGAGCGATTTTGTTGAATTTTATAAAGTCAATCATACGGTCGGAGTTGAAATTTGAAATGCCGATTGCACGAATCTTGCCTTCTTCATAAAGCGTCTCCAAATCACGCCAGGCGGCATAGGTATTACCAAAAGGCCAATGAAGCAGCACCATATCAAGATAAGTCACACCCAATTTCTCCATAGATTCCAGCACGCTCTTTTGGCAGTCGCCGGTTTCGTAATTGTGAAACCATACCTTTGTAGTGATGAAAAGGTCAGCTCTCGGAACGCCGCAGTTTTTGATTGCCTTTCCAACTGCTGTTTCATTTCCGTAAGCCTGTGCGGTATCGATTAAACGATAGCCTGCTTTGATTGCGCCGGTCACGGCTTTTTCGCATTCGTCGTCGGTGATTTGATATGTGCCAAAGCCCAAAACCGGCATTTTCACTCCGTTGTTCAGTGTTATCGTGTCCATAATACAGTACCTCCCAATTGCTTTATTGAATGTTGTTCTTTTCAAGCCAGTCGGTAACATCACTCGAAAGCTCCGAGCCACCCGAATAATGAATCGACAAGGCTTCGCCCATTGCGGCGTCCGGCGCAAGTTTAGCGATAGCCGTCAAGCTCTGTCCGAAACGACCGCCGCCGTGAGAGCAGAACGGAATGATGGTTTTACCCGAAAAATCGTATTCTTCAAGGAAAGAGGCAATCGGCATGGGAATGGAAGCCCACCAGTTCGGATAACCGATCATCACAATATCGTACTGCTCCATATCTTCCACATGGCTTGCAAGCTCCTGGCGAGCCTGTGCATTCTGATCCCGCTGTGCTTCGTCCAAAACGGTGTTGTAATCATTGGAATACGGGTTTACCAATGTAATCTCAAACAAATCTGCACCTGTCTGACGCTGGATCTCTTCGGCAACACCCTCGGTATTTCCACCCCAGGAGAAATACGCAATCAGTATTTTTCCGCTTTTGGAATTGCTGTCATGTTGCGCCCCTGTACCCAACACGCTGCCCGAACCGGGAGCCGCATTTAATACTAAGCGAATACCGAGATTAAAGCTGCCTTTATTCTGTTCCAGTGTGGCCCGGTAAGCACAGCGCATATTTTTCGCAAAATCATTCCATCCGCCGCCACGATACACCCGCAGCGTGCCGGAGGTAGGGCCGGCAGGATTGGTTTGTTCTTCGGCAGGATATTCGCCGTAATAGTCCCATACCCATTCGCCTACATTTCCATGCATATTATAAAGCCCGTAAGGATTTTCGGAAAAGCTATCCACCACAACGGTGGTTTGTCTGTACTCGCCGGGTTTTACCTCTAAATTTCCCTGTGAAAAGTAGTTGTCTTCAATCTCGTAGGGGTAATGTCCGTAATAATTTGCTTCTTCGGCGCTGGGCGATTTTTCCTGATAGAACGGGGTAGTTGTTCCCCCACGGCAGGCATATTCCCATTCGGCTTCGGTGGGCAGGCGGTAGCCGTTTGCGCTTTTATCCCACGAAACATTCTGTCCGTCGATGATATAGACCGGGGTGCGGCCGTCCTTTTCGCTTCGGGCATTGCAGTAAGCTACTGCGTCCAGCCAAGAGATATTTTCAACAGGTAAATCTTCACCCGAAAAATTACTTGGATTGCTGCCTGTGATTTCTTCATACTCCTTTTGCGTCAGCTCATATTTGCTCATATAAAAATCGCTGACTGTAACTGGGTGCTGCGTTTCATCAGCGCTGCGCCATGCTTCGGAATCGGGGCTGCCCATCTGAAATGTGCCGCCTTTGATCAGAACAAAATTATCGGGAATGTCCACATCTATTACCTCCACAGGAGAGCTATGCGTCGGATCGGCTTTGCCATCATCTCCGTTATCATTTTCGGTCTGACTGCAAGCCGCCAAAGAAAAAATGAAGGAAAGCGCTAAAAGCAGAGATGCAATTTTTTTCATAAAATGACCTCCTATTTCGCAAGTCCGATGTCATTTAACCATTCGTTAATTCCGCTGTCAGATGAACCACTTGCTCTAAGTCCGTCACGAATATCGGCGTCAGGTTCTTGATCCTTCATATCCGATACTGATTTTGAAATACCGCTTCCGCCGGAAGTACAAAACGGCATTACCGTTTTATCGGATAAATCGTAGGTATCAAGAAAAGTATTGATAATTCTCGGCATCGTTCCCCACCAAATCGGATATCCGATAAAAACAGTGTCGTAGTTTGAAATATCAATGGTGTCGCTTCCGATAGCAGGTCTTGCATCAGGGTCATTCATCTCTCTGTTTGCTCGGCAATTATCATTGTTATAATTCAAATCTTCATCGGTGTACGGGTCAGCCGGAATAATCTCATACAGGTCTGCACCTGTCAGTTCGGAAATCTCTTGAGCAACTGCTTTTGTGTTTCCGGTACAAGAAAAATAAACAACTAATGATTTTGCTGCTGTTTCAGTAGGCTCGGAAGAATCCTTTTGACTATTTGATTCTTCCGCAGGTGTAGAGCTTTTATTACTTGATTGCTGTGTGGGAGAGGACGGTTCCTTATTCGCCCCGTTGTTGCTGCACGCTGCCAAAGAGAACAGCAGGGTAAGAACCATAAGAATTGAAAATACTCTTCTCATTGTTAAAATCTCCTTTACTTGTTCATCTGCATACATTTTCCGATGATTTCACCGGTGCGAATATATTGATAAGTCGGCATTTCAAACAATACCGGCTTAAGTACGCCATAGTCGATTTTTCCGTCCTGGTTCAGAATGGATTCTTCGGCGTAAACCGCAGAAATTTTGCAGATGAAGCTGTCGAATCCGTCTGTGTTATAAATATCATCAACTATGCAGTCCATAACCAAAGGCGATTCTGCAATAATCGGTGAACCGGTTTGGGCGGTATGATAGGAAAATACCGCTGATTTGTCGGCTTTATACCCGCTTACGCAGCCGACATAATCTGCCTTTTTGAGCATATCCTCACTTACAAGATTGACCGATAAAGAATGAGTTTCTTTGATTCCTTGATTGCTGTAATGGGTATTTGCCAAGCTGATCATAATACGGTCATGCCCGATAATACCGAGATGTCCTACCAAAGTATAGTTCGGTTTACCGTCAACCATTGTCCCGACAACAACAAGCGGTGTGGGATAAAGAGCTAAATTCGTTCCGATGTTTTTCTTCATTTTGAAACCTCCTAAAATATGTTTATACTTCCTTTTTCACTTTTTGTATTTCAAACCGTAGATAATCTAAGCGGTCTAATTGTTTTTCCATAAAGTGAATTTCGTCCAGCGTCCCAAGTCTTTTTTCGCTCAGCATTTTCAGCCGTTCTTTCTCGGTTGAATCACCTTTCAAGAGCAACCGCATATATTTTTCCACCTCATCATTGGTAAAACCAATATCGTGTAGCGTCATAATTGTGCTTAACCGCTCAATATCGCTTTCGTCGTAATGCCACGAACCCATTACCTTTTTTACTTCTCCACACAATCCCCAACTTTCATATTCCTTCAAGATTTTAATGGGGATTTTATATCGTTCACTGGCTTCGTTGATCGTCATTTCAAGCTTCCTTTCCGATAGGTAAAAAATAAAGGTGCTCCGTCTTGGAACATCTTTATTATAGGTCTACTTACATGAAATGTCTAATACTTATATTTTATCGACAGAAATGCTTTTTAGGTATTTCTTTGAAAACTCAATGAATGCGGCGGTTGCCGCAGAAAAAATCTGCTCCTTTTTCCACGCTAAAGCGGTTGAGCTTTCCAAAGCAGGAGATAAAGGAATAAATTTCAATTTATCATAACGGTAATTCAATCGGATTCCGATGACAACTCCGATATTACTTTCTGCCAACATTGCTTCGTTGTAAAGCAAATTGCCTTTTGCAACGATATTCATTTGCTCGGCATGTTCTCCGAACCATTTACTGATATTGCTTTCCATAAATTCTCCCAATGCAGAGATAAGAGGAATGCCCAACAAGTCCTGCGGAGTAACAACATCTTTTTCTGAGAGCGGTGAATCGTGCCTTACCAAAACACCCCATTGCTCTTTAACCGGCATAGACATAAAATCATATTTTCTTATATCAATCGGTTCCGACATAAGCCCCAAATCCAACAGTCCGCGTTCAATACCGTCACGGATATTACCGGCGTTGCCGCTGTAAAACTCATATTTTACAAGCGGGTGCTTTTCCCGAAAAGCCGCAATGCAGTCCGTTAGGCAACGGGTGGACTGAAATTCGCCGCTGCCGATTGATATAATTCCCTCAAGGTTTTCTTCTTTATGCAAAAAATCCCTTTTGGTTTTGTCGGCTAAGGTTAAAAGCTCCTGTGCACGGCGTTTGAGTATCATACCGTCTTCAGTCAATATGATGTTATGATTGCTCCTTACAAACAGCTTCACACCCAGTTCTTCTTCAAGCTGTGCAATTTGTCTTGATAAAGTCGGCTGTGTGACATGAAGCTGCTGTGCGGCTTTTGTAAAGTTTTCTTCTCTTGCAATCGCTAAAAAATAGTTTAATACACGAAGATCCATAGTCCGACACCTCCTTAATCATTATATCATACTGTAATTCAAAAAACAATATAACTGGCAATCAGAAATGCTTTTTGAGAATTACACATTATTTTGGCATCAGTAAGCTTGAAGTTTTAACTACTATCTAACCGGTGAAAATAAGGTCTGTAGCATATTAGTACATGAGCTATCTGCTTCATACAAATTCGTTTTCTATGGATGGAATATGCCTTTCTTTTGCAGTTTTTCTTTCATTTTCGAAAGTCCCTTGTGGTAGATGTTCTCTGCCGCTTTGAAGGCACAAGCCAAAGAGATTACCAAACAAATCCCACCCTTGAGAAAGCAGAGAGACATTGCAAGACGCATTGAGGAGCATATACCGAGAATTCCAAACGGCATATTAAAGAACTTGATATGCTGATAGAGCGTATTTATGAGGACAATGTGCTGGGCAAGATTTCCGATGAACGATTCTGACGTATGTCTGCAAACTACGAAAAGGAACAAAAAAGAACTGCTCGCCGCAGTTGAACACGACGAGCAGGCAGTCAGGATAGCCGAACAGGAAAAGATTGATTTAAAGGTTTTTCTTGAGGCAATTCGAGAGTGTACCGACTTAAAAGAATTAACACCCACCATTGTAAATACTTTGATCAAGCGAATTGAAGTCCACAACAGCGAAAAGGGTGAAGACGGCTTAAAGCACGTTCCCGTTGATCTTTCTTTTACTGCTGCTGGGATTATTAATATTCCGACCGAAAAGGAAAACTGATTGAAGCAATGGAAGAAATGAGAGAAAACCCGCTGAAATCCGCTTGAAACAAAGGAAAACGGTGCAGCCCTCTCGGGCTACACCGCATCCTACATAGCACTGTCCTTTAGAGTACGACGCTAACGAAGCGGCCTTTTATTATCTGTACTTCGGACATAATTTGTTCAAAAATCTATTGATTTTTCTTTCGAAAAGTGGTATATTATACCAAACGTGAGGCGAAAGTCTCAGTGGAATTTTTTCAAGGAGGATATATAAATGACTACTATCGGTGATATCGTAAACGGTCTTAAAGGAATGTTTGCGCTTCTTAAGGAAATTTTTGCTTTCCTTAAACCTCTCTTCGGAAACAAAAACGATGAAGAAAAACCCGAAGAAACTCCCGAAGCTTAACAGTTTTCTTTTCTTTTTGCTCCCTTCAAAATTTGAGGGGAGCAAATTCTTTTAAAAAAATGAATTTTTTTTGAATTATGTGTTGACATAGTTTTAACTTTGTATTATAATAGCTGTAGTTAAAGGGGAGAAACCTTTAAAAATAAAAATTTAAGGAGGAAAATCTGATGGATAACGTATTTTTCCAGTTCTGTAAGAAGTATTGGAGCGAGATCGTTGCTTTTGGTGATGCTCTCTATGCATGGTTCAAGGGTCTCTTTGCATAATTGATTCTTTGGACGAAAAATTGATTTAAGTTTAATTAAAGTTAAATGAGAAAAGGTCCCGTTTAGGGGCTTTTTTCTTTTATATGATGCAAAAAAACTGCGGTGAAGTTTTTTCGCCGCAGTTCGGTTTTTATCTGTTGCCATACATTTTTTCGTAATATTTCATGTAATCACCGCTCCTGATGTTTTCCCACCAGCTTCGGTTGTTGAGATACCAGTCAACGGTTTTTTTGATTCCGTCTTCAAACTTCGTTTCCGGATACCATCCGAGTTCGTTTTTGATTTTCGTCGGATCGATTGCATATCGCATATCGTGACCGGGACGGTCTTTGACGAATTTTATGAGACTTTCGCTTTTTCCGAGAATTTTCAAAACGGTTTTGACAACGTCAAGGTTCGTGCGTTCGTTGTGGCCGCCGATGTTGTAAACCTCGCCGATTCGCCCGTTTTCAAGAATCATGTCAATTGCTTTGCAGTGATCTTCAACATAAAGCCAGTCCCGAACGTTTTTTCCCTCGCCGTAGACGGGCAGCTCCTTTCCTTCAAGAGCGTTTGCAATCATAAGCGGAATGAGCTTTTCGGGAAAATGAAAAGGTCCGTAATTGTTTGAACAGCGGCTGATTGTGACTTTTGCACCGTAGGTTCTGTGGTAAGCCGAAACGAGAAGATCCGCCCCGGCTTTGCTTGCGGAGTAGGGGGAAGAGGTGTGAATCGGTGTTTCCTCGGTGAAGAAAAGGTCGGGTCGGTCGAGCGGAAGATCGCCGTAAACCTCGTCGGTCGAAACCTGGTGAAAGCGAACATCGTTTTTCCGGCAGGCGTCGAGAAGAACCTGAGTGCCGAGAATGTTGGTTTTGAGAAAAACCTCCGGTTCTTCAATTGAACGGTCAACGTGTGATTCGGCCGCAAAATTGACAACGGCATCAAACGCTTCCTCCTCAAAAAGTGAGTTCACTGCTTTTCGGTCGGTGATGTCGCCTTTGACGAAACGGAAATTTTTGTTTTTCATTGCTTCGTCGAGCGTTTCAAGGTTCCCGGCATATGTCAGTGCGTCAAGGCAGACGATTCTGCGGTCGGGATGTTTTTTGAGTTCATAATAGACAAAGTTTGAGCCGATGAAGCCGGCTCCTCCGGTAACAAGAATTGTTTTCATCGTTTTCTTCCTCACGTTCTTTTTTTGAACTTTCTTCCGCAGTGCGGACAGCTGATTTCAATTTTCCCCTTACCTTTCGGAACACGCAAGGTGCGTGAACAGCCCGGGCATTTGTAATATTTATGTTCTTTATCCTGAAACTGAGATGATTTCTTCTTGAAAAAATCACAGCACGGGTACCAGACTTTTAAAAACTTTTCGTTTTCGGCTCTCCGTTTTTCAACGTTTTTTGAAAGCGCACGGAAAAGGAAAAAGCCGTACGGAATGAGTCCGATGAGGCGGTAATAAGGAACCCTGATGAATGAAAGGGAAAAAGTTATAATGCAGCCGAGAACGATGAGAGCAATTCCGAGCTGATCCGCTCCGTACCTTCCGTACATAAACTGACGAATTCTGTTCATTTGAAAATCTCCGAATCTAATATGTTTATGTTATTAAACTATCATAGCCTTAATTATAAATTAATATTCACCGTCTGTCAAGAAAAGCCGGCTCATTAGGTACGGACGGCGGAAAAAGAAAGATTTCATTTGTCCGAATGCACAAAAGAAAAGCTTTGGCTTTTCATAAAAAAGTATATGATGAACCAATTTTTGAGTTTTGCTTGATTTATTAGGTCGGGTAGTCTATAATTGTGAAAATGTCTGCGGACAAAAAAGGAAAAGGATTTGATAAAAACATGAAAACCGTAAAAAAATATTTCAAAAGGTATTTTGTTGACGGAATGAGCGCAATGGCTCTCGGCCTTTTTTCCTCGCTCATCGTAGGTCTAATCATCAGCCAGTTTGCAAAAATTCCGCACCTTGAATTCCTTTCAAAGTTCAGCGAGGTTCTTTCGGCTTCCTCTCCGGTTGTCGGCGGAGCAATCGGTGCGGCAATCGCTTACGGACTGAAATCAAAGCCGCTCGTTGTTTTTTCATGCATCGCCGTCGGCGCTTACGGATACTCACTCGGCGGTCCGGTCGGTGCTTTTGTCGGCGCAATCGTTGCGAATGAAATCGGTTCGCTCGTTGCCGGAAAAACAAAAATCGACATCGTTGTCACTCCGATTGTGACAATCGTTTCCGGCGGAATTGTCAGCATGTTTGTCGGTCCGTATCTTTCTCAGTTTATGAATTGGCTCGGTTCGGTAATCAATGCCGCAACTCAGCTTCACCCCTTCCCGATGGGAATTGCCGTTGCAACCCTCGTCGGTCTTGCACTCACTGCCCCGATAAGTTCTGCCGCTCTTTGCATAATGCTCGGAATTGACGGAATTGCCGCCGGAGCCGCAGCCGTCGGTTGTGCGGCTCAGATGATTGGCTTTGCGGTGACAAGCTATAAAGCAAACGGCGTCGGCGGCCTTCTTTCTCAGGGTCTCGGAACGAGTATGCTTCAGTTCGGAAACATCATGAAGCGTCCGCAGATTCTTCTTGCACCCACTCTTGCCGGTGCAATTCTCGGTCCGATTTCAACCTGCGTTTTTAAAATGACGAATACCGCAACCGGAGCCGGAATGGGAACGAGCGGCCTTGTCGGCCAGTTCGGTGCATTCAGCGCCATGGGCGAAAGTTTCGGCTCGGTGAAAACGATTCTTCTCATCGTTCTCATGCATTTTGTTGCTCCGGCCGTTCTTTCGATTCTTTTTCATCTTCTTTTCAAAAAGATCGGAATTGTAAAAGACGATTATCTCAAACTTGAAAAAGTCGATTAATGTGATTAAAGGAGAAATGCAATGAACGTTTATGATTTTGACGGAACAATCTATGACGGAGAAAGCTCTGTTGAATTTATTTTTGAATATTTGAAGCATGACATCAGGGTTTTGAAATTCATTCCCGGAATGACGAAAGCGATGATAAAATATCAGCAGGGGAAGGTTACTTTTGATGACTTTTTGAATAACTACGCTTCAAAGATTACGGATTTTTTCAGCAGTAACAACGTTGAGCTGATGCCGCTCGTCAAAGACTTTTGGGACAGGCACGAAAAGCAGATTAAACCCTTTTACGCTCACGTTCACCGTGACGACGACGTAATCATAACCGCTTCGCCGGAGTTCATGATGCATGACATTTGCGAAAGAATCGGCGTGAAGAACCTCATTGCAACCGATTTTGACATCAAAACCGGAGAAGTCAGGAAAGCCTGCTTTCGTGAAGGAAAGATTCCCTGTTTCAGAGAAAAGTTTCCCGACGGTGTGATTGACGATTTTTACACCGACTCGGTCAACGACGAATTTCTCTTTCCTTTTGCAAAGCGTGTTTTCATGGTGAAAAAGCATAAAATCACACAGATCAAATGAGAAAAACCGCACTCCGGACAATTGCTCGGAGTGCGGTTTTTTGTTGTTTTTCAGTCCGACGAATTTCTTTTGCCGGGCTTTTTCTTTCGTGTTTTCGGCGCCGTTGCGGAAAAACTCATATCCGCAAGAATTTTAATTTCGTTGTCCGGTGCGGTTCCGTCAAGAGAAACCGTTATCCAGTTTTCCTTGTTCATGTGATATGCCGGAAAATAGCCGGGTTTTCCGAGAAACGACCCCAACATTATAGGGTCACATTTAAAGTTGACAACGTCCAGCAAATCCTTTCCCTGCAAGCCGAGCTTTTCTTTCGGAATATCCATCACAATCGCAAACCATTTTTTGTTGCCGGAATGGCGAAACACTTCAAAATTCGGATATTTTATCCACGGAAAATCGGCTTCGCAACTGTAATTTTCCGACACAAATTTTTCAAAGTCTTTTCTATTCATTGCGTTACCCGAAAGCGGTCAGCGAAGAGTCTGAACCTGAAGAAGCGAAAGAAGGTCGCTTGTCAGTTTGTCAAGTTCTTCCTGCGAAGGATCGTTGCTGATTTTTTCAAGCTTTTCTTCAAATTCTGTGCGTGTTTCGTCGTCCGCATAAGAAAGAAGGTAATAGAAGGCGTCGGTATAAATTCCGGTGTAAGGCGAAAAGGTTTTTTTGCCCCAAACCGATTTCCCGCTCATGCTCGTTCCGGTGAAGGTGAGCGCTCCTTCCCAAAGTTCCCAGTCCCATGCAATTACGGGATAAATCGTGTAGGTTTCACCGTCAAGCTCAATTTCAAACGAACGCTTGTCCTTCTTTGAAAAATGAAGGTCAAAAAGGTCTCTCTTTTTTGAAATATCGCTTTGACTGAGGGTGACGTTTTTGAAAAGAGAAACAACCTGGGAACCGTTGCAACGGACGGCGGAAAAATCGCTTTCGTCGCCGTTCTGATTGAAGGTGACAACGTCCCAGTTTCCGTACATTTGCTCGGTCGTGACTGTTTGAAAAAGTTTTTCGTTCGCATAAGCTTCGGGAACGGCGAGCGGCCAGTTTCCGTCCGTCCATAAAATTTGGCGAATTTCCATTGAGGGAAGAGCGTCAACCGAAATTTCGTTTTTCTCCGCTTCGCTTTGACCGGTGAGAAGTTCCCCGTTTGCTTTGAAATATACTTGCGACTGAGAGGCCATGATCCATTTTCCGTTGGCGGCTTTGATGACGCAAGGGCTTCCGGGGGAAGCTTTTCCGATGTCGGTGTATGAAACGTTTCCGTCGCTGCTTCGTGAAAAATTATAGCCGGCAATCATGAGCGTTCCTTTTGAATACTGATTCTTTCTTCGTGAGGCGGCAAAAACCGAAAGGTCGTGTCCGTCTTCGTCAAGATACGGTCCGCCGGCCGTCCGGCTTCTCGCAACACGGATTTCATAGTTCTTTTCCTCAACACCGTAGGTGATGAAAAGGTAATAATATCCTTCGTAATATATGAGGTCGCAGGCGGAAACAAGGCTTCCGTCGTCTTTTGAAAGCGACGGAACAAAGCCGGGTTTTGCAATGAGAATTCCGGTTTTGAAGTCTGCGTTCTTATTTTTATGAACGGTTGAAACGCTTTCTCCTTCGGAGTTTATTGAGCTGTCTTTTTTGAGAAGTCCCGTTTTGCCGTCAAGTTCGAGAAGATAAATTCCGCCGTTTATGTTCTCTTTTCCGAAATATGAGCCGTAAGCGAGATACATTTTTCCTTCGTCGGTAACAAGAACCGAAGGATGAACGGCGTTGCTTTCGTCGTAATAAGCGTTCGTGGCTTTTTCTTTGTCCGAAAGTTCGCTTCCTTTGTGATAGCCGCAGGTTGAAATGACAAGACCGCAATCGGTCCAGCTTTTGTTCGTTACGGCTTTTTCAAGGTTTTCGGTTGAAACGCAGAAAATTGCGGATTCATTTGCGCCCTTTTGCTTTGAAAGGGAAAAGTAAAGGTAATATGTATCTCCGAATTTTACAATTTCCGGAGCAAGCGGCGTTCGGTCGTTCGTCACCGAAGAATAAAAGAGTTTTCCGTTATAGCCGTGGGTTTTTGCCCAACTTTTGACCGATTTGAACTGTGAAAAGTCCATGATTTCGGATGTTTCGGCGTCGGACGGGGTATTGAAATAAGTTGTTCTGTCCGTCCAGTTGATGAGATCCTTTGAACGGATGACAACGTTGTCCGATCCGAACGCATAATAAAAGCCGCTTTTTTCGTCATAAATTATGCTCGGATCTCTCATGTTGTAAGCGTCGTAAGAGCCGAGATACGGAGTTGAATTCGTCACGGAAAGGAGCGGCGCATTCGGAAAGCCGAGCTTTTTTTGCTGCTTTGAAACCGAAGGCCGTTTTCCTTTTTTGAAGGTTGCAACGATGTTTGTGTTACGGTTGACTTTGAAGCGGTACTGAAGCATTCTTACGTCATCCGTCACGTCCGCTCCGTTGAGCGTGAGCGAAGCGAGGTCGTAGTATTCGCTGTCGGTACGTTCGGGGTTGATGTTGACGGTGAGCGTTTCGCCCGCTTTGCAGGTGACCCGGTATTTGCTGTCCTTTCCGACGGTTCCGTCTGCATTGACGCTTAGCATTCCGTGGTCATAGCTTTCAAGAAAAACCTGATATTCAAAGTTGTGGATATATTTGAAATATACTCCGACGAGTGAACCTATCAGGACTAAAACAATGCTGAAGAAGAGAAGAAATTTTTTAAACATTTCAGGTGTTCCCCCTCGTTGAAAATTATTCAACAGTCAGTGATGAGATAATGTTTGAATAAATTGAAACTGCGTTTGAGAAGAAGTTCTTTTTAACGATTTCAACCTGTGACGCGTCCGCAACGAAGACCGTCAGACTCATGAGTTCCACTCCGACGTCGTTTACGTTGAAGGTGACGTAATATCCGCCGTCTTTTTGTTCTGTTGTGACCTCACATTCGTTTTTGATTCTGTCCCTTGTGAGAACGCCGAGCGCGGCGCTGACGGCTTTTTCCCGGATTGAGCGTGGAAGGGAACGTTCAATCGTTGAAACTTCATATTTCGCCTTGTGAGTGATTGAAAAGACCTCGTCGGTTTCGGTGATTTCCGAAATGACGGAGCCGTTTTTGACAAGCTCGTTGAGTGCGTCGTTGACTTCAAAATAGTTCGCAATCGGATATTCAAGAAGAATATCGTTGATTTGCGTCCGGGTCAGATTCCGGTCAACCATCTTGAGAAGATAACACAAAAGGAGCTTTATTTCTGACTTTTCCCGAAGGCCGCCGGGAGCAATTCCTTCGCTGAAAGTTTCGTTTTGTTCGGAGAAATCCATTTTGATTTGATACCGTTGCCTTTCCGGCCGCAAGATTTTATCGAAAGACCGGTTTCTTCCGTGCGGCCGTGCGGAAGACCGAAATAAATACTTCTTTCATTGATATAATTATCTATTGTATATTCTATCACAAGAAAAAAATAAAATAAAGAGATTTTACAAAAATATCACAGTTTTTCTTCCGACTTCTTGACAGGAAAAAAAACAGAAGATAAAATACTTTTGAAAATAACAGGAAACACCGGCTTGTTTTGGAAAGGAAAATTTCTATGGACAAAAAATATACAACGGTTCTTTTTGATGCGGATAACACTCTTCTTGATTTTGATATGGCGGAAAAAAATGCTCTTAAACAGGTTTTGAACGAAATGGGAATCAATGTCACGGAAGAAATTGCCGCACTTTACAGCCGTATAAATCTTTCGTATTGGCGCGCGTTTGAGCGGGGAGAGGTGACAAAGGCCGAACTTCGCACAAGGCGGTTCGGTGATCTTTTCGGAAAATTGGGCGTTGATTATCAAGGCGATCTCGCTTTCGTTGCCGATACTTATCTTGAATATCTTGCAAAGGGAGCCTTCCTTCTTGACGGTGCGCTTTATCTTTGCGAAAGACTTAAGGAAGAAGGATATTTTCTTTACATTATAACCAACGGCGTTTCCGCAACGCAGAAAAGCCGACTTTCAAAAAGCGGCCTTGACAAGGTTATGGACGGCGTTTTCATTTCGGAGGATATCGGAACACAAAAGCCGTTTTTGGAATTTTTTGAATATGTCTTTGAAAATATCGAAGAAAAGGACAAGGAAAAAATAATCGTTGTCGGGGATTCTTACGGCTCGGACATCAAGGGTGCCTGCAATGCGGGACTTGACTGCGTCTGGTTCAACAGAAAGGAAGAAAAAAACGAGCTTTCCCTTCCGGTGACCAAGGAGATAAATGACCTTTCCGAACTTTTTGAATTTTTCGGACTTTAAAAAAGCAAAAAAAAAACGGGTTGCGGCGAGATTCACCGCAACCCGTTTTGATTGTTATTCGTTTTCTTTTTCGTTGTCATTTTCGCCTTCGGAAGAATCTTCTTCTTTCGGCGTAATTTCAACACGGACTTTTCCGATTCGTCTGTCCTCAACGTTGAGAATTGTGAACTTGAGGTTTTCAAATGTGACTTCGGTCATGTCCTTATCCTGAGGAAGATAACCGAGACGGCTGATGAGAAAACCGCCGAGCGTGTCATAGTCACCCTCGGGAATGATGTCTCCGACGAGTTCGTTGACTTCTTCAATGTATGCCGTTCCGTCAATCGTGAAAACGTTTTCCGAAACTTCAACAATTTCTTCGTCCTCATTGTCATATTCGTCTTGAATGTTTCCGACGATTGCTTCAAGAAGGTCTTCCATCGTGACGATTCCGGCCGTTCCGCCGTATTCGTCAACAACAACGGCCATCTGAACACGCTTTTCGCACATTTCGTTGAAAAGTGCGCCGCAGTTTTTGCTGAAGGGAACGTAATAAGCTTCTCTCATAACGTCCTTCGGGCCTTTGTTTTTCGGAAGGGAGGATGAGATATATTTAAGAAGGTCTTTGATGTATACAATACCGATAATGTTGTCCGGGTCTTCGTGGAAGACGGGAATACGTGAATAGCCGTGTTCGATTGAGATTGAAACAACCTCTTCAAGGCTGTCGGTGTCTTCAACGGCGAACATATCGGTTCTGTGAGTCATAATATCCGAAACATCAATGTCATCAAAATCGAAGATGTTGTCAATCATTTCTTTCTGAATGTCTTCAATGACTCCTTTTTCCTGGCCGACATCGACCATCATGCGGATTTCTTCTTCGGTAACGCTTTCTTCGTTTGCGTTCGGGTCAAAGCCGCAGAGTTTTACAATGACGTTCGTTGAAGCGGAAAGAATTTTTACGAAAGGTGAGGTGAGTGTTTTGACAACGAGGAGAATGCCGACAACGGAATATGCGATTTTTTCGGGTTTCTGCATTGCCATTCTTTTCGGCGCAAGCTCGCCTAAAACGAGAGAAAAATATGACATGATGATTGTGATGAGAACAATCGAAATTCCGTTGATTACGCTTTCCGGAATCGGAGTTCCGAGAGCGACGAGTTTTTTTGAAAGCATATCGGCAAAACTGCTTGAAGCCGAGGCCGAGGTGAGGAACCCTGCGAGCGTTACGCCGATTTGAATCGTTGAAAGAAAGTTGCTGGGGTTTTCGGTCAGCTTTTTGACTTTTTGTGCCTTTTTGTTGCCGTCTTCGGCCTGCTTGTCAACAACGTTGTCGTTGAGAGAGATGATTGCGATTTCGCTCATTGCGAAAAAAGCATTGATGATTACGAGTACGAACAGAAGCAATAATTTAAAGATAATACTTCCCGGGTCGTCCATTGTGGATTAGAACTCCTTTCAAAATTTGAAAAAATAATTTTCGGTGTATTTTACACCGATACAGCATTATACAACAAAAAAGGAAAAAGGTCAATAAAAATTTCGTTGCGTAGAAAGGCCGAACGGAAATTTTCGCTTTTTTTCATTTCAAAGGCTGAGCTTTTTTGAGAACGGATAAAAATTAACGAAAAATTTAGGTTCATTTGATTTTAAAAATGTAAAATATATAATATCTGAAAATATAAAAATATGATATTGACTTTACTTTTCAAAGATGTATAATGATATACAGATGTTTATTTTCGCCTCGTGTTTTTTTGGAGAGAGATGTAAAAACGAAGAAAAATCTAAAACAGAATAAATTTGTAATAAAAGTGTCACAAATTTTAATTTTAACTTCACAAAACGTTCATCATTATAAAAGCTTCTGTGTTATAATATGACAAAATGAGGGCAGCATTTCGTTGTTTTGCGTAATTTTGCAAAAAAACGTTGAGCTGCCGTCGGATTTTTTAAACGATTTTGATTGAAAACATTGGATGTGATTTTATATGGGTTATCAGTCCCTGAACTTTCTTTTGTTTTCGGCTGCGGTTATTCTCGTTTTTTATGCGGTCGGAAAAATTAACCGGAAGGGACAACAGTTCGTTCTTCTTGCGGCGAACCTTTCGTTTTATGCAATTGCCGGGTTAAAATATCTTCCGTTTCTTCTCATCACTCTTTTTGCCTCGTTCTTCAGCGCAAGGAGCGTCGGAAGAATTTATGAAACTGCCGATTTGAAGCTTTCGGAAGCGAATGACTCGGCCGAAAAGAAGGAAATCAGAGCCGACGCAAAAAAAAGGGCAAAAAAATCAATGCTTTTCGGCGTTCTTGTTTCCCTTGCCCTTCTCATTGTCTGCAAGTATCTTCTTTTCATTATAAAGAACTTCAACATTGTTTTGAAAAGATTCGGCGCCGAACCCGTCGGACTTTTCAAAATCATTCTTCCGCTTGGAATTTCGTTTTATACTTTCATGGCCGTCGGTTATGTTCTTGATGTTTACTGGAAAAGAATCAAGGCAGAGAAAAACTTTGTTGCCTATTCTGTTTTTCTGACATATTTTCCGCACATCGTTCAGGGACCTATCGGTCGTTACGGAAACTTTAAAGAACAGTTTGACGTGAACAGTGGTATTGTTCTTGACACGCAGAACCTTGCTTTCGGTGCGGAACTTGTAATTTGGGGCCTTTTCAAAAAGCTTGTGATTGCCGACAGACTTTCGCCTTTCGTTTCAACGTTCTTTGACAATCCGGAAGAATATTCCGGTCTTGTCATGGTTATTGCCGCAGTGCTTTATTCGATTCAGATTTATGCCGATTTTTCCGGATGCATCGACATAATCAGCGGAATTTCGGAAATGCTCGGAATAAAGCTTGAGAAGAACTTTAACCATCCGTATTTTTCAAGGACGATTCCGGAGTTCTGGCGCAGATGGCACATCTCGCTCGGCGATTGGTTCAAGGATTTTGTTTATTTTCCCGTTTCAACTTCGGCGCCGGTCAAAAAGCTCAAAAAGGCTTTCAGAAAGCGCGGACTTAAAAAAGGCGAACTGCTTGTTGCAAGCTGCGTTCCGACCGTTGTCGTTTGGGTGATCACCGGAATCTGGCACGGAGCAAGTTGGAACTATGTTGCGTGGGGAATGTTTTATGCTGTGCTCATGGTCGGCGGAAATGTTTTTGCCGACTTCAACAAAGCCGCAACGCAGAAGCTCAAAATCGACACCGAGTCGTTTTCATGGCGGCTTTTCCAGATGATCAGAACTTTTGCGCTGTGCTGCGTCGGACGTGTTTTCTTCCGTGCGGAAGGGCTCAAAAAGGCTTTGGTTTATTTCAAAAATATGTTCTCTTCGGTTTCGCTTGAATATATTCTTGACGACAAGATTTTTGATTACGGAATGAACAGGGAGAACTTTCTTTTGGTTCTTCTTGCAATTGCGGTTTTGTTCGTTGCGGATCTTCTTGAGGAAAAAATTCCGCTTCGCAAAACGCTTTCAAAGCAGAACATTGTTTTTCGCTATGCGGTCATTCTTCTCGGAATATTCGCCGTCATTATCTTCGGAATTTACGGTCCGCAGTATAATGCGAGCGAATTCATATACGAAAAATTTTAAAAAGGAAGGTAAATACAAATGGAAAAATTACTCAAAATACTTTCAACTCTTTATCCGGATATTGATTTCAAAAAGGAAAAGCACCTCATGGAAGACCGCATTCTCGACTCGGCCGCAGTCGTTTCGATAATTTCCGAAATCGAGGACGAATTTGACGTTTCCGTTTCAATGGAATATATCCAGCCGAAGTACTTTGAATCCGCAGAAACAATGTGGGAAATGATTGAGGAGCTGTCGTAAAATATGAACAAGAAAAGGATAATCAATCTTATTGTCGGTCCGGTGCTGTTCATTTTCTGCACGTTCCTTCTTCCCGAGGCTGTTTTTGCCGAGGTTGCTTCAAGGGCGGCAATAGGTACCGTTGCGTGGATGGCATACTGGTGGATCACCGCTCCGGTTGATTTTGCCGTGACGGCGTTTTTGCCGATTGCCGTGAATGCCGTTGTTCAGATGGCCGACATGAAAGATATCATTTCAAACTATGCGTCGGAAACCATCCTTCTTCTTCTCGGCGCATCAATTCTCACCGTTTCTTGGGAAAAAACGGGTCTTGACAAGCGTATTGCGGCAAAATGCCTTTCAATAATCGGAAGCAATCTTCGTATGCAGATTGTTTTCTGGTTCCTTCTTTCCGCAGCTCTTTCGGCGGTTCTTCCGAACGCTGTTGTTTGTGCAACAATCACGCCGATTGCGGTTTCGATGCTCAAATATGTCGGCGAGGACAACGTTGAAAAAAGCAAAAAAGGCTCAATGATTCTTCTCACCGTTGCTTATGCGGCGGGAGTCGGCGGCCTCGCAACGCCTCTCGGAGGAGCGATGAATCTCGTCACCGTTGACTACATTCAGCAGCTCACCGGCGAGGAATATATGTATACCTCGTGGGTTATTCGCTTCCTTCCGATAATGATTGTTCTCGTTGTCAGCAACATCCTTTTCCTTGTTCTTCAAATCAAAAAGGACGAAACAATCGGAATCAGCAGGGAGTATTTCAAAGAGCAGTATAAGGCGCTTCCGAAAATCACGAAAGAAGAAGGCTTTGCTTTTGCGTTTTTCGTGATTGCAACCGTTGCGGCGTTCACTCGCCAGCTTTATCAAAACGCTTTGCCCGGACTTAAACCGGCATATGTTTTCATAATCTGCGCCATGTTTTCCTTCCTCATTACCTGCAAGGATGGAACAAGACTCATGGTTTGGAAGTCGGTTCAGACGAAAATCGTTTGGGAGCTTATTTATATTTTTGCCGGCGGACTTGCGGCCGGAACGCTCATCAACAAAAGCGGTGCGGCAAAAGCAATCGGTGACGCCGTTGCCGCAACCAATCTTGACGGCGGCTTTATAACGGTTCTCGTAATTGTTGTTCTCACGATTCTTCTTTCCGACGTAACGAGCAACACGGCGACCGCCGCGGTCTCGATGCCGATTGTCATAAGTATCATCAGCGGAATCGGAAAAGACCCGATACCGTATATCTATATCGCCTCCATCGGCGTAAACCTTTCGTATATGCTTCCGACTTCGATCAGAGCGATTCCCGTCGGATACGGCCTTCAGCCGAAGTTTATGCTCAAGCAGGGCGTTCCCCTTACGATAATCGTTATAATTCTCATGACGGTTCTCAGCTTCCTTCTTCTCAATTACTGGCCGGCGTTCAGCACCGTATAAGAGAAAATTTTTACTCAATTTGTTGCAATTAATTTTAATTGCAAGGAAAAAGGAATGATATATTTTGGCAAACTCGATTTTTGAATGTGTTTTTGAAAACGCAAAAAAAACTCCGCAAAAGTTCTGCATTGCCGATGAGGAAAGTGCATACACCTATTCGGAATATCTTTCTCTCATTTCAAAGTTTTCAACCCTGTTTTTTGAGATGGGAATAAAAAAAGGCGACGCGGTCGTTGCCGAGGCTTCTCAAACGGTGAAGTATCTTGCGTTTGAACTCGGTCTTCAGGCAATCGGCGGAGTTTTCGTTCCGCTCGAAAGGGGCTGCGCTCAGTCCAAAATCGAAAGCGTTGCAAAAACCGCCGAAGCGAAGTTTATCGTAACAAACAATCCGAAGGACGGCTCGCTTTCGATGGATGAGCTTTTTGAAAAAGCAAAGGGCAAAAAGGAGTTTGAGTATACCGAATTCCCCGCAAGAAACGATATTTGCGAGCTTCTTTTCAGCACCGGAACCACCGGAAAGGAAAAGGGAATTATCGTAATCAACGAAAACAACCTTGCGATTGCGGAAAACGTTATTGACGGCGTTGAAATGAAGGAGGATAACATTGAGCTGATTCCCGCTCCGCTTAATCATTCCCATGCCCTCAGACGTTTTTACGGAAATATGCTTCGCTCGGCAAGCGTTGTTCTCTCATCCGGCGTTATGAACCTTCTCGGCTTCTTTAATTCGATTGAAAAATATAATGTCAACTCAATCGACCTTGTTCCGACGGCACTTACGATTCTTCTTCGTCTTTCAAAGGGAAAGCTCGGAGAATACAAAGACGTGATTCGTTACGTTGAACTCGGTGCGGCTCCGCTCATGCAGGCGGACAAGGACAAGCTCAAAGAGCTTTTGCCGAACACAAGGCTTTACAATTTTTACGGCAGTACCGAAAGCGGCTGCATTGCGATTTATAACTTCAACGATTCAAAAGACAAGAGCGGCTGCATCGGAAAGCCTACCTGCAACGCAAAAATTTTTGCCGTTGACGAAGAACGCAACGTAATTGAAACGAGCCGTGAAAAAACCGGTCTTCTTGCCTCTGTCGGAAGAATGAATATGATAGGTTATTGGAAGGATGAGGAGGAGACTGCCGCCGCACTTTGTGACGGCGTGGTTTATACAAACGACGAAATTTACTTTGATGAGGACGGCGACATTATTCTTCTCGGAAGAAAAGGCGACGTTATCAACGTTGCCGGAAACAAGGTTTCGCCCGATGAAATCGAAAATCTCGCAAAGAAAATCGAAGGCGTTGCCGATTGCGGCTGCATTCCCGTTCCGGATGACGTCAAAGGTCACGTTCCGAAGCTTTTTGTTGAGATGAAGCCGGGTACCGTTTTTGACTCGGCGGCAATCAGAGAAAGCCTTTCAAAAAGCACTGAGCCTTACAAAGTTCCGAAGTATATTGTTGAGATTGAAAAAATTCCGCGCACCTTCAACGGAAAGCTTATCAGAAGAAAGCTTGCGCAGTAAAAAGGTCTGATAGAATGGAAAGATTTAAAAAGTTTTTGAAAGCGGCCGCGTTTGTTCTTGCTTTCGTTCTGCTTTTCAACGTTGTTTCGAGTGCACTTGTCAGCTCGAACGTCTACCGCCATTGGCAGTGGGTCGGAGGGTTTTACGAGAATGAAAAGGACAGCCTTGATGCGGTTTATATCGGCTCGAGCGCAACATATGCCTTTTGGTGTCCGTCGCTTGGGTGGGAGCAAAACGGAATTGCCGTTTGGAATTACACAACCGGGCAGCAGACGATTCTTCCCGTGAAGTATATCATTGAGGAATGCAGAAAAACGCAGAAGGATGCGCTTTACATCGTCAACCTCAACCGTGCTTCGTCCGAATATAATCTTGCGTCGATTCATTATCTTCTTGATTATATGCCGTTTTCTTTCACGAAGCTCAAGCTCACAAAGGCTCTTTGCGACGGTCTTGAGGTTGAAAAAAAGGACAGACTTCAATACTACGTTCCGCTTGAGCTTTATCATTCACGCTGGGATTCGCTCACGCTCGAAGACTTTTCTTACAGGCCGGACGGAACAATGGGCTCTTCAAGCTATGCGTCGTTCCTCAGTTTGTCGCTCGGTTCGTCGAATAACGGAATCAATATCGACTATCCCGTGAAGCCGGTGGACGGCGAATACGTTGAAATTTTGACCGACCTTCTCGATTACTGCGAGGAAAACGGGGTAAAGGTGCTTTTCACAATCAATCCGCAGCTTTCGGAAGTCGGCGACAGATACGGCGAAATGCTTTATTTGAAGGAGCTTATTGAAAAGCGGGGCTTTGACGTTGCCGATTTTTGGACGGATTACGAAAAAATCGGGCTTGAAATTCCGAAAGACTTTTATAACGACCGCCACACAAATATTCACGGTTCGATCAAAATGACCGATGCCCTTTCAAAGTACCTTATCGAAAATTACGGTTTTGAAGATAAGCGGAAAAAGGAGGGCTACGAGGATTGGGACAAGGCGTTTGAAATTTATTACAACAACGCAATCGGTTCAAAGATTGTTCCGGTTGAGCTTGAAACGGAAAACCGAGATTATTCGCTTGCACCCGTGAGTGTTTCCGGAAGCTATGACGGCGAAAAAATCAACGTTTCGTTCTCCTCCTGCGAGGGTGCGGACGGCTACAGGGTTTTCAGAAAGACAATCAACAACATTAAAAAAACGCAGTCGGTTTTCCGTGAACTTTTTACGCTTGAAAACGGAGAAACCTCTTTCTCGGATTCCGATTTCAGCGCCGAAAACAACGGAGCATATTCCTTCGCTTATATTATCGTTCCGTTCAAAACCGTTGACGGAACCGAAAAATACGGAAGCTTCGATTATTCGGGGCTCACGGTAAAAGTCGAATAACAAAAACGTCCGAAGCCTTTTGAAGGTTTTCGGGCGTTTTTTGGTGCATAAAAACCCGGAGTCCAAACGGATTTCCGGGTTTTGCTCTTTTTTTATTTTTCCCATTTCATGATGGTTTTTCCGAAAGCCTTCTTTGTGTCGAGTTCAAAAGCTTCGGTCATGTCCTTGATGTTTCTGACAACCTGGACAATGCCGACCATATGAGAAAGGTTTTCAATGATGTCGGGATATTCATCATACATTTCAACGGTTTTCACAAAGTCCGCTCTTCCGCTTCTGCTGCTTCCGAACATACGAAGACCTTTTTCAAGAATCATTCTTGTGTTGATCGGGACGGGGTATTCCGAAACGCCGAGGATTGAAATTGTTCCTTCGGGGTTGATGAAATCGATGATTTGATCAATCGCAACCTGAGAACCGTTTCCGCCGACGCATTCAAAAGCGTGGTCAATGTGCATATCTTCCGGAATTTCGGTCGTTAAAAATGTTTTGTCAACAAAAGTGAAGTCGGCAAGCTTTTTCGGAACAACTCCGAAAACATAGACCTTCGTTTCCGGAAAGAATTTTTTGAGAAAAATGCAGGTCATATAACTGAGGTTTCCGTCACCCCAAACGCCGATGACGTTGCGCCTTTTGTGAGCGATTTTGTCAAAACGGGAGATTGCGTGAACGCCGACGGAGACCATCTCCGTGAAAGCGGCAATCTCGTTCGGAATACCGTCCGGAAGAAGAACAAGGCGGTCGGCGGGGATTTGAACATATTCCTGCATGAAGCCGTCAAAGCCGCTTGCACGGAACTTGCTTGAACGAAGGTAGTTTTCGGCGATGACGTCGTCCTTTTCGGTCGGCGTGTTCGGAATCATAACGACCCTGTCGCCGGGCTTGAACGAGCCGTCCGGCGCATAGACAACCTCGCCGATACCCTCATGAATGAGAGCCATCGGAAGCTTTTTTGCAAGAACCTTTGCGTCACGCGTACCCTGGAAATATCTCTGATCCGCATTGCAGATAGAAAGATATGTCGGTTTGACAATGATATCCGAAGAGAAAATGTCAATCTCATTGAAGGCGATTTCGATTTTTCTCGGCTGAGTCAATCTGTAAACTGTATTAAGCATTGTTTTTTTCCTTTCGTTGCCTGTCAGTCTGCAATCTCTTCGTCAAGAAGAGATTTTGCAACACGAAGGTCATACGGATAGGTGATTTTGATGTTATGAACTTCGCCTTGGATAAGGTGAACGGGGTAACCCTTCATGCTGAAAATTTTGCAGGCGTCGGTGAGAATATTCTTTTCTTCTTCGGTGAGGCTTTCGTAAAGCTCTTTGAGTTTTTTCGCCTTGAAGGCCTGCGGAGTCTGACCCTGATAAAGCTTGCTTCTGTCGGGAATGGAAGAAATTGTTTCTTTGTCCAGGCTTTCAACGATTGTGTCCGTTGCGGGAACAACGGTGTCGGTTGCGCCGAATTCAATTGCGGCGTCGATGTTTTCGTCGATGATTCTTGCTGAAACGAAGGGGCGGACCGCATCGTGGGTAACGATTACGGTTTCATCGTCAAGACCGTCGGTTTCTTCAATGTAACGAACGGCATTCATGATGGTTTCGTTCCTTGTTGAGCCGCCCTTGAGAACAAGAACGCGGTCATTTTCGGGAAGGTGCTTTGCAAGAATGTTCTTTGTGTAGCTTACCCATTGGTCAGGGCAAAGGATGATGACCTTTTTGAATGCGCTGTTGACATAAAACTTTTCAACAGTGTGGACGATGATGGGCTTTTCCTTCAGCGTGAGATACTGCTTCGGCTTTTCAAGGTTGCCCATTCTGCTGCCGATTCCGCCGGCGGCAATTACTGCGTATATCATGTTTTCACCTCAAAAATTAGTTTGATTTAATTTTACCGTGTTATAAACTGATTAACAACAATTTATTGTACCCCAAAGAGAGCGTTTTGTCAACTTATAACCTTTCTTTTTACGGTCGCTTCATTGTTATCGTTTTGCCGGGGGCATTTTGGCTGTCGGCTGAAATTCCCGAAACAGGACAATTATTGAATCACTTTTCTTTGGCTCCTCCTGTGAGGGAGCTGTCGGCTCTGCCGACTGAGGGAGGGAATTACTACGCTACGGTTTATTTTTTAATGTTGTTCATTTAACCGCACGTTTTATCTTTTAATTTTTATCCGTCCGCTCCGCTGGGGGCACTTTTGTCGTTTGATACAAAACAAAGCAATAAAAAGCCGAATTGACAAGGTCTTCTACGCTGTATTTCCGCCTTGACTGCGTCTGAAATGCTCGCAATGGAGCAACCATTGCTGTGCTTTCATCCTTGTCAAAACAAAAATACAACGCAAAATCCTCTTGCCCCTCCGACTTTCCATCGCTTGCCAAAAATTCGCTTTTCAATACGTCGCATTTGGAAACCGAATTTCCCTTTTGCGGGGGAAAAAGGAAAATATCGGCTTCCGATGCGGCTTTAGCCGGGTTGTTCATAGCTTTTCACAATTATACAGAAAGAAAAATCCGCCTGTAGTACAAAACCGTTGGTGCCCATTGTTTTAAAGCAAGAATTCAAGACAACAATATTCTTCTTTTCCTCGTGCGGATTTTATGCGTGAAAATTTCCACTTACGCTTACTTGAATGTTGAAAGTTTTAAAGTGTTAAGGTAATATAACCTTTTGCACCGCAAAGATTTATAGATAAATTCTGAAGTTAAACCGTACAAATACACAAAGGATTTATATGATTAAAACGGTGAGGTTTAAGCGGGAGCCTCACGGAATTCCTCGAGAATGAAAAAATCAAGGCAGAACATATAAATCCACTGCAAGAAATCCGCGGAGAAAAGGAAAGCGAAAATAATCTTTTTGGTTTTCTCTGACTGAAAATCATGACAGAGTGTGGTTTAACGATAATAGCGGATTGGTGTTTTTAAAAAGTGAGATTAGCAGACGAAACCGTTGTAGCCGCATCGGAAGCCGATATTTTCCTTTTTCCCCCGCAAAAGGGAAATTCGGTTTCCAAATGCGGTGTATGAAAAAGCGATTTTTTGGGTACTTTTGTATCAATCGACAAAAGTGCCCCAGCGGAGCGGACGGATAGAAAGATATAAGACACGGTGCGAATCAAAGCGACAGTATTATAAAGAGAAAGACGGTAAAGGAAAACCTCGTTGCTTTGTTTTGTATCAATCGAAAAAAGTACCCCCGGCACAGCGGACGGATGAAAAGATATAAGACACGGTGCGATTAAAACGATAATATTAAAGAGAAAGAACGAAAATCCTCGGTGCAGGAAAGGACAGCAAAAATTTAAAGAACTCCTTCGGTTTAATGCCCACAATGAAGCGATATTAAAAAAAGGAAGCGAAAAAACAGGCAGCGTATATGAATTAACGGTGAATTTTCGTATAATACGGAAATATTTTTCCGAAACTTACTTGAGAATAGCTTCGTTTTGTTATATAATGTTATATCTGTTATTATGCAGGACTGTGCAATCTTGACAGTGAATACGATTTTTATTATTTATATAGATTATTTTCCGGAGGGTGAAGCGTCATGCTTTTTTCACAGGATATTGGAATTGACCTCGGAACGGCGAATACACTCGTTTTCGTTCGGGGAAAAGGTATTGTTATAAGAGAACCGTCCGTTGTTGCCGTAAACGTCAGCGCAAGACCCGGAAAGGTTGTTGCCGTCGGAAACAAGGCGAAGGAGATGATTGGCCGCACGCCGGGCTCGATCACCGCAATGCGTCCGCTCAAGGACGGAGTGATTGCCGACTTTGACGTCACGACCGAGATGCTGAGAAAGTTCATTCAAAAAGCAATGGGAAATTCGTTCTTCGCAAAAGCGAGAGTCGTAATTTGCATTCCTTCCGGCGTTACGGAAGTTGAAAGAAGAAACGTTCATGACGTTGCGATCGAAGCCGGAGCAAAATACGTCAGCCTCATTGAAGAACCGATGGCGGCCGCAATCGGAGCCGGACTTCCCGTTTCGGAAGCAATCGGAAGTATGGTTGTTGACATCGGCGGAGGAACGGCGGAAGTTGCCGTAATTTCGCTCGGCGATATTGTCACATCACGTTCCGTAAGAACAGCCGGGGACAGCTTTGACAGCGCAATAATTCAGTACGTCAAGAAAAAATACAATCTTCTCATCGGAGAGCGCACAGCCGAGGAAATTAAAGTTAAAATCGGTTCGGCCGCACCGTATGAGGGAGAAGGAAAAATGGAAGTCAAGGGAAGAAACCTTGTTGACGGACTTCCGAAGAACGTTACCGTGACGAGCGAAGAAATCCGTGAATCGCTTTCCGATTCGGTCGGCCAAATCGTTGAAGCGGTGAAGGAAACGCTTGAAAAAACCCCGCCCGAACTTTCGGCGGACATCATTGACCACGGAATCATGCTCACGGGCGGCGGCGCGTTGCTCAGAGGGCTCGACAAGCTCATTGCCGATGAAACCGGAATGCCGGTCAACATTGCCGATAATCCGCTTGACTGCGTTGTTGACGGAACGGGAATTTATCTTGAATCGGACGTTCTCGGAAAAATCGGAAAAAGACTTTGAGAAAGGCCAGTGCTTTTTCCGGGCTTTCCGGATTAAGGACTGAGAAAATATTATAATGAAAAAGTTTTTTAAAAGCACTCAGTTTAAAGCTTTTTCGCTCGTTCTCTGCGCGCTTCTCGTCGGAGCGATTCTCGCTTCGGTCGGGTCAAACGGAACTTCTCCGTTCACAAGCGTAATTTCCGTTGTTTTTTCTCCGATTCAAAAGTGTTCGGAAAAAATCGCCGAAAAGTTCGATTGGTTTAATTCGTCTTTCGCCGGTGCGGGAACATACAAAGCAGAAAACGAACAGCTTCGTGACAAAATTGAAGAATATGAAAAAAAGCTCGCCGATTATGATGAAATGAAGCATAAAATTTCGTCTTATGAAAGTATGCTCGAAGTTAAGGAAAACAACCCGGAAATGAAGTTTTGCCGGGCGGAAATCATCGGAACGGACAGCGCCGATCTTTTTTCTTCTCTCATTATCGACAAGGGAAGCAGCGATGAAATTTCCGTCAATGATCCGGTTGTCAGCGGAAATTACATTGTCGGAATCGTGAAAAAGGTCAATCCGACTTACAGCGTTGTTGAATCGATTCTCAATCCGTCGGTCAACATCAGTGCCATTGAAAGCGAAACGCGCGAAACCGCTTATGTTACCGCCGCAACCGAGCAATCTCTTCAGGGGAAATGCATCCTTGCCGGCCTTGAGAGAACAACCGATGTTTCGCCGGGCGGAATTGTCATGACGTCCGGAATCGGCGGAATTTACCCGAAGGGCTTCATCGTCGGAACGGTTACTCAGGTTCTTGACAGCGATTATGATCTTACAAGTTACGCCGTCATCAATCCGGGCGCAAAAATCAGTGAACTTGAGGATATATTCGTAATCACCGAATTCAAAGGACAGGGAATCGAACAAATCGAACTGGAGGACTGAAAAACGTGAATGATGCGCTTTTGAAATATAAAAAAAGCCTTTACATAAGAAGAATTCTTATCGCTTTTCTTGTCCTTCTGACTGCTCTTTTTCAGCACACAAGGGGTGCGTTGCCTCAACCTTTCGGTGTTCGGGCAATGCCGCTTGTTGCGCTCGTTGCCGTTGTTGCGCTTTTTGAACGCAGTTTTGCGGGACTTCTTTTCGGACTTTTTGCCGGAGTGCTTTGGGACTTTGCTTCTCCGGACGGAGACGGATTCTTTGCGGTTGCGCTCTGTCTCGTCGGCTTTCTTTGCGGATTTGCGTCAAGCTTTTTGTTTCGCAACAACATTTTTTCCGCTCTTACGCTTTCGTTTGTTTCGCTTCTTGTTTGCCTTTCGGCATATTGGTTCGGTTTTCTTTTCCTCAAAGGATATGATCCGACCGCAAGGCTGCTTTTCAGATATTATCTCCCTTCATGCTTTTATTCTCTGATTTTTACTCCGATTTATTATTATCTCATCAGAGGCGTCAAACGTGCGCTCGATCCGCCGAAAGCCCTCGTTTCCTGAAAAGGGAAAACGGAAAATCTTAATGAAAGGACGGCTCGTTGGTTAATGAGAAGAAAAACAAGTAAAAAGCGGAACGTTGCCGTCATTATTGCAATCACGGCTGTGTTCGCCGCATTCATTGTCAAACTTTGGAACATCCAGATTGTTTCTGCCGGCGAGGCAAAGCAGGCGGCCGTCAAGGGAACCGAAGTTTCCGTTGAACCGATAAGAGGCGAAATTCTTGACCGCGACGGAAACACTCTTGCAACAAGCAAGCAGGTTCGTACAATCGTTTTCAACTATTACGCTTTTCCCGGAAGCGGCGAAAGCGAAAAGCGCAATGAAATTATTCTTAATCTCATCGGTCTTTTTGAACGGAACAAGGCCGAATGGGTTGACGAGCTTCCGATTAAAGTCAGCCGCAAAGGAAAGCTTTATTTTGCAAAAGGAAAGGAAAACGAAGCGGCTTATCTTCGTTCTTCGGCTTTTCTTGATCTTAACCCTTACGCAACCGTTCAAAACTGTTTTGACGCTCTTTTCAAAAAATATTCGCTTGAAAATTATACCGTCGAACAGGCGAGAAATATTGCTTCGGTTTATTATTCAATGGTAAAAGACGGTTTCAATTCAACAACGCCGTATGTTTTTGCGAAGGATGTTTCGGCTGCGCTTGCTTCGGATATCAAAGAAAAGAGCGACGTTTTCACCGGAGTTGACGTTCAGGTGAAGTCCGTCAGAGAATATCCCGACGGAACGATCGCACCGCATATTCTCGGTATTGTCGGCGCAATCAGCGCAGAGGAATACGAAGCGAAAAAGGATGACGGATATTTACTCAACGACACAATCGGAAAAAACGGAATCGAATATGCATATGAATCCGAGCTTCGCGGCACTGCCGGAAAGAAGCTGATTACGACGGACTCCGCCGGAAATGTCAGCGAAAAATATATTGATCTTCCGAAAAACGGAAATTCCGTGATTCTGACGTTGAGAAAAGACCTTCAGGAGACGGCCGTTAAAGCGCTCAAAAATCTTATTCTTGAATTTCAGGAGGACAATTCCAACGTAAAAGCCGGCGCCGTTGTTGCAATGGACACGAAAAACAACGATATTCTTGCCTGCGCAAGCTATCCGTCGTATAATCTTTCAACGTACTCAAAAAACGCTTCAAAGCTCAATACCGACTCAAACAAGCCGCTTTGGAACAGAGCGCTTTTGAGCACATATACCCCGGGATCGACAATCAAGCCCGCCGTTGCAATGGCCGGCCTTGAAGAAAAAATCATCGACTCTGATTTTTATGTTACCTGCACGGGAATTTACACGCATTATGACGATTACCGTCCGACATGCACCGGCGTTCACGGAAGTCTTAACGTTGTTTATGCGCTTTACAACAGCTGCAACATTTTCTTCTATGAAACTTCCCGTCTTCTCGGAATAGAAAAGCTCAACGATTATTTCACAATGTTCGGCCTCGGCGAAGAAACGGGCGTTGAAATCGGAGAGTCAAAGGGTACCGTCGATACCGTCAAGCTCAGAACCGAAAAGGGCGAGCTTTGGACGCCCGGTCTCACGATTCAGGCCGGAATCGGCCACGGTGACAACCAGTTCACTCCCATTCAGCTTTGTTCATATGCATCGGTAATCGCAAACAGAGGCGTAAGATATAAAGCTCATTTTGTAAAATCGGTCATGTCGTCGGATTACAGCGAAACGCTTTATTCTTCCGAAACTCAAATTCTTTCAAAGGCAGATTTCAGCGATAAAAACTGGGATCTTGTTTATGACGGAATGATTCTCGTCGGAACAAAAAGCTATGCCGACTTTTCTTCGGTTCCGGTCACCGTTGCCGCAAAAACGGGAACGACAACGGTCAAAAAAGCCGGAAACGGTTCAAAAAAAGAGGTCAACAACGGCCTTATTATTGCGCTCGCTCCGGCGGACGATCCCCAAATTGCCGTTGCCGTTGTTGTTGAAGGTGCAACGAGCGGCGGCTCAACCGCACCCGTTGCTTCGGCGATAATGGAAAAGTTTTTTGAAAAGTCGCAGGAGGAAAAGGAAGCTCAAACTGAAGGAGTTTTGCTGAAATGAGTCTTTTGTTTTCTGAAAAGGAGGGTGAAAGAATGGCGAAAAAAATCGTTTTTGCGTCCGGAAAGGGCGGCGTCGGAAAAACAACGCTGACCGTCGGAATCGGAACGGCGCTTTCGGAAATGGGACGGAGCGTTCTTTTGGTTGATTTTGACAATCTTCGCAGCATTGATCTTATTGTCGGTGCGGCGGAATCGGTTGTTTATGATTGGGGAGATGTTCTTCTCGGCCGTTGTTCGGTTGAGGACGCAATTTACAAATCGGGAAATCTCAGCGTGATGTCCTGTCCGAGAAAGTACGGCGAGGCAACGCCGAAAAAAGTCGGAGAGCTTATCAGAAGTCTTGACAAAAAGTTCGACTTCATTCTTTGCGACGCACCGGCCGGAATCGGAAGGGGTCTCCATCTTGCAATTGCGGCGGCGGACAAGGGAATTCTTGTTGCAACGCCGGATTATGTTTGCGTCAGAGGTGCGTTCACCGCTTCGGACGAGATGATTGAAGGCGGAATAAGCGACATTCGCCTCATAATTAACCGCGCCGTTAAAAAGGACATAAAGAGAAACAAGATGCTCAACTTTGACTCCGTAATCGATTCAACGGCGGTTCAGCTCATCGGAGTTGTTCCGGAAGACCCGTTTTTGCGCTTCGGTGCAATGGGCGTTTCCGTTTATAAAAAAGGTCAGATTTCATACCCGGCATTCAACAATATTGCAAAAAGAATTACGGGACTGAGCATTCCGTTGAGTTTCGCATGAAGTTAATTTGATAATTTTTTGGTTTTTTTGTCAATTATTTTGATATTTTGCTTGAAATTCAGACAAGGTTTTGTTAGAATAGACAAAAGGGAGAATTGTCGTTTTATTATTGGGATAGTTCAAAAGAAAAGTTACGGCCGCTTCAAAGCCCGGTCTTTTCTTACCGAGTGTTACAGAAAGGGAGAAGATGAAGATGAATATCGCACTCATTGCACATGACGCCAAAAAGGAGCTTATGACGCAGTTTTGCATCGCTTATTGCGGAACTCTCAGCAAGCATAACCTTTGTGCGACCGGGACAACCGGAAAGCTCGTTTCCGAAGCTACGGGACTTGATATCGTTAAGTTCCTTGCCGGATATCAGGGCGGTGAAGAACAGATTGCCGCAAGAATTGCATGCAATGAAATTGACGTTCTTCTCATCTTCCGTGACCCTCTCAATCCGAAACCCGGCGAGCCGAACGAGGCGAACCTTCTGAGACTTTGCGACGTTCACAACATTCCCGTTGCAACGAACATCGCAACCGCCGAAGCGCTCATTCATTCGCTTGAACGCGGTGACCTTGACTGGCGTGATATCGTCAATCCGAAATAATTTTTTGCATTGACTTTTAACTTTATATTTTCAAAGGCTATGACTGAAAAGAGTAGCTTCAAAGGAACGCACAGAGAAAAACGCATTTTTGCTGAGAGCGTTTGCGTGAACCCTTTTTTGCGAAGACATTCACGAGCCGGCTTTTTGCCCGTTCGCCGCGTTAAGGCTTTTAAGCGGGGCGCAGTTTGCGCTCAATTTGGGTGGTACCGTGGAGCATTGCTTCATCCCTTTTGGTTCGGGAAGAAGCGGTGCTTTTTATTTTTTTTGAGAAACTCTCTTACTCTTTTTTAAAGAAAGGATTGGTCATAAATTATGGCGCTTATCACAAAATCAATCAAAGGGACTCAGGATATTCTTCCTTCGGAGAGTCACAAAGTACGCTTTGTTGAACAGACGGCTCTCGAAATCGCCGGAAACTGCGGCTTTCGTGAAATCCGTGTTCCCGTTTTTGAACACACCGAACTTTTTCAGCGCGGAGTCGGTGACACGACCGACGTTGTTCAAAAGGAAATGTATACCTTCCTTGACAAGGGCGAACGCTCAATCACACTTCGTCCGGAGGGTACGGCAGGCGTTGTTCGCTCATATCTCGAGCGAGGACTTTACAACGAGCCGATGCCGCAAAAACTCTGCTATCTCGTTTCCTGCTACCGCTACGAAAAGCCGCAGGCCGGAAGACTGCGTGAATTCCATCAGTTCGGCCTTGAATGCCTCGGAACGGCTTCTCCGGTGGCGGATGCCGAGGTTATCAGCGTTGCAAACGACATTTTCTCCTTCCTCGGCGTTCGTGAGCTGAAGCTTGAAATCAACTCAATCGGCTGCCCTGAATGCAGAAAAGTATATCACAAAGCGCTTCACGATTATTTTGAAGCAAGAAAAGACGAACTTTGCCACACGTGCCAAGACAGACTGGACCGCAATCCCATGCGTATTCTTGACTGCAAAAGTCCGGTCTGCTCGGAAATTGCAAAGGATGCGCCGAAGGTTCTTGACTTCCTTTGCGACGACTGCAAGGCGCACTTTGAAGCCGTTCAAAGCTATCTCAAGGCGATGGAGATTCCGTTCACCGTCAATCCGACAATCGTCAGAGGTCTTGATTATTACACGAGAACCGTTTTTGAATTCGTTTCAACCGGAATCGGCGCTCAGGGAACGGTTTGCGGCGGCGGACGTTATGACGGACTTGTTGAGGAAATCGGCGGCGCTCACACTCCGGCTCTCGGCTTTGCAATCGGAATCGAAAGGCTCATGCTCCTCATGGAAAACCAGGGACTTCCGTTCCCGGAAAGGGAAAAATGCGCCCTTTATATTGCGACGATGGGCGAAAAAGCCTCCTTTGAAGCGGCAAAAATTGCGTCCGCTTTAAGACGGGAAGGCGTTGAAGTTCAGTTTGACGTTGTCGGCCGTTCGGTAAAAGCGCAGATGAAATACGCAAACAAGCTCGGTGCCGCATTCACCGTTGTTCTCGGAGACAGCGAACTTGAAAACGGCATTGTAAAACTCAAAAACATGGAAAGCGGCGAAGAAACCGAAGTTGCACTTTCCGACTTTGAAAACGCATTTATGCGCACGTCACTGAGCGAAAGCCTCAAAGGACTTGAAGATCTCGGCATTGAAACGGACATTGACCTTGATGTGCTTATGAACAAAAACTTATTTTAAGAGGTGTAAATAAAAATGGATACCATGACAGGACTTAAAAGAACCGGATATTGCGGTTCTTTCAGCGCAAAAAATATCGGAGAAGAAGTTGTTGTCTGCGGTTGGGTACAAAAGCAGCGTGACCTCGGCTCGCTCATTTTCGTTGACCTTCGTGACAGAACGGGAATCGTTCAGCTTGCTTTTGACGACCACACCGACAAGAGCGTTTTTGAAAAAGCGTTCACCGTCCGCAGTGAGTATGTGCTCATGGCGAAAGGCGTTGTTCGTGAACGCTCTTCAAAGAATCCAGACATCCCGACAGGTGAAATCGAAATTGACGTTTCCGATCTTCGCATTCTCGGCGAAAGCGAAACACCGCCGTTTGAAATTATCGAGAATTGCCCGACGAGCGAGCTTACAAGGCTTAAATACCGCTATCTTGACCTTCGCCGTCCCGATCTTCAAAAGAATATTCTTATGCGCCACAGAATCGCAAAAATCACCCGTGACTATTTTGACGAAAACGGCTTTATCGAAATCGAAACTCCGATGCTCATTAAGTCAACCCCAGAAGGCGCAAGAGACTTTCTTGTTCCCTCAAGAATCCACAAGGGCAGCTTTTACGCTCTTCCGCAGTCGCCGCAGCTTTACAAGCAGCTTTCGATGGTTGCCGGCTTTGACCGTTATATGCAGATTGCCCGCTGCTTCCGTGACGAGGACCTTCGTGCGGACAGACAGCCGGAATTTACGCAAATCGACGTTGAAATGAGCTTTGTCGAAATGGAGGACGTCCTTTCGATGATTGAAGGCTTCATGAAAAAGCTTTTCAAGGAAGCAATCGGCGTTGACGTTCCGGAAAAGCTTCCCCGCCTTACCTATAAGGAAGCAATGGAGCGTTACGGCTCGGACAAGCCCGACACACGTTATGCGATGGAAATTTTCGACCTTGCGGACGAAGTCAAGGATTGCGGCTTCGGCGTGTTCTCCGGTGCGGTTGCAAACGGCTCAAGAGTTTGCGGAATCACCGCAAAGAAGGCATACTCCGTTCTTACAAGAAAAGAAATCGACAAACTCGTTGAATTCGTCAAGGGTATCGGCGCAAAGGGCATTGCCTGGATCAGATATGCAGAGGACGGAACGGTTGCTTCCTCGTTTGCAAAATTTATGACCGACGACGAGATGGCCGCAATCAAAAAGAAGGCCGGTGCAGAAAACGGAGACGTTGTTCTCATCATTGCCGACAAGGAACGTGTTACGCTTCCCGTTCTCGGCGCACTTCGCCAGAACATTGCAAAGAAGCTTGACATCATTCCGCAGGACAAGTATAACCTCCTTTGGATTGTTGAATTTCCGTTCTTTGACTGGGACGATGAGCTTGGTCAATTTGTTGCGATGCACCATCCGTTCACCGCTCCGCTTGAGGAATGTTTGCCGTATCTTGAAAGCGATAAGGCAAACGTCAGAGCAACGGCATATGACCTTGTTCTCAACGGAATCGAGCTTGCGAGCGGTTCAATCAGAATCACCGATCCCGAACTTCAAAAGAGAATTTTTGAACTTCTCGGCCTTTCGGACGAAGAAGCCTACGAAAAATTCGGCTTCCTCACAGATGCCTTCAAATACGGCGCACCCCCGCACGGCGGAATCGGAATCGGTCTTGACAGACTTTGTATGCAGATGCTTCGTCTTGATACGCTTCGTGACGTTGTTGCTTATCCGAAGGTTCAGAATGCAAGCGAACCGATGACCGAATGTCCGGCCCTTGTTGATAACGAACAGCTTGCCGAACTCGGAATTGAAACAATTTCAAACGAGGAATAAAGCCAAAAGAAATTCGGATATAAATTGAACAATTTATTAACAGATGTTAAATGTTCTTCGGAATGTTTGACATCTGTTGTTTTTTAAGTTATATTTAAGTTAAAAGAAGGGTATTCGGAACTGTGGGAAAGTTCGGTATTCTTTTAAAAAGAGAAAAGATTTACAGAAAGGAGATCTTTATGATTTCATTCAAAAATTTCGGAAGAACGCTTCTTTCGCTTATCGCCGCCGTTTTTTATGCGGTTCTTTCGTTCATCAGTGTCGGAAACGCAAAGCAGGATCTTCCGGTTACACCGAAGGATTTTGAACCGGTTATGCGCTTTGTTGCCTGCAGTGACATCCACTTCAAAAATGACAACGAACTTGAAGCAAAAGGCGAAGAGGCCGGAGAAAAATATGAAGATTATCTCAAGGAAGTTGCAATTCCTCCGCAAAGACTTTCCGCCGCTTTCAAAACCGCATATGCTTATGCCGAAAGCTGCGACGGCTATAAAGGGCTTGACGCTTTTGCGGTTGCCGGTGACTTTACGAACAAAGGCGCACCGGAACAATATGAAGCTTTCAATAAAACGTTTTCGGAAAACGTAAAAGCCGGAACACAGAAAATCGTCTGTTCCGGCAACCACGAGTACTATATGTATCGTGACGAGGACAGAACCGAAGGCTCACGCGTTTTTGAAAAATATGAGGGCGACCTCAACAAACACTATGTTATCAACGGATATCACTTTATTTCCGTTTCCTATGACGAAAAGGTTGAAACCTATCTCAAGGCGGGCGCATGGCTCAAAAAGGAGCTTGACAAAGCCGTTGCCGACACGGGAGACAAGCCGATTTTTGTCTTTCAGCACCCGGCGCCGCTCCTCACAATTTACGGCGCAACAAAATGGGGCGACCCGACAATTGCGGCAATCCTCAGTGAATATCCGCAGGTTATCGACTTCTCCGGCCATTCGCATTATCCGATCAATGACCCGCGCTCTGTTTGGCAGGGTACTTTCACCGCTCTCGGCTGCGGAACGCTCGCTTACTATGAAACCGAACTTGACACGTTTGCCGGAAACTATCCTTATGAATATAAGGAAGCCGCTCAGTATTACATTGTTGAAGCGGACAAGGACGGAAACGTAAGGGTTAAGGCATATGACCTTATTACCGATCAGTTCTTTGATTTTGAATATTATTTTACGGGTCTTGCCGAAAAGAACTATCCTTATTCATATCAGAACCTTAAAAAGCACGACACCGCACCCGTTTTTGAAAACGGCGGAAACATGAAGATTTCTCTCAACGAAAACGGGGAAAGTGTTCTCACTTTTGACGGTGCAAAGGCAACGTTCGTCACCGAAAGCTATAAAGTTACGCTCAGCAGCGGCGCAAAAATCATTTCCGAAGATAATTTTTCCGGAAAATATATGTATCTTTTTGAGGATGATAAATACGAAGTAAACCTCGGAAAGCTTGAAAGCGGAAAGAAATATACCGTATCCGTCTATGCCCTCAGTGCGTTTTCAAAACTTTCAAAGCTTCAAAAGCTTGAATTCACCGCTCGGTAAAAAATGATTTTGCCGACCGACCGTTTTTTGCGGTCGGCCGGCGTTTTTGTTTTAAAGGTCGTCAACGTCCTGAATCGGTTCCCGATCGTCAAATTCGCTCGTTCCCGTGTATGAACCGAGAACGTCGGTTTGCGCACTGTGGGAGCGGGGCTTCCAAATTTTGACAATTTCTTCAACCTTCGGACTGAGTGAGATCTTTTTCTTTTTGCTCTTCTTTTCCAAAAATTTCACCCTTCCTGCTTTTTTGAAACCGTTTTTTAACGGTTAATTTTATTTTTTGCACGCATGAGGCTTTGTATGTTGAAAAAATTTAAAAAATTTTGTAAAATAATTGCAACAGAACGGGTGGCTTTTTTATCTAATAGTGTGAACGGATGGTGATAACATATGAGCTCAAATATTATCGAAGATCTTGTCGTTCAATCTCAAAACGGAAATGCCGAAGCTTTCGGAGAACTGTATTCGCTTTTTTCAAAGGATATGTATCGTTTCGCCGTTTATTACACCGGCTCACGCTTTCTTGCGGAGGATGCGGTCAGTGATGCGGCTCTCAGCGCTTTTGAAAAAATCGGCCAATTGAAGAAAAAATCGGCCTTCAGACCGTGGCTTTTTTCAATCCTTTTCAATTGTTGCAAAAAGCAGCAAAAGGAAAAAGCACTTTCGCTTCAAAGGGTCGAGCTTTCCGAAGCGGGGGAAATTCCGAAGGACGGCGGCTATGAAAATTCGGAACTCAAAATGCTTCTTTCGTCGCTTGACGAAAGCGAAAGAGAAATTATTCTCCTTTCTTTTGTCGGCGGCTATTCCAGCGCTGAAATCGGAGAAATGCTTTCAATGAAAAGCGGTTCCGTGCGTTCAAAAAAGAACAGAACCGTTTCAAAACTTCGAGAGATGATGAGGTGACCTTTTATGAAAAATGAAAACTATGACGACATCAAAAAACTTTTTGACGAAGACATTGAGCTTCCGGAAAGCCTTTCAAAAGAGAATATCGTGAAAAAAATCAAGGAAAGCGACATAAAACAAAAGAAGAAAAAGGTCAAAGTTTTTCCGCGCTTTTTTGCCGCTGCGGCCGCCTTTGCCGTTGTTGCAACCGGGGCGTTTGCGGTTTATGAACGCTCATTCGGCTCAAACCGTCCGGTTACGTTTGAAAATGCGGCGAGCGTTACACAGGAAAGCGAAGAAACCGTTTTATACTCCGAAATCGACGTCGGAACGGAAAAGCCGTCTCTTTCAAAATTCAAAAGCGAAAAAGACCTTGAAAATTATTTTTTGAATATTGCGAAAAAGGAAAAGAGCAGAGAACTTTTCGGAAATGTAAAATTCTACGGAAAAAGCGACGACAAAGAGTATGCAATCGCTGACGGCTCCGCACCGACCCAAGCGGCAAACAACCAAAGTACCGAAAGCACAGCTCAAAAAAACAACGGTTCGTTCGGAAAAACGAACACTCAGGTTGACGGCGTTGACGAAGCCGACATCATCAAAAATGACGGAAACTATCTTTACGTCATTAGCCACAACAAACTTTCAATCATTGACGCAAAGACAATGAAGCTTGCTTCGCAAAACGAGTTTAAGCCGAGCGAATCGGGAAGAAAAATTTTTATCACAGAAATTTATGTGAACGGAAACCGCCTTGTTGCAACCGGATATGAAACCGAAAAAGGAAGCAACGGCTCAGTAAAGTTTAACGATTCGATTTCGTATGAGGGCTGCATCGGAATTTACGGAAAGCTCACAAATTCGGTCTCGATTGTTTTTGATATCGGCAACAGAGCACTTCCGAAGGAAATCCGCCGTGTCCGCCAGGACGGAGACATCATTTCTTCAAGAATGGTCGGAACCTGTCTTTATACCGCAACGGCCTGCTATCCCGACGCCGACAAAAAGAAAAACTTCACGCCGAAAGTCAATTCCGAAAATCTTTCAAGCGATGATGTTTACGTTGAAAGCGAAAAGAAAAACAACAGTTCGTATATCCTCCTCACAGGCTACGACACTGCGAATGAAAAGAGCGAAGTCAGCAAGGTTTCCGTAATCTCATCGAGCACGGAGGTTTACTGCTCAAAGAACACGTTTTATGTTTCATCCAACGAATACGACGAAAAGACAGAAAAATCCGTGACGAATATTCACGCATTTTCGCTTGATGACGGAAAAGTGATTTACAAGGCGAGCGCAAGCGTTCCGGGCAGGGTTGACAATCAATATATGATGGATCAGAACGGCGAATATCTGAGAGTTGCAACGAATGATTATGATTACAAAAAAGACGCCGACATCAGCAGCCTTTATATCCTTGACGGAAAGATGAACGTTATCGGAAAGCTTGAGGACATTGCAAACGATGAACAAATTAAAAGCGTTCGCTTCATGGGTAACACGGCGTATGTCGTAACGTTCAAAAACACGGATCCGCTTTTTGCGATTGACCTTTCAAAGCCGAATACGCCGAAAATTCTCGGTTCGGTGAAGCTTCCCGGCTTTTCAAGCTATCTTCATCCGCTTTCGGAAAATCTTCTCGTCGGAATCGGCTATGACGGAGACGAAGAAAATGCGGATTTCAACAAATTGAAAATCTCGCTTTTTGACGTCAGCGACAAAAAGAACCCGAAGGAGGTTGCGTCTCACGTCATGAAGAATGCTTTCTGTGACGTCAACGAATCACCGAAGAGCTTTTTGACGATTGACGAAAACACGTTCGGAATTCCGGTTCAATATGTCGATGACAACAGTAACGGCTACGGCTCAAGGGTAATTTTCAAAACTTTCACCGTAAAAGACGGCGAGTTCATCGAAAAGAACAATTATGTTCATGTGAGTCACGGTTTCAACTCGGAATTTTTCCGCGGAACGTTTATCGAAAATTATATCTATACGCTTGACGGGGAAACGGTGAAGCAGTTTGACATGAAGAGTGAAAAAGAGCTTTTTGCTCTTGATTATGTGACCGACGCGGAAGAGGAAGACCCGATTGTTGCTTACAACATTTTTGAAGAAAACAAGTAAAAAGAAAAACATCCCGTCGCCGCCGCATCGGATATTTTCCGGTGCGGCGGCGGTTTTTGTTGACAATTCTTTTTTACGGTGATACAATGAGCAAAGAATAAAAGCATACGCAGGGAAATCCCGGTGAAAATCCGGAGCAACCGCCATTGCCGTTATCGGCCGAAGCGCCGTCAGTCGGAATGCCTGCCTTGCTTTTTTGACGTTTTCACTTTTGGGCAAGAGGAAAGGTGAGCGAACCTCAGAACAGGTGCGCCCTTTTCGTTGCGAAAAGGGCTTTTTCTTTTGCTTTCAAAAAATTCAAAGGACGTGTTGTTTTGAAAAAGATTGTTGCTTTTCTGCTTTTTGCGTTGATTGTTTTCGGCTCGGTTTTTTCGGTCTCTTTTGCCGTGAGCGAACCGGGTTCATATTTCACCTCTTCCTCAACGCCGACCTCTTCGGCAACGCTGAAGTTTTCAAAAAAGTTCGGAAACGGCTATATGGCTTCACCGACAACGCCGGTCGCTGTCGGAAACACACTCATCGTTGCTTCCGGAAAAAAGCTTTATAAGCTTGACGCACAAACGGGAGAAGAAATTAAAAGCGCCGTTCTTTCCGGCTCGCTCGGCTTTGGCGTTGCAACGCCGCTTTATGCGGACGGAAAAGTTTTTGTTCAGCTTGACGGCGGAAAAATTCAGGCTTTTGATTATAAAACAATGAAGTCGCTTTGGCTTTATACCGACCCTCTCGGCGGACAGTCCCTTTCTCCGATTACCTATGACGGAGGATATATTTACACGGGCTTTTGGAACGGAGAGGACGAAAACGCAAACTTTGTTTCTTTGAACGTAAAAGACGAACAGCCGAAAAAGGAAACCGAAGCAAAAAAAGCCCGCTGGAAATATACGGTTAAAGGCGGTTTTTACTGGGCGGGAGCAACCGTGACCGAAGGCTTTGTTGTTGTCGGAACCGACGACGGAACAAAGGGAGAAAACGGAAAATCAAAAATCCTTGCCCTCAAAAAAAGCAACGGAAAGCTTGCGTCATATCTTAAAACAAAGGGCGACATAAGAAGCAGCGTCACTTTTGACGAAAGTCGGAAAGTGTTTTTTGCGTCAAGCAAAGCAGGTTTTGTTTATCGTTTCAGGCTCCGTGAAAAGGACGGAAAACTCTATTCCCTTTTTTCTTTTAAGGCTGCCGGAAACGTAACATCTTCTCCTGTTTCATTCAGAGGACGGCTTTATTTTGCCTGCCGTGACGGAAAAAAAGGAAAATTTGTTGTTCTTGACTCCTCCTCGATGAAAAAAATCTATGACTGCGAAATGCTCGGATATTCCCAGTCAACGGCCCTTGTCTGCACAAAATACGACAACAAGGTATACATCTATATGACATATAACGAGAAGCCGGGCGGAATCACCGTTTTTGAAGACAGCGAAAACCAAAAGACGGCGAAAAAGACCGAACTTTTCAAACCCGCCGGTGAAATGGGTCAATACTGCATTTCGTCCGTTACCGCCGGAAGCGACGGAACGATTTATTATAAAAACGATTCGGGATATGTTTTTGCTCTTTATCAGAACCCGTCGCTTTTTGTGAGATTGATAAATTCCTTTCTTCGCACGCTTTTGAACCTTCTTTCGGGTGTTCTGAAATGAAAACGGGCGCAAGGGGATTGCACCCCGTTTCATCTCTTCTTTTTTTCGTTTCCGTCTTTCTCGTAACACTTTTGACGCTCAATCCGTATGTTCTTTCGGTGAGCCTTTTGGGTGCGGTTTTGCTCGACGTTCGGCTCAGAGGAAAAAAGGCGGTTAAAGGCTTTTTCCTTTTCCTTCTTCCGACCGCCGTTCTGATTACTCTTTTCAATGCTTTTTTTGCGCATTACGGTGTTACGGTTCTTTTCACCTTTAAAAGCGGAAACAACGTCACTCTTGAAGCGCTCGTCTGCGGAGCGGTATATGCTTTCAGAACCGTTTGCATGATTCTTTGGCTCTTTTGTTTCAATGAAATTCTTTCGCAGGAGAAGTTCCTTTTCCTCTTTGCAAAGGTATCTCCCCGGCTTTCGCTCGTTCTTTCGATGGTTCTTCGTTTCCTTCCGCTTTTTTCGGACAATGCCGAGGAAATCGGAAGGGCGCAAAGAGGAATCGGAATCGATTCAAAAAGCGGTTCGTTTTTCGTCAGATTCAAAAGCTCGTTGAGAGCCGTTTCGATTTTGATTACACGTTCGCTTGAACACGCAATCGACACCGCAAACTCAATGACCGCAAGGGGATATTCGTTGAAGGGAAGAACGAACAGCCGAAAATATCCGTTTAGGTTCGTTGACATTCTTTTGATTGTTCTTTCCGTTCTTTCATGCGTCTGTTCAATCGTTTTCATCGAAAGCGTTGAAGCACGGTTTAACCCCGTGATTTTCGTTGAGCCGCCGTCGGTCAAAGGCACGTCGGTTTGTGTTCTCTTTTTTGCACTTTGCGTTTCACCCTTTATTTTTGACGTTTCGGAGGAAAAGCTATGGTCGATTTCAAACTGAAAAACCTGAGCTTTTCTTTTCCGGGCGGAGAGGATATTCTTAAAAATCTTGACCTTGAAATCGGAAGGGGAGAGTTCGTTGTTCTCTGCGGAAAAAGCGGAAGCGGAAAAACAACGCTCCTTCGACTTTTGAAGCCGCAGCTCAAACCGCACGGAAAGCAAAGCGGAGAAATTCAAATTTTTGAAAAGGACGAAAGCGAATTGTCGCTTCGTGAATCGGCTTCAAAAATCGGCTTTGTGATGCAGAATCCGGAGCTTCAGTGTGTGACGAACACCGTCCGTTCCGAACTTTCCTTCGGACTTGAAAACCTCGGTTTTGAGCCGGAAAAAGCAAGGCTTCGCATTGCGGAAACCGCCGCACTTTTCTCTCTTGAAAAGATAATCGACAAAAACGTTTGCGAGCTTTCGGGAGGACAAAAGCAGTTTTTGAATCTTGCGGCGGCAACGGCTGTGAATCCGCAGGTTTTGATTCTTGACGAGCCGACTTCTCAACTTGATCCGGTTTCGGCGCAAAGGCTCATTGACGCACTTTCAACGCTCTGCCGTGAATATGGCGTTACAGTCATTGTTTCGGAACACAGACTTGAAAGTCTGATTCCTCTTTGTGACCGGCTCATTGTTCTTGAAAACGGAAGAATAATTTGGAACGGAAGGCCGGAAAAAATTCCTGCCGATATTCTTCTTGAAAACGACTTTCTTCGATTGAGTCTTCCGCTCCCGATGAGAATTCATTCGGCGCTTTCTCTTCCCGGTGACGCACCGACGGGCATAAGCGGCGGAAGAAAAATGATGAATTCGCTTTTTGAAGGAAAAGCTTTGCCGCTTTCCGAAAAAAAGAAGGAAAGCGAAAAAAGCGAAACCGCGGTAAAAGTCAAAAATCTTTTTTATTCCTATGACGGAAAAGAATATGTTCTCAAAGGTCTCAGTCTCAAAGTTAAAAAGGGTTCGTTTTTTGCGCTTCTCGGTTCAAACGGAGCAGGAAAAACAACGCTTCTCAGCCTTATCGGCGGTCTCTTGAAAACAAAAAAAGGAAAAATCGAGCTTTTCGGAAAATCCGTAAGCAAGTATTCTCCCCAAGAGCTTTACCGTGAAAACGTTGCTTTTCTTCCGCAGAATTGCGAATCGCTTTTTGCCGGACCGACCGTTTTTGAAGATCTTGAAAGTGTTCTCAAAAACGAAAAACTTTCAAAAGAGGAAGTCAAAGAACGGATTTTCCGAGTGAGCGAATTTTGCGAAATCAAAAATCTTCTTTCTGTTCATCCGTATGACATAAGCGGCGGAGAACTTGAGCGTGCCGCTCTCGCTGCGGTACTTCTCAAAAAGCCGAAGCTCCTTCTTCTTGACGAGCCGACGAAAGGACTTGACAATCTTTTCAAAAAAGAGCTTTCAAAAAAGCTTCGCTCTCTTTGCGAAAGCGGAGTGACGGTTATCATGGTTTCTCACGATACGGAGTTTTGCGCCGAATACTGCGATGAATGTGCTCTTGTTTTTGACGGAGAGTGCGTTCTTCAAAAAAATTCACATGACTTTTTTTCGGACAACTGCTTTTACACAACTGCGGCGGGCAAAATGACGAGGGGAATTCTTCCCTCAACAGTTACGGAAAGCGAGGTGCTTGAGTTTTGCAAAAAAAATCTCATGCGCTGACTTTTGTTTCGGTTTTTTGTCTTTTTGTCCTTGCTCCCGTTCTTGCATTTCTTTCTTATGAATTTCTCGGTTCAAAATATTATTATATTGCGGCTCTCGGAATGGTTTTCGTTTCGATTCTTCCGTTTTTTGTGATGTTTGAAAAGCGGAAAATCACAACGGCGGAAATCGTGACGGTTTCGGTGATGATTTCTCTTTGCGTTTCTTCACGCCTCCTTTTTGCGTTCGTTCCGCAGGTTAAGCCGCTTTGCGCTTTTGTTGTCATGACGGCAATTGCCTTCGGCGGAAACGTCGGATTCGTCACAGGCGCAATTTCGATGTTCGTTTCAAACTTCGCTTTCGGTCAGGGAATGTTCACTCCCTTTCAGATGCTCGGAATGGGTCTCGTCGGTTTTCTTTGCGGAGAAATTTTCCACGGACGGAAGTTCTCAAAAAACCGGGTTGCGGTCGGAATTATCGGCGGAGTTTTGACGTTTCTTCTTTACGGATTTATTGTTGACACCTGTTCGGTGCTTATGATGGCAACCGATTATTCGCTTAAAAGCATTCTTTCGATTTATGCTTCTGGTGTTGTTTTCAATCTTGTTCACGGCGTAACAACCGGGGCTGTCCTCTTTTTTCTGAACAAGCCGATGCAGGACAAACTTTCAAGACTCAATACCAAATACGGAATTTTCTCATATGAGGTGATTTAACATGAAAAAAACGCTTTCACTTTTTCTTTCGGTTTTTCTCCTTCTTTCGCTTTGCTCATGCGGTGAAAATGAGACGGTGACTTCAGCACCTGCGGCTCAAAGTACGACTCAAAGAGAAACGTCCGGCTTTTCTCAAAGCGAAACCTCGGCCGAACCTTCTTCCGAAACAACGGTTGCGGTGCAGTCAACGGCTTTTGAAACAAAACAGACAACATCCGAACCGAAAAATGAAACGACCGTAATCACTTCGTCCGAAACCGTGACGGAAATGGAACCGAAAACTTCCGAAGAGAAAAAAACAACCGCCGCTTCGGTGACCGAAAAAGACGGAATAACCTGTTTCGTTGAAATCGATTGCAGAAACGCAAAAAAGAACCTTTCCTCGCTCAAAAAAGGAAAGGAAGCTTTCGTTCCGAAAAACGGATATATTCTTCAAAAAACGGCCGTCAATCTTCCGAAGGGAGCAACGGCATTTGACGCACTGAAAAAGGCGTGCGGGGAAAATGTTTGCACCGACAATTGCAAGTACTGCCAAAAGAACGGGATTCAGCTTGAGTCTTCGTTCACTCCGGCGTACCAATCTTATTACGTTGAGGGAATCCATCAGCTTTATGAAAAGGACTGCGGAAGTCTTTCCGGCTGGATGTACAGCGTTGACGGAGATTTCCCGGACGTTTCTTCGAGCGCATTTGAGCTTAAAGGAAACGAGACAATTTCGTTCGTTTACACCGCTTCAATGGGAGATGACATCGGGTGACACACCCTTTGAAGCAGTGTTCGGAAATATAAAAATTCTGAAAGGAAGAACAAACAATGAAGAATCTCAAAAAATCAATCGCTGTTCTCATTGCCGCTCTGATGCTTTTTTACTGCTTTGCGGCTTCGGCTTTTGCCGCCGGAACGGTAACCGTAACTCTCAGGGTTGAGGGCATCAAAAACTGCTTTTATTACAACACGGTCACCGTGAACGAAGGCGCAACCGTTCTTGACGTTCTCAGTCAGGCAGACAAAGACAGCGATTCGCTCACCGTTACGACCGTTGACAGTCAGTACGGCGCTTACGTTTCCGCAATCAACGGAGAAAGCGAAAAAACCTTTAAAGGCTGGGACGGCTGGCTCTTCAGAGTCAATGACGTTGAACCCCAGGTTGGTGTTTCCGCTTACACGGTTTCCGATTCGGACAGCATCGTTGTTTATTACGGCGATCCGTACGGTGTCGGAATGCAGTATCCGAAAATCAACACAAGCGAGCTTGAAAACGGAAAAATTTCCTTCACAAGCCTTGATACCGTTTATGACGAAAGTTTCAACCCGGTTCAGAAGGAAAATCCCGTGACCGGTTACACCCTCACCTGGGAATACAACAACGGAAAAACCGTTACCCTCACTCCCGATGAAAACGGCGTTTGTGTTGTTCCGTCGAAATACCTTTCAAATGGTGCACACAAGGTTCAGATTGAACGCTATGCCGCAAACGGCTGCCCGACCGTTTTGAGACTTGCTCCGGATTTTTACGTCGGAGAAAAGAACGCTAAGAACCTTATCTCCGATATTTTCAACAAATTCAAAGAGCTCATTAATAGGATAATCGAATTCATCAAGTCGATTTTCAAAAAGTAATCTGCGAATCAAAAGAACACGGTCGCTCAAACGAGTGACCGTGTTTTTTGCAATTAATATGTGAAAATGAAGATGTCCTTATCGTTGATGTTTGCGGAAAAATTGGTGTCAACCCGGAAGGTTTGCGGTGCGTAAACGTCGAGCCGTGTGAGGCGGCCTCTGTTGTCGATTTCCGCTTTGACCGTTGTTCCGAGGTAGGTTACGGTGATTTTTGAAATCTCGTCGTCGTCGGCAATCTGAAGGACGGAAAGGTTGATGGGCATTGAAACCGCTTTGTTGTAAACGCAAGTGTTGCTTCCCGTTCCGCTGAAACGAGCTTTTTCTTTGACGAGCTTCATCTGAATCGTGTAACCGCTTCCGTTCTTTTTGGCGCTTGCGCTTTCAACTCCGGCCGGGTCAAGCTCGCAGGCTTGAAGGAGGGGAGGAATAACGGCGGTTGCGTTTTTCTTTTCGTCAATCTTTCCGTTTTTGATGACGTAATTCTTTTCGTTTTGAGAGAAGAACGACGCAAGAAGAACGGTGTATATCACTTTTTTTGATGTGTCCGTGCTTTTTGTGATTACAAACGACGGGTCATTGACAACGCTGAGCTTGAAATTTTTTGTGTTCTTCGCTTTGTTGACTGCGTCGCAGTAGGCTTCAACAATGTTTTCCTTTCCCTTCGGCGGCTCAAGGTTTGTCACTCTGACGGTGACTTTGCAGTTGAGCCTGAATCCGTTTTTGATTGCGGTAATTGTTGCTGTTCCCGTCTTTTTTCCGTAAACAACGCCTTTTTGACTGACGGCGGCGATTTTCGGATTGCTGCTTTTCCATGTGACTTTTCCGCTTCCGCCCGTGACGGCGAGTCTTTGACTTCCGCCTTCTTCAAGAGTGAGAGAGGAGCGGCTGAGAGTGAGAACGTAAACGCTCACCCTGCAGCTCATTTTATAGCCGTTGACCGTTGCGGTAATCGTAGCTTTTCCGGTTTTTCTTCCTTTGACGGCGCCGTTTGCGTTGACGTAAACAACGGACGGATTTGAACTTACCCACTTCGCTTTTTCCGTTCCGCCGTAAACCTTGAGCCGGGCTTTTTGATTGACTTGAAGGTTGAGGGCGGTTTTATTGAGAGCGGGTTTCAAAACGGTAACTTTGCACTGCATTGAAACGCCGTTTCTTATTGCGGTAATTGTTGCTTTTCCGGGCTTTTTCGCCGTGACAACTCCGTTTTTAACGGTTGCAACGTTTTTGTTGCTTGTTCTCCATTTGATTTTTCCGCTTCCGCCGTTGACGGAAAGGGTGTATTGACGGCCCATATAAATGTTCTTTTGTCTGTTACTCAAAAACGGATTGACAACCCTGACCCGGTAAGATAAAGTTTCGGAACCGATTTCGGCCATGATTACGGCCGTTCCCTTTTTCCTTGCACGGACGGTTCCGTCGCCGTCAACCGTTGCAACGCTTTCGTCGCTGCTGAGCCACGAGGCGAACGAAGTGTCCGCTCCGGCCGGAACGGTTTTGATTTCTCTTTTATATGTTCCTTTGATGAAAATGTCCTGTTCCTCTTCGCTCATATAGTATCTGATGTCGGCCGCAAAAAAGACGTTCACGATTCCCGACGAAAAAAGCATTGCGAAAGCAAGAAAAACGGAAAGAATTTTTTTCATATCATTCAAGGCGCCGAAAAGCGCCGAGCCTCCTTCTTCACCGCCGAAAAACGGCGCAAAAATTTATACACGTTTATTTTATCACAAACCTCGGGAAAAGAAAAGCCCTAAAATTTCTCCCGTTAATTCCGCTTTTAAAAGAAGTTTCGGTTATCAAAGTAATATAACCAAAAATGCGGCTTTTTTTCAAAAGTTTCAGTTGCTTTTCAACATTGACAGTCTGTCATATTATGTAGTATACTCGATTTAATTTCATTGTACTTTAATACTACGATGGGATAGCTTATACTTTTGAAACTGTTTTTCGCTTTCAAAAGCCGGGCTTAATTATACTGTTTATACAAGAGGTGTTTTTATGTCACGAGTATTCAATTTTTCGGCCGGCCCTTCAATGATGCCGGAGGCTGTTCTCAAAAAAGCCGCAGAGCAGATGCTTGATTATGAAGGCAGCGGGCAGTCGGTTATGGAAATGTCGCATCGTTCAAAAACCTATCAGTCAATAATTGACGGAGCCGAAGCTCTTCTTCGTGAAGTGATGAACATTCCGGACAATTACAAAGTCCTCTTTCTTCAGGGCGGCGGTTCTTCTCAGTTTTCAATGATTCCGCTCAATCTCATGACAAAAAGCGGAAAGGCCGATTACATCATCACCGGTCAATGGGCAAAGAAGGCATTTCAGGAAGGCTCCCGTTACGGAAAAGCAAGAGCCGTTGCTTCCTCCGCCGACAAAACCTTTTCATACATCCCGAAAACCGATAAGTCAATGTTTGACCCTGAAGCGGATTATGTTTATATTTGTATGAACAACACGATTTACGGAACTGTTTACCACACTCTTCCGGACACCGGTTCTGTTCCTCTCGTTGCAGACATTTCGTCCTGCATTCTTTCCGAGCCGATCGACGTTTCAAAATTCGGCCTTCTTTTTGCCGGTGCGCAGAAGAACATGGGCCCCGCCGGAGTTACGGTTGTAATCATTCGGGAAGACCTTATCGGTGAGCCGATGGATATCACTCCGACAATGTTCAAATATCAAATCCACGCCGAAAACAAATCGCTTTACAATACGCCGCCGTGCTACGGAATCTATATGATAAAGCTCATGCTCGAATGGCTGAAAAACGACATCGGTGGACTTGAAAACATGAAAAAGCTCAACGAAAAGAAAGCGAATCTCATTTATGATTTTCTTGATTTCTCTTCTCTTTTCAAGGGTACGGTCGTAAAAGAAGACCGTTCGCTCATGAACATTCCGTTCGTCACCGGAAACGGGGAGCTTGACGCTCTTTTTGTGAAGGAAGCGGGCGAGAACGGCTTTGTCAACATCAAGGGACATCGCACCGTCGGCGGAATGAGAGCTTCGGTATACAACGGAATGCCGCTTGAAGGCGTTGAAAAACTCGTTGCCTTCATGAAAAAATTTGAGGAGGAACATTCATGAATAAAAAAATTCTTACCCTCAACAAAATTTCAAAAACAGGCCTTTCTCACCTTGAAAAGAAGGGCTATGAATGCTCAGACAGCGTAACCGAGCCGGACGCGGTTCTTGTTCGCTCGGCAAGTATGCACGAAAGTCCGATTCCCTCTTCGGTTAAAGCGATTGCAAGAGCGGGAGCCGGAGTCAATAATATTCCCGTTGACATTTGCAGCGAAAAGGGAATTGTTGTTTTCAACACTCCCGGCGCAAACTCAAATGCGGTCAAGGAGCTTGTGATTGCGGGACTTCTTCTTTCCTCAAGAAGAATTGTTGACGCAATCGACTGGGTAAAGACGGTGAAGGATGAGCCGGAGCTTTCAAAGCTCATTGAAAAAGGAAAAAGCAGATTTGTCGGTCCGGAGCTTCACGGAAAAACCCTCGGAGTAATCGGCCTCGGCGCAATCGGCGTTCTTGTTGCAAATGCGGCGCAAAGGCTCGGAATGAACGTTCTCGGCTATGACCCGTTCCTTTCGGTCGAGTCTGCGTGGCACCTTTCCCGTTCAATCACCCACGCCGAAAACCTCAAGGAAGTTTTTTCCTCCTGCGATTATATCACGGTTCACGTTCCTCTTCTTGATTCGACAAAGGGCATGATAAACGCCGAGTCGCTTTCAATGATGAAGGACGGCGTAAGAATAATGAACTTTTCGCGCGGCGGTCTTGTTAATGACGACGACATGGTTTCGGCTCTTGAAAGCGGAAAGGTTGCTTCATATGTTACCGACTTCCCGTCGGCAAAAATCATCGGTGCAAAGAACGCAATCGCAATTCCGCACCTCGGAGCTTCAACGCCGGAATCCGAGGAAAACTGCGCCGTTTGCGCCGCAGACGAGCTTTTGGATTTTCTTGAAAACGGAAACATCAGAAATTCCGTCAATTTTCCCAACGTTTCAACTCCGCGTGAAACCGACTGCCGCCTTTGCGTAATTCACAAAAACGTTCCAAACGTGATTGCAAACATTTCTTCTGCGGTTTCGAGCGAGAAAATCAACATCGAAAACCTTCTCAACAAGGCGAAAAAGGATATGGCATATACGATTGTTGACATCACGCTCGGCGACAGGAACGTTGATTTTGAAAGCGTTTTGAAAGCTATCGACGGCGTAATCGGAGTCAGAGTGATAAAGTAAAGAGAAATAAAAGTAATCCCGAATCGCAATGAAAAGATGCGGTTCGGGATTTTTTTCGTTTTCATTTTTAGCATTCGATGTTGCTTATCCAGCTTTTAATTTGCGACTCTTTGGTTTTGAGATTGCTTGAGCTGAAATAAACGTCTAAGCCGCTTTTTACATTTGAAGCCGGACAAATTTTTTTAATGTCTTCAAAGGTATGGCCGATCCAGCCTCCGTTTGTTGCAAAGGGATAGATGGTTTTCCCGGAAAGATTGTTTTTCTCAAAAAAAGTCTTGACCGCCGGAGCAAAGGTATACCACCAAACGGGCGTTCCGAGAATCACCGTGTCATATTTTTCAAGTTCTGCATCAAGAGGTCTGATTGCGGGGGAAAAGCCGCTGTTGACTTCCTTATGACCTTTTTCGACAATTTCGTTATAACTTCCTTCATACGGAAGCACGGTTTTGATTTCGGCGATGTCTGCACCGATACTTTCACGGATTTTTTCTGCGATTTTTTTGGTGTTTCCGGAAAGCGAATAGTAAATTATGACTGCTTTCATGTCAGAACCTCCTTAAAGGGCGTTGTAGTCTTCATCCGAAACGGCTTCGCACCATTCTGTGACGGAGTTTTTTCCTGGAATTTCAACGGCAATGTGAGAAAACCAACTGTCTTTTTTTGCGCCGTGCCAATGCTTTACGTTCGGCGGAACGAGAACAACCGAGCCGGGAATGAGCGACTGCGGTTCTTTTCCTTCTTCCTGATACCAACCTTCACCGGCAACGCAAAGAAGAAGCTGGCCGCCGCCGGAATCGGAGCGGTGAATGTGAAAGTTGTTTCGGCAACCGGGTTCAAACGTGACGTTCGTAAAGGAAAGGCCGTCACCGGGGCTTGACAAGGGATTGAGAAACGAATTTCCGATAAAGTACTTTGAAAACTCGGTATTCTTTTTGCCTGACTTAAAAACATTGATTTTTTCAAATTCGTCTTTTGAGAGAACTTTCATGCTAAAATCTCCTGTTTGACAATAATTCTTGCAAGGTGTATAATGAACCTGTAAGTTTGATTACATTCTACAACTTAAAGTTAACTTTAAGTCAAGAGGCAAATTAAAAATTTTTCAATTTTTTTAGGAAAGGTTGATGAGATGTTTTACACAGTCGGGGAAATGGCAAAAAAAATCGGAGTTGCGCCTTCAACGTTGAGATATTACGATAAGGAAGGACTCCTTCCGTTTGTCGAACGTTCCGACGGCGGAATAAGAATGTTCAAGGAAGAAGATTTCGGCTGGCTTTCAATCATCGATTGCCTCAAAAAAACGGGAATGCCGATTAAGGAAATCAAAAAGTTCATCGATTGGGGAATGCAGGGCGACTCAACAATCGAGGAGCGCCTTGAACTCATTGACCGTCAGCGCGACGAGGTTCTCAAAAGGATTGATCACCTCAATTCAACGCTTGATACGCTTAATTACAAGCATTGGTTTTATGAAACGGCAAAAAAGGCCGGAACGTGCGATTATCCGAAAAATCTTCCCGACGACGAACTTCCGCCGGAGATTCTCGAAATTAAAAAGCGTCTTAACAAATAAGTGAAATATTTAAAAAACCTCTTGACTCTCACGTTTCGTCATAGTGTATGATGCAATTGCGAAAGCGAAAAGTTTTTCGGAAAAATCTTGGGAGGAATCAAGATGAAAACAGTTCATGAAATCGGAAGAATTTCCGGCGTCAGTGTGAGAACGTTGCATCATTACGACGCAATCGGTCTTTTGAAACCGACCGCCGTGACCGAAGCCGGATACAGGCTGTATGACGATACGGCTCTTTTAAAGCTTCAAAGCATTCTCTTCTTTCGTGAACTTGAGTTTCCGCTCAAAGAAATCAAGGCGATTTTTGAAAATCCGAACTTTGATTACGTTGCGGCACTCAAGGAACAACTTAAACTTCTTGAACTCAAAAAGAAGCGGACTGAAAATCTTATTGCTCTCGCAAAAGAAACTATCGAAACCGGAGTGCTTAAAATGGATTTTTCACCGTTTGGAAAAAAAGAAATTGAAGAGCTTTCAAAAGAAGCAAGGGAAAAATGGGGTTCAACCGCAGAATTTAAAGAATTTGAAGAAAAGCAAAGTGAAGGAAAAACGGAAAACGCAGAAGAAAAAATGCTTCTCCTTTTTTCCGAAATCGGGAAAGAACGGAAAAAATCGCCCGCTTCTCCGGAAGCGCAGGCGGCAGTCAAAAGACTTCAGGCATTCATCAATGAAAACTTTTATACCTGCACCGATGAAATTCTTTCATCGCTCGGCTTGATGTATAATGCCGACGAGCGCTTCAAAAAGAACATTGACCGCTTCGGGGGAGAGGGTACGGCGGAGTTTGTGAGCCGTGCGATTGAAGAATACTGCAAAAAGCGTAACCTTATCGGGTAATTCCGAAAGGAAATCCGTCATAAAATTGAGTAGCCGGTTTTTATCGGTTACTCTTTTTTGTTTGGGTGAAGGTTTATGATAATCAGAGTCAGAAAGAAAACCGTTGTTTCGGCGGTGTTTTTTATTGCCGCCGCAGCCGTCATTGCGATGTTCTTTTTTGCGCGGGCGCAAACCGAAGAACCGGAAAAGGCATATATCAAATGGGCGGAGCTTAACGTCAGCCTTTCCGCACTTGAGGATACAATGAAGCTGGACATTGAAACCTATGACAACCTTTATCACATCAGTTGGATTGACGCACTTTCTTATCTTGCCTGCAAAAACGGAAACAATTGGAGCGGATATAAGAAAAAAGACCTTCAAAAAATGCTTGACTGTCTCGGAGAAAACAACACTATTGAAGATCTTATGGGCGAAAACAAATATTTCAGCTATTACCGGGAGACATTTTTTGCCGCTTTGGGCGGACTTCTCGGAGAATTTGAACGTCAGGTTCCGGACGGAAACGGCGGAATAAAAGTGAAAAGCGGCTACGGTCTTGTTGCCTACAGCCCGATTGCCGAAGGGTTTTCATACAGCCATTACGACGACTTCGGTTCGTCCCGTTCTTACGGCTACCGACGAAGTCACCTCGGAAACGACCTTCTCGGAAATGTCGGAACGCCGATTGTTGCGGTTGAGGGCGGAACGGTTGAATGCATCGGCTGGAATCAATACGGCGGCTGGCGGCTCGGAATACGCTCGTTTGACAAAAAAAGGTCATATTATTACGCTCACCTGAGAAAAAATCATCCCTATAATTCGGACATAAAGCAAGGCTCGTCCGTTAAGGCCGGGCAGGTGATAGGTTACATGGGAATGACCGGCTATTCGTCGAAGGAAAACGTCAATGGGATGACCGTTCCGCACCTTCATTTCGGGCTTCAGCTGATTTTTGACGAAAGTCAAAAGGAGGGAACGAATCAAATTTGGCTTGACGTTTATAAACTTGTGAAACTCCTTTCAAAAAACCGTGCAACCGTCATCAAAGACGAAAAGAGCGGCGAATATTTCAGAAAGTATGACATAATAGACAAGAGATATCCTCAGGAACTGAAAAAATTCTTTTGACAAAAGAAAAGTGCTGCGGCGAAAAACGTTTCGCCGCAGCACTTAATTTTCGATTGAACGGGAAAATTATGCCTGAGTGGTGCCTTCTTCGTCGTTACCCTGGTCAAGCTTGAGAAGCTTTTTGATGAAAGCGGCGAGCTTCTGAAGAAGATATGTAATGTCCTGCCAGAACATCATGATTGAAAAATCCACGACTTTTTCCTCCTTTTCCGTTATATATTTTCAATTGGATTATATAACATATTTTGAAGTCTGTCAATGAAATGAATCAATAATATCTGAGAACGGCAACAACTTTTCCGAGGATTGAAACTTCGTCAACAATAATCGGATCAAACAGCTCGTTCTCAGGCTGAAGGCGGAAATGACCGTTTTCTTTATAAAAGGTTTTGACCGTTGCTTCGTCATCGATGAGGGCAACAACCATGTCACCGTTGTTTGCAACCGGGGTCTGCTCGGCAAAGATGATGTCTCCGTCAAGAATTCCTGCGCCGAGCATACTTTCGCCGCGGACATGAAGGGCAAAAAGCGGTTTATCCTTTGAAACATAGCCGGAATAGGGAAGGTAACACTCAACCTGTTCAACGGCAAGAATCGGCATACCGGCTGTGACAACACCGAGAAGGGGAACGTGGTGAACGTTTTCCGCCTGACCGACAATTCTGATTGAACGTTTGAGCATCGGGTCGCGAACGATATATCCCTTTTCCTCAAGGGCGTCAAGGTTCGCCTGAACGGAGGACGTTGAACGAAGGCCGACCGCCTGACAGATTTCTCTGACTGAGGGCGGAACTCCGTCGCCGACACGCTCTTTGAGATATTCGAGAATACGGTATTGATTATCGCTTAAAGGTTCCATATGATAACCGAGCCTTTCCGCTGCAAAATTTTTATTAAAAAGTTTCAATCGCTTTGCCGCAGCAAAACAAAGCTGATAATTATTAAAAAGAACAATCGACGCCATAAACGAACAAATGATCGTCTGACAACGAAAGTATAACACATAATTTTGAAAAATGCAAACATTTGTTTGGCAAAAGTGAGAAAAATTATGAAAAAATTGTCTTTTATCCGAAATTCTCATTTTTTGGTTCTTCCGGGTATAAATATAATTGAGCCGGAGCAAAATATTTTTACAAATTATTTTGAAACGGCGGTTTGAAAAATGAAAAACAACAATTCAGAAAGAGGATATCTTTTTTCAAAGAAGGGCTTTTATATCACGGCCGCAATCGGAATTTTTGCCGTTCTTGCGGCAATCGTCACACTTCGTTTTACAACGAAAAAAGTTAAAAACGACCTCACGAGCTTCATCAGTCAGAACACCGCGCCTTTTACGGGCGAGGTTCAAAACGATTTGACGGATGTTCCGGATACCCGTGACTTCCCGACGGCGGAAGAAATTACGGACGGAGAAACCGAAACCGAAGCAAAATCGGAAACAACAACTGCCGAAAGTACGACGGAAAAGAAAACCTCCGAAACTTCCGAATCCGAAACGGCGCCGGCGGCGAAAATCGAAAACGACGGATTTTGTCTTCCGACTCAAACGGGAGTTCTCAAAGGATTTTCTCCGGAAACGCCCGTTTTCAGCAAAACGATGGGCGATTACAGAGTCCACGGCGGCGTTGACTTTGAAGGAAAAGAGGGCGATGAGGTTTGCTCGGTCGGAAACGGAGTTGTCTCAAGAGTCCTTGCCGACACAATGTGGGGATATATCATTGAAATTGACCACGGTGAATTCACCGCAAGATATGTCGGCCTCGGTCAGGACGGAACGGTCGGAATCGGCGAAAGCGTTTCAAAAGGACAAAAGCTCGGCTCTCTTGCCTTGATTCCGGCGGAGAGCGAGGACGGGTTCCATCTTCATTTTGAAGTTCTCAAAGACGGAAAAAACGTTGACCCGGTTGCCGCACTCGGGCTCGGCGGATAACACGCCCCCGTAGAACCGTTTAGGGGCAAAAGGAGAAGATTGCCGCAATATTTTTGCGGCAGTCTTTTTTTTAGGCCGATAAAAACGGAAAAACTATTAAAATACATACAAAAAAGTTCATAAAATGTTTTAAATATTATAAAATCTCTTGCAAGTTTGTTTTTTTTGTGTTATACTCTCTATAGCAAAATGCTAAAATATTTTTTGAAAGAAGGAAAGAAACAATGGAAAACATTGCAAAGACTCTTGCTGATTTCGTTAACCAGATCAAGGCATTCATCGAACAGATCGTTGCTTATTTCCGTGGCCTTAACGAACAGAAATAATTGACCGAAAACGCCTTCGCACTTTTGTGCGGAGGTTTTTCCTTTTTTTCTATTGATTTTGGGTGGAAATTATTGTATACTTCAAATGATTTTATTGCCCGTGATTTTTTATGCGGACATATTACTTGAACAAAAAAACGAAAAGGAATGATTTTTATGGCAAAACTCAAAGATATCGACAAAGCCGCGGCTTCAAAGGGAAAAGGCCTTGAAACGCTTTGGCAATTTGTAAAATTCATTGTTGTAAGTCTCGGTGCGTTCGTTATTCAAACGTTTTTGCCGTATCTCATCAAACTTCCGATGAGCGATGAATTTTTGCATCAGGCATATAAATTTTGGATCTTCCAAAGCGAAGAACCAGTGAACGGTGTAATTGCGGCCGGTCTCGGCGTTTTCATTGCGGCGAACGTCAGTAACGTTGTTGCTCAGATTGTTTCGTTCTTCATTAACAGAGACAAAACCTTTAATTCCGATGCGAATGTTGCGGTCACTCTTCCGATTTATATTGTTTTCACAATTGCACTCATCTGCTTCTCCGCATGGCTTTCGCCGACGCTCATCACCTTCTTTTGCAATCACAACATGGAAGGCGCGTCGCTCGCTCTTTCGGGAGCAATCTGCGGAGCAATCCAGTTCTTCCTTTATTTTCCGGTTGACAAGATCCTTTTCCATAAGAAAAAAGAGGATAAGGCTGCCGAAAAGGAAGAAAAATAAAAGAAAAAACGTTTCAGAATCAAAGCCGCCGTTTTCGGCGGTTTGGTTTTTAAAACAAGGAGTGAACGAAATGTTCAGATTTATTCGGTGTGCCGAAAACACATATTATTTAGGCTGCTTTGCGAACACGGGCGTTTATTACCTCGGAAACAATGAAGTTGTTCTCATTGACGGGTGCGACCACAAAAAGAGTTTTACCGACCTTGACGGCTACCTTTCCGAAAGAGGCTGGCGCGTCAAAATGATAATCAATACCCATGCTCATATCGACCACATCACAGGCAACAGGTTCTTTGTCGAAAAATACGGCTGTGACGTATATTCAAGCGACGTTGAACATCACCTCATCGAACTTTGCAACCTTGAGGGAGAGATTTATTTCAACGGTCTTCCGATCAATAGAGAGAGATGTTACTTTTTTCGTCCCGTCGGCGTGAAGGCAAAGCCGGTTTCCGAAGCGCCTCTTCCCGAAGGATTTGAAATTCTTCCTCTTCCGGGACATTCGTTTGGAATGATTGCCGTCAGAACGCCGGACGGGGTTTGGTTCACGGGGGATGCGGTTCTTTCAAAGGAAACGTTTGAAGGTTATAAGCTTCCGTTCTTTTTCGATATCAATAAAAGCATCGAAACGCAGAAAATGCTTTCAAAGCTGGAAGGGGATTATTTTGTTCCTTCCCATTCCGAACCGGGAAATAGCATTTCTGAACTTGCGCTTTATAATGCCGACTGCCTTGAAAAGCTCAAGGAATATTTTTATTCAATCAGCGACCAAAGAACGCTCGAGGAGATTTTTGCCGTTTGCTGCAAAGATCTTTCGCTCAAAGTCGAAAACGATCAGTACGGAAAATTGCTCATAACAGTCAAGGGATTTTTGCAGGCACTTTTTGAGGACGGAAGGCTCGATGCGGAAATTCGTGATTATAAACTCGTATATTTTACGAAGTAAACCGAGAATATGCAAAACATTCACGAAAAAAAACCGTTTTATACACTGTAAATAAAACAAAAGTGTAAAAAAATACACTTTTGACTTGACAAGTGAATATTTTGGTGTTAAAATTACCACTGCAATACAGATAATATGATATTTGGAGGATTTAAGTCATGAAAAAAGTAATTGCACTTGTTCTTGCGGCTCTCATGGTTTTTGCTTTGGTAGCTTGCAACACTTCAAAGGATGACCCGTCAACTTCTGCTCCCGACGCTTCGTCATCATCTGACGCAACCGAAAAGAAAACTCTCGTTATGGCAACCAATGCAACCTTCCCGCCGTATGAATACAAAGACGGCGACAAATTTGCCGGCATCGACGTTGAAATTGCCGAAAAGATTGCCGAAAAGCTTGGAATGACCCTTGAAATTAAGGACGTTGAGTTCGGTTCAATCGTCGGCGGCGTTCAGACCGGAAAGTTCGACATCGGTATGGCAGGTATGACTGTTACCGAAGAAAGAAAGCAGAGCGTCAACTTCTCGGATACTTACACAACCACAAAGCAGGTTGTAATCGTTAAGGAAGATTCCGAAATCAAATCACTTGACGACCTCAAGGGCGACGGCTCGATGAAGTTCGGCGTTCAGCAGGATACAACCGGAGACATCCTTGCTTCCGACACCGTTAAAAACGGCGGCTACGGCGAGGAAAACGTTACCCGTTACAAGGCGGCAACCGATACCGTTCAGGCTCTCAAAACCGGAAAGGTTGACGCAGTTATCATTGACGAAGCTCCCGCAAAGTCGTTCGTAAAATCAACTGACGGACTCAAGATTCTTGAAGGAACATGGCTTGAAGAACAGTATGCCATTGCAATCGCAAAGGACAACGCCGAGCTTCTTGAAAAAGTCAACACCGCACTCAGGGAACTCACCGAAGACGGAACCGTTAAGTCGATCATTGACAAGTACATTCCGGCTGAATAATTCGGTAAAAACGCAAAAATTTAAAGGGCGGCTCGTTCCGCCCTTTTTGAAACTATCCCCGGAAAAGACGTTTTGCTTTTTCGGAGATATCTTTCTGTTAAGGAGGTATTCAATTGAAGGAATGGTTTGCCGATCTTTCAAAAAAGTTCATGCTTTGTTTCATTGACAAGGGATATTGGAAGTGGCTTGTTGAAGGATTCAGAAATTCGCTTGTAATCACATTCTTTGCAATCATTATCGGCTTTGTGTTCGGCGTTGTTCTTGCAACGATCCGTTCGTCATATGACAAAAACGAGGAGACGCTCAAGCTTCGCGGCGGAATCGGCTATTGGCTTTTGAAAATTATCAATGCGATCAGCAAAATATACATCACCGTTGTCAGAGGCGTTCCCGTTGTTGTTCAGCTCATGCTTTGGTATTTCGTAATCCTTGTTTCGCAGGATAACGGCGTCATTGTTGCAATCGTTGCGTTCGGTTTTAACTCCGCTGCGTATGTTGCGGAAATTTTTCGCGGCGGAATTATGTCGGTCGATAACGGTCAGTTTGAGGCCGGCCGTTCGCTTGGCTTCGGCTATGTCAGAACAATGATTCACATCATCATTCCGCAAGCGGTCAAAACCGTTCTTCCGACTCTTCTCAACGAAGTTATTGCCCTTCTTAAAGAGACTTCCGTTGCGGGTTACGTCGGAATTATGGATCTCACAAAGGCGGGCGACCTTATCAGAGGACGTACTTTTGAAGCGTTTATGCCGCTTTTTGCCGTTGCGATTATTTATCTTTTGACCGTTATTATTTTGACGGCCGTTTTCACCTCGATCGAAAGGAGGCTTCGCAAGAGTGAACGATAAAGTTTTGATTCATGTTGAAGGACTCAAAAAGCATTATCTCGGCGGAAAAGTCAAGGCTCTTGACGGCGTTGACTGCGACATTCATCAGGGAGAAGTTCTCGTCATCATCGGGCCTTCCGGCTCGGGAAAATCAACGTTTTTGCGCTCGCTGAACCTTCTTGAAATTCCGACGGGCGGAAAGATTATCTTCGACGGCAACGATATCACCGACCCGAAAACGAACATCAATCTCCACCGCAGAAAAATGGGAATGGTTTTCCAGCATTTTAACCTTTTTCCGAACATGACAATCCTCAAAAATATGACAATAGCTCCGATGAAGCTCCTCAAAAAAAGCAAAGCCGAAGCGGAGAAAAAGGCAACGGAACTTCTTGAAAGAGTCGGCCTTGCCGACAGGGCAAACTCTTATCCGTCCCAGCTTTCGGGCGGACAGAAGCAGCGCGTTGCAATCGTTCGCGCGCTTTGCATGGAACCGGAAGTCATGCTCTTTGACGAACCGACGAGCGCACTTGACCCGGAAATGGTCGGCGAAGTTCTTGACGTTATGAAGGAACTTGCTCACGAAGGAATGACGATGGCCGTTGTTACTCACGAAATGGGCTTTGCAAAAGAGGTTGCAACGAGGGTTATCTTCATGGACGGCGGAAAAATTCTCGAAGAAGGAACGCCGGACGAAATTTTCTCGAATCCTCAGAATCCGAGAACAAAAGATTTTCTTTCAAAGGTTATTGTTTGATTTTTTTGCTTTTTGAAAAAGTTGCCGTGAATTTTGTCCGGCAACTTTTTTATTATTAAGCTTAAAAATAAGCTTAAAAAATTTGTCAAAAAATGTCGGATAAAAAGTAGACAACCGAAAAAAATGTGCTATAATATCTTCAGTAACTTCCTGCTTTACGGAGGCTGCGAAAAAACTATTCTCGATTGGAGAGTGTATTTATGTTCTTTCAAGTCTACGGACAGACTGCCGGCTATCAGCTGCTCGGCTGGCTGTTAGTGTTTGCGGGACTTATTCTCGCAAATGAGTTCGCACGCCGCACAAAATTCGGCGGAATTGTTTGTTTTATTGCAATCCCGGTTGCTTTGAGCGCATACTTTGTCGCAATTTATATCGGGGCGGCAAACGGTGCCGAATGGGCGCTCAACAATGATACCTATGTTCATATGAACAGTTGGTTCCATTACGCAAAGCTTTATGCCGCAACGATCGGATGCATCGGCTTCATGATCATCAAGTACGGTTGGGGCAAGCTTGGAAAAGCACACTGGTTCAAGTGCTTCCCGTTCCTCATTGTTGCAATTAATATTCTCATTGCCGTTGCTTCGGACTTTGAATCGGCAATCAAGTCCGGTTCCTTGGCCGGTGGCTGGTGGCTTTCATCGGAAGGCGTTTGGCTTTACGGCGGTTGGTGGAACGTCCTCAACGGAGTTGCCGGACTCATCAACATTTTCTGCATGACCGGTTGGTGGGGAATCTATTCGTCGAAGGGTAAAAAGGATATGCTTTGGCCCGACATGATGTGGATTTACATTGTTGCTTACGACGTTTGGAACTTCCAGTATACTTATCTCAATCTTCCGACCCATTCTTGGTACTGCGGTCTTGCGCTTCTTCTTGCACCCACGGTTGCAAACTTCCTTTGGAACAAAGGCGGCTGGATTCAGAACCGCGCAAACACCCTTGCTCTTTGGTGCATGTTCGCTCAGGTTTTCCCGCTCTTCCAGGACAACAGCATTTTCACAACCGTTTCTTCTGTTTACGGCGAAGGCGGAGCGGCGGCCGCAATGGGCGCAACAATGCCGACGGTTGCAGAACCGCGTATGCAGGGAATCATTTCGGTTCTTTCAATCGCAGTCAATGCGCTTGCAATCGGTTGGATCATCAAGCGTTCAATCGAACAGAAGAAGAACCCGTATACGAACGAAATCTTCACCGATACAAATGACTTCCGACTTGCAATGGCAAGAAAAGAAGCCGAATAAGATTTTTGAAAAAACAGAGTATGCCGCAATCAGACCGATTGCGGCATCTTTTTGTCTTTGAAAGGTACTTTGGGCAGGTTCTTTAACCGCATGGGTTTCTTCTTGGATTTATACTATGCCGGCGGAACGGTCGGCCGTAAATTTAAATATAAAACGTGCGGTTGAAGAACCGCTCAAGCAGTAGCCCCAAAAGTACAAAATAAAAATTGAAGTCTTATAAAAACAACCGCAACAGCCTCTTTAAGACCGTTGCGGTTTTGTAATATTGTATGTTTTATAATTTATTTTGCAAATGCAAAGTAAATTATAACGATAATTCCGAGGGCAATTCGGTACCAACCGAAAACTTTGAAATCGTGCTTTTTGATGTAGCTCATGAGGAACTTGATTACGAAAAGCGAAACCGCAAAGGCCGTTACGCAGCCGACAAGCAAAATTGCAAATTCGCTGCCGGTGAAGGCAAATCCGAAGTCTATCAGCTTTATAAAGCTGAGACCGAACATTACCGGAACCGCAAGGAAGAACGTGAATTCCGCCGCGGCGGTTCTTGAAACGCCGATGATGAGCGCACCGATGATTGTTGCTCCCGAACGTGACGTTCCGGGGATGATTGAAAGAACCTGAAAAAGGCCGATTAAAAGAGCCGTTTTGTAATCAATGTCCGAAAGCCGGCGAACAGTCGGCTTTCTTGTTTTGTTCCATTTTTCAACAAGAATGAACGCAACGCCGTATAAAATAAGAGCGGCGGCGATTACAAACGGAGTTTCAAGATGTGCGCTGATGAAGTTGTCAAAAAGGAGAGTTGCAATTGCACCGGGAATGCACGCAACAACAACTTTGAACCAAACCGAAAAAACTTTTTTGCGAACAATGATTGTCTTTTTGTCTTCGCCGAGCCTGAAAGGCCACATCTTTTTCCAAAACAAGAGAACAACGGCAAGAATCGCACCGAGCTGAATGACGACGAAAAACATATCTTTGAATTCTTGACTTGCGTCAATCTGTAAAAATTCGTCAACCAAAAGCATATGACCGGTGCTGCTTATCGGAAGCCATTCGGTTACGCCTTCAACAATGCCGAGAAAAATAACTTTCAAAAATTCAAGAATTTTCAAGCTTTATCCTCCGTTCAAAGGGCTTTGACAAGCTCTTTAAAAATTTCGCCGCGCTGCTGATAGCACTTGAACATTCCCCAGGAAGCGCAGGCGGGGGAGAGGAGAACATAGTCGCCTTCCTTTGCGTTTTCGGCGCAAAGCTTAACCGCTTCTTCCATGTTTTCGGCAAAAACATAATCTTTGAAGCCGATTTTATCACAGGTTTCGGCAATCTTCTCTCTCGTCTGGCCGAGAAGGACAAGGAGTTTGACTTTTCCCGGAAAACGGCTGACCCATTCGGTGAAGTCGCTTTTTTTGTCATATCCTCCGCCGATGAGAAGAGTCGGTCCCGGCATTGCGTCAATCGCTTTGATTGCGGCGTCGGTATTCGTTCCTTTTGAGTCGTTGTAATATGTCACGCCGTTTTTCTTGCAGACATATTCGATTCTGTGTTCAACGGCAACAAAGCGTTTTGTGACTTTTCTGATGATGTCGAGCGGAACGCCGAGGCAGTATGTCATTGCAACGGCGGCCATGATGTTTTCAAAATTGTGGGTTCCGACGAGAGTGACCTCATCCGTGCGGCAAACAACTTCGTTTTTTCCGCCGATTGTCAGAACAAAATCTTTTCCGTCAAGATAAATTCCGTTTTCGATTTTGTGCTTGCTGCTGAAGAAAATTACATTGCAGGAAAGCTCTTTTGCGTGTTCACGGAGATAGTTGTCTTCAAAGTTCAAAACGCAGTAATCGTTTTTGTCCTGATTTTTTGCGATTGAAAGTTTGAGCGCCGAGTAATTTTCCATTGTTTTGTGGCGGTCAAGATGATCGGGAGTAATATTGAGTACCGCGGAAACACGGGGCTTCACGGTGCGCATCGTTTCAAGTTGGAACGAGCTGATTTCTGCAACGGTGCAACCGTTCGGAACCGAAGAAAGCGCAAGGCCGGTATACGGAATTTCAATGTTACCGACGAGAAGCGTGTTTTCGTTCCATTCTTTTACGATTTCATAAACGAGGGAAGTTGTTGTTGTTTTTCCGTTCGTTCCGGTGATTGCAACAACTTGACCTTTGTCAAAGCGATAGGCGAGTTCAATTTCACTCCAAACGGGAATTTTTGCCGCCGCAACCGCTTTCATGATTTCGGTTTCGAGCGAAACTCCGGGACTTACAACGCAAACATCAAAATTCTTAAGATCTTCCGGGCTCGCCGAACCGATTATGAACGGAATTTCGGCTTTGATTTTTTCGCAGAAAGCGTTCTTGTCAAACTTTTCGTTTCCGTCAAAGACAGTGACCTCCTTTTTAAGGTCAAGCAGCATCTTTGCCGCCGCAACGCCGCTCCTTCCGCCGCCTACGACGAGAAAACGTTGTTCGTTCATATATATCACTCCAATAATTTTTATTAATTTTTTCTTTATTATATCACTTGGTGTGCGCTATTTCAATAACATTATTGTCATGAGGGCGAAGAAGGCTTATTTTTTGATCAAAGGCACAATGCTGGAAAGTAAAAAACTGGCGGAGAAGAAACAAAATTCGTTTCTTCTCCGCCCGGAGACGGAAAACGTTGTTTATGCGTAATGGTATTTTTTCCTTTTTGCATAGCAAAGAATCATTGTAACAATCGTTGCAAGAATTTCAGCCGAAAGCATTGAAAGCCAGATTCCGTTCAAATCGAAGAAAATCGGAAGAATCATGACCGAACCGACCTGAAAAACAAGCGTCCGCAGGAAGGAAAGAAGGGCGGAAATTCCTCCGTTTCCGAGTGCGGTGAAAAGGGAGGAGCCGAAAATTCCGAAGCCGGTGAAAACGAAGGAGAGCGAAAAGAGATGAAAAGCCTTTGTCGTCATTTCGCAAAGAGCCTCGTCATATCCGACGTAAAGCCTTGAAACCCACGGAGCAAGAGTCTCCGCAAGAACTGTCATTGTTACGCCGAAAACGGCCATCAGCAAAAGACTCTTTTTAAAAATATTTTGAAGTTCGCCGTAATTTTTCGCTCCGTGATTGAAGCCGATAATCGGTGCCGTTCCGATTGCGTATCCGATGAAAATCGCAATATAAATGAAACAAACATACATCATGACGCCGTAAGCGGAAACGCCGTCTTCGCCGGCAAGGCGCATAAGCTGTGAATTGAAAACAATTCCGACAACGGAGCTTGAGATATTGCTGACAAATTCCGACGAACCGTTGGTGCAGGTTTTTAAAAGAATTTTTCCGTAGAAGCCGCATTTTGTGAATTTTAAAAGACTTGAATTTTTTCGTGAAAAGTATATGAGCGGAATGACTGCACCGACAAGCTGACTTGCCGCCGTTGCAATTGCCGCACCGGCTACGCCCCATTTGAGAAGTCCGACGGCAACCGCGTCAAGAACTATGTTCGTGCAGCCCGCAATGAGGGTGACAACGAATCCGAGCTTCGGCTTTTCCGCCGTTGTGAAGAATGCCTGAAAAAGGTTTTGAAGCATATAAGCCGGAACGGCGAGCATGATGATTCTTGAATAAAGAACGCAGATGTCAAACATATCGTTGCTTGCGCCGAGAAGGCGGGTTACGAACGGAATTGAAAGTTCGCCGAGAACGGCGATGACAACGCCGCTTATTGCCGTGACAAGAACAAGAAACGAAAAATACATGTTCGCTTTTTCGTTGTCTCCTTCGCCGAGAGTCTGCGAAACGATTGCGGTTCCGCCGGTTCCGATCATGAAACCGACCGCACCGAGAATCATCAAAAACGGCATTATGAAATTGACTGCGGCGAAGGCGGTTTTTCCGACAAAGTTTGAAATAAAAAATCCGTCAACAACGCCGTAAATCGAGGTGAAAAGCATCATCAGTATCGTCGGAAAAATGAAGCGCAGAAGTTTGTTGTAAGAAAAATGATCCGAAAGTCTGATGCGCATGAAAAACCGTCCTTTCTGTTTTATATGGTATGTAAAAGTGATACAGCCGCGAATGAACAGTGTAACAGAAAGAAATTTATTTGTCAAGGAATAAATTTGAAAGCTTTTGAAAAAAGAAAGGCCGCCTCAAAAGGCGGCAAAAATCACGTCGGATAATAATTGATAATCATAAATTTTACGGTTTCTTCACGGTTGTTTGAATAAACGTGAGCCGAAGACGAGGCAAAGGAGAGAGCGTCGACTCCTTTTTGCTGTCATAAATCAATTTTTAAAGCTCCTTCATCTTCCAAATGACGTCCGAATATGTTCCGTCTTTATACTTCATGTTCTTCGGAGAAGTTCCGTAAATTCCAAAGTCGAACTTTTTATAAAGAGCAACGGCTCTTTTGCTTTTTGCGGAAACTTCAAGAAAAATTTGTTCAAGACATTTTTCTTTGAGAACTTTGGGCAAAAGGCGTGTTTCGCAGATTCTCTTTTTGTATTCCACAGCTTTTTTTCTGTTTTAGATCAGAGCTTTTTGATTTCGTCAATCAATTTTTCGGCTTCGCCGTCGGCTGTTGCCCAACTTGTGCAAAAGCGGCAGACGGTTCTTTCTCCGATTTTTTCCGAGGTTTCAAAGGTAAAGTTCATTGAAAGTTTTTTCATTTGTTCGGCGGTGAGAAGGAAGAACTGCTGATTTGTGAAACTTTCGACCCATTCGGGAATGTTCTTTTCTTGGAAAGCTTTCTTGATCTTCATTGCAAGCTTATCCGCACGCTTTGTTTTTGAAAAGTATTCGCCGCTTTCGAGCATTGCCGAAAATTGAAGTCCGAGGAGCCAGCCTTTTGCGAGAACGGCGCCGTTTTGCTTCATATATGCTTTGAAACGCCGTTTAAGACCGTTGTTTGTGATTACAACCGCTTCGCCGAAAAGCGCACCGCATTTTGTTCCTCCGAGATAGAAAACGTCGCAGAGCTTTGAAAGGTCTTTGAGGGTGACGTCGTTCTTTTCAGAACCGAGCCCGTATCCCATTCTTGCGCCGTCAACAAAAAGATACATTCCGTATTTACGGCAGACTGCGCTGATTTCGGTCAGCTCGCTCAGTGAATAAAGCGTTCCCTGTTCGGTTGGAAAGGAGAGATAAACCATTTTCGGTTCGGTAAGATACTCTGCTTCGCCGGATTCATAATATGCTTTTGCGAGAGAGCGAATCTGTTCGGCCGTGATTTTTCCGTTGGTATTTTCAAGCGGAAGAATTTTGTGCCCCGTGTTTTCGATTGAAGCCGCTTCGTGGCAGTTGATGTGACCCGTGTCTGCGGAAATTACGCTTTGAACGCTGTTTAGTGCGGCGGAAATTACAACAAAGTTCGCCTGAGTTGCTCCGGGAAAGAACTTCACTTCGGCGCTTTCGTTTCCGACAAGTTTCCGAATGATTCCAACCGCCTTTTCGCATTGTTCGTCTTCGCCGTATCCGCCGAAAGAAGAAGCATTTGTTTTGTTCAGTGCTTCAAGAACGCAGTCGAGTGCGCCTTTGTTATAGTCATTGTTGAATCTGATCATATTTAACATCTCCGAAAAACCGCAAAAGCGGAATTCATTTGAAAACATCATATCATTTTTAAGTCGTATTGTCAACGGAAGGATAATTTGAAAAAGTGAGTCGCCGTTCGTTCCTCTTTTTCCGCCGTCGGTTCCTTTTCGGTTGAAATCCGAAGAATTTTGTGATAAAGTTTACTCATTGGTTTTTTGAAAACCGAACACACACCCAAGAGACGCACTCGGAATTTGTTTTGAAAAAAATGCCGAAAACAAACAAAAGCATTTTAGACAAAATTTCTTCCGGGTGCGGTTCTTTTTTTGAAAAGCGTTTTTCTTTTTGTTTGCGCGGCGGTGTTGACAAAGCGGAAAGCGTATGGTATACTTATCAAAACTTCTTTTAATACGGTCCCGTGAGGCCGCCAAAGATGAAATATGCTTCTTTTCGGTTTTGTTTTTGAACCGAGTTTTTTCATGCTGTTTTCTTTGGCGGAAAGCGGCTTTTTTGTTGGGTGAAATTATGATGAAATCGAATTTTGAAAAGAATATTCAGTTTGACGTCCTTAAAAACTTTAAGGATGAGTTTTTCGTTTTTGAAAAGGGCGCTGTTATCGGTGCCGATGACGGCAACAAGTGTTTTGTTTTTCCCGGCTTCGCAGATGTTCATGTTCATTTGCGTGAGCCGGGTTTTTCTTATAAAGAGACGGTTCTTGACGGAAGCCGGGCGGCGGCGCACGGCGGATTTACCGCCGTTTGTGCAATGCCGAACCTTAATCCCGCTCCGGATTGCCTTGAAAACCTTCAAAAGGAACTTGAAATAATCAAAAGGGACGCTTGCGTTTCCGTTCTTCCTTACGGAACAATCACAAAGGGTGAAAACGGAAAAGAGCTTTCGGATATGGACGCTCTTGCGCCGTATGTCGTTGCTTTTTCGGACGACGGAAGGGGAGTTCAAAGCGGTGAGATGATGAAAAAGGCAATGGAAAAAGCGAAAAGCCTCAAAAAAATTATCGTTGCCCATTGCGAGGACAACAGCCTTCTTCACGGCGGATATATTCACGACGGGGAATACGCAAAAAAACACGGCCACAAAGGAATAAGCAGCGAATCGGAATGGAAACAGATTGCCCGTGACCTTGACCTCGTTCGTGAAACGGGCTGCGCTTATCACGTTTGCCATATTTCGACCAAAGAGAGCGTTGAGCTTATCCGCAGGGCAAAAAGAGAGGGGCTTGACGTAACGTGCGAAACCGCACCGCATTATCTTCTTCTTGACGAAAGCGACCTTCGGGAGGACGGACGGTTCAAAATGAATCCGCCGCTTCGGATGAAAGAGGACAGAGAAGCACTTCTTGAAGGAATAACCGACGGAACGGTTGACATGATCATTACCGACCACGCACCGCACTCTCCGGAAGAAAAGAGCCGAGGACTCGAAAAAAGCCCGATGGGCGTTGTCGGAATCGAAACGTCGTTTCCGCTTCTTTATACTTATCTTGTGAAAACAGGAAAAATTACTCTTGAAAAGCTTCTTGACCTAATGCATTACAATCCCTGCAAAAGATTTAAAATCAAGAACGAAATCAATGAGAACTTTACGGTTTTTGACCTTAACGCTGAATATGAAATCAATCCGGAAGACTTTCTTTCAAAAGGAAAAAGCACCCCGTTTGAAGGCACAAAGGTTTTCGGAAAATGTCTTCTTACGGTTGCAAACGGAAAAACCGCATATCTTGACAGGAGGATGAGCGAAAAATTATGAAACAGGGAATTTTTGAAATCATCGAAAACAAGTATCTCACCGAAAACATTCTGAGAATGAAGCTTTCCGGCGATACTTCGGAAATCAAATGCCCCGGCCGGTTCGTGAACATCAAGCTCGACGGCTTTTATTTAAGGCGTCCGATTTCCGTTTGTGACTTTGACGAAAACACACTTACGATTATATATAAAGTTGTCGGAAAGGGAACGAAGCTCATGGAGAGCATGAAAAAAGGCGAAAAGCTTGACGTTCTTACCGGCCTCGGAAACGGCTACGACACTTCGCTTTCGGGCGAAAGACCGCTTCTTCTCGGCGGAGGAGTGGGAGTTCCTCCGCTTTATAACCTTGCAAAAAAGCTCATTGCCGAGGGGAAAAAGGTCACCGTTATTCTCGGCTTCAACAAAAAGAGCGAGGTTTTTTACGAAGATGAGTTCAAGGCTCTCGGTGCGGAAACAATCGTAACGACGGTTGACGGTTCATACGGAAAAAAAGGCTTTGTTACCGATGCAATGAAGGAGCTTTCCTATACTTACTTTTATACCTGCGGCCCGGAGCCTATGCTCAAGGCGGTATACAAGACGTCCGAAACCGAGGGCGAAATGAGCTTTGAAAAAAGGATGGGCTGCGGCTTCGGAGCATGCATGGGTTGTTCGTGCAAAACAATCACGGGATATAAGCGAATTTGTAAAGAAGGCCCCGTGATGAAAAAGGAGGAAATTTTATGGGAAGACTGAGCGTTGACCTTTGCGGAATCGAACTTGAAAATCCGATTATTCCGGCCTCCGGAACCTTCGGTTACGGTTACGAATTTTCAGAATATTACGACATAAATATGCTCGGAACGTTTTCTTTCAAAGGAACAACGAGAGAACCGAGATTCGGAAACCCCACGCCGAGAATTGCAGAAACGCCGTCCGGACTTCTCAATGCGGTCGGACTTCAAAACCCCGGTGTTGAAAAAGTTATCTCGGAAGAACTTCCAAAGCTTAAAAAATGCTTTCATAAGCCTGTCATGGCGAACGTCAGCGGATTTTCGCTTGACGAATACGTTGAAGTTTGCGAAAAACTTGACGGCGAAGAACAAGTCGGTTGGCTTGAAGTCAACATAAGCTGCCCGAACGTTCACGGCGGCGGAATGAGCTTTGGAACCGACCCGAAGGCGGCGGCCGCCGTCACAAGGGCGGTCAAAGCCGTTACGAAAAAGCCGGTAATCATGAAGCTTTCTCCGAATGTTTCCGATATTACCGAAATCGCAAAAGCGTGCGAGGCCGAGGGAGCGGACGCAATCAGCCTCATCAACACAGTCCTTTCAATGCGAATTGACATTGCAAAAAGGAAACCGCTTCTTGCAAACGTTACCGGGGGACTTTCCGGCGACGCAATTTTTCCGCTTGCGGTGAGAATGGTATATCAGGCCGCAAAGGCCGTCAAAATCCCGATTGTCGGACTCGGCGGCGTTTCAACGGCGGAAAACGTTATCGAAATGATGCTTGCCGGCGCAACGGCGGTTCAGGTCGGAGCGGCGAACCTCGTTGAACCTTTTGCCTGCAAAAAAATCATCGAAGACCTTCCTTCGGTGATGGACAGATACAAAATCGAAAATCTTAAAGATATTATCAAAGGAGCATTATAATGAACAGAGACGTAATTATTGCCTGCGACTTTTCAAGTGCAGAAAAGACCTATGAATTTTTGGACAAATTCACCGAAGAAAAGCCGTTCGTAAAAATCGGAATGGAGCTTTTTTATGCCGAAGGACCGCAGATCGTTCGTGAAATCAAAAAAAGAGGACATAAGATTTTCCTTGACCTCAAGCTCCACGATATCCCCAACACCGTTAAAAAGGCGATGGCTGTTCTTTCGGGGCTTGACGTTGACATCTGCAATCTTCACGCCGGCGGAGGAATCGATATGATGAAAGCCGCCGTTGAGGGACTCACAAGAGAGGACGGAACACGTCCGCTTCTCATCGCCGTAACCCAGCTCACCTCGATTGACCAAACGAGAATGGAAAACGAACTCCTCATTGAAAAGCCGCTTGAAGAAGTTGTTATGAGCTACGCTTCAAACGCAAAAAAAGCCGGACTTGACGGCGTTGTTTGCTCGCCGCTTGAGGCCGGAAAGGTTCATGAGGTTTGCGGAGAAAGCTTTCTCACCGTCACGCCCGGAATCCGTTTTGCCGACGGAGCCGTCGGTGACCAGCAGAGAGTTACAACTCCGGCAAAGGCAAAGGAAATCGGCTCGGACTTCATTGTTGTCGGCCGTCCGATCACCGCAGCGGAAGACCCTGTTGCCGCATACAGACGCTGTATGAACGATTTTGCAAACTGATTAAAAACGATTATTGAAATATCAAGCATTACGGAGGAATAATATTATGCAGAAATTAATTGCCAAAGATCTTCTTTCAATCAAAGCCGTCTTTTTCAGCCCGGACAAGCCGTTCACATGGGCGAGCGGAATCAAAAGTCCGGTTTATTGCGACAATCGCCTCACCCTTACTGCTCCGTCAGTCAGAAACGACGTTGAAAACGGACTTAAAAAGATTATCGAGGAGAATTATCCCGACGTTGAAGTTCTTATGGGAACTTCAACCGCAGGCATCGCTCATGCGGCAATCACGGCTCACCTTATGGGCCTTCCGATGGGTTACGTCAGAAGCGGCGCAAAGGATCACGGAAGACAGAACCAAATTGAAGGAAAGCTCGAAAAGGGACAGAAGGTTGTTGTTGTTGAAGACCTCATTTCAACCGGAGGAAGCGTTCTTGAGGTTGTCAACGTTCTTCGTGAAGCCGGAGCGGAAGTTCTCGGCGTTGCAAGCATCTTCACCTACGGAATGAAAAAGGGTCTTGAAAGACTTGAAAACGCAAACGTCAAAAACGTTTCTCTCACGAACTTTGACGTAATTGCAAAGGTTGCCGCCGAAGAAGGCTACATCAAAGAAGCCGACATCGAGCGTCTCATCGCTTTCAGAAACAACCCGTCCGACGAAAGCTGGATCAAGGGCGAATAATTCAAAATTCAAAACATCAAAGTTATGGAAAGGACTGGCATAAGAGTGAAAAACCTCATTGATATTATGGAGCTTTCGACCGAGGAGATTGACGGACTCATAAAGACCGCTCTTGACATCATCGAGAACCCCGATAAGTATGCGGAAAGCTGCAAAAGAAAAAAACTTGCAACCCTCTTTTTTGAACCGTCAACAAGAACAAGACTCAGCTTTGAAGCCGCAATGTATGAACTCGGCGGAAACGTCATCGGCTTTTCCGAAGCGAACTCAAGCTCGGCTTCAAAGGGCGAAAGCGTTGCCGACACCGTGAGGGTTGTCGGATGCTATGCCGACATCATTGCAATGCGCCACCCGAAAGAGGGTGCGCCGCTTGTTGCAACAAGAACTGCGGGTGTTCCCGTAATCAACGCCGGGGACGGCGGCCACAACCACCCGACCCAGACGCTCGCCGACCTTCTGACAATTTACCGCGAAAAAGGCGGTTTCAATAATCTCACAATCGGACTTTGCGGCGACCTCAAGTTCGGAAGAACGGTTCATTCGCTGATTTCGGCAATGTCAAGATATGAGGGCATAAAGTTCGTTTTGATTTCTCCGGACGAGCTGAAAGTTCCGAGATATATCATCACCGACGTCCTTGAAAAGAAGAAAATTCCGTATGAAGAAGTTTCAAGCCTTGAAAAAGCAATGCCGGATCTTGATATACTTTACATGACAAGGGTTCAGAAGGAACGCTTTTTCAATGAGGCGGATTATCTCAGACTCAAGGACAGCTATATCCTCACTCCGGAAAAGCTTTCAAACGCAAAAAAAGACCTTTCAATTCTTCATCCGCTTCCGAGAGTCAACGAAATTTCGGTTGCGATCGACTCCGATCCGAGAGCCTGCTATTTCAAACAGGTACTCAACGGAAAATATATGAGAATGGCTCTCATTCTTAAACTTCTGGAGGTTAACGTATGATTATCGGACAGATTAAAGACGGAATTGTTCTTGACCACATCACGGCCGGAAAAAGCATTCAGATTTATGACATTCTCGGACTCGGAAAGCTTGACTGCACCGTTGCAATGATCAAAAACGCCGAAAGCAAAAAAATGGGGAAAAAGGACATCATCAAAATCGGCCGTGTCATTGACATCGACTTTGCCGTTCTCGGTTACATCGACCCGGGAATCACAGTCAACATTATCAGCGACGGAAAGCTTGTGAAAAGGGAATATCTTTCCCTTCCGGAAACGGTTACCGGAATCATAAAATGCAAAAACCCGCGCTGCATCACCTCTTGCGAGCAGGAGCTTATGCAGGAATTTCGCCTTGTTGACCGTGAAAACAAAATTTACAGATGCGTATACTGCGAAAGTCAGGCTCCGAAGGAAAGTCTCGGCTGAAAGATTATTTGAATTAGAATTAGGAGCGATTATATATTATGAAGAGAAAAGACATTAAAAAAATCCTCATTATCGGTTCAGGCCCGATTGTCATCGGTCAGGCCGCAGAGTTTGACTACGCCGGAACCCAGGCCTGCCTTGCGCTCAAGGAGGAGGGTTATGAGGTTATTCTTGCAAACTCAAACCCGGCAACCATCATGACAGACACCTCGATTGCGGACAAGGTATATATGGAGCCGCTCACTCTTGATTACATTGCAAAAATCATCCGCCACGAACGTCCGGACGCAATCGTTCCCGGAATCGGCGGTCAGACGGGTCTTAACCTTGCAATGCAGCTTGAAAAGAAGGGCGTTCTCAAGGAGTGCGAGGTTGAGCTTCTCGGAACAAGCAGCGAAAGCATCGAGCGTGCGGAGGATCGTGAGCTTTTCAAGGAGATGTGCCAGTCAATCGGCGAACCGGTAATTCCGTCGGAAATCACATATAATCTTGAAGAAGCAAAGGCGGCCGCCGAAAGAATCGGTTATCCGATTGTTCTTCGTCCGGCGTTCACGCTCGGCGGAACGGGCGGAGGTTTTGCAAACAACGAAAAAGAGCTTCTTGAACTCGGCCCGAACGCTTTCGCTCTTTCTCCCGTGAACCAGGTTCTCATTGAAAAAAGCGTCAAGGGATACAAAGAAATCGAATTTGAGGTTATGCGTGACAGCGAGGACAACGCAATCACAATCTGCGGAATGGAAAACGTTGACCCTGTCGGCGTTCACACCGGAGACTCAATTGTTGTTGCTCCGATTCTTTCTCTTTCAAAAGAAGACGAAAAAATGCTCAATGACAGCGCAATCAAAATCATTAGAGAACTCAAAATTTCGGGCGGTTGCAACGTTCAGTTTGCGCTTGACCCGAATTCAAGCAAGTATTACCTCATTGAGGTTAACCCCCGTGTTTCACGTTCATCCGCTCTCGCTTCAAAGGCGAGCGGCTATCCGATTGCAAGAGTAACGGCAAAAATCGCCGTGGGAATGAATCTTTCCGAAATTCCCGTCGCCGGCGGAACGGCGGCAATCGAACCTTCTCTTGATTATATCGTTGCAAAATTCCCCCGTTTTCCGTTTGACAAGTTTTCAACCGTTCCGAACGTTCTCGGAACTCAGATGAAGGCTACAGGCGAGGTTATGGGAATCGGCGCAACGCTTGAAGAATGTTTTCTCAAGTCAGTCCGTTCGCTCGAAATCGGCGTTTGCCATTTCCGCCTCGGAAAATTCGACGCTTATTCAAACGAAGAACTTCTTTCTTACCTTTCCGAGTTCCACGACGACAATATCTATGCGATTGCCGAACTTTTGAGAAGGGGGGAGACAATCGAAAAGCTTCATGAGGTCACAATGATTACAGAGCTTTTCCTTGAATCGCTCAAAAAGATTGTTGACGAAGAAAAAGCTCTTTCCGAAAACGTCGGAAGAATCGAAACGCTCAAAGAAGCAAAAATCATGGGCTTTTCCGATAAATATATTGCTTCGCTTTGGAACAGGAGCGAAACCGAAATTTATAACCTTCGCAAGGAGAACGGAATAACCCCGATTTTCCGCATGGTCGATACGCTCCACACCGGAAAGTATATCGCATATCTTTATTCCTCGTACACCGGTGAAAACGAGTCGAGACTCACAGACAAAAAGAAGATCGTCGTTCTCGGTGCAGGTCCGATCAGAATCGGTCAGGGCGTCGAATTCGACTATTCTACCGTTCACGCCGTTCAGACGATCCGCCGTGCAGGTTACGAAGCAATCATCGTCAACAACAACCCGGAAACCGTTTCAACCGATTACACAACGAGCGACAAGCTTTATTTTGAGCCGCTCACGACCGAGGACGTTATGGCGATCATCGACTTTGAAAAACCGGACGGAGTCATTGCCTCTCTCGGCGGTCAGACAGCAATCAATCTTGCCGAACCGCTCTTTGAACGGGGAGTGAAAATTATCGGAACGGATTGCGCCGCAATCGAAAGAGCCGAAAACAGAAGAAGCTTTGAAAAAATTCTCAAGGAACTTAATATTCCTCAGCCGCAAGGATGCGCCGTAACTAACATTGAGGACGGAATCAAGGCCGCAAACGAGGTCGGCTATCCCGTTCTTGTCCGTCCGAGCTTTGTTCTCGGCGGAAGAGCAATGGAAATTGTTGCGAACGATGAAATGCTCCGCCATTACCTTAAAACCGCCGTTGAGGTTGACAAGGACAAGCCGGTTCTTGTTGACCATTATATCCAGGGAAAAGAGGTTGAGGTTGACGCAATCTGCGACGGAAACGATGTTTTCGTACCCGGAATCATGGAGCTTGTTGAGCGTACCGGCGTTCATTCGGGTGACTCGATCAGTGTTTATCCGACGTACTCGATTTCCGACAAGGTCAAGGGAACAATCCTTCAGTACGCAAAAAAGCTCGGACTGAGCATCGGAATCATCGGTCTTTTCAACATTCAGTTCATCGTTGACGAGCATGATGACGTATATATTATTGAGGTTAACCCGCGTTCTTCAAGAACGGTTCCTTTCCTTTCAAAGGCAACCGGTTTTTCGCTTGCAGACATTGCAACGGAAGTAATTCTCGGAAAGAGCCTCAAAGAGCAGGGAATTTTCGGAATCTACCCGGACGAAAAGGAGCGTTATTACGTCAAGGTTCCGGTTTTCTCCTCAAACAAAATCAAAGGACTTGACGTTTATCTTTCGCCGGAAATGAAGTCAACCGGAGAAGCAATCGGTTACGATTCAAAGCTCTCCCGAGCAATGTATAAGGCTCTTCAGGCGTCCGGAATGAAGCTTCAAAATTACGGAACGGTTGTTGTTACCCTTGCGGACGAGGATAAGCTTGAGGCGCTTCCGATGGTTCGCCGCTTTTATAACATGGGCTTCAACATTGCCGCAACGGACGGAACGGCGGCCTTCCTCAAAAAGAACGGAATCAGAACGCACAAGCTCGGAAAAATCTCCGAGGGCAGCGAAGAAATCCTTGACTTCATTCGCTCCGGTTTCGTCAGCTATGTCATTAACACCCGTGCGGTTTCATCGGGAGTTCACAATGAAGACGGAACCGCAATCCGCCGCTGTGCAACGGAAAACGGAGTGACGATTTTTACCTCGCTCGATACGGTGAAAATCGTTGTTGACGTCCTTGAAGAGATGACAATCTCCGTTTCAACAATCGACTGCAAATAATTTCAGTAACATCAAAGCCGCAGGAAATCACTTTCCGGCGGCTTTTTTCGCTTCATATGTTTAATTCTTTATTCCGGCTTTGACGCAAACTTTACGGCAACAAACAGCCTTCCGTTGCGGTAATCCGCACTGACGGCGCCGCCCGCTTTTTCCGTTAAAAGCTTTGCAATCGAAAGTCCCAGCCCCGTTGAGTCGCTTGCGGTTTCAACGGTATAAAAGCGGTCAAAAAGGCGCTCTGTTTTGATTTTATCAAGGCCTTTCGCAGAATTTGAAAAGCTGACTGTTCCGTTTTGAAAAAGTTCAACTTTCAAGTCGCCGTCGGAGTACTTTGCGGCATTGCTCAAAATGTTGTCAAAAATTCTTCTCAGCGCGGTTTTGTCAAGTTTCCTTTCAACGGGAGCGTCGGGAATTTTGATTTCGGGAACGATTGAACGCTCGGAAAAAACGCTGTAAAATGCCGCAAGGCTTTGCTCAAGAATGTCATTAAGGCTGACTTTTTCCGGCTTTAAACCTTCTGTTTCCGATGCGACGACGGAATACTTGAAAAGCTCTTCCGTGAGATTTCTCATGGAATCCGTACGTTCGCGGATTACGGAAAGGTATTTTTTGCTGTTTTCTGTGTGTTTTTCCCTCTGCAAAAGGTCAAGATAGCCGCAAATTGCCGTCAGCGGCGTTCGCAAATCATGCGAAATGTTCGTGACCGATTTTTTCAGCTTTTCATCACCGGAAATATATTTCTGCCGCTTTTCGCTAAGTATACGAAGTTCACTGTTAAGGGAAGATGCAAGCGCTTTCATGTCTTTGTCGGAAGAAGAAATTGAAATGAGGGTGTTGGTGTCGTTTTCAAGCTTTTCTTTCATTGACCGCTCAATCTCTTTTGCGGATTTTTTCATCAGCAGAATTTTTGCCGAAAGTATAAGCACCGCAAAAAATAAACCTGCCGACAGAAATATCAGCCAAGAATCCATAACAGTTCACCCTCATTCGTCATTGTTTTTATGAAAGTTGTTCTTTTTTGAAAATCAGCACACCTGCCGCAGTGATTAACACCGAAAAGCCGAGACTGTAAAAAGCATTGATATATTTATACACGTCCGAAGCCTTTTTTAATTCAACATCGCTGCTGTAATGAGGCGTAAACCAAACTCCGTCTTTGTCCGATGAAACGGATATATTTGAAAGAATCGACATGTGTGACGTCGGAAGTATATTGCTGACAGTTTCAAGAATCTTTCTCTTTGTACCGCCGCAGTATTGCAAATTAGGTCCTTTTTTATATGTTATTTCCGCATCGGACGGAATAACCGAAACTTGGTCATACGGCACTCCGTTGATTTTGTCAACGGTCAAATTATATTCCGGTTCGCCGAGAACCGAACCGATTGTCGATGTTAACGCAAACATTCCGGCAAACAGCGCAATAAGAACCACCATCGGAACGGTGCGCCCTCTTACAACAAAAGAAAAAAACGTTGAAATACAGCTGAAAGCAACCGCAGAAACAACGCCGAGCGAAACCACGGCAAAATAAATACCTGCCGGAAAAACGCCGGCTTTTATAACGCCGATTCCACTCAAAGAAAAAGCGGCGGAAAACACCAGCGAAACAAAAAGCGAAACTATGCTGTTTGAAAGATAAATCTGTGTTTTTGAACAGCCGCAGAAAAGTTTGTTTCTGATTGTGTTGCTGCTGAAATTCGTTCCGATGAAAAATGCTGTTGAAACCGCAATCAAAAAAGCAACAGCCGGCATCATCTCAAGCGGACAAACCGTTATGCTTTCCTGCCCTTTTGCCGGAGAAGGCGAAAGCGCCCCGTAATTTGAAAACGCACAATAGGCGGAAATGACAAAAATACCCGCCGTAAAAAGATAAAACACTTTGCTTTTGAAAAGCCTTGAAAAATCGGCTCTGAGAAGTTTAATCATTTTTCATCACCTCCGACAAGGTTGATGAAATAGCTTTCAAGGCTTTCGTCATGTTCTTTGATGCTGTATACGATACAGTTTTCTTTTTCAAGTGCCGAAACAAGTTCGGTAACCTGAAAATCGGCGTATATGTCGGCCTTTGAATTGTCAATGATTTTGTATTCAAAGCCTTTTGAATCGAGAACGTACGAAAGCGTTTTAATGTTGCTGACCTCAATGCGAACGCATTTTCTGCACTGCATTTCAAGTTCTTCGGTGCTCATTTCTTTGATGATACTGCCTTTGTCAATGAAACCGTAATGAGTTGCAACCTTTGAAAGCTCGTCAAGGATGTGACTTGAGACAAGAACGGTCACTTGCTTTTCACGGTTGAGTTTTAAGATAAGTTCGCGCATTTCGATAATACCTTGCGGATCAAGTCCGTTCATCGGTTCATCAAGAACAAGAAAATCCGGATCGCCGCAAAGCGCAATCGCAATTGCGAGTCTTTGGCGCATACCGAGCGAAAAACGACCGGCTTTCTTTTTGTCCGAATCGGACAGACCGACAAGAGAAAGAAGTTCTTCTATTTTGTCGAACGACGGAAGGCCGAGCACCCTGTACTGCTGTTTAAGGTTTTCTTTTGCCGTCATATCTCGATAGATTGCCGGCGTTTCAACAAGCGCTCCGATTCTTCGGCGGGCTTTATAAATCTCTTTTGTTCCGTTTTGTGCGCCGTAAAGTTCAATTTTTCCGTCGGTCGGTTCCTGCAAACCGCAGATGAGTCGTATAAGCGTTGTTTTTCCGGCGCCGTTTCTTCCGATAAAGCCGTAGATTGAGCCTTTCGGAACGTGCATCGAAAGTCCGTTCAATGCGGTGAATTTTCGATAGCGTTTTGTCAGCGCATCTGTTTCAAGCACATATTCCATGTATCAAATACCTCCTTTTGCCTGATGAACACAGTTTACACGGCAAAAGTTAAGAAAGCGGTTAAGAAAAAGGTAAAGAAAAGGTTAAGATCATCACCCGATTTTAAAACCGATTCCCCAAACGCTTTCGATGTAATCTTTTTCGCTTTGTTCGCGAAGCTTTTTTCTGAGATTACTCACATGAACTTTCAGCGAGGATTCAACGCAGTCCGGCGTTTCAAAGCTGAGCTTGTCAAGAAGAACCGACTTTGCAACAACGCTGCCTTTGTTTTGAAGCAAAATTTTAAGTATCGAAAACTCCGTTCTTGTCAGCTTGACCTCTTTTTCCGAAACATAAACCCTGTGCGAATTTTCGTCAAGCGTGATTTCCTCAAATGTCATCAAAGGCGAAAAAGGAAGTTTTTCCGCATTTTTCAGTTGAAGCTTTATTCGTGCAACAAGCTCACGAATATCGAACGGCTTTGTAACATAGTCTGCCGCACCGCCTAAAAGAAGATTGACTTTGTTTTCAATGTCAATCTTTGCGCTTACGACGATTACGGGAATGTCTCGGATTTTTTTTAGAACATTTTCGCCGCAAACGCCGGGAAGCATAAGGTCAAGCAAAACAAGGTCGGGCTTTTTCTGCTCAAGAACAAGCAGAGCTTCACTGCCCGAAAAGGCGCGTATAACACAAAAGCCCTCTTTTTCAAGCACTTCAAAAAGCATATTGTTTATATTTTCGTCATCGTCAACAATCAGTATAGTTTTCATTTTTCCTCCGAAAGGCTATAGGTTAGTTATATGCTTGCATTATAACTCTCAACATTATTCAAGTCAATAATCGGTTTCGGTATCGTCATTAAAAATAATCATAACAAAACCGGGAATACTGTTTTGAAGGTACGCCGAAAGTTTTATCTTTGTTGAAAAAGCTCATAAAATTTATATGCACTATATGATGAAAGCCGTGCGGAAAAGGCCGAAAGGAAAGTAAACCGCAGACGACATAAGTATCGGCGAAACGGACAGACCTTGAACAGACACCGCAGAGCCAAAAAGTATTGTTCAGTTTTTACAAACTCTTTAGAAGTTTTTGATAAAAAGAGGATTATTTGACAAATTTCAGAAAATGGTCTTGACAGCAGTGAAGCATTGTGATAAGCTTCAATCATAAGCTCGGAAGAAAAGTTTCGAGTGAATTAATAACAGAATATTTCAATTAAAGATAGAGGTGCATCGTCTCATCAGTATTTCCGGCGTCAAAGCCGATTGAGCAGAATCGGGTCGGAAAGAAAGGGAGCGTTGCCGAAAGGAGCCGAGGCGAAGGCTTTCTTGGGCGCACGGAATAAGATCCATGCGACTGTCGCAATTTGCGGAGTGCTATTATAATTGTTGCAAGGCGGTTTTTTCCGTTTTGTTCAGTGCGATTTTAATGGCCGAAGTTTTCGGTCATTTTTTTATTCCCGGCTTTTCCGAAAAACTTGCACATTTTGATTGAACAATTCTGAATTTTCAGGAGGCATACTTTATGAAGACCAAGACAATTTTTAAGGGCGCTGCAACCGCTCTTGTCACACCGCTCAACGAAAACGGAATCGACTATGAAAATTTTGAACGCCTTCTTAAATGGCAGGTTGACGAAGGAATCAATGCGCTCGTCATTTGCGGAACTTCCGGCGAAGGTTCAACCCTTTCCGATGCGGAGCATAAAGCCGCACTCAAGTTTGCTTATGACGTTGTCGGAGGAAAAGTTCCGATGATTGCCGGAACGGGTTCAAACGACACTGCTTACGCAATTGAGCTGACAAAATTTGCATGTGAAATCGGCTATGACGCAATGCTCGTTGTAACGCCGTATTATAACAAGGCGACTCAGAACGGTCTTGTAAAAATGTTTGAAACGATTGCCGACGCTTCAACAAAACCGGTAATTCTTTATAACGTTCCTTCAAGAACCGGAGTAAACATCGAACCGGCAACTTATGCAAAGCTTGCCGAGCATCCGATGATTGCCGGAATCAAGGAGGCAAACGGAAACATTTCAAAAATTGTTGAAACCAAGGCTCTTGTCGGTGACAGACTCGACATCTGGTCGGGCAACGATGACGAAATCGTTCCGATTCTTGCCTGCGGCGGAAGCGGTGTAATTTCCGTTCTTTCAAACGTTCTTCCGAAAAAGACCGTTGAACTTTGCAACCGTTTCTTTGAAGGCGACGTTGAAGGAAGCATGGCTCTTCAGTGCGAGATGATGAGCCTCATCAAGGCTCTTTTCTGCGAGGTTAACCCGATTCCCGCGAAGGCCGCCGTTGCCGCAATGGGCTTTTGCGAAAACTATGTCCGTCTTCCGCTGACCGTTATGGAGGAAGAACACGAAAAGGTTCTTCTTCAGTGTATGCGTGAGCAGGGACTTAACGTTTGAACCGGGGTGAAATGAATGAAAATTATCGTTAACGGTGCCGGGGGAAGAATGGGAAACGTTCTTTGCTCCCTCATTGAAAAAAGCGACGGAAAAGAGATTGCCGCAAAAGTCAGTGCGGAATTTGAATCGGATCCGACTTCCCTTGTTTTCAAAAGTATTGGTGAATTCGACGGAGAAGCGGACATGATCATCGACTTTTCCCATCACAGCGCAACAAACGAAATTTGCGATTATGCGGTGAAACGTTCGCTCCCGATTATCATTTCGACAACGGGTCAGACCGAAGAGGAACTTTTGAAAATTGAGGAAACATCGAAATCCGTTCCCGTCTTCAAAAGCGGAAATATGTCACTCGGTGTTGCGCTTATCGGCTGCCTTGCAAAAATTGCGGCGAAAGCTTTTCCCGAGGCAGACGTTGAAATCATTGAAAAGCACCACAACAGAAAGCTTGACGTTCCCAGCGGAACGGCACTTCTTCTTGCCGATCAGATCAAAAGCGTAAGACCCGAAAGCACATATAACATCGGCCGCCACGAAAACGGAAAAAGAACAAAAGAAGAAATCGGAATCCATTCCGTGAGAATGGGAAACGAGGTCGGAACGCATGAAATCATTTTTGCAACCGATTCTCAGGTGATCACAATCACTCACAAGGCCGAAAACCGCAACCTTTTTGCCGAAGGTGCCCTCAGTGCGGCTGATTTTCTCATTGAAAAAGGCGCAGGATATTACAATATGGATGACATGAATTGGTGAAACCGATTCAAGGAAAGGAAAACCAATGGATGCATACGAGATTATTAATTATATTTCAACATCAAAAAAGAAAACGCCCGTAAAGCTTTATGTGAAGGAAAAGGAGAGAATTGATTACGGCTCTTCAAAAGTTTTCGGTGCGGGAGACAAAATCGTTTTCGGCGACTGGGAAGAGCTTCGGGAGATTATCGAAAAAAACAGCGATAAAATCGAAGACATCGTGATTGAAAACGACAGAAGAAACAGCGGCGTTCCGATGCTTGAAATCAAAGATATTCCCGCAAGAATCGAACCGGGCGCAATTATCAGAGAAAAAGTTTCAATCGGAAAGAACGCAGTAATCATGATGGGTGCGGTAATCAACATCGGTGCGGTCATCGGCGAAGAAACGATGATTGACATGGGTGCGGTTCTCGGCGGAAGGGCAACTGTCGGTGCCCGTTGCCACATCGGCGCAGGCGCAGTTCTTGCCGGTGTAATCGAACCGGCGAGCGCAACCCCGGTAATCATTGAAGACGGTGTTCTCGTCGGCGCAAACGCAGTTGTGGTTGAAGGTGTTCACGTCGGAAAAAATGCGGTTGTTGCCGCCGGTGCGGTCGTTCTTGAAGATGTTCCGGAAAATGCGGTTGTTGCCGGAATGCCCGCAAGAATCATCAAGATGAAGGACGAAAAAACCGACTCGAAAACCGCAATCCTCGACGCACTGAGAAATATCTGAAAATCGGAGTGAATTTTATGCACGACTATACTCTTCCGTTTGACAAAGAAACAATTGAAAAAATCAAAGAAACACATCCGACCCCGTTTTATCTTTATGACGAAGAAGGAATAAAAAACTGCGTTAAAAAAATTCAAAACGCTTTTTCCTGGAACAAAGGATATAAAGAATATTTTGCCGTCAAAGCGACTCCGAACCCGGCGATTCTTCGCCTTCTTTCTTCCCTCGGCTGCGGGTTTGACTGCGCTTCTTCGGCGGAACTTACGATGGCTCAAAAGCTCGGAGTTGTCGGACAGAACATCATGTTCAGCTCAAACGATACGCCTGCCGGGGATTACCGCTTCGCAAGAGAACTCGGAGCGATTGTGAACCTTGACGATTGCAGCCACATTGATTTTCTTTCGGAAAACGGCGGAATCGGCGAAACGGTCTGCATGAGATATAACCCGGGAACAAACTTCATTGTTCAAAATGACATCATGGGTCAACTCAAAGAGTCAAAGTTCGGAATGACCAAAAAGCAACTCATTGAAAGCGTCAAAAAACTTTCCGCTCTCGGCGCAAAAAAGTTCGGCGTTCATGCAATGCTCGCTTCCTGCGCCCTCAATGAAGATTATTATCCGACCCTTGCGAGAGAAGTTTTTTCGCTTGCGCTTGAAATCAGGGAAAAAACCGGAGTCACGCTTTCCTTCGTCAATCTTTCCGGCGGAATCGGAATTCCGTACAGACCGGAGGAATCGGCGGTTGATATTCTTAAAATCGGTGAAAACGTCAGACTTGTTTATGAAGAACTTCTTTCCAAAAACGGAATCGAACTTTCGCTTTTCACCGAGATGGGAAGATTTGTGACCGGACCTTACGGATATCTTGTCACAACCGTTCTTCATGAGAAGAAAACATATAAAAATTATCTCGGCGTTGACGCAACGGCGTGCAACCTTATGCGGCCGGCAATTTACGGCGCATATCACCACATAACACTGCTCGGAAAAGAAAACAAAACGCCCGATACACTTTATGACGTTACGGGCTCGCTTTGCGAAAACAGCGACAAGTTTGCCGTTGACCGTATGCTTCCCAAGGCCGAAATCGGCGACATTGCCGTCATTCACGATGCAGGCGCTCACGGCTATTCAATGGGATATAACTACAACGGAAAGCTCAAATGTGCGGAACTGCTTTTGAAAAAGGACAAGTCCGTTTCGCTGATCAGACGGGCGGAAACAATCAAGGATTATTTTGCAACGCTTGACATCTATCCCGAATTTTGCGACTGAGAGGAAAAGCAATGGAAGAGTTTTTGAACAATGCGCTTTTTTCGCTGAAGCGAAGTGCAATAAGAGTGTATAACCAAAAAGCAAAGCAGACTCCGGGTTGTATCTCGTTGACGCTCGGCGAACCGGATTTTGAAACTCCGCTTTCGGTAAAAGAAGAAGCAAAAGTCTCTCTTGACAGGGGAGACACTCATTACATTGCGAACAACGGAAGCGCACTTCTCCTTGAAAAAATCAGTGAGTTTGAAAAGGAGAAAAACGGTCTTGATTATAAAGCGGATGAAATTATTGTGACCGTCGGCGCAACGGAAGGGCTTTTCACGGCACTTTTCGGAGTGATTAATCCGGGCGATGAAGTTCTTGTTCCCGTTCCTGCGTTCGGCCTTTATGAGTCGATCATAACAATGTGCCGGGGAAAATTCGTTCCGCTCGACACTTCAAAAAACAGCTTTGAAATCAGCCGTGAGATGATTGAAGGCGCAATTACGGAAAAAACGAAGGCGATTATTCTTAACTCTCCGACGAATCCGACCGGCTGCGTTTTAAGCAGAGAAAGCCTTGAAAATATTCATAACGCCGTGAAGGACAGAAACATTTTCGTAATCTGCGACGACGTTTACAGAAGTTTGATTTATACGGACAGCTACGAAAGCTTTTCCTCTTTCAAAGATTTGAAAAAGAAAATCATTGTCATTCAAAGTTTTTCAAAACCGTATGCCATGACCGGCTGGAGAATGGGCTATCTTATGGCGGACGCCGAAATTAAAAAGCACCTTGAACTTGTCCATCAGTTTACGGTTGTTTCAACGGTTTCGTTTTCTCAGTCCGCGTGTATCAAGGCGCTTGAAACCGATGTTTCGCCGATGGTTGAAGAATATAACAAAAGAAGACTTTTCGTCCTCAAAAGGCTTTCCGAAATCGGCCTTGAAACGACAGAACCGCTCGGAGGCTTTTATGCGTTTCCGTCGATTGAAACGTTCGGCCTTTCATCGGCTGAGTTTTGCACACGGATGATTGAAGAAGCCGGTCTTGCCGCCGTTCCGGGGTCATGCTTCGGAAGCGACGGCCACATAAGACTCAGCTATTGCTGCGGTGAGGACAAGCTCAAAGAGGGAATGAACCGCCTTGAAAAATTCTGCAAATCGCTTTAACGGAGAGTTATATGACTGACGAACTGATTTTGAAATATTCCGAAGAGGTTTTTGAAGAAGCGAAAAAGATCAGACGAAAGCTTCATGAAAATCCGGAGCTCGGAAATAAAGAATTTGAAACAACAAAGTTGATAAAAGCATTTCTTCTTGAAAACAAAATTGCCGTTTTTGAACCGCTTGAAACCGGTGCCGTCGGCTTGATTGACGTCGGAAAAGAGGAAGCGGTTGCTTTCCGTGCGGATATTGACGCTCTTCCCGTTCATGAAAAAACCGGCCTTTCTTATGCGTCAAAAAACGACGGCGTGATGCACGCTTGCGGCCACGATATCCATACCGCTTCGCTTCTTGCGGCGGCAAAGGTGACGGGTGAACACAGAAACGAACTTCAAAAAAACGTTGTTTTCATTTTTCAGCCGGACGAAGAAGGAGACGGCGGTGCAAAAAGAATCACCGACACCGGCATTTTTGAAAAATTCAACATCAAAAAGGTTTTCGGAATCCATGTAAGACCCGAACTTTCCTCAAAAACAGTCGGTGTGAAATTCAAAAAGAGTTATGCCGCATCGGACGTTTTTGAAGTTACCGTTCACGGAAAAAGTTCTCACGGTGCTGAACCGCAAAACGGGAAAAACGCTCTTACCGCCGCAAGCCATATAGTGACGGCGCTTGAGGGGATTGTTCCGAGAAATGTTTCTCCGACCGAAGGAGCGGTTTTGAGTGTTTGCACTTTCCAAAGCGGAAGCGCAGTGAATGTTATTCCCGAAACGGCGAAAATCGGAGGAATAATCCGAACGCTCGGCTTTGAAACGAGAAAAAAAGTCAAAGAGATTTTTTTTGATGCGGTGAAATATACGGCAAAAGCGTTTGACTGCACTGCCGAAATCAAAATCAGAGAAAGCTATCCCGGCGTTGTCAACAGCGACGGTGAAACCGAACTTGTGAAAAACGCCGCAGAAGGGCTTTTTTCAAAAAAGAACGTTTGCGTTCTTTCGGAGCCGACGATGACAACCGAGGATTTCGGTTATTATCTTATGAAAGCTCCGGGCTGTTTTTATCATATCGGTGTTTCTTGCGAAGCACCGCTTCATTCGCCGTTTTTTGCTCCGGACGAAGAAGCTCTCAAAACGGCAATTGCAATGCACATTAAGCTTGCTTTTGAAAGCTGAAAATTAAAAGAAAGAACGGAGCGAAGAATAAAAATCAAAATATAAGAACTGCAATTCACGGATAACGTCAAAAGAACAAGTCCGTAAAAAATGGACAATAGAAAAACAGCCTCCCATGGTAGAATAAAAATAACTACCATGGGAGGTTTTACCTATGCCGCAGTTTTTATATGTATTTTTCAGTCAACATTTTCGCTCGCACGCATTGCAAGAATCGTTTTTTCAAAAAGTTCTTCAAGCGTCCAGCCGAGCATTTCCGCACCGTTTCTGATTACGTCTCTTGAACAGCCGGCGGCGAATTTTTTGTCCTTGAATTTTTTCTTGACCGAGGAAACCTCAAGGTCGGAAACGCTCTTTGACGGGCGCATGACCGCAACCGCACCGATAAGACCTGTGAGTTCATCGGTTGCATAAAGAACCTTTTCCATCTCGTGTTCGGGCTTGATGTCAACGCAAATTCCGTAGCCGTGGCTTGCGGTTGCGTGGATAAGGCGTTCGTCAAGTCCTTTTTCGTGCATGATTTCCTGCTCTTTTATGCAGTGCTCATCGGGATACATCTCAAAATCGAGGTCGTGCAAAATTCCGACCGTTTCCCAAAAATCGGCTTCGTCACCGTAACCGAGTTCATTTGCGAAGTACCGCATAACGTCGCCGACGATTCTTCCGTGCTTGAGATGGAATTCTCCTTTGTTATATTCTTCAAGAAGGCTCAAAGCCTCTTCTTTTGTCATAACGGTTTCTCCTTTGTGAGAAAATATAATATTTTAAGCCGCCGCTTATTAAACGGCGGCTCTTTTAAGTTAACCGAGTGAGGCGAGACTTTCGTTAATCATCTTGATTCTTTCGTTGATTTTGTCTCTTTCGGCTTTTTGCGCTTCGATAACGTTTTCCGGCGCTTTTGAAAGGAAGCCGGGGTTTGAAAGCTTTCCGTTGATTTGGGCAAGCTTTTTCTCTGCACCTTCTTTTTCTTTGTTGAGGCGTTTTCTTTCCGCCTCAAAATCAACAAGGTCACCCATCGGAATGTAAACCTTTGCCGCAGAAGTTACGATGTTGACGCTGCCCGGAATGTCAAAGCTGTCGCCGACTGTAACGTCCGAGGCCGAAGCGAGTCTTTGCATAAAGACCGCACCGGTTTCAAAAAGCTCCTTTTTGTCCGTTGCAACATAGACGTGCGCTTTTCTTGACGGCGGAACGTTCATTTCGCTTCTTCTGTTTCTGATTGCACGGATGGTTTCCATGATAAGCTCCATCTTGTTTTCGTCTTCGGTGAAGGTAAGCTCCTCATTGAAAACGGGCCACGGAGCTTTCATGATTGTTTCTCCGTCATGGGGGAGGGTGAGCCAGATCTCTTCCGTGATAAACGGCATGAACGGATGAAGGAGCTTCAGCGTTTCGCTCATGACGTAAACCAAAACGGCTTTAACCTGCTTTGCCTTTTCGCCGCCCTGCTGAAGGCGGATTTTTGCAAGCTCGATGTACCAGTCGCAGAAGATGTCCCAGATGAAGTCGTAAAGCTTTGAGGCCGCAATGCCAAGCTCAAACTTGTCAAGGTTTGCGGTGACTTCTTTGACGAGATTGTTGAAAAGGGAAACGACCCACTTATCCTCAAGCGAAAGCTCCTTCGGAAGGCAAGGCTTCGGTTCGTCTTCGTCAAGGTTCATGAGAATGAAACGCGCGGCGTTCCAGATTTTGTTTGCAAAGTTTCTGCTTGCTTCAACCTTTTTGTCGGAATAACGCATATCGTTTCCGGGGCTGTTGCCCGAAGCGAGGGTAAGACGCAGGGCGTCTGCGCCGTATTTGTCAATGATGAGAAGCGGATCGATTCCGTTTCCGAGCGATTTTGACATTTTGCGTCCCTGCTCGTCACGGACAATTCCGTGAATGAAAACGGTGTCGAACGGAACTTCGCCCATCTGTTCGCAGGCAGAGAAAATCATTCTTGCAACCCAGAAGAAGATGATGTCATAGCCGGTAACAAGGGTACTCGTCGGATAGTAATGGGCAAGTTCCGGGGTCTTGTCCGGCCAGCCGAGAGTTGAGAACGGCCAAAGAGCCGAGGAGAACCATGTGTCGAGCGTATCGGGATCCTGTGTGATGTTTTTGCTTTTGCATTTTTTACACTCACAGATATCTTCTCTTGAAACGTTGATTTCACCGCAGTCCGCGCAGTACCAAGCCGGGATTCTGTGACCCCACCAAAGCTGACGGGAGATGCACCAGTCACGGATGTTTTCCATCCAGTTGAAGTAGATTTTGTCAAAGCGTTCGGGAACAAACTTTGTTTTTCCGTCACGGACGGCCTTGATTGCCGGCTCTGCAAGCGGTTTCATTTTTACGAACCACTGCTTTGAAACGCGCGGCTCAACGGCTGTGTGGCAACGGTAGCAGGTTCCGACGTCGTGCTTTGTCGGCTCGATTTTAACGAGTGCGCCGGCTTCCTTGAGGTCGTTGATAATTGCTTTTCGGCATTCCATAAGGCTCATTCCGGCGTATTTTCCGGCGTTTTCGTTCATGAAACCGTCGTCTGTCATGACATTGATCATCGGCAAATTGCAGCGAAGGCCGACCTCAAAGTCGTTCGGGTCGTGGCAGGGGGTAATCTTAACCGCACCGGTTCCTTTGTCCATTTTTGCATAGGAGTCGGCAACAATCGGAATTTCTCTGCCGATTACGGGAATGATTACGGTCTTTCCGACCATGTCTTTGTATCTTTCATCGTCCGGATGAACGGCAATGCCGGTATCGCCGGGGATCGTTTCGGGACGGGTTGTTGCAATTTCGATTGCGCCGCTTCCGTCCGCAAACGGGTAGTTGAAGTGCCAGAAATTGCCGTCGTGCTCTTCGTATTCAACTTCGGCGTCGGAAATCGAAGTTTTGCAGTGGGTACACCAGTTGATGATTCTTTCGCCTCTGTAAATAAGACCTTTTTCGTAAAGATTGCAGAAAACCTCACGAACGGCCTTTGAACAGCCTTCGTCAAGAGTAAAGCGTTCTCTTTCCCAGTCGCAGGATGAGCCCATTTTTTTGAGCTGTTCAATGATTCTTCCGCCGTACTTTTTGCGCCAATCCCACGCTCTTTCAAGGAAAGCGTCTCTGCCGATGTCCTCTTTTGAAAGACCTTCTTCTTTCATTGCGGCAACAATTTTTGCTTCGGTTGCGATTGAAGCGTGGTCTGTGCCGGGAAGCCAAAGGGTATCGTAGCCGGCCATTCTGTGATAACGGATAAGGATATCCTGAAGGGTGTTGTCAAGCGCGTGACCCATGTGGAGCTGACCGGTGATGTTGGGCGGGGGGATAACGATTGTATAAGGTTTCTTTTTTGAGTCGCATTCGGCGTGGAAATAGTTCCCCTTGAGCCAGGACTCGTAGATACGATCCTCAACCTCTTTCGGATCGTACTGTTTTGCAAGTTCTTTTGCCATTTATACTGACCTCCGTTTATGATTACAAAAATAAAAACTCCGTCCCGAAAAAACAGGACGGAGAAAACCGCGGTACCACCTGAATTCGCTTTATAAAAAGCGCACTCTTAATTCTTTAACGCAGAACATACGCCGGGGTCTAATGGGCGAAAAGCGCCGTTCTTCCCGGTGGCACGCAGACGACCTTCACCCGTTCTTCATGAAAACTTTCACCGACCGTTTTCTCTCTGAAATCCGAAAAGGGTTACTCCTTCTGTATATCGCCGAAGATATTAACGATTAAAGCGATTGTATCACAATTTTTCGGGAAGGTCAAGAGTTATTTTGTAATTTCACGTTTATCCGACACGCCGAGAAGATAGTCGATACTGACGTTCCAAAGTTTTGAAAGCTTGATAAGAACCGAGGAAGGAACGTCGTTTTCGCCGCTTCGTATTTTGAATAGCCGCTTTGCGACATTCCGAGATATTTTGCAACCTCGGTTTGATTCATGTCTGCGTCCTCACGCGTGTCTTTCAAGTGTTTGTACATACTGTTCACCTCGATGAGTTCTATTGGCTTTTCAAGAGAAAACAGCACCCGACCGCTGAAAAAAACAGTTGGGTGCTGTCATGTTTTGATTAATAGTGACTTGTTCCGCAGGAACAGGTTTTATTTGTCTTAAAAAGCTTCCAGAAGAAAAGAGCAATTTTATAAAAAATTTTAGCAATGCCGCTTTTATGACAAATATGACTGCATGATGACATCGGTAATTCTTTATTGCAGATGTCACAAATACTATCATTATTATTATCGGTATGCTTTGCTTGCGGAATACTTTCAATATATTTTTCATTGCAGAGCGAGCATAAATATTTTACCGAACCTACCAATGTGCAAGTTGCATCAACGGATGAAAACTTGTAAAAATTATGTTCATGTTCATCAATTGCAATGAATTTGCAGCCGGCTTTGTCAGCGTATTTTTCTGCGACAGTGTTTCTGTATCCGTAAATAACAAAATCTTTAATGCTGTCTTTGTTTATGTAATCTCCGAAGAAAAAGGCAAAATCTTCAATAGTTTTGACGCTTTTGGGAATTGTAATTTCTTTTAAGCCGGTACTGTTGGCAAAAGCAGCACTTTTGATTTCAGTAATTCCGTTTTCTATTATTATGTTTGTAAGACTGTCGCATCCTGGCGCAATCCAACCGGTGATTGATTTTAATCCGGACGGAAAATTGATAGATTTCAGATTTTCGCAAGCATAAAAAGCATATGACCCGATTGATTCTATGCTGTCGGGTAATTTAATAACTTCCAAGCTTTTGCAGTTGTCAAAAGCATATCCGCCAATCTTGGTGAGGGCGTTTGACAGCTCTATGGTTTTAAGATTGCCACAACCCCGAAATGCACAATATCCGATGCTTTTAACGGAATTTGGCATGATAACGGTTGAGAGATTACGGCAATCCAGAAATGCGTATTCGCCAATCCAAGTTATGCTTTTTGGGATAGTGACAGATTCCAATCTTGAACAGTTTAAAAATCCGGCATTATAAATTCCGTTGATAATATAACCGTCTATAACAGAGGGAATGATTAAATCTTTTTCATTTCCCTTATAAGCTATGGAGGCAGTATTGTCAGGCATAGCGAATAGAGTATAATCTCCGGAATAAATTGTTTTTGGCCAACTGTTTTCTCCCTCTGCTTTTGCCGTTAAGCCGATTTCCATAAACGGTGCAGCCGAAAACAACATTATTGCGGCGAGCAAACATGCAAAGATTTTTCTTGAAAGTTTTTTCATAGAGATTCCTCCTTGATTTTTTATTTATGATAGCACAAAACAGCAATTTTGTCAACTAAACTATACACATGCTGATAATTATTTGTCGTTTTGGGTTAACTATAATTATCTGGAGGTGAGAATATGATTTATGATACTATAAAAACACTTCGTGAAAATGCGGGATATTCTCAAGCGGAGCTTGCAAAAAAGCTTGATGTAACACGAAGCTCGGTAAATGCGTGGGAAATGGGAATTTCAACGCCGACAACTTATTATATTATTGCGCTTTCAAAGTTATTTCATGTTTCTGCGGATTATATTCTCGGACTTAAAAATGAACTTTCAATAAGTATTGACGGTTATTCAAAAGAACAGCTTGACATTTTATATTCGCTTGTTAAATACTTCGATAGTCAAAACAACCAATAAATTCTTACGGCATTTGTATGAGATGCACATGATAGGCTTGACTTTTCATCCTTTCTGCGATACAATACCCCACAGTCAGTTCGAGACCTTCCTGACTTGAACCAACCAAGGTTCTAAATCAAAACTAAAGGAGCAATTTGAAATGAAAGCACAAAACCACAAAGCACCCCTGTTCATTGCGCAGGCGGCGCTGCTTGCGGCGCTTTATGCCGTACTCACCCTCGTCCAGCAGTTGATTTTTCCGAACACGGCTTCAATGGCCGTTCAGTTCCGTGCGTCGGAGGCACTTATGATTTTATGCCTCTTTACTCCGGCGGCGCCGTGGGGACTCACGCTCGGCTGCTTTTTGGCGAATTTTCTTTTTATGCAGGCTTTGCCGGTCGATATGATTTTCGGCTCAATCGCAACTCTTCTTGCGGCATTGGCAATGAGAGCGCTGAGAAAGGTGAAAATTAAAAAATTTCCCGTTCTTTCTTTTTTAATGCCTGCGGTTTTCAACGGAATTATTGTCGGAGCGGAGATTGAATACTTCTTCGTTGAAGGCGGATTCCATTTCGGTGATTTTCTTCTTCAGGGCGGGTTGGTCGCTCTCGGCGAGCTTGCCGTAATGTTTACCCTCGGAACCGCGCTTTACTTTGCGGTGGATAAAAAAATCGCCGGAAAAATTCCGATGATTACAAAAGATTAACGATATAAAACGGCCGGCGCATTAAGGTCTCTTGCGTCGGCCGTCGTTTTTTAAAGCAAAGTTTTTGAAAGTCTTAAAAGCGTTTGATTGATTCCGTATTTTTCGCAAAGAGCGTCAAGGTCGGAAAAATCGGGCGTTTTTTCTTTTTTCAGCTCGCACCGGAGCATAAGATTTTTCGGCGAATGTTCAAAGTCAACAAACTCGATAACGTCCGTTTTGTAACCGAAGCGACTGAGTATCTCCGCACGAAGCGAGTCGGTGAAAAGCGCCGAAAAACGCTCTTTGAAAAGTCCGTGGGAAAGAAGAAGGTCAAAGTCGCCGCCTTTTTTAATTTGGAAATTGACCTCGTGCTGACAGCAGGGGACGGAGAAAATGTTTTTCACCTTGTTTTCGATTGCGTAAAAAAGCGCATAATCCGTTGCAATGTCACAAGCGTGGAGCGTTATTACCATGTCTGCTTTTCCGCTGAAAACCTTGTCGCTCGTAACGTCGTTGACGAAAAATTCAAGGTTGTCATAGCCGTATTTTTTCGCAATGTTGTTGCAGTTTTCAACAACATCCTTTTTCAGGTCGAAGCCGACAACCTTTGCGTTCACCTTTTTAATTTTCGTAAAGTAATAGTAAACGATGAACGTCAGATAGCTTTTTCCGCAGCCGAAGTCGAGAATCGTAATTTCGGAAAGGTTGCTTTTTGAAAAGCAGTCGTCAATCAGTTCGACAAAGCGGTTGATTTGCTTATACTTGTCATATTTGCTTTTGACGATTTTGAAATCCTTTGAAAAAACGCCGAGGTCAACAAGTGCGGGAATATTTTCGCCCTCTTTGAGAAGATAGGTCTTTTCACGGTTGTGTTCTTTCGTCACGGCGGAAAGGGTGTTTTTGCTTTCTTTGCGCTTTGTTTTGTCCGGAAAAATTGTGTAATGAATGTTTACGCCTTCGGCGGTCAGAGCCGCTTGACGAAAGTTTTTTTCGCCCGTGTCGGAAAGCCAGAAAAGAAAATCTTCAAACGAAAGGTTTTTATGAAAAACCTGTGCGCCCCTGAACTGTTCAAGTTGCCACTTTGTTTCGCCCTTTGAGGCAAACGGACGGGCCGAGATTTTTGAAAATTCAAAGTCTTTCTTTTTCTTTTCGCTGAAAACGATTTTGATGATTTTTTCTTTGAGTTCAAGAATATCTTTTTCGATAACAAAAGCCATATAAAGTACCTCGGCAATAAAAAAGTAAACGCAAAGCGGCTTCGGCATGAAAAATCTCAAAAGTCAAAAAGACGTGATAAGATTTTCGCCGAAACCGCTTCGTCTTTCAAGGAATAAAGATTATTCCTGTTCTTCCTTCATTTTTGCAAAGCATTCGCTGCAGAAAACGTCTCTGCCTTCGGTGGGCTTGAAGGGAACCTTAGCCTCGCCGCCGCAGCGTGCGCAGGTTGCGGTGAACATTTCGCGTTCCGGTTTAGCAGCATTCTTGCGGGCATAGCGGCATTCTTTGCAGCGCTGAGGCTCGTTCTGGAAGCCTTTTTCAGCATAGAATTCCTGCTCACCTGCGGTGAAAACGAATTCCTTGCCGCACTCTTTGCATACGATTGTTTTGTCCTGGTACATTGTGATTACCTCGCTTAAAAATATTGCCCTTGCCGGAATTGCACCGCCCCTTTGAAAACAACGCTCTAACTTTAAGCTATCGGGCATATGTTTGCGCTCTCAGCCGAGCGCTTTTTTGAGTTTTTTGCGTGCACGCTGAAGCGCACCGTCAACCGCCTTTTCACTCAAAGAAGTTTCTTTCGCAATTTCACGGTATGACTTTCCGCAAAGAAAGAGGGAAAAAATCAGCCGTTCGTTTTCCGAAAGCTCTTTTGCAATGAGGGAAGCGATTCTTTCTTCCTCGTTTTTTGAAACAAGAACTTCTTCCGGAGAAAGCGCACTGTCCGCAGTTTCGTTTTCGTCTTCAATCGGAACGAAGAGCGAAGGCGGAATTTGCTTTTGAGTCGCTCTTGCTTTGAGCGCACCGAGCATCCGGTTTCGGATGCAGACGGCGGCGTAAGTCGAGAAAGCGGTTTTGTTTTCTTCTTTGTATGAATAGACAGCGGCAAGGAATCCGAAAATTCCTTCCTGAACAAGGTCGTCACGCTCAAGAGACGAACCGGAAAACGCAGCGGAAACGCTTTTTGCAACGCGAAGATATCTCGAAGAAAGTTCGTTCCAGGCTTTTTCGTCGTTCTGCTTTTTGCAAAGCGAAACGAGCTTTTCGTCCGAAAGGGAAGAACAGTCGCTCATCGCAAAATCCTTTCTGCCTATTATCGGCTTTATAATACGCTATTTTCGGTGATTTGTCAACCGAACTTTTCACCAAAAGAAATCTGCTTTTTTTGTCAAAAAACAACAATACAGACTCTCTTCCTTCAAAGATTTTAGTCAATTCGGTTGAATTTGTAGCAATTTGTCTTGATGTCGGGCCGAACGGCTGAACCTCTTTTTGCTTTTTAAAGCTCAATGTAATGAAGAATAATGTCCTCATAAATGCCGTCAATGTTGAGAAAGCCGCCGGGAATCGTTCCGAGCCTTTTGAAACCGAGTTTTTTGTAAAGCGAAAGCGCCGCAGTGTTCGACGCAACAACGGCATTGAACTGCAAAATTCTGAATCCGAGTTCTTTTCCTTTTAAAAGGCAGTCCTTGACAAGAGCTTCGCCGGCGTGATGTCCTCTGGCGTTTCGCTCAACGGCATAACTTGCGTTTGCAATGTGTTCGCAGCGGCCGATGTTGTTTGGGTGAAGAATGTAAAGACCGACAACTTCGCCCGTTTCTTCGATTTTTGCGACTCCTGTGTATGATTGGCTTTCAAAGAAAATTCTGCCTTCTTCGATTGAAAGCGTTTCCGTTTGAGGAAACGCACGTCCGTCTTCAACAACCTGATTCCAAATTTCAACAGCTTTTTCAAGATTTTTTTCTGTAAGTTTTTCAACGATTACAGCCAATTTTATCACCTTTTTGTTTTATTCGATGGTTCCGCCGCCGACAACAACGTCGCCGTCATAAAGAACAACAGCCTGTCCTTTTGCGAAAGCTCTTTGCGGTGCGTCAAATTCAACGTGGAAGCGGTTTTCGTCCGTCTGTTCAACCGTTGCCCATTGTTCGCCCTGCTTGTATCTTACCTTTGCTTTCACGCGCATCGGCTTTTCGAGTTTTTCAACCGCAATGAGATTTATGTCGGTTGCGTAAAGCTTCTTTGAAAAAAGATACTCTTCCGGCGCAAGAATAACGCGGTTTTTCTGAGGGTCTTTTTCAAGAACATAAAGCGGCGCTTTGAGCGAAAGACCGAGCCCTCTTCTCTGACCGACTGTGTAACGGATGATGCCTTTGTGCGTTCCGAGAACGTTTCCGTCTCTGTCAACAAAATCACCGCAGGGGAAAGTTTTGTTGATGCTTTTTTCGATGAATGAGGCATAGTCGCCGTCCGGAACGAAGCAGATGTCCTGGCTGTCATGCTTTTTTGCGTTGACAAAGCCCATCTCTTCGGCAACTTCTCTGACTTCGGTTTTTCTCATCGAGCCGAGCGGAAAAAGAGTGTGAGAAAGCTGAAACTGCGTGAGCATATAAAGAACATAACTTTGGTCCTTCGTTTCGTCAATGCCTTTTTTAAGGAGAAAGCGGCCGCTGCTTTCGTCAAATTCGTTTCGCACATAATGCCCCGTTGCAATATAGTCGTGCTCAAGTTCAAGCGCACGTTTGAGAAGTTTGTCGAATTTGAGATAGCGGTTGCAGTCAATGCAAGGGTTTGGCGTTGCTCCTTTGGTATAAACATCGATGAATTTTCCGATTACTTTTTCTCGGAAATCATCGGTGAAGTTGAAAACATAAAACGGAATTCCGATTTTATAGGCAACGCTTCTTGCGTCCTTTGAGTCTTCAAGCGAACAGCAGGTTTTTTCTTTGATAAAAGCGTCGCCGTTGTCAAAAAAACGGCAGTTGACGCCTGTCGGTTCATAACCGTTTTTTAAAAGGAGATATGCGCTCACGGCGCTGTCGACGCCGCCGCTCATTCCGACCATAACTTTTTTGTTCATAAAAAAACACCCCCGTGTGGGCAGATTGCAAATTAAAAGAAATAAATTACTTTTAATTATACCATACACACGGGAGCAAGGTCAATTATTTCCAGACAATATATCCGCTGTAATTGTCGCCGGAAAAGCTTTTTCCTTTCGGCTTTTTGTCGCTGTGCCAAACTTTGTATGTCTTTGAGCCGCATTTGAATTTGAGCGGCTCGTCTTTGGTTTTGCTTTGAAGAAGCTCAAGATATTCTTCAAGGCAAAGGTTATTTTTCGTCATATAGTACGCATGCGGTACGCCGACGTAACGGAAATGCCACGGCTCGTACCCGATTTTTGTGACTTTTTCCTTTCCTTCCGGATATCGGAGGATGAAGCCGTATTTCCATGCGTTTTTTGAAAACCATTCGTATTTTCCTTTTCCGTCAAAATCCTCGCTTGAGCCGTCCGACTCGTTGAAAATCGAAACGTCAACGCAAAGTCCGGTGTGATGCTCGCTGAAGCCCGGAGACTGAACATACTTTTTTGCGTAAAGATTTCCGTAACGATTCGCCTTTTGTTTGTAAATTTCCTGCTGACTTTCAACGCTTCTGTAACCGCTGATGACGTTGATTTTTTTGAGTCCGGTTTCGTTTTTGAAGGCGTCGAACATATCGCAAAGCGGCTTTACCGCAATTTTTGAAAGCATGATTTCGGTACTGCCCATGAAGAAGGAATCGGTTTTTTCGTCATAAAGTTTAACGAATTCTTCGCCCGTGTTGCGGTAGCGGTGCTTGTTGTTGACAAGAATGAGCGAGCCGGAATACTTGCTGTCGGACGTAACTTCTGTTGAAGCCGCAATGCACGAAAGCTCGTTTATTGCGGACGGAAGCCTGTCAACAACGGCAAAAATCATAACCGCTGCAAGAATGACGGCCGCAAGTCTGATGATGTGTTTCATTTGGTTTTACCTCTCTTTTTTAAGACTGATGAAATTATAGCCTTTTAAAAGAGAGATTGTTTTAAGACCGACTTACGTCTTTCTTAAGCTTTCCTTACAAAAAGATTAAGAGACCGCTCCGATTTTTACGGAGCAGTCCCTTGCGAAAAATTTTATGTTTCGTCCTGAATTTCGTCCTCTTCGTTTTCAATGTCGTCAATCGTTGCGTCTCGGAAGGGGAGAATAACAATAAAGTCGGTGTGGTCGGTTGAACTTTTTGCTTTGAGCGTTCCGCCGTGGAGTTCAACAATCTGCTTTGAAATCGCAAGTCCGAGACCGGAACCGCCCGTTGAGGATGCCCGTGAGGAATCGAGCCGATAAAACTTTTCAAAAAGGCGGTCAAGGTTTTCCTTCGGAATCTCGTCGCAGCGGTTGCGGAATTTTACGATTACATATCCGTTCCGTTTTCTTGCGCCGATGATTATCGTTGAGTTTTCATAGCTGTAGCTGACGGCGTTTTTGAGAAGGTTGTCAAAAACCCTTGCAATTTTGTCCGCATCGGCAAACATCAGGATTTTTTCGTTGACGTCGATTTTACATTTAAGATTCTTCTCTTTGAACATCGGATAAAACTCTTCCGTCATTTGCGAAAGCATCAGACCGAGGTCGATTCGGTTGTTTTGAAGTCTGATTTCGTTGAGATTGAAGCGGGTGATTTCAAAAAATTCGTTGATGAGCTGTTCGAGACGATACGCTTTTTCAAGTGCGATTCCCGTGTATTTTGCCTTTTGCGCCGTCGGAAGCTCCGGACATTCGTCAAGAAGGGAAAGATAGCCGATTACGCTCGTCAAAGGTGTTTTGAGGTCGTGGGCAAGATACATCACAAGGTCGTTCTTTTTTGACTCGGCCTGAGAAGCGAGCTGGTGCGTTTTGAAAATGTCGTGCTTGATGTCCTTGAGAGCGATTTCAACGTCCGAAAAGTTTTTTGAAAATTTTTTAACGTTCACTTCGTCCTCGTTCAAAGCCGAAAGGCTCAGCCACGTTTTGTTGAAATTCACAAGGGTTGAAATCGAGTATCCCAAACAGCACAAAAGGAAGATTATCAGGTAGATTCCGAGAAGGAGAAAAAAGGAGCAAAGGATCGGATTTTTCTCTCCGTAGCTTTTGAAAATTCCGGAGATGATGCTTTTTGCCGTTTCATAGACGAACTGATATTGATTTGCGGCGAGGTAGACGAGTACATAGAAGAACAAAAGCAGCGCCATGCAGAAAAGGTTGAAGCGCAGAAAGTCCTTGATGATTTTTGTGCTCATTTTTTCTCCGGGCAAAAGTACCTTTCGTTTTTCCTTTTCTTTCCTTTTTTCACGCAGAGCGGAAAGGAGATTATTTTGATTATTTTTCGATTTTATATCCAACACCCCAAACCGTTTCAACAAATCTCGGATTCCGTGAAGGCTCTTTGAGCTTTTCCCGGATTCTTCTTATATGTACCATAACCGTGTTGTTGCTGTCAAGATATTTTTCGCCCCAGACCTTTTCAAAGATATCTTCGGTTGAAACGACTTTCCCGGCGTTTTCGCAAAGAAGGCGAAGAATTCCGAATTCGGTCGGGGTGAGGAGAATTTCTTCGCCGAAAAGGAAACAGCGGTGAGTTTCGTTGTTGATTTCAAGTCCCCGAATTTCAATGACGTTTTTGTTTTCCGCTTCGGTGTTGTATTGCTTGTATCTTCTCAGATGAGCTTTGACCCTTGCGGTCAGCTCAAGCGGATTGAACGGCTTTGTAACGTAATCGTCCGCACCGAGGGTGAGCCCCGTGATTTTGTCGATATCCTGCGTTCGGGCGGTGAGCATGATTACGGGATAGGTATATTTTTCTCTGATTGACGAGCAGATTGAAAAGCCGTCTGCGTCCGGAAGCATGAGGTCGAGGATCGCAAGGTCGAATTCCGTTTTGCGAACCGCTTCAAGCGCATCTTTTCCGTTGAAGCATTTTACGGTTTCGTAGCCCTCGTTTTTGAGATATACTTCAATGAGGTCGGCTATCTCCTTTTCGTCGTCAACAATAAGTATTTTCATTTTTACACTCTCCGAGTTTTCATTTTGTCTTTTTTAAGTATAACACAAAATCTGCGGATTTGTTTCTTACAATATTCTTAATTTTTGAAAAAGTCGGCTGTTTTTCGTCAATTCTCGCTTTGCGAGAGTGATTTTCGGTTTGAGGGGTGTATTTTTTTGCCCCGAAATGGTAGAATCAAGTCAAGAAAAGCAAAAACGCGTTTGGTTTTCAAATCTTATCTTATTTTTCACAAGGAGCGAACAATCTCATGGAAAAGAAAACCGTCGGCTCATTCATTGCCGTTTTAAGAAAATCGCAGGGCATGACTCAGCGTGAGCTTGCCGAAAGACTCTGCGTTTCCGACAAAGCCGTTTCACGCTGGGAGCGAGACGAAACTGCGCCCGATTTGACGCTCATTCCGGTTATTGCGGACATTTTCGGCGTAACCTGCGACGAAATTCTTCGGGGTGAAAAATTGCAGAATATCACTGCGATTTCCGATTCAAAACCCGTTCAAAGAAAAAGCAGCGAAATACAGCTTAAACATCTTATAAATATGAATCTTACGAAATTCAAAAAGCAGATGTGGGTTGTTTTCGGTCTGACTGCTGCGGGAGCCGTCCTTTGCCTGACGCTTTGTCTTGCCGGGCGTGCAATTTTCGGTTTAGGTGCGGGAATTGTTTTTGCAATTGCGGCAGCGGTCTGTCTCGGAGTTTTTTCGTCGGGTGCGGCGTCGTTTACCGACACGGCACAGCTAAGTGAGGAAAGCGTCCTTTTTTATAAACGTTCCGTATACACAAAAACGTTCCGGGAAGCTTTGATTATCGCAGCAGGCGTTTGTTTTGACGTCGGAGTGTTCTTTGCCGGCTACCTTGCCGAATGGATTATGCTTCCGATTTTTGCGGGCGTTTATATTGTTATTCATTTTGTTTCGACGGCAATTTTCAACAAAAAATATTTTGAAGAACTTAAATTTCCGCAAGCGCAGCGGTATAATTCTTCACTGAAGCTCAAAACGCTTGTTGCCGTTTTGCTCGTTGCGGCAGTACTCACGGGCGGAATCGTCACGGCATATAATCTTCCGCTTAAATGTTTTTCAAAGGGTGCAAGGTTTGAAACGGCAGAGGAGTTTAAAACATACATGAGAAACCACGGCTACGAGGACAGACTTTGGATTTCCGAAGACGGCGAAGACCGCAACGTTCCCGAAGGCTACAGCAAAAGGTTTCTTTTGACCTATGACCCGGACGAATTCGACTGCGTTCGTTACAAAGTATACGAAAATTCCGACGATGACGGCGAAACCTTTGACGAAAACGGTTTTTGGTATTACGAAAACGATTACGTCACCGAAATCATCGGAAGCAGCAAAAATCTTCCGATAACCTGCTACACCGACGAAGACACGCAAAAGAGGGGAGCCGTCCTCACGGTTCTCAACAGTCTTATGATTGCCTTCTGTTCTCTCGACATCGTTTTTGGCTTCGTTGTTTATTTTAAAAAGAGGAAGAAATAAAAACTCCCCGCAGGAACAGTCAAAGCTGTGCCGCGGGGTGTCTTTCAGTATCCGTAATAAAGAAAACGTTCATTTTTCGGGATTGATTCACCGTAAGGAGTATAGCTGTAGCCGTTTCGACTGACTTTAATGAGGTAATCTTCGTTGTCGAATGTTGCAACAACAATGAAAACGCGTTCCCATGTCATTTTCAGCTTTAAATCTTTTGTGCTTCTGTAAGTACATTGACAGATTCTGTTTTTCGGAACGTTCCACTCAAAGCCGCTTGTTTTTCCGTGTCCCGGGTAATATGAAATCAACTCATAGTTATCATGTTTTTTGTCAATAAACAGTTCGGCAGTTGAAGAAAAAGTCATGTCCTTCTCTTTGTCGGAAAAATTTGAAACTCGCAGAGACGGCCAATATGTACTGTCACCGCTCATGTTTTCAAACTCGATTTCAATTCCGTCGAGCGGATGAAGGAGGGCTTCAACCTCGCACGTTGCTTTTATGTTTCCGCAGCTTGCCGTTATCGTTGCTTCTCCTTCGTCAACGGCAACGACGTTCCCGTTTTGACTGACTTTTGCAACGAATCTGTCGCTTGTGCTCCATGTGACTTTTACGTTCTTTGCGTCGGAAATTACGGTTGCCTTGAGTTTTGTGTGGTTAAAGTTTTTGCATTCGTCCTCGCTGTAAAGCGTAACGAAATTTTTTGAAAGAATAATCGCATCAACTTTAAAAGCGTTGACGTTGATTTTTCTGATTTCGTCGTTGAAGTCGTTCGTGAGCTTGATTTGCGCTTTTCCGCTCTTTTTAACCGTGACGTAAAGCTTGATTTTGTCGCCGTCCCAGTATTTGTCCCATTTGAGCGAGATTACGTCCGGGTCGGAAATGTGGTAGTAAAGAGAACCTTTTCCCGTGTATGTGATGACGAGCGTTTTGCTGTTGTAAACGGTCGGTTCTTTTTCGGAGGAGGTGAGCTTTATCGGCCTTGTGACCTTGACTTTGCAGGAGTATTTTTTTCCGCCGAGGACTGCGGAGATAATAACGTTGCCCTTTGAAAGCGGTTTTACAACGCCGTTTTTGTCAACGGTTGCGATTTTTTTGTCTGAGGACTGCCATTTCGGCGTGCGTGTTGTTCCTTTAAGCTTCAAAGTGAAGCTTCTTCCGACGCCGACGGAGATTTTTTCGATTGAAATTTTCGGCGCTTCAACCGTGATTTTGCATTTGAAAACGCTTTTTCCGAGCGTTGCGGTGACGGTTGCCGTGCCTTTTGAAATGCCCTTGACCGTTCCGTTTTTGCCGACCGCAACGATTTTTTTGTCCGACGTTTTCCACGTCGGAACCTTTTTCGTTCCGGTGAGCGACAATTGATAGCTTTGACCGACAACGAGAACGGCTTTTTTTCTGCTCATGCCGACCGAAGCCGCCGAAGAGCAAAAGCTGAGAGCGAGCAAGGAAAAGGTCAAAACCAGGGCGGGCAGCAGAGCGAAAAATTTTTTTGCTTTCATCATTTTTTTTCTCTCCTTTTTTAAGTCGGAAATATGTTATCACTCGGAAGAAATTTTTTCAAGTCCAAAACGAAAAAACATCCGCCGCATTTTACGACGGATGTTTTTTTCGTCAGCATCCCAAAAACTTTCCGTTTTTGATGTAGCCGCTCGTTTGCTTATACGGAGTGAGGAAATAAGACCAGTTTCCGTCGCACTCGTAGTTTCCGGTTTCCATGATGTAAACACGGTCGTTAATGTTGACCTCGCACCAAAAATGCTGCCAAATCCGACCGGTGGTTTTGCTTCCTCTGTAGCCCTGAATGAGATATGCGTCGTAGCCGAGATATGCCATCATTTCGGCCATTGCGCCGTTATACTGAACGCATTGACCGAGCCTGTAAGTGAAAATTGCGTCGGCATAACCTTTTCCGACAATTTTGTTCCAATCCGAACCTTCCGCATACCTGACTTTTTTGTTGATCCAATTGAGCGTATAAAAAAGCTTTTCTTCACGGGACATATTTTTTGTGAAATGCTTATCGGCAAATTTTTTGAGAACCTGTTTGTCACGTGCCGAAATCGTGTATGTGTAATATGTTGTCTTTTTGCCCTGTGTGTTGTAAACTTTTATGCTGTCCCTTCTTTTGAGCTGAGCTCCGGCAAGAATCGTTGACGGTGTGTCGCTCGCGCAGTACGAACCTTCAAGGCTGTAATATGTTTTGTTCCCGACTTTTTTGAAAGCACGGATTGTGTAGTAATAATCAAGCTTTGGGGAAATCGTCTTGTCGGTGAATGTGTTTGAGGTGTTATTCGTGAAAGTTTTGAGCTTTTTTGCGCCGGAAAGGCTCGTTGCTTTGATGGTTCTTCTGTAGACGATGTAGCCGTCGGCAATCTGATTTTTCGTCCATTTGAGTTTGATCGAGTTTTTGTAAAGCGCACCTTTGACCGTCGGCTGAGTGAGGGGAGTCGTGACCGAAAGTTTCACTGCGGTTCCGGCGTAGTACTGTCCGCCGGCAGAAATGACGGGAACGATTTTATAGACATATTTTGTCAGCTGGGACGTTGTTTTGTCTTTGAAATATCTGCGCTCTCCGGATGTTTTTCCGACTTTTACATACTTCTTTCCCTTTGCGTCGTAGCGATAGATGTTGAACTGTTTCGGATTTCTGAAGAAATTCCATTCCCAACCGAGAAAAACGCTTGTGTCCGGTTTTGCTTCGATTTCGGGACACGAAACGGACGGAACGACGATTTTAAAAGTCAGCGTTTTTGTTCCTGTGAAATAATCTCCGATGAAAGTGATTTTCGCCGTTGCCGTTCCGGGATAAACGTTGTTTGAGTATGTCACTTTGTAATCATGACCCTCGGTAGCGTAAAAACCGTCGTAAGTTACCGAAACGTAAGGCGTCAAGGCTCTTTCGTCATATTCCAAAACGGAGCTGTCAAAGGAAGCGGAAACCATGTTCGCCGGAATTTTTGTGATTGAAAAAGTTTTTTCGGCAATTCCGACGTATGAGCCCAGTCCGAGAACGGTGACGGTTCCCGTTCCGATCTCATAATTGTCTTTGTATGAAACGGTGTAATCGACGTCCCGGATGAGCTTTTCTCCGTCAAGCGTAACCGTTACATCGGGTTCAATGTCGTCAAAATTGAACACAAAGCTGTCGGACGAAAGCTTTATGTTTTCGCTTCTTATCGGGGAACAGTAAATGATTTTGAACCCGTTTTGCTTTGCGTAAGTTTCTGCATAGCTTCCTTTTTCGCAGAAAATTGTGAAACACGGAATTCTTTCGGTTTCGGGTTCGTCGCCTTTCGGCTCGTCTTCATCCCAAAATTTTGCCCAATCTTTCATATAGCCGAGGTTCTCGATTTCGGTAACGGTTTTCGGAACAAAAACGTTTGAGCAAAATTCGTCGTCAATATAACTGTTTTTAATTTCCACTTTCACCGATGTTACGGTATAAAGTTCATACTTTCCGTCATCCGAATCATCGAAGACTTTCAATGTTTCCGGAATGAAGGCGAGCCCGTCGGCTTCGGCGGCGGTAATCATCGCTTTCTTTTCGGCTTTGTCGAGCCTGTAGTGAATATATGAGATGTCCGAATCACGGTCGATTTGGGTTTCGTATTCTTTTGAAAAGTCCCACGCACCGAAAGCGCAGACGCTTAAAGCGGCAACCGCAAAAAGCGAAAAGAACAGAACGAAAACCGATTTTTTGATTTTTTTCATGAAAAAAGCTCCTTTCAAAAAGCATTTGCTTTTTAATTATAACATGGAATTTCCGATTCGGCAACAGAAAAGCACAAAAAGAAAGGCAAAATCAGAAAAATATTGGTTCTTTTTAATGAAAAACATTTTTTGGCTTTTCGGGCACAAAATATTTCGGTAAAAGGCTTTACTTTTTTTTCTCACCGTGTTATAATCTTTCAGCGTTATGCCTGTTTCCCGGTTTTCGGACAAAGCTCAATGAGCATTTCACCGACCGTTTACTGAGGGCACGGCAAACAAATATTTTTTTATGAGGTGAAAACCATGATTACAAAAGAAGAAAAAACCAAGATCATCGAAGAATATGCAATTCATGAGGGCGACACCGGTTCACCGGAAGTTCAGATTGCTGTTCTCACAAGCAGAATCAACACTCTCACCGAGCATCTCAAGACCAACAAGAAGGATCATCATTCACGCCGCGGTCTTCTCAAGATGGTCGGCCACAGAAGAAATCTCCTTGCATATCTTCAGAAGAAGGATATCGAAAGATACCGTTCAATCGTTGCAAGACTCGGTCTTCGTAAATAATTGCGTCATTTCGGCAGGTACGGTGAAAGCCGCGCCTGCCTTTTGAACAGTTGAAAAAGTTCGTGAGCGTTTTCGGATTAGCACTAAATTGAACGCCTCTTTACGGGGCGCTGAATTTATTGCTAAAGCCGTGCCTCACGAGAAAAATATTATTATAAAGTGAGGTTAATTTATGTTCCCTGATTTCAGAAAGTTTGAAACCACTCTCGCAGGCAGACCCCTCGTTGTCGAAACCGGAAAAATGGCCGGTCTCGCAGGCGGTTCATGTCTCATCCGTTACGGCGAAACAGAAATTCTTTGCACCGCAACAATGTCCGCAAAGCCCAGAGAAGGCGTTGACTTTTTCCCTCTTTCCGTTGACTTTGAAGAAAAGCTTTATTCCGTCGGAAGAATTCCCGGCTCCTTCCAGAGAAGAGAGGGAAGAGCAAGCGAAAAGGCAACTCTTTGCTCAAGAGTTATCGACCGTCCGATCCGTCCGCTTTTCCCGAAGGACATGAGAAACGACGTCGGCGTTGTTGCAACCGTTATGTCGGTTGACCCGGACTGCCTTCCGGAAATCACCGCAATGATCGGTGTTTCGGTTGCAATCTCAATTTCGGAAATTCCCTGGGACGGCCCGATCAGCGGCGTTTCCGTCGGCCTTGTTGACGGAAAGTTCGTAATCAACCCGACCGAAGCCGAAAGAGAAAAGTCCGAAATGGCCGTTACCGTTGCTTCAACCTCGGATCTCGTTGCAATGATCGAAGCCGGCGCAAAGGAAGTTGACAACGAAACCATGTTCGACGGCATCATGTATGCCCACAAGGTCAATCAGGAAGTTGTTGAATTCATCAAGATGATTCAAAAGGAAGTCGGAAAAGAAAAGATTCCGTTTGAATCTCAGGAAGTTCCGCACGATATGTTTGAGGCCGTTAAGGACTTTGCAATCGACGACGTTAAGGCGGCTCTTGACACCGACGACAAGAGAATCCGTGACGAAAGACTCAAACCTGTTTACGAAAAAGTTCACGAAAAGTTCGACGAAGAATATCCAGAACAGATTGAAAAAATCGACGAATGTCTTTACAAGCTCCAGAAGTTCGTTGTTCGCCGCTGGCTCCTTGACGAAGGAAAGCGTGTTGACGGAAGAGGAATCAACGATATGCGTCCGCTTGACGCAGAGGTTGACCTTCTTTCCCGTGTTCACGGTTCGGGTATGTTCACAAGAGGTCAGACCCAGGTTCTCACCGTAACGACCCTCGGAACGATGAGCGACGCTCAGCTTCTTGACGGACTTGACAACGAAACAACAAAGAGATATATCCATCACTATAATTTCCCGTCATACTCGGTCGGCGAAACAAGACCTTCAAGAGGTCCCGGAAGACGTGAAATCGGCCACGGCGCACTTGCAGAAAGAGCTCTTCTTCCCGTAATCCCCTCGGTTGAAGAATTCCCGTACACGATTCGCCTGGTTTCCGAAGTTCTTTCTTCAAACGGTTCAACTTCACAGGCTTCTGTCTGCGGTTCAACCCTTTCGCTCATGGCTGCCGGCGTACCCATCAAAGCTCCCGTTGCCGGTATTTCCTGCGGTCTTATCACCGAAGGAGAACGCTTCATGACAATGGTTGACATTCAGGGCCTTGAAGACTTCTTCGGCGACATGGACTTCAAAGTTGCCGGTACCAAGAAAGGTATTACCGCAATCCAGATGGACCTCAAAATCCACGGTCTTACTCCGGCAATCATCAAGGAAGCCCTTGAAAAGACATATGACGCACGCTGCAAGATTCTTGACGAAGTTATTCTTCCCTGCATCGCAGAGCCGAGAAAAGAACTTTCAAAGTACGCTCCGAAGATGCTCATGACGAAGATTGATCCGGACAAGATCGGAGACGTTATCGGAAAGCAGGGCAAGGTTATTCAGAAGATCTGCGCCGAATGCGAATGCAAGGTTGACGTTGAAGAGGACGGTTCAATTTATGTTTCCGCTCTTGACCTTGACAACGCAAAGCGTGCTCTTACAATCATTGAAACAATTGCAAACGACCCCGAAGTCGGCGCAATTTTCCGCGGTGTGGTCACAAGACTTATGAGCTTCGGTGCGTTCGTTGAAATTGCTCCGGGCAAGGAAGGCCTTGTTCACATCAGCAAGCTTGATGTTAAGCACGTTGAAAAAGTTGAGGACTGCGTTGCTGTTGGCGACGAAGTAATCGTTAAGGTTACCGAAATTGACGACCAGGGAAGAATCAATCTTTCACGTCGTGACGCTCTCATCGAAATTGAGGGACTCACTCCGGAAGATGACGGAGAACAGCCGGAAAGAAGACCTTCAAGAGGTCACGGTCCGCGCAGAAACGGCGGCGACAGAAGAGACCGCAGATAAACTTTAAGCAGATTGATTTTAAAAGATAAAGGGGAGAAGTTTTTTGCTTCTCCCTTTTTTAAAAACTAAAATTACAAAAAGGAATGATTATAATGAAAAAAAATAACCTTTTCTTTCTCACACTTTCGGCTGTTTTCATTGCAATAATTGCAGTAATGAGCTTTACCCCGATCGGATATCTCAAATTCGGAATTGTCGAAATCACTCTTATCGCAATTCCCGTTGCCTTCGGCGGAACGCTTCTCGGAAAATGGGGCGGTCTTTTGCTCGGAACGGCTTTCGGCGTTTCAAGTTTCATTCAGTGCTTCGGCGCAAGCGGATTCGGCGCAACACTCCTTTCAATCAGCCCCGTAAAAACCTTCATCGTTTGCATGCTTCCGAGAATGGCACTCGGCTTTTTCTCGGCGTGGATTTTTGAGGCGATGAGCAAAAAGGTCAACGCTCCCGTCAGCGGAGTTGTTTCCTTCCTTTCGGCTGCGATAATCAACACAGTCGGTTTTGTCGGCCTTCTTGCGGCGTTCTTTTATAACACCGAGTATATCCGGTCGATTGCCGAGCAGCTCGGCGCAACGAACGTTTTTGTTTTTGCCGCTCTTTTTGCCGGAACAAATGCGCTTATCGAAGCGGCTGCCTGCGGTGCTTGCGGTGCGGTTCTTGCTCCGCTTTCAAAAAAGCTCAAGTCACAGGTAAGATAAATCAAAACTGCTGCCGATTAAACGGAAAGCATCGATTTCGGCGGTGCTTTTGAATCCGCTTTGATCGGCGGCACTTAATTTTTTGCATATTTGTTAAAAAAAGAGGATTTTCCCGATGCAAAAAGAAAAAAATAATGATATAATGTTCTCAAAGGCAAAGCTTGCCTTTGCAATGACCGTTTTCGGAACAATCGGAATCTTTGTTCGCCACATTCCGTTTCCGTCAAGTTTTATTGCAATGGTTCGCGGTTTTGCCGGCGTTGCGTTTTTGCTCCTTTTGAACCTTTTCAGAAAAAAGAGAATCGACTTTTCCGCTGTCAAAAAGAATATTTGGATTCTTCTTGCCTCCGGTGCGGCAATCGGAGTGAACTGGATTTTGCTTTTTGAAGCGTACAATTATACCTCTGTTGCAACGGCAACGCTCTGCTATTATCTTGCGCCGATTTTTGTTACGCTCGCTTCGCCGTTTGTACTTAAAGAAAAGCTTACGGCAAAAAAATTCCTGTGCGTTCTTTGTGCGCTTTTCGGAATGGTTTTTGTTTCCGGAGTTTTTGAAAGCGGCGGCGTTCAAAAAAGCGACCTCACGGGAATACTTCTCGGAACGGGTGCGGCGTTGTTTTACTCAACCGTTACTTTGCTCAACAAAAAGTTCAAAGACATCACCGATACCGACAAAACAATGGTTCAGCTTTTCTTCGCTTCAATCGTTGTTACACCGTATGTTTTTCTGACCGAAAAGATCACAACGTTCGATTACAGCGTGAAAGCGGTTGTTCTTCTTCTGATTGTCGGTTTTGTTCACACGGGCTTTTCATACACGCTTTACTTCGGCTCCGTCGGAAGGCTTCCGGCGCAGACGTCGGCGCTTTTCAGCTATATTGACCCGGTTGTTGCGATTTTCCTTTCGGCAATCGTGCTCAAAGAGGGTCTTTCCGCATTTGACGTCATCGGAGCCGTTCTCATTCTCGGCTCAACGCTTTTCGGCGAAATTAACTTTAAGAGGGATAAAAAATGAAAGAATCAAAAACCGCATTTATTGCAATCGTAGGTTGTCCGAATGTCGGAAAATCTTCAATCCTCAACCGCCTTCTTTCGGCAAAGGTTGCGATTGTTTCCGATAAGCCGCAGACCACGCGGACAAGAATCATGGGTGTTCTCACAAAGGACGAAACCCAACTTGTTTTTACCGATACTCCCGGTTATCACCGCCCGCACAATAAACTCGGCGAAAAAATGATTAAGGCCGTAACCGACAGCATCGGCGGCGTTGACGCCTGCATGTTTGTTGTTGAACCTGAGGGCGAACTTCGTGAAGAGGAAAAGGAACTTCTCAAAAAATTCCGTGCTCAAAAAATGCCTGTGGTTCTTGTAATCAATAAAATCGACACGGTTCTTGTAAAAACGGATCTCATGAAACGCATTGCCGAGCTTTCGGCTCAGTATGACTTTGAAGCTGTTGTTCCCGTTTCGGCGCTGAGAAACGATGGAATGGACGAACTTTGCGACGAACTTTGCAAGCTTGCTTTCCCGTCGGAACATTTCTTTCCCGACGATACTCTCACCGATCAGCCGGAAAGGGTAATCGCAGGCGAAATTATCAGAGAAAAAATGCTTCGGCTTCTTGACCGGGAAATTCCGCACGGTGTTGCCGTTTCAATCGAAAAAATGCGTGAGCGCCCGGATAAGGACATCATGGATATTGAAGCGGTGATTTACTGCGAAAAGGAGAGCCACAAAGGAATCATCATCGGAAAAGGCGGCGCAATGCTCAAGCGCATTTCAACTTATGCACGGCAGGACATGGAACGCTTTTTCGATTGTAAAATCAACCTCAAATGCTGGGTCAAGGTCAAAGAGGGCTGGCGCAACAGAGAGGGACTGATTCACAACTTCGGGCTTGATTAAAAGCGAAAAAACGGATTAAGAAAAACTTTCCTTGTTTAAAACGCTTCCTTTCGGAGCAAAGTATAAGCAGACGGTCTTGTACTTTACTTTCGGAGGGAACTGTTATGGGCAAAAAAGAGCTTTGGAAAATTTTCATGAAAACGGGAAAGGTTTCCGATTATCTCAATTATAAAAACGCAAGGGACGAAAGCGAAGTTCCTTTTGACTCGGAGTCTTTTTCGGAGGAATTCGCTCAGGAATTCATCAACAATTTTGACAGCGACTTTCCGGCAATGGAAAAAAGGAGCGACGCTGAATACTCGGACGATGACGAGGACTTCAACAATTATGACTATTAAAACGGACGGAATGGTAATCAAAGAAAAAACAACGGGCGAACGCGACCGGCTTGTTACCCTGCTCACACGCGAAAACGGAGTGATCAGGGCTTTTGTCAATGGCGCGCGAAGTCCGAAAAGCAAAAATTCCGCCGCAACCGGGCTTCTTTGTTATTCCGATTTTGTGATTGAAAAAAGGAAAACCGGTGTTTACATAGTTACGGAAGCGAGCGCAAAAGAGGTTTTCTTTTCTTTGAGGGAGGATATTGTTTCGCTCTCGCTCGCCCAATATTTTGCCGAACTCGCCGCGGAACTTTCCGTTCGTGAAGAAAATGCGGATGAATTTTTGCGCCTTCTTCTGAATGCGGTATATTTTGTTTCCGAAAAGAAAAAGGACAGCAATCTTATTAAAGCGGCGGCGGAGCTTAGATTTCTTTCGCTCGCCGGGTATATGCCGATGATTGTTGCCTGCTGCAACTGCGGAAAATATGAAAGCGAAAAAATGCGCTTTTCCGTTTCAAGCGGAAGACTTTACTGCGAAGAATGTTTGCCGGAAGAAAAAACGACCGAACTTCCTTTGAGCGTTGTGACCGCAATGCGCCACATTTGTCTCAGCGACGCAAACAAGGTCTTTTCTTTCAGCCTTTCAAAGCCGTCTCTTTCGCTTCTTTGCGACGTCAGCGAACGGTATCTCAAATCGGTCACCATGAGAGGATATAAAACTCTTGATTTTTACAAGGCAATGACAAGGTAGAATCGGCTTCGGTGAATGAAGAACAGCAAGGCGATGCGAAACGCTGGTTTAAGAAAAAATTTCCCTTTATTTTATGCTTGAACCGCACGCTTTTCCTTAAAACTTAAATTGACATACTTCTTAATCAGATAAGAGAAAACATATAACGGATAACAGATATTTCAAAGGAGGGAAAACGATGAACAGAGATTACACGGCGCTCGAACTTGACAAAATTCTTGAAAGGCTTTCAAAGTTTGTTGCGAGCGAGGACGGAAAAGCGGAAATTGCGCTTCTTTCGCCGGAAAGCGATTTGAACACGGTTCAGGCTCTTCTTAATCAGACGACGGACGCTCATATGCTCATGGCAAGGTTCGGTGCTCCGTCTTTCGGCGGACTGAAAAATATCAATAACGCTCTTGCCCGTGCGAATGCGGGAAGCGTGCTTTCAATGCGAGAGCTTCTTGACGTTGCGGAAGTGCTTCGTTCAATTCGCGGAATTGTTCAGTGGAGGAGCAAGAATGAGGGCGTCCGCTGTTCGGTTGACGTCTATTTTGACGCACTCACACCGAATAAGTACCTCGAAGACAAAATCACTTCCGCAATTGTCAGCGAGGACGAAATGAGCGACAACGCTTCACCGGCACTTTACGATATAAGAAGAAAAATTCGTGCCGCTTCATCAAAAATACGGGACAGGCTCGACAAAATGATTCGTTCTTCTCAGTATCAAAAGGCGCTTCGTGAAGCAATTGTTACAATGCGTAACGGAAGATACGTTGTTCCAGTCAAGATTGAACACCGAAGCGAAATCAGCGGACTTGTTCACGACACATCCTCAAGCGGCGCAACGGTTTTCATTGAGCCGGCCGGAGTTGTTGAAGCGAACAACGAAATCAAGGTTCTTCAGGGAAAAGAGCAAGAGGAGATTGACCGAATTCTTTATGAACTTTCGGCCGAGGCCGGAAGCTTTTATGAGGGAATCAAGGCGAGCTATGAATGTGCCGTTGAACTCGACGTGATTTTTGCAAAGGCAAAGCTTGCCTATGATATGAAGGCGATGACGCCGGTTTTGAACGACAGCGGAAAAATCATTCTCAACAAAGCCCGCCATCCGCTTATTGACCCGAAGAAGGTTGTTCCGACCGACATCAGGCTCGGAACGGATTTTGACACACTGATTATTACCGGTCCGAACACCGGCGGTAAAACCGTTTCAATCAAAACGCTCGGGCTTTTCTCACTCATGGCAATGTGCGGACTCATGATTCCCGCAGGGGACAGAAGCGAAATTTCCGTTTTTGACAATGTCTTTGCCGATATCGGTGACGAACAGAGCATTGAACAGTCGCTTTCAACCTTTTCGTCACATATGACGAATATCGTAAGAATCATCGGAGCGGCTGACGAGCATTCACTTGTACTCATTGATGAACTCGGCGCGGGCACCGATCCGGTCGAAGGTGCGGCGCTTGCAACCGCAATTCTTGAACGTATCCACGAAAAGGGAGCAAAGATTGCCGCAACAACCCATTATGCGGAATTGAAAGTTTATGCGCTTGAAACGCCGGGAGTTGAAAACGGCTGTTGTGAATTTGACGTGTCTTCGCTCAAACCTACATACCGTCTTCTCATCGGTGTTCCGGGAAGGTCAAACGCTTTTGCGATTTCTTCACGGCTCGGAATCGAAAACAGCGTCATAGAACGGGCAAAACAACTTGTTTCAAGCGAGAATGCAAGTTTTGAAGACGTTATCGAAACGCTTGAAAAAAGCCGTCAGGACTTTGAAACAAAGCGTGACGAGGCCGAAAAAATTCGTCTTGAAGCAGCAAAGGCAAAGGCGGAAGCCCAAAAATATAAAGACAGTATTGAAGACCTTCGCAAAAAAGAGATTGAAAAAGCGCAGGAGCAGGCAACAAGAATCGTTGAACAGGCAAAGCGCAGTGCATACTCTCTCGTCAATGAGCTTGAAGAGCTGAAAAAAGAGAGCGCAAAAGCGAAGGACAAGGCCGAAGCCGCAAGAAGGGCAAGGCAGCTCATGAAAAAAAGCATGGGAGAATTTGACGACATCACAAATCCGGTCACTGCTGCGCTTTCGGACGACGAAAACTATGTTGTTCCGACGAGTCTGAAAATCGGAGATGAGGTTATTCTTGCCGATATCGGAAAGACGGCGACCGTCACCGCCCTTGAAAACAAAAAAGGCGAGGTTGAGGTCCTTGCCGGAATAATCAAAATGAGGACACCGAAGGAAAATCTTCGCCTTTCAAAAAACAAACAGCACGAGAAGAAAAAGCAGATGCCGAAAAAGGCACAGCATGAATTCAAGGTTGCCGGAGCGGACAAAACCGAATGCGACCTTCGCGGAATGAACGTTGAAGAGGGAATCATGGAACTTGAACGCCACCTTGACAGGTGTATGCGTCTCGGACTCACCGAAATCAGCGTTATCCACGGAAAGGGAACCGGAGTTCTCAGAAAGGGAATTCAGGACTACCTGAGAAAATGCAAATTTGTCAAATCCTTCCGTCTCGGAACGTTCGGCGAAGGCGAAAGCGGCGTGACGATTGTAACACTGAAATAAAATAAAAACGGGATTGTCCGAGAGGGGGCAATCCCGTTTTATGTTGTTATTCACCTTTTTGTAAGAGCGTTTGTCAATTCTTTTTTTGTGTCGTTTGTCCGACTTTTTTCATATAATGTATCAGCCCGCAAACGGGCAAAACTCCGAAAAAGGAGGAACAGAAAATGAAAAGGGAAATCAACTTGAAGGCTCGTTTCAAAAACCCGATTTTTTGGCTGACGGCAATTCCGGCAGTGACGGCATTTGTTTATTCGATTCTCGGCATTTTCGGCGTTGTTCCGAAATTTTCCGAAGACTCGGTTGTCAATATCGGGACCGCAGCCGTTTCCGCTCTGACTGCGCTCGGAGTTTTCATTGATCCGACGACAAAAGGAGTTTGTGACGGGTGCGGAAAAGAAAAGGAAGAGGAAAAAAGGAAGGAAGCGGAACCCGAAGAATAAAAAAACGCCCGGACGCTGTTGCATCCGGGTGTTCTGGTGAGGACAAGTGGACTTGAACCACCGACCCCTTGCATGTCAAGCAAGTACTCTAACCAACTGAGCTATGCCCTCAAAACTGCCGTTTTTTGACGACTAAAACATAATACACTATTAAAATTGATTTGTCAATAGTTTTGAGCGAAAAAAACAGCCGTCTGATTTCGCACGGACGGCTGTTTGCGCCGCTATCCATTGTTTTCCTCCTTTCCGAAAGGTGATTTATTCCTTTCACCTATTAGTCGTATGAACAGGGCGAAAGTCTCACCTTCGGTAAAAAATAAAAATCGGAAGAAGCCCGAAAAACTCAATCAACGCTTAAAAAGTGATTGCCGGGAAAAACAAAAAGCTGTAAACCGCTTTGTGCTTTATGCAGGAAGAGACGGTTTACAGCTTTTATTTCGCACTTTTTAATGCACGCCGAAGGTTACGGCGCCTGACGCTTAAAGATACTTTACAAAATATCCGAGACCGATGATCGGAAGGATTGTTTTGAGAATGCCCTTAAGCATTGTGAGGAAAGCGTCAAAGAAGTTTTTTGCGTCGCTTTCTTCTGCGGGAACAGTTGTGAATTCTTCGTTCATGAAAAAGACCTCCTTAAATTCAGTCTCCGGTGCTTCCCGAAAGACTTATCTTTTTCATAATTTTAACATATAATTCAATATGTTGTCAACCGAGACGGACAATATTCTCGCAGATTTCTTTGAAAACCGGGGCGCAATCGACACTTCCGCCTTTTCCGTCTTCGTTCAAAACGACAACAATATAATGCGGATTGACGGCCGGGAAAAAACCGGAAAACCATGTTCGGCAAATTTCTCTTTTTCCGTCAAAAATTCCGCTTTGCGCCGTTCCTGTTTTTCCGGCGAGGGAGACGAGTGCACTTTTCGCTTTTTCCGCGTTTCCTTTTTCAACGACCGAAGAAAGGAGTTTTCTTACCGTTTTGACTGTACTTTCCGAAAGAACCCTTTTTTTGTCTTGCGCTTTCTCTTTCTTCACAAGCTTTTCTTCGTTTGAAAAACCGAAAATTGCCGTCGGCTTGACGTAATGTCCTGTTGCAAGCGCATGGTAAACTCCGAGCATCTGAAGAGGGGAAATCAAAAGCTTCCCCTGGCCGAAAGAAAAATTTGCTCTTTCACCGGAAAATCGAAGGGAGGCTTCGCTCGGAAGGCAGCCTTTTTCGCCGGTTACACCCTCGGCAATTTTTGTTTCATGAGAAAGACCGATTGAACGGCAAAACATCAAAAGTCCGTCCGTGTCAAGCTTTTCAATGAGTTTTATGAAATAGATATTGCATGAATTTTGAAGTGCCTGTGCCATCGTTTGATTTTTGTGCGCTTTGCTGTGATAGCAGGAAAAGACCGTGTCGCCGACTGTTATGCTTCCGGGACAGTAGAACGCCGTCTCTTCGCCGATTCCGCACTCAAGCGCATAGGCGGCAACAACGCTTTTGAAAACCGAGCCGACGCTGTAAGCCGGAAGAGCCTTGTTTGAAAGGGGAGAATTCTTTTTTTCAAGTTCGTTTCCGATGTTGTTTCTGTCGTACTTCGGAACGCTCGCAAGAGCAAGAATTTCGCCGTTTTGAACGTGCATTACGATTGCACATCCGCTTTTGATTGAGCTTTTTTCAAGAGCACTTTCCGCAATTCTTTGAATTCTGCGATCAATTGTCAAAACCACACCGGCGCTTGAATTGTAATTTTCGTCATTAATCGTTTTTTGAAGACCTTGAAGAACGCTTCCGGTTGCGTCAACGGAAAAGCTGACCGAGAGAGTTCCGCTGCTTTCTTTCAAAAAATCATTATATCCGCGCTCAATTCCGGAAGCACCGTTTCCGCTTCTTTCATTAACGTATCCGACGAGATGACAGGCGACGGCTGATGAAGGGTATCTTATCGGAACGAAAAACGTTTTAATATTTTCATCGTTCACTTTCTCTTTGACTTCGGTAACATATGGGCGTTTGCTTTCGATAATTTCGTTTGCGCGTTCTTCTCCGAGAAGACGTGAAAGAATTTGCTTTGATTTCACCGAAGGTGTGAAGGCTGCAATGAGTTTTTCTTCGCAGTCAACGAGCGGTTCAAGATTTCGGTCATAGATTTTTCCGCGCGTTGAACCGATTTCAATTGTCTTTTTGCGGTTTTCACTTCCTGCTGCGGAATATTCTTCTGCTGTTATATCAATAATTCTTACGGTTAAAAGAAGAAGGCAAAGCGAAATAAGACCATAAAGCCAAACGGCGCGTTTTCTCATGTTCTCTCCTCCGAATAAAACCATATACTGCTTTTATTATTCAATATATTTTCTTTGTTATCCGATGAGGAAAATATTGCATGGGGCAAGCGGCTTTACAAAAAAACCGGACGGTTTTTGATCGGTCTGCCTTTTGCGGTACGGCTTTGGGTGGGTTCTTTAACCGCACGGAGTTCTTTCAAATCCACTTTCCTTGGCTCCCTCCTGTGAGGGAGCTGTCGGCTCTGCCGACTGAGGGAGAGAATTCCTACGCTACGGTGTATTTTTTTATGCTGTCGTTTTAATTTGTACCGTGTACTATATCTTTCTATCCGTCCGCTCCGCCAGGGCACTTTTGGCTGTCGGCTGGAATTTCCGAAACAGGACAAATATTGAATCACTTTCCTTGGCTCCCTCCTGTGAGGGAGCTGTCGGCTCTGCCGACTGAGGGAGTGATTTCCTACGCTACGGTGTATTTTTTTATGCTGTTGTTTTGATTCACACTAGGTACTATATCTTATTGTACTTTCTCTTTATGCTGTCGCTTTAATCGCACCGTGTCTTATACCTTTACGTCCGACCGCTCCGCTGGGGGTACTTTTGGCTGTCGTCCCAAAAGTACCCAAAAACACTCTTTTTGGTACGCCGCATTTGTGACCGAAATCGGATTTGCGGGGGGAAAATCCGATTCTCGTTCACGATGCGGCTTTAGCCGGGTTGTTCATATTCTTTCACAATTATACAGAAAGAAAAATCCGCCTGTAGTACGAAACCGTCGGTGCCCATTGTTTTAAAGCAAGAATTCAAGACAACAATATTCTTCTTTTCCTCGTGCGGATTTTAAGCGTGAACATTTCTACTTACACTTACTTGAATGTTGAAAGTTTTAAAAATGAAAAAATCAAGGCAGAATATATAAATCCACCACAAGAAATCCGCGGAGAAAAGGAAAGCAGAAAACAGTCTTATCGGTTTTCTCTGACTGAAAACCATGACAGAGTGTGGTTTAACGATAATAGCGGATTGGTGTTTTTAAAAAGTGAGATTAGCAGACGAAACCGTTGTAGCCGCATCGGTGGGCGATATTTTGATTTTTCCCCGCAAATCAAAATTCGTTCACCAAGTGCGGCGTATCAAAAAGCGATTTTTTGGGTACTTTTGTATCAATCGACAAAAGTGCCCCCAGCGGAGCGGACGGATAGAAAGATATAGTACACGGTGCGAATCAAAGCGACAGCATAAAGAGAAAGATGAAAAAGAAACCCATTGCTTTGTTTTGTATCAATCGACAAAAGTACCCCCAGCGGAGCGGACGGATGAAAAGATATAAGACACGGTGCAAATCAAAGCGACAGCATAAAAAATACACCGTAGCGTAGAAATTCCCTCCCTCAGTCGGCAGAGCCGACGGCTTTCGTCACAGGAGGGAGCCAAGGAAAGTGGATTTGAAGGAACTCCGTGCGGTTAAATAAAACTCTCAAAGCGGTATCAAAAAAATTTTTTCCTATTATTTTCAAAAAACACTTGATTTTTCAAAAAAAATGACTACAATATAATTTAGCACTCGGAGATAAAGAGTGCTAAGAATTAGCAATATACTGAATGGAGGATAAATATATGACAATCAAACCACTTCTTGACAGAGTAGTTCTTAAACCCACGGAAATTGAAGAAACAACGAAGAGCGGCTTCATTCTTACGAGTGCGTCGCAGGAAAAGCCCCAGTTCTCCGAAGTCGTTGCAGTCGGCCCCGGCGGAATCGTTGACGGAAAAGAAACCGAAATGTATGTTAAAGTCGGCGATAAGGTAATTGCCGGAAAATATTCGGGAACCGAAGTCAAGGTTGACGACGTTGAATATACAATCGTTCGTCAAAGCGATATCCTTGCAATTGTTGAATAATCGAAAATCAGGAGGAACTTATTATGGCTAAACAGATTATCTACGGCGAAGAAGCAAGAAAAGCTCTTCAGGCCGGTATTGACAAACTTGCAAATACAGTTAAAATCACCCTCGGACCGAAGGGCAGAAACGTTGTAATCGACAAGAAATACGGTGCTCCGCTCATTACGAACGACGGTGTAACAATCGCAAAAGAAATTGAACTTGAAGACGCTTTTGAAAACATGGGCGCTCAGCTCGTTAAGGAAGTTGCAACAAAGACGAACGACGTTGCCGGCGACGGAACAACAACCGCAACCTTGCTTGCTCAGGCTCTTATCCGCGAAGGAATGAAGAACGTTGCCGCAGGCGCAAACCCGATGGTTGTCAAAAAGGGCATCAAGAAAGCGGTCGATGTCGCAGTTGACAGCGTTAAGAAGAACTCAAAGCCCGTAACGGGTTTTGAAGACATTGCAAGAATTGCAACGATTTCTTCCGCAGATGAAAACGTCGGAAAACTTATTGCCGAAGCGATGGAAGTTGTTACCACCGACGGAGTAATCACCGTTGAAGAGTCAAAGACTGCGGAAACCGGAAAAGAAGTTGTTGAAGGTATGCAGTTTGACCGCGGTTATATTTCGCCGTACATGGCAACCGACGCAGACAAGATGGAAGCCGTTATTGACGACGCTTCAATTCTTATCACGGATAAAAAGATTTCAAACATTCAGGAAGTTCTTCCGCTCCTCGAGCAGGTTCTTCAGGCAGGCAAAAAGCTTGTTCTGATTGCCGAAGACGTTGAAGGCGAAGCCCTTGCAACCCTTCTTCTCAACAAACTTCGCGGAACGTTCACCTGCGTTGCCGTCAAGGCTCCGGGCTTCGGTGACAGAAGAAAAGAAATGCTTCAGGATATCGCAATTCTTACCGGCGGTCAGGTGATTACCTCCGACCTCGGCCTTGAACTCAAGGAAGCAACCGTTGATATGCTCGGTTCTGCACGTCAGGTTAAGGTTACAAAGGAAAACACAATCATTGTTGACGGTGCCGGCGATAAGGACGCAATCAAGGCTCGTGTCAACCAGATCAAGGCTCAGATTGAAGCTTCAACTTCGGAATTTGACCGTGAAAAGCTTCAGGAGAGACTTGCAAAACTTGCAGGCGGCGTAGCCGTAATCAAGGTCGGTGCAGCGACCGAAACCGAAATGAAGGAAAAGAAGCTTCGCATTGAAGACGCTCTTGCCGCAACAAAAGCAGCAGTTGAAGAAGGTTCGGTTGCAGGCGGCGGCGTTGCACTTCTCAACGCAATTCCGGCAGTCAAAGACCTTCTTGAAAAGACGGAAGATCCCGACGAAAAGACCGGTATCAGAATCGTTATGAAAGCAATTGAGGAACCGGTTCGTCAGATTGCAAAGAACGCAGGCCTTGAAGGCTCGGTAATCATTAACGAAATTGTTGCAAGTGGAAAAATCGGTTATGGCTTCGATTTCTCGAAAGAGGAGTATGTTGACATGGCTCAGGCCGGAATCCTTGACCCGACGAAGGTTACCCGTTCGGCTCTCCAGAACGCGGCTTCAGTTGCTTCAATGGTTCTCACAACCGAATCGCTCGTTTCGGATATTCCCGATCCTGCGGCCGATGCGGCTCAGGCTGCCGCAATGGCTCAGGGCGGCGGAATGTATTAATCCGTTTAAAAATACCAATGAGGTTGTTCCAAAGCCGGAACAACCTCATTTTTAGTATTCAGCAAAACAAAAAAGCCAAAAAGTTCATGAGAAAACTTTTTGGCTTTTTGTGTCAAATAAAATTATTTACCCATGTTCTTAAGGCTTTCAACGAAGTTCTTGATGAGGGTGATGTAATTCTCAACGAACTTTACGATTTCGTCAATGATCTTCTTTGCTGTATCCATTATTGTTTCACCTCCCGGCAAATATCTTTAAAAATACTTTAATACATTTTTCGTAATTAGTCAATGTTTTGTTAGAAATTTCGCGATTTTTTATTAAATTTAATATAATATTCACATTTATCGAGCGCTCTCTGATAAAAACCCGAACAAATGTCGATTGCTTTTTCTTTCAAAAAGACCGACAATTTTTTCTGAAATATCAGTGACTCCGGTTGAAAAGGGAAACATTACCGCCGTGCAAAGAACATTGAACAAAACATGCACGGCAGAAACAAAAACCTCTCCTTTTTCGATTTTTTCAAACAAAGCCGAAACGGGAAAAAGAAAGGAAACGATGAAAACCGATGCCGTTCCGAAAAGATTGAAAAGGAGGTGAAAAAGGGCGGCGGCTTTTGCTTTTTTGTCCGAAGAAAGTGCGGAAAGAAGCGTCGGAACGGTTGCGCCGATGTTTTGACCGCAAATGATGAAAACGGCGCTTTCTCTTGAAACGGCGCCGACCGAAACGAGGGATTGAAGAATTCCGACCGTTGCGGAGGAGCTTTGAACGAGAGCCGTTGAAACAAAGCCGAAAAGAAGGCCGGAAAATCGCGAGGAGCAGCGTGAAAAGAACGATGAAAGAAGACCGTTTTCATTCAGCACGGCGCAAGAGTCTTTCATTGTTTCGATTCCGACGAAAAGAAGGCCGAGCGAACAGAGGAAAAGCGAAACGGCTCTGATTTTTTTGTTCTTTGAAACAAGAAGAAAAAATGCGCCGAAAAGAACCAAAAACGGTGCGGCAGAGTAAAAGTTCAGTGCAACAAGAACGCCGGTTGCCGTTGTCCCGATGTTTGAACCCATAATTATTCCGGTGCAGGCGGAAAGACTTAACTTTCCGCAATCTGCAAGCGAAACCGCCGTTACGGTCACGGCCGCGGAGGATTGAATAACGGCGGTCAATGCCGCAGAACAGAGCACGCCGGAAAGACGGTTCTTCGTGAACCTTTGAAGAACACTTTCGGCCTTTTTTTCGCAGAGTTTTTTCATTGATTCGCTCATTTGAACAACAGAAAAAAGGAAAATTCCGATTCCGCAGAGAAGCCCGGAAATTGCCCGAAAATCCATCGGATTCACCGCCTTTTAAAAAGAGTAATTCGTTTATGTTTTTCAGCGGATATATAATATATAGGTTTTTGAGGCGGGGAGTATTACAGTCGGGCGAAAAAGGCCGCCGCAAACGGAAGCGAAAACGCAGAAGGGGGTAAAATGATTTTCGGGCAGGCATAAAAAGAAAGCTATAATTCACAGCTGTCATTAAAAATGTGCTGTGAATTATAGCTTTTTGATTTACGAAAACTCAGTAGCTTTCTTTAAGGCCTTCCTCGTCGAAAAGGAAAAGAGATTGAAGGCAGATGTCAAGACCTTTTTCGATTGTTTTCGGAATAAGGTTGTCGGCTGTATCTTCTCTTGTGTGATAATACTTCGGCGGGCCGGGGTTCATTGCGGCGAGGGTTGCGGCCGGAACACCGAGCTTTGTGACTGCGGCTGCGTCGGAAGCTCCGAGATAAACCGATGCATACTTGAGGTCAAGGCCGGCCATTTCGGCGCCCTTCTTCATGAGAGCGCATACTCTCGGGTCGGTTTTTACGGTTCCTGTCATGTCACGGCTGTAAATTGCCATGTCTTCAAAGTCACGAAGAGTATCCATTCCGAAATAAACGGTTTCAACTTCCTTGAGTTCCTGCATATGCTTTTTTGAAAAAGCTCTTGCACCGCGCAGACCGGCTTCTTCCGATCCGGTTGTGAGAGCAACAACTTCTGTGTTTTCAAAGCGGATGTTGTTGTCTTCAAGATACTTGAGAACGGCAATTGCGGTAACGGAACCGGTGAGGTTGTCGTTTGCGCCTTCAACGGGAAGTTTGAAGTTTGTGAAGAAAATTACGGCGATGAAGCCGGGAATGAATGCAAGCTGGATATACTGAAGGACTTTTACAAAGCCTTCAAGTTCTGCGTTGACCGGACCGCCCTTGATTACGGAAATGAGCGAAACGACGAAAACAAAGATCATTCCGACAACACCGTAAATTCCGACCGTGAAAAGAAGATTCTTTCCGCCGAGATGGGTGTATGTCCATTCGTATGACGAGTCAACGTGACCCGAAAAGATGATTCTTCTTTTGACTTCGCCCGTCGGCTTCCTTCTTCCGATTACGTTCGTTGAAGTTGCCTTCGGAAAGAGCGGATCAAGAAATTCCCAATACATAAGAAATTCCGAGAAAAGGCAAACGAGCGCGATGATTGCAAGAATGAGCGAAACAACGGGCATTTTGAGGAACGAGAACAGAAGCGCAAGGAGCATTGAAATTCCGTCAATGACAACCCATCCCATGAAGGCATACTTGCTGATTTGGAATTCTTCAAGCTGAACATCGTCGGAGCAGGTTTTCATTTCCTCTTTAAAATGTTCCTGAGCCTTTCTTTCATTTTCGCTGCCCGAAGCACGAGGACCGACTTCTTTGCAGACTTTTTTGATTTCTCTTGTTGTGTAATTTGCGTACATCCTCAGAGTTGAGGGATAGTTCTTTACACTCTCACTGGCTTTCAAAAGCGATTACCCCTTTTCTTAAATAAATTTTTCTTCGTATTTATTAATACCAAGATATTCACTGCGGTCTTACAGCTACGTTCAATTCTATCATTCAAAGCGGCAAATGTCGATAGATTTCAATAAAATTAAAAAATTGTTAAAAATTATAAGGACGGGGTGAAGGGGAGAGGTTCCTTTTGGGTGTACTGCTAAAGTGATTTTTTAACCGCACGTTTCATCTTTAAAATTTCCATCCGTCCGCTGTGCCGAGAACTTTTGACTACTTTTGAAATACTCGAAGAATGAAAAATATTGCATCCACTTCTTTGGCTCCCTCCTGTGAGGGAGCTGTCGGCTCTGCCGACTGAGGGAGGGAATTCCTACGCTACGGCTTATTTATTTGAGATTGTTTCTTTAACCGCACAGGTTCTTTTAAAGTTACATCCGTCCGCTCCGCTGGGGGCACTTTTGTCGATTGATACAAAACAAAGCAATAAAAAGCCGAATTGTCAAGGTCTTTTACGCTGTATTTCCGCCTTGACTGCGTCTGAAATGCTCGCAATGGAGCAACCATTGCTGTGCTTTCATCCTTGTCAAAACAAAAATACAACGCAAAATCCTCTTGCCCCTCCGACTTTCCATCGCTTGCCAAAAATTCGCTTTTCAATACGTCGCATTTGGAAACCGAATTTCCCTTTTGCGGGGGAAAAAGGAAAATATCGGCTTCCGATGCGGCTTTAGCCGGGTTG